>NZ_JCASIG010000001.1:0-1131471 GCF_059685715.1 Telluria sp. ZB2R32 | reverse complement strand
AGTCGGTCCCACCCCTTCCCATCCCGAACAGGACCGTGAAACGACTTTGCGCCGATGATAGTGCTGCAACCAGTGTGAAAGTAGGTTATCGTCAGGCTAGTTATAAGAGAAAAACCCGCTCGGAGATCTGAGCGGGTTTTTTTTCGTCTGGTAGTTTGTCCCCAGAGAGTTGGATGATCAACTGCTGAGACCGCGTGGGCACAGGTGCCCACCCTACGACTACTGGAAATCAAACACCCCAGAGGATGTCGCACTTGTTGTCGCGTGCCGCACGCAGCATTTCGAGCATCGGGTAAGCCCGCGTCGAGAAGCTGACCACTTGCACTTGCTCGTGGTCCGGATCGTCGTCGTCTTCGCCCCGGTGTGCCTTGATGTCCTGCTCGACCAGTTCGGTCGGTGGATGCTTGCGGCTCTCTTCGATTTCGTGCTCGAGCAGCGTGACGGCGCGCTCGGCTTCGGCGGAGGTGATGACGCCGATTTCCGGCTCCTTGTTGAGCAGGTCAAGAATCCGCTTTGCGTGATCCTGGTACATCATCACGTCGGGATACGCCTTGCTTTTGAAAGTGATTAACATAATGCATTCTCGTGTGTTTTCATCGTAACTAAACGATAACACGAGTGCCGCCTGCGGTCATGTCGCGCACGCCGCTAGCGGGCGCGGTGGCGCAGCAGCCACGCAAGCGGAACGGTACCCAGGGCGATCGCCGCAGTCGCGCCCAGCATGCCGGCAAGCGCAATGCCGACTGGCGCTGCGCCAAGCGCACGCGGCAGCAGCAGCGCCAGAGCTGCCCACGACAGCAAACTGCACAGCTCGAGCAGGATGGTCACGATGCTGCGTTTGCCCCGATTCTTGAATTCGCCACGCGGCGTCGGACGGCCCGTCCACAGATTCACCAGCGCTGTGCTCAGGACAGCGCCACAGACGGTCGCCGCCGTGACGGCTCCTGCCAGCGGGGCACGCGTGCCGAGCCACAGCAGCGGCAGCACCACCAGCGCCAGAACCGGCACGACGGCGGCTGCCAGTTTCGCCATCCGCACCGTGCCCGATTGCGCGGGCGATGTCTGCAGCAGGTCGGGCGCGTCTTCCGCCAGCAGGATGATCCAGGACAGCGAGGCGCTGAGCGAACCGCACAGCATCGTCAGACCGCCCGCAATCGCCGCCAACTGCAGCGCGTCCTTGCGGAAGACCAGCAGGCACAAGGGCAGCAAGTACAGCAATTGCAGCAGCACTTGCGAAATGAGAAGCGGATCGCGCCGGACCAGGCGCCATTCCTTGACGATAATGAGCGCTACCAGGCTGCGTTCGAAGCGGTAGCGTACCGGCCCGGTCCGCCTGGACGAGCTTTCGCTGCCGGCCACCTGTTGCAGGCCGCGCACGAAAAACCTGTGCGTCAAGCTTACGGTCAGCACCGCGGCAAGCACGCCGAACCCGGCGATGAGGGCCGCCGGACCGGTCTCGCCCAGGGCGGCGCGTGCCGGCAGCAAAAGCGGGCTGTGCGGATCGAGCGACTGTACGGCGGCGATCACCCTGGCGATCGCCGACGGCGCCGGTCCGCCTTCTTGCGAGAGGAGAGTGCCCGCCTGCGACAGCAGGAACAGGAAGGCGCCGGCCAGCGCGCCCAGCACCTGCGCCACGACGCGGGTACGGCGCGCACCGAGCAGGCGTACGAGTACCAGCGTCAGCAGCATCGCGCCCGAGGCTGCCAGCAGCGCCAGCGCGCATAGCGCCGGATAGATTGCCACCCAGCGCAGTTGCCCCAGCACCAGGCCAACATGGGCGACCGGCGCCAGGAAGAACAGGTAGCGTCCGGCGACACCGACCGCCATCCCTGCCAGCTTGACGCCGAAGATGCTGCGCGAAGGCAGGGGCGACGACAACAGTAAATCCATGTCGCCGCGCTCGAACAATGTCTCCACGCTCCCCTTGAGCGCGCTCGAGAGCATGAAAAGAAAGGTCGTCAGCAGCATCGCGCTGGCCATGACCACGAATTGATGGGGCAGGGCACCGGTGCCGGGACCGATCTCGCGCAGCAGGAAGAAGACGCCGACGTGCAGGGCGGCCCAAGCCAGCAGGCCGCCACCCAGCACGCGCCAGTTCGGCCGCCGCGGCGCACCCGGTTTGCCGGCGGCGATCGTCGTATACCAGAACAGCCGCAGCTCGTGGCGCAGCAGCCACGACGTACTCCCGGGAGGCAGGTTCACCTCCAGGTTCACGCCGGTCCCGTCAGGCGCAGGAACATGTCCTCCAGCGTGGCGCCGGGCGTGGCCACGCGCAATTCGTCGAGCGTCCCCTGCGCGATCAGCCGGCCGTGCTGGATGATGCCGATGCGCTGCGCCAGCCGTTCCGCCACTTCGAGGATGTGGGTCGTCAGGATCACCGTGCCGCCCCCGGCCACGTGCGCCAGCAGCAAGTCCTTGACCTGGCGCGCGGCGCCGGCGTCGAGTCCGGTCAGCGGTTCGTCCAGGATCAGCAGTTCCGGCGTATGGATCAGGGCGCCGGCCAGCGCCAGCTTTTGTTTCATGCCGCGCGAAAATCCCTCGGTCAATTCATGCGCATGCTGCTCCAGGTCGAGCCAGGCCAGCAGCTCGCGCGCGCGCGGCGCGGCCACCCTGCCGTCGATCCCCCACAGGCCGGCCACGAATTCCAGGTATTCGACGGGTTTGAGCTTGCCGTACAACATCGGGTCGTCCGGCAGGTAGGCGATGCGGCGCTTGGCCGCCGCCGGGTCGGCCGCCAGGTCGATGCCGAGCACTTCGATCCGCCCCGCATCCGGCGCCACCAGGCCGGCCACCATGCGCAGGGTCGTCGTCTTGCCCGCGCCGTTCGGCCCCAGCAGGGCATAGAATTCGCCGCGTCCGACTGTGAGGTCCAGTCCGTCCACGGCGGGGCGGCCGAAGTGCTTGCGCAGCCCGGAGAGCACCAAGGCGGGGGTCTCCGTCATCACAGCAGTTTGAACGAAGAAATGAACTGATCAACGTGTTCCGGCGTCATCGCATTCGCCTTGCCCATCACGACCACCTGATAAAAACGCTTGCCATGCGCTTCGAAACGGCCGCGCAGCTTCATCGGCTGGCCATTGGCGCTGCCGACCGCATCGATGTCGAGCGCGCTGTCGGGGCCGGCCGCGGCGCTTTCGCGCGCGACCTCGGCGCCGATGTTGCGCACGAGCGCTGTCTTCATGGCGGCGACCGCGGCCCGGGCGCGCGCCGCATCGGGCGCGATGCCGGTACCGACGGCGAAGGTCACGCCTTCGACCTCGGCCGCCGTCATCGTCATGTCGACCTGCATGCCGTCCAGGTCGACGCTGCGCGTGTGCGTCGCCGGCTTGGCCGGAAACATGATCCGGTACGGCGCATCCGGACTGCTGTAGGTGCGCCAGTTATAGGTGGGATGACAGCCGGGCAGGAGCAAGGCAGCAGCCAGCGGCAGTGCACAAAATAGTCGTCTTTGCATGCATCGATGGTAGCAGGGCGCTCTCTCCTGCGCTACTCAGCGTTCGTTCAAGCCGCGCCGGTACTGCACCGCTTCGGCCATGTGGGTGCCGCCGATCGCCGACGCGCCCGCCAGGTCGGCGATCGTGCGCGCCACTTTCAATACGCGGTGATAGGCGCGCGCCGACCAGTTCATCAGCGACATGGCCGAGCGCAAAGTGCGTTCGCCCAGCGGGTCGAGCGCGCAATGGCGTTCGATCTCGTGTGTGTTCAGGCGCTGGTTCGGCTTGCCCTGTCGTTCCAGCTGCACCGCATGGGCAAGGGCGACCCGTGCGGCGATGGCGGCGCTGCTTTCGCCATCGGCGCGCGCGCTCATCGCATCGGGCGACATGGCGTTGACTTCGATCTGCATGTCGATGCGGTCGAGCAGCGGACCGGAAATGCGGTCACGGTAGCGCAGCGCGGTTTCAATGGTGCAGTGGCACTTGCCAGACGGATGGCCCTGCCAGCCGCAAGGGCAGGGGTTCATGGCGGCGATCAATTGAAAGCGCGCCGGAAAATCCGCCTGCTGCGCCGCACGCGAAATGGTGATGCGGCCCGACTCGAGCGGCTGGCGCAGCACCTCGAGCACCTTGCGGTCGAACTCGGGCAGTTCGTCCAGGAACAATACCCCGCAATGCGCCAGCGAGACTTCGCCCGGACGCGGCACGCCGCCGCCACCGACCAGGGCCACGCCCGAACTCGTATGGTGCGGACTGCGAAACGGGCGCACACGCCAGCGCTCGATCGAAAAGCTGCCGTTGAGCGATTGCACCGCGGCCGCTTCCAGCGCTTCTTCGTCCGTCATCGGCGGCAGCAAGCCGGGAAAGCGCGCTGCCAGCATGCTTTTACCGGCGCCGGGCGGCCCCATCAGCAATAGCGAATGGTTGCCCGCCGCCGCGATCTCGAGTGCCCGCTTGGCGTGCTGCTGGCCCTTGACGTCGGCAAAGTCGGGATAGCACACCGGCTGGCCGGGACGCTCGTTACGGTAGCGCTCCAGCCGCGCGCCGTCGTCGACGGCGGCGAAGTGGGCGCACACCTGCAGCAGCGTGTCGGCCGGATAGATGGCGGCGTCGGTCACCAGCGCTGCCTCGTCGGCGTTCGCGCGCGGCAGGATGAATGCGCGCTGTTTGTTTCCACTGCCGTCCGCGCCGCTGCGTCCAATCGCGAACGTCATCGCCAGCGCCCCGCGAACCGGACGCAACTGTCCGGACAGCGAGAGCTCGCCCGCGAACTCGTAGCGGTCCAGTTCCCTGGCCGGGATCTGGCCGGATGCCGCCAGGATCCCGAGCGCGATCGGCAGGTCGAAACGGCCCGACTCCTTGGGCAGGTCGGCCGGCGCCAGGTTGACGGTAATGCGCCGCGCCGGCATCTCGAAGCCGACGTTCTGCAAGGCGGCGCGCACCCGGTCTTTCGCCTCGCGCACCTCGGCATCGGGCAAGCCGACGATCGTTAACCCCGGTAGTCCGTTAGCCAGATGCACCTCGACGCTGACGGCGGGGGCTTCCATGCCGGCGAGGGCGCGGCTGCGTAAGACGGCGAGACTCATGGCACTCCTGGCGAACACGGGACTGCCAGATGGTGCGCCGCTGTCTGGACGCGTCTTTGAGCGCTGCCAATCGTGCGCGGGTTGGCGGGCGCTTGCGTGGTCGGCAATGATGGTCCAGTCAAGTGCCTGGAGCAAGTATCATACGTCGCGCAAGGTCACGACCGGCATCGTCAGCGCGCGCTTGTCCTTGAAGAAGGCGATATCGAACAGGGCCGCTGCACCGACGACCTCTTTTCCAAGCTGGCGCAGCAGCGATGCTGCCGCTTCGATGGTGCCGCCGGTGGCCAGCACGTCATCGACGATCAGCACGCGCCGGCCTTTGATGCGCTCCGGCTGGATCTCGATGGTCGCGCTGCCGTATTCGCGCCGGTAATCGATGCTGATCGCCTTGCCGGGCAATTTGCCCGCCTTGCGCGCCATGGCGAAGCCGACCTTGCGCTCGTAGGCGAGGGCGCCGGCGATCATGAATCCACGCGCGTCCATGGCAAGGATGAAGTCGAAGTGCAGGCCCTCGGTCTGCGCGTGCAAGGTATCGATGGCAAGACGCCAATGGTCGGGGTGATCGAAAATGCAGCCGACATCGATAAAATTGACACCCGGTTCCGGGTAATCCTGAAAAAATTCCAGCGGAACGCTGTCGAAGTCATTCATGTCAGGTAGATGCTCGTGTAGATAAAGCGAATGGGAGGTAACGATTATCGCCTGTCTGCGCAAACGATGCGTGACCGTGCCGTGTCGGCGCCGGAGAGCGGAACAGGCCGCGCTCCGTTCTTTATTGACTTATGGCAAGCCAAGCTTCATTGTTTAAGTTCCAAATAGGGATTGCAATGAATGGCGTTAATAAGACAAGCCGTTGCTGCACAAGGTGAATAAACGGCCGATTAACCGTTTATTGTTTGTATGTATAAATCGTCCGGGATATAAAAAGTGAAAATTCTCGTTGCATTGATGATCAGCGCCGGCATCCTGTCGCCGGCGTTCGCCGCAGGTACAGCCGCGAAGGCAGCGCCGGTCCAGGCGAAGTCCGGCATGCAAAACGGTCCGGTCAAGGTGACCTCGGTCGAAGGCATCACCGAATACCGATTGGCGAACGGCTTGCGCGTCCTGCTGTTTCCGGATGCATCGAAACCGACGCTGACGACGAACATGGTCTACATGGTCGGTTCGCGTCACGAGAATTACGGCGAGACCGGCATGGCGCACTTGCTGGGAACACCTGCTGTTCAAGCCGACCGGGAATTTCGGCGTCAAAAAGGGTACGCAGAGTCCGGTCGAAGTGCTCAACAGCCTCGGCGCCGATTTCAACGGCACGACCTGGTACGACCGCACCAATTACTACGCCACCTTCCCGGCCAGCGACGACAACCTGCGCACCATGCTGGCGCTGGAAGCGGACCGCATGGTCAATGCGCCGATTTCGCAGGATGACCTGTGGAATACCAGGACCAACAAAGGCGAGATGACGGTCGTGCGCAACGAGTTCGAGATCGGCGAGAGCGATCCGATCAGCGTCACCACCGAGCGCCTGCAGGCCGTCGCCTACGACTGGCACAATTACGGCAAGTCGACCATCGGCGCCCGTTCCGACATCGAGCAAGTGAACATCCCGCGCCTGCGCGCTTTCTACAAGCAGTACTACCAACCGGACAACGCCTTGCTGATCGTCGCCGGCCGCTTCGACGAGGCCAAGGTGCTGGCGCAAGTGAACACCCTGTTCGGCAAGATCCCGAAACCGTCGCGCGTGATCCAGCCGACCTATACGCTTGAACCGACCCAGGACGGCGAACGTTCCGTCACGGTGCGCCGCGCCGGCGGCACCCAGTTCGTCGGCGCCGGCTACCACGTCGCGCCGAGCGGACACGCGGATGCGGCGGCGCTCGAGGTACTGGCGCGCGTGCTGGCCGATGCGCCGTCGGGCCGCCTGCACAAGGCACTGGTGGAAACCAGGCTGGCGACCCGTCTCGACGTTTCCGCGGTCAGCAACCTCGAACCCGGCTATCGTATCTTCGGCGCCGTGGTGCCGAAGGAGCAGCCGCTGGCGCCGGCCCAGGACGCGCTGCTCAAGGTGCTGGAAGACTTGAAGTCCCATCCGGTCACCGAAGAAGAAGTGGCGCGTGCACGCCAGGCGATCGGCAAGAACATCGAACTGGCGATGAACAACAGCGCACGCCTGACGATCGGCCTGACCGAAGCGATGGCGGCGGGCGACTGGCGCCTGTTCTTCGTCAACCGCGATCAGGTCGAAGCGGTCGACGCCAAGGCCGTGCAGGCCGCTGCCGAGAAATACCTCAAGGCCTCGAACCGCACGCTGGGCGTATTCGTGCCGACCGATGCGCCGGACCGTACCGTGGTGCCGGGAACGGTCGACATCGCCGCCGTCGTCAACGGCTACAAGGGCCGGGCGGTCGTGGCGCAGGGTGAAGTGTTCGATCCAAGCCCGGCCAACATCGAAGCGCGCACCCGGCGCTTCCAGCTGGCCGGCGGCCTGAAGGGAGCGCTGCTGCCGAAGAAGACCAAGGGCGGCCTCGTCACCGCGACGATCCGGCTGCGCTTCGGTACCGAAGAAAGCCTGCGCAACAAGGCGACCGCCGGCAGTTTTGCGGCCGGCCTGCTGAGCTACGGCACCCAGGACAAGTCGCGCCAGCAGTTGAAGGACATGTTCGACAAGCTCAAGGCCCAGCCCAGCATTTCCGGCGGCGCCGAAGGCATTACCGCGACGGTGACCACCACGCGCGAAAACCTGCCGGCCGCGATGGACCTCATGGCCGAGGTGCTCAGGAAGCCCGCGTTTGCGCCGGCCGAATTCGGCGAATTCCAGCGCGCGAACATCAATGCGACCGAGCAGGCGATTCCGGAACCAAATCCGCAGGCCAGCGTCGCACTCTCGCGCCTGCTCGACACGACGCTACAAGGGCACGTCAAGCATGCGCTGACGCTGCCGGAAAAACTGGCGGCGCAACAGGCGGTCACGGTCGCCGAGGTCAAGGCATTCCACGCCGCCTTCTATGGCGCCGACAACGCCACCTTTGCCGCCGTGGGCGATTTCGATGCGGCCGCGCTCGAGGCCCAGGTGGGGCACCTGTACGGCGGCTGGGACGCGCAGCAGAAGTACGTGCGCGTCCCCGGCACCATCAAGCCGGTCGCCGGCCAGAAGGTGGCGCTGGAGACGCCGGACAAGGCCAGCAGCCTGCTGCTGGCAGTTCACCCGATGCCCCTGAAGAACGACGCGAAAGCCTATCCCGCGCTGGTCATGGCCGACTACATGCTGGGCGGCGGCGCGCTGCGTTCGCGCCTGGCCGACCGCATCCGCCAGAAGGAGGGCCTGTCGTATGGCGTCGGCTCGCAGCTGAGCATTCCGACGCGCGACCCTGCCGGCATCTGGATGGCGTACGCCATGAGCGCGCCGCAAAACACCGCGAAAGTCGAAGCCGTCCTGCGCGAAGAACTGCAGCGCGCGGTGAGCGAAGGCTTTACCGAAGCCGAACTGGTGGAAGCGAAGAAGGGTTGGCTGCAGGCCGAGGAAGTGTCGCGTACCTCCGACGAGGCGCTTGCCGGCGCCTTGTCCGAATACTTGTCGCTGGACCGGACCATGGCCTTCGATGCCGCAGTGGAGAACCAGGTGCGCAAGCTGACGCTCGCGCAGGTGAACGAGGCGATGCGCCAATTCATCAAGCCGGCGGACATCTCGTTCGTGACGGCAGGTGATTTTGCCAAGGCGGCCAAGGAGGCCAGCGGCGTCAAGTAACACCGCGGCGCAGTGCGCATGGAAACGCCCGGTACTCGCACGAGCCGGGCTTTTTTTTATGTCAGCTGGCGAACGCCGGCCCTGCCAGTTCCAGCAGGTGATCCCGCACTCCCACCGGCCACTCCGCCACCAGGCCCGCAAAGCGCGCGCCATCGCCCGCGAACAGCGCCCGCGATGCTTCCTCGAACCCCGCCGCATCCCCCATCAGCTCATGCATGAAGCGGTAGGCCGCATCGCGCGCTTCGCGCATCGTGTCGGCGTCGCGCGCATCGCGCGAGGCGTGTTCGACCAGTTTGCGCAGCGCCACCGAAGCGCCGCCGGGCTGCTTCGCCAGCCATTCCCAATGGCGTGGCAGCAGCGTCACCTCGCGCGGCACCACGCCCAGCTTGGGGCGGCCGGCGCTGCGCACGGGCGCGCGCGGAATGCGCTGCAAGACCTCTTCTTCGGTACCGGTGAAATTGATCTCGACGGGACGGCTGGTCGCCGCATCGAGCAGCGCGATCGAACGGTCGGTGCCGCCGTCGAGTGCCGCCTTGACGGCGCGCACGACGGCGACGAGTTCGCCCCTGGCCAGTAGTTCGGTTCCGGCAAAGGCGATGCAGTAACTCGGCAGCATGGGATTCTCCTGGAGAAGGCGCGCCGGACTGGCACGCATGCGGAGATATTACCCGGATAAAAATATGAGCGCAATAAGATCCGGGTAAAATGATGCCGTCAGCGGTCCAGCAATGTTTCCACCTTGTCAGTGACGTCGATCTGCGGCCGGTGCCAGATCGTGCGCGTCAGGACCACGTCCACACCCTGGCGGGCGGGCAGGGTCAGTACGATGTCGTGGATGCGCATGGCAAGCGCGGTACGCTCGGCATGCGTGCGTTCGGCAAAATCGTCCTTGATCCGCTCCTGGGCGCGGCGCACGGTGCGTTCGAGTTCGCCCACCGCGCGCGAACGGACCAGTTGTTCGCGGTCGTCGAGGCGCGGCGCATCCTGGGCCAGCTTTTCCGACATCTCGCGCAGTTGGCGCAGCTGGGCCTGGATCTGCTGGCGCCGCGGCGCGAATTCGGCTTCGATCCTGGCGGAGGCGCTGCGCGCGCGTTTCGACTCGACCAGCAGACGTTCGACGTCCACCACGACGATGCGCGCTTCGAGCGCGCGGCCGGTGTCCTGGGCACTGGCCGGTGCGGCGCCTGCCAGGCCGAGCGCAAGGCCGAGCGCAGGACAAAGCGCAATTCGGTGCGCATACGTCACATACTTGTTCAATGGATTTCCTTCGGTTGTGGGCCGGCCGCGCGCGCACTGCCGCGCAGCCGGATTCACGATGGTATCACCGCACCGGCCCGGCCGGAACGACAACTCAGCCGCATTCGCCCACATATTGGCAGTTGTCGCAGCGCGTACACCCCTCGCTCTTGCGCAGCGCGCGGGCGCCGCATTCCGGGCATTTGGCGCCAAGCGCCCGCGGCGCGGCGGCGGGAATAGATGCGGCGTCGTACGGCGCGGCTTCACTCGCAACGTCGCGCACGGCCAGCTGGCGCGCCAGCTGCGCCACCGGCACGCCGTTGCCCTGGCTGTCGAGGAAGCCACGCCCAATCAGGATCCGCTGCAGCATGAAGCCGACCGCCGCCGCCTCCGAATCGTGGAACACGGGGACCCGGGTGCCGTCTTCGCGCGTGAGGAAACCGCAGCGCACCGGTCCCTTTTCCCAGACCACGTCGCGCATGTCGGCCAGCGCTTTCGCGATCGGTCCGCCGGCGCGCGCCAGCATCGACAGCAGGCGCATCGAGGAAGTGATCCACTGCTGGCCGTCGCTGCGCTGGTTGGCCGGCATGAAGAATTCGAAGGGGCGCTCGATCGTCACCGGCACGCCGTCGGCCATGCCCTCGACGCGGATGAAGCTCACCGTCAGGTACAGGGTCTTGCGGCCTTCCTGGGTCGCGTATTCAATCTTCGAGGTGACCGAATCGAGTTCTCCCAGCGGCCGCCCTTCGAAGCGCTTCCTCAGCGGGTCTTCGTCGGGGCAGGCAGGGTCGCCGGTCGTCGCCTCGGTCGACGGACTGGCGCCGAGCACGCTGCCCAGCACCGTGTTCGGGCGGTAGGTCGCCAGGCCTTTCAAGCCGGCGCGCCAGGCTTTCAGGTACAGGCCGCGGAAGTCGTCATACGGGTAATCAACCGGCACGTTCACCGTCTTCGAGATCGACGTGTCGATGAAGGGCTGCACGGCTTCGAGCATGCGCAGGTGGTCATCGGCGCGCATCTGCAGTGCGGTGACGAAAGCGGGCGGCAGCGCGCCCTCCGGCGTCGCTTCGGGATGCATGCGCCGGTACAGGCGCCAGGCGTGGTCTTGCACCTCGTAGGCGCGCATCGCATCGTCGGGCATGCGCTTCCTGCGTTGATAAGTCCAGGAATAGGCAGGCTCGATGCCGTTCGAGGCATTGTCGGCAAAGGCAAGGGCAATGGTGCCGGTCGGCGCGATCGACAGCAGGTGTGAATTGCGGATGCCGTGGATGCGGATGGCGTCGCGCAGCGCGGACGGCAGGCGCGAAACGAACGCGCCTTCCAGGTAGCGCGCGGCGTCGAACAGGGGAAAGGCGCCTTTTTCGCACGCCAGTTCGTTCGATGCCGCATAGGCGGCATCGCGCAGGTTTTCCGCGATCTGCGCGGCCAGCGCGCGGCCCTCGGGCGCGTCGTAGCGTAGCCCCAGCATCACCAGTGTGCTGCCCAGGCCGAGGAAGCCAAGGCCGATGCGGCGCTTGGCGCGTGCTTCCGCCGCCTGCTGCGGCAGCGGCCATTCGGTGGCGTCGAGTACCAGGTCGAGCATGCGTACCGCGATGGTGGCCACTTCGCGCATGCGTTCGAGGTCGAAGCGGGCCCCGGGCGTGAACGGCTGGTCGACGAAGCAGGTGAGATTCACCGAGCCGAGATCGCAGCAGCCATAGGCCGGCAGCGGCTGCTCGCCGCAGGGATTGGTGGCGCGCAGCTGTTCGCAGTACCAGAGGTTGTTTTCGGCGTTCATGCGGTCGATGAACAGCACGCCCGGCTCGGCATGGTCGTAGGTCGACGCCATGATGCTGTCCCATAGCGTTGTCGCGCGCACCTCGCGCCAGACCCACAAGCCATCCTCGCGTCGGTGGGCGCCGGCGGCCACCAGCTCTTCCCCCGGCTCGGCGCGGTGCACGAGGGAGAAACTAGCGTCCGCTTCCAGCGCCTCCATGAAGGCGTCGCTTACCCCCACCGAGATATTGAAATTCGAGAGGCCGCCGCGGTCCTTGGCCGCAATAAACCGTTCGATGTCGGGATGGTCGATGCGCAGCACGCCCATCTGGGCGCCGCGCCGGGCGCCGGCCGATTCGACGGTGCGGCAGGAAGCGTCGAACAGTTCCATGTACGACACCGGGCCGGACGCGCGCGAGCGGGTCCCATGCACGACGGCGCCCAAGGGGCGGATGGCGCTGAAGTCGTAGCCGACGCCGCCGCCGCGGCGCATCGTTTCCGCGGCTTCCGCCAACGCCGTGTAGATGCCGGGCAAGCCGTCTTCGACGCCGGTGACGGAGTCGCCGACCGGCTGGACGAAACAGTTGATAAGGGTGGCTTTTAAATCGAGGCCGGCGGCGGAGTTGATGCGGCCACCGGGCACGAAGCCATGCTCCATGGCCCACAGGAAGCGCCCGGACCATTCGGCGCGCCGCTGCGGCGCCTCGTGCGCGGCGAGGGCGTGGGCTACGCGCCGGCGCACGTCGGCCACCGAGGTTTCATCGCCTTTTGCGTATTTCTCGCGCAGTACGTCGATCGATACCTCTTGCGCGGGCAAGTCCGTGCCGATCAGTTTTTCTTTTGCATTCATGGCGCCGCTTTCGTTGAGCACTACAGCATGCGCCGGGAGCGCTTACACCTTCGGAGCCGTCTCCGTCAGCCGCGCTTCCAGCTCGGCCACGCGCAGCTCGAGCGCTTCGAGCTTGGCGCGCGTCTTGGCCAGCACCTGGGCCTGGATATCGAATTCCTCGCGGGTCACCAGGTCGAGCTTGGAAAAGCCCTGGGTCATCATCGCCTTGACGTTGCGCTCGATGTCCTTGGCGGGCGAGCTTTCCATCGCCTGGTTGATCTTGCCTTGCAAGTCGTTGAAGAAATTATTCATGTCCATCAGTCCTGGTCAGCGAGGCGGCGCACCACGGTGGTGCGCGGCGACCTCGTTTAGTGCGTGACGGCGTGTCTTGCCCGCAGTACGCACGAATTTGTGGTGATTAGCACCAAAAATGGGGCAAGTACGCAAGAAATCAAGCACATGCGACACCCCGATAAGCTGGCACGCATTCTGCTACAGGATGAATAAAGCTGCAACTCAGGCACCGGAGACATTACATCCATCCACATCCAGGGGAATCGTCATGAAGAGCAAGTTAGCAGGAAGTGCAGCAACGGGGAGCGCGTTCATGATTGCGCTGGCAATGATGGGGAGCGTACAGGCACAGGAAGCGCCTGCAGCCGAGCATACGGTCAGCTACAACGCCACGCTCACCAACGAGTACCGCTACCGCGGCCTGTCGCAGACCCGCTTCGACCCGGCCTTGCAGGGCGGCGCCGACTATACCCATACCCCGACCGGCCTGTACGTCGGCACCTGGCTGTCCACCATCAAGTGGACCAAGGACCTGGGTGGCGACGGCGACGTCGAAGTCGACGTCTACGCCGGCAAGCGCGGCCAGATCAACGAGTACGTCAGCTACGACGTCGGCGGCCTGTACTACTGGTACCCGTCGAACGACCTCAATCCTAATGCGAACACCTTCGAGCTGTACGGCCAGATCGGCATCGGCCCGGCCTACCTGAAATACTCGCACGCGACCACCAACCTGTTCGGCACCGTCGACAGCAAGCAGAGCGGCTACCTCGACTTCGGCGCCAACCTGCCGATCGAAGCGGTCGAGGGCCTGGTGCTGAACATGCACGTCGGCCGCCAGCGCGTGAAGAACAACAGCGCCTTGTCCTATAACGATTACAAGCTCGGCTTCACCAAGGACTTCGGCTTCGCCAGCGTGGCCGTGGCCTGGGTCAAGGCCGACACCGAGGCCTATTTCGTTCCCGATGGACGCAACCAGGGCCGTTCGGCAGCGGTCGTGTCCATCTCAAAAACTTTCTGAAAGAGGCAATGCGATGAAACTGATTACCGCCATTATCAAGCCCTTCAAGCTCGACGAGGTGCGTGAGGCGCTGTCGGAAATTAACGTGCAGGGCATGACGGTCACCGAAGTGAAAGGCTTCGGACGCCAGAAGGGCCATACCGAGCTCTACCGCGGCGCCGAATACGTGGTCGACTTCCTCCCGAAAATCAAGATCGAAGCGGCCGTCGACGATGCCGTCATCGACCAGGTGATCGACGCCATCCAGGGCGCCGCGCGCACCGGCAAGATCGGCGACGGCAAGATCTTCGTGTCCGACCTCAACCAGGTCATCCGTATCCGTACCGGCGAGACCGGCAACGACGCACTGTAAGGGGATTTCCAATGAAACCAATGATGCACAAAATCCTCGCCCCCGCGCTGGGGCTCGCGCTTGGGCTTACCCTTGCATTGCCGGCCATGGCCGCGCCTTCCATCAACAAGGGCGATACCGCCTGGATGTTCGTCGCCACCCTGCTGGTGATCATGATGTCGATCCCGGGCCTGGCGCTGTTCTACGGCGGCCTGGTACGTGCCAAGAACATGCTGTCGGTGCTGCTGCAAGTGTTCATGGTGTTCTCGCTGATCATCGTGCTGTGGTGCCTGTATGGCTATTCGCTGGCATTCACGGGCGGCAGCGCCTTTATCGGCGGCTTCGACCGCGCCTTCCTGAACGGGATCTACGATCCGGTGGCCGGCGTGTTCAGCATGGCCGGCACCTTCAGCAAGGAGACGATGATCCCCGAATTCATCTTCGTCGCCTTCCAGGGAACCTTTGCCGCCATCACCTGCGCCCTGATCGTCGGCGCCTTTGCCGAGCGCGCGCGCTTCTCGGCGGTGCTGGTGTTCATCGTGCTGTGGTTTACCTTCGGTTACTTGCCGGTGGCGCACATGGTCTGGTTCTGGGCTGGTCCTGACGCGATCACCGATGCGGCATCGCTGGCCGCCGTTACCGACGCCGCCGGCTGGCTGTGGCAGAAGGGCGCGCTCGACTTCGCGGGCGGCACCGTGGTCCACATCAATGCGGCGGTGGCCGGCCTGGTCGGCGCCTACGTGATCGGCAAGCGCGTCGGCTACGGCCGCGAATCGATGGCGCCCCACTCGATGACCATGACCATGATCGGCGCTTCGCTGCTGTGGGTGGGCTGGTTCGGCTTCAACGCCGGTTCGGCGCTGGAAGCCGGCGACGTCGCCGCGCTCGCCTTCATCAACACGCTGCTGGCGACCGCCGCCGCCACCGTCGCCTGGACCATGGGCGAATGGATCACCAAGGGCAAACCGTCGATGCTGGGCGCCGCGTCGGGCGCCGTCTCGGGCCTGGTGGCGATCACCCCGGCCTGCGGCTTCGTCGGCCCGATGGGCGCGCTGGTGATCGGCCTGGTCGGCGGCATCGTCTGCCTGTGGGGCGTGAATGGCCTCAAGCGCATGCTGCGCGTCGACGATTCGCTCGACGTGTTCGGCGTGCACGGTGTCGGCGGCATCGTCGGCGCCTTGCTGACCGGCGTGTTCGCTTCGCCGCAACTGGGCGGGCAGGGCGTCTGGGATTACGTCGCCAACAAGGCCTCGCCCGACTACTCGATCGGCCACCAGGTCTGGGTGCAGGCCCAGGCGGTGGGCGTGACCATCATCTGGTCGGCCGTGATTGCCTTCGTGGCCTTCAAACTCGTCGATCTCGTGATCGGACTGCGCGTGCCGGAAGAGCAGGAACGCGAGGGCCTGGATATTACCAGCCACGGCGAATCGGCGTACCATGCGTAACACCGCGACCCGATCTGCATGAAAGAGGCGCCCTGCGGGGCGCTTTTTTTATTCTTCGTGCGCTGCAGCATTGCCTTTAAAATGGTGAAAATTGCCCCAAATAAGGGCATCCATTCCCAAGAAGCCCGTTTTTAAAGCTCCGCTTTTAAAGCCCAACAAGGACGCCCACTTTCATGGTTCCGCACCTCGCTACCGCCCTGACCGGCCCGCTGCTCGATTTAGAAAAAAAGATCCTCGACGCCACCCCCGCGATCGAGCGCTGGTTCCGCCTCGAGTGGCAGGAGCATACGCCGCCGTTTTACTGCTCGGTCGACCTGCGCAACGCCGGTTATAAGCTGGCGCCGGTCGACACCAATCTGTTTCCGGGCGGCTTCAACAACCTGGCCAGCGAGATGCTGCCGCTGACCGTGCAGGCGGCGATGGCGGCGATCGACAAGTATTGTCCAGACGCGCGCAACCTGCTCCTGATCCCGGAAACGCAGACGCGCAACCCGCATTACCTGCAAAACGTGGCGCGCCTGATGCAGATCTTCCGCCAGACCGGCCTGCATGTGCGCCTGGGTTCGCTGTCCCCTGAAGTCACCCAGCCGACGCCGCTGGCGCTGCCGGACGGGAACATGCTGGTGGTCGAACCGCTGGTGCGTTCGCCCAACGGCCGCCGCCTGGGCCTGGCCGACTTCGATCCGTGCACCATTTTGCTCAACAACGATCTGTCGGCCGGCATCCCGTCGATCCTGGAAAACGTCCACGAACAGTCGCTGCTGCCGCCGGTCCACGCCGGCTGGGCAATCCGCCGCAAGAGCAATCACCTGAAAGCCTTTGACGAAGTGGCGAAGAAGTTCGGCAAGCTGATCGACATCGATCCGTGGCTGGTCAACCCGCTGCATGCGAAAGTCGGCGACGTCGACCTCGAGCACGACCAGGGCACCGAAGCCCTGGCCGACGCCGTCTCGGCGCTGCTCTCGAAGATCAAGAAGAAGTACAAGGAATACGGCATGAAGGAACAAAAGCCCTTCGTGATCGTGAAGCCGGACGCCGGTACCTATGGCATGGGCATCATGACGATCAAGGACGCCAGCGAAGTGCGCGACCTGACGCTCAAGCAGCGCGCCAAGATGTCGGTAGTCAAGGATGGACTGGCTGTTACCGACCTGATCGTGCAGGAAGGCGTGCCGACCTTTGAAAAAATCGACGACGCGGTGGCCGAACCGGTGGTCTGCATGATCGACCGCTACGTGGTCGGCGGTTTTTATCGCGTGCACGCCGAGCGCGGCATCGACCAGAACCTGAACGCGCCGGGCTCGCAGTACGTGCCGCTCGCGTTTGCCCAGCAGCACGCGGTGCCGGACCTGAAAGCGAAACCGGGAACGGCGGCGCCGAACCGGTTTTATGTGTACGGCGTCGTGGCGCGCCTGGGCTTGCTGGCGGCCTCGCTGGAAATGGAACGGACGGATCCGAATCCAGAGGTTTATTAAGCCTCGGGCAGGGCAACACGAACAAGGGACCGGCCAGGGCCCTTTTTTACGCCAAAGGCAGGCCGTGAAGCGATAATACTTGTTCAATATTTCGCTCGGCAATTGCGCCAGGCTTCAACTGAGGGAGTGCGCATGCGCCGCCTGTCGATTCTTTTACTGGGCCTCTTGATGGGCGGTGCGGTCCTGTCGTGGTTGGCCGGATCGACTCTGGTCGCGCCGACGCAGCACCTGGTGCCGCGGCCGGCCGGTTTGCAGGCCGACAAGGTGCAGATCGAACGCGGTAATGGACCGCCCGTTGCCGGCTGGTTCCTGCGCGGCAGCGGCAAGGGCGCCATCTTGCTGTTGCACGGCATTCGCGCCGACCGGCGCCAGATGCTGGGGCGCGCGCGCTTCCTCGCCACGTCCGGCTACAGCGTGTTGCTGATCGACTTGCCGGGCCATGGCGAAAGCGTTGCACCGGCGATTACCTTTGGATTGCGCGAAGCGGACGGCGTGCAGGCGGCGCTGGCGTTCTTGCGCGAGCAGACACCGGGAGAGCCGCTCGGCTTGATCGGCGTCTCGCTCGGGGCTGCCTCGTTCATGCTATGTAAAACCTGCCTACAAGTGGACGCTGTCGTGCTCGAGTCGATGTATCCCACCATCGAGGAAGCGGTCGAAGACCGGCTGCGCCAGCGTGCCGGCGTGCTTGCCATGCCGCTGTCGCGGCAGTTGCCGCTGCGCCTGGACATCAATCAGCAGCAATTGCGGCCGATCGATGCCATGCCCGGATTGCGGATGCCGGTCATGGTGGCGGCGGGTGAGCGCGATCTGCATACGACGATCGAGGAGACCCGGCGTATCTTCGCGGGTGCAGCCCAGCCCAAAGCACTGTGGGAAGTTCCAGGCGCGGCTCACGTCGATCTGCACGCTTATGCGCCACGTGAGTATGAAGAGCGCATCGGGCGCTTCTTAGCGCATAGTTTTCGTAGGAGCACTGTGGCGAAGAAGGAGTCGGCTTCGTCTTAAGAAAGACTCAGCCAACACAGTGCAGACGTCACGCGTGGGCACAGGGTCCTGCGCGGCCCGGCCCACCCTACCGCTCTTTTTGCGCCATGTACATGAAATGCGAACGCAGCGGCGGCGCCAGGGCTGCCAACGTTTCGCTCACCAGCGCCGGCAGGCCGGCCAGTGCGCGGCCGATGGGCGGGGCCAGCAGCAAGGTCTGGTACTGCTGGCGGTGTCCCGGCCAATAACTGTCGAGCTCAGTGCGCGTGACCTTGCGCACGTGCGGGTTGCGCGGGTTGTTGTAGCGGAAGTCGAACACCAGGCACCAGCCGCCGGGTTTCAGTACGCGCCACATGTCGGCTGCGAGCTGCTGGCGCAGTTCGGGGTCGAGGATCGAGGAGAGCACGGTGTGCGCGCTGACGAGGTCGGCGCTGGCCGCCGGCAGCGCATTCAGGGCGCCGCAGTGCCAGTGCACGCCGGGCGCTGAACGCGGCTGGGCGAGGTCGAGCCGGTCTTGCTGGAGCTCGGTCCCGGTGAGATTGGCCGGCGTCGCCCCCCAGTCGATCAGCTGGCGCAGGAAGCCGCCGGTGCCGCAGCCGACGTCGACGGCGCGGATCTTGCCGAGATCGGTACCGACGGTGCCGGCAAGCAGGCGCGACAACACGCGTAGGCGCATGGCGTGCTGGACCACGATGTCGGGCCGGTGCCAGGCGTAGCGCGCCAGCGCCGCGCCGCCGTGCCAGCCGCGGTACACGCTGGCGATGCGGTCTTGTTCCGCTTGTTGGTCGAGTTGAGCAGTCATGCGTCCATCGTCGCCCAGGCAATCGCGCTTCGGTTTGCGCGCGCTCAGGCGTCCACGCGATCATGCACAATTTGCTCACAAGCACTATGTGCGTGTGGAAAAGATTGGCACGGCCCGGCCGGCCGCGCGCATTCGGGATTCCGGCTAAAATCGAGGGCATTACCCAGACAGGACCCTTCATGAAAATCGCCTTCCTCGCCGATCCGCTCTCCGGTTTCAAGATCTACAAGGACTCGACCTTCGCCATGATGCGCGAAGCGGCGCGGCGCGGCCACGAGCTCTATTTCTTCGAGCAGCGCCACATGGCGCTCGAGCAGGGCGTGGTCAGCGCCGAAGTGGCGCGCATCCACCTGACCGGCGAGCAGGACGTGTGGTACCGCGCCGATGAGGCGGTCGATACGCGCCTGTCGGAATTCGACGCCATCATCGAGCGCAAGGACCCGCCGTTCGACATGGAATATGTCTACGGCACCTATTTGCTCGAGTTGGCCGAAAAGCAGGGTGCGCGCGTCTTCAACCGCCCGTCGGCGATCCGCGACCACAACGAAAAGCTGGCGATCGGCCAGTTCAGCCAGTTCACCTCGCCGACCCTGGTCACGTCCTCGGAAAAGCGCCTGCGCGCCTTCCATGCCGAGCACGGCGACGTGATCTTCAAGCCGCTCGACGGCATGGGCGGCACCGGCATCTTCCGGGTGAAGGCCGATGCGATGAACCTGGGCGCCATCATCGAAACACTGAGCGACAACGGAAAGCGCACCATCATGGTGCAAAAATACATTCCCGAGATCGTCAAAGGCGACAAGCGCATCCTTGTCATCGGCGGCAAGCCGGTGCCGTTCGCGCTGGCGCGCATTCCGCAGGGCACCGAAGTGCGCGGCAACCTGGCCGCCGGCGGCATCGGCGTGGCCCAGCCGATCACCGAGCGCGACCGCGAGATCGCCGAGGCGCTGGGGCCGATGCTGGCCGAGCGTGGCCTGTTACTGGTAGGATTGGACGTGATCGGCGATTTCCTGACCGAGGTGAATGTCACCAGCCCGACCTGCTTCCAGGAGATCACCGACCAGACCGGCTTCGACGTTGCGGCGATGTTCATCGATGCCGTCGAGTCGGCAACAGGAAAATGACATGGTAGGTATTTTGCTCCTGACCCACGCACCACTGGGCCAGGCATTCATCGCGGCGGCGGCCCACGTGTTTCGCGGGCCGACCGAGCGTTTTGAGGCGATCGACGTCGCCGCCGACGAAGACACGCACGCCGTCAACGTCCGCGCGCGCGAGGCGATCGCACGCCTCGACGACGGCGATGGCGTGCTGGTGATCACCGACATCAAGGGTGGTACGCCATCGAATTGCTGCAATTCGCTGGCGATCGCCGGCCGCGTGGAAGTCATCGCCGGCATCAGCCTGCCGATGCTGCTGCGTGCAATCACCTACCGGCGCGACACGCTCGACGTGGTGGTGGAAATGGCGCTGGCGGGTGCCCAGAATGGCGCGGTGCGGGTCGATAACCGCATCCGCGTCGGTTGAACAGGCGTAGTTGAAGCTGCGTAGTTCGAGCTGATATACAGGAGCGGACGGGTGCCGCGGTTCTGACGATTGAAAAGAAAACGAGAACATGATTCAACAAGAACTTGAAATTATCAACAAACTGGGCTTGCACGCCCGCGCCTCCGCCAAATTCACCCAGCTGGCCGCGAAGTACAAAAGCGAAGTCTGGCTCACCCGTAATGGCCGCCGCATCAACGCCAAGTCGATCATGGGCGTCATGATGCTGGCCGCCGGCAAGGGCGCCAAAGTCACGCTCGAAGCCGATGGCCCGGACGAGGGCGATGCACTGGCCGCCCTCGCGGGCCTGGTCAACGACAAGTTCGGCGAAGGCGAGTAATGCCGGAATCGGGCCGCTACCGTTCGGGACCCTCGATGGCGTCGTTCACGCTCCATGGCATCCCCGTCTCGCGCGGGATCGCGATCGGGCGCGCGCACCTGCTCACGCCCGCCGCGCTCGACGTCAAGCACTACCTGGTGCAGGTCGAGCAGGTCGAGGCCGAAGTCAAGCGCCTGCAGGATGCGATCGCCGAAGTGCACCGCAACCTGCAGGAACTGTGGACCGACCTGCCAAAGGACGCGCCGACCGAACTGGGCGCGTTCATCGACGTCCACGCCCTGATCCTGTCCGATCCGATGATCTCCGAAGCACCGCTCGACATCATCCGTAGCCGCCACTACAACGCCGAGTGGGCGCTGGTGACGCAGATCGACGAGTTATCCGCCCAGTTCGACGAGATCGAAGACCCTTATCTGCGCGAGCGCAAGCACGACATCCAGCAGGTCGCCGAGCGGGTGCTGAAGGTGTTGATGGGTACCGCCCTGTCGGTGCCGCCGGTGCTGGCCGGCGACGACGGCTACGCGCCGCAGATGGTCGTCGTCGCGCACGACATCTCGCCGGCCGACATGCTGGCCTTCCGCGACCGCGGCGGCGAATCGCGTTCCTTCATCGGTTTCGTCACCGACGTCGGCGGCCAGAACTCGCACACCGCGATCGTCGCGCGCTCGCTCGACATCCCGGCGGCGGTCGGCATGAGCCAGGCTTCGCGCCTGATCGAGCAGGACGACTGGATCATCGTCGACGGCGACGCCGGCGTGGTGATCTGCAATCCGAGCCCGCTGGTGATGGAGCAGTACCGCGCGCGCCAGCTGGCACTGACCAAGGCGCGCAAGCGCCTGCAAAAGCTCAAGAAGACGCCGGCCGTGACCAGGGACGGCACGGCGATCAAGCTGATGGCGAACATCGAACTGCCCGACGACTGCCCGCATGCGCTGGAGGCCGGCGCCACCGGCATCGGCCTGTTCCGCTCCGAATTCCTGTTCATGGGCCGCGGCGCGCCAGGTTTGAAGGTGCCGGACGAGGACGAACAGTTCGAGCAGTACCGGCGCGCCGTGGTGGCGATGAAGGGCCGCACGGTAACGATCCGCACGCTCGACGTCGGCGCCGACAAGCCGCTCGACCCGACCGAACACACGGCGCTCAATCCCGCGCTGGGCCTGCGCGCGATCCGCTACTGCCTGGCCGAGCCGCAGCTGTTCCTGACCCAGCTGCGCGCGATCCTGCGCGCGTCCTGCTTCGGCAAGGTGCGCATCCTGATCCCGATGCTGGCGCACGCCTTCGAGATCGACCAGACCCTGAACATGCTCGAGCAGGCCAAGGCCCAGCTGCGCGAACAGAACATCAAGTTCGACGAAGCGGTGGAAGTGGGCGCCATGATCGAGATCCCGGCCGCCGCGCTGGCGCTGCCGATGTTCGTGCGGCGCATGAATTTCCTCTCGATCGGCACGAATGACCTTATCCAATATACGCTGGCGATCGACCGCGTCGACTACGAAGTGGCGCACCTGTACGATCCGCTCCACCCGGCGATCCTGCAGCTGATCGGCATGACGATCGCCGCCGGCCAGAAGGCGGGCATCGACGTCGCCGTCTGCGGCGAGATGGCGGGCGACATCAAGCTGACGCGCCTGCTGCTGGGCATGGGCCTGCGCGAATTCTCGATGCATCCGGCCCAGCTGCTGGCGGTGAAGCAGGAAATCCTGAATGCCGACCTGGCGCAGATCGCACCGCGCATGCGCCGCATCATGCGCTCGATGGAACCGGGCGACATCGCCGAAGCGGTCGAACAACTGCAACTCACGTAATCACGTCTTATAAAAGGCGGCCAGGATGCAGAAGGCGGCCGCCGAACACAGTCAAGAAAGTCTCATGGGATCCATTGGAATCGTTTCACCGTCAGCGATGCATTTCGCCGAGCCGCTGCGCCTGCAAAGCGGCGCCCAGCTCGGCGACTACACGCTGATGTATGAAACCTACGGCACGCTCAACGCCGCGCGCTCGAACGCGGTGCTGGTCTGCCATGCACTGAACGCTTCGCACCACGTCGCCGGCAGCTATGCCGACGCGCCGAAAAACCTCGGCTGGTGGGACAACATGGTCGGGCCCGGCAAGCCGCTCGACACCGACCGCTTCTTCGTCATCGGCGTCAACAACCTCGGCTCCTGCTTCGGCTCGACCGGCCCGATGCACACCAACCCGGCCACTGGCAAGCCGTATGGCGCGGCGTTTCCGCTGCTGACGGTCGAGGACTGGGTCAGCGCCCAGGCGCGCCTGGCCGACCGCCTCGGCATCGAACAGTTCGCCGCCGTCATGGGTGGCTCGCTCGGCGGCATGCAGGCGCTCTCGTGGGCCATCATGTTCCCCGAACGCCTGCGCCACTGCATCGTCATCGCCTCGACGCCGAAGCTGTCGGCCCAGAACATCGCCTTCAACGACGTCGCGCGCCAGGCCATCCTCACCGACCCGGACTACCACGGCGGCGATTTTTACGAACACGGCACGGTGCCGAAGAACGGGTTGAAGGTGGCGCGCATGGTCGGCCACATCACCTATTTGTCGAACGACGACATGGCGGAAAAATTCGGGCGCAAGCTGCGCAACGCCGCCGAGAATAACGACTACAAATTCGACTTCGGCATCGACTTCGAGATCGAATCCTACCTGCGCTACCAGGGCGATAAATTCTCCGAATACTTCGACGCCAATACTTACCTCCTGATCACCAAGGCGCTCGACTACTTCGACCCGGCGCGCGAGCACGGCGGCGACCTGACGAAAGCGCTGGCCACCACGCGCGCGCAGTTCCTGATCGCCTCGTTCACCACCGACTGGCGCTTCTCGCCGGAGCGCAGCCGCGAGATCGTCGAGGCCCTCATTTCCAACCGGCGCCAGGTGACCTACGCCGAGATCGACGCGCCGCACGGGCACGACGCCTTCCTGCTGGAGGACGCGCGCTACATGGGCGTGGTGCGCGCCTATTACGACCGCATCTGGGAACAAACGGCAGGGGAGGCGGCATGAAATTCGAAGACCTGACCACGCTGCGACCCGACCTCGCCTTCATCGCGCACTGGGTCGGCGACGGCGCCCACGTGCTGGACGTCGGCTGCGGCGACGGCGCCATGCTGCGCTACCTGGAAAAGGGCAAGCGCTGCACCGGCTACGGCATCGAGATCGCCGACGACAAGGTACTGGAAAGCACCCGCCGCGGCATCAACGTCATCCAGCACGACATGGAAGCGGGCCTGGGCCTGTTCGGCGACAATTCGTTCGACACGGTGCTGTGCCTGTCCTCGCTGCAGATGATGCAGCACGTGGAAGCGCTGCTGCGCGACATCGTGCGCGTGGGGTCAGAGGCCATCGTCTCGTTCCCGAATTTTGCGTACTGGCCGCACCGGGTGGCTTTGCTGAAAGGCCGGATGCCGGTTTCGCGCTCGCTGCCCTACCAGTGGTACGACACGCCGAACGTGCGCTGCGCAACCATCTACGATTTCAAGGAGCTGGCGGAAGAGTGCGGGCTCGAGGTGATCGAATACGTGGCGCTGGCGGAGGGCAAGCCGGTGACCTTCCTGCCGAATCTGCGTGGGAGCCTGGCGGTGTTCAGGCTGCGCAAGAAGGCAAAGCGCGGCTGAGCGGAAGCTGGTTGAACGCGTGGACGAGTCCCCCGTCCACGCGTTCGAACATGCGCGCCCTTATCGTGCGTACAAAACCGCCCATTTCTGCGACGATGCTGTTGACAAAACATCACACCCCGCTACCGACATGAACAAACTCAAACACCTCGCCGCCGCCATTGCCATGCTCGCCGCCCTCGGCACGGCGCACGCCCAGAAGGAGCAAGTCGTCCAGGATGGCATCGCCGTCAAGCCACTCTCGCGCGTGCGCGTGATCGTGCCGGAAGAGCAGCTCAACGCGCAGGCGGCCCAGCAGTACCAGGCGATGATGTCCGAAGCCCAGCAAAAGGGCGCGCTGGTGCCGGCGACCGATCCGCAGGTCAAGCGCCTGCGCAGCGTCGCCCAGCGCATCATCCCGCACACGCCGCGCTGGAATGCCTCGGCCAAAGGTTGGCAGTGGCAAGTCAACCTGTTCGACCAGCCGCAGGTCAACGCCTTTTGCATGCCGGGCGGGCGCATCGGCTTCTTCACCGGCATCATCAACCAGCTGAAACTCACCGACGACGAAATGGCCGCCATCATGGGCCACGAAATCGCCCACGCGCTGCGCGAGCATGGCCGCGAGCGCGCCGCCAAGTCCGGCATCACCTCGGTGGTCGCGCGCGGCGCCGGCGCCATCGGCGCGGCCATCTTCGGCATCGACCCGAGCATCACCAACACCGTCACCGGCATGATCGGCCAGGGCGTGGTGCTGAAATTCTCGCGCGACGAAGAGCGCGAAGCCGACCTGGTCGGCCTCGACATCGCGGCGCGCGCCGGCTACGACCCGCGCGCCGGCATCGCCCTGTGGCGCAAGATGGCGATGCTGAACAAGGGCGCGCCGCCGGAATTCCTGTCGACCCACCCGGGCGGCGAAACCCGGATCAGGGACATGGAAGAGCACATGAACGTGCTGCTGCCGCTGTACGCGCGCAGCAAGGGCACCACGGTGAAGCAGTTGCCGCCTTACCGTACCAACGTCGCATTACGTTAAATGGGTCGCCAGGCAGAAGCCAACGCCTACGTCCCGCTGCCGGTGCGCGCCGGCGTCGCGCCCAGCTACCTGTGGCTGACCGAAACGCGCGCCGGCGGCATGCTGCGTTTTCTCGCCGAGCGTTTTCCCGACGTGACGCCGGCATCGTGGGCCGCACGCCTGGGGCGTGGCGAGGTGGTCGATGCCAGCGGCACGCCTTTACAAGCGGACAGCCATGTCCGCCAAGGCATGCGCATCTGGTATTACCGCGAACTCGACGAAGCGGAAACGCCGATCCCGTTCAAGGAACGCATCCTGTTCCAGGACGCGCACCTGCTGATCGTCGACAAGCCGCATTTCCTGCCGATGATCCCGACAGGGCGCTTCCTGCACGAGACGCTGCTGGTGCGCTTGAAGGCGCAGCTGGAACTGCCGCACCTGACCCCGATCCACCGCCTCGACCGCGAAACGGCGGGCGTTGTGATCTTTTCGCACAACCTCGAGACGCGCGGCAAATACCAGTCGATGTTCCAGAAGCGGGTGGTCAACAAGGTGTACGAGGCGCTGGCCGGGCCGATCGCGGGGCGCGATTTTCCCTTTACCTACCGCAGCCGCATGCAGGACGCGGCGCAGTTTTTCGTCAGCGAAGAAGTGCCGGGCGAGCCGAATTCGGAAACGCTGATCGAACTGGTCGAGCGCCGCGGCGACGTCGTGCGCTACCGCCTGCATCCGCACACGGGCCGCAAGCACCAGCTGCGCCTGCACCTGTCCTCGCTCGGCGCGCCGATCCTGAACGACGCCTTTTATCCGGTGGCGCTGCCCTGCAAGGGCGACGATTTTTCGGCGCCGCTGCAACTGCTGGCGCGGTCGATCAGTTTCGACGATCCGTTGACGGGCCAGAAGCGCACGTTCGAGAGCGAACGCACGCTGGACTGGCCCGCATGACAATTACAGGTGGTAGTCGATGATCAATGGCGCGTGATCGGAAAAACGCTCGTCCTTGTACACCGACACCGTATGCGCCTTGGCCGCGATGCCCGGCGTCGCCACATGGTAGTCGATGCGCCAGCCGACGTTCTTTGCCCATGACTGGCCGCGGTTGCTCCACCAGGTGTAGTCCGCCGCTTCCGGCGCCACGGTGCGGTGCACGTCGACCAGGCCGAGTTCGTCGAACAGACGCGTCATCCAGGCGCGTTCTTCCGGCAGGAAGCCCGAGTTCTTCTGGTTGCTCTTCCAGTTCTTGAGGTCGATCTCCTTGTGAGCGATGTTCCAGTCGCCGCAGATGACGACTTCGCGTCCTTCGGCCTTCAGCTCCTGCAGGTGCGGCAGGAACACTTCCATGAAGCGGAACTTGGCCAGCTGGCGCTCGGGCGAGGACGAGCCCGACGGCGCGTACAGCGAGATCACGGTCAGGTTGCCGAAATCGCAGCGCGTATAGCGGCCTTCGGCGTCGAATTCCTGGCAGCCGAAGCCGATGCGCCTGGTATCCGGGGCCAGGCGGCTATACACGCCGGTGCCCGAATAGCCCTTCTTTTCGGCGTAGTGGAAATGGCCGTGGTAGCCGTGCGGACGCAGAAAATCCTCGGTCATGTCGGCTTCCTGGGCTTTCAGTTCCTGCACGCAGATGAAGTCGGCGTCGACGGTGGCGAGCCAGTTGAAAAAACCTTTTTTGTGGGCCGAACGGATGCCGTTCAGGTTGGCGGAAATAATTCGTGGCATGGAAATAAAAGAGGGAAGGGAAGGCGGGCACGTCGCCCGGCGGCTGGATTAAAATACAGCCACTTTTTTAATGTGGGGTCATCGTGAACAATTTGCGCCAACAGTTTATCGCTTTTTCGGTCTCGACGGGAGTGCTCAAGTTCGGCGAGTTCACCACCAAGGCCGGGCGCCAGTCGCCGTATTTTTTCAACGCCGGCCTGTTCCACGACGGCGCCACCCTGGGTCAGCTGGCCCAGTTCTATGCCCAGACCCTGCTCGATGCCGGCGTCGAATTCGACATGCTGTTCGGCCCGGCCTACAAGGGCATCACGCTGGCATCAAGCACCGCCGTCGCCCTGGCCGGCAAGGGCCGCAACACCTCGTACGCCTACAACCGCAAGGAAGCCAAGGACCATGGCGAAGGCGGCACCATCGTCGGCGCCGGCTTGAAAGGGAAAGTCGTGATCGTCGACGACGTGATCTCGGCCGGTACCTCGGTGCGCGAATCGGTCGCGATGATCCGCGCCGCCGGCGCCGAACCGGCCGCCGTGCTGATCGCCCTCGACCGCATGGAGCGCTCGGGCAAGGACGATGCGTTGTCGAACGGCTCGGCGGTGCAGCAGGTGGCGCAGGAATTCGGCATTCCCGTCATCTCGATCGCCAACCTGGACGACCTGTTTACCTACCTGTCGGGCGAGTCCGGCGCCGAACTGGGCCAGCACAAGGAAGCGGTAGCCGCCTACCGGACGCGCTACGGGGTCTGAGGCGACCGCGCGTCCGGGCGCGCTCTGCCTGGCGCCGGGTCAAAGAAGCCCTGCAGGAATCGTCGCCGCTTCGCGCGCCAGGCTCGCCAGGCGCGCCGCCTGCCGGCCGATGAACGCGGCGACCTGCATTACGAATGCGCGTTCATCTTCCCGGTAATCGGTTGAACGTGCCAATTCGTCAGCCGCGTCAATGGCCGCTTTGGCAAGACGCTGCGCCTCGCGACGCATCAGTTTGCGGTCGATGCCGCATCGTGCGGCAAAGTCGGCGAGGGCAAATGGCGTGACCTCGTGCAGGGTGAACGCATCGCCGAATGCCATGGCCAGATCGGTGTCGCAATGGGTGTACTGGACCACGCTGACCAGGTCGTACCAGGGCGCCGGTTCGAGATAAGTGCCAGGACCGATAAAGAACGAAAAATTCTTGCCATGCGCATCGCTGTTCCCGATCAGGAACTGAAAGAGCGCCCAGCGCAGCATCGTCAGTTTGGCGACGGCCTTGTTGCCCGTCAGCTCGCCAAGCCCGAACAGGCGCTCGAAACTCATGCCGTCCCGAATGTCGCGTACCGCGGGTTCTTTTCCGAGATTGCGCTCGTACTTCCAGGGCATGCCCTTCCGGCAGCAAATGTTCGATGAAGCGCTTGATCGAGCGCGCGTCGTAGTCGCGCGCAGGCGTTTGCAGCGGCAAGGATGGCGACAGCGGAAAGGCGCCTGGATCGTCGAGCCAGTGAGCCGCATAGAGCAGTGACCAGGTATCGGCGCGTGGATCATGCCCGATGTGCGCCATCGGCACCTCACCGGCAAAGACGTCGAGCGCGACATTCACGGAATTGCTCCGGGTTCAGGTGGCGCAGGTGCAAGACCTGCTTGTCGTACCCAGACATGCTCCTTGGGGACGACCAGCAGCGCCAGGCCCAGGCCATCGAGAATGGTCAGTGCTTTGTCCAGGCGCACGCTGCCTTGGCCGTTTTCCAGCCGCGACATCAAGTCGACCGAGACGCCGAGCAATGCTGCAGCGTCGTCGATACGTAGCTGCAGCGCGCGGCGGCGCCGGCGTACGAGAGGCCCGAGTGCCTCGGGACTTGTGAGAACGGCCAGGGTAGCATCCATGATCTTCCTGTTTCGGAAATTCAGAAATAGAACGAGTATAAGACGCAATCGATCGCTATTTCTTAAATTCCGAAATTAGGCATTTGTTATCTGAATTATCCTGGTAATTTCTGGAAGTCCGAAACAACTGGATGAATGGGGAAGTCACGGCGTCCAGATCCAGCGCACGATATGAAAGAACACCGGCGCCGCGAAACCCAGCGAGTCGAGGCGGTCCATGTAGCCGCCATGGCCGGCGATGCCCGTGCCCCAGTCCTTGGCCGCGAGCGAGCGCTTCACCGCCGACATCACCAGGCCGCCCAGCGCGCCGCAGACGACGATCAGCGCGGCCAGGCCCGCCGCCTGCACGAAGCCGAAGGGCGTAACGAAATGCAGCAGGCCGCCGATGAGGGTCGTGGCCAGTCCGCCGCCGAGCAGGCCTTCCCAGGTTTTGGAGGGGCTGACGATGGGCGCCAGCCTGGTGCGCCCGAACAGCTTGCCGAACACGTATTGCAGCACGTCGCTGATCTGCACGATGAAGGTGAAGAAGAACAGCAACTGGGCATTGTGGCCTTCGAATCCGGGGATATCGAGCATCAGGAGGGCCGGTGCGTGGCTGACGCCGTACACGCAGACCATCACGGCGAACAGGATGCGCGCGTTACGCGATAAAAAATCCTCGGTGTCCTGGCTCAGGGCGCTGGCCGCCGAGATCAGGGCAAAAATATAGACCGGGACGAAGACGGCGAACAGGCCGTACCACTCTTCGACCAGCAGCCAGTACTGTCCCGGCAGGGCGACGAAGAAGGCGATGAACAGCGGCCAGTAGTCGCTCTTGCGGGTGGGCGTGAGGGTGAGGAATTCGCGCAGTGCCATCAGCGAGGCGAAGCCGAACACGACGATGGTCGCGTAGCGGCCCAGCACCAGCGCCGAGAACAGCACCGCGACCATGGCCCACCAGGCCTTGATCCGCATGTTCATGTTGCGCACGGTCTCGTTGGCGCCGCCGTATTTCACGTGCAGGGCGAAGCCGGTGGTCGACGCGAGGATCAGGATGCCGAGCAGGATCTGGCCGGTCTTGAGAAATTCGGGTGTCATGCGGACCTCGTCAAAAAGTGCCGGCGAGCCGGCACACGCGTGCGTGGGCGCGCGCGAGGAACACGTCCTTGTCCTCGCCCTGGTCGTTGAAGATCGGCTCGCCGAAATGCGCGCGGCACAGCAGCGGCAGCGGGAAGGGCGCGCCCTTGGGGAGCGCCCGGTGCAGGTTTTCCTGATACACCGGCACCAGCGCCAGCGTGGGCCTGCTTTTCGTCAGGTGGTACAGGCCGGATTTGAAAGGGCCCGGCAGCTCGGCCTGCAGGCGCGTCCCTTCCGGGAACACGATCAGCGAATGGCCGGCGTCGAGCGCGGCCTCAAGCGGCGCCAGCGCATCGCGTCCACCGGCGCTGCGGTCGATCATGACGACGTCCAGCAGGCGCCTGGCCACGTAGCGGCGCAGGGCCGAGGCGTTCCAGTAGTCGGCGCCGGCGACCGGACGCGTGCGGTTGCGTAGCGGGCCGGGCAGGGCGGCCAGCAGGCCGGTGGTGTCGAGGTGGCTGGTATGGTTCGAGAAGAAGACGCACTGGCCGGGCGGCTGCGCATCGAAAAAGGGCTTGCCGCCGATGATCAGCTTTTGCAGCCCGAGCAGGGCGTCGCGCTGGATGTGGAAGATGCTCATGGCGCGTTCCCCTTCTTCAACTGCGCGCACAGGTGGCGCGTGCGGGTGACGCAGGTCAGCAGGCTGAGGACCGCGATCAGCGCCAGGCCGGCGAGCAGCGTGTGCGTGCCGAAGGGCAGGAAGGGCGCCGCGACGCAGCAGGCGGTGAGCACGGCCATGCGCTGCTGCTTGGCCATCGGACCGCGGAAATCGTGGCCCAGGCCGCAGGCGGCGCCGAACACGCGCACATACGCCGTGAGCGCGGCGGCGAGCGCGGCCAGCCAGCCCAGGCTCGGCATGGCCACCGCATAGCCGGCCGCGACCAGTAGCAGGGAATCGGCAATCCGGTCGGGGAATTCGTTGTAGACGGCGCCCAGCGCGGTCGCCTTGCCGTGTTCGACCGCGACCATGCCGTCGAACAGGTTGCACAGCAGGCGCAGCTGGATGCAGGCGGCCGCCGCGATCAGAGTCCAGCCGCCTGCCAGCAGGCTGGCGGCGCCGAAGGCGGCAAACACGACGCTGGCAACCGAGATCTGGTTCGGGGTGATGCCCAGTTGCGCCAGCGCGCGGGCAATGCGCTGGAACAGCAGGTTGCCGCGCACTTTCAGGGGCCGGCGGTCTGACTCGGAAGAGCTTGTCATGGTCGGGTTTCCGTGGAAAACACGCTTGATGTTACCACAGAGAAATTGCACATGATGCATTTATTGCATGCATTTATTGCATGCATTTTGTGGGGTGGGCGGTCGTGCCCACGCGGTAATACGTGTCCTCGAGATCGTCGAGCACGACATCGGAGCTGGTACGTATCACTACGAACGAAAAAAAACCGGAGCACGCTCCGGTTTTTTCTGAGACAGCCTGTATCAGCCCGCCAGCTTCTTCTTCAGCAGCTCCGTCACCTGTGCCGGATTCGCCTTGCCCTTCGAGGCCTTCATGGTCTGGCCGATCAGCGCGTTGATCGCCGCTTCCTTGCCGGCACGGTACTGCTCGACCGATTTCGCATTCGCCGCCAGCACTTCGTCGACGATGGCTTCCAGCGCGCCCGTGTCCGAGATCTGCTTCAGGCCCTTTTGCTCGATCACGAGGTCGGCCAGGTTTTCGTCCAGCGACTTCGCTTCCCACATCGCCGCGAACACCTCTTTACCGGCCTTGTTCGAGATGGTGCCGTCGGCGATCCGCTTGATGAGCAGCGCCAGCTGCGACGCTTCCACCGGCGAGGCGGTGATCTCGACGCCTTCGCGGTTCAGGGTCGACGACACGTCGCCCATCATCCAGTTGGCGATCGCTTTCGCGTTTTCCTTGCCGGCTTTCGCCACCACGGCTTCGTAGTAGTTGGCCATCGCCTGCGACGAGGTCAGGATCAGGCTGTCGTATTCAGGCAGGCCGTAGTCGCCGGTGAAGCGACGGCGCATGGCTTCCGGCAGTTCCGGCATATCGGCGCGCACGCGCTCGATCCAGTCTTCCGAAATCGTCAGGGGCGGCAGGTCCGGGTCGGGGAAGTAGCGGTAGTCCTGCGCATCCTCTTTCGAGCGCATGGCGCGGGTTTCCTTCTTGTCCGGGTCCCACAGGCGCGTGGCCTGCTGCACCTTGCCGCCGTCTTCGATCAGCTCGATCTGGCGCCGCACTTCGTAGTGGATCGCTTCTTCCATGAAGCGGAACGAGTTCAGGTTCTTGATCTCGCAGCGGGTGCCGAATTCCTGCTGGCCGAGCGGGCGCACCGAGACGTTGACGTCGCAGCGGAACGACCCTTCCTGCATGTTGCCGTCGCAGACACCGAGCCACATCACCAGGCCGTGCAGTGCTTTCGCATAAGCCACCGCCTCGTTCGCGCTGCGCATCTCCGGCTCGGAAACGATCTCGAGCAGCGGCGTGCCGGCGCGGTTCAGGTCGATGCCGGTCATGCCGGCGTAATCCTCGTGCAGCGATTTACCGGCATCTTCCTCGAGGTGGGCGCGGGTCAGGTTGACGGTTTTCGTCTCCAGCTTGCCGTCCTTCTCGTAGCCGAAGGTGATCGTGCCGCCTTGCACCACCGGATCTTCGAACTGGCTGATCTGGTAGCCCTTCGGCAGGTCGGGATAAAAATAGTTTTTGCGGGCGAAGACGGATTGCGGAGCGATTTTCGCGCCCACGGCCAGGCCGAAGCGGATCGCGCGCTCGACGGCGCCCTTGTTCATCACGGGCAGCACGCCCGGCAGCGCCAGGTCGACCGGGCTGGCCTGCGTGTTCGGCGCGGCGCCGAACTGGATCGCGCTGCCGCTGAAGATTTTCGAATTGGTCGTGAGCTGGACGTGGTTCTCAAGACCGATGACGACTTCCCATTGCATGGTGTTCTCTCTTTTCTGTTCGGGCGTGGACGTTAGACCCCGACCGGGGCGCGTTGGTGCCAGTCGGTCGCCAGCTGGTACTGGTGGGCGACGTTCAGCAGCTTCGCTTCGGCGAAATAATTGCCGATGATTTGCAGGCCGACCGGACGCTTGTCGTTCTTCTCGCCGCTGCCGAAGCCGCACGGGATCGACATGCCGGGCAGGCCGGCCAGGCTGGTCGACAGGGTAAAGATGTCGGCTAAATAATTGGCGACCGGGTCATTTGCTTTCGAGCCGAGATCCCAGGCGACGGTCGGCGCGACCGGGCCCATGATCACGTCGCACTTGTCGGCAAAGGCTGCCTGGAAGTCGTCGGCGATCAGGCGGCGGATCTTTTGCGCTTGCACGTAATAGGCGTCGTAGTAGCCATGGCAGAGCACATAGGTGCCGACCATGATGCGGCGCTGGACTTCGCGGCCGAAACCTTCGGCGCGCGTTTTCTTGTACATGTCGGCCAGGTCCTTGTACGCGCTGGCGCGGTGGCCGTAGCGCACGCCGTCGAAGCGCGACAGGTTCGACGACGCTTCCGCCGGGGCGATGATGTAGTAGGTCGGGATCGACAGCGCCGTTTTCGGCAGGGAGATATCCACCAGCGTTGCGCCCAGCCTCACGAACTGCTCGAGCGCGGCGCGCACGGCGCTTTCCACGTCGGCGGCCAGGCCTTCGCCGAAGTATTCCTGCGGCACGCCGATGCGCAAGCCATTCAGGGGCTTGTCGAGGTCGCGCGCAAAGTCTTCGTGCAGGTTGCCCTGCTCGGGGCTCAGGCTGGTCGAGTCGCGCTCGTCGTGGCCGACCATTTCGTTCAGCAGCAGGGCGCAGTCCTCGGCCGTTTGCGCCATTGGGCCACCCTGGTCGAGCGAGGAGGCGAAGGCGATCATGCCGAAGCGCGAGACGCGGCCGTAGGTCGGCTTGATGCCGGTAACGCCGCAGAAGGCGGCCGGCTGGCGGATCGAGCCGCCGGTGTCGGTGGCGGTCGCGGCCGGCGCCAGGCGCGCGGCGATCGCGGCGGCCGAGCCGCCCGAGGAGCCGCCCGGCACCGCCAGCGCGTCCCACGGATTTTTTACCGGGCCGAAGGCGGAGCTCTCGTTGGCCGAGCCCATCGCGAATTCGTCGCAATTGACCTTGCCGAGCGTGACCATGCCGGCGGCATTGAAGCGATCGACGACGGTGGCGTCGAACGGGCTGACGTAATTGGCCAGCATCTTCGAGCCGGCAGTCGTGCGCCAGCCGCGCGTGACGAAGATATCCTTATGGGCGATCGGCACGCCGGTCAGCGGGCCGGCCGTGCCCTCGGCGAGGCGCACGTCGGCGGCGGCCGCCTGGGCCAGCGACAGGGCCGGGTCGACGTGCAGGAAGGCGTTGTGTCCGCTCGCGGCGATGCGGTCGAGGAAGTGCTGGGTCAGCTCGGTGCTCGACACCTGCTTCGAATGCAGCAGCGCCGACAGTTCTTTGATGGTCTTGTTATGCATGGTGCCTAAATCTCGTGAATGCGTGTTCGGGGCGGCGGGCGAAGGTATTGCGAAGTGACGGCTTACTCGATCACTTTCGGCACCAGGTACAGGCCGTCCTGGGCTTTCGGCGCGGGCGCCTGGTAGTCGTCGCGGCGGTTTTCTTCCGTGACCACGTCTTCGCGCAGACGCAGCGGTAGCGACGACAGGATCGCGGCCAGCGGGTGCGACAGGGGCGCGACGCTGCTCGTATCGACCGCCTGCATCTGTTCGGCCAGGGCGAAGATGCCGTTCAATTCGCCCAGCGCGGTCTCGGCGTGGGCGTCGTCCATATCGAGCTGCGCCAGGTTGGCGATCCGTTTTACGTCTGAAAGAGTCAGGGACATGGCAAAAAGGCGGCGCGGGCCGCGTTCAAAAATGGGGTTGGGCGGGATAGCGGAATGACAATGCAATCGCCGCAGCAGGGCTGTTGAACAGCGTGCTACGGTCGATAAAACCTTGCTAATACCGTCGATCTCGCTCGGGAACTGGGGGGTAAAACCCTCTGTATTCAGCGTGTAATGGGCAAATAATCGGTAAATTATAAGGTAGAATGGCGGGCTAATGCGTGGTCGGCGCCGAATGAGCGCGGCCACTGCAGCCGGTACCTGCGTGACGCAGGCACTACACAGCACAAGACCGCCGGGCGCAGGCAGGGCCGACGCGGCGAGGATTCCCGATCAATTCGTTTAGGCGCGGCTTCGCGCATCAGGACATACATGTTTGGTTCTTTACGCAGTTATTTTTCGAACGACCTGGCCATCGACCTGGGTACCGCCAATACGCTGATCTATGTGCGCGGCCAGGGCATCGTGCTGGACGAGCCATCGGTCGTTGCGATCCGCCAGCAGGGCGGTCCGAACGGCAAGAAGACGATCCAGGCGGTCGGCAAGAAGGCCAAGCAGATGCTGGGCAAGGTGCCGGGCAATATCGAGGCGATTCGCCCGATGAAGGATGGCGTCATCGCCGACTTCACTGTCACCGAAGAAATGCTCAAGCAGTTCATCCGCATGGTGCACGATTCGAAATTCTTCCGTCCGTCGCCGCGCATCATCATCTGCGTGCCTTGCGGTTCGACCCAGGTCGAGCGCCGCGCGATCCGTGAATCGGCGCTCGGCGCCGGCGCCTCGCAGGTCTACCTGATCGAGGAGCCGATGGCCGCGGCGCTTGGCGCCGGCTTGCCGGTATCGGATGCGACCGGCTCGATGGTGGTCGACATCGGCGGCGGCACCACCGAAGTCGGCATCATCTCGCTGGGCGGCATGGTCTATAAAGGTTCGGTGCGCGTCGGCGGCGACAAGTTCGATGAAGCCATCGTCAACTACATCCGCCGCAACTACGGCATGTTGATCGGCGAACAGACCGCCGAAGCGATCAAGAAGGCCATCGGTTCGGCCTTTCCGGGTTCGGAAGTGAAAGAGATGGAAGTCAAGGGCCGCAACCTGTCCGAAGGCATCCCGCGCGCGTTCACGATCTCGAGCAACGAGATCCTCGAAGCGCTGACCGACCCGCTCAACAACATCGTTTCGGCGGTGAAGAACGCGCTCGAGCAGACCCCCCCCGAACTGGGCGCCGACATCGCCGAAAAGGGCATGATGCTGACCGGCGGCGGCGCACTGCTGCGCGACCTCGATCGCCTGCTGATGGAAGAAACCGGCCTGCCGGTGCTGGTGGCCGAAGACCCGTTGACCTGCGTGGTGCGCGGTTCGGGCATGGCACTGGATCACAATGACAAGCTGGGCTCGATCTTCTCGTACGAGTAAGCCGAGCGTGTGAAAAACCTGCATGGCTTGCCCTGAAGGTTTTTCATATGCTCGACAGCCCGCTGGTGCACGACCCTGGGCAGTCGACCGGTGCAATGCCGGTCGCCTGCCTGCGCTGATTTCTGCGGCTGATTCGTTCGGCCGTCAACATTGAAATTCATGGATTACAGTCCTCCGCCGCTTTTCAAACAGGGCGCCCCCGCGCGGGTGAAGGTGACGGTGTTCGCACTGGTCTCGCTGGTGCTGCTGGTGGTCGACGCGCGCATGCATGTGTTGAATACCGTGCGCCAGGTGGCCGCCACCGTGCTCTATCCGCTGCAGATGGCCGCGCTCATGCCGCGCGATGCGGTGGCCAGCATGGGCGGCTATTTTTCCTCGCTCTCGAGCCTGCAGGCAGAGGTGCGCGAGCTCAAGAACCACCAGGTGGCGCAAGCCCAGGCGATGCAGCAGGCCCAGCTCCAGATGGCCGAGAACGTCCACCTGCGGCGCCTGCTCGACGCGCGCGAGCACCTGCCGGTGCAATCGATCATGGGCGAAATCCTCTACGACGCACGCGACCCGTCGACCCGGCGCATCGTGCTCGACCGCGGTTCGCGCAACGGCGTGCAGCTCGGCCTGCCGGTGATCGACAATGCCGGCGTCATCGGCCAGGTCACGCGCGTGTTCCCGTTCACGTCCGAAGTCACCCTGCTGACCGACAAGGAGCAAGCCATTCCGGTGCAGGTGCTGCGTTCCGGCCTGCGCAGCATCGCCTATGGGCGCGGCCGCTCGGGCCTGCTCGACCTGCGCTTCGTCGCGCCCGACGCCGACATCCAGGTCGGCGACGTGATCGTCACATCCGGCCTGGACGGCATGTACCCGGCCGGCCTGGCCGTGGCCAAGGTGGTGCAGGTCGAGAAGGTCGCGGCCGGCGCCTTTGGCCGCGTCATCTGCCAGCCGCTCGGCGGCGTCGACCGCAACCGCCAGCTCCTGATCGTGATGTCGTCGGCAGCGCGCCCGCCGCGTCCGGAGGCCGCGCCGGCGGCGCCCGCGCACGGCGCCAGCCGCCGCAACCTGCCGAAGATGGACCCGGTGCCGGCGCCACCGCTGCCGGCCGCGCCGCTGCCGGCGCAGGGCTTGCCGACGCAGCCGGGCGCCAATACGCCCGCAGGTACCGGCGCCGGCGCGCAGCCGGCGCCGAATGCGCCAGCCACCACTGCACCGGCTGCGCCGGCCGCGAATCCGCCGGCCGCAACCGGCACGCCGCCCGCGGCCCCGGCGACAACGCGCGCCGCGCGCCCGGCCACGCCGCCCACGGCCGCCGTTACCGTACCGGCTGCGCCGGTACCCCGCAAGGAGGGCGCTTGATGTCCGCACGACCGAATTACATCCTGCTGCCGGTCAGCCCGCTGTTCATCGCGTTCAGCCTGACCTGCGCCTTCATGCTCAACCTGCTGCCCTGGGGCCAGTGGATCGGCGCGCCCGACTTCGTGGCGCTGGTGCTGGTCTTCTGGGGCATCCACCAGCCGCGCAAGGTCGGCATCGGCGTCGCCTTCGGCATGGGCCTCTTGATGGACGTGCACGACGCCACGCTGCTGGGCGAGAACGCGCTGGCCTATACGCTGCTGTCATACGTCGCGACGATGATCCACCGCCGCGTGCTGTGGTTCCCGGTGCTGACCCAGGCCATGCACGTGTTTCCGCTGCTGCTGCTGGCGCAGGCGATCCAGGCCTTCGTGCATTTCTTCGCCACCGGACGGTTTACCGGCTGGTCGCATTTCATCGAGAGCGCGGTTGCCGTCGTCCTGTGGCCCTTGATTACCTGGCTGCTGCTGGCGCCCCAGCGCCGCGCGGTCGACCTCGACCATACCCGGCCGATTTGATAGGCCTCCGCCGCTGAGTACAGCAAGTAGATGACCGAAATTAAAGACAGTGACCGCGAGATCCACCACTTCCGCCTGCGCCTGACGGTGCTGCTGGGACTGGTGTTCGTCTGCTTCGGCATCCTGGTGGCGCGCTTCGTCTGGCTGCAGGTGGTCCAGCACGACAAGTACCACGCCCAGGCCGAGGACAACCGCATCGCGCTGGTGCCGATCGTGCCCAACCGCGGCCTGATCGTCGACCGCAACGGCGTGGTCCTGGCGCGTAACTACTCGGCCTATACGCTCGAGATCACGCCCTCGAAACTGCAGGCCAGCATGGATTCGGTGATCGACGAACTGGCCAAGCTGGTCAGCATCGAGCCGAAGGACCGCAAGCGTTTCAAGCGCCTGATGGAGGAGTCGCGCAGCTTCGCCAGCGTGCCGCTGCGCACCCGCCTGACCGACGACGAAGTGGCGCGTTTTACAGCGCAGCGCTTCCGCTTTCCGGGCGTGGAAGTACAGGCGCGCCTGTTCCGCCAGTATCCGCTGGGCGAAGTCGCCTCGCACGTGGTCGGCTACATCGGCCGCATCAACCAGCGCGAATCGGACGCCCTGGCCGAGAGCGACGACGCCGCCAACTACAACGGCACCGACCACATCGGCAAGGAAGGGCTGGAAAAGAAGTACGAGCGCTACCTGCACGGCACCACCGGCTACGAACAGGTCGAGCGTTCGGCGGGCGGGCGCGCGATCCGCACGCTGTCGCGCCGTCCGCCGGTCCCGGGCAGCAACCTGATCCTGTCGATCGACATCGAACTGCAAAAGGTGGTCGAGGAAGCCTTCGGCGACCAGCGCGGCGCCTTTGTCGCGATCGAACCGGCCACCGGCGACGTGCTCGCCTATGTGTCGCGTCCGGGCTTCGATCCGAACCTGTTCGTCGACGGCATCGATACGCAAAGCTGGAACGAACTGAATACCTCGCTCGACAAGCCGCTGATGAACCGGCCGCTGTCGGGCACCTATCCACCCGGCTCGACCTTCAAACCGTTCATGTCGCTGGCGGCGCTCGAACTGGGACTGCGCAAGCCGTCGGACGCGATCCGCGACGCCGGCTTCTTCATGCTCGGCGGGCACCGCTTCAACGACGACAAGCCGGGCGGCCACGGCTACGTCGACATGTACCGCTCGATCGCCGAATCCTGCGACACGTATTACTACCAGCTCGGCAACGAGATGGGGATCGACCGTCTGTCCGACTTCATGCGTCCGTTCGGCTTCGGCGTGCCGACCGGGATCGACCTCGAACACGAAAAGACCGGCGTGCTGCCCTCGAAAGAGTGGAAGGCGAACCGCTTCAAGCGCAACCGCGCGGCCCAGAAATGGGTCGGCGGCGACACCATCTCGGTCTCGATCGGCCAGGGTTTCAACAACTACACGATGATCCAGCTGGCGCACGCGGTGGCCAACCTGGCCAACAACGGCGTGGTCATGAAGCCGCACCTGGTCAAGCTGATCGAAGACGGCGCCACGCGCGAGCGCACGCTGACGGTGCCCAAGGAAAGCCGGCGCATCCCGCTCAAGCAGGCCAACATCGACTTCATCAAGAGCGCGATGGTGGGCGTGACCCAGGAAGCCTACGGCACCGGCCGCCGCGCCTTTGCCAATGCCGGCTATATTTCCGGCGGCAAGACCGGCACGGCGCAGGTGATCGGCCTGAAAGGGCAGAAGTACAACGCGCATGCGATCGACGAGCGGCACCGCGACAATGCGCTCTACACCGCGTTCGCGCCGGCCGACAGGCCGACCATCGCGATTGCGCTGGTGGTCGAGAACGCCGGCTTCGGCGCGGCCTCGGCGGCGCCGATCGCGAGAAAAGCACTTGACTATTACCTGCTCGGCAAACGGCCGACGCCACCGAAGGTCGACGACCGCGCCGGCAAGAAGACCGTCGTCGCCGGCACCGCCGCGGCGCCTGCGCGCGCGACCGTCGCGCCGGCTGCGCCCGCCACCGTGCCGGTCGCCGGGTCGCCCGCACTGACGGCGCCCGTCATCACCAAGGAGTAAGCCATGGCCTATTATCCGGAGCGGCGCTCCCTGAGCCGCCGGCTCAAGCCGTATTTCACCGTCTTCGACTGGCCGCTGGCGATGATCCTGTTCATGCTCGCCACCACCAGCGTCATCACCATGTCGTCGGCCGGTACCGAATTCCCCGGCCGGCTCGAGGCGCAGATGCGCAACTTCATCCTCGCCTTCGGCATCATGTGGGTGGCCTCGCTGATTCCGCCGCAGACCCTGATGCGCCTGGCGGTGCCGATCTATACCTTCGGCGTCACCCTGCTGATCGCGGTGGCCATGTTCGGCATCATCAAGAAGGGCGCGCGGCGCTGGCTACACGTCGGCGTCGACATCCAGCCGTCCGAAATCATGAAGATCGCCACGCCGCTGATGATCGCCTGGTACTTCCAGCAGCGCGCCAAGGTCGGGGACTGGAAATCCTTCCTGGTGGCCGGCGTGCTGCTGCTGATTCCGTTCGCCCTGATCGCGAAACAGCCCGACCTCGGTACCGCGCTGCTGGTCGGCGCCTCCGGCTTCTACGTCATCTTCCTGGCCGGCCTGTCGTGGAAGGTGCTGGTCGGACTCGCGATCGCGGCCGCGGCCGGCATGCCGGTCGCCTGGTCGATGCTGCACGATTACCAGCGCGAACGCGTCATGACGCTGATCGACCCGACCTCCGATCCGCTGGGCAAAGGCTTCCACATCATCCAGTCCGTGATCGCAATCGGTTCCGGCGGCGTGACCGGCAAGGGATACCACCAGGGCACGCAAGTACAGCTCGAATTCGTACCCGAACAGACGACCGACTTCGTGTTCTCCGTGTATTCGGAAGAATTTGGGCTGGTCGGGAACCTATTTCTTTTGGTAATCTATCTATTACTGATCGGGCGCGGCGCGATGATTGCCGCGAACGCCCCGAACATGTTTTCGCGCCTGCTGGCCGGCGCGATCACGATGATTTTCTTTACGTATGCCTTTGTCAACATGGGAATGGTGAGCGGGATCCTGCCTGTCGTGGGAGTTCCGCTTCCTTTCATGAGCTATGGCGGTACCGCGTTCATCACGCTCGGCCTCGGCGCTGGTATATTGATGAGCATACAACGTCACCGGAAACTGGTGCAGACCTGATAGGAGGAGGATGCGATGACCGCTCCGAGACTACTCCCAGCGGTCATTGCCTTAGCGGCATTGTTGACCGGATGCGGATCGACCGGCGAACATAAAAAGCTGGCCCCGCTGCCCTGGAACCATAAAATCACCGCCAAGCATGGCGACGTGGCGCTGCCGGCGGCCGGCTCCGGTCGCGGCGGCTACTACAAGGACGACGGCCCGGGGCTGAACATCCCGCCCGGCCTGGAACTGGTGCCTGACGCCATCGTGCGCGCCGAGCCGTATGCGAAATGGGCGAACCGCCCGTATTCCGTCTTCGGCCAGACCTACAATCCGATCCTGCACGAGGAACCGTTCAACCAGCGCGGCGTGGCCAGCTGGTATGGCGTGAAATTCCACGGCCAGCGCACCTCGTCGGGCGAACCCTACGACATGTACAAGATGACGGCCGCGCATCCGACGCTGCCGATCCCGTCCTATGTGCGCATCACCAGCGTCGCCACCGGCAATTCGGTGGTGGTGCGCATCAACGACCGCGGCCCGTTCCACGCCAGCCGCATCGTCGACGTCTCGTACACGGCAGCATTGAAACTCGGCCTGCTGGGCAAGGGCAGCCACGAAGTCGAACTCGAACGCCTGTTCCCGGAGGATCCGAGCCGCCTGGCCACGCTGCGCCGCGCCGCGACCTCGCTGGCGCAGGCACTGACACCTGCGGCTCCCGCGGCGCCGGCACAGTCGCTGAACGTCACGCCGCCGCCGCCGGACATCGCCGCGCTGATGCTGGAAGACCGCGTGCAGTCCGACAGCGCGGCCGCGGTGCAGGCGCTGCCTGCACGCCAGGGACTGGCGACCTCGAACGCGGTGTCCGGCTTTTACCTGCAGCTGGGCGCCTACAGCCGCGCCGACAAGGCCCGGGAAATGAGCCGCCAGCTGGCCGACGCCGGCGTCGCCATCGGCAACCTGGAAGTGGCGCCGGCGGGCAGCGTGCACCGGCTGTACGGCGGCCCGTTCGGGTCGCGCGCCGAGGCGCAGCAGGCGGCGCGGGCGCTGCCGTCGGCGTTGGGGTTGAAGCCGATCGTGGTAAAGCGCTAGAGGATCTGCGGCAGTGGCGTAACGTAGGGTGGGCACTTGTGCCCACGCGGTACGGCGCTTGATCCAAGCTTGCTATCGATCTCGCAAACCGTGGTGATGCGCCGTACGTGGTTCGAGCGGAAGCCGCATGGCATCCACCCGTGAGGCCGCGTGGGCACAAGTGCCCACCCTACGGTTCAACGGCAGATGTGTAAAACCGCCGCCGCCATCCCGCGCCCGGCCTCGACGATCCGGCCGCGGATCGACGTGTCGATGTTCCGGAAGCGGTACGCGAAGCGCTGTGACTGCGGCCCGCGCGGCAGGATGCGCACGTTGGCGACGCCCTGTTTCGCCAGCCGCGCCTGCTCGCTGCGCGCCGCCGCCTCGGTCTTGAACACGCCCAGCGAAATCGCCCAGCGCAAGGGCGAGTCGCCCTGCATCACAAAGGAATTGGTGACGCCGCGCTCGCGCAAATCGGCCGTGCGGCGGTCCGCGCCTTCCTTGCCGCCCTGCGGCGGCAGGTAGACCATGTAGCTGCTCACTTCCTGGAACGGCACCGTCAGACGGGTCTGGCGGGCGCCCAGGTCGAGGGCGGCCAGGCGCGTTTCGAAGCGGCGCGCGTCGAAGGCGGTAAAGGCGTCGGTCTCGACACAGGGTACGGCGGGCGAGGCTGGGGCCGCTGCTGGTGCCAGTTCGGGTTCAGCGGGTACTTCGGCCGCGGCGGTGGTGTCGGTGGCTGCCTCGGCGGCGGCAGCAGTGGTGGCCGCATCCGCGAGCGCCTGCGCCTCGGCGCCGCTCAGCAGCACCAGCTTGTCGGCGGCCAGCTGGTTGCGCAAGCGCGCCGGCTCGCGCACGTCGCCGTCCGGACTACCCAGGAAGCCGCGTCCATACGCGAACAGCAGCGCGTTCGCGCACAACAAAGCCCAGAATACGAATCTCAACAAGTGCTGTCCCCCATTCGCGTTGCGGCCAGGGCCACCGCGTGCAGCCCGACCAGCACGATATTATCGACCAGGCGGTGCGCACAGGTGAGCGCCGGCGCGATATACGGCGCGGCGCCACCCGACAGGATGCACAGTACGCCGCCGTGGGCCGCATCGTGTGCCGCACCGTGTGCATCGACCGCGCGCTCGATCGCGCCGGCCTGGGCCGACAGGCAGCCGGAGACGATGGCGTCGTTCGTATTGTCGGCGAACTGCGGCGGCGGCGCGGCGCCCGGCGTCGCCTGCGGCAGCTGGGCCGTGTTCTTCGCCAGCGCGCCGGCCATCAGGGCCAGGCCGGGCAGGATCATGCCGCCGACGAAGCGGCCCTCGCTTGATACCGCATCGACCGTGGTCGCGGTGCCGGCCGTGGCGACCACCAGCGCCTGACCTGGCGCCAGCGCGCGCGCGCCGATGGCGGCGGCGAAGCGGTCGCAGCCCAGCCGCTCCGGTTCGCGGTAGCCGTTGACCAGTCCCGCGCGCTGCGCACTCGAGGCGAACCATTCGGTGGCGATCGGCGCGAGCAGGGCGGCCAGGCGCTCGCGCAGGGCGGCGCCGGCCACGTTCGAGACCAGCGCATGGGTGACGCCCTGGCCGTGCCAGGCGGCCGCCGCGGCGTCGAGGTCGGCGTGCAGGGCGGCGCCATGCGTATGCCACTCGCCGGCGGCGGCGCCGGGCGCCGCCAGTGCCCATTTCACGCGCGTATTGCCGGCATCGATCAGCAGCAGCATTTACAGACCCTTCACGCGCAGCGACACGTCGCCGGCCAGCACGGCGATGCGGCCCTCGCCCGTGTCGAGCAGCAGGCGGCCGGCATCGTCGACGCCGGCGGCGCTGCCTTCATGCAGCACGGTGCCGCCGTCGAGGACGGTCACCAGTTCGCCCTGCCAGGCATGGCGCCGGTTCCAGCGCGCGGCGAAGGCGGCAAAGCCAGCGCGCTCGAATTCGCCCAAGGCGCCGGCCAGGCCGTCCAGCAGCGCGGCCAGCAGGGCATTGCGGTCCATTCGCGCCAGCCAGGGCAGCGAGGCCACGCTGCGCCCGATCTGCGCTTCGAGTTCGTCCGGCATCACCAGGTTCAGGCCGATGCCGATCACGGCCCAGACGCCACCCTGCGGCGCCGCCTGCGTCTCGATCAGGATGCCGGCCAGCTTGTCACCGTCGCGCAGCACGTCGTTCGGCCATTTCAGCCCGACCTGCACGCCGAGGCCGTCGAGCGTTTCGGCGAGGGCGACGCCGACCGCCAGCGGCAAACCGGTCAGGCGCGGCAGGCCGCCTTCGAAACGCCAGGCCAGCGAAAAGGTGAGCGAACCTGCGCTCGACGACAGCCAGCTACGGCCCGCGCGTCCGCGCCCGGCGGTCTGGTTGCGGGCGACCAGCAGCAGCGGCGCCTGCAAGGAGGCGGCGCGCGCCAGCAGGTCGGCGTTGGTCGAGCCGGTTTCCTCGACCACTTCGACGTCGATACCGGCGCCGGACAGCGCGACGATCGCGGCGCCGTTCATGCGGCCTCCTTGCGCGGTTTCGTCGGCGCCTTTGCAAACAGCAGGTCGAACACGACGTTCGGCAGCGCGCGCAGCAGCTTGGCGGCGACGCCCATCTGCCAGGGCAGCACGCGGTAGCTGGCGCCGCGCGCGATCGCGCGCACCGCGCTGGCGGCGAAGCGCTCGGCCGGCATCAGGAAGGGCATCGGAAAAGGATTGTTGCGGGTCATGGGAGTATCGATATAGCCGGGCGCGATGGTCACGACGCGAATGCCGGAGGATTGTAGTTCGAGGCGCAGCGATTCGCAGTAGGTGTGCACCGCGGCCTTGGAAGCGCAATACGCGCCGGCGCCGCGCATGCCGCGCACGCCGGCGACGCTGCCGATCGCCACCAGGCGGCGCCTGCCGGTTTGCGCCTTCATCGGCGCGATGAAGGGCGCGAAGGTGGCGACGGTGGCGCCGACGTTGGTGGCGAAGACGGACTCGAACACGGCCAGGTCTTCAGGGCGCTCGGTGAGGGTACCGTGCGAGATGCCGGCGCAGGCGATGACGATGTCGGCGCCGCCGGCAGTGTGCAGGAAGTCGCGCGCGGCCGCCGCCAGCGCCGCATGGTCGCGCACGTCGAGCGCATAGCTGCGGTGGCGTTCGGGGTGGGGCAGGGACGACACTAGCGCGGCAAGCACCTCGCCGCGCCGCGCCACCAGGCCGACGGTGGCGCCGCGCGCCGCGTATTCGCGCGCCAGCGCCGCGCCGATGCCGCTCGAGGCGCCGGTGATGAAGACCCGGTCGGCTCCAGCGGCCGCGGTCATTTCTTGTCCGCTTTAGCCGCTTTGGCTTTCTCCACCAATGCGTCCATTACCTGCAGGGCGACCTGCTGCTGTTCCAGTTCGGACTGCGCGCCATGGTTGTGCGATTCGTCCGGGTTCGCCATCGATGGCGAAGTGACGAAGCGGCCGTCGACGGCGACGAATGGCCAGTGGTCGACCTTGTAGTCGTTCATCATGGCGGCGGCGCGGCGCACGCGCGACTGCACGCCCATCGAACGGTAGGCGTCCGTGAAGCGGGTACGGTCGATGCCGGCCTTGGCCGCCCACTCGACTACTTCGTCGTCGTCGGTGAAGCGCACGCCCTGCTGGTGCATGGCGGCGAACACCTTGCTGTGGTACTGCTCGGTCAGGCCGAGCGCTTCGAGCGTGGCGAACAGGCGCAGTTGCGGCAAAGCGCGCTGGCCGGCGGCCACGTGGACGCGCTTGAAGGCGATGTTGTCGCCCTGTTTTTTCACCCATGCAGCCAGCACCGGCTCGAACACGTTGCAGTGCGGGCAGGAGTAAGCGAAGAACTCGATGACTTCGACCTGCTTGCCGGCCGGGGTGTCCATCTTTTGCGGCAGCACCTTGTAGTGCACGCCTTCTTTCGGAGCGGCGGGTGCGGCGGAGACGATGCCGCCCAGGGTCAGCAGGGCAGCGGCACAGATTGCACGGCGAAGCAGTTGCATCGAGTTTTCCTTGTGGGTTGAGGGTAACTGCGGGGTTACTTCTGATTGCGGACGATGGCGACGTCGATGCCGCTGTCGAGCAGTTTGGCACGCGCCTTGTTCACGGCTTCCACCTGGCTGAACGGGCCCAGGCGTACGCGGTGCAGGGTACCGCTGTCGCTGGCGCGGTCGGTGATCGCCGCTTCGAAGCCGAGCAGGGCCAGCTTGGCGCGGGTGTTCTCGGCGTCCGACATTTCGCGGAAGGCGCCCGCCTGCAGGTAATAGATGTACTTGTCGTCGCCACCGGCGGTTTGTGCAGCCGGTGCGGCAGGCGCGCCCGCGGGCGCTGCCGCCGGTGCCGGTGCCGCCGGCGCGGCCGGTTTCGGTTCGCTGGCGGCGGTCATGCCGGCGATTGCCTGGCCGAGCGGATCGGCGTCGGTCGCGGCAGCCGGCGCCGGTGGTGGCGGGGCTGCGGCGGCCGCCGCCTTTTTCGCTTCGCGCTCGGCCAGCTGTTTTGCCGCTTCGCGCGCGGCGTCGCGGTTGCCGTACATCGGCTTGTTCGGGTCGTTCGCCAGGCTCGGCTCGAGGTCGGCCGGACGGCCCATCTTGTTCGAACGGTCGGTGAAGGGCGAGGCGCCCTTGGTGATCATCAGCGCGACCACGACGGCGATGCCCAGGCCGATGATCAGGCCGATGATGATGCCGGTCAGGGTGCTGCCGCGCTGGCGCGAAGGGAGACGAAGGGATGCGGTCATGGTCGCTTGTGCTAGGGGAGTTACGCTTCTGGAGCGGCTTGTGTTGCATCCTGCGCTTCGGCCGGCGCGCGTTCCATCTTGTTCGGCGCCGAGACGCCGATCAGGGCCAGGCCGTTGCGCAGCACCTGGCGCGTGGCGGTGGCCAGGGCCAGGCGCGCCAGCTTCAAAGCCTCGTCGTCGTCGAGCAGCCACTTGTGCGCGAAATAATAGCTGTGCAGTTCACCGGCCAGTTCGCGCAGGTAGAAGGCGACCTGGTGCGGGCCGAGTTCGGCCTGGGCGCGCTGCAGCACTTCCGGATAGGCGGCCAGCTTCGACAGCAGGCTGGCTTCGTGCGGCGTGGTCAAGGCGGCCAGGTCGACGTTCGCCAGCGCCGCTTCGTCGCCGCCCCAGTTGGCCAGCGCCGAGCAGATGCGCGCATGGGCGTACTGCACGTAATAGACGGGGTTTTCGTCCGAGGTTTTCAGGGCGACGTCGACGTCGAACACGAACTCGGTGTCGGCCTTGCGCGAGATGAGGAAGAAGCGCACCGCATCGCGGCCACGGGTGATGTCGCCATTGCCCGACCATTCGATCAGGTCGCGCACCGTCACGTAGGAACCGGCGCGCTTGGAGATTTTGACTTCTTCGCCGTCCTTCATGACGGTGACCATCTTGTGCAGCACATAGTCGGGATAGCCCTGCGGGATGCCGATGTTGACCGCCTGCAGGCCAGCGCGCACGCGCGCGATCGTCCCGTGGTGGTCGCTGCCCTGGATGTTGATGGCCTGGTCGAAGCCGCGGCGGAATTTTTGAACGTGGTAGGCCACGTCCGGCACGAAATACGTATAGGTGCCGTCGGACTTGCGCATCACGCGGTCCTTGTCGTCGCCGTAATCGGTGGTCTTCAGCCACAGCGCGCCGTCCTGCTCGTAGGTGACGCCGGCGTCGACCAGGGCTTGCACGGCCTGTTCGACCTTGCCGTCGGCGTACAGCGAAGACTCGAGATAGTAATTGTCGAACTTGACGCCGAACGCCTGCAAATCCTGGTCCTGCTCGTTGCGCAGGTAGGCGACCGCGAAGCGGCGGATCGATTCGATGTCGTCGGCGTTGCCGCTGGCGGTGGCCGGTTCGCCGTCGCTGGCGGACACGGTTTGTCCGGCCAGGAAGTCGGCGGCGATGTCGGCGATGTAGTCGCCGTTGTAGGCCGACTCGGGCCATTCTGCGTCGCCCGGCTTGAAGCCGCGTGCGCGCGCCTGCACCGAGTTGGCCAGCGTGGCGATCTGCACGCCGGCGTCGTTGTAGTAGAACTCGCGCGTGACTTCATGGCCCTGCGCTTCGAACAGCGACGACAAGGCGTCGCCCAGCGCCGCCTGGCGCCCGTGGCCGACGTGCAGCGGGCCGGTCGGGTTGGCCGAGACGAATTCGATGATCGCGTGGTGGCCCTTGCCGGATTCGCCGCGTCCGAACGCCGCGCCCTGTTGCAGGATGGTGCGCACCACCGATTGCTTGGCGCCGGCGGCGACGCGCAGGTTGATGAAGCCGGGACCGGCGACGTCGGCCGCTTCGACCAGGCCCGCCGCGTTCGGGTCGGCCAGCAGGGCCGCGACCAGGCGCGTGGCCAGTTCGCGCGGATTGGTCTTCAAGGGCTTGGCCAGTTGCATGGCGATATTGCAGGCGACGTCGCCGTGGCTCGGATCGCGCGGACGCTCCAGGACGATATTCGGCTTTTGCTGCGTCGGCGTCAGATCGGTACCGGCGACGATCGGCGCAAGGGCGGCCTGGAAGAGGGCGACGATCTCTTGTTTTTGTTGGGCGAGCATAGTGTAGGCGGTCAATGAGTTCGGTGAGGCGGTGGCACGGCCACGGCATATCAGAGGTTCATTATACTGGTTTGCCGCAACGCCGAATACCGCATGGCGGTTCGGCAGAGGCGCTGTTTAAGCTCGACCAAAGACAGAGTCGGTACAATGCGCTCTTTCTCCGTACCGACCCGCCATCATGACCGACAAGCGCCGCACGCTCTCCATCAAGCCCAAGGCCGCCAGCGCCCAGGCGCCCAAACCCGCGGTCCGGCCCGCCGGCAATCCAGCCGCCCAGTACGCGCGGCCGCAGGCAGCCGGGCAGCCGGCGCCGAAGCCGGCGCCGAAACCTGTAGCGAAGCCGGCGCCAAGGCCGGCCCCGGCGGCGCGCCCGGCCTACGAAGTCAAGCCCCAGTTCCAGCAAGACTTCCGCCCGGACCTGCCGGCCGACTCGCTGGCGCTGGCCATGCTGGGCGCGGCCAGCGCCGTCGCCCAGGTACGCGCCGGCACCGCGCTGCCGCAGGCGCTGGCGCAGGTGTTCGCCGCGTATGGCGTTACGCCGCAGGGCCGCGGTGCGATCCAGGATCTGGCCTACCGCACGATGCGCGGACTCGGGCGCGCCGAAACGCTGCTCGGCCTGATGACGACCAAGGCGCCGGACGTGCCGATGCTGGTCGGCCTGATCGAGTGCGCGCTGGTGCTGCTCGATCCGCCCGAAGGCGAAAGGGCGGCCTATGAACCGTTCACGGTCGTCGACCAGGCGGTCACGGCGGCGGCACACCACCCCGATTTCGCCCACGCCAAGGCGATGGTGAACGCGGTGCTGCGCCGCTTCCTGCGCGAACGCGACACGCTGGTGGCGACGGCGCTGCAGCAGCCGCTGGCGCAATGGAACTATCCGCAATGGTGGATCGACGCCACCAAAGCGGCCTACCCGCGCGACTGGGAAGCCATCCTCGCGGCCGGCAACCGCCAGCCGCCGCTGACGCTGCGCGTGAATACCCGCAAGACTTCGCTCGAGGATTACCTGCGCCTGCTGGACGAGGCCGGCATGGCGGCCGACGTGGTCGGCCCGCAAGCGCTGCGCCTGAAGCAGGCGACCAACGTGGCGCAGATCCCCGGTTTCCACGACGGCCTGGTGTCGGTGCAGGATGCCGGCGCCCAGCTGGCGGCGCCCCTGCTGGATCTGCACGACGGTCAGCGCGTGCTCGACGCCTGCGCCGCGCCGGGCGGCAAGAGCGGCCACATCCTCGAGGTGGCGCAGGTCGAGCTGACCTCGGTCGACGCCGACCCGCAGCGCCTGGCGCGCGTGGGCGACAACCTCGGCCGGCTCGGCTTCGAAGCCACCCTGGTGGCGGCCGAAGCGCAGACGCAAGGCTGGTGGGATGGCCGTCAATACGACCGCATCCTGGCCGACGTGCCGTGCACGGCCTCGGGCATCGTACGGCGCCATCCGGACATTCGCTGGCTGCGCCGCAAGACCGACACGCGCCAACTTACAACACTTTCCGGGGGGATACTCGACAATCTTTGGCAGATGCTGCGGGCCGATGGTAAATTGCTGTTTGTGACATGTTCGCTCTGGCCCCAGGAATCGGAGGCACAAGCGGCCGCGTTCGCGGCGCGCCACGATGACGCCATCCGCCTTGATGCGCCGGGGCAGCTGCTTCCCTCGAGCGGCGCCGGGCTCGATCACGACGGCCTGTTCTACGCCCTGTTCCAGAAGAGAGCGTAGACGTCCCGTACAGTGTCGTTCCCGCACAATTCGCGCAACGCATCATCGCTCAATTTACTTAGGTTCCGGCCCCTTGTGACTTCACGATTTTTCCGCCTCCTCGCCTGCCAGCTGCTGCTGGTCTTCGCGTGCGCAACGGTGCAGGCGGCCGACGGGATCGACATCACGCTGGCGCGAATCGAGGCAAGCGACGAAGGCTACCGGCTCGGCGCCAATTATTCGTTCGACCTGAACCGCGACCTGGAAGAAGCCCTGCAGCACGGCGTCAAGCTCTACTTCACGACCGAAATCGAACTGACGCGGCCACGCTGGTACTGGCGCGACGACCGCGCCGTGTCTTCCAAGCGCACGGTCAGCATCTCCTACGACGTGCTGCTGCGCCAGTACTATGTCTCGACCGGCGGCAGCGTCCAGCAAACCTTCCAGACTTTGGATGAGGCGATGTTCCAGATCCGGCGCCCGGGGCGCTGGGTGATCGCTCCGAAAAGCGCATTGAAATCCGGCGAAAGCTATGAAGTTACCCTGCGCATGTACATGAACCGCGACCTGCTGCAAAAGCCGCTGCAGGTCAATGCGCTCAGCAACTCGGACTGGAACCTCGCGTCCAACAGAAAGACCTTCACCTACCGTGCGGAGTAAGGCGTGAACCAGGCCATACGCTATGCGCTGGTCGTCGGCGGCGCGGTCGTTTCGATCCTGTTGTTCCTGCTTGCCTCGGCATCCGACAGCTCCGGCTTCCTCGGACCCTATTACACCTGGCTGCTCAACCTGAACGTGACGATCGCGTTCCTGCTGCTGGTGCTGGTCGTGGTCGCCCTCGGGCGCCTGTATTCGCGCTATAAGGCCAGGCGCTTCGGCTCGCGCCTGATGGCCAGACTGGTGCTGCTGTTCGCCGGCATCGGCATCCTGCCGGGCCTGGTCATCTTCATGGTGTCGGTGCAGTTCGCCTCGCATTCGATCGAATCCTGGTTCGACGTGAAAATCGAATCGGCCCTGCAATCGGGCCTGAACCTCGGCCACGCCGCGCTCGACGAGTCGCTGGCCGAACTGTCGGCAAAGAGCCAGACGGTGGCCGCGACCCTGTCCGGCCAGGACGACGCCGGCGCCCAGCTGGCGCTGTCGCAGCTGGTGGCGAACACCGACGGCATGCAAAGCGCGCTCCTGCTCGACGCCGGCGGCAAGCTGGTGGCCAGCGCCAGCGAAGACCGGCGCGCCGACCTGACCGCCGACCTGCCGAACCCGCAGATGGTGCGCCAGGCCGCGATGCCCGGCGGTTATGCGCGCGCCGAGGGCGGCATCGAACTCGACTTCCGCGAAAACACAGGAAACGGCACGGGTAACGGCGCCAGCTCCACCGCGCTCGACGCCGCCACCGGCCTGCGCCTGCGCGTGGTGATGGCCGTGCCCGAGCCGCCCGGCGTGGCGCCGCGCTACCTGCAACTGATGCAGACGGTGCCGGTCAACCTGGCCACGAATGCCGAGGTGCTGCGCAGCGCCTTCAGCGAATACCAGCAGCGCTCGGTGGCGCGCGAGGGCCTGAAGCGGATGTATATCGGCACCCTGATCCTGACCCTGCTGCTGGCGATCTTCGGCGCCATCGGCAGCGCAGTCCTGATCGCCGGGAACCTGGCCCAGCCGCTGCTGGTGCTGGCCGAAGGCACGCAGGCGGTGGCCGAGGGCGACCTGTCGCCGCGCCCGATCGTCGAGACCACCGACGAACTGGGCACGCTGACGCAGTCCTTCAATGCCATGACCGGCCAACTGTTCGAAGCGAGGAGCGCGGTCGAACGCAACCGCGCCGCGCTGCAAAGCGCCAAGGCCCACCTCGAATCGGTGCTGGCCAACATGTCGGCCGGCGTGCTGGTGCTGGACGCCGACGGTACCGTCGTCAATTCGAACGAGGCCGCCTGCCGCATCCTGCAGATGGAGCAGTGCAACCTGAACGGGCCGCTGTCGAAAATCGAGGGCCTGGAGAATTTCGCCGCCACCGTCACGCGCGCGTTCTCGACCCAGAGCGCGCAGTCGGCCGCCGGTACCGCGCGCCAGCGCACCCACTGGCAGCAGGAAATCGAGATCCCGCGCCGCGATCCCGGAGAGGACCACGACACCACCTTGCTGGCGCGCGGCTCGCGCCTGCCGGTAGGCGTGGGCAGCGGCTTCATCGTCGTGTTCGACGATATCTCCGACGTGATCTCGGCGCAGCGCTCGGTGGCCTGGGGCGAAGTCGCGCGGCGCCTGGCGCACGAAATCAAGAACCCGCTCACGCCGATCCAGCTGTCGGCCGAACGCCTGCAGATGAAGCTGGAAGGCAAACTGGAAGCGCTCGATGCGGCGCTGCTGGCGCGCGCCACCACCACCATCGTCAACCAGGTCGACGCCATGAAGCGCATGGTCGACGACTTCCGCGACTATGCGCGCACGCCGCCGGCGGTACTCGAACCGCTCGACCTGAACGGCCTGATCGAGGAAATCCTCACCTTGTACCTGGCCGAGGACGCCTCCGACATCATCCATGCGACGCTGGCGCCGAACCTGCCGCGCGTGATGGGCGACCCGACGCAATTGCGCCAGGTGATCCACAACCTGCTGCAGAACGCCCAGGACGCCTTGAGCGACCACGGTCCGGGCGCACAGGCGCCGCGCATCGACGTCGCCACCGAGATCATCCGCTACACCGGCGCCGACGGCACCGCGGGCGAGGCCGTGCGCCTGGCGATCCTCGACAACGGCCCCGGTTTCGCGCCCAAGATCCTGGCGCGCGCGTTCGAACCCTACGTGACCTCGAAGGCGCGCGGCACCGGCCTCGGCCTGCCGATGGTGAAAAAGATCATCGATGAACACGGTGGCCGCATCGACGTTCAGAACCGTCCGGACGGAAGTGGCGCGTCGGTATTCATTTTGCTGTTAAAGTTAGCACAAGAGGCGAACTTGGCCGAAGTGTAAAAGAGGCATAGAATCATGGCTCGATTACAACTGAAACGCACTGTTTAACGCGGGTGGAGACGGAAGGCAACGATGGCAAACATACTCGTAGTTGATGATGAAATGGGCATCCGCGAGCTGCTCTCGGAAATTCTGGGAGACGAAGGCCACGCAATCACACTGGCCGAGAACGCGCAGCAGGCACGCGAAGCACGTGCCGCCGGCGCACCCGACCTGGTCCTGCTCGATATCTGGATGCCCGATACCGACGGCGTCACCCTGCTCAAGGAGTGGCAACGCGATGGCCTGCTCACCATGCCGGTCATCATGATGTCGGGCCACGCCACCATCGATACCGCCGTCGAGGCGACCCGCATCGGCGCCCTGAATTTCCTCGAAAAGCCGATCGCCCTGCAAAAGCTGCTCAAAGCCGTGCAGCAGGGCCTGACCCGCGCCCAGGAAGTGGCGCGCGCGCCGGTGCCGCCGCCGCGTCCGCCCATGCCGGCGCCGGTGGTCGAAGCGCCGCCCGTGAGCAACCCGATGTATGCGGCCCAACCCGTGCCGGCGCCGTTGAACGGCGCGCGCGTGGGCGTGATCGGCCATGGCGAAACGCAAGGCTATACGCTCTCGTTCGACCTGCCGCTGCGCGAAGCGCGCGATGCCTTCGAACGCATGTACTTCGAACACCATCTCGGCCGCGAAGGCGGCAGCATGACGCGCGTGGCCGAAAAGACCGGCCTCGAGCGCACCCACCTGTACCGCAAACTGAAGCAGCTCGGCGTCGAGCCGGGCAAGCTCGGCAAGCGGGGCGGATGAAGGGCAGATGAGCGGTAGCGATCCGGCGGCCCGCAGGCCGGCGGACCCTGCTGGCACCTTCGCATCCGGCTCCTCTTTGCGTCATCCGATTCCTACGGTGCTTGTCACCGGACCCACTGCAACAGCGCGCGAAGCGGCCATCGCCGCCGCCATCAAGCACCCCGCTACGCCCCGTAGCGATGGGGCTGCCGTCATCCTGGAGGGCCTCCCGGACGGCAATATCATGCTGGAAGCATCCGACCAACTCGTGATTTCGCGCATCGCGCCCGGTTGCCTGTGCTGCGCAGGAAATCTGGTGATGCGTGTTACATTGAATCGTCTGCTACGTCAGCGTCCGGCCCGTCTCTTCATCGGGATTGCCGACACGACGCACCTGGACCAGTTGCGATCATGGTTGAGCAGTGCACCATACGATCAGCTGTTGGCTTTGCTGCCCGACCTGCACTCTTGAAATTGGTCGCGCGAGCCCCACCTCTTCACTAAGTTAAAGCCTGTTGCCCGCCGCCGCGCGACAGGCAATCACTCTGATTGAGAGAAGGAGTCACCATGAACATGATCTACAACAGCGAACAGTACAGCGTGGTCGAATTTGGCGTCGATCGCGACCTCGAAGCCCTGCGCTTCGGCGGTTACGAGATCGTCGACAAAGCCGGCCGCCGCGAAGCGTTCATCGGCGGCAAACTGGCGCAATCGTTCCGCCGCGACGTCAACAACCTCATTGCCAGCGAGCCCACCATGGAAGAAATCGACGACTTCCTTGGCTCCTACGACACGATGATGAACCAGCCGGTGGTGCTGCATTAAGCTCGCCCAATACGCTGGAGGATCACCTATAGACGGCCAGGGACATAACGGGATGCAGGCGCCGCACTAGCCGGCGCCGCGTCCGCCCTGGGTCTGCCCCATCCCGCGCTACACTCCGGCAACATGGTAAGCTCTTCGCCATGTGCCAACTCCTCGCAATGAACTGCAATGTCCCCACCGACATTGTGTTTTCCTTTACCGGCTTCGCCCACCGCGGCGGCCGCACCGATACCCATCACGACGGCTGGGGCATCGCCTTTTTCGAAGGCGCCGGCGTGCGCCATTTCGTCGACCACCAGGCCGCGATCGCTTCGCCGATCGCCGAACTGATCAAGCGCTATCCGATCAAGTCGACCAACGTCATCGCCCATATCCGCAAGGCCACGCAAGGGCAGGTTGCGCTCGAAAACTGTCATCCCTTCGTGCGCGAACTGTGGGGCCGCTACTGGGTCTTCGCCCATAACGGCGACCTCAAGGAATTCACGCCGCATCTCGACGGCGCCTTCCGCCCGGTCGGCACCACCGACAGCGAACAGGCCTTTTGCTTCCTGCTGCAGGAATTGCGGCGCCGTTTCGGCGACACGGCGCCGAAGCTGCCCGCCTTGCGCGCCGCGCTGGGCGAACTGGTGCGCGCGGTGTCCGCCTACGGTACCTTCAACATGCTGCTCTCCGACGGCACGGCCCTGTTCGCGCACTGCTCAACCAAGCTCAGCTACATCGTGCGCCAGCATCCGTTCGTTACCGCGCGCCTGTCCGACGAAGACTTGTCGGTCGATTTTTCGCAGGTCACCACACCCAAGGACCGGGTTGCCATCATCGTCACCGAACCGTTGACGACGGATGAGACCTGGACCACCTTCGCGCCCGGGGAGATGCTGGTATTCCTGGACGGCGCACCGATTCCGGCTGATTTGTAGCCTACGGGCATCTTTTTAACCATAAAACGATGCCCCAAAGCCACTAGTTGCCGAGAATGGAGTAGAGTGGGCGGCTTGAATCCGACTCCGCGACCGCGATGACCGATACCGCCAGCCTCGACCAGCCATCCCAGCCTTTGCAACTGCGTAATTTCTATCTGGCGCGCCAGCCGATGCTGGACCGCAACCAGGCCCTGTTCGGTTACGAACTGCTGTTCCGGCACACGGCGGACAACAGCGCCGAGATCGATTCGGACATGGCGGCCACGGCCGCCGTACTGGCCCATACGGTCCAGCTCGGCTTGCCGCGCGCGGTGGGCGACGCCGTCGCTTTCCTGAACGTCGATACCGAAGTGCTGATGAGCGATATCTTCGCCTTCCTGCCGCGCGAGCACACTGTGCTCGAACTCGTGGGTTCGGTGGAGGCGACGGAACCGGTGCTGTGGCGCCTGGCCGAACTCTCGGGCCACGGTTTCAAGTTCGCCGCCGAGGCCAGCGCCCACGGCAGCCGCCTGGGGCGCCTGCTGCCGCTGCTCGACTACGTGAAGGTCAACCTGCGCGCGATGCCGCTGGTGACGATGCTGTCGCTGGTGCCGCGCCTGCGTGGGACCGGTAAACGCCTGGTCGCCGAAAAGGTGGAGAGTCAGACCGAATACAAAACCTGCCTCGACCTCGGCTTCGACTACTTCCAGGGCTTTTATTTCGCGCGCCCGTCGGTCATCGCGGGCCGAAAACTCTCGCCCTCGCAACTGGCCATCGTCGACCTGATGAACCTGGTGACGTCGGACACCGACAACAGCGAGATCGAACGCGCGATCAAGCGCGACGTGACCCTGTCGCTGAACCTGCTGCGCATGGTGAACACACCGGCCGCCGGCCTGCGCCAGCGCATCGATTCACTGGCGCAAGCGCTGATCGTGGTAGGACGCCGCCAGCTGCAGCGCTGGCTGCAGATCATGCTGTATGCGGAGCCGGGCAACCGCGGCCATACGCAAACGCCGCTGCTGATGCTGGCCAGTACCCGTGCACGCCTGATGGAACTGCTGGCCGCACGCCTGCGCCCGGGCCAGCGTCACCTGGCCGACATGGCCTTCACGGTGGGCATCATGTCGCTGATGGATACGCTGTTCTGCGTGCCGATGGCCGACCTGGTCGAGCAGATCCCGGTGAGCGACGAAGTATCGGGCGCGCTGCTGCGCCGCAGCGGCTTCTTCGGCGACTTGCTGCGCCTGGCCGAATCGTTCGAACAGATGGAAGAGGGCGACGCCATGCTGCCGACCCTGGGCGCACTGGCCGAGGGCGGCGACGACCTGGTGGAACTGGAACTGGCCGCCTTCGAGTGGAGCGGCCAGGTTGTGCGCAGCGCGTTGTAACTAAATTTATAACTAAACGCCGGCCCACTGCTGGTGCAGGTCGGGATCGGTACGCAATTCCCAAATACCGAGCGCGACCGTGGCCAGGCCGACCACGAGCATGCTGGCGCTCATGGCCCGGTCGTGCATGACGTCGACCAGCCAGGGCGAAAAGACGACCCAGGCGCCGACGATGATGTTGAGGAACACGGCCCAGGCGAAGGTTTTGTAGAGGTCGAAAATGGCCAGCACCGCCATGATGCCGCCGGCGATGAAAGCATTGATGGCGGGCGGCGAATCGCTCGGGTAAGCCATTGCCCAGGGCGACACGATCAGCCAGATGGCGAGCAGCAGGATGACCTGGTCCTGCCAGCGCCGGGTCGAGAGATGCATTGCCATGGCTCGCTCCTGAAATACGGGAAAAGTTCTTCGTCATGATTTAGACAGCACCACAGTTTCAAGGTTCAAAGCGGCTTAGCCGCCAATCTACTTGGAGGTGTCATGGACGTGTTGTTGGAAGCATCCAATCTGGCGAAATCGTATGGCGCACGGCGCGCCGTCGACGGCGTCTCGTTCCAGGTGCGGGCCGGGCAGACGCTCGGCCTGATCGGGCCGAACGGGGCCGGCAAGTCGACCACGGTCGGCATGCTCTGCGGCCTGCTGGCGCCGGACGCGGGCAGCGTGCGCGTGCGCGGCCAGGAGGTAGGGCCAGGGGCGAACGAGGCCAAGCGCCGCATCGGCCTGGTGCCGCAAGACCTGGCGCTCTACGAGGACTTGCCGGCGTTCGAGAACCTGATGCTGTTCGGCGCCCTGTACGGCGTGCCGCGCGCCACCCGCCGCGAACGCGCCACGCGCGTGCTCGAACAGGTGAACCTGAGCGACCGCGCGCGCGACCGGCCCTCCACCTTCTCGGGCGGGATGAAGCGGCGCCTGAACATCGGCGCCGCGCTGATGCATGCGCCCGAACTGCTGGTGCTCGACGAACCCACCGTCGGCGTCGACCCGCAAAGCCGCAACGCCATCTTCGACATCCTCGAGCGTTTGAAGGGCGAAGGCTGCGCGCTGGTCTACACCAGCCACTACATGGAAGAAGTCGAGCGCCTGGCCGATCACATCGTCGTCATCGACGGCGGCAAGGTATTGGCCGACGACACTCCGCTCGGGTTGCAGCGGCGCCTGCCTTCGCAGGCCGCGCTGCAGGTCGAACTGGCCGCTGCGCCGGAGCCGTCCATGCTCGACGGCCTGCGCGCGATGGCGGGTGTGACCGCAGTGCGCCACGACGGCCTGACACTCGAGATCGGCCTGGCCCATGCGGCCGATGCCATGCCCGTGATGGGCTGGCTGGAGCGCTCGGGCTGCGCGGCGGTCGGCTTCGCCACCGCCCGTACCCGCCTCGAAGACATCTTCCTCCACCTGACCGGGCGCAGCCTGCGCGACTGACATGACCGCCTTTCTTGCCCTGGTCCGCAAGGACCTGATCCTGTTCCTGCACGACCGCCGCGCGCTCCTCATGAGCCTGGCGCTGCCGATCGTCATCGCCTCCTTCTTCGGCTTCCTGTTCGGCGGCGGCGGAGAAAAGCAGGGCAGCGCGATCGAGGTCGCGCTGGTGCTGAACGATACCAGCAAGGCTGCCAGCGACATCGCGGCCGGCCTGCAGGCCGATGCGAGCCTGGCGGTTGCGCGCATGAGCATCGACGAGGCGCGCGCAGCGGTCCGCAGCGGCAAGCGCAAGGCGGCGATCGTGCTGCCCGCCGGCTTCGGCGACGCGGCCGGCAACGCGCTGTTCGGCGCCGGTTCCAAGCCGGAGATCGGCCTGCTCTACGACCCGTCGCAGCCGGCCGTGCTGTCGATGGTGAAGGGGATGCTGACCCAGCAGGTGATGCAGGTGGTGTCGAACCAGATGTTCAACGGCGTCGAAGGACGCGCACTCAACGAACGCAACCTGCGCGCACTGGAAGCACGGCCGCAGGATGCGGAGACCGCGGCCCTGCGCACCATGCTGGAAAGCGTCGTCAAGTACCAGGCGCTGCCGGCCAAGGCGGACCAGGCCGGCGCAGCTGGTGCCGCCAAGCCGGGACTGACGATGCCGTTCAGCACCCGCGACGAAGCGCTCGCCGCCGGCAAGGCCGATGGGCCGCAGGGCTACAACCCGTTCGCGCATGCCTTTGCCGGCATGGGCGTGCAGTTCCTGCTCTTCATGGGCATCGAGATGGGCACGGCGCTGCTCCACGCCCGCAACAGCGGCGTCTGGAACCGCCTGCTGGCCGCGCCGGTCGCGCTCTCGACCCTGCTGCTGGCGCGCGCCGCATCGAGCGCCCTGATCGCCTTTGCCATCCTGTGCGTGATCTTCCTGTTCTCGGTCATCGTGTTCCAGGTTCATATTTCGAGCCTGGCCGGCTTTGCCGGCGTCGCCGTGTGCTTCGCGCTGGTCACGGCCAGCTTCGGCGTGCTGATCGCCGCCTTCGGCAAGACGCCCGAGGTGGCGCGCAAGATGGCGATGTTCGCCACGCTGCTGATGGTGATGATCGGCGGCGCCTGGGTGCCGTCCTTCATGTTCCCGGCCTGGCTGCAGCAAGCCTCGCTGGCCATGCCGACGCGCTGGGCGGTGGAAGGTTTCGATGCCATCACCTGGCGTGGGATGGATTTACATGCCGTGCTGCCGGCAATGGGCGCGCAGCTGGGGTTTGCGCTGCTGTTTGCGGCGCTGGCGGTATGGCGGTTCAGGAAGATGGAAGGGTAGCGTCGACGTAGGGTGGACGGGTCTCCCGTCCACCCTACGATTACGACAGATTCGGCGCCAGGTGGCGTTCCACCTCGGCCTTGTCCATCCCGCGGCGCGCGGCCATGTCGACTACCTGGTCATCGCCGATCTTGCCGACCACGAAATACTTCGAGTCGGGGTGGGCAAGATAAAAGCCGGACACCGCCGCGCCCGGATACATGGCGTAGGATTCGGTCAGCTGCATGCCGATCTCCTCGGCCTGCAGCGTCTCGAACAGTTCCTTCTTGACCGTGTGCTCGGGGCAGGCCGGGTAGCCCGGCGCCGGACGGATACCGGCGTATTCCTCGGCGATCAACTGGGGGTTGCTCAGGTTCTCGCCTGCGGCATAGCCCCACAAATCGGTACGCACGCGCTCGTGCAGGTATTCGGCAAAGGCTTCGGCCAGGCGGTCGGCCAGGGCTTTCAACATGATCGACGAATAGTCGTCGTGCGCATCCTCGAAGCGCTGCTCGTATTTTTCGATGCCGAGGCCCGCCGTGACGGCGAACATGCCGATGTAGTCGGCCACGCCGGATTCCTTCGGTGCGATGAAGTCGGACAGGCACTGGTTCGGGCGCTGCACGCCGTCGACCACGGGTTTCACGCCCTGCTGGCGCAGGCCGTGCCAGGTAAAGGCCACTTTCTCGCGCGTCTCGTCGGTATAGATCTCGATGTCGTCGTCGTGCACGCTGTTGGCCGGCAGCAGGGCGATCGCACCGTTCGCCGTCAGCCAGCGCCCGTCGATGATTTTCTTGAGCATGGCCTGGCCTTCCTCGTACACCTTCGAGGCCGCTTCGCCCACCACCTCGTCGGTCAGGATGGCGGGGAAGGGGCCGGCCAGGTCCCAGGTCTGAAAGAACGGACCCCAGTCGATGTAACGCGCCAGCGTGCCGAGTTCCACGTTTTTAAAGACGCGGCGTCCGATGAACTTCGGTTTCACCGGCGCGAATGCCAGTTTGGCCTTGTTGGCGCGCGCGTCCGCCAGCGACAGCATCGGCAGCGCCTTCTTGTTGGCGTGCTGTTCGCGGATGCGCTCGTAATCGGCCTTGATCTCGGCCATGTAGGCGTGGCGCGATTCCTCGGTCAGCAGCGACTGGCCGACCGAAACCGAGCGCGAAGCGTCCGGCACGTACACCACCGGGCCGTCGTAGTGCGGCGCGATTTTCACCGCCGTGTGGGCGCGGCTGGTGGTGGCGCCGCCGATCAGGAGCGGAATGCCGCGCTCGCGGAACCAGGGGTCGCGCTGCATCTCGCGCGCCACATGCGCCATCTCTTCCAGCGAGGGCGTGATCAGGCCCGACAGGCCGACGATGTCCGCGTTCTCCGCCTTGGCTTTGGCCAGGATGTCGGAGCAGGGCACCATCACGCCCATGTTCACGATCTCGAAGTTATTACATTGCAGGACCACCGAGACGATGTTCTTGCCGATGTCGTGCACGTCGCCTTTCACGGTGGCGATGACGATCTTGCCCTTCGGTTTGGCGACGATGCCGGTGCGTTGTTCTTCGCGCGCCTTTTCTTCTTCGATGAACGGAATCAGGTGGGCCACGGCCTGCTTCATGACGCGCGCCGATTTCACCACCTGCGGCAGGAACATCTTGCCCTGTCCGAACAGGTCGCCGACGATGTTCATGCCATCCATCAGCGGGCCTTCGATCACGTGGATCGGGCGGCCATTGGCAGCGGCCACGGCCTGGCGCGCTTCCTCGGTGTCTTCGACGATCCACTGCGTGATGCCATGTACCAGCGCGTGCGCCAGGCGTTTTTCAACAGGGCCGTTACGCCATTCCAGATTCTGTTCCTGCTTGCCGCCGCCGGCTTTCAAGGAGCCGGCGATCTCGATCATGCGCTCGGTCGCGTCGTCGCGGCGGTTCAGCACCACGTCTTCGACGCGCTCGCGCAGTTCAGCGGGCAGGTCGTCGTAGACGCCGACCATGCCGGCATTCACGATCCCCATCGTCATGCCGGCCTGGATCGCGTGGTACAGGAATACGGTGTGGATCGCCTCGCGTGCCGGGTCGTTGCCGCGGAAGGAGAACGAGACGTTGGAGACGCCACCCGACACCTTCGCATGCGGCAGGTTGTCGCGGATCCAGCGCGTGGCGTTGATGAAGTCGACCGCGTAGTTGTTGTGCTCTTCGATGCCGGTGGCGATCGCGAAAATGTTCGGATCGAAGATGATGTCTTCCGGCGGGAAGCCGACCTGCTCGGTCAGCACTTTATAGGCGCGGCCACAGATCTCGGTCTTGCGCTCGAAGGTGTCGGCCTGGCCCTGCTCGTCGAAGGCCATCACGATCACGGCGGCGCCGTAGCGGCGGCACAGGCGCGCCTGGCGCAGGAACTCTTCCTCGCCTTCCTTCATCGAGATCGAATTGACGATGGCTTTACCCTGCACGCACTTCAGGCCGGCCTCGATCACCGACCACTTGGAGGAGTCGATCATGATCGGCACGCGCGAGATGTCGGGTTCCGAGGCGATCAGGTTCAGGAAGCGCGTCATCGCCGCCTGCGAGTCGAGCATCGCCTCGTCCATGTTGATGTCGATGACCTGGGCGCCGTTCTCGACCTGCTGGCGCGCGACGGACAATGCCTCGTCGAACTGCTCGTTCAGGATCATGCGCGCGAATGCCTTGGAGCCGGTGACGTTGGTGCGCTCGCCGACGTTGACGAACAGCGAACTCTCGTCGACCGTGAACGGCTCCAGGCCGGACAGGCGCAGCGCGGTCGGGATCTCCGGCAGGGCGCGCGGCTTGGCGGTCGAGAGCAGTTCGGAGATCGCCGCGATGTGTTCGGGCGTGGTGCCGCAGCAGCCGCCGGCGATGTTGACGAAACCGGCGTCGGCGAATTCGCGCAGCAGGGCCGAGGTATCGGCCGGCAGCTCGTCGAAGCCGGTGTCGCTCATCGGGTTGGGCAGGCCGGCGTTCGGGTAGATGCACACGAAGGTATCGGCGATCTGCGACAGCTCTTCGGCGTAGGGGCGCATCAGCGCCGCGCCCAGCGCGCAGTTCAGGCCGATGGTGAGCGGCTTCGCGTGGCGTACCGAATTCCAGAAGGCGGGCACGGTCTGGCCCGACAGGATGCGCCCCGAGGCGTCGGTGACGGTGCCCGAGATCATGATCGGTTTGCGTACCTGGTCCGGGTGCTCATCGAAATACAGGTCGATCGCGAACAGCGCCGCCTTGCAGTTCAGGGTATCGAAAATGGTCTCGACCAGCAGCACGTCGACGCCGCCCTCGACCAGGCCGGCGACCTGTTCGTGGTAGCTCGCAACGAGCTGGTCGAAGGTGACGTTGCGCGCCGCCGGATCGTTGACGTCCGGCGAGATCGAGGCGGTCTTCGGGGTCGGGCCGAGGGCGCCGGCGACGAAACGGGGCTTGTCCGCGCTGCTGTACTTGTCGCAAGCGGCGCGCGCCAGTTTGGCCGCTTCGACGTTCATCTCGTAGGCCAGGTGGCCCATGTGGTAGTCGTCCTGGGCGACGCTGGTAGCGCCGAAGGTATTCGTTTCGATCAGGTCGGCGCCGGCCGCAAGGTAGCGCTCGTGGATTTCCTGGATGATCTGCGGCTGGGTCAGCGTCAGCAGTTCGTTATTGCCCTTGACGAAAAGTTCGCGCGCGCCAGCGTCAAGCGGCGCGGCAAAGTCGGCGAAGCGGCCCACAGGTCCGCCGCGGTAGGCGGCTTCATCGAGTTTGTATTGCTGGATGATGGTGCCCATGGCGCCATCCAGGATCATGATGCGGTTCGCCAGGATGGCGCGCAGCTGGGTTTCGATCGGGGATGGGGAGGAGGTCGGGGCAGTCATCGGTTGCTTTCTAGAGGCGTGCAGTGTGCGTAAGGAAAACGCAAGCACGATTGGGGCGGTCTGAAATTATACGTCAATGCCGCGTCTCCCCGCCCGGAGCGGACAAGGCCGGCGCAGATTGTATCGTTATGTGTTTATGCAGCGACTTGTTACAGAATGTTACAAAACCCGGCCGTTTCGCAATTTTACGGATACATACAGCGGTGACAATAAATGGGTTGGCCACGAGAACGTGGCATGGTTTAACACGGGATGGATAGCATGAACAAAGAGTACGAACCTGATTGGGACCAGCCTTCGCTGCACAGCCACATCGCGGCAGCCGAGCCAAAAGCAGCGCCATCGGGCGCGAAGCAGATCGTGACGATCCGCCTGGACGTCGACATGCTGGACTGGTTCAAAGGTGCCGGCCCGGGATATCAGACCCGCATCAACCAGGTCTTGCGCGAGCATATGGATGCCCAGCGCGCGGCGGAACTGGACGGTAATTAAGTAATTGATAGCGCGCCCGATGGGCGCGTTTTTCGTTGACCGTGTTATCGTCGAACGCATACCGGTAGGGTGGGCGGCTCTACCTGGGTCTGTGCGCCGCTGTAGCCGTATTGCCGCCCACGCGTTCAACGGCAGGACGATCTGCTGCGACGGATTTACATCTGGTTGAACGCGTGGGCGACGCACGAGCTGCGTGAATGTTCACGAACGGATGGAGCCGCCCACCCTACGTCGCCCAGCCGCCACGCCGCGATTACTCGAACGTCAGTCCCTGCAGCGGAAAACTCTTCAGGAACTCGCCCGCCGCCAGGCGCTTGCCGCCCGGCTTCTGCAATTGCAACAAACGCAGGGCGCCCGTACCGCAGGCCACCACGATGCCGCCGGCATCGGCCGCCAGCACTTGCCCGGGCTGGCCATGACCTTCAGCCAGCTCCGCACCCCAGATCTTGACCGCCGTCCCGTTCACCGTACCTTGCGCACCGGGGAAGGGATTAAAAGCACGCACCTTGCGCCACAGGTCGACGGCGGGCAGGGCGAAATCGAGCTTCGCTTCGTCCTTGCTGATCTTGGCCGCATAGGTCACGCCTTGCTCGGGCTGGGGCGTGGCCGGCAGCGTACCCTGTTCCAGGCGGCGCAGGGCGTCGACGATCATCGACGCACCGAGCGCGGCCAGTTTGTCGTGCAGGCTGCCGGTGGTGTCGGCGTCCTCGATGGCCACGCGTTCGATCAGCATCATCGGGCCGGTATCGAGTCCTTCTTCCATGCCCATGATGGTCACGCCGGTCTCGCTGTCTCCGCTTTCGATCGCGCGGTGGATCGGCGCGGCGCCGCGCCAGCGCGGCAGCAGGGAACCGTGGATGTTGATGCAGGGCGCGATGTCGAGCGTGCTGCGCGGCAGGATCAGGCCATAGGCCGCCACCACCATCACGTCGTAGTCGAGCTCCAGCAGGCGTGCATGCGCGGCCTGCGCTTCGAGCGCGCGTTGCGGATCCTTGCTGTCGGTGCGCAGCGACAACGGCTGCAATACCTCGATGCCGTGCTCCAGCGCCACCTGCTTCACGCTTGATGCTTGCAGCTGCATGCCGCGTCCGGCCGGGCGGTCGGGCTGGGTCAGCACCAGCGGAATGGTGAAGCCGGCATCGACCAGGGCGCGCAGCGCGCAGGCGGCAAACTCCGGCGTGCCGGCAAAAACGACTCGCATCGTCACCTTAGTAGCGGCGGCCGGCGGCCTTGAGGGCCGCTTCGCGCTCCAGGCCGCGCTCTTCCTTCTGCAGCTTGGCCTTAATGCGGTTGCGTTTCAAAGGCGACAGATATTCGACGAAGACCTTGCCCATCAGGTGGTCCATCTCGTGCTGGATGCACACCGCCAGCAAGCCTTCGCAGTCGAGCTCGAACGTCTCGCCCTTGGCATCCTGAGCGCGCACTTTTACGCGGGCCGGACGCTCGACGCCGTCGTAAATGCCCGGTACCGACAGGCAGCCTTCGTCGTAGACCTGCTTTTCGTCGCTGGCCCAGATGATTTCCGGGTTGACGAATACGAGCAGCTCGTCGTGCGTCTCGGAAGTGTCGATCACGACCACGCGCTCGTGCACGTCGACCTGGGTCGCGGCCAGGCCGACGCCCGGTGCGTCGTACATGGTCTCGGCCATGTCGGCCGCCAGCGTGGCCAGGCGCTCGCCAAATTCGGTGACTGGCACCGCCACCTTGTGCAGGCGGGGGTCGGGATAGCGCAGGATCTTCAGGAGGGCCATATCAGGTGTTCAATAGTAGTTATGTAAGGTTTTTGGCAGACGGTCCATATATCGGGGCGCACGAGCAGGAATGCAACACATCGCCCTGCCGGCAGGACGCGGTTTGTCTTGCTAGTTCAAGGATTTGTGTGCAGAATTTGATTCAGTTGGGCAACTCTTCCTGGCCGCTGTTGCGGTCCCGGGTACAAGCCTGCTGACTCTTCGCTGTCTTTTTGCGCCGCGGCTGGCCGGGGTGATGGAGGGCAGCCAGCAATTCCGATGTCAATGCCGCATTTTACGGACGTCTTCAATGAAAAATTTTAGCACAGTCGCGACCCGCGCTGCAGTCGCGGCGCTCGTCGCGTGTGTTGTGGCTGGCCCGGTCCAGGCCGCCGAATGCAGCTTCAAGCCAAATGCCCCGGACCAGCATCGCGTTGTCAAGGGCGATACCTTATGGGATATTTCCGGCGCCTTCCTCGCGCACCCCTGGTGCTGGCCCCAGGTGTGGGGCATGAACCGCGAGGAAATCCGCAGCCCGCACTGGATCTACCCGGGCCAGATCGTCTACTTCGACCGCGCGCGCGGCCGCCTGTCGCTGACGAAGCCCGGCAGCGGCGACGGCAGCGATGCACCAGTGCTGCGGCTGTCGCCGCAGGTGCGCAGCGAAGGCCTCGAACGCGGCGCCATCGATGCGATTCCGGCCGGCGTGATCGAGCCTTACCTGACCCAGCCGCTCGTGGTGGAAAAGGATGCACTCGCGGGCGCGCCGCGCATCGCCGCGTCCGAAGAAAATCGCCTGTACCTCGGTAGCGGCGACCGCATCTATGTGCGCGGCAACCTGGCGGGTGCGACCGAGTTCCAGGTATTCCGTCCGGGCGGTGCCTTGACAGATCCGCAGACCGGCGCCGTGCTGGCGCATGAAGCGACCTATGTCGGCACCGTCAAGCTGGTCAAGGCGGCCACGCCCGGCGTCGACGTGCACACCATGGTCGTGTCGAGCTCGGTCAGCGAGATGGGTGTCGGCGACCGCCTGATTCCGGCGCCGCCACCGGCCGTGCGCAACTATGTGCCGCATGCGCCGGCAGTGAACGTCGATGCGCGCGTGATGTCGATTTATTCCGGCGTGACCTATGCCGGCCAGAGCCAGGTCGTCACTGTCAACCGTGGTTCGATTGACGGACTCGATGTCGGCGCGGTGCTGCAGCTCTATCATTTCGGGAAGACGGTGGCCGATCCGGAAGGGCAGAAAGGCTGGTTCGGATTGCGGCGCCCGACGATGAAGCTTCCCGATGAACAATATGGCAGCCTGTTCATCTTCCGAGTGTTCGGGCGCGTGTCCTATGGCCTGATCATGCAAGTGACGGCGCCGGTGGAAGTCGGCGACGTGGCGAAATCACCGGAGTAAATCCACCGTGCAGGACACGGACCCCATCTCTGCCGACCGGCGCATTGGCCACCTTACCGACTGGCTGCGCCTGGAAGGTACGCGCGGGGTCGGGTTGCGCACCGCGCACCTGCTGCTGGCCGCCTTCGGATCGCCGCAGGCCATCTTCCAGGCCGGCCATGCGGCACTCGCCGCCCATGTCGGCCCCGCGCTGGCGCGCGCATTATGCGCGCCGCTTTCCACGGCGACCCGCACCCTGATCGACACCACGCTCGCATGGCTGCGCACGCCGTCGCACCACGTGCTGGCGCTGGGCGACGCGGCCTATCCGCAAGCGCTCGCCACCATCCCCGATCCACCCTTGCTGCTCTATATAAGAGGACGCATCGACCTGCTCGCGCGGCCGGCGCTGGCGATCGTCGGCAGCCGCAATGCCACGCTGCAGGGCAAGACGAATGCCGGCGCCTTTGCCACGGCCCTGTCGGACGCGGGCGTGTGCGTGGTGTCGGGCCTGGCACTTGGCATCGATGCGGCCGCGCACGAAGGCGCCTTGCGTGGGGCCGGGTCGACGATCGCCGTGGTCGGCACCGGCGCCGACTTGTTCTATCCCGCACGTAATCGCGCACTGGCACAGCGCATCGCCAGCGAAGGCTGCATCGTCAGCGAATACGCACTCGGCACACCGCCCACCAGTGGCAATTTTCCGCGTCGCAATCGCATCATCAGTGGCTTGTCGAGTGGCGTGCTGGTGGTCGAGGCGGCGGCGCAATCGGGCTCGCTGATTACCGCGCGCATGGCCGCCGAACAGGGGCGGGAAGTGTTCGCCTTGCCCGGTTCGATCCACGCGCCGCTGGCCAAGGGCTGTCACCAGTTGATACGCGATGGCGCGCGGCTGGTGGAAACGGTCAGTGAAGTGTTGGAGGCAATGCAGGTGGCGCCGCGCCTGTGCACACCGGCGGCAGCCATGACTTCCGCGCAGGCCTTGCCGACCGAGACCGACTGTACCGATTTGCTGGCGCGGCTCGGGCACGAACCGCGCGCTGTCGACGATCTGCTGGAACTAACCGGCGCCGATATTGGTCAATTGAGCATGGGATTATTGGCACTCGAAATGGCAGGGATGATCGAGCGTTTACCGGGCGGAAAAGTGCAGCGTGTATTCGGTTAATGCGCGTGTAATGCAGCGCTTAATGCAGCATGAATACGATATTAAAAAGAGGCATCATATCGATAATTACCGACAAGCCTGTATGAACCGATAAGGCCGAAAAACGACGAATTTCGTTCGCCGTATGTGCGCGCGCGCAGCAAGCTTGTACCTGTACGAGCTTAGCTGCTACAGTAGCGTCACTATGTTCGACATCCTAGTCTACCTCTACGAGACGTACTACCGTCCCGAAGCCTGCCCCGAGCCGGCTGCCCTGGCACGCAAACTCTCCGCCGTCGGCTTCGACGACTTCGAGATCTGCGAGGCCATCGATTGGCTCACCGGTCTGACCGAGATGGCCGGCGAGGAGCTGGCCGACGTGGTCGCTTCCACCGGCACGCGGTATTACGTGGACGAGGAATATAACGAGCTCGGCAGCGCTGCAATCGGCTTCATCCAGTTCCTCGAAAGCGCCAAGCTGCTTACGCCCTTGCAGCGCGAAATCGTCATCGAGCGTGCACTCGCCGTCGACGAATCGCCGGTCACCCTGAGCAAGCTGAAGATCATTGTGCTGATGATGATGTGGAGCCAGAACAAGGAACCGGACGCGCTGATTTTCGACGACCTGTTCGGCTCGGACGACGAACAAATTCCGCGTCAATTGCACTAAATAATTTAACTGATCGCACTGCGACCAGGACCACGTTAAAACTGCCGCACTGCGGCAGTTTTTGTTTTCGCACTATTGCCTGATGCGGGCCGGCGAAGTGAGACAGTCTGTTTCACTTCCACCCCACTGCAACCAGTGTCCCCAAGGGCCGGCTGCAGTGGTGGTCTGAATCACTCAACGCTGCGGATCGCGGTCGGTGCCTGCAGACCCTGAACCGTAGTCCGAAGCAGGCTGTTCCGGATGTCCGCGGCCACCGGCGCCCGCGTTGGCCGACTGTTGCGAACGTGGCGCCAACGCAGACTCTTTCGAGCCGGCATGCTGCTTCTCTTCGAGTCCACCGGCACCTGATTGCTGCGAAGCCCCGAGCCGGTCGGCCTCGGCCGCTGCCTGCATGCGCTGTCCCTGCTGGCGCGCGCTGCGTCCACCGGTCTGCGTGCCCGGTCCGCCGCGGGTACCGGCGCCGGTAGCCTGCATGTTGCCGGCGCCCGATCCTGCGCCCGACTGGCGGTTGCCTGGACCTGCACCCGGCGCCCGGCCTTGCTGGCTGCCTTCCGCCACCGGCACCATCTTTTCGCGGCGGACACTGCGCCCGTGCTCGTTCACCATGCCTTTGTGTTTGTCGCTCATGGTCGATCCTCCCGAAAACGGCGCGCGCGGGCGCCAACGGGCCGATCATGCGCGCACCACAGTCCCGCTCCTATCGGAATGTCGATGGCGATTATGTAGGAAAGCGCCCACCATCTGTGAGTCGTTGCGAGCGCGCCACGATGGAGCAAATGGGGGCAATCCGATGACGCGCTGCACAAGGAAGGTGCAGAGGCTACTTGCGAACAGCGCGATAACGCGCTTATCATTGGCCGCTCATTCAGGACTGTTACTACTAAGACATGAGTCCACTGCCGGTCCCGGCCTTGCAGCCAAAGCATGTATGATGCGCAGGCCAAACATCTAATATATAAGCACGACGAGAAACCCTATGACCAAAACCCTCATCATCGCCGAGAAGCCGTCTGTCGCGAACGACATCGCGAAGACGCTGGGCGGCTTCACCAAGCACGATGAGTATTTCGAAAACGACGAATACGTCCTTTCGTCCGCCGTCGGCCACCTGCTGGAAATTGCGGTGCCCGAGGAATACGACGTCAAGCGCGGCAAGTGGAGCTTTACCCACCTGCCGATGATTCCGCCCCATTTCGCGCTGAACCCGATCGCGAAGACCGAGTCGCGCCTGAAGGTGCTGAACAAGCTCATCAAACGCAAGGACGTCACCACCCTCATCAACGCATGTGACGCGGGCCGCGAAGGAGAATTGATCTTCCGCCTGATCGCGCAGCATGCGAAAGCCAAGCAGCCTGTCAAACGCCTGTGGCTGCAGTCGATGACGGCGAATGCCATCCGCGAAGGCTTCAAGCAACTGCGCAGCGACGAAGAAATGCTGCCGCTGGCCGACGCCGCGCGTTGCCGCTCTGAAGCGGACTGGCTGATCGGCATCAACGGCACCCGCGCCATGACCGCCTTCAACTCGAAAGAGGGTGGCTTCTACCTGACGACCGTGGGCCGCGTGCAGACGCCGACCCTGTCGATCGTGGTCGAGCGCGAAGAAAAAATCAAGAAATTCGTGCCGCGCGACTACTGGGAAGTGCGCGCCGAGTTCGTCTGCGCCGCCGGTGTCTACGAAGGGCGCTGGCTCGACCAGAAGTTCAAGAAGGACGAGAACGATCCGGAAAAGCGCGCCGAGCGCCTGTGGAGCAAGGCCGCCGCCGACTCGATCGCCGCCGCCTGCCGCGGCAAGCAGGGCAATGTTACCGAGGAATCGAAGCCGACCACCTCGATGGCGCCGGCCCTGTTCGACCTGACCAGCCTGCAGCGCGAAGCCAATGGCCGCTTCGGCTTCTCGGCCAAGAACACACTCGGCCTGGCCCAGGCGCTGTACGAAAAGCACAAGGTGCTGACCTACCCGCGTACCGATTCGCGCCACCTGCCGGAAGACTATATCGCCACCGTCAAGTCGACGATGGACGCGCTCGCCGACACCAATAACTACAACCAGTTCGCGAAACAGGTCACGAAAAACGGCTGGGTCAAGCCGAACAAGCGCATCTTCGATAACACCAAGATCTCGGATCACTTCGCGATCATCCCGACCGGCGTCGCCCCCAAGAACCTGACCGAGCCGGAACAAAAGCTGTATGACCTGGTGACGCGCCGCTTCCTGGCCGTCTTCTTCCCGCCGGCCGAGTTCCTGGTCACGACCCGCTTCACCGAAGTCTCGGGCCACCAGTTCAAGACCGAAGGCAAGGTCATGACCAACCCGGGCTGGCTGGCCGTCTACGGCAAGGACAGTACCGGCGACGACAAGGATGGCGCGACGCTGGTTCCGGTCGCCAAAGGTGAAAAAGTCCTCACCGACAAGATCACCGCCAACGGCCTGGTCACGAAACCGCCTGCGCGCTACAGCGAGGCGACCCTGCTGTCGGCCATGGAAGGCGCCGGCAAGCTGGTCGACTCGGACGAATTGCGCGACGCGATGGCGGGCAAGGGCCTCGGCACGCCGGCCACGCGCGCAGCCATCATCGAGGGCTTGCTGACGGAAAAATACCTGATCCGCGAAGGGCGCGAGCTGATCCCGACCGCCAAGGCATCGCAGCTGATGACCCTGCTGCGCGGCCTCGGCGTGAACGAACTCACTGCGCCGGAACTGACCGGCGAATGGGAATACAAGCTGTCGCAGATGGAGAAGGGCAAGATTTCGCGCGAAGAGTTCATGCGTGAAATCGCCCAGATGACGCAAATCATCGTCAAGCGCGCCAAGGAATACAACAACGACACGATTCCGGGCGAGTACGCGACATTGCAGGCGCCGTGCCCGAACTGCGCCGGCGTGGTCAAGGAAAACTACCGCCGCTTTGCCTGCACCAAGTGCGACTTCTCGATGAGCAAGACGCCGGGCAGCCGCCAGTTCGAGATCGCCGAGGTCGAAGAGTTGCTGGAAAAGCGCACCATCGGTCCGCTGCAGGGCTTCCGCTCGAAGATGGGGCGTCCGTTTGCCGCCATCCTGCGCATCGTGCGCGACGAAGAGATCAACAACTTCAAGCTCGAATTCGATTTCGGCCAGGACCAGGAAGGCGGCGAGGACGGCGAGGGCGTCGATTTCAGCGGCCAGACCGCGCTCGGACCCTGCCCGAAATGCTTCGGCGGCGTCTACGAGATGCCGCTGGCCTACGTCTGCGAAAAGAGCGTGGCCAAGCCGAAGACCTGCGATTTCCGCAGCGGCCGCATCATCCTGCAGCAGGAAATCCTGCCCGAACAGATGGCGAAACTGCTCAACGACGGCAAGACCGACCTGCTGCCGGGGTTTGTTTCGCAGCGCACGCGCCGCTCGTTCAAGGCCTTCCTGACGCGCGCCAAGGATGGCAAGATCAGCTTCGAGTTCGAAGAGCGCAAGGCCAAGGCGCCGGCCAAGGGCAAGGCGGCAGCGGCTGACGCGGCGGCCGAGGGCGACGATGGCGGCGCAGCCGTCACGGCCGTGGCGAAGAAGCCGGCCGCGAAAAAGGCGGCCGCCAAGCCGGCAGCGAAGAAGCCGGCCGCCAAGCCGGCAGCGAAGAAGCCGGCCGCCAAGCGCGCCACCGCGAAGAAGTAAGAACAGGGGAGCGCGCCCCCAACGAAAAAACCGCGGCCCTCGGGTCGCGGTTTTTTATTAGCCTGAACGGTCTATTCGGTTTACCCCGTTACCCGCTGCGGGTAGCGGCGAGCGCAGTTCACTCCTGCCAGTCCTGCACCGCGCGGATCGCCGCTTCGCCGTTGCGGATCGCCTTTACGCGGCGCACGACTTCGTCGCGCCAGGCCTCGTCGGCATCGGCATCGGCCAGGCCATCGATGTCTTGCAGCAGGACGCGCAGCACCTCATGCCGTTCCTCGTTATTGAGGAGCTGAATCTTTTCGCAAACTTCGGCAAGCATGGGGGACATCGATCAACCTCTATGGAAATGGTGGCTCGATCATAGCGTGAGTTTCACTGGCTGTCGACTACAACCATGTTATCCGTTGGCTTCTTGTCCATCAGCTTGTAGTCGGGGTCGATGCCGGCGCGCGCGGGCCGGCCGGCGACAAGGAAGGTGAGCTTCTGCGCGCCGCCCGTTACCCGCCGCCGTTCGCGCACCAGGGGATTGCCGGCGTCGTCGTCGACGCCGAACTCGATGTAGTCGGCCAGCGGCAGGTCCTGTTCGCCCTTGGCGCCGGCGCGTATCTTGGCGGCGCTGGCGCGCAGCACGACCTCGTACTTGCCGTCCGGGCGCAGGCGCGCGCTGGCGCTGTCGGCGCGGTTTTCGTACAGCACGACGTCGTCGAACAGGTCGCGCACCAGGTAAGCCTTGTCGGGCGGCGCGACCGCGCGCAGGGCCGCCGCCAGCGCCGCCATGGCGGCCGCATCGCTGCCGGCGCGCTCCTGCGCTACGCTGCGCAGAACGGCATTCACGCGCTCCTCTCCCAGCAGGTCCTGCAACAGGTAGAGGGCCAGCGCGCCCTTGCGCTGGCGTAGCCAGGGTGCGTCCTGGTTGTTCACCAACGGCTGTTCGCGTCCGGTCGCCACGGCACGGCCGATCAGGTAGGCGCGCTGGTTTTCGCGCAGGTAGCGCCGCACGGCGGGCGTGCCGCCGCCACCACGCAGGGCCATCAACGCGCTGTATTCGGCGAGGGTATCGGCCAGGCGGGCTCCGCCCGGCTGCCGTTGCCACCACCCGTGCGCGGTGGCCCAGGCGCCCATGTAAAAGGGGTAGTCGATGGCGCCGCGGGCGCCGCGGGTGCCATCGAAGCGGGCGATGAAGGCGTCGTCTTCGGGTACGGCCAGCATGCCGGAAAAGGCGCGCGCCGCGCCGGCGCCGCGCGGCGTCTCGACCAGGCGCAGGTCGTGCTGGCCGTAAGGGCCGAACTGGCGCGCGCCGTAGTCGAGAAAGGCGCCGGCGCCGCGCAGCAGGCGCTGGGCATTCTCGGCATGGTCAGGTTCGAAATAGGCGTCGATGGCGACGTCCTGCCAGCGCTCGTTGCGCACCGCATAGCGCGCCGAGGCGATCGCGTAGTCGCCCGGCATGGGGCCCTCGGAGCGGTAATGGAAGTGGCGCCGCTCGTTGGCGATCCACTCGCGTTCGAGCGTGCCCGGGGCCACGGCCACCTGGTCGGGCACGGTGCTGACGATGGCGCTGAAGGCAATGGGGGCAAATGCGGACGTCTCCGTGCCCGCGGCACGCGCCGGGAGGCCATGGCGGCGCCGGTCGCGCGCATCGCCCAGTTCGACCTGGGGTTGATAGCCGATGCGCGGCAGCGTCTCGTTCGTAAAATAGCTGCCGTTGGCGGCCACCGGCGTGTCGCTGCCGATGCCGAGCAGGCCGCCCGGCGCGGCGCTGAGCTCAAAAGAGAGCACGGCTTTTTCGCCTGGCGCCAGCGGTGTGTTCAGCCGGTAGTGGAAGAAGCCGCGTTCGCGGTCGGCGGTGACCAGCTGTGCCGGTGTTGACAAACGGGCGGCGAGGTCGATGCCCGGCTGTTGGTACAGCACCAGGTCGCGCAGCGGCGCGCCGCTGCGGTTGTCGAGCTGGTAGTAGCCCCGCACCGCCAGCATGCGCCCGCGCGGATACAGGTCGACACGCAGGTCGACCGCGGCCAGCCGTGGCTGCGGCAAGCGCGCGAACTGGCGGTAGCGCGTTTCGTAGTCGGCGCGGCGCGCTTCGAGGGCGTGCGCGCTGCGGTAGTTGCCGGCTACTTCCAGCTCGTACCACAGCAGGGCGCCGCTGCCCGCAAAAACCAGCAGGCCGGCACCGAACGCGCCCAGCGCCGGCAAGGTCAGGTTCTGGCGCGCCAGGCGCAGCCGGCTTCGCAGTTCCGCATTCACGCCGCGCGGCCACAGGACCATGCTGGTTACCAGCAGCATCAGCGCTGCGCCGCCCCAGTACAGCAACAGCATGCGTGCGCGCAGCAGGTGGTGGCCGTAGCCGTTCATGGTCGAATAGTCGAGGAGGGGCAGGCCCACGAAGGGCAGCAGCACGTGGTCGAGGCCCCGGCCCTGCAGGGCAAAGGCGCCCAGGCCCAGGCCCACGAAAACGGCATAGCCGAGGTATTTGCGGCCGCACAGCGCCTGCACCGCGATCGCCAGCAGCGCCAGCAGCGCATATTGCGGCAGCAGGATCGTGAACAGGGTGCGCAAATAAAGGCCGGGTTCGAGCGCGAAGTAACCGCGCAACAGCTGGCACAGCATCGCGCACAGCATGGCCAGGAACAGCAGCAAGGCCTGCACCGCCACCAGCGCCAGCGTTTTCGCGACCGGCGCCAGCCAGCCCGGCACCGGCAGCGCGTCGAACAGCTGGCTGATGCCGGCATCGCGCTCGCGCCATACCAGCTGGGCGGCATAGAAGACGGTCACCAGCGGGATGTAGACCGCAAAGCCATCCCGTACCAGTTCCAGCATCTGCCAGGTGAGCGGCCAGGTGCGCGCGCCGTGCAGCTGGCCGATGCCGAAGCTGCCGCCCACCAGCAGCACCATGCCCACCAGGGCGATCAGCGCGAAGGGCAGCGTCGCCACCGACTGGCGCAGGTGCAGCGCCGTGGCGCGCGCCAGCAGCAGAGGCAGACTGCGGCGCGCGAAGTCGGGGCGCTCGCGCGTGTTGACGGCGGTCTGCGAAAGGACCGGCGCGGCGTCTGTGGCGCCGCGTGGCTCGGTGCCGCGCGTTTCGAGCAGGCCGACCAGTTGCAGGCGCCAGTAGCCCAGCAGCAGCACCGCCAGGCCGAAGCCGCACCAGAGCAGGCGGTTGGTGAGATAAACGCCTTCGAGCAGCACCGGACGCGCATTGCGCGCCGGCGTCGGCCAGTATTCGGTCAGGTTGATCAGCGCCGTGGTGGCGAAGGGATCGATCAGCGCAGCCAGGGTTTTGTAGTCGAAGTCGCGCGCCAGCGAAGGAGCGATCGTGTAGCTCACCATCAGGATGATGCTGGCCACGTAGACCGGCAGCATGCGCCGCGTCAGCGCCGCCAGCACGAAAAAGATGGCGCCGAAAATGAACAGGTTCGGCAGCAGCGTGAACAGCCACGGCAAGATATACGTGAACGCGCCGTTCGCGCCGACCCGGTCCGCATCGATCCCCGGCAGCAGGCTGCCGGCCCAGGCGCCGAGCGGAATGGCCGCGAAGATGAAAGCGAGCGTGGCCCAGGCGCCGAGGAAGCGCCCGAAGACATAGGCGTATTTCGGGATCGGCGCGCTGAAGAAGAAGTGGTGCATGCCGTGCTCGAAGTCCTGCTGGATGGCGCGGCCCATGACGGCGGCCACCACCACCACGGCAGCGCAGCCGAGGAAGGCGCACGACAGCGCCACCTGGCGCGGCCCGTTGATCAGCACGCGCGAACCGAAGGCGACCACCGTGTCCTTGAACACGCCGCCGGCCGCGGCCGTCCACAGCAGCGCCAGCGCGGCCAGAGCCAGGAAGCAGACCCAGGTCGAGGCCTGGCCGACGCGCTGGCGCAGCTCGAAGCGGGCAATGGCGAACAGTGCGTGCATCGTCAGCCGTTCCCGGCCCGGAAGTCGTGATGCCCGGCGATGGTGGCGAAATACACGTCCTCGAGGCTGGCCTGCGTTTCCTCGAAGCCCATACCCGGGTCGCCCTCGGCATACACGTGGATCAGCGTGCGGCCGGCGCGCAGGCGCGTTGAGATCACCGTATGCTGCTTCTGGAACAGCGGCAGGTCCGCCTTGTCGATGAAGCGCGCCCAGATGTGCTCTTCGATGTCGTCGATCAGGCGCGCCGGCTCGCCGCACAGCAGCACGCGGCCCTTGTGGAGGATCGCCATGTTGGCGCACAGATCGGCCACGTCCGACACGATGTGGGTGGAGAGCAGCACCGTCTTGTCGGCGCCGATGTCCGACAGCAGGTTATGGAAGCGCACCCGTTCCTGCGGGTCGAGGCCGGCGGTGGGTTCGTCGACGATGATCAGTTGCGGGTCGCCGATCAGCGCCTGGGCCACGCCGAAGCGCTGGCGCATGCCGCCCGAAAAGGTACCGAGCTTCTGATGCCGCACTTCGAAGAGATTCGTCTGCTGCAGCAGGCCGTCGACGACTTCGCGCCGCCGCCCCTTGCCGGCGATGCCCTTCAGCTGGGCGAAATGGTCGAGCAGTTCGTAGGCCGAGACGCGAGGATAGACGCCGAAATCCTGCGGCAGGTAGCCGAGCATGCGCCGCACCTCGTCCTTTTCGTCAAGCACGTCGATGTCGCCGGCGAAGACCGAGCCGGCATCGCATTCCTGCAAGGTCGCCAGGATGCGCATCAGGGTCGACTTGCCGGCGCCGTTTGGCCCCAGCAGGCCGAACATCCCGGGCGGAATGTTCAGCGTGACCTTGTCCAGCGCCACCACGCCGTTGGCGTAGGTCTTGGACAAATTGCGGATGCGTAATTCCATGCGGACTCCAGATGAACTTTGCAGGGCGATTACTTTCATTTCCGCCAAGCCTTTTTTGACGATGCATTGTATGCCCTAATGGCTGACCCGGGCGGTCCCATGCGACGGTCGGCGCGCTGCGGCGCCCAGAGTGCATAAAAGGCGGAGCAGAAGGGGAGCTGGTGTAGCGTGGCGTGGACCAACAGCCGCGCGGCAAGGCATCCCGGCGGCGCTTATAATGTGGCGCATATAATCTGATTTCTTGCCAATCAATCACTGGATTCCTATGCGAGCGAACCGTTTCATCAGTCCACTCGACGACCTGATCGTCGGCTTCGACAAGGCGCTGCGCGTGGTCGGCGGCGTCGCCTCGGCAACGCGCGCGAACCCGGCGGCCAATACGGTCGACTGCGAGCTCGACGAGCGCGAGCAGCGCCACAGCGCCGGCCTGATGCGCGTGAACCACGTCGGCGAAGTCTGCGCCCAGGCGCTCTACGATTCGCAGGCGCGCCACGCGCAAAGCCCGGCCATGCGCGCGCAATTCGAACAGGCCGGCCGCGAGGAAGAAGACCACCTGGCCTGGACCGCCGAACGATTGACCGAACTCGGCTCGCAGCCGAGCGTGCTGAACCCGCTCTGGTATGCGGGCGCGTATGCGATGGGGACGGTGGCCGCCAAGCTGGGCGACGCGCGCAGCCTGGGTTTTGTCGTCGAGACCGAGCGCCAGGTCGAAGCGCACCTGAACGCCCACCTCGATCAACTCCCGCCCGGCGACGCCAAGTCGCGCGCGATCGTCGAGCAGATGCGCGTCGATGAAGTCACCCACGGCAATGCCGCCCAAGCGCTCGGCGCGGCCGAGATGCCGGTGCCGGTCAAGCTGGCGATGCGCGCGATGGCGAAGGTGATGACGACGACGGCGTATTATTTGTAATGCGTGGTGGCGCACGGCGGTGGGCCGGGTTTGATGGCGTCATCGCCGCGTTCGCCGGCCAACACAATGCACACATCCGCGCGGGCATGCGGTTCGCCGCCCGGCCCGCCCTACATGATGCGACGGCCATGGACTGCTGCGCACCGTAGGGCGGGCATGCCCGCGTTTTCGTACCCATCCATACCCCAACGTTCCAGTATTAACCCGCCTCGACGATCTCCACCGAGTGCGTCATCTCCACCGTCGTCGCCAGCATGATCGACGCCGAGCAGTACTTTTCGTGCGACAGCTTCACCGCGCGCTCGACCGCCGCCGGTTTCAGATTCTTCCCCGTCACCACGAAGTGGAAGTTAATCTTGGTAAACACCTTCGGGTCGGTGGAAGCGCGCTCGGCCTGCAGCGTGACGTCGCAGCCGGTGACGTTCTCGCGGCCGCGCTGCAGGATCAGGACCACGTCGTAGGCCGTGCAGCCGCCGGTGCCGACCAGCAGCATTTCCATCGGCCGCGGCGCCAGGTTGTGGCCGCCACCTTCGGGCGCGCCATCCATCGCGACCATGTGGCCGGACCCGGTCTGGGCGCGAAAACTCATGCCCGAGGGGCCGTTCCAGCTGACTTTGACTTCCATGTGCATTTCTCCGTATGTAGTGGCGCGTATTGTAAAACAGCCCTGACCGGCTCGCCGGAGAGGGCTGTTTCAGCGTCACGAGTCAGGCGTCAGGCGAGGCCGGCGTCCATTACACCGCCAGCACGTAGCGCTCGCTCTTCATGCGCCAGCCGGCAAAGGCGACGATCGCCAGCGCCGGCAGCGCCGCGCTGGCGAAGGTGAGCAGGTAGGGCAGGGCGCCCAGCTCGACGCCTTTCGACAGTTCGCGCAGCAGTGTCTGGTTCGACAGCATCGGCACCGCATACATCCACAGCGAGGTTTTCAGGTCCATCATCGAAACCACCACGCCCGGCAGCAGCGGCAGCATCAGCACGATGCTGAGCAGGCTTTGCGCTTCCTTGAACGACTTGGCATTCATGGCCAGCGCGATCTGCAGGGCCGCCGCCAGCATCGACAGCGGCAGCGCGACGATGCAGACCATGGCCACGTCGACCCAGTTGAGGCTCCAGGCCATGCCGATTTCTTCCAGCGGCAGCCAGCCCAGCACCAGGTGCGCCAGGATCAGTTCCAGCGTCAGGCCGAAGACGGCCAGCGACGCCGCCATCAGCCACTTGCCGGTGACGATTTCCCAGGCCCGCGCCGGCTGCGCCATCAGCACTTCCATCGAACGCCGCTCGCGCTCGCCGGCGGTGCTGTCGACCGCGGCCGACATGCCGCAGAAGAAAGCGGGGAAGAACAGCATGCTCAGCATGCTGCCGATCAGGCCGGCCGAGCGCGAGGCGTTGGTGCCGGTGTCGTAGCGCTGCACCTCGATCGGCGCCAGCGTGGCCGGCGACACGCCGTGCGCCAGCAGGCGCGCGCTGGCGACATTCGCGCCGTAGGCCTCGAGCACCTCCTCGACTTCGCGCCGCTGCCCGTTCTTCTCGGCGGCCGAGTCGTACCAGAGCTCGATGCGCGCCGGGCGCATGGCCGTGTAGTTGTCGCTGAATTTATCCGACAGGCGCAGCACCCCGACCACCTTGCCCTCCTGGAGCCTGGCCTGGATGGCCGGCTCGTCGAGCGGGGCGGTGTCGTGCACCGTGATGTTCTTCTGCTTGAGCTGGGCCATCAAGGTCGGCGCCTTGGCGGCGCCGATGACGGCCAGCTCGATGCCCTCGCGCTCGGTCCTGGTGGCGCGGTCGATGATCTTGTTCATCAGGATGCCGATCATGATCGGGTACATCAGCGTCACCAGCAGCAGCAGCCCGACGTTGCGCTTTTCGCGCAGCGTCTCGCGCAGCTCCTTGAGGAAGATGGTCAGGTAGGCTGGCTTCATGCGGCAATCCCTTCTTCGCCGACCAGGCTGACGAATGCGTCTTCGAGGTTTTCGATGCCGGTGCGCCGGCACAGCTCATTGGGCGATCCCTGCGCCACCGTGTGGCCCTTGGCGATGACGATGACGTCGTCGCACAGGTGCGTCACTTCCTGCATCACGTGGGTGGCCATGATCACGCAGCAGCCGTCGGCGCGCAACGCGGTCAGGGCGCGGCGCAGCGCGCGCGTGCTCATCACGTCGAGGCCGCGGCTCGGCTCGTCGAGCAGCAGGTTGCGCGGCCGGTGCAGGAGCGTGCGCGCCAGCGCCACCTTGATGCGCTGGCCCTGCGAGAAGCCCTTGGTGCGGCGCTCGAGGATGTCGTCCATCGACAGCAGTTCCGAGACTTCGTCGATGCGCGCCGTCAGCGCGGCGCCACCCAGGCCATTGAGCTCGCCGAAATACGTCAGGTATTCGCGCGTGGAAAGGCGTTCGTAGAGGCCGAACTGGTCGGTCAAAAAGCCGATATTGCGGCGCACCGCCAGCGGATCGCGTTCCGGGTCGACGCCGTCGATGGCGATGGCGCCGTGGTCGCGCTTGAGCAGGCCCACCAGGGTGCGCAGCAGCGTGGTCTTGCCGGCGCCGTTGGGCCCGAGCAGGGCCGTGATGTGGCCGTCGCGGGCGCTGAAACTGACGCCGCCGAGCGCCTTGACGTCGCCGAACTGTTTACGTACATCGCTTACTTCGATCATGAGTAGCTCGATTCAGGGTTGCGGCCCGGCGCTGCCGAGCTGGAAGGTCGGGGGCGGGATCTCGGCCAGGCAGCTGGCGTCGAGTTTGGCAGTCGGCTTGTCGAGGAATTCGCGCAGCAGGCGCGGCGCGCAGCCGAGCTGCGAGACGCCGTGGCCGGCATTGGCCACCACCACGTGGCGCGCGTTCTTCATGTGGCGCGCGGCGGCCTCGGCACGGCGCGGCGCCGTGATCGGGTCGAGCGCGCCCGACAGCAACAGGGCCGGCGCCTCGATCATGGTCGGCGCCGCCTGCGGCACCGCCGGCACCTTCATGCTCTTGCACATGGCCGGCATGCGCTGCGCCAGCGGGCGCGTGATCAGCGCGTCCTCGGCCTTCATCAGGCTCGGGGTCATGTACGGCACGTCCTCGGCGCACACCACCGCCAGGTGCAGCAGGAAGGCGGTGCCGCCTTCGCCGGCGAAGTCGCCGCTGAGGTTCTGGCGCGCGACGAACGGTTCCCAGCGGCCTTGATACGCGCTGTGGACCAGGAAGGGCAGGCGGCGCGCGTCGGCCGGCGAATACAGGATGCTGTGCACGGTGCCGGCGAAGCGCTGGCTGGACATGGTGACGGTGGTCGGCTGCGCGGTGCGCGGGTCGGCGATCGACAGTTTGACGCCGGCTTCGGTGCGCGCGGCCAGGCTGTCGAATTCGGCGCGCAGGTTGGGATAGGCCTTGTTGCAGCCGGCATCCCTGGCGCAGTGCTCGAACAGCTTGTCGAGCGCGGCCTGGCCATCGCGTCCGCCGGCGGGAATCACCTGGTCGGGGGCGGCCACGGCATCGAGGACCAGCGAGCGCACGCTGCCGGGGAACAGGCGCGCATAGGCCTGGCCGAGGCGGGTGCCATAGGAGGCGCCCCAGACATTGACCTTGCCGTAGCCGAGCGCGCGCCGCACTTGTTCGAGGTCGCGCGCGGAATTGGCGGTGGTATAGGCCGCGAACGGAACACGGCTGGTCTCGATGCAGCGGACGATCTCGGCTTCGAGTTCGGCGTCGCTCATCTTTTCGTGCTCGGGCCGCTCTTCGCAATCGAGCTTGCCCGACAAGCCGGTGCCGCGCTGGTCGATGAAGACGATGTCGCGCGTGGCGCGCACGCGCTTGAAGGCGGTCGACAGCACGCGCAGTACTTCGCTGCCGGCCTGGCCGGGGCCGCCGGCCAGCACGAACAGCGGATCGCTGCGCGCCCCCTCGCGGAAGGCCGGCGCCACCGTCACGTGGATCTTCAGGCCGCCGGCGGCGGGCTTGCCGTAGTCGAGCGGCACCGGGACAGTGAGGCAGCGCAGCGCCCCTTCGGCGCCGGGCAGGTGGCAGGTGCGTACAGCCGGTTTGGTGGATGCCGCTGTCTCGGGCGCAGCGGTCGCCGCTGCGCCGCCATTCGCCAACAGCAACGCCAGCAGGGCGGGAAGGATGGAACGTGGTTTCACGAAGACTCCTTGATTAGTTGACCAATAGTAATTTGTTATCGTTTGGATGGTCAATAAATAGTTTCGCTAGGGAATGGTTGAGCTGAGTCTAGCCCGCAACGCAAGGGTTCAGTTGCTCCACGTCATGGCATAGTCAATGGCCTGATGGAGCAGAGGGCGCGAATGCGACAGCTTCCTCGGCAGCACCTTGACCTGGGGCAGTCAAATGCAGTATCATCGCTGGCTTTCCATTTGCTCTGGAAAAGACAATAAGGATGAGTCCGCAGCGACAATTGCGGAACCGCCATTCGAGCAATTTACATATATTTAGGAAGTCAACATGAAAACTTTTTCCGCTAAGGGCCATGAAGTCCAGCGCGACTGGTTCGTGATTGACGCGACGGACTTGGTCCTCGGACGTGTTGCCAGCGAAGTGGCACTCCGACTGCGCGGCAAACACAAGCCAGAATTCACTCCTCACGTCGATACCGGTGACTACATCGTCGTCGTCAACGCAGGCAAGCTGCGCGTGACCGGCACGAAAGCCACCAACAAGACCTACTACCGTCACTCGGGCTACCCGGGCGGTATCTACGAAACCAACTTCCTGAAAATGCAACAGCGCTTCCCGGGCCGTGCCCTGGAAAAAGCTGTCAAAGGCATGCTGCCGAAGGGCCCGCTGGGCTATGCAATGATCAAGAAGCTGAAAGTGTACGCGGAAGGTTCGCACCCGCACGCAGCACAGCAACCACAAGCACTGACCCTCTAAGGAACTGACATGATCGGTAACTACAACTACGGCACCGGCCGTCGCAAGAGTGCAGTCGCTCGCGTGTTCATCAAAGCCGGCACCGGCCTGATCGTCGTGAACGGCAAGCCTGCGAACGAATACTTCTCGCGCGAAACCGGCCTGATGGTCATTCGTCAGCCGCTGGAACTGACCGGCAACGTCGAGCGTTTCGACATCAAGGTCAACGTGCACGGCGGTGGTGAGTCGGGCCAGGCTGGCGCCGTCCGTCACGGCATCACCCGCGCACTGATCGACTACGACGCAGGCCTCAAGGGCGACCTGGCACGTGCCGGTTTCGTCACCCGTGACGCCCGTGAAGTCGAGCGTAAGAAAGTCGGCCTGCGTAAAGCACGCCGCGCCAAGCAGTTCTCGAAGCGTTAATCGAGTCAGGCAGCCTTTGTGCTGCTCTGCTGGACAGGAAAGCCGCCTCTGGGCGGCTTTTTTTATGCGCGTTGCAAATACGTCGTAATCCATGTTGCAGCGCACAAGCGTTCGGTAACGCACGATCAAAACTTGGTTACCCGTTTAAGCTAACCCGCTGGAAATAACGTGGGAGCATTAAAAGTGACCATTGGAACCAAACGAATCAGCCTCGGGCTGCAGGGTGGAGGCGCCTTCGGTGCCTTCGGGTGGGGTGTGCTCGACCGCCTGCTGGCCGAAGAGCGGCTGGAAATCGCCGCCGTCAGCGGCACCAGCGCCGGCGGCGTGAATGCCGCGGTGCTGGCCGACGGCTATGCGCGCGGTGGCGGACGGGCAGGGGCCCGCGCCGCCCTCGACCGCTTCTGGCACGGCCTCAGTGCGACGGCCTCGATGGTCAGCCCGGTGCGGCCGACGCCCTTCGATTGGGCGATGGGCGGCACCAGCGTGGCGACGTCTCCCGGCTACCAGTTGATGCAACTGTTTGCCGGTCTGCTGGCGCCGCCGGCGTCGCCGCTGAGCATGAACCCGATGATTCCCGTGCTGGCCTCGCTGATCGATTTCGAGCGCGTGCGCGCCTGCGAGGAGATCGACCTGTTCATTCCCGCCACGAATATTCGCAGCGGCAAGGGACGCGTCTTCCAACGCGACGAACTCGACGCGCGCGTGATCGCGGCCTCGGCCTGCCTGCCCTATGTGTTCGCGCCGGTCGTGATCGACGGCGAATCCTACTGGGACGGCAGCTTCGTCGGCAACCCCTCGCTGTCGCCGCTGGTCAATGGCGGTCCGGCCGACATCGTCATCGTCCAGAACAATCCGGTGGCGCGTCCCGGTTTGCCGATGACGATGAGCGACGTCCAGAGCCGCACCAGCGAGATCGCCTTCAACGTCAGCTTCGTGCGCGAAGTCGCTTCCATTCGCCACCTGGGCGGGCTGCCCGATGCCGAGGACAGCAATGTCGTGCGCGCAGCGGCCGTGCGCCTGCACCTGATCAGCGGCAACGAGGTGCTGCAGCAACTGGACCTGTCGAGCAAGTTCAATACCGAGCTGCCCTTCCTGCTGCGCCTGCGTGCGCTGGGGGTGGAAACGGCCGAGCGCTGGCTCGAGCAGAACCTGGACCAGATCGGCAGGATGTCGACCATGGACCCGATACCGGTGCATGAAGCGGAGTTGCTGACCGGGACCGACGACTGATCCGGCTTACTGCAGAGCAGTGCATGGAATATTTGCAAGATAAGCGTATTGTGCAAATTTCCTTTGCATGGCGCTGACAGCCCTCGGCGGCACCCTGAATCGGCCGGACTGTTAAAATTGCAGTTCGTCTTGGCATTCACATATTCAAAGGAAAGAACATGATCAAAGTTGGCATCGTTGGCGGAACCGGATACACGGGCGTGGAATTGCTGCGGCTGCTGGCCGTGCACCCCGATGTGGAGCTGACCGCGATCACTTCGCGCAAGGAAGACGGCCTGCCGGTGGCCGACATGTTCCCGTCGCTGCGCGGGCGCGTCAATCTCGCCTTCTCGGCGCCGGACAAGGCCGACCTGACCCAGTGCGACGTGGTCTTCTTCGCCACCCCGCACGGCGTGGCCATGGCGCAGGCGCCGGCACTGCTCGCCGCTGGCGTGAAAGTCATCGACCTGGCCGCCGACTTCCGCCTGAAGGACCGCGCCAGTTTCGAAAAATGGTACAAGATCGAGCACACCGCGCCCGAGCTGATCGAGGAAGCCGTGTACGGCTTGCCGGAGCTGAACCGCGAAGCGATCAAGGGCGCGCGCCTGATCGCCAACCCGGGCTGCTACCCGACCACGATGCAGCTGGGCTTCGTGCCGCTGCTGAAAGCGGGCCTGATCGATGCCGGCAACCTGATCGCCGATGCCAAGTCGGGCGTCTCGGGCGCCGGCCGCAAGGCGGAAATCGGCACGCTGTTCTCGGAATCGAGCGACAACTTCAAAGCCTACGGCGTCGCCGGCCATCGTCACACCCCGGAAACCTCGGCTCAGCTGCAGCGTTTTACCGAAGACAAGGTCGGCCTGATCTTTACGCCGCACCTGGTGCCGATGATCCGCGGCATGCATGCCACCCTGTATGCGCGTCTGACAAAGGACGTCACCGACGCCGAACTGCAAGCCCTGTTCGAAGACGCCTACAAGGATTCGCCGTTCGTCGACGTCATGCCTTTTGGTTCGCACCCGGAAACGCGTTCGACGCGCGGCTCGAACATGCTGCGCCTGGCCGTACACCGTCCGGATGGCGGCAATACCGTCGTCCTGCTGGTGGTGCAGGACAACCTGGTCAAAGGTGCGTCGGGGCAGGCCGTGCAGTGCATGAACCTGATGTTCGGCTTCGAGGAAACGACCGGATTGCAACAGATCGCGCTGCTGCCGTAAGCATGTGTACGCTGGTGTGGTGTTTCCGGCGTGCATCAGTGAAACAGAGCTAGATCAAGGCGGCACCCGATGAGAACGGTAAATTGGCCGATGCACTGGTCGGCATTTTCCGACCGGATCATCTATCTCACAGGGGTGCCACCATGTTCGGTCGCAACGCAAAAAGCGAAATTGACAGCCTGATCGGCATTGCCGCCCGCATCGAGGGCGACCTGTGCTTCAGTGGCGGCTTGCGCATCGATGGCGAGGTCCACGGCAACGTGATCGCCAGCGAGGGCGTCGACAGCGTGCTGATCGTCTCCGAGCACGCCCGCATCGAGGGAGAAGTGCGCTGCGCCAACCTGGTGGTGAACGGGTTCATCGCCGGTTCGGTGCATTCGACGGAACTCCTTGAATTACAGCCGAAAGGCCGCATTCATGGGGATGTCCATTACAAATTGCTCGAAATGCACGGCGGCGCCCTGGTAACCGGCAAGTTGACGCATCAGCCGGCCGGCGAACCGGTATTTCACCTGGCGGCGGCGGAGGCCTCGCAGGCGTGACCGGCGCGAACAGTCTATAATGGAAGAAATCCGAATCCAATCAGGAGTTTATCCATGACTGCAGTGGCCGAAGTAGTTGACTTTGACACCATCCCGACCCCCATCGTCTTCACCGACAGCGCCGCTGAAAAAGTGGCACAACTGATCGAGGAAGAGGGCAATCCCGACCTCAAACTGCGCGTGTTCGTGCAGGGCGGCGGCTGCTCGGGCTTCCAGTACGGCTTTACCTTCGACGAAATCGTGAACGAAGACGACACCACCATGGAGAAGAACGGCGTGCAGCTGCTGATCGACTCCATGAGCTACCAGTACCTGGTGGGCGCCGAAATCGATTACAAGGACGACCTCGAAGGCGCCCAGTTCGTCATCAAGAACCCGAACGCGACCAGCACCTGCGGCTGCGGTTCGTCGTTCTCGGCGTAAGCTTTTTACGTAATCCGGCCTGGCCGGATGCCGACTCCAGATCCGGGCGCTGCCCGGATTTGTTTTTTGGGGCGGCGGTTTTGTAGGGTGGGCACTTGTGCCCACGCGGGCCACGGCCCGAGCTGCCGCGACATTATTCTTTACGCAAAGCCAGCGCTTCGACCACAAGAGGCGCTGCATCGACGCATACGTTGATCCGCGTGGGCACGAGTGCCCACCCTACAACAACGTTCAAGCCGGATACAGCGCGCCTAAAATGCGCGGACCTGCCGCCCCCGTCACTGCCGGCATATTCCCCGGCAACCGCGCATTGAACCGGTACCCCAGCCAGGCAAACGCCAGCGCCTCGACCCGGTTCGGCGCGATGCCGAGCGCTGCCGTCGATTCGACCGGCACATGGCCGCCCAGCGCAGCCGCCAGCGCGCGCAGCAGGGCGCCGTTGTAGGCGCCACCACCGCAGACGTACACCGCATCGACGGTCACGCCTTCCAGCACGATGGCGTCGGCGATCGTGCGCGCGGTGAGCATCGTCAGCGTCGCCTGCACGTCGGCGGGGTTCAGATCGGCAAAGCGCGCCAGGCGCGCATCCAGCCATTTCATGTGGAACAGGTCGCGTCCCGTGCTTTTCGGCGCCGGCAGGTGGAAATACGGTTCTTCCAATAAAGCCGCCAGCAAGGCGGCGTCGACCGTCCCGCTCGCCCCCCAGGCGCCGTCGGCGTCGTATTCCTCCCCTTGATGACGCCCGATCCAGCCGTCCAGCAACACATTGCCCGGACCCGTGTCGTAACCGCTCACGCGGCCGTCGGCGTGCAGCACGCTAATGTTGCCGATGCCGCCGATGTTGACCACCACCCGCGTCGTGCCCGGCTTGCCGAACGCGGCGGCGTGGAAGGCCGGTACCAGCGGTGCGCCCTGGCCGCCGGCGGCCACGTCGCGGCTGCGGAAATCGGCGATCACGTCGACGCCGGCGAGTTCGGCCAGCAGCGCCGGATTGTTGGTCTGGCGCGTAAAGCCGAGCTCGGGGCGATGGCGCACGGTCTGGCCATGCACGGCGACCGCGGCAACCGGACCGGCTGCGTGCGCCTTGAGGGCGCCGACGCAGGCGGCGTAGGCGCGCGCCAGGCCGTTGGCGGCAATCGCTTCGCGCTCGATCTCGTTGTGGCCATTCGCCTGCAAGGCCATCAGTTCGGCGCGCAGCGCGGCCGGAAAGGGAATGAAAGCGGCCTCCAGGGTGCGGATCGCGCCACCGGCAAAATCGGCCAGCACGCCGTCCACGCCATCGAGGCTGGTGCCCGACATCAGGCCAATGTAGAGGGAGGAAGTCATCAGGGAAGAAGTCATCATGTGCTCATCATAATCGAGGCCGCACGTAAAAACGCCTTCCGTGCATTGCTGCAGGGAAGGCGTCTTGTGAAGTGCGGTGTGCTTAGCGGGCAGCCATGGCGTTGCCGCCCGGGGTCAGCAGCGAGAAGCGGTGGTTCATTTCCGCGGCGGCCATCTTGAAGCGGGCCAGTTCGCCCTTGCCGAGCGGGGCTGCCATCAAGTCTTTCAAGCCGTTCGGATCGCGTGCGACATTGGCGACGCGGAATTCATAGTGCAGGTGCGCGCCGGTCGACCAGCCGGTCGAGCCGACGTAACCGATGATCTGGCCCTGCGCGACCTTGGCGCCCTTGCGCAAGCCGTTGATCCGGCTCATGTGGGCGTAGGCGGTGCTGTAGTTCGACCAGTGCTTGAGGACGACCATGTTGCCGTAGCCGCCCGAATTGCCGGCGAAGTCGACGGTGCCATCGCCTGCGGCGCGGATCGGGGTGCCGGTGGCGGCGGCGTAGTCGATGCCCTTGTGCGCTTTCCACTTGCCCGAGATCGGGTGCACGCGGTTGGCGAAGCCCGACGACACGCGCGAGAATTCCAGCGGCGACTTGAGGAAGGCTTTTTTCAGCGACTTGCCGTCCAGGCTGTAGTAGCCGCCTTGCTTGGTGACCGGGTCTTCGAACCACACGGCCTGGTAGCTGGCGCCGCGGTTGATGAATTCGCCTGCCAGGATGCGGCCGGTTTTCACCAGTTCGCCGTCGAGCCAGAAGGTTTCGTAGACGACGTTGAAACGGTCGCCGCGCTTGAGGTCGCCGCGGAAGTCGATGTTGGTCGAGAACATCTTGACGATTTCGCCGACGATCGAATCCGGGATCGAGCCGCCGTCGACGTTGGCGTCGGTGGCTGCGTAGAGCGAGGAGTTGACGATTTCGCGCGAACGCATTTCGACGCGGCGCTCGAGCTTGGCAGGCTCTTCGGATGCCTTGAAGCCGTCGCCGTGGCGTGCGATGGTCAGCGTCGTTGGCGCGCTATTCTTGTCGGTGAGGGTGGCGCGCAGCGACAGCAGCTGGCCGTTCTCGTCGGTCTCGGCTTGCAGGCGCTTGCCGTTTTTCAGCGACAGGATGCGGCGTGCGCGTTTGTCGGAGCGGATGAAGTTCTGTGCCTGGGCATCGTTCACGCCAAGACGGCCGAGCATGGTGCCCAGCGAGTCGCCGGCGCGGACGCGCTCTTCGTGGATGAATTCCTGCTCGTCCTGCTGGAGAGCGGCGATCTGGTCGGACAGATTGGGCAGCGCCAGCGTTTCGGCGACGGACACGACCTGGACGTCGCTGTCGTTCGCGACGACCGGAGCGGTCGCAACAGCGCCGAATGCGCACAGTGCGAGAGCGACGGCGCCGGAGGCGACGATACGGGTCTTGCGACTCGTATTGGCTAGTTTGCCAGTGATTTTATAGATAGGGTTCATGCAATCAGTTAAAATTTACCGCTTGTACTTAGCACTACTATTTTTCTTGTTGTTTTAAAAAGTTTTCTAGCGGCAAGATTGATGGGATCGAGCATTGTACCAAAATATCGCGTCCTACAACCGTTTTAGCCAAACTCCTACAAAGAATTTATGACAGACTCTTCGTCTTATAGTAATAACAACTCTATTTCCAAGAGTCAATTACCGTTGTCCGTGCCAGTGTCCGATGCGGTTCAGGAAGCGCTCGCGATCACCAAACGCGGCGTCGACGAACTGCTGATCGAAAGCGAGTTTGTACAAAAGCTGGTCCGTTCGGAAAAGTCCGGTACCCCCTTGCGCATCAAGCTGGGTCTGGACCCGACCGCCCCCGACCTGCACCTGGGCCACACCGTGGTGCTGAACAAGTTGCGCCAGTTGCAAAACCTGGGCCACCAGGTGATTTTCCTGATTGGCGACTTCACCTCGATGATTGGCGATCCGTCGGGCCGCAACGTCACGCGCCCGCCGCTGACCCGCGAGCAGGTCGAGGAAAACGCCATGACCTACTTCCGTCAGGCTTCCCTGGTACTCGACGCCGAGCGCACCGAGATGCGCTACAACTCCGAATGGTGCGACCCGCTCGGCGCGCGCGGCATGATTCAATTGGCCTCGCGCTACACCGTCGCCCGCATGATGGAACGCGACGACTTCACCAAGCGCTACAAGAGTGGGACTCCGATTGCCGTGCATGAGTTCCTCTATCCGCTGATGCAGGGCTACGATTCGGTCGCTTTGAAGTCGGACCTTGAGCTAGGTGGAACAGACCAGAAATTTAACTTGCTGGTCGGACGCGAACTGCAGAAGGATTACGGCCAGGAGCCGCAGTGCATTCTCACCATGCCGCTGCTCGAAGGCCTGGACGGCGTCGAGAAGATGTCGAAGTCGAAGAACAATTACATCGGCATCACCGAAGCGCCGAACACGATGTTCGCCAAGCTGATGAGCATTTCCGACGTCATGATGTGGCGTTATTTCGAGCTGCTGTCGTTCCGCTCGCAGGGCGAGATCGCCGCCTTGAAAGCCGCGGTCGAGGGCGGCGCCAACCCGCGCGATGCGAAAGTGGCGCTGGGCCAGGAAATCGTGACCCGCTTCCATTCGGCCCAGGCCGCCACCGATGCGCTGGCCGACTTCGTCAACCGCTCGAAGGGCGGCATTCCGGACGACGTGCCGGAAGTGGCGGTGAGCGGCGCGCCGCTCGGCGTGGCGCAATTGCTGAAAGCGGCCGGCCTGTGCGCCTCGACCTCGGAAGCCATGCGCATGGTCGACCAGGGTGGCGTGCGCATCGATGGCGACGTGGTGTCCGACAAGAATCTGAAGGTCGAAGCCGGTAGTTTCGTCATGCAAGTCGGCAAGCGCAAGTTCGCACGTGTGACGTTTAGCGCAGCATGATCGGCCTGCTGCAACGCGTCAGCCACGCCAGCGTCGTGGTTGACGGCGCCACGGTCGGCGCCATCGAGGCCGGTTTGATGGTGCTGGTCTGCGCCGAAAAGGGCGATACGGAGCGCGAGGCCGACGCCTTGCTGACCAAGCTGCTCGGCTACCGGGTGTTTTCCGACGAGGCCGGCAAGATGAACCGCAGCGTGACCGATACCGCCGGCGCGCTGTTGCTCGTACCCCAGTTCACGCTGGCGGCCGATACCCGCTCCGGCACCCGTCCTTCATTTTCGCCGGCGGCCAGCCCCGACGACGGGCGCCGCCTGTTCGATTATTTCGTGCGCCAGGCGCGGGCGCGCCATGGCAAAGTTGAAACCGGTCAATTTGGCGCAGACATGAAAGTGAGCCTGACCAACGACGGTCCGGTCACCATCTGGCTGCGTGTTGATCCCGTCGTTGTTTCGCGTTGAAACCCCTACCGCCGCGAGCGGTCAATACCTATTAGGGAGGCCCAGTGGAGTCCAAGATGAAGATCTGGAGTGATTCGTTTACCGAGGGCGGCCTGATTCCGCCCGAATGCGCGTTCGCGGTCATCGACCCGGCGTCGCACGTACGCCTGTCGAGCAACCGCAACCCCCATCTCGCCTGGGATGAAGTGCCTGCGGGTACCCAGTCGCTGGTGATCCTGTGCGTCGACGGCGACGCGCCTTCCGACGGCACCGACGTCAACAAGGAAGGGCGCAGCGTGCCCGACTCGCTCAAGCGCGCCGATTTTTATCACTGGGCGCTGGTCGACATCCCGCCCAGCCTGAAATCGATCGCCGAGGGCCAGTTTTCCGACATGGTCACGCCGGGCGGCAAGAAGGGACCAGACGTGTCCTTCCTGGTGAAAAACGGCACCGAGCACCAGCTGCGCCAGGGCGTGAACGACTACACCGGCTGGTTCGCGGCCGATCCCGACATGGCCGGCGAGTACTTTGGCTACGATGGGCCGTGCCCGCCATGGAACGACGAGCGCGTCCACACGTATGTGTTTACAATCTATGCGCTCGATATCCCGCAGTTTCCGCTCGACGGCAAATTTACTTGCGCCGAAGCGCGGCTGGCGCTGACCGGTCACATCCTCGACGAAGCACAGATTTTCGGGGTCTATTCGCTGAACCCGGAAATCGCGCCGACGCTTTCCACCTGACTCCACGCCCGCCCAGCGCGGGCTTTCGAAATACATGCATAACGACACCCCGACCCGGATCGCGTTGATCCGTCATGGCGAAACCGCCTGGAACGCCGAGCGCCGCCTGCAGGGCCACCTCGATATCGATCTGAACGAAGAAGGGCAGCGCCAGGCGCGCGCCCTGGCCGCAGCCCTGGCCGACGAACACTTCGACGTGCTCGTTTCAAGCGACCTGGCGCGCGCCAGCCAGACCGCCAAGGCGCTCGGCGACACCCGCGGCCAGCCGCTGTACATCGACGGCCGCCTGCGCGAGCGCTGCTACGGCGGCTTCGAGGGCTTGCTGTACGCCGACATCGCCGCCCGTTTCCCGCAGGAGTTCGCCGCCTGGCAAGGGCGCGACGTCGATGCCCAACTGCCGCCCGGTCAGAACCGGGGCGAAACCTTCCGCGAATTCTACGACCGGGTGACCGGCGCCGTGCTCGGCTGGGCGGCCGACAACCCGGGCAAATCGCTGGCGATCGTCGCCCATGGTGGCGTGCTCGAATGCATCTACCGCGCCGCACTCGGCTTGCCGCTGGAAACGCCGCGCGATTTCAAGGTGCTCAATGCCAGTATCAACCGGTTTATTGCGCGCGACGGCAAGCTGGAGCTGGTCAGCTGGGGCGAGGTCGATCACCTGCGGCCGGCCGTGCTCGACGATATCTGATCTTTCCGCAACTGCATTCGGTGCAGTGCCTGAATCAATCGGCAAACTTTGCCAGTCGAATGTGTAGGGTGGGCCGGGCCACGAATGGTTCTGCCCACGCGGTATGGCGGTTGCATGGAGGCCGCCTCCCTTTTGCAACGCTGCGGCGGTGCGAGCTCTGTAACCGCGTGGACTCAAGAGTCCACCCTGCGGTGCGCAGCTGACATGGGCGAGTTCATAAGTTAACCATGCATTCCCATGCCCGCTGGGTAACCCCTAAAGCATTTCCTTTCCCCCTGTCCACCCGGATTTGTCCCGTTCGCGACAGTTCTGGAAAAATATTGCCCGTAAATTGAGCAGCAGTTCAGGTAAAATAGCGGGTTCCCGTCCATTCTTTTCCCGTTCCTTCCGTGCAAATTGGTCCCTATACACTGGTAAATAACGTCTTCGTCGCCCCCATGGCCGGCGTGACCGATCGTCCGTTCCGCCAGCTGTGCAAACAGCTCGGCGCGGGCTATGCCGTGTCGGAGATGGCGGCGTCGAATCCGCGCCTGTGGGCCAGCGAAAAGACCAGCCGCCGCACCGACCACGAAGGCGAGATGGAACCGAAGGCGGTGCAGATCGCCGGTGCCGACCCGCAAGACCTAGCCGATTGCGCCCGCCACAACGTCGAGCGCGGCGCCCAGATCATCGACATCAACATGGGTTGCCCGGTCAAGAAGGTGTGCAACAGCTGGTGCGGTTCGGCCTTGCTGCAGCACGAAGACCTGGTCGAGCGCATCCTGCACGCGGTGGTCGAAGCGGTGGACGTGCCGGTCACGCTGAAATTCCGTACCGGCTGGGACCGCCAAAACAAGAATGCGCTGCGTATTGCGCGCCTGGCCGAGCAGGCCGGCATCCAGATGCTGACCCTGCACGGGCGCACGCGCGCCGACGGCTACAAGGGAGACGCCGAGTACGACACCATCCGCGCCGTGAAGGCGGCGGTCGGGATTCCGGTCGTGGCCAATGGCGACATCACCACGCCCGAAAAGGCGAAGTTCGTGCTCGACTACACGGGGGCGGACGCCGTCATGATCGGCCGCGCGGCGCAGGGGCGTCCCTGGATCTGCCGCGAGATCGACCATTACCTGCGTACCGGCGAACACTTGCCGGCGCCGCTGGTGGAAGAAGTGCGCGCCCTCATGAACGAACACTTGCCGGCGCATTACGCCTTCTATGGCGACTACATCGGCGTGCGCAGCGCGCGCAAGCACATCGGCTGGTATGTCGAGGATTTGCCCGGCGGCGAAGAATTTCGCCAGCGCATGAACCTGCTGGAATCGACTGCCGAGCAACTCGCTGCCGTCGATCATTTTTTCGAATCGCAACTGCATTTTGGGGACCGGTTACAATACCGGCCCGCTGTCGAAGCGATCGCAGCGTAGCACATTCAATAAGCACATAAAAACAAGAACGATTTGGGGACGCCGCCGACACAATCGGCGGAGCAATCACTAACCAGGACGAAGCAGCAGCTATGAGCAAAGAGAGTATCCAGGAAGTTGTCCAGAAAAGCCTCGAGGACTATTTCAATGACCTGGGCGAGCAAAAGCCGACGAATATCTACGACATGATGGTCATGACCGTGGAAAAGCCGATCCTCGAAGTGGTGATGACGCGCGCCGACGGCAACCAGTCGCACGCCGCCCAGATGCTGGGTATCAACCGCAATACCTTGCGCAAGAAACTGCAAGAGCACGGACTGCTCTAAGCTTCACCGGCACGCGTGGCCGCGTGGGCGCGGCCAATACGGCGCGCCGGAATTCCATCCGAATTCTCATCAACAGTGGCCACCCCATGATCAAACAAGCTCTCATTTCCGTCTCCGACAAGACCGGCGTGCTCGACTTTGCGCGCGCCCTGTCCGCGCTCGGCGTCAACATCCTGTCCACCGGCGGCACCGCCAAGCTGCTGCAAGACAATGGTGTGCCGGTGACGGAAGTTGCCGACTACACCGGCTTCCCGGAAATGCTCGACGGCCGCGTGAAAACCCTGCACCCGAAGGTGCACGGCGGCATCCTGGCGCGCCGCGATTTCCCCGAGCACGTAGCCAAGCTGGACGAACACGGCATCCCGCAAATCGACATGGTCGTGGTCAACCTGTATCCGTTCCAGGCCACGGTCGCCAAGGATGATTGCTCGCTGGAAGACGCGATCGAGAACATCGACATCGGCGGCCCGACCATGCTGCGTTCGGCAGCGAAGAACCACCGCGACGTGGTCGTCATTTGCGATCCGAGCGATTACGGCGTCGTGCTGGCGGAAATGAAAGGCACCGGTGCCGAAGCCGGCGCCGTGAGCTACGACACCAAGTTCCGCCTGGCCAAGAAAGTCTTTGCGCATACCGCGCAATACGACGGCGCCATCACGAATTACCTGACCAGCCTCGGCGAAGACAAGCAACACGCCTCGCGCTCGCAGTACCCGCAGACCATCAACATGGCCTTTGAAAAGGTACAGGACATGCGCTACGGCGAGAACCCGCACCAGGGCGCGGCGTTCTACCGCGATATCGCCGCGGTCGATGGCGCGCTCGCTAACTACCGCCAGTTGCAGGGCAAGGAACTGTCGTACAACAACATCGCCGATGCCGATGCGGCCTGGGAATGCGTGAAATCGCTGGGCGGCTTCCAGCATCCGGCCGGCTGCGTCATCGTCAAGCACGCCAACCCGTGCGGCGTGGCAATCGGTGCCAATGCACTGGACGCCTACACGCGTGCGCTGCAGACCGATCCGACCTCGGCCTTCGGCGGCATCATCGCCTTCAACGTGGAAGTCGACGGCCGCGCCGCCGAAGCGCTGGCGAAACTGTTCGTCGAAGTGCTGATCGCGCCGTCCTTTACGGAAGAGGCGCGCCGGATCATGGCGGCCAAGCAGAACGTGCGCCTGCTGGAAATCTCGCTCGGTAACGGTCAGAACCCGTACGACGTCAAGCGCGTCGGCGGCGGCCTGCTGGTGCAGGCGCCGGATGCGAAGAATGTCGGCATCCAGGATCTGCGCGTGGTCAGCAAGAAGCAGCCGACCCAGCAGCAGTTGCAGGACCTGATGTTCGCGTGGCGCGTTGCCAAATTCGTGAAATCGAACGCGATCGTCTTCTGCGGCAACGGCATGACGCTGGGCGTCGGGGCAGGGCAGATGAGCCGGATCGACTCGGCGCGCATCGCTTCGATCAAGGCGCAAAACGCCGGTCTGTCGCTCGCCGGTTCGGCCGTGGCCTCGGATGCCTTCTTCCCGTTCCGCGACGGCCTCGATGTCGTCGTCGACGCCGGCGCCACCTGCGTCATCCACCCGGGCGGCTCGATGCGCGACCAGGAAGTGATCGACGCGGCCGATGAGCGTGGTGTGGTGATGCTGTACACCGGGACCCGCCACTTCCGTCATTGATGTTGTAGGGTGGGCGCCCTGAGCCCACGCGTGAACGTCGCACCATGTTGGCTTCGTTTTAGGAAAGATCCAGCCAACACAGTGCAGGCGTCACGCGTGGGCACGGGGCGCCCACCCTACGTCCCTTCGGTTTACCATACGGTTGTATAAACATCAGCCAACCTGTGTTTTTACACAGTATTTTTCCCACGAACGTTGCTGGCCGGTATAACATTCGTCCATGATTATCCTCGGCATCGACCCAGGCCTGCGCACCACCGGCTTTGGGGTTATTGAAAAACACGGCAGCAAACTGCGCTACATCGCCTCCGGCACCATCAAGACCGGCCTGGAGGGCGCGCTGCCGCCGCGCCTGAAGATCATCCTCGATGGCGTGCGCGAAGTCGTGGCCACCTACAATCCGCAGTGCGCGGCCATCGAAAAAGTATTCGTCAACGTCAATCCGCAATCGACGCTGCTGCTGGGCCAGGCGCGCGGCGCCGCCATCAGCGCGCTGGTCGGCGCCGATCTCAGCGTGGCCGAATACTCGCCGACCCAGATCAAGCAATCCGTCGTCGGCAGCGGCAAGGCCGCCAAACCGCAGGTGCAGGACATGGTCTCGCGCCTGTTGATGCTGCCCGGCCTGCCCGGCAGCGACGCGGCCGATGCCCTCGGCGTCGCCATCTGCCACGCCCACAGCCACGACACGCTGGCGCTGCTCAACGTGCTCAGCCCGCAGAAGGCCACGCTGCGCATGAAGAACGGCCGTCTCGTCTAACCAACATAAGGTCAACCATGATCGGTCGCATTTCCGGAATCCTGCTCGACAAAACGCCGCCGCAATTGCTGGTCGATTGCAATGGCGTCGGCTATGAAGTCGACGTGCCGATGAGCACCTATTACAACCTGCCGCACACCGGCGAAAAGGTGGTGCTGTTCACCCACCAGGCGATCCGCGAGGATGCCCATTTGCTGTTCGGCTTCGGCAGCGCCAGCGAGCGCGCGCTGTTCCGCCAACTCATTAAAATCACCGGCGTCGGCGCCCGCACCGCGCTGGCGATTTTGTCCGGCATGACGGTGGCCGATTTGTCGCAGGCGGTCACGCTGCAGGAATCGGGCCGCCTGGTGAAAATTCCCGGCATCGGCAAGAAGACCGCCGAACGCTTGCTGCTGGAACTGAAAGGCAAGATCGGCGCCGACCTCGGCACCGTCGGCGGCGCCCCGCGCGACGATACCCAGTCCGACGTGCTCAACGCACTGCTGTCTTTGGGGTATTCTGACAAGGAAGCGCTGCTGGCCACCAAGAACCTGCCGGCCGGTTCGACCGTGTCCGACGGCATCAAGTTCGCACTGAAAGCGCTGTCAAAAGGATAAGCGCCGTTTGTAATCGAAGATAAACCATGAGCATCCAGACCGACAATTTCACCGAGCAGCGCGTGATCGATTCCGCGCCGGCCTCGCCCAACGAGGAGGCGATCGAGCGCGCCTTGCGCCCGAAGCAGCTCGACGAATACGTCGGCCAGGAAAAGATCCGCGACCAGCTCGAAATCTTCATCCACGCCGCCCGCAAGCGGCGCGAAGCGCTGGATCACACGCTGCTGTTCGGTCCGCCGGGTCTCGGTAAAACCACGCTGGCACACATCATCGCGCGCGAGATGGGTGTGAACTTGCGCCAGACTTCCGGCCCGGTGCTGGAGCGTCCCGGCGACCTGGCGGCGATCCTGACAAATCTCGAACCGAACGACGTCCTCTTCATCGACGAGATCCATCGCCTGTCGCCGGTGGTGGAAGAGATTCTGTACCCGGCGCTCGAGGATTACCAGATCGACATCGTGATCGGCGAAGGTCCGGCCGCGCGTTCGGTGAAACTCGACCTGCAGCCATTTACCCTGGTCGGCGCCACCACCCGCGCCGGCATGCTGACCAATCCGCTGCGCGACCGCTTCGGCATCGTCGCCCGCCTCGAGTTTTATAATGTCGAGGAACTGACCAAGATCGTCACCCGCAGCGCGGCGCTGCTGGAAGCGCCGATCAAGGAAGACGGCGCCCGCGAAGTCGCCATGCGTGCGCGCGGCACGCCGCGGATCGCCAACCGCCTGCTGCGCCGCGTGCGCGACTATGCGGAAGTAAAAGCCGACGGCCAGATCACGAAAAATATCGCCGACCTCGCCCTCAAGATGCTCGACGTCGACTCGGTCGGCTTCGACGTCATGGACCGCAAGCTGCTCGAAGCGGTACTCTTCAAATTCGGCGGCGGCCCGGTCGGCATCGGCAACCTGGCGGCGGCGATCGGAGAAGCGGCCGACACCATCGAAGACGTGCTCGAACCCTACCTGATCCAGCAGGGCTACCTGCAGCGCACCCCGCGCGGGCGCATCGCCACCCCGGCGGCATACCAGCACTTCGGCGTCGCCGCGCCGCGCATCAGTCCCACCGGCGACCTGTGGGACAATCTGAAGTGATGCAGATCTGGGTCGATGCCGACGCTTGTCCGGCCGTCATCAAGGACATCCTGTACCGCGTTGCCGAACGCACGCAGATCCAGGTCACGCTGGTGGCGAACCAGTTGCTGCGCGTGCCCGGTTCGAAATTCATCCGTTCGGTGCAAGTGCCCAGCGGTGCCGACGTGGCCGACGCCGAGATCGTCGAGCGCCTGGCGCCCGGCGACCTGGTCGTCACCGGCGACATCCCGCTGGCGGCGCAGGTGCTGGAGAAGGGCGGCTTCGCCCTCAATCCCCGCGGCGATTTCTATACGAAGGACACCATCGCCCAGCAGCTGACCATGCGCGCCTTCATGGAAGAACTGCGCAGCGGCGGCGTCGACACCGGCGGCCCGCCCGCCTTCAGCCAGGCCGACCGCCAGCAGTTTGCGAATGCGCTGGACCGGCACCTGGCGCGGCACCGTCCGCGCAGCTGAGCATTTTCGAGAGCGGCGTACAGACGCGTAAGGTGGCGGCTCTCTCGCTTCAGCTTGCAGACCAGGGGCGTTTGCGCCGCCCACGCGTTCAATCGACCGATGATTCTTCGCGACGTTTCAGCGTGTGCTTGAACGCGTGGGCGGCGTTCGGGTAGCGGGCAAAAATGCGCCTGGGTGTAGCCGCCCACCTTACGGGTCTGGGCATCCTTTCCTGGAAAGGACAGGACACCTTATCGCGCCACATACCCCACCGTGCGCCGTCGCGCCCGCCAATCTGTCATGATCGTCGGAAATTGTGACAGGAGCATGACGTGTGGTGGCAGCAAAGCTGGTTGACGATACAACAGGAATTTTCGGATTTGGGCGACGTGGAATCGATCACGCGGCTGGTGGTGCGCCTGCTGGTCGCCATCGTGCTCGGCGGTATCCTCGGCTATGAACGCGAATCGGTCGGCGCCTCGGCCGGCCTGCGCACCCACATGCTGGTCTCGCTCGGCTCGGCCCTGTTCGTGCTAATCCCCTTGCAGGCCGGGATGAAGGTGGAAGACCTGTCGCGCGTGCTGCAGGGCGTTACCGCCGGCATCGGTTTCCTCGGCGCCGGCGCCATCCTCAAGCAGAGCAACAAGAACGACATCCGCGGCCTGACCACCGCCGCCAGCGTCTGGCTCACCGCCGCCGTCGGCGTCGCCGCCGGCATGGGACGCGAATCGACGGCGGTGGTCAGTGCCATATTCGCGCTGGTGATCCTGGCGATCCTGCGCCCGCTGACCAAGCGCTGCGCTGCCGGCAAGCCAGCATAACGCAAGCAGGAGGAAGACGCGTCCGTGCCGGCCGACTGAGCGGATCGATGTAAAAAAACCCGCCGGTTGGCGGGTTTTTTTATGACCTCGCCCATGCTATCTGCACGGTGCGCGCCTGTATGTGATCGTGTGGATCAGATAGCGCAGATGCTGCCGGCTTTTTCGCCTTTAGGACCGGTCGAGCGCACGAACGAGACGCGCTGGTTTTCGGACAGGCTTTTAAAACCTTCCGACTGAATATCCTGGAAGTGGGCGAACAGGTCGCCGCCGCCTGCGTCAGGCGTAATAAAGCCGAAGCCTTTGGCATCATTGAACCATTTGACGGTGCCGGTTTGAGTAGTCATTGACATTTCCTTTAAATAAGCATGGGCAACAGTGCCCGAAATGCACATTCGACCAAGAGGGGGTGTAGCAGGAGGAAATCAAACGGGACCGCCGGAAAGGCGAAACGGAAGAGAAAAACCAACAAGAACAACGACTTGACGTAGTGCGAGGTGAAAGATACAGGGCTTTTCGGAAATGTCCTAATTATTTCGGATTTAATTTCACATTTCGTGCATTTGGCGGACTCGAAAATAAAAAAGAGCAATGGCTGTTAGTATGAAGAAACCGTCCGATGCGAATCTCGTGGAAGCGGGAACCGTAAAGGTCTAATGACAATCAACATATACCGGCTTGGCAGCTTCATACGAAATAATATGGAGCCGATCCTGCAAGCCTGGGAAGATTTTGCGCGCACCATCGAGCCGCCTGCACTCACCATGGACGATACCGAGTTGCGCGACCATGCGCGCCAGATGCTGCTCGTATTCGCAGCCGACCTGGAAACGCCGCAATCCGATTCCGAGCGTGCCGCCAAGTCGAAAGGCCTCGGCGAGCGCGGAGACGACGACACCGCTGCCGAAACGCATGCCGAAGCGCGCCTGCTGTCGGGCTACACTGTCGTGCAACTGGTCTCCGAATACCGGGCCTTGCGCTCGAGCGTGCTGACGCTCTGGGCGGACGGCATCGGCGACAGCCAACCCACGCACCTGGCCGACGTCACCCGCTTCAACGAAGCGGTAGACCAGGCCCTGGCGGAATCGATCGCGCGTTACGAATACATGGTCAAGCAATCCCAGAACATGTTCCTGGCAATCCTGGGCCACGACCTGCGCAATCCGCTGGGTACCGTCGTGACCGGAGCGAGCTTCATGATGCAGGCCGCCGATATCCCACCGAAGTACGTGCTGGTGGCTACGCGCATGTTCAACAGCGCCAGGCGCATGAGCAAGCTGATCAACGACCTGATCGATTTCACCCGTACCCATCTTGGACCCGGCATCCCGATCCGCGTCAGGCAGGGCAGCGTGGTGGCCTTGTGCGAAGAGGTGGTCAACGAGCTACGTACCTTCCACGCAGAACAGCTGATCGAGCTGCACCTTCCGCCCCAGCTCGACGCCATTTTCGACGAAAGCCGCCTTGCCCAGGTGCTGTCCAACCTGATCGGCAATGCGATCCAGTACGGCAGCGCGGATGCAGCCGTGACGGTGCGTGTCACGGCCGACGAGACCGATGTGGTTATCGCTGTCAACAACCATGGCCGGGTGATCGAACCCGACAAGCTGTCGAGCATTTTCGATCCCATGGTACGTATCGCCGCCAGTATCAATAGCGCCACCAGCGACTATACCGAACGCACCAGCCTCGGCATCGGCCTGTTCATTTCGCGCGAAATCGTCCATGCCCATGGCGGCAGGATCGACCTGGCGTCGACGGAGGCCGACGGCACCACCTTCACGGTGACCATGCCGCGCCTGCCGAAAGGATTCGTGTCCGACCAGACGGCGAAGGACCTACCGGTCCTCAAGGCGAACTGATGCAATCCTCCTGGCATGTGCATCGGCGTGGCGGGTCAGGTTCGCCGCCGGGCTTCGAACTGGCCGGCGGCGATACGCCTGCGCCGGGTGTGGGTGGGCCTGGCCGCATCGTGCGCCGGGTGCTGGTGGTGGACGACGAACCCGATCTGGCCGACCTTGCCGCGGCCTTGCTCGCCAGTTTCGACATGGAAGCGAAGGTTGCGTATAACGCGGTCGAGGCATTGCGGATCCTGGCCGGCGACCCAGGCATCGACGCTGTTTTTTCGGATGTCATGATGCCTGGCATGAACGGTTTGCAACTGGCAGACGCGATCGGACAGTTGTACCCGTCGATCAGGATTGTGCTGACGTCGGGCTTTACTTCGCCCGCATTAATGGAAAGCCATGGCCGTTCTTATCCCTGGGTAGCCAAACCCTACAGGATTGAAAAGGTCCTTCAGCTGTTGCGTCACTAAGTACTCACCCAAAAATAAATGTGTTTTTGGCTGCCAGAACCGGCGCATTGCTGCGTTGGCTCGTGCTTGCAGTGCCCGCACTGCGGCGCACTCGCCGCCTTGCACTGCATCCGGTTCTGTTTGCCAAAATTCCCATTTATTTCTGGTTGAGTACTTAGCGGCGCGCAGCGAGCGGCCTGTGTGCATGCATGGCCGCAAGCGCGCGCCACGTTCGTCCGCGTTTGCTAGGATGCGCAGCAAAGGGTGGATGTAGCGAGGCTATTGAATGTCAGGAAGCGCAACTGCCGACCCGCGCGCGAACACCTACCTGGCCGCGCGCGTCGAGGATGCCTTGCGGATACTCGGCACCGACGGAATGTCGCCCGCGCTCGAGTTCATGCAGCTCGTCGGGGTCCCGCGCAAGGTCGCGCTGCGGGTACTGTGTTCGCCGGCCCAGCAGCGGACGCGCGACCGGCGCCGCACGCCGCGCTGATCTTCCCTTGCAGCGTCCGATCAATGCGATTGTCAACGGAGATACGCCATGTTCAGCCTGGATGATTTCGCCAAGCTTCACTTCCTCGAAGGCCGTTGGAAAGGGCAGAGCCCCGACGGCAAGGAGTTTTACGAGCAATACGACCGGCCGGACCAGCGCACCTTCCGCTCGCGCCGCTTCGCCAACGACGCCTTCGCCGAGCACAGCGACGGCAGCACGATCACCTTCCTCGATGGCGAGGTGCTGTCCGAGTGGGGGCAATTCACCTGGCGTGCTTCTGAAATCGGCGCCACGCACGCGATCTTCGCCCCCGTGAACGCCCCCAGCCAGTTCACCTGGCGCCGTATCGACGACAGCACCCTCGAAGCGCACCAGCGCTGGAGTACCGATGGCGATGGCGAAGAACAGCAGCACACGATCCGCATGACCAAGGTGATCCAGGTCGGCTAAACCGGTTAATGCCCGACGCTCTTCGAAAACAGGTTGATCACGAGGACCCCGGCAATGATCAGCCCCAGGCCGACCAGCGCCGGCAGGTCCAGGCTCTGTTTATAGACGACCCAGCTGGCGATCGAGATCAGCACGATGCCCACGCCCGACCAGATCGCGTAGGCGATCCCGGTCGGCAGTACCCGCAAGCTGAAGGTGAGCAGATAAAACGAGGCGGCATAGCAGACGATCGTCAGCACGCTCGGCCACAGCCGCGTGAAATTGTCGGTCGCCTTCAGGGCGGTGGTGCCGATCACCTCGACCACGATGGCCAGGCCGAGAAACAGATAGCTTTGAAATAGCGTCATTGGGGGAATCAATAAAAAAGCGGCCACGCGGGCCGCTTCGTGGGAAAACTAAGAGCTTACTGCTCGCGCTGCCACACCTGCGAGCGGCCGAACATCGGCGCGCCGATATAGCCGCGCACTTCGAGGCGCTGGCCGCCGTCGCGCAGCGTCGCCTTGCTCTTGTAGACTTTGCCCTTGGCCGGATCGAGGATCTCGCCGCCGGTGAATTCGTTGCCGTCCTTTTTCAGGCCCGAGACGATCGTCATGCCGACGATCGGCTGGTTCTTGCGCGAGTCGGTGCAGGCGACGCAGGTCGGGTTCTGGTCTTCGTTCGGGCCGCGGAACAGCTTTTCGATCTTGCCTTGCAGGGCGCCGTTTTCCTCGGTGATGCGCACCAGCGCCTTGGGCTTGCCGGTTTCGTCGTCGACCGTCTTCCACAGGCCGATCGGCGAATTGTTTTGCGCGCCGGCGGCGCCGGCGAACAGCATGGTGGCCAGCAGGCTGGCCTTGATCAGAATACGCATCGTCGGGTCTCCATTGTTGTGATGTCGCTGCGCGCAGTGTAGCAAACCCCGCACGCGCGCTGGCGATAAAAAGCTTGCTGGATGTTTCAGCGTCCCCGGGTCACTCCTGCGTCTCAGTCCGTAACGCGTGGCCGACCATGATGCGGTGGCCGTCAACGGTGCGCAGGCCGAACTCGCGCATGTCCCACGGCTCGTCGGCGGGCGGCTTGACAATCACGGCGCCGGCGGCCAGTGCGCGCGCATGCTCGGCATCGGCATCGTCCACCACCAGGTAAGCGAAATACGCATGGTCGCCGGTATCGGCCGCCGGCATGGCGTCGGAACATGCGCCGGCCATGATGCGGCAGCCATCGCGCTCGAACATGCGCCAGCCCGGGTCGCCCATCTCGTGCACGGCGAAGCCGAGTGCGTCGCGGTAGAACGCCGCCGAGCGTTCGAGGTCGTGGACTGCCAATACATACATATGGTCGCGAATCATCGTCTTCCTCCCAAGCGTCAGCGCGCACTTTGAAACACATCAATATACCTGCACTGCCCATCCATATGCTGGAACCAGAAAGCAAAAATCCTTGCGCTTTCTCAATCCTAATATTGAGGGAATATCATGAAAATTTCCAGATGGATGAGACAGCTGGCCGCTGCCTGCGCGCTCATGCTTGGCGCCGGCGCCGCATCCGGCGCCATCGTGGTGGTCGACTTCGACGAGATCGACGGTATCTACATCGATTCGTACAGCGAGTCTGGCTACAGCTTCACCTCGCTCGAAACCGCACCCGGAGGCGGGCACCTGCATCCCGGCGGCGGCAATCTGTGGCTGCACAGCCAGTTCGGTTCCTCGCCCTACCAGATCCGGCGCGAGGACGGCATGAACTTCGATCTGCTCGGCTTCGAATACCTGGGCGGCGTGTCGACCTTCATCGCCGATACGGGCGCCACCTTCAACATTCCGGCCGAGGTGCCGCTGACCTATGTCGAACTGCCGGCCAGCTTCCAGAACGTCAATTACGTGAACTGGTACATGACCACGCCCGATCCGGACGACATTTATGGGGAAGACTGGGGACGCATCGACAACGTCGTGACGCGGGTGCCGCCGGTGCCGGAGCCGGCGCATGCGGGGATGCTGGGCTTGGGTGTCGCCGCGCTGCTAGCGGCGCGGCGCTCACGCAGGAAGTAGAGGTGTCGTGTTGGTCATTTGCACCGATAACCGGAGCGCACCGTAGGGCGGGCATGCCCGCCGAACCCGTCATTGACGCCATTGGCGTCAATGACCCCGTACGGTACACGGCTGTCAGCGGGAAAGCCAAACCGGTATGGCGCCTTGCACGCCATACCGCCAGCACGCTTACGCCGCCTGCAGCTTCGCCAACTGCTCACGCATCTTGTCGACCGTCGCCGAGAAGTTGGCCAGGCGTTCCTTTTCCTGGGCCACGACGGCGGCCGGCGCGCGGGCGACAAAACTTTCGCTCGACAGCTTGCCATTGGCTTTCGCGATCTCGCCTTCGACGCGGGCGATCTCTTTCGACAGGCGCTCGCGTTCGGCGGCGACGTCGATCTCGACCTTCAGCATCAGCTTGGTGGTGCCGACGATCGACACCGCGGCCGGCGATTCCGGCAGCGCGTCGACGATCTGCACTTCGGCCAGCTTGCCGAGCGATTGGATGAACGGTGCGAAGCCGGCCATGTTGGCGCGGTCCGCCTCGTTGCCCGGCTCGACGATCAGCGGCACGCGCACCGACGGCGACAGCTTCATTTCGCCGCGCAGGTTGCGGGTGGCGTTGGTCAGGTCTTTCAGCTGCGCCATCCAGGCTTCGGCCGACTCGCTGATCAGCGCTTCGTTGGCGACCGGGTAGGGCTGCAGCATGATCGAATCACCCGTTTTGCCCGCGAGCGGCGCGATCGCCTGCCACAGCGCTTCGGTCACGAACGGAATGACCGGATGCGCCAGGCGCAGGATCACTTCCAGCACGCGCAAGAGCGTGTGACGGGTGGCGCGCTGCTGCGCTTCCGACCCCTGCTGGACCGTGACCTTGGCCACTTCCAGGTACCAGTCGCAGTACTCGTCCCAGACGAATTTGTAGATGGCGCTGGCGATGTTGTCGAAGCGGTAGTCGGCGAAGCCCTTCGCCACTTCCAGCTCGGCGCGGTTCATCAGCGAGATGATCCACTTGTCGGCCGGCGACAGGTCGGCGTCATCCGGCTTGCCGCAGTCCTTGCCTTCCGTGTTCATCATCACGAAGCGGGTCGCGTTCCACAGCTTGTTGCAGAAGTTGCGGTAACCCTCGGCGCGGCCCAAATCAAAATTGATGTTGCGGCCAAGCGAAGCATAGCTGGCCATGGTGAAGCGAACGGCGTCGGTACCAAAGGCGGGGATCCCGCTCGGGAATTCCTTGCGGGTCGCCTTGGCGATCTTTTCGGCGGCGCGCGGGTCCATCAGGCCGGCGGTGCGTTTGTTCACCAGCGACTCGAGGTCGATACCGTCGATCAGGTCGATCGGGTCGAGCGTATTGCCCTTCGACTTCGACATCTTCTGGCCCTGCGAATCGCGCACCAGGCCATGCACGTAGACGGTCTCGAACGGCACCTTGCCCGTGAAGTGCGCGGTCATCATGACCATGCGCGCGACCCAGAAGAAGATGATGTCGAAGCCGGTCACCAGCACCGACGATGGCAGGAACATTTTCATATCCGGCGTTTCTTCCGGCCAGCCCATGGTCGAGAAGGGGACGAGCGCCGACGAGAACCAGGTGTCCAATACGTCTTCGTCGCGGCGCAATTCGCCGGTGATGCCCTGCGCGGCCGCCTTGGCCTTGGCTTCCTCTTCGTCGCGCGCGACGACGATGTTGCCCGCGTCGTCGAACCAGGCCGGGATGCGGTGGCCCCACCACAGCTGGCGCGAGATGCACCAGTCCTGGATGTTACCGAGCCACTGGTTGTAGGTCGTGCTCCAGTTCTCGGGCACGAACTTGATCTCGCCGCTGGCGACCTTTTCCAGCGCCACTTCGGTGATCGATTTGCCCGGATTGAAGGTGCCTTCCGGCGCCGGCTTGGTCATGGCGACGAACCACTGGTCGGTCAGCATCGGCTCGATGACGACGCCGGTCCGGTCGCCGCGCGGCACCATCAGCTTGTGCGGTTTTACTTGTTCGAGCAGGCCGAGCGCTTCCAGGTCGGCGACGATCTGCTTGCGTGCCGCGAAGCGGTCCAGGCCCTGGTACTGGGCCGGGGCGTTCTCGTTCATCCTGGCGTCGAGCGTCATCACCGTGATCGGCGCCAGGCCGGCGCGCTGGCCGACGGCGTAGTCGTTGAAATCGTGCGCCGGCGTGATCTTCACGCAGCCGGTGCCGAATTCCTTGTCGACGTAGCTGTCGGCGATGATCGGGATCTCGCGCTCCGTCAGCGGCAGCTTGAGCAGCTTGCCGACCAGGTGGACGTAGCGTTCGTCGGTCGGATCGACCGCGACGGCGACGTCGCCCAGCATCGTTTCAGGGCGGGTGGTGGCCACCGTCAGAGTGCCCGAACCGTCGGCCAGCGGGTACTGGATGTACCACATCGAACCGTCTTCCTCGACCGAGTCGACTTCCAGGTCGGAGACGGCGGTGCCCAGCTTCGGATCCCAGTTCACCAGGCGCTTGCCGCGGTAGATCAGGCCCTGTTCGTACAGGCGCACGAACACTTCGGACACCGTTTTCGAACGGGTCTCGTCCATCGTGAAGTATTCGCGGTCCCAGTCGGCCGAGGCGCCCAGGCGGCGCATCTGGCCGGTGATGGTGTTGCCGGACTGTTCCTTCCACTCCCAGACCTTCTTGATGAATTCGTCGCGGCCCAGGTCGTGGCGCGAGATCTTCTGGGCGTCGAGCTGGCGCTCGACCACGATCTGCGTGGCGATGCCGGCGTGGTCGGTGCCCGGAACCCAGGCGGTGTTATAGCCGCGCATGCGGTAGTAGCGCGTCAGGCCATCCATCACGGTCTGGTTGAACGCATGGCCCATGTGCAGCGTGCCCGTCACGTTCGGCGGCGGCAGCTGGATGCTGAACGCTGGTTTGTCGGCGTCGAGGGTGGCGGCGAAATACCCGCGGCCTTCCCACTCGGCGCGCCAGTATTGTTCGATGTCGGCTGGTTCGAAAGACTTGGCTAATTCCATGATGTGATGGCGTTTGAATGTGCGAAAAGAACCATTATAGAGGAGGCGGGCGCGGATGCGCTCTTGCCCTTGCGGCGATATTTTTGGGCAGGCAGGCGCCCCACGTCCTCCAATTAATCGCTTGTAAAGAAATCCCGGCAAGCTATAATCCACCCGCTGCCACATGGCAGCACACGCTAGGGGTCCTGTGCAGCGAAACGCTGCGCGGGTGAGAAATACCCTCTGAACCTGATCTGGATAATGCCAGCGAAGGGAAGCCTGCGAGACAACGGCCGTGCGCCCGCACGCCCGCACCTCGCGCCTCCTTTGCTGGCTCCTGCCCAAAGGAGCCACATGAATGCACCGCTGAACCCAGCACGGCAGTTCGACGCCGCCACCGCCACGGTGGACACGAACGCCATCACCCCGTTTCCGAACTCGGCCAAGGTCTTCGTCGCAGGCAGCCGCCCCGATATCCGGGTGCCGATGCGCGCCGTCTCACAGTCCGACACGCCCGCCAGCTTCGGCGGCGAGCCGAACCCGCCGCTGTTCGTCTACGACACCTCCGGCCCGTACACCGATCCCGCCGCCCGGATCGACATCCGGCGCGGGCTGCCGGCGCTGCGCCGCGGCTGGATCGCCGAACGCGGCGACACCGAGGAGCTGGCAGGTCCCAGTTCCAGCTACGGCGCACAGCGCCTGGCGGACCCCAGCCTCGACGCCCTGCGCTTCGAACTGACGCGCACCCCGCGCCGCGCCAGGGACGGCGCCAACGTCACCCAGATGCACTATGCGCGGCGCGGCATCGTCACGCCCGAGATGGAATTCGTCGCCCTGCGCGAAAACCTGCGCCGCAAGGAATACCTGGCGCAGCTGGAAGCGTCCGGCCCGCTGGGCAAGCGCACGGCCGGGCTGCTGGGCCGCCAGCATCCGGGCCAGTCGTTCGGCGCCAGCATCCCGGACGAGATCACGCCCGAGTTCGTGCGCGCGGAGGTGGCGCGCGGACGCGCCATCATCCCGGCCAACATCAACCATCCGGAAAGCGAGCCGATGATCATCGGCCGCAACTTCCTCGTCAAGATCAACGCCAACATCGGCAACTCCGCCGTGACATCCTCGATCGGCGAAGAGGTCGACAAGATGACCTGGGCCATCCGCTGGGGCGCCGACAACGTGATGGACCTCTCGACCGGCAAGCACATCCACGAAACGCGCGAATGGATCGTGCGTAACAGCCCGGTCCCGATCGGCACCGTGCCGATCTACCAGGCGCTGGAAAAGGTCAACGGCAAGGCCGAAGACCTGACCTGGGAGATCTTCCGCGACACCCTGGTCGAACAGGCCGAGCAGGGCGTCGACTATTTCACCATCCACGCCGGCGTGCGCCTCGCCTACGTGCCGATGACGGCGAAGCGCCTGACGGGCATCGTCTCGCGCGGCGGCTCGATCATGGCCAAGTGGTGCCTGGCGCATCACAAGGAATCCTTCCTGTACACGCATTTCGAGGACATCTGCGCCATCATGAAGCAGTACGACGTCGCCTTCAGCCTGGGCGACGGCTTGCGCCCCGGCTCGATCTACGACGCCAACGACGAAGCGCAACTGGCCGAACTGGCGACGCTGGGCGAACTGACGCAACTCGCCTGGAAGCACGACGTGCAGGTGATGATCGAAGGGCCCGGCCACGTGCCGCTGCACCTGATCGAGGAGAACATGCGCCTGCAGCTGGAAGGCTGCAGCGAGGCGCCGTTCTACACGCTCGGGCCGCTCACCACCGACATCGCGCCCGGCTACGACCACATCACGTCCGGCATCGGCGCCGCCCACATCGGCTGGTACGGCACCGCCATGCTGTGCTACGTGACGCCCAAGGAGCACCTCGGCCTGCCCGACAAGGCCGACGTTAAGGACGGCATCATCACTTATAAAATCGCCGCCCACGCGGCCGACCTGGCCAAGGGCCACCCGGGCGCCCAGATCCGCGACAACGCGCTCTCCAAGGCGCGCTTCGAATTTCGCTGGGAAGACCAGTTCAACCTCGGCCTCGACCCGGACAAGGCGCGCGCCTTCCACGACGAGACGCTGCCGAAAGAGTCGGCCAAGGTCGCCCATTTCTGCTCGATGTGCGGCCCCCATTTCTGTTCGATGAAGATCACCCAGGAAGTGCGCGCCTATGCCGCGGCCAGCGGCATCGGCGAGGAGGGCGCGCTGGCGCAGGGCATGCAGGAAAAGGCGGTCGAGTTCGTGCGCGGCGGTGCCCGCCTGTACCGCGAGGTGTAGGCGTGCTCGAGATCGAACTGAACGGAGAACCGTACCGCCTGCCCGAAGGCGGCACGCTCGCCGACCTGGTGCGCGCGCTCGGCATCGGCAACGCGGCGGTGGCACTGGCCGTCAACCGCCAGGTGGTGCCGCGCCAGCAGTGGAGCACCCGCCCCCTGGCGGGGCGCGACCGGGTGGACATCGTGCGCGCCATCGGCGGCGGCTGACAATAAAGGACAAATCATGAACGACGATTTACTCACCATCGCGGGCAAGGGGTACCGTTCGCGCCTGCTGGTCGGCAGCGGCAAGTACCGCGACCTGGATGAAACCCGCGCGGCGACGCTGGCCGCCGAAGCCGAGATCGTGACGGTGGCGATCCGGCGCGTGAACATCGGCCAGGACCCGGGCGCGCCGAACCTGCTCGACGTGCTGCCGCGCGAGCGCTTCACCATCCTGCCCAACACCGCCGGCTGCTACAACGCCGCCGACGCCGTCTACACGCTGCAGATGGCGCGCGAGCTGCTCGACGGGCACAAGCTGGTCAAGCTGGAAGTGCTGGGCGACGAGAAAACCCTGTTCCCGCACATGCCGCAGACGATCGTGGCGCTCGAGGCGCTGGTGCGCGACGGCTTCGACGTCATGGTGTACTGCAGCGACGACCCGGTGCAGGCGCGCATCCTGCAGGAGATCGGCGCGGTGGCGGTGATGCCGCTCGCGTCCCTGATCGGCTCGGGCATGGGCATCCTCAATCCATGGAACCTGTCGCTGATCGTCGAGCAGGCCACCGTCCCGGTGCTGGTCGATGCCGGCGTCGGCACCGCCTCGGATGCGGCGATCGCCATGGAGCTCGGCTGCGACGGCGTGCTGATGAACACGGCCATTGCCAACGCCAGGAAGCCGGTGCGCATGGCGCATGCGATGAAGCTGGCGGTGCAGGCCGGGCGCGAGGCCTATCTCGCCGGACGCATGCCGAAACGCTTCGCCGCCTCGCCCTCGTCGCCGATCGAGGGACGGATCGCATGACGGATCGCATCACGGCGGCCGACAGCGCGCCGTGCGTGCTGGTCTTCGCCGGGCTCGACCCCAGCGGCGGCGCCGGCCTGGCGGCCGACCTGCTGGCGATCGCCGCGCAAGGAGCGCACGCGCTGCCGGTGGCGACCGCGCTGACGGCGCAGGACAACGAGCGCGTGCACGCGGTGGCGCCGGTCGATGCCGCCTTCGTGCTGCACCAGGCCGAAGCGGTGGCCGCCGTGTGCGACATCGGCGCCGTCAAGATCGGCATTCCCGGCAGCCTGGAGAATGCGCGCGTCATTGCGGCCTTCCTGCGCCGCCTGCGCGCACGCGCTCCGCAATTGCCGGTCGTGCTCGACCCGGTGCTGGCCAGCGGGCATGGCGACGCCCTCGGCAATGGCAGCGCCGGCGACGCCGTCGCCGCCGTGGCCGAGTTGCTGGCGCTGGCCACCATCGCCTTGCCGAACGCACCGGAGCTGCGCCGCATCGGTGCGCCGACTTGCAATCAGCTGCTGGTCACGGGCGGCCATGACGGCGGCCGCTTCGTCACCAACCGCTGGTACCGCGACGGAGTGCTGGTGCGGCGCTGGCGCTGGCCGCGCCTGCCCGGCGCATTCCACGGCAGCGGCTGCACCCTGGCCGCCGCGCTGGCGGCGCGCCTGGCGCTGGGCGAAGACATGCCGATGGCCCTCGACGCGGCCCAGGCCTATTGCCATGCGGCGCTGGCCCGATCGTTCGCGATCGCGCCCGGACAGCGCATTCCGCGCCGTTTTTTACCATCTGAATGAAAGGATCATCATGCGTGGCTTGTACCTCGTCACCCCCAACTGGAACGACACCGACCGCCTGCTGGCCGCGACGGAGGCCGCCCTGCGCGGCGGCGCGGCGCTGGTGCAGTACCGCCACAAGGACGCCGGCGACGGCCTGCGCGTGGAGCAGGCGACGGCCCTGCTGGCCCTGTGCCGGCGCCATGGCAGGCCGCTGGTCGTCAACGACCATCTCGACCTGTGCACGCGGATCGATGCGGACGGCGTGCACCTGGGTGGCACCGACATGGGCGTCGCCGATGCGCGGCGCCTGCTCGGGTCCGGCAAGATCGTCGGCGCTTCCTGCTATGGCGACCTGGCGCTGGCGCATGCGGTCGAGGAGGCGGGCGCCAGCTACGCCGCCTTTGGCGGCTTTTATCCGTCGCCGGTAAAAAAGTACGACTTCGTGACAGAGCCTGCGCTGCTGGACCGGGCACGCGCGCAGTTGTCGCTGCCGCTGGTCGTCATCGGCGGCATGACGGCTCACAACAGCGCGCCCCTGGTCGCACGCGGGGCCGACATGGTGGCGGCGATCACCAGCGTGTATGGCGACCCTGATCCGGAGAAGGCGGCGCGCCGCATTGCGGCCTTGTTCGGATGACGCGTTGCAGCGGAGAGACAAACCGGAAGCACCGAACACACTGCTGTTTATTGCCTTGCGGCAAAAAATATATAATCCCGGTCTTCTTTCTCTCACACTCTTTATAAACCATGGACAACGCATTGATGAACGATGGCGTGCTCGAAGCGCTCGCCTTTAAACTCGGCAACGAGGAATACGGCATCAAGATCCTGAAAGTACAGGAAATCCGCGGCTATGAAGCGGTGACGCGCATCGCCAGCGCCCCGGAACACGTCAAGGGCGTGGTCAACCTGCGCGGCACCATTGTGCCGATCGTCGACATGCGCATCAAGTTCAAGCTGGGCGAGCCGACCTACAACCAGTTCACCGTCGTCATCATCCTGAACATCCAGGACCGCGTGGTGGGCATGGTGGTCGATTCGGTCTCGGACGTGATCACTCTCACGGCCGACCAGGTCAAGCCGGCGCCCGACATGGGCGGCGCCCTGAATACCGACTACCTGGTCGGGCTCGGCACCGTCGACGAGCGCATGATCATCCTGGTCGACATCGACCGCCTGATGTCGTCGGAAGAGATGGGCGTGATCGACAGCGTCTCCGCATAAGCGGAACCGGCATGCCCCGCCGAGCGTGCCGCATCGGTGCGGGCTTGTGCCTACAATAGCGCCATCGACTTCCTTCACAAAAAACCGATGCGCTTTCTTCGCCTGATCGTCCGTACGCGGCGCCACCCGTCCGCGATCCTGCTGCTGGCCCAGCTGCTGGGGATGCTGCTGTATCCCTTCCTCGAACAGACGCACTACGGCCACATCGCCTTTAACGCCTTCGGCATTGCGATCCTCACTTTTACCATCCGCATGGTGCGGCGCACGCCCGGACATACCTGGTTCAGCGTGGCGATGTCGGTGCCCATCATCGCGCTGTTGTCGGCCCAGATGTTCCTCAACCTGCCCGTGCTGCAGGCATGGGCGTCCGGCCTGGAAGCGCTGTTTTATTTCTACGCCGCCGGCAGCCTGATCGCCTACATGATGGCCGACCGCCACGTCACTACCGACGAACTGTACGCCGCCGGCGCCACGTTTACCTTGCTGGCCTGGGGCTTCACCCACCTCTACCTGGTGGTGCAGGCGCTGTCGCCCGGCTCGTTTGCCGCCGCGGTGAATGCCGACCTGCCGCGCACCTGGACCGAGCTGAATTACCTCAGCTTCGCGCTGCTGTCCTCGACCGGCATCGGCGACGTCATCCCGCTGTCCGTGCATGCGCGTGCGCTGGCCAGCATCGAGATGTTCGTCGGCCTGATGTACCTGGCCTCGGTGGTCGCGCGCCTGATCGGACTGACGATGCAGCCGTCGAAGTAGGGCAGAGGCGACGCCATTTTGCGCCCCTTGGTATCATGCCAGCCACTCCATCCACCTCACAGGAATACGCATGAAAACCAAGGCAGCGATTGCATGGAAGGCGGGTCAGCCGCTGACGATCGAAGAAGTCGAACTCGACGGCCCACGGGCCGGCGAGGTACTGGTCGAAGTCAAGGCGACCGGCATTTGCCACACCGATTACTACACCCTCTCGGGCGCCGATCCGGAAGGCCTGTTCCCGGCCATCCTCGGCCATGAAGGCGCGGGCGTCGTGGTCGACGTCGGCCCGGGCGTGACCAGCCTCAAAAAGGACGACCACGTCATTCCCCTGTACACCCCGGAATGCCGCCAGTGCAAATTCTGCCTGTCGCAAAAGACCAACCTGTGCCAGGCGATCCGCTCCACGCAAGGCCGCGGCCTGATGCCTGATGCTACTTCCCGTTTTTCGCTCGACGGCCAGCCGATCTACCACTACATGGGCACGTCGACCTTCTCGAACTACATCGTGGTGCCGGAAATCGCCCTGGCCAAGGTGCGCAGCGACGCCCCGTTCGACAAGATCTGCTACATCGGCTGCGGCGTCACCACCGGCATCGGCGCCGTGATCTTCACCGCCAAGGTGGAAGCGGGCGCCAACGTGGTCGTGTTCGGTTTAGGGGGCATCGGCCTGAACGTGATCCAGGCGGCGAAGATGGTCGGCGCCGACAAGATCATCGGCGTCGACATCAACCCGGCGCGCGAAGAAATGGCGCGCAAGTTCGGCATGACCCACTTCGTCAACCCGAAGAACGTCGAGAACGTGGTCGACACGATCGTCCAGATCACCGACGGCGGCGCCGACTATTCGTTCGAATGCATCGGCAACGTCCACACCATGCGCCAGGCGCTCGAGTGCTGCCACAAGGGCTGGGGCCAGTCGATCATCATCGGCGTGGCCGAAGCCGGCGCGGAAATCTCGACCCGTCCATTCCAGCTGGTGACCGGCCGCGAGTGGAAGGGCTCGGCCTTTGGCGGCGCGCGTGGCCGCACCGACGTGCCGAAGATCGTCGACTGGTACATGGAAAACAAGATCAACATCGACGACCTGATCACCCACCACCTGCCGCTCGAACGCATCAACGAAGGCTTCGATTTGATGAAGTCGGGCGAGTCGATCCGCTCGGTGGTCGTGTACTAAGTTCGACGTTTTGGCTGCCTGTTCCGCGAAATGCGCCGTCTGTCGCACGGCGCGGGCGGGCGGCCCGCTGTTCTCCTACAGTGGCTCCATCGTCAATCGACCTGTGGAGACCACCATGCAAGCACGCCTTCCTTTCGCCCGTACCCTGAAACACGCGCTCCTGCTGGGCGCCGTCGCTGCCGCCTGCGCCGCGCCCTTGACCAGCGCGCACGCCGCGCCTTCCGACGGCCTGCAGAAGGTGCGCGTCATCCACCGCAGCGAGGGCGGCGAACCCTATGCCCTGGTGCGCGAAGGCATGCGCATGGACCTGACCAACAAGGTCGACGATGCCGACCTGAGGGCCATCAAGCGCGGCCTGCAGGGCGATTTCTTCTGGTTCCGCAAGGACGGCAAGGACTTCGTCGTGCAGGACGCAGCCACGCTCGAGCGCATCCGCCAGGCCTGGGCGCCGATGGAAAAGACCGGCGCCGAAATGGAAAAGCACGGCGCCGAGATGGGTCGCCACGGCAAAGCCATGGGCGACTACGGCAACCAGATGGCCATGGCCGCCGTCACCCTGAACAAGACCAAAATGGAAGCCATCGGCAAGAAGATGGAAGACGCCGGCAAGCCGATGGAAGCGATCGGCAAGGAGATGGAAGTGCTCGGCGAGAAAATGGAAGCGCAGCAGAAGGAGGCGGACAAGGCGACGCGCGGGATCATCAAGGACGCCATCGTCAGCGGCACCGCGCGTCCTGCACCCCAGCGCAGCTAACATCTATCGTTGGCAATGGCGTACCGTAGGGTGGGCTCTCCGAGCCCACGCGGACGTTCGCGCTGTGTTGGCTCATGAGCGCGGCGATAACGCTATCAAACCCGACACGTCATCGCGGTGCATTCGGATACGTTTCCATTGGCGGACGGCGGGATGGAAATCCGCCAACACGACGCGGCGTTCCGCGTGGGCTCGGAGAGCCCACCCTACGATTAAATCATTTCCCCTGCGCCGGCACGAACTCCTCCATCACCGCCTTGCGCAGCAGCTTCGGCGGCACCAGCCCCTGCGCCAGTACGAAGTCGTTGAACTTCTGGCGATCAAAATTACCGCGCAGCGCCACCTCGGCCGCCTGGCGCGTCTCCATCAAGCGCTGGTAGCCATAGAAGTACGAAGTCGCCTGGCCCGGCGCGCGGAAGGTATAGCGCTGCATCTCCTGCGTCGCCATGCCCTCGGACAAACCGACGTCGCGCATCAGGAAGCTCTTGACGCCGTCCGGCGTGATCTCGCCCAGGTTCACCATCGGGTCGAGGAAGGCGCGCGCGGCGCGCATGGCGCGGGCCTGCAGCGCGAACAGCTGGCCGTCGAGCGGCTCGTAGGGCTGCATTTCCGCTTCCGCATACAGCGCCCAGCCTTCGACGTTGACGCTGTTAAAGGCGAACACGGCGCGCGCGGTCGAGACGCCGGTCTCGATCATTTTCGCGAACTGCAGCTCGTGGCCGGGACGCGCTTCGTGTGCCGTGATCGACCAGGTGCCCGACTGGTGCGTGAAATCGTCGAACACCAGGCGCTTGCCGCTGGCGTCGGGCGGCATGCCGGTGGTCAGCACGAATTCGCCGTATTCCCCCGTGTTGCCGATCAGGCGCGGAGGGCTCATGTGCGGCGCCGGCTGGGCCGCGTTTTCCGCCATCGACGCCAGCCGGATGACCGCCTTGCGCGCCGGGAGCGTGACCACGTGCTGCTCGCGCACCGCCGCCTCCAGCGCCGCCAGGCGTTCGGCGTACAGCGGCATCACCTTGTCCGTCGGGATCTGCTCCTTTTTCAGCGCCAGCATGACGGCGCGGTAGTCGGCATCCTTCAAGCCGCGTTCCTTCGCGATCAGGTTGGCCGTGATCTGCATCTGGTTGCGGATTTCCGCGAACGAGGTCAGCGCCTTGGCGATCATTTCCTGCGGCCCGATGTCGACGCCGAAATTCTTCAGGTTGTCGGCATACACTTCCGGCGGCAGCTTGTGGTCGCTGCGGGCTTTCGGCAGCATCTCGGCTTTCAAACGCGCGTTATAGGCGGTGAGCTGCTTTTCGAGCGCGTCGAAGCGGCTTTCCCAGCCTTTCAGCTCGCTCTTGGCCAGCAGTTCGCGCATGCCCTTCAACAGGGTCGGGCCGTCGTTCAGGGCCTGTTCGATCTCGCCCTTGTACGGGCCGAGCAGGTTCTTGTTCGCCTTCAGGCGTTCCTGCAGCCGTTCGTGCGCCAGCTCGGTAACCGGGCGGTAGCCCTTGGCCAGGCCTGCGTATTTGTCGAGCCGGACCAGCAGCGCCTGCTGGCGCGCTTTCGGGATGCGCGGGTCGAGCGTGCCGCGCACGACGCTGAAGATCATGCCGGTCAGGTCGTCGAAAGGCATGAAGTACTTGCGCTGCAGGGTGCTGGTCTGGATGTTGTCCTGCGCCTTGTCGATCAGGATCTGCAAGTCCTGCTTCACCTTCGAGTCGCTCTCGCCGCGCATGCGCTTTTGCAGCTCCGCGATGGCGGCGCGCAGGTCCTTGTTGTTCGCCTCGAACTGGTCGCGCGACATGTCGGTGATCTGCTCGTCGTAGCCGTCCACGCCCAGCGAGCTGGCGCTTTCGGGCGAATACTTCGCCAGCACGTTCAGCAGCACCTTGGCGTTCTCGTTGCTCTTCGTGACCCAGGCCGGTTCGGCGGCAAGGGCTGGCAGCGACAGCGCCGCGGCCAGCAGCAGGGAGAGGGCGGTTCGGGCGAGGGGACGGGAAGTCGGCATTGCATTCCTTTGTTAATGGATGGCGGATGGACATGCATAGTATCCCTGTGGAGCCGCCTGAAACAAGCCGTTACCAATTGGTGAATATCGAAATGGAGATTGACACCGGCCCCATGCGACAATTGCAGCTGACCAAACTCTGCAATTGCCACGCGACTCCCATGCCTGCCCCATACCGCTCCGCCTTGTCCCAGCCTGTCCTGCCGCGCCTGCATCCCCTGTGTGCGGTCGTCCTCGGCGCGCTGTTCGTCTCCGCAGCGGCTGCGGCGCAGCAGACAGTGCCGGCCGCGGCCGCACCGGTTGCACCGCCGGCGGCAGCGCCCGTGGCAGCACCCGCGGCGGCGCCGGCCGAGCAAAGCCAGGCCACGGCCGACACGCCCGCCACCGTCTCCGTCACCACCAAGCGCAATGCGAACCGCATCGACCGCCAGGTCTATGACGTGAAAGCCGATCCGGCCAGCTCGAACGACACGGTGGCCGATACCCTCAACAAGGTGCCGTCGGTGGCGGTCGACGCCGACGGCGCGGTGACGCTGCGCGGCAGGAGCAATGTCCAGATCTACGTCGACGGCAAGCCCTCGGCCATGATGCAGGGCGAGAACCGCGCCGCGGCCATCAATGCGCTGCCGGCCGGCGACCTCGAATCGGTCGAAGTCATCAACAACCCCGGCGCCCAGTTCGGCAACGAAGGCGGCGGCGGGCCGATCCTGAACCTGGTGATGCGGCGCGAGCGCACGCCGGGCGGCTTCGCCTCGGTGAGCGCGAACGCCGGCAGCAAGGGCCGCTTCAACGCCAACACCTTCGGCAGCTATACCACCGGGCGCATGAGCGCGCAGGGCGGCGTGTACGCGCGCCGCGACGAGCGCAATTCGACCGGCGAAACGGTGCGCGAACGGATCGACCCGGCCAGCGGCGCAGTGGCGCGCAGCGTCACCAACTCGACCAGCGACACGCGCAACAATGCCGTCGGCCTGAACGGCTCGCTCAGCTACAACCTGGGCGACAAGGACGTGATCGCGGCAACCCTGATGGCCGGCGCCAGCGACAGCGATGCCCTCTCCACCCAGCGCTACCGGGGCGCGAATTTCGCCGGCACCACCGACAGCGACTACCTGCGCACCTCGGGCCGCGATGGCAGCAACCGCAACTACAGCCTCTCGACCCGGCTCGATCACAAGGGCGACGAGCAGGGCGAAGTCTTCAAAATGGACCTGCGCCTGTCGGGCGCGAAAAACGAAGGCGACCGCTCCATCTTCACCGATTACACGGTGCGCCCGATCAATGCCCAGGCCGCACGCACGCGCCAGAACAACCTCAACGAAAACCGCATCGTCGATTTCACCGGCGACTACGAGCTGCCGGGCGAGCACGGCATCTTCAAGACGGGCTACAAGCTGGCGCAGAACCGCAGCGTATTCGACAACGGCTACTTCGACATCGACGACGGCACGCTGGCCGAACGCATCAACCCCACCCGCACCAACCGCTTCGAACTCGACGAGAAGACCGCGGCCCTGTACGCCTCCTACCAGTGGCGCATCAACCGCGACTGGGGCGTGCTGGGCGGCCTGCGCGCCGAATACACCGACCTCGACCTGTTCCAGGCGACGACGAACGTCCGCGCCAGCAACAATTACCTGGACGCGATCCCGAGCGCCTTCGTCACCTACGGCTGGTCCGACGACACCACGATCCGCCTGAGCTATGCGCACCGCATCCGCCGTCCGGGCGCGGGCGACCTGAACCCCTTCGTCATCTACGTCGACGAGTTCAACGTTTCCTCGGGCAACCCGGAATTGCGGCCGAGCGATTCCGATTCGCTCGAGCTGGGCATGGAAACCAAGCTCGGCAAGGTGGACACGAACCTGCGCCTGTACGCCCGCCGCGATACCGACCTGATCTCGGAACGCCGCTACTTCCTGGCCAATAACGTCCTGCTGACGACCCGCGAAAACGCCGGCACCAGCAACTCGGGCGGCCTCGAATTTTCCTTCGGCGGCAAGGTAACCGAGAAACTGACCTTGAACACCAGCGGCAACCTCGGCTATTCCGAGCAGACCGTCCTCGGCAGCGCCGGCAACGACAAGCGTTCGGCGACCTCGATCAGCGGCCGCGCCCGCATCGGCTACCAGCTCGACCGCGCGAACAGTTTCCAGCTGATGATCAATGCCCAGGGCAAGACCCTGCTCGGCGAAGGCTACCGCGAGCCATCGGCCACGGCCGATTTCAACTACCGCCGCCAGCTGAGCCAGGCGATGTCGCTGGTGGTCAACATCAACGACATCTTCGATTCGCAAAAATCGGACGTGATCACCGAGACCGACCGCCTGCGCCAGACCAGCATCAACCGCTTCGACGGACGTACCTTCTCGGTCGGTCTGAACTACCGCTTCGGCAGCTTCGGCAACAACGGCCAGCGTCCGGGCGGGCCGGGCATGCGCGGGCCGGGTGGTCCGGGCATGGGGCCGGGCGGGTTCGGCGGTCCGGGCCGGTAAAGGTATGTTCTGGACGCCATGTTAAACGCGCCTGTGCGAGACTGAGGGCACTGAACCCACGCCAAGGAGCACAGCATGACGAGCGAACACACCCCGCAGGACCAGCAAGACCAGAAAGAGACGCAGCCGCAACCGGCCGCGTCGTCCACCGATAGCGTCGACGGCCTGGCCAACAAGAAGCCGGAAGAGTTGACGCAGGAAGAACTGCGCCTGATGGCCGATACGATGCCGGGCGAAGGGCCGGGCGACTAAGCCATCGCTTCTACATAGAGTGTACGAAAGATCCTACTGCGACAGCAGTAGCGATCTGATTTGCGTCGCGTGGCTGCCCATCCATGATGACTGTACCTACCCCACAAGGAGATGATCGTGAAAAGATTTCAAGGCATTCTCATCGGTAGCATGACAGCATTGGCCCTGGCGGCATGCAGCAGCACGGGCACGGGCAGCGGTGACATGGGCGGCAGCGCGGCAACCGGGACGACGTCGAGCAGTTCTGGCACGAGCGGGATGACGGGCAGCAGCACGGGCAGCTCCATGGGTAGCCCGACGTCGGGCGGCGTGTCGGGCACGACCGGCGACGTCCAGAGTGGCGCCGGCAGCCCCGGCACGACGGGAGCATCGGGCCAGGGCGCCGGGGCGACCTCGACAACGCCGCCGACCACGAGCCCATCGCCTACCGGTCAGCGTTAAGTTTTTACTGTGCCATAGCGGCCCGGCTGACACCGCCGGGCCGCTACCTATGGGGCTGGCCAGGAACGCAGCAGTTGCAATACCTTGACTCCCCAGTGCGAAAAGAGCCAGCCGAGTGCGCCGCAGTTGACCAGGACAGTCAGCCAGAACACTTGGCGAAAGGATACTTTCTTCGTCTTGTGCCTGTGCACCTGTTGCGCGACCAGCGCTCCTGGCCAGCCACCGGCCAAGGACAGCATGTGCAGCGTATTTTCCGGTGTCCTGCGCTCGCCATCCTGCGCTGCGGATTTGTCGACAGCGTAGGCGATATAGGTCATCACACTCAAACAAATATACGCGCCAAACACGAGCGCAGGCACTTTACCCGCTAACACGGCAATGCCCATGAGTAGCAGGAAGCCGGCCGCTGTCATCACGGACTTGCTTCTGGGCTGGGCAGTCGCCTGGCGTGACCTTCCTGCGCGAACGAAGGCGACGTTTGCGGCGCGTGGCTGACCTTTTTCGTTGGTCGTCAGATCATACGTCACCACGTTACCGACCAGCGGACGGCTGCTGCGATCGGAAAACGACTTGATATGCACGAAAACCGCCGGACCGTCCCCATTCGGCGTAATAAATCCGAAACCCTGCTCATCCTTCCATGATGTGATTTTTCCCTGGTAGCGCGGGGTGCCCTGGACGCTCATCTTGAAGTCGATATGTTATGGAAGAGGGCAGTGTAGCTTGAATGTTTCTCTATCGCTGCGACTGCAGTATTTCAACATCGCAGCCTTCTTCGAGCTCAACCAGGACATACCGGCAATCAGCGGTCCAATGGCTCAACCAGCGCCGGAAATGACGCGATAAAGGCATCACGCGCAAGCACGCCGGCCGGAATATCCTGGGGTTGGGTTGCATCTTTCTGAATCAGGCGTGCAAAAACAAAGGTACGCTGGCCACGCGACGCCCATCCAACATACCAACCGAAACCGGACGCCGCGCCGGTTTTTCCGTTGACGTTCCAGCCCCCGGGAAGTCGCCCGAATGTAGTAATTGCAGCGGTCATGTCGTAAGCGTGCTGGCTGACACCAAGCTGGCGGTTGACGACCTTGCCCAGGAATGTCAGTTGTTCCAGCGGCGAGATTTGAAGAGAGGAACCAATCCAGGACATGGTCAAGCCGTCGTTTTCCGCGTCGCCCGACACGTCGGCATTTCCGTATTTAAATGTGCTTGCGTATGCCGCGAATCGCTCTTTCCCAAGCGACTGTGTCACCTGCTGTGAGTACCACACTACCGAGTCCTTCATCCACTTCGCTGGATCGGTCGTTTCCTTCCAATTGTCGCGCCAATCGACGTAGCCCTCGCGGAATGGCAATCGTGGCGTATGCGCATTTTTTAGAAAGCCGGAGTCGTAACCCATCAGGCTGATGGCGATCTTGAACGTGGAGGCCGGCGTAACGCGGCGGCCACAGTCACCGCGTTGTATCAGGACTTTTCCCGTGCCGGCGTCGGCGATCGCCGTGCATAGTTCAGCGGAGACTGCACTTGATATTGCGCCAATGCTTCCTACAGCCGCAATGAAAATGTGACGGTAATTCATCGATATCCTTTTGTGTCAGGTTCTAACCATGCGGCTGCAACGCAATCACCGCCATCCCCGCCAGCGCGAGCGCGGCGCCGGCCGCATCCCAGCGCGTCAGCTCGACGCCGTCGACAAAACGCAGCCACAGCAGCGCCACCGCGATGTACATGCCGCCGTAGGCGGCGTAGGTGCGGCCGGCGGCGGTCGGGTGCAGGGTCAGCAGCCAGGCAAACAGGGCCAGTGACAGGGCCGCCGGCAGCAGCAGCCACAGCGGCTTGTCCTGTTTTAGCACCAGCCAGGGCAGGTAGCAGCCGACGATTTCGGCCAGCGCGGTGAGGGCGAACAGGAGGGCGAGTAGGATGGGTTGCGGCATGGATCGGATGAGCGTTGAAGTGGGCCGATCATACTGGATTGGAGCGGCGGCAGGATTTCACTGACCGATATTGCTTTACCAATACGCGTATGTCAGCATGGACAATTCCTTATTCGGACCCGATCCCATGCACCATTTCACCCGCCTTGCCGCCGCCAGCGCGCTGGCCTGCGGCGCCGCCCTGGCCAGCGCCCAAACGATCCAAACGACCGAGCCGGAACGTCCGGCCACGACTTTCCCCTACACGCCGGGGCTGGACGTGACGGCGATGGACAGGAACGCCGACCCTTGCGTCGACTTTTACCAGTACGCCTGCGGCGGCTGGATGAAGAACAACCCGGTGCCGGCCGACCAGGCACGCTGGTCGGTCTACAGCAAGCTGGCGCAGGACAACCAGCGCTATCTGTGGGGCATTCTCGACGGCCTGGCGAAGCAGAAAGAGGGCCGCACGGCCACCCAGCAAAAGATCGGCGATTATTTTGGCGCCTGCATGGACGAGGGCGCGATCGCCAAGCGCGGCGCCGAGCCCTTGACGCCGTTCCTCGATCAGATCGACAGCATGGCCTCGACCCGCGAACTGCCGCGTGTGCTCGCCGTGCTGCAGCTGGCTTTATCCAGCGAAGATTTCTTCTTCGGTTTCAGTTCGAACCAGGACTTCGGCGACTCGACCCGCGTGATTGCCTTTGCCAGCGGCGGCGGTCTCGGTTTGCCGGACCGCGACTATTACCTGAAAACGGATAAACGCTCGAAAGAGATCCGCGCCAGGTACGAGGCGCACATCGCGACCATGTTCGGCCTGGTCGGCGAAGCCCCAGCGGCCGCCAAACGCTCGGCGGCGACCGTGCTGCGCATCGAGACGGCATTGGCGCAAGCCTCGCTGACGCGCGTCGACAAGCGCGACCCCTATAAACTCTTCAACAAGACCAGCCTGAAGGGCTTGCAGGCGATGACGCCGGGCTTCGACTGGAAAACCTATCTTGCCGCCGTCGGCCAGCCCGGCCTGGATACCTTCAACGTCACCGAGCCGAAGTTCTTCAAGGCCTTTGGCAAGCAGCTGCGCAGCAACGACCTGGCGGCCATCAAGACCTACCTGCGCTGGCATGTGCTGGAAGCCATGGCTCCGGCGTTGGCGCCGCAGTTCGACCAGCCGCATTTCGCCTTCTTCAGCCAGACCCTGCGCGGCGTCGAGAAGCAGCCGCCGCGCTGGAAGCGTTGCGTACAGCTGGTCGACCAGCAATTGGGGGAGGCGCTGGGCCAGGAATTCGTCAGCCGCGCGTTTTCTCCGGAACTGAAGGCGAAATCGCTGCACATGACGCGCCAGGTGGAGGAGGCAATGGCGAAGGATATCGAATCGCTCGACTGGATGAGTCCGGAGACGAAAAAGCGCGCCCGCGAAAAGCTCGATGCCATCGTCAACAAGATCGGCTACCCGGACACCTGGCGCGATTACTCGGCCTACCAGGTGCGCAGCGACGACTTCACCGGCAACGTGGTGCGCGGCACCGGGTTCGAGAACCGGCGCCAGTTGGCCAAGATCGGCAAGCCGCTCGACCGCAGCGAGTGGCTGATGACGCCGCCGACGGTGAATGCCTATTTCAACCCGCAGATGAACGACATCAATTTCCCGGCCGGCGTGCTGCAGCCGCCGCTGTTTGATCCGAAGATGGATGATGCGCCCGGCTATGGTAACACCGGCGGCACCATCGGCCACGAGCTGACCCATGCGTTCGACGACGAAGGCCGCCAGTTCGATGCCAAGGGCAATTTGAAGGATTGGTGGACGGAGAAGGACGGCAAGGAATTCACCGAGCGCGCCGCCTGCATCGTCGACCAGTACGCCAGGTACACGGTGGTCGACGACGTCAAGATCAACAGCAAGCTGACGCTGGGCGAGGACGTGGCCGATCTCGGCGGTTTGATCCTGGGCTGGATGGCGTGGCAGACGCAGATGGCGAGCATGCCGCAACAGGCGCAGCCACAGCCTCTGCGCGACGGGTTGACGCCCGAGCAGCGCTTCTTTGTCGGCTACGCACAATGGGCGTGCGAAAACGATCGTCCGGAAAATTTACGGGTGACGGCCGTGACCGATCCGCATTCGCCGGGCAAGTACCGGGTAAATGGCGTCGTCATCAACATGCCCGACTTCGAAAAGGCGTTCGCGTGCAAGCCGGGGCAGCCGATGGCGGCGCTGAAGCGGTGCAGGGTGTGGTAAACGGCCGTAGGGTGGACGGCTCCACCGCAGGGCATGAATGCCTGCGATGTGAATGCCGTCCACGCGTTCAGCTTGTGAACCCGTACGTCGGTTTACGCGTGCGTTGAACGCGTAGGCGGAAGATCCGCCTACCTTACGTGGCAGGGAATACCGCCGACGATCACAGGACGTCGGCAGCCGATCGATCAGTGCTGGTCGATCTTCCCACGCCATGCGCCGGTTTCAGCGCCGCGTTTTTCCAGCATTTCCTTGTAGTTCGACAGATTGGCGCGCGTTTCCATGCGCACCGCGCCGAAGGCGTCGCCGATGGCTTCGAGTGCGCCGTCCGGCTGGTAATCCATCTGCAGGGTCACGCGGGTGACGTTGTCGGAGATTTTGTGGAAGGTCACCACGCCGGCGTTCTGCACGCCGCCGATGCTGCGCCAGGCGATGCGCTTGTCCGGCACCTGCTCGGTGATTTCGGCATCCCATTCCTTGTCTTCGCCGGCGATATTCGCTTTCCAGTGCAGGCGCTTGTCGTCGAGCTGGCGAATTTCCTTTACGCTCTTCATGAATTGCGGGAAGTCTTCGAACTGGGTGAACTGGTTGTAGGCGGTACGCACAGGGACGTTGACCTCGATGGCTTCGATGATCGACGAGTCCCCATTCTGGGTGCGGTTCTTTTTCATTTGTTTCGACAGCATCATTCCGCCGACTGCAAGTGCGGCGACAGTCACGACTCGGTTCAACATAGATTTCTCCTTTTGTCAGTAAAAGCGGGCCTGCACGCCGACATCAACCAGGTGCCCGACCTGGAGCGCGCACAGGACCCGTTGGCTTGAAAATGCTCTGGTCGTCATGGGCCACGCAGTGAATTGCGTATTTGTCGTTAAGTTAAGCGAATTTCTGAACAGGTGACGCACGGGAGAGTTGCGTGCTGATACTGATGAGTTGGGTGAAGTTGCGTGATTATGCGGTATGCTTATTACTTTTAATCGAGAAATACCTGCCGGTTCGGCGACGATCGAACGGGTGGGGTTGACTTACAATTCGGGCTTGGCGCCTGGATGAAAGCACGGCAACCGCCGCGGAGATCTTGGACAGTGATGAAATAATCTTTCATCACATCGTTGTTTCTGAAATTTTATTTCGCTACTGCACAGTTTCTGCGCGAGACTGGATGGGCATACAGTAAAACCGAACGGTATAATGGCCGCATGAATCTCCTTCACAACCTCAATCCCGAACAATTGGCCGCCGTCACGCTGCCTTCCCAAAGTGCGCTCATTCTTGCCGGCGCCGGTTCGGGCAAGACCCGCGTATTGACCACCCGCATTGCCTGGCTGCTCTCGACCGGACAAGTGTCGCCGGCCGGCATCATGGCGGTGACCTTTACCAACAAGGCGGCGAAGGAGATGCTGACCCGCCTGTCGACCATGTTGCCGGTGAACACGCGCGGCATGTGGATCGGTACCTTCCACGGGCTGTGCAATCGTCTGCTGCGCACGCATTACCGCGACGCCGCGCTGCCGCAATCGTTCCAGATTCTCGATTCGCAAGACCAGCTGTCGATGATCAAGCGTCTGTTAAAGGCCGCGAATATCGACGATGAAAAATATCCGGCCAAGAACCTGATGTACTTCATCAACAATGCGAAGGACCAGGGACTGCGCGCCAGCCAGGTGGAGGCTTACGACCCGATCGAACGCAAGATGGTTGAGCTGTACGAACTGTATGACCAGCAATGCCAGAAAGAGGGCGTGGTCGATTTCGCCGAACTGCTGCTGCGCTCGTACGAGCTGCTGTCGCGCAATGGTCCGTTGCGCCAGCACTATCAGATGCGTTTTAAACACGTGCTGGTCGATGAGTTCCAGGATACCAACGACCTGCAATACAACTTGCTGAAACTGCTGGCCGGTCATGGCGAGCAGGTCGGCGGCGCGATCTTCGCCGTCGGCGACGACGACCAGAGCATCTATGCCTTCCGCGGCGCGAACGTCGGCAACATGTCGGCCTTCGAGCGCGATTTCCAGGTGAAAAACCTGATCAAGCTGGAACAGAACTACCGCTCGCACGGCAATATCCTCGACAGCGCCAACTACCTGATCGCCAACAACACCAAGCGCCTGGGTAAAAACCTGCGCACGGATGCGGGGCAGGGCGAGCCGGTGCGCATCTACGAAGCGTCGTCCGACCTGGAAGAAGCCCAGTGGATCATCGAGGAAGCGAAAAGCCTGATGGCCGAAGGCCTGGAGCGTAAGGAAATCGCGATCCTGTACCGCTCCAATGCGCAAAGCCGGGTCATCGAGCACGCGCTGTTTGCCGCCGGCATTCCGTACACCGTGTACGGCGGCCTGCGCTACTTCCAGCGCGCCGAGGTCAAGCACGCGATTGCCTATTTGCAGCTGATGGACAATCCGCACAACGATTCGGCTTTCCTGCGCGTGGTGAATTTCCCCACGCGCGGCATCGGCGTGCGCTCGATCGAACAGTTGCAGATGGCGGCCGACACCTACGGCATCTCGCTGTACGCGGCCGTGCCCTACATGACCGGCAAGGCCGGCACCTCGCTCGGCGGCTTCGTGAAACTGATCGAAGGCGCGCGCTTCGAAACCCAGCAACTGGCGTTGCCGGAAATGGTGCGCGTCGTACTCGAGCGCAGTAACTTGCTGACGCACTACGGCAACGAAAAAGAAGGCGCCGACCGCATCGAAAACCTCGAGCAGATGGTCAACGCCGCAACGCAATTCGTGCAGGAAGAAGGCTTCGGCCAGTTCGCGCCGGCGCACCTGGGGCCAGCCGCGCAGGCGCAGGCCGGCGACGCCGTCGTCTACCAGGACGGCATCGAGATCATCGAAGCCGACACGCCGTTGCCGCAAGTCATGTCGCCCTTGTCCGCCTTCCTTGCCCACGCCTCGCTGGAAGCGGGCGATGCCCAGGCCCAGGCCGGCCAGGACGCAATGCAATTGATGACGGTGCACTCTGCCAAAGGCCTGGAATTCGACGCGGTCTTCATTACCGGCCTGGAGGAGGGCCTGTTCCCGCACGAAACCAGCGCGCGCGAAGCTGACGGCGTCGACGAGGAACGGCGCCTGATGTACGTGGCGATCACGCGCGCGCGCAAGCGTTTATACATGAGCTTTACCCAGCAGCGCATGCTGCACGGCCAGACCCGTTTCAACATGAAATCGCGCTTCTTCGACGAGCTGCCGGAAGAAGCCCTGAAATGGTTGTCGCCGCGCGTGCAGAGTCACTGGTTTGCCAAGAACAAGGGGCCGAACGCCTGGGACGACGCCGCCTTCCGCAACGCCGGCAGCGACAACAAGATCGCCCAGCAAATCAAGCAAAAGTCGGCCGGCAGTTCCGGCTGGCGCGCCGGCGAATCGGTGCTGCACGCCAAGTTCGGCGAAGGCGTGATCGTCAACATCGAAGGCGGTGCCGGCGCCGCCCGCGCGCAAATCAACTTCGGTGCCGCCGGGATGAAGGTGCTGGATCTGTCGATCGCGAAGCTGGAGCGCGTCAGCCGCTGATCACGTTGCGGGGTAACGCCCGCAACGATCCGTTCACGCCGATCGGGGAGGACGTAGGGTGGACCGGGCGGCGAACCGCTCCGTCCACGCGTGAACGATGCATCATGTTGGCCGAATCTTGTTCGGCCCCGCTACCGGTTGAGATACATCGTACTTCCATCAACCTACACGGCCGGAACAACGCCAACACCTCTCATCGTTCCGCGTGGGCCCGGGGCGCCCACCCTACAACACCCCACCCTTACTTGCCGAGGTTAACGCGTCCCGCACCCGCCTCCACCGGCTTCCCGAAAATCTGCCGATACCCCGCATACATCGCGCACTGCATCAGCAGCATGAACAGGAAGAACAGCCACATGATCGCCACCCTGGCCAGCCCCGAGCCGCCCAGCAGCAAGGCGATGATGAAGCACACCCCGGTGAACAGCCCGAACCAGCTCGTCAAGAGCACGATGAACACGCGCGCGTTTTTCAGCACGGCGAAGAAACTGTAGAAGGTGGCCTTGCCCGGTCCCATCTGTTGCCAGTAGGTCAGCGGTGCGGCAAACGCGAGCGAGACCAGGACGGCGACGTCGAGGATGAAGATGCCGAACATGGCCAGCATGTCGGACGCCTGCACCTGCGGTGGATTGGCCGGGTCGACCCCCTGCGTCGACTGCGATGCCTTGGCCATCTGTTCCCAGAAGGCGGGATCGATCGCCACCCTGGTCAGCAGACTCAGCACCAGCGAGGCGGCCAGGTAGATCAGGCCGACCTTGCACAAGGGACCGAGCACGGGCTTCTTGAATCCCGTCAGCAGCACGGCCGGGGTCACGCGTTCGCCGTTCTCGATCATCAGGCAAGCCTTCATGAAGGCCATCGACAGCGAGGGGATCAGCACCACCATCAGCTTGCCGAAGAAAGGCACGGCGCTGACGAAGAGGCTGAACAGGATATTGGCGAACAGCAGCGTGGTGAGCGCGGCAGGCTGCTTGCGGAACAGGCCGGTGCCCTCCTTCAGCCAGTTCCAGCCGGTAATTGCGGGCATGTTATTCATTCGTGAGGGGCAAGGCGTGGGGCAGGCGTGGCAATGCGTTCGCGCAGGATGCGTTCGAAATGGGTGGGATCGTGCGGCGTCAGCATTTCGGCTTCGCGCGGCACGTGGAAATCGTACAGGCGCGACAGCCAGAAGCGCAGCGCCGCGGCGCGCAGCATCGGCTGCCAGGCGGCCTGTTCTTCAGGCGTGAACGGGCGCACGGCACGGTAGGCCGCCAGCAGCGCTTCCACGCGCGCGACGTCGAGTTCGCCACTGGACAGGTCGATGCACCAGTCGTTGACGGTCACGGCCAGGTCGAACAGCCAGGTGTCGACGCCGGCAAAATAAAAGTCGAAGCAGCCGCTCAGGCGTTCGCCGACGAACATCACGTTGTTGCGGAACAGGTCGGCGTGCACGGGGCCGCGCTGCAGGCGCGCATACGTGCTGCCCGCGGCAAAATCCGCCTGGAACGCGACTTCGCTTTGCAGCAGTTGCGCATTCCCGGGCGCTAGACACGGCAGCACCTGGGGCATGGTTGCCTGCCACCAGTCGAGCCCGCGCAAATTCGGCTGTCGCAGCGGAAAGTCGCGCGCGGCCAGGTGCATGCGCGCCAGCATCGCGCCGACTTCCGCGCAATGCACCGGCTGCGGGTCCATCTGCGAGCTGCCCTCGAGTTTGCTGACGATGGCGGCCGGCTTGCCGTGCAGCGCGACGACCAGTTCGCCCGATGCATTGCTGACCGGCGCCGGCACCGGGATGCCGCGCTCGGCCAGGTGGCGCATCAGCTGCACGTAGAAGGGCAGCTGGTCGAAATCAAGGTTCTCGAACACCGTCAATACATATTCTCCGCGCTCGGTGGTAAGGAAAAAATTGCTGTTTTCGATACCGGATGCGATGCCCTGGAGCGCCACTGGTTGGCCGAGGGGAAACTGCTCCATCCACTGGGTGAGCTCATCCAGTGTGACTGCGGTGAAAACTGCCATTATGCGGGAAGAAAGATGAGGGTCTGGAGATGAGCGTCTGGGCGTGCGGGCGCAAGCGCCCGCCTGGCGGGTCGATCAGCGGGTAGTGGGCAGCGGTGGCGGCGGTGGAATCTCGGCCGGCCTCAGCATGGGCGTGGTCGCTGCCGGCACCGCCGTGGGCATGGCGCCGGCGACCGGCTTGCCGGTCGCGTTCGCGGTTGCACTGGCGGTGGCCGCGGTCGGCGTGGCCGGGGCACCGGCCGCTGCCGCGGCGGCGGCCGCTTCGGCATCGGCAGCGGCCTTGCGCTTGCCGTTGAGGTCGAATTCCATCACTTGCCATTGCGGCGCGCGGATGCCGCTGCTCTGGGCGTCGCCGGGTTGGGCATTGCCCGCCGGCTGGCCCGACTTCATCGTATACCGGCTCGGGCCGCTCTGGACTTCGACGGCGGTGACCTCGCCGCGGTTGTTGCGGTTTTCCCGGATCTGGGTGCCGCGGCGCGGATCGACGTTCGTGGCCGGCGTATCGGTCTCGATACGTTCGGTCGGCGGCTGCCCGGTCGGCGTGGTCTGGGTCGTCGTCTGGGGCGTCGGCTGCGAGACTGCCGGAACCGATTGCGCGGACGTTTGCGCAAGTGCCGCGCCGGTGCAGGCGAGCAGGGCGATCGACAGGGTCAGGCGGGGGGATGTGCGCAACATGATGGTCACCTTGTATCGTTTGAACCATTGTAACAAACACAGTGACTCCCTGTGAAAAGTGTGCTGGTCATTTCAGGGTCCGCCTTCATATTGGAAGCTTGGCCGGCGCCCGCCTGTTGTGCTTTGCGTATGGCGGATTCTGCGATAATGGATGCCACTTTGGCTCTTGCCGGCTTCACCCATCATTCCTATGCAAAATACCCTGCTGCTCGTCGACGGTTCCAGTTACCTGTATCGCGCTTTCCACGCCTTGCCCGACCTGCGCGGTCCGGACGGCCACCCGACCGGCGCCATGCACGGCATGGTCAACATGCTGCGCCGCCTGCGCGCCGACTATCCGGCCGCCTACATCGCCTGCGTGTTCGATGCGAAAGGCAAAACCTTCCGCGACGACATGTACCCCGAGTACAAGGCGACCCGCGCCTCGATGCCGACCGACCTTGCCAAGCAGATCGAGCCGATCCACGAAGTGGTGCGGCTGATGGGCTGGCCGATCCTGATGGTCGAAGGGGTAGAGGCCGACGACGTCATCGGCACCCTGGCCGTGCAAGCCGCCGCCAAGGGCATGAACACCATCGTCTCGACCGGCGACAAGGACCTGGCGCAACTGGTCAACGACAAGGTCATGCTGATCAATACGATGAGCAACGAAAAGCTCGACGAAGCCGGCGTGCTGGAAAAATTCGGCGTCCCGCCGAACCGCATCATCGACTACCTGACCCTGATCGGCGACACGGTCGACAACGTGCCGGGCGTGAACAAGTGCGGCCCCAAGACGGCGCTGAAATGGCTGGCCTTGCACGGCTCGCTCGACGGCGTGATCGAAAACGCCCACGACATCAAGGGCGCGGTCGGCGAAAACCTGCGCACGGCGCTGGAATGGCTGCCGCGCGGGCGCGAACTGATCACCGTGAAAACCGACTGCAACCTGATGGGCCATGTGGTGACGATCGAGGAAAGCCTGGTCGCGCGTCCGGAAGACAAGGATGCGCTGCGCGACTTCTTCCAGCGCTATGGTTTCAAGACCATGTTGCGCGAATTGCAGTCCGGCCCCGGCATCGGCGCGCCAGCCCTGAATTCCCCGGAAGGCGCGCAAAAGTCGCTCGACGGCGCCCAGGACACGCTGCCCGGCATGCCGATCATCAAGGGCGAATACGAACTGGTCACCACCTGGGAGCAGCTCGATAAATGGCTGGCGCTGGTCGATGCCGCCGAACTGACTTCGGTCGACACCGAAACCACCTCGCTCGAGCCGATGACGGCGCAGATGGTCGGCATCTCCTTGTCCGTGGAAGCGGGCAAGGGCGCCTACATCCCGCTGGCGCACCGCTACGCCGGCGTGCCGGAGCAACTCCCGCGCGAAGAGGTGCTGGAACGCATGCGCGGCTGGCTGGAAAATCCGGCCAAGCCCAAGCTGGGCCAGAACCTGAAGTACGACATGCACATCTTTAACAACCACGGCGTGACCCTGAAAGGCATCGTGCACGACACGCTGCTGCAATCCTACGTGTTCGAATCGCATAAACCGCACGACATGGACACGATGGCGATGCGCCACCTCGGCTACACGACGATTCCTTTCGTCGACGTCTGCGGCAAGGGCGCCAACATGATCTGCTTCGACCAGGTCGAACTGACCCGCGCCACCGAATACGCGGCCGAGGATTCCGACATCACGCTGCGCCTGCACCAGACCATGCTGCCGCACGTGGAAGAAAACGCCGGCCTGACCTACATCTACAAGAATATCGAGCTGCCGACGCAGATCGTGCTGCAGAAAATCGAGCGCAACGGCGTGCTGATCGACGCGTCGAAGCTGGAAGCGCAGTCGCGCGAACTGGGCGCGCGCCTGGTCGAACTCGAAGCGAAAGCCTACGAGATGGCCGGCGGCCCGTTCAACCTGGGTTCGCCGAAGCAGATCGGCGAAATCTTCTTCGTCAAACTCGGCCTGCCGGTGATCAAGAAGACCGCCACCGGCGCGCCCTCGACCGACGAAGAAGTGCTGCAGAAACTGGCCGAGGATTTCCCGCTGCCGAAAGTGCTGCTGGAACACCGCAGCCTGTCGAAACTGAAATCGACCTATACCGACAAGCTGCCGAAAATGGTGAACCCGAACACCGGCCGCGTGCACACGAATTACGCGCAAGCCGTCGCCATCACCGGGCGCCTGGCCTCGAACGATCCGAACCTGCAAAACATCCCGGTGCGTACCGGAGAGGGGCGCCGCATCCGCGAAGCGTTCGTTGCGCCGCCGGGCAGCGTGATCGTCTCGGCCGACTATTCGCAGATCGAACTGCGCATCATGGCGCATATTTCGGGCGACGAAGCGATGCTGCGCGCCTTTGCCGAAGGCGTCGACATCCACCGCGCCACCGCCGCCGAAATCTTTGGCGTCGCACCCGACGAAGTCGATTCCGAGCAGCGCCGCTACGCCAAGGTCATCAACTTCGGCCTGATCTACGGCATGAGCGCCTTCGGCCTGGCCGCCAACCTGCAGATCGAACGCGCCGCCGCCGCCAACTACATCGACCGTTATTTCGCGCGTTTCTCGGGCGTAAAACAGTACATGGACGAAACCCGCGTCGCCGCCAAGGCGCGCGGCTATGTCGAAACCGTGTTCGGCCGCCGTCTGTGGCTGCCCGAAATCAATTCCCCCAACGGCCCCCGCCGCGCCGGCGCCGAACGGGCGGCAATCAATGCGCCGATGCAGGGCACGGCGGCCGACCTGATCAAGCTGGCGATGATCGCGGTGCAGGACTGGCTGGAGACCGACAAGCTGGCCACGCGCATGGTCATGCAGGTGCACGACGAACTGGTGCTGGAAGTGCCGGAAGCCGAGCTCGAGCTGGTCAAGGCCAGGCTGCCGGAATTGATGGCCGGCGTGGCGGAACTGAAGGTGCCGCTGGTGGCCGAGACCGGTGTGGGATTGAACTGGGAAGCGGCCCATTGATACCCACGCTCCCGCCCGCGCCTACGACACCATCGCCACCTGGTTCGACGAGCACCGTACCCGCACGCTGATCGAGCAACCCTACCTGGACGCGTTGATCGAGGCCCTGCCGCCAGGCGCCGCCATCCTCGACCTCGGCTGCGGCACCGGCGACCCCATCCTGCGCTACCTGCTCGAACGCGGGTGCGCGGTCACGGGCGTCGACGCCAGCCCCGCCATGCTTGCGATCGCGCGCACGCGTTTTCCGGACACGTGCCTGATCGAGAGCGACATGCGCACGCTGGCGCCCGGCCAATGCTTCGATGCCGTCATCGCCTGGCACAGCCTGTTCCATTTGCCACCTGCCGACCAGCGTGCCATGTTCGCGACGTTTGCGCGTCTTTTGCACCCGCATGGCATGGTAATGTTCACGTCGGGCAGCCAACAGGGCGAAACCTGGAGCGATAATGGCGGACAAATGCTGTACCACGCCTCGCTCGACAGCGCCGCATATCGGCGCCTGCTGGAAGAGCACGGTTTCCAGGTCATGCGCCACGCAGTGGACGATGCGGCCTGCGGCGGCGCCACGGTCTGGATCGCCCAGCTGCGCCAAGCCGGTGCTTTCATTGAGGACAGACCATGCGACCTCGCCGCGACTACGACACCGCCAAACTGATCGACGCCTCGATCGAGATCCTGCGCGCGCACGGCATGTACCTGGCCGCGCGCATGCTGTGCGAACGCGGCGTGCCCTTCGAGACCGCGCACCGCGTGCTGCAACAGCCGGACCGGCGCCGCAGCTATGGCGACGCCCTCATTCACTGATCAGCCGCTAACGGCCCGCACGAAGGCCGCAACATCGCCGATATCCCCGTTTTGTACGCTTCATCACGCGTTTTTTGCACTTCGTCGCACACCGCTGGAGAGGCATGGAGCGGACCGCTAAAGTACTCCCATCGACAGCCCGAACGCACAACGCGCAGGGCCTACTAACCAACCGAAGGGAGCCTGAAAATGAACGTCCTCAAGCACATGGAAGCGCTGTTCCTGGTCGCCGCACTCGCCGTCGTCGGCACCACTTACGCCAGCGCCGAAAGCTACAAGGCGCAGGTGCGCACCGATGCCATGGTCTCGGTCGGCAGCGAAAAAATGGCGGTGGTGAAGGTGGTCGGCAAGCGCCTGCCGGCCGCAACCAAGTTTGCCTGAACCACTGCCACATCCAGGAGCGCCGATGCTGGTCAATGCGGATTTCTCGCGCGTCGTCGTGATCGTCCCGCACCAGTACGCGTGGGTGGCCTCGCCGCAGCCGGGCGTCGAGCGCGTCATGCTCGACCGTATCGGCGCCGAGCAGGCGCGTGCCACCAGCATCGTGCGCTATGCACCCGGTTCGCGCTTTCCGCGCCACGCCCATCCGGATGGCGAAGAGATCCTGGTCCTGTCGGGCACCTTCTCGGACGAGCACGGCGATTTTCCCGAAGGCTGGTACCTGCGCAATCCGCCGGATTCCGCGCACCGGCCGTCGAGCCGTGACGGCGCCCTGATTTTCGTGAAGCTGCGCCAGATGGCGCCGAGCGAAACCGATCATGTGCGCATCGATACGCGCGACCGGGCGGCCTGGCAGCGGCGCGGCGACCGTGCCGTCTGCCCCTTGTTTGCCGGCGAAGGCGAGCGGGTCTGCCTGCAACGGGTGGCGCCGCATGCCGCCATCATCCCCGACGCGGTCGACAGCGCCGAGCTGCTGGTGCTGGAAGGCGAACTGCTGGTCGAGGGCCAGGCCTGCGCGCGCGGCGCCTGGATACGGCTGCCGGCCGGGCGCTATCCGGCTGTCACCGCCGGGCGCGAGGGCGCCACGTTTTATTTGAAGACCGGGCAGAGGACGTAGGGTGGGCGGCTGCACCCGATGCTCTGCATCGACGCGGCGTGAACGCCGCCCACGCGTTCAACGCACGCCGGAACAATCACGCGGCCAAGCGCAAGCCGGTTGAACGCGTGGGCGGCATTGACGCAGCGGGAACGCAAACCGCCGGGTGTAGCCGCCCACCTTACGTCCCCCCGGTACGCGATAACGGAACGCAATCAGGGTACGTCACCCATGGCCAGGTGCCGCTCCAGGAATTCCACGCACACGCGCACCTTCGCCGAGCCGGCCAGCCGCTGCGGATACACGGCCCACACGTTCGCTTCCTGCGTATAGTCGGGCAGCACCTGCACCAGCGTGCCGGCATCGAGATAGGGCTGCGCATCCCAGCGCGAGCGCAGCACGATGCCGGCGCCATCGAGCGCCCAGCGCAGCGCGATTTCTCCGTGGTTGGTCGACAGCGCGCCGGATACCTTCACCGTTTCTTCGCCGCCGCCGCGGCCGCGCAGGCGCCAGACGCCGAACGGGTGGTCGCGTTCCTTGATCGGCAGGCACTGGTGGCCGGCCAGGTCCGCCAGATTCTTCGGCGCCGGGTGGCGCGCGAGATAGGCAGGGGCGGCGCACAGGATGCGGTGGTTGGCCAGCAGGCGCCGCGCGATCAGGTGCGGCGCGATCTCGTCGCCCACGCGCACGTCGAGATCGAAGCCTTCGGCCACGGTGTCGACCAGGCGGTCGAACACTTCGAAGCGGATCTGCAGGCCGGGATAGGCGGCCACCAGCTTCGCGATCGCGGGCGCGACCAGGTTGCGGCCGAAGCCGAAGCTGCTGCAGATGCGTACCTGGCCGCTCGGTTCGCGGCGGCGCTCGGAGACTTCGTCCATCAGCTCATCCAAATTGTCGAGGATGGCCTGGGCGCGCACGTACACCTGTTCGCCGTCGCTGGTAATCACCACCCGGCGCGTGGTGCGCTGGAACAGGCGCACGCCGAGCATCTCTTCGAGGATGCCGATGCGCTTGCTCACATAGGCGGGCGACATGCCCAGCGCTTCCGCGGCGGCGGCGAAACTGCTCTTGCGCACTACGGTGACGAAGACGCGCAAGTCGTCGTTGTCCAATAGATTAGTCATAAATCGTGTTCTTTGATATCACGGTAAGAGCGATTATAAACGCCACGTATTGGTTTATGCTGACGCTATCTAATGACAGGAGCACGCCATGAAAACCCATAAAATTGCCGTGATCGCCGGCGACGGCATCGGCCAGGAAGTCATGCCCGAAGGACTGCGCGCGCTGGAAGCCGCGGCCAGGCGCTTCGACATCGGCCTCGAATTCACTACCTTCGAATGGGCCGATTGCGGCTACTACGCCAAACACGGCAAGATGATGCCGGACGACTGGAAAGAGCAACTGGACGGTTTCGAAGCTATTTTCTTCGGCGCCGTCGGCTGGCCCGACACCGTGCCCGACCACATCTCGCTGTGGGGCTCGCTCCTGAAATTCCGCCGCGAGTTCGACCAGTACGTGAACCTGCGTCCGGTGCGCCTGATGCCCGGCGTGCCGTGCCCGCTGGCGAACAAGAAGCCCGGCGACATCGATTTCTACGTGGTGCGCGAAAACACCGAAGGCGAGTATTCGTCGGTCGGCGGGCGCATGTTCGAAGGCACCGAGCGCGAACTGGTGCTGCAGGAAGCGATTTTCACGCGCCACGGCACCGACCGCATTTTGAAATACGCGTTCGAGCTGGCCCAGCGCCGCCCGAAAAAGCACCTGACCGCCGCCACCAAGTCGAACGGCATCGCGATCTCGATGCCGTATTGGGACGAGCGCGTGGCGGCGATGGGCGAACAGTATGGCGACGTCAAATGGGACAAGTACCACGTCGACATCCTGGCGGCGCGCTTCGTGCTCTCGCCGGAACGCTTCGACGTCGTGGTGGCCTCCAACCTGTTCGGCGACATCCTGTCCGACCTCGGCCCGGCCTGCGCCGGCACCATCGGCATCGCGCCGTCGGCCAACCTGAACCCGGAACGTAGCTTCCCGTCGCTGTTCGAACCGGTGCACGGCTCGGCGCCCGACATCGCCGGCAAGAACATCGCCAACCCGATCGCCATGGTCTGGTCGGGCGCGATGATGCTCGAATTCCTGGGACAGGGCGACGCCCGCTATACCGCCGCCCACGACGCCATCGTGCGCGCCATGGAAGCCTGCCTGGTGAACGGTCCGCGCACGCCGGACCTGGGCGGCACCGCCAGCACGAGCGAAGTCGGGCAGGCGATCAGCGCCTACCTGACCAGCGAAGCTTGAGGCCATTCAGGCCGCCGTTCTTGCAGTCCATCGCAAAACCGGCGACTGTGGGCGTGCTTCGCTCTACGATGGTTTCCATTCCAACGAAAGGAAACCATCATGCGCGCCACCACCATCCTCGCCTCCGTTCTTGTTCTCTCCTTCGCCGCCGGCGCCGTCCAGGCCGCCGACCAGGTGCGCACCGTCGCTCCCTTCACCTCGATCCGCGTGCAGGGTCCGATCAGCATGACCGTCGATGCCGGCGCGGCGCAGCAGTCGCTGCTGGTGCGCGGTAGCGACAAGTTCGTCAACGGACTTACCAGCGAAGTCGTCAATGGCGAACTGCGCCTGCGCATGCGCGACAAGAGCGTGACCACCACCCACGACGACCAGCGCATCGTCATCAAGCTGCCGCAGTTGCGCGCCTTTGATGCCGAAGGCGCCGGCGAAATCAAGTTGAACAACATCCGCGGCGAGCGCCTCGACGTCAACTACCGCGGCGCCGGCAGCATGGCGATCAGCGGCCAGGTCAAGACCTTCAAGATGACGGCCGAAGGCGTGGGCGAAGTCGACAGCAAGGCCTTGATTGCGAACGACGCCGACATCCGCTTCCAGGGCGTCGGTGACGTCAAGGTGTATGCGAAAGACCGGCTCGACGCCAAGGTGCAGGGGATGGGGAGCCTGAGCTATTACGGCAATCCGCGGGTCGTCAACAAGTCGGTGGCGGGGATCGGCTCCGTTACCGCGCGCGATTGAGCGGCGGCTGGTTGAACGCGTGGGCGGCATGACGGGCGCGTGAGTGCTTGCGTCCGTGTGTAGCCGCCCACGCGTTCAACGCACCGCAGAACATTCGCGAAACACCCGTCCCGGACGGCGCCGGCCACGCCAAGCGTTTATCCTCACTCCCTGACCTTTGCAACGGGAGAAAACGGATGGGCACACAGTACAGGGCGCTGGTCGTCGGCGCCAGCGGCATCATCGGCAACGCGGTGGTGCGCGAATTGAAGGGGCGCCCGGAATGGCGGGTGCGCGCCATGCCGCGCACCTTCGTCGAAGGCGTCGAGACCATCAAGGTCGATCTCACCGATGCGGAAGCCACCCGGCAGGCGCTGGAAGCCGCGCGCGATACCACCCACGTGTTCTACGCCGCGCTCAAGGGCGGCGACGGCCTGCTCGACGAAGAGCGTATCAACGGCGGCATGCTGCGCAACCTGCTCGACGGCTTGAAGAGTGTCGGCGCGCCGCTGCGGCGCGTGGTGCATTACCAGGGCGCCAAGGTGTATGGCGTGCACCTCGGGCCGACCCAGGCGCCGTTCTACGAGGACGATCCGCGCCACATGACGCCGAATTTTTATTATGCCCAGGAAGACCTGCTGCGCGAGTGCGCGGCGGCGGGCGACTTCGACTGGTCGATCCTGCGTCCGGACGTGGTGGTCGGCGACATCGCCGGCAACCCGATGAACATCGTGATGGTGATCGGGGTCTTCGCCGCGCTCAGCAAGCAGGCCGGCGTGCCGCTGCGCTTCCCGGGCACCCATAAAGTGTATTCGGGCGTGCTGGCCCAGACCACCGATTCGGCCTGGATGGCGCGCGCCAGCGTCTGGGCCGCGCTCGACCCCGCCGCCCGCAACGAGGCCTTCAACCTGGTCAACGAACCGTTTCGCTGGGAGCGCATCTGGCGCCGCGTGGCCGATGCCTTCGATATGGAAGTCGGCCCGCCGCAGCCGTTCTCGCTGGCCAGGCAGATGCCGCTGAAGGCCGACGCCTGGGCGCAGCTGGCGGCGCAGCACGGGTTACAAACGCCCGATATCGAGAAACTGGTGGGCTGGTGGTTCGGCGACTTCGTCTTCAATACCGAGTTCGACATGGTGTCGGACATGGGCAAGATCCGCCGCGCCGGCTTTACCGAGGCGATGGAGACCGAAGCGACGATCGTGTCCGCCATCGAGCGCCTGCGCGCGGCCCGGCAATTGCCTTAGACCTTGCCGGCCATGCGTGCGCCCCCATGTCGCGGTAAGATAGTCAACCTGATAACCAAGACAACGGAGGGATGCACATGAAGGATCTCGTACAAGACGGCGACAGCCTGGTTGGCGCCAGCAATTTCGACGATGGCGTCGACCGCCGTGTGTTCCTGAAGGCGGCGATCGGCACCGGCTTTGCGGCCGCGACCCTGCCGGTCGAGGCGCAAACCGTGGTCAAGACCGACGTCACGGGCCTGTCCGCCGGGGACCACATCATCGTCATCAACGGCCAGGACGTGCCGGTGTACCGCGCCCAGCCCGAAGGCAAGGCCAATCCGCCGGTGATCCTGGTGATTTCCGAGATCTTCGGCGTGCACGAGTACATCAAGGACGTGGCGCGCCGCTTCGCGAAACTGGGCTACATGGCCGTGGCGCCGGACCTGTTCGTGCGCGCCGGCGACGCCAGCAAGGTGCCGAACATCGCCGACCTGATGAAGGACATCGTCGGCAAGACGCCGGATGCGCAAGTCATGTCCGACCTCGATACCGTCGTCACCTGGGCGAAACAGCGCGGCGGCGATACCGCGAAGCTCGGCATCACCGGCTTCTGCTGGGGCGGGCGCATCACCTGGCTGTACTCGGCGCACAATCCGAACGTGAAAGCCGGCGTGGCCTGGTACGGGCGCCTGGCCGGCGACGCCACCGCCAACTCGCCGAAGCACCCGATCGACGTCGCCCAGAACCTGAAAACGCCGGTGCTCGGCCTGTACGGCGCCAAGGACACCGGCATCCCGCTCGAATCGGTCGACCGGATGCGCGCGGCGCTGGACAAGGGCAACAGCGGCTCGGCCTTCCACGTCTATCCGAATTCGGGCCACGCCTTCCACGCCGACTACCGCCCGAGTTTCAACGAGGCGGACGCGAAGGACGGCTGGCGCCGCGCCGTGGAGTGGTTCCGGACGCACGGCGTCGCTTAAGTCTCAACGCCAGCGCGGCGCGCGTACGAAAGCTGGCCGGGCACTGTACAATGCCCGGCTTGCCATGCCTGCCATGCCCTGCAAGTCCAGAACAAGAGGCTTCACATCGACCCGATTCTCACCTCCATCCTGCTGGCGACCCTGATCGCCGGCGTCGTCAGCATCTCGGCCGCGGCCCTGTTTTCGTTCACGCTGCTCTCCAAAATGGTGGAGCGGCTGGTGAGCCTGTCGGTCGGCATCATGCTGTCGACCTCGTTCCTGCATGCGCTGCCCGAAGCCTTCGAGTCCGGCGCCCAAACCTATAAACTGTTTGCGACCCTGCTGGCAGGCCTGTTCGCCTTCTTCCTGCTCGAGAAGCTGGCGCTGCTGCGCCACTCGCACCACCACGAGGGCGACGGCCACCACCACGCCCACGGCCACGATGCGCACGCGGCCGGCAAGTCGGGCTGGATGATCCTGATCGGCGACGGCATGCACAATTTCACGGACGGGATCCTGATCGCGGCCGCCTTTCTCGCCAACCCGGAACTGGGCATGGTCACCGCGCTGGCGATCGTCGCCCACGAAATCCCGACCGAGATCGGCGATTTCATCGTCCTGCTCAATGCCGGCTTCTCGCGCATGCGCGCCTATGTCTTCAACCTGCTGTGCAGCCTGTTGTCGGTGGCCGGCGGTTTGATCGGCTACTACACGCTCGACCGCGCCAGCGGCCTGATTCCCTACGTGCTGGTGTTCGCGTCGTCCGGCTTCATCTATATTGCGGTCAGCGACCTGATGCCGCAGATGCAGAGGAGGGCGACGGTGAAGGAATCGATCCCGCAGGTGCTGTTGATCGGACTTGGGGTTATCATCGTCCTGTTCCTGACCGGGCGTTAAGTCCTGCAAGCAGTCCCGGTCGTCTCGACGCGAGGGCTTGCCATGCTCACTTACCCCGTCTTTCACCGCTGGATTCCCGAGTCCGGAACCGGACTCGAACACCTGGTCGTGCACTGCCAGGATGACGCAATCGTCGCCCATGGCGTCGTCATCGGCGACGACGCGGGCGAGCGCTTCGGCGCCAGCTACACCATCGAATGCGACGCCGCCTGGCAGGTGCGCCACGCCGTCGTCGACGTCGCCGGCGGCGCGCATCTCGAACTCTTCAGCGACGGCCGCGGCCATTGGCACGACGGCGCCGGCGCCGCGCTCGATGCGCTGGCCGGCTGCATCGACGTCGACCTCACCGCCAGCTGTTTCACCAACACCCTCCCGCTGCGCCGCCTCGCCAACATGCTCGACCGGCGCCAGGCGATCGACGTCGCCTGGATCGCGGTGCCCGCGCTCAGCGTGGTGCGAGCGGCCCAGGCGTATACCCGCCTCGACAGCGGCCTGGTGCTGTTCGAGGGCATCGACATCGACTTCCAAGCCGAGCTGACGGTGGACGCCGACGGCTTCATCCTGCGTTATCCGGGCCTGTTCCGACGCTTCTCGTAGGGTGGGCACTCCGTGCCCACGCGGTACGGACGTGTCCACAGTCGTCGGCAGCAAGCGTCGCGTTCGCCAGGAAACCGTTCTTGAGCATTTAATGATAATAGCTTATCATTACCAAAGCGCGGATGGACCACGTCCGCACGCGCAGCAGCCATTCATCGACAAGGACCTCGCCCATGCCCCTCCCGACCTGCAAACCGACCCCGCTCGCGCTGGCCCTCCTGTGCGCTTTCGGCGCACCGCTCGCCCACGCTCAATCGGACAATAGCCGCCCGCACACCGATCCCGACAGCATCCCGACGGTGGTGATTTCGGCCAGCGCGCTGGGCCTGCTGGGCGACGACATGATCACGCCGGTGACCTCGCTCGGCGGCGGCGAGCTGGTGCGGGCGCGCGAGTCGACGCTGGGCGAAACCCTGAACAACCAGCCCGGCATCACCTCGAGTCACTTCGGCGCCGGCGCGAGCCGCCCGGTGATCCGCGGCATGGACGGTCCGCGCGTGAAAATCCTGTCCGACGGCGCCGAGATCCAGGATGCGTCGACGATCAGCCCCGACCACGCGATCGCCTTCGAGCCCGTGCTGGCCGAGCGCATCGAAGTGCTGCGCGGCCCGTCGGCGCTGGCCTATGGCGGCGGCGCGGTGGGCGGCGTGGTGAACGTCATCGACCGCAAGATCCCGACCGGGATGCCCGGCAAGCCGTTCGAGGGCAGCATGGAACTGCGCGCCAATTCGGCCGCGCGCGAGAAGACCGGCGCTTCGAGGCGACCGGCGCGCTGGGCAGCAATTTCGCGCTCCACGCCGAGGGCGTCAAACGCGATGCCGACGCCTACCGCGTCGGCGACGGCTGGGAAGAGGGCCGCCACGTGGGCGGCAGTTTCAAGGAATCCGAGACGGGCAGCGTCGGCCTGTCGTGGGTGGGCGAGCGCGGCTTCCTGGGCGCGGCCTACACCAAAGAGCGCACCGAATACGGCATCCCGGGCCACAACCACGAATTCGGCAGCTGCCATCCGCATGGCGACCACCTGCATTGCGGCGGGCATGACGAACACGATCACGAGGGTGAAGAACACGAGCACGAGCACGATCACGAGGCCGGTGAAGTCCCCGTCGTGAAACTCGACAGCGACCGCTGGGACGTGCGCGGCGAAATCCGCAATCCGATCGCCGGCATCACCGCGGCGCGCCTGCGCGCCTCGTTCACCGATTACCGCCACGACGAGCTGGAAGAGGGAGCGATCGCCACCAGCTTCTTCAACAAGGGCCGCGACGCCCGCGTCGAACTCGAACACGTGCCGCTGGGCGGCTGGCGCGGCGTGATCGGCGCCCAGACCTCGTACCGCGATTTCAACACCGCCGGCGAAGAAGCCTACGTGCCGCCGACGGTCACCAGGAAGCACGCCGTCTTCGTCACCGAGGAATACAAGCTGGGCGACTGGCGTTTCGAAGCCGGCGCGCGCCACGAATGGCAAAAGATCGCCGTCGACAGCGCCACCCAGCAGGATACGGACGCGCGCGGCACCTCGGTCGCGCTGGGCGCGGTCTGGAAATTCCGTCCCGACTATTCGCTGCGCGCATCCGTGGCGCGCACGCACCGCCTGGCCACGGCCGAAGAGCTGTACGCCGACGGCGCCCACCTGGCCACCAGCACCTGGGAGCTCGGCAACCCGAACCTGGACAAGGAAACCTCGAACAACCTCGACCTCACGCTACGCAAGTTCGCCGGCGCCACCACCTTCTCGCTGAGCGCCTTCCACAACAAGATGGGCAACTACATCTATGCCAACACGCTCGACAACCACGAAGGCTTCCAGCTGGTCGAATACGCCCAGCGCGACGCCACGTTCACGGGCCTGGAAGGGGAGCTGCGCCACAAGTTCTCGGCCAACCTGGATGCGACGCTGTTCGGCGACTACGTCCGTGCAAAGTTCGACGATACCGGCGCCGCGGGTAGCCGCAACATCCCGCGGATCGCCCCGCACCGCATCGGCGCGCGCGTGAACGCGCACTGGCAGGCCTGGCACGGCATGGTCGAACTGATCCGCACCGGCACCCAGGACGACGTCGGCGAGTTCGAGACGCCGACCGCCGGCTACAACATGCTCAACATCGGCACCCACTACACCACCCGCATCGGCGGCCTGCCGGCGCAGCTCTACGCGCGCATCAACAACCTGACCGACGAACTGGCGTTCAGCCATACCTCGTTCATCAAGCGCGCGGCGCCGCTGACCGGACGTAACCTGACGGCCGGCGTGCGCCTGCTGTTCTGACGATGCGAGGGTTGATCAGGTTCGCCGACTACGCCGGCATGGCGGCATCGAGCCTGTGCCTGCTGCACTGCCTGGCCATGCCGCTGCTGCTGGCGGCCTTTCCGCTGCTCGGGCTGGGCGAGGAGCACCACCACCTGCACGACCTGCTGCTGGCCGGCGTGACCGTGCCCGTGCTGCTAGCGCTGGTGCCGGGTTTCATCGCGCACCGCGACCGGCGGCCGCTGCTGCTGGGCGGCGCCGGGCTGGCGCTGTTCCTGCTGGCGGTGCTGGTGGCCGGCCCGCGGCTGGGGCAGGGCGCCGAAACGGCGCTGGCCGTCGCCAGCAGCGTGCTGCTCTTGAAGGCGCACCGGCGCAATCACGTGTTTTGCAACAGCTGCCCGGCCGATCGTTAAGCTGTAGGGTGGGCTCTCGAGCCCACGCGGTCGTGCAGCAGCGTGCCGCACAGTGTGAGAAATAACATAAACGAAGCGTTTAAGCAGTCTTCACCACCGATCAAATGGGGCATCCGCGTGGGCACGGAGTGCCCACCCTACGGTGCGCTGCCGCCAACTTTTTTACCCTTGCACGCGCTGCACAAACCGTACAAGGTCAACTCGTGCGATTCGAGCACGAAGCCCTCGGGCGTCAGCTTCTGCATGTCGCCGGGGCAGGCATGCACTTCATAGACGCGGTCGCAGGAGCGGCAGTGGAAATGGTGGTGATGGTGATGACCGGCGATCTCGTAGCGGTCGCCGCTGCCGGGCAGCGACACCGTGATGATCTCGCCCGCCTCCAGCATCGACTTGATGTTGCGGTAGACGGTGGCGAGACCGATCCCCGGCACCACGCCCTGCGCGTGTTCGAGGATTTCCTGCGGTGCCAGCGGCCGTCCGGCATCGAGGATGCATTGGTGGATGGCCGTGCGCTGTTTGGTAGTTCGTTCCATGGTGTCCTGCTCAATCTGCGCCGGTCGCCACCGGCCGTGCCGGGTCGGCACTCCACTCGCTCCACGAGCCCGGATACAGGGCCGCGCCCGGCATGCCGGCCACCTCCAACGCCAGCAGGTTGTGGCAGGCCGTCACGCCGGAGCCGCACTGCATGATGGCATTTTTCGGATCGGCGATCACGGCGCCGAATTCCGCGCGCAGCTGTTCCGGCGCTTTGAAACGGCCGTCGTTGTGCAGGTTATCCTTGAAGAAGCGGTTCTTCGCACCCGGGATATGGCCGCCGACCGGGTCGACGGTTTCGTTCTCGCCGCGGAAGCGGTCGGCCGCGCGCGCGTCGACCACGGTGCGGCCTTCGCTCTCGATATTCTCCAGCACCTCGGCCACCGTCACCGTCGGCACGAACGGCGCGCGCACGCTGAGCGTGCCGGACGTGCGTGGATCGGGCGGATCGGACGACAGCGGCTGGCCCAGCGCCTGCCAGGCCGGCAAGCCGCCGTCGAGCACCGCCGCCGCCTCGTGCCCGAGCCAGCGCAGCAGCCACCACAGGCGCGCCGCGTACATGCCGCCGTGGGCGTCGTAGGCGACCACTTGCGTGCCGTCGTTGACGCCCCAGCGGCGCAGGGTGGCGGCCAGCGCTTCCTTCTCCGGCAGCGGATGGCGGCCGCGGAAGGCGCCGTCTTCGCCGTGCTTCGCGCCCGAGAGTTCGGTTTCCATGTCGGCGAACAGCGCGTGCGGCAGGTGGCCGGCGGCATACGCTTCGCGCCCCCAGGCGAGGTTGACGAGGTCGTGGCGGCAATCGACGATCACCCAGTCCGGCGCGTCGATATGGGCGGCGAGATCAGCTGCGGAAATCAGGGTCGTGTACATGGGGCTCCTCACAGTTCGCTTGCGATCGGGTCGGTCTTTTCCAGCACGGCGCCTTTCGCCGTCTTGCGCGTATTGTAGAACGTCGCCGCCATGCCGGAGGCAAGGATCACGCCGATGCCGAGCCACACGTGCCAGCCGAAGCGGTCACCCCACAGCGCCAGGCCCCACAGGCTGGAAAACACGATGCCGGTGTACTGCAGGTTCGCCACCACCAGCACCTTGCCGACGCGGTAGGCGCGCGTCATCGCCATCTGCGCCATCAGGGCGGCCGCGCCGATGCCCGCCAGGAGCAGGGCGCCGCCCAGGGTATGGCCGTGGAAGGGCATGCCGCCCGGCGCACCATCGCCGCTCAGCACGCCGACCAGGCCGGCCACTGCCGTCGTCAGCGAAAAATAGAATACGACGCGGTATTCGGGTTCGCCCATCTGCCCCAGTTTGCGCACCTGCATGTAGGCCACCGCCGAGATCACCGACGAGGCAACGCCGGCCAGGCCGCCGAGCCACTGGTTGCTTTCCACCGCGGGCTGCAGCACCAGCGTCACGCCGAAGAAGCTGGCGCCCACGGCCAGCACCAGCGGCCATTCGACGGTGTTCGTCTTCGACCACCAGCCGGCCAGGAACAGTCCAGCCGCCATCCAGATCGGCGCCATGTAGTTCAGCGTCATGGCCGTGGCCAGCGGCAGCTTGCCGATGGCGAAGAACCACAGCCAGAGCGAAATCACGCCGACGGCGCTGCGCACCAGGTGCTCTTTCTTGAAAGGCGTACTGAAGGTGCCGCCCTGGAAGCGCACGATGGCAAACAGGGTCACGAAGCCGAACAGGCCGCGGTAGAACAGGAGTTCGGAAGTGGTGTAGAACTCGGAGGCGAGTTTCACGCCGGCGCCCATGGCGGCAAACGCGAAGCTGGCGAACAGCATCCAAAGTGATGGCATTACATTCCTGGGTGACGAACTTATTAGCGAACTTATCAGCGAAACGATACAGCAGACGGCGCAGGCGCGCTTGGCATGGCCACGGGCATGGCGCACGCGGCTGGAAAGTGCGGAGGAAGTATGCGCCGGCTTCGCGCGCTGCCGCTGGCGGCAAAGGCGAAGCCGGCGATCGAAGCCTACAGCTCGATCTTGCTGCGGTACCACTCGTGGAAGTGCTGCATCCCGTCTTCCATCGGCGACTGGTAGGGGCCGACCTCGTTGACGCCGCGCTCGTACAGGATCTTGCGGCCGGCATCCATGCGCTGGGCGATCTCGTCGTCCTCGACGCAGGTTTCCATGTAGGCGGCGCGTTCGGCCTCGACCAGCTCGCGCTCGAACAGGGCGATCTCTTCCGGATAGTAGAACTCGACCACGTTGCGCGTCTTTTGCGGCCCGAGCGGCCACAGGGTCGACACCACCAGCACGTTCGGATACCACTCGACCATGACGTTCGGGTACAGCGTCAGCCAGATCGCGCCCTGTTTCGGGGCCTGGCCGCCGTTGAACTTCAGTACCTGCTCCTGCCACTTCTTATACGTGGCCGAGCCGGCCTTTTGCAGGCCGCGGTTGACGCCCACGGTCTGCACGCTGTAGTCGCGTCCGAATTCCCAGGTCAGGTCTTCGCAGCTGACGAAGTTGCCCAGGCCCGGATGGAAGGGCTCGACGTGGTAATCCTCCAGGTAGACTTCAATAAAAGTCTTCCAGTTGTAGTCGACGTCGTGGATCTCGACGTGGTCGAACAGGTAGCCGGAAAAGTCGAGGTCCTTCGAGACCGACATCGCTTTCAGCTTGTCCATCACGTCGTAGCCGTTCTGCTCGAACAGCAGACCGTTCCAGCTTTGCAGCGGCGACTTGGCCAGGTTCAGGCAGGGCGTCTCCGCGAAATGCGGGGCGCCGATCAGCTCTCCCTTGAGGTCGTAGGTCCAGCGGTGCAGCGGGCAGACGATGGTGCTGGCGTTGCCGCGGCCATTGAACATCAGCGCCTGGCGGTGGCGGCAGACGTTGGACAGCACCTCGATGCCGTTGGCGTTGCGCACGAGCATACGGCCTTCGTTTTCGGAAGGCAGGGTCGCGAAATCGCCCGTTTCCGGCACCATCAGTTCATGGCCGACGTAGCGTGGGCCTTTCTGGAACAGTTGCTGGATCTCGCGCTGCAACAGCGCATTGTCAAAATAAACATTTACCGGAAGCTGAGCGCACGAGCGCGCCAGCTTGGCGTGGGTAGCCAGATCGGACATCCCAACCCCCCTTTATAAAAACAGCACCTCAAAGAAGAGAAAGAATCCAAAGACCAGTATTTTTTAGCAGGAAATACGGTATTTCGGACAGAACCGGAGATTATAGCAAGCAACAAGCTCTACCGTCGCGGTCCATCGCGAGATTGTGGGGCGGAAAGGCACAGATAGTGCCGGAAAGGCATGGTTTTCATGAAAATGGTAACGGCCGCGCTTTAGATGAACTTACCTATTCGGTAACCCGGCAATCGCGCAGACCACCCCAAGGGTTAGGATTGTTTTAAAATACGCGATTAGATTCCCGTGCGGCGCACCCAAGGCGCATTGACGGGATCGCCAGCCCAACAGAACAAGACACTATGGCAGAGATTACTAACGCGGGAACGACGGCTGCCCCAGCCTCCTTTGAAGAGGCGATGGCCGAGCTGGCCCAGCTCGTCACCCAGATGGAAGGCGGCCAATTGCCGCTGGAAGCCTCGGTCGCGGCCTATGCGCGCGGCTCGGAGCTGGTCAGGTATTGCGCGGCCCAGCTCGAGAAAGTCGAATCCCAGGTCAAGGTGCTCGAGGGCGACATGCTCAAGCCCTTCAGCGCCGACGGCGCCGGCGAGGGGATGCAATGACGGCGCTGCCCGAGATTTTGCCGTTCGCCGCGTGGATGAGCGGCGTGCAGGCCGAAGTCGAGGATGCCCTGTCCGACTTCCTGCCGGCGGCGCACCTGGTCCCCTTGAAGCTGCACGAAGCGATGCGCTACACGGTGCTCGGCGGCGGCAAGCGCGTGCGTCCGCTGCTGGTGTATGCCAGCGGCGCGCTGTTCGGTGCCGATGCGACGGCGCTGGCGCGTGCCGCCTGCGCGATCGAGATGATCCATGCCTATTCGCTGGTCCACGACGACATGCCCTGCATGGACGACGACGACCTGCGCCGCGGCAAGCCGACCGTCCACATCGCCTATGACGAAGCGACCGCGCTGCTGGTCGGCGACGCGCTGCAGGCGCAAGCCTTCGAGGTACTCGCGTCGAACGACACGCTGCCCCCAAGCCGCCAGATCGCCATGCTGCGCCTGCTGGCGCAAGCGGCGGGTTCGGGCGGCATGTGCGGCGGCCAGGCGATCGACCTCGCCAGCGTCGGCCTTGCCCTCAACCTGGAACAGCTCGAACGCATGCACCAACTGAAGACCGGCGCACTGCTGCGCGCGTCGGTCCTGCTCGGCGCCCTGTGCGGCAAGGAGTTGACGGAGCCCGAACTGGCCGCCTTGACGGCGTATTCGGGCGCGGTCGGCCTGGCCTTCCAGGTGGTCGACGACATCCTCGACGCCACCGCCGATTCGGCCACGCTCGGCAAGACCGCCGGCAAGGATGCGGCCGACAACAAGCCGACCTATGTGTCGATCCTCGGCCTGGAAGCGTCACAAGCCCTGGCGCAGCAATTGCGGCGCGACGCGATCGAATCGCTGGCGCCATTCGGAGAACAAGCACTGCGGCTGCGCGAACTCGCGGACCTGATCGTGCAGCGGAAGGCCTAAATGAAACTGCTAGAAACCATCAACGACCCATCCGACCTGCGCCAGCTGCCACGCACGCAGCTGACGCCGCTCGCCGACGAGCTGCGCCAGTTCCTGCTGCACTCGGTGTCGAAAACCGGCGGCCACCTGTCCTCGAACCTGGGCACGGTCGAACTGACCATCGCGCTGCACTACGTGTTCGAGACGCCGCACGACCGCATCGTCTGGGACGTGGGCCATCAAACCTATTCGCACAAGATCCTCACCGGCCGGCGCGAGCGCATGACCACGCTGCGCCAGCTGAACGGCCTGTCGGGCTTCCCGAAACGCGACGAAAGCCCGTACGACACCTTCGGCACCGCGCACTCGTCGACCTCGATCTCGGCAGCACTCGGCATGGCCGCCGCCGCCAAACTGAAGGGCGAGCAGCGCCATGCGATCGCCGTGATCGGCGACGGCTCGATGACGGCCGGGATGGCCTTCGAGGCGCTGAACAATGCCGGCGTCGAGGAAGACTGCAACCTGCTGGTGGTCCTGAACGACAACGACATGTCGATCTCGCCGCCGGTCGGCGCCCTGAACCGCTACCTGGCGCGCCTGATGAGCGGCCAGTTCTACGCCGCCGCCAAGAACGTCGGCAAGAGCGTGCTGCCGGCGCCGCTGCGCGAACTGGCCAGCCGCCTGGAAGAACACGCGAAGGGCATGGTAGTCCCGGCCACGATGTTCGAGGAATTCGGTTTCAACTACATCGGCCCGATCGACGGCCACGATCTCGATTCGCTGATCCCGACGCTGGAAAACATCAAGAAGCTCAAGGGCCCGCAGTTCCTGCACGTGGTGACGAAAAAGGGGCAGGGCTACAAGCTGGCCGAGGCGGAACCGATCCTGTACCACGGCACCGGCAAGTTCAATCCGACCGAAGGCATTATCCCGGCCACCAGCCCGAGCAAGATCACGTACACGGAAGTCTTCGGCAACTGGCTGTGCGACATGGCGGCCGCCGACAGCCGCCTGGTCGGCATCACGCCGGCGATGCGCGAGGGCTCGGGCATGGTGCGCTTCCACGCGCAGTACCCGGAACGCTATTTCGACGTCGGCATCGCCGAGCAGCACTCCGTCACTTTCGGCGCCGGCCTCGCCACCGAAGGCATGAAGCCGGTCGTCGCGATCTATTCGACCTTCCTGCAGCGCGGCTACGACCAGCTGATCCACGACGTGGCGCTGCAAAACCTGGACGTGACCTTCGCCCTCGACCGCGCCGGCCTGGTCGGCGCCGACGGCGCGACCCACGCCGGCAATTACGACCTGCCGTACCTGCGCTGCATCCCTAACATGGTCGTGATGGCGCCGTCGAACGAGAACGAGTGCCGGCAGATGCTCACCACCGCCTACCACTATCCCGGTCCGGCCGCGGTGCGCTACCCGCGCGGCGCCGGCGTCGGCACGCCGATCGTGGAAGAACTGGCGTCGATCGAGATCGGCAAGGGCGAGATCAAACGCCAGGGGGAGGACATCGCCATCCTCGCCTTCGGTTCCATGGTCGCGCCGAGCCTGGGCGCCGCCGCCGAACTGAATGCGACGGTCGCCAACATGCGCTTCGTGAAACCGCTCGACGTCGACCTGCTGAAACAGCTGGCCGCCGACCACGCCTGCCTGGTGACGGTCGAAGAGGGCGCCACCATGGGCGGCGCCGGCAGCGCCGTGGCCGAAGCGATGGCGGCGGCGGGCATCGTCAAGCCATTGCTGATTTTGGGCCTGCCCGACAAATTCATCGACCAGGGCGACCCGGCGGCCCTGCTGGCCTCCGTCGGCCTGGATGCGAAAGGCATCGCCGCATCGATCCGTGCGCGCTTCGGGGCGGCGGGGGAACCGCGGCTGGTGGTGAACAACACCTGAAGCTTCATGGGCTTCGAAGGAGAGCGGCGCTGATGCGCCGCTTTTTTTTCCGGGAACGATGATCAGGGACGTAGGGTGGGCGGAAATCAGTCCCACTGGACTGATTTCCCCTGCCCACTCTACGTCCTGTGCAAACATACGCGGCTACGGTTTTGTCTACGCGGTATCACACCCATCCAAACCACGCCATCCGTCCTCATCCCTCACCGCCTCTGCTACACTGATTCGTTCATCAAACCGCATAGCGCCCCCGATTGATCCAGACTCCCGCCCTCGATGTCCTGCCGCCCGTGCTTGCCGGTCCTGTCCTGCGCCGCCTCGCGCCCGACCGCCTGGTGCTATGGCTGGTCGGCAGCGCGCCGCTCGACCTGACCCTGGTGCTGGCGCCCAGGGAAGGCGCGCCGCGGCGCCTGGCGCTCGACGCGCGCAGCTGCCGCGTGGTGCGCGTCGGCCGCCACGCCTGCGTGCACCTGATCGACGTCGCGCTGGACGAGCCGCTGCCGCAGGATACGCTCATCGAGTACGACCTGCTGGTCGCCGGGGCCGGCATCGCCGATTGGGCGCCGCACCTGCTGCATGATGGCGCGACGCGGCCGAACCTGGTGCTGCGCAGCCGCAGCGACAACATCCTGTTCGGCTCGTGCCGCAAGCCGCATCATCCCGCGCCCGACGGCCTGGCGCGCGCCGACGCTTTATTGGCCGCGCACCACGAACACGCCGGCGAGCGCCCCGCCATGCTCATGCTGTGCGGCGACCAGGTATATGCCGACGACGTCGCCGGTCCGATGCTGGCGGCGATCCACGCGCTGATCCGGCGCCTGGGCCTGTATGGCGAAAGCCTGGACGGCGCGGTGGTCGCCGACAGCGAGGCGCTGTACCGCCACCCGGCCGGCTACTACCGGCGCGAAGCGCTGCTGCCTGCGTTCAGGTCCAACGACGCGCTGCGCGACCGCTTCTTCGGCGGCAGCGAAAAGCCGATCTTCACCACGGCGAATGCGCACAACCACCTGGTGACCCTGGCCGAGATGATGGCCATGTACCTGCTGGTCTGGTCGCCGGTGCCGTGGCAACTGGTGGCGGATGCGCCGGCGCCGCCGCTGGCGCCGAAATACGCCGAGCGCTGGCGGCGCGAGTCAAAGGCGCTGGCCGGCTTTTGCCGCGACCTGCCGCGCGCCGCGCGGCTGCTGGCGCACGTGCAGACCTTGATGATCTTCGACGACCACGACATCACCGACGACTGGAACCTGTCGGCCAAGTGGGAATCCACCGCCTATGGCCACCCGTTCTCGCGCCGCATCGTCGGCAATGCGCTGATCGCCTACATGCTGTGCCAGGGCTGGGGCAACCGTCCCGATGCGTTCGCGGCGGTGCTGGACGAGATGGCGGCGCTGGCCGCCACCGCCACGGCTGACGACCGCCTGGACGCGCCGCTGCAGGACGGGCTGGTGCGGCGCCTGCTGTCGTTCCGCCAGTGGGATTTCGTCGTGCGCACGCAGCCCACGGTCATCGTGCTCGACACCCGCACCCGGCGCTGGCGCAACCGGCGCCGCCCCGGTCATCCGTCGGGCCTGATGGATTGGGAATCGCTCACTGAATTGCAGCATGCGCTGCTCGACGAAACGGCCGCCGTCGTCGTCTCGCCGGCGCCGATGTTCGGCGTCAAATTGATCGAGGTGGTGCAACGGGTCGCCACCTATGCCGGCCTGGCCCTGACCGTCGACGCCGAGAACTGGATGGCGCATCGCGGCGCAGCCAGCAGCATGCTCAATATCTTCCGCCATTCGCGCACCCCGGCCAATTACGTCATCCTGTCGGGCGACGTGCATTATTCGTTTGCTTACGATATCGAATTGCGCGAGGCGGACCGCACGCCGCATGTCTGGCAGATCACCAGCAGCGGCATCAAGAACGAATTCCCGCCGCGCCTGCTCGAATGGCTCGACCGCCTCAACCGCTGGCTGTATTCGCCGCGCTCGCCGCTGAACTGGTTCACCCAGCGCCGCGACCTCGCCTTGACGCCGCGCCTGCCCGACCGCCGCCAGCAGGGCGAGCGCGTCTGGAACGGCGCCGGCATCGGCCAGGTGTGGCTCGACGCGCAAGGGCGGCCGACCCGCATCGTGCAGCACAACGCCGACGGCGGGCCGTCGACCCGCTTCCTGGCGCCGGAGCAGGGAGCGTCTTCAACGGCCGCGGTCGAGCAGCCTGTGCGCAAGCACTGATATGGTTGAAACTGCCGCGTTCGGTCGAAACCGGGCCGGTATCGCTGGCTGCGGGACCTGGAGCACCTCGGCGCCGATTCAGCGCCGCGACCGAAGGATTTTTCCGTTTTGCCGTTCCACAGGTATGATCCGAAAACTCAGCCTTGGGCCTCGCAGTGTCTGCGGGCGTTGGCTGCGATCAAAAACGTGTGGAAAGCAACGATGAGAAGCATTGTACGTATCTGTTCAAGACCAGGGCTGGTCGCTGCATTGGCGCTGTCTCTTGTAGCCTGCTCGACACCAAAAGTTCAGCCAACGAAAGCTGGTGGGGGCTATTACCGCAACGATGGTCCACCAAAAGGCATCACGCAGGCGCAGATCGATGCAGTCAAGGAGCCAGTACCCAGGGCAGAGCGGTTTGTCTCCGGTACGCTCAAGCCTTATGTAGCCATGGGAAAAAGCTTCCGGCCGATGAACAAGCTGACGCCCTATCAGGCGCGTGGCGTGGCAAGCTGGTACGGAACCCGTTATCACGGATTGCCGACGGCAAGTGGTGAGCTCTACGACGTGATGAAGCTCACGGCCGCGCATCCGATCCTGCCCATTCCCTCGTATGTCAGGGTGACCAACGTCGAGAACGGCCGAACGGTCGTCGTTCGCGTCAACGACCGCGGCCCGTTCCTCTCCGACAGGCTCATCGATCTGTCGTACGTGGCCGCAGCCAAGCTGGGCTATGCGGCGAAAGGCAGGGCCTTGGTTGAGATCGAAGTAATCCTGCCATAGAGGCGCTGGTGTCTTTTGAGACACGCGCCTCCTGGTCATGGTCAACGCCCGATCACAGTCTTCTTCACCCGCTCGGCGCCCCGTGTACAGAACCACACCGCCGCCCCGGTCGCCACGAATCCCGCCAGCGACAAGGCCGTCAAGGTTTCGCCCAGCAGCGCAAACGCCAGCAGCGCCATCACCCCGGGAATCAGGTAGAACAGGCTGGCCACCTTGCTCGCCTCTCCCTTGCGCATCAGGATGAACAGCAGGCTGGTGGCGGCGATCGAGTTCATGATCGACAGCCAGCCGGAGGCAAACAGCATCGTCGGCGTCCAGCGCACGTCAAAACCTTCGAGACCGAGCGACAAGGGCAGCGCCACCAGCGTGGCCACCGCCAACTGCACGAAGCTGCCGCTGCGCAAGTCCATCCCGGCGCAGTATTTTTTGTGGTACAGCGTGCCGAGCGCGATGCCGGCCAGCTCCACCGCGGCGCAGGCGTAGGCGCCCGCTTCTGCTCCCACTGCTGCCGTGCCGCTGCCCAGCTTGTGCCAGACCACCAGCAGCACACCGAGCACGCCGCCGGCCATGCCCAGCCACTGTTTCGTGCTGGTCCGCTCGCCCAGCATCAGCGCCGCGCCCAGCGCCGTGAACACCGGCATGGTGCCGACGATCAGCGCCGATTCGCCGGCCGAGACGCCCAGCTTCAGGGCCGTGTACAGCCCCGAGAATTGCAGCGCCTGGATCAGGAGGCCGACCACGACCAGGTGCCCGACTGCTTTCCAGCTCGACGGCCAGGGCGCGCGCGTTGCCAGCGCAATCAGCAGGAGCAGGGCGGCGCCGAGGCCGAAGCGCAGCGTCAGCAGGGTAAACGGCGCGGCATACGGCACCGCGAGTTTGCCCACCACATAGCCCGAACTCCACATTGCAATGAACAGCAGGGGCAGGGCCAGGCTGCCCATGCCGGTGGCTGCCGGGGCGGCAAGCCGGGTCGTCGTCGTCATCGTTTTCTCCAAGGTGAAATGTCAGGCCAGCTTATGCCGCATACTGTGGCGATACAATCCGTCAACGGTGCAACATATTGTTTCCTCAGGAGATACAATGGGCGAGATGCAGCCACGCGATTTTTCCGATGTATGGGCTTTTGTCCGGGTGGTCGAGACCGGGTCCTTTTCCGCAGCGGCGCGCCAGATGGGCACGACCAAGGCGGCGATCAGCAAGACGGTGGCGCGCCTGGAAAAGACCTTGCATGCAAAGCTGCTGAACCGCTCGACCCGCAAGCTCGGCCTGACCGAAGCCGGCGGCGCGATCTTCCAGCACGCGCTGCGCATGCTGGAAGAAGCGCGCGCATTGGAGGCCACCGCCGCCGGCCTGCAGGCGGGGCCGGGCGGCGTGCTGCGCGTGAGCGCCTCGCTCGCCTTCGGCAACACGTATCTTGCCGGCCTGCTGCCCGCTTTCATGGCGCGCTATCCGGACATCCGCGTGGTCTTGTCCATGACCGACCGCTACGTCGACCTGGTGGAAGAAAACATCGATGTCGCGCTGCGCATGGCCGACCGCATCGACACCCTGGGCGCGGTGGCGCGGCCGATCGCGCCGCTGCATTACGTGCTGGCGGCGGCGCCGGCTTACCTGGCGCAGCACGGCATGCCGGGCAGTGTCGAGGAACTGGCGACGCAGCGCTGCCTGGTGTTTGGCAGCGGCGCACCGGTGACCTGGGAATTCGAACGGGCGGGAGTAAAACAAGGCGTGAAACCGAACGGCATCCTGCATGCCAACAGCAGCCCGGCGCTGCGCCTGGCGATGCTGCACAGCGGCGGGATTGCGCTGCTGCCGGCCTTTGTCGTGGGCGAGGACATCCGCCGCGGCGACGCGCTGCGGGTGCTGCCGGACTGGACGCCGGTCGGCGCCTTTGGCGACCGGTTGTATGCGGTCTACCTGCAGAACCGCTTCCTGCCGCCGAAGGTGCGGGTGTTCATCGATTACCTGGTCGAGACGATCGGGGCAGCGCCGGAATGGGAGACATTGGCGCCTGCATGACCGTCCGCCGGCAATTCACGGGTGCGTTTCAGGGTCGACAGCAAGGCCGCGCGATAGCCCTTGTCGCTGTCGAACTGGGCCTGCTCGGCGATCTCTTCGGCGCCGCCCGGCGCCTTGCCACGCAGGCCGAGGTAGCAGTAGAAGCGCAGCTGGAGCGCGCCGGTCTCGTCTTCGTATAACTCGTTGACGATCGCGCCTTCGCGCGGACCTGCGGCCTGGAAGAAGGTGACCTTGCTTTCCGGCTCCAGGACGACGATCTCGCGTAGATCGGTGCCGGCGATGGTGGCGTCACGAACGAAGTGAGTGCTGCTTTCCTCGACGACTTCGCAGCGGGTACACAGGCCTTCCGGCAAGAACAAACGGGCGTCGCGGGCCTTGAGAACCAGGCCCTGCCATGCCTGTGCGCGGCTCAAGGGAACGGCGCCGCGTGGGTTGACGGGGACGGTGGCGGTGGAATAGATCATGGTGTGCTCCTGGTTGATAAGGGAGGGGTGGGCCCGGCGTTCAGGCCGACGCCACAGCCCGGGTGGCAAATTCGCGGTAGGCGTGCAGCGGGCGGCCCAGCAACCTGGTGAGCCGTTCGACGTCGCCCGCGTCGGGCACCATCCCATCGCTGATGAAACGTTCGCTCATCAGGCGCATGTCGAAAGCCATCCAGCCCGGCATGAACTGGCGCATGTTCTGCTCGAACGCGGCCGGGTCGTCGCCCGGATAGGCGATCTCGCGCCCGAGCACCTCGGTCCAGATCGCGGCGACGGCGCTGCCGGTCAGCGTATCCGGGCCGACCAGGTTGATGCGTTCGAGGGGCAGCGGCACGGGTGATTGCTCGCGCCGCAGGAGTTCGATCGCGGCGACTTCGGCGATGTCGCGCGTGTCGACCATCGCCAGGCCCTTGCTGCCGACCGGCATCGGGTAGACGCCATATCCGGTCACCACATCCTTGATGGCGCGGTCATTGCCCATGAAGTAGGCGGGCCGCAAGATCGTGGCATGCATGCCCATCTGCCCGATCATGCGCTCGACGCCATATTTGCCGGCAAAGTGGGGCACGTTCACATACACGTCGCTGTGGATGACCGACAGATAGACGATCCGTTCGATGCCGGCCTCGCGGGCGAGGTTGAGTGCGACCAGCGCTTGCGTGACTTCGTCGGCCACCAGGGCGTTGAGCAGGAAGAGCGTCGAGACGCCGGACAAGGCACTGCGCAGCGAGTCGATGTCGAGCAGATCGCCCTGGACGACCTCGACGCCCGCCGCAAAGCCGGCCTTGGCGGGATCGCGCACGAACGCACGGACATGGGCGCCACGCTTGGCGAGCTGTTCGACGACCTGGCGGCCGACGGTGCCGGTGGCACCGGTAACAAGAATGGTCATGATGATTCCTTTCGGGTTGGGTTGGTATGGATGAACGATAGTTCGTTCCAAGAACAAAACAAAGACGCTAAAATCAAGACACACAGGCTCGAATATGAGACAGCATGGACCTGAATGCCTTGATGGATTTCCAACTGGTGGCCGCGCACGGCGGCTTCGGACGGGCCAGTCGCGCCAGTGGCCGCTCGAAGGCGACCCTGTCGCGGCGGGTGGCTGACCTGGAAGAAGCGCTGGGCGTGCGCCTCATCGAACGGGGCGAGCGCAGCCTGAACCTGAGCGAAGCCGGCCAACTCCTGCAGGCGCGGATCGAAGGGCCGCTGCACGAAGTTGCCGAAGCGGTGGCGGCGGCGCGCGATGGAAACGCGGCGCCGCGAGGGCGCCTGCGGATTGCGGCGCCGCTGCTGTTTTCACAAGTGGCGCTGGGACGGATCGCGGCTGCGTTTCACGCGCTGTATCCCGAGGTCGAGATCGAGGTCGTGTCCGCCGACCGCCTCGCCAACCTCGTCGAAGAACATGTCGACGTCGCCATCCGCATCAATCCGGCCAGGGACAGCGCGCTGGTCGGCCGCTGCTTCGCGCGCGACCGGCTGGTCCTGGCCGCTTCTCCCGCGCTGCAGCTGCCGCAGGGGCACAAAGATGAACACGTCCGGGTGCCGGCGGTCGTGATGCCGGCCTATCGCGACGGCGACACCTGGTCCGTCGGCGATGGCGCACTCACCGTTGTACCGCAGCCGGTCCTGCGCCTGTCCTCGCTGCTGACGGTGCGCGATGCCGTCGTGGCCGGCGCCGGCGCGGCGCTGCTGCCGCATTCCATCATCGTGAAGCTGCTGGAAAAGGGCGAGCTGGTGTCATGGGGACAGGCGAGCGGGGAAACCGAACTGTGGGTGCTGCATACGTCGCGCCGCCTGCAAAGCCCGAAAGTGCGGGCGTTCGTCGAATTCATGTGCAGCCAATACCCGGGCGGCGCATTCGTCGTTTAAGTGTGCAAGGAGCGGCACCTGCTTGATGATCTCGCCCATGCGGTCGTACAGGTGCATACCGCACAGCTTCAGGGAACCTCTGATGCGCCGTGATGGAGTAATGCCGGGCTGATCTTCGGTTTCATACCGCATGGGCACAAGTGCCCATCCTACGGTGCGCGACGTTTCGCGGCGAGATCGGCAGCATAAGACCGCGATGACATCCACGCACAATCGATCGTGTGCCAGCCCGGAAAAGCCGGCGAATCGTCTAGACTGGAAGTTCTCCTTCCGGACTCACGACCATGCAAGATTCAGCGAACAAGGCCGGTATGCCGGCCGAGCAGGTCACCGCCAGGGGCTCGCTCAACTATCCGATCGTCGGCATCGGCGCTTCCGCCGGCGGGCTGGGGCCCTTGTTGCAGCTGCTCGAGCAGATGCCGGACGCCCCCGGCATGGCCTTCCTGGTCATCCTGCAGCCGGTGCCGGGACATCCGGATTCTCCCGCCGAGATATTGCAGCGCGCCACCCGCATGCCGGTCGTCGAAGTCAATGCGCGCGTGCAGATCGCGCCCGGCCACGTGTATGTGATCGGCGCCAACCAGCAGATGTCGATGATGAACGGCTTGCTGCTGGTCGACGAGCGCGAGCGTCCGCGCGGGCGCCATACCGCCATCGACCTGTTGTTCCGTACCCTGGCCGACGTGCACCGCGAACGGTCGATCGCCATCGTGCTCTCCGGTAGCGGCGCCGACGGCGCGGTCGGCCTGGCGCGGGTCAAGGAGCAGGGCGGGGTGACGCTGGCGCAGTCGCCCGCCGACGCCGGGCACGCGGGCATGCCGGTGGCCGCCATCCTCAGCGGCGCGGTCGATTTCGTGCTGCCCGCGGTCGAGATGCCGCAAAAGCTGATGGACCTGTGGAGCAATGCCCGCGCCATCGAGTTGCCGCCGGCCGGCGACGACGAACAGCCCGTGGCCCAGGTGGCCGACACGATCGATACCTCCGCCGCCGAACGCGCGCTGCAAGAGATCATCGGCAATCTTTTAAAACATACCGGCCACGATTTCCGCCACTACAAGCGCGCCACCGTGCTGCGCCGCATCGAGCGGCGCCTGCAGGTGCGGCGCGTGCCGACCTTGCCCGCCTACCGCGACCTGCTCGCGACCGACGCCACCGAACACAAGGCACTACTGGCCGACATGCTGATCGGCGTGACCAATTTCTTCCGCGACCGCGAAGCCTTCGATGCGCTCAAGCGCGAGATCGTTCCCGAGCTGTTCAGCGACAAGGGGCCGGGCGACGAAATACGCGCCTGGGTCGCGGCCTGCGCCACCGGCGAGGAAGCGTATTCGATCGCGATGCTGCTGGCCGACCACGCGGCCCTGTCGGACCGTCCGCCGGGCTTCCAGGTGTTCGCATCGGATATCGACGAGCGCGCGATCGCCAGCGCGCGCACGGGCGCCTACCCGGCGGCCATCATCGCCGATGTGGGGCCGTCGCGCCTGCGCCAGTATTTCAACAAGGAAGAAAACCGCTACCGGGTCCGCAAGACCCTGCGCGACCACATCCTGTTTGCCGCGCACAACCTGCTGCGCGATCCGCCGTTCTCGCGCCTGGACCTGATTTCCTGCCGCAACCTGCTGATCTACCTGAACCGCGAGGCCCAGCGGCACGTGCTGCAAACCTTTCATTTCGCGCTCAGGCCGGGCGGCTACCTGTTTCTCGGTTCGTCCGAGTCGGCCGAGTCGCTGGCGGAGTATTTTATTCCGGTCGACAAGAAGAACCGCATCTACCGCGCCCGCGGCGGCATCCGTACGTTGCAGTACCCGCCGTCGCACCACGCCCTGGCAGGTCTGCGCCTGGCCGAAACGGCGCGCACCCAGCCGTCCGGCAAACGCCAGGTGTCGTATGCCGACCTGCACCAGCGCGCGCTGGCCCAGTTCGCGCCGCCTTCGGCCATCGTCGACGGCGAGGGAAACATCGTGCACATGTCGGCCCAGGCCGGGCAGTTCCTGCGCATGGGCGCCGGCGAGCCCTCGAACAGCCTGCTGAACCTGGTGCTGCCGGAATTGCGTCTCGAACTGCGCTCGGCGATCTACCAGGCCACGCAGAACGCGGCCAGCGTCGAATGCCGCCCGATCGCGCTGGACGACGAGAAGACGCTCGGCACGGTGGCCATGACGGTGCGCCCATTCCGCGACGAGGATGCCGAGACCGACTTTCTGCTGGTGCTGTTCAACCGCGTCGAGCAGGCGCCGCAGCAAGGTACGCCCCTGCTGCCGAACGGCAGCCAGGACGCGGTGCTGGCCCAGCTCGAAGCCGAACTGCAGCGCAAGCGCGAGCAGCTCCAGGAAACGATCGAGAATGCGGAAATTTCCAACGAAGAATTGCGCGCGTCGAACGAAGAACTGCAAGCCATCAATGAGGAATTGCGCTCGGCCACCGAAGAACTGGAAACCAGCAAGGAAGAGCTGCAATCGGTGAACGAGGAACTCATCACCGTCAATTACGAGCTGAAGGCGAAGGTCGAGGAAACCAGCAAGGCCAACGACGACCTGAACAACCTGATCGCCTCGACCGACATCGCCACCATCTTTGTCGACAGCGGCCTGCGCATCAAGCGCTTCACGCCGCGCGCGGCCGACCTGTTCTCGATCATCCCCTCCGACATCGGCCGCTCGCTGCTCGATCTCACCCACCGCCTCGACTACGACCAGCTGGCCGAGGACGTCGGTTCCACCTTCGACACGCTGCGCCTGGTGGAACGCGAAGTGCGCAGCAGCGACGACCGCTATTACATCGTGCGCCTCTTGCCGTACCGCACCAATGACGACCGCATCGAAGGCGCGGTGATGACCTTCTTCGACATCACCGCGCGGCGCGAAGCCGAGGAGCAGGCGCGCGCCAGCGAAGCGCGCATGCAGATGGTGGCCGAGAGCGCCGACGACTACGCCATCGTCACGCTCGACGACGGCGGGCGCGTAACGAGCTGGAACCGCGGCGCCGAGTATCTGTTCGGCTACAGCGCCGCGGAAATGATTGGCCAGGTCAATGACCGCCTGTTCGTGCCGGAAGACCGCGCCGCCGGCGTGCCCGCCGACGAGCTGCGCCGCGTGCGCAGCGAGGGCCGCGCCGAAGGTGAACGCTGGCACCTGCGCAATGACGGCAGCCGCGTCTTCTGCAGCGGCGTGACCACGCCTCTGCACAACGGCAACGTCCACGGCTACGTAAAAATCGCGCGCGACGCGACCCGGCGCGAACGCCAGGGGCGCGAGCGCGAGCAAGCCTCTAACGAGCGCGAAGCGGCGGTCCGTTCGGATGCGCGCAGCGAGGCTGCCTTGAAGGACGAGTTCATGTCGGTCATGTCGCACGAGCTGCGCCATCCACTGAACATGATCAACATTAACGTCGAGCTGCTGGCGCGCATGCCGGAAATCCGCACCTCGCCGTCCTTCATGCGCGCGGCCGCCATCATCCGCAACGCCGTCATGAGCCAGGCGAAGATCATCGACGACCTGATGGACGTGTCGCGCGTCCGCACCGGCAAGCTGTCGCTGTCGATGGCGCCGGTGGCGCTGGGCGTGGTGGTGGCCGGCATCGTCGAGGTCGAGCGTGCCGATCCGGCCGCGCGCGAAATAACCATCGAGGTGATCGACGAAGCCGGCGGCCTGTACGTGCTGGCCGACGTGGTGCGCGTCGAGCAGGTGGTCATGAACCTGCTCGGCAACGCGGTCAAGTTCACGCCCGCCGGCGGACGCATCGAAGTACGCCTGCGCGGCGAGGACGGGCAGGTGCGGGTCGACGTCTGCGACAGCGGCCAGGGCATCGCGCCCGATTTCCTGCCGCACGTGTTCGGCATGTTCGGCCAGAGCATGGCGGTCACGACCCGCTCCAAGGGCGGGCTCGGCATCGGCCTGGCGCTGGTGCGCGAAATCGTCGCCCTGCAGGGCGGGCGGGTCGAGGCGTATTCGGAAGGCGTGGGCAAGGGCGCGCGCTTCACTTTCTGGCTGCCGCTGCTCGACAGCGCGGCGGCGCTGCGGGGCGGCGGCGTTACCGAGGTCCACGACAGCATGGCCGGCATGCGCATCCTGGTGGTGGACGACATGGAAGAGATGCTGATGACCTTCAAGGCCTTGCTGGAAACGAGCGGGGCCACCGTGTTCGAGGCCACCAGCGCACCGCGCGCCCTGGAGATCGTCGAGCGCGAAACGGTGGACTTGCTGATCTCGGACATCTCGATGCCGCACGTGGATGGCTACGAATTCCTGCGCCGCATCCGCGCCAACCCGAAGCTGGCCGGCCTGCCGGCCATCGCGGTGACCGGCTTGCAGCGCGAGCACGACATCGCCAGCGCGCGCGCCGCCGGTTTCTCGGCCCAGCTCGGCAAACCGGTGTCGATCGACCGCCTGTACGCGATCGTGCACGAACTGCTGCCGCGGCGCCAGAAAGCGCCCGGCGCGGCCTGATGCCGGGGGACTCATGCGTACGCCGGGAAGCGGGAGGTTTTCATATAATCAAGCATGAAAATCGGGAGGTAACATGGACGCGCTTTTGAAAACCGGCCGGCGCAACATCGTCGTGATCGGGGCATCTGCCGGAGGCGTGGACACGTTGCGGGCCCTGTTCGCGGCGCTGCCTGCCGACGCCTCCGTGAGTTATTTCGTGGTACTGCACCTGTCGGCGCAATACGACAGCCAGCTCGACCGCATCCTGCAGGCGACGACGGCGATGCCCGTGACCTTCGCCTCCAACGGCCAGTGCATCATGCCCGATACGGTGTATGTAGCCGGCCCGGACCGCCACCTGATGGTCGAGCGCGAGCGCATCCGCGTCACCCGCGGCCCCAAGGAATCGCGCGCCAGGCCGGCGATCGACGTGCTGTTCCGCTCGGCCGCGCTGGCATTCGGTGCGCGCGTGGTGGGCGTCGTGCTCTCCGGCAGCCTGGACGACGGCACTGCCGGGCTGTGGCAGGTCAAGGACCGCAAGGGCCTGGCCTTCGTCCAGGATCCGGACGAAGCCCCGTACCGTTCGATGCCCGATAGCGCAATCGAACATGTCGATGTGGATTATGTCGGAACGATCGGGGGCCTGGCCGCGCGGATCGCGCTGGCGGTCACCGAGGAGCTGACCTGCCTTCCCGCCGAGCCGCCCGGGCCCGGACTGAAGCTGGAGAATGCGATTGCCCTCGGGGAGAGCGACATGCATGCCAATGTGATGGATTTGGGAAAAGCGTCGAAGTACACCTGCCCCGAATGTGGCGGCGTGCTGGCGCAGATCGAGGAGGGGCGGGTGGTACGGTTCCGCTGCCATACCGGCCATGCGTACTCGTTCAAGGCGCTTCTTGCCGAAGTGAACGGTACAGTCGACGGCAGCTTGTGGGCGACGATCCGCGCCATCGAGGAACGGATCCTCATCCTGCAGCACATGGCCGCCCTGGCCCAGGAGGCCGGCCAGCCAGAGGAGGCGGCGCGGCTGCAGGTCAAGGCCGGGCTGGCCGAAGCGAAGTGCAAGCCGCTGCGCGAACTCGTACTCGACACCGAGTTCTTCGCCGCGGATTGACCGAGCAGGGCAGCCCGCTCAGGGCGTGCCGGGTTTGACGAGCACCGCCGCGGTCGCGATCACGTCGCGCAATGACTGCGAATGGGCCTTGGCCTGCGCGGCCTTGGCCTGGTAATCGGCGGCGGACGCGTGCTGGCCCGCCTCGAGCGCCTTTTCGCGCATCTTGTCGAACAGCCGCTCCTGCTCGTGGAGCGCGCGGATGGCTCCCCACAGCGCATCTTCGACGGCGTCGGTTTGCAGCGCTTCGAGCACGCTGGCCGTAAACGCATGGCCGGTATGGCAGCGGTAGCGCACCAGGCCGCCGATATCCATCTCCCACAGCGCACCATTGCATTCCGGACAGGTGAGCGCCGATTTCCTGCCAAGTTGCTCCAGATCTTCCATATCGCTACCCTTGCCAGTAAACCGGTTTTCGATATCGATCCAGTCCGGGGCGCTGGGCGTGGAATTCCCTTGCTGCACGCCCCCCTGCTGCGTGGTATCCACCAGTTCGACCAGTGCCTGCGCGATCGCGCCAGTGCCGAGCGTGCGGTCGACATCGACGTGCCTGAGCGCGCTGACGGGCATGTCCGGCGCCTCGGCGTCGGCCGGGTCCTGCACGATGGCGATCCCGCCGCGCGCCTTGACCGCCTGCAAGCCGACGGTGCCGTCGTCCAGGTAGCCGGTCAGGATGACGCCGATCGTGTCGGCGCCGAAGGCGGCCGCCGCGGACCGAAACAGCGGATCGATCGCGGGCCGGCAATGGTTTTCCTTCGGCCCGTGCACCAGGCGCGCATAGCTGCGCATACCGTCGCTGACGACGGTCAGGTGTTCGTCGGACGGCGCCAGCAGCACCCGTCCCGGCAGGATCGGCTCGCCGTCGATGGCATGCCGCACCGGCAGCGTCGAACTGCGCCCCAGGATTTCGGGCAGCACACTGCTGTGCGCGCCGATGTGAGTGACAATCAATATTGCTGCGGGAAAGTCCTTCGGCAAGTCTGCCAGGATGACCTTCAGCGCGTTGAGCGCGCCAAACGATCCGCCGATCACGACGATCTTGGGCATGGGAGACTCGCAAGGGGAACAATACCAGCAAGCTAGCGCGAAACGGCAAAGGGTGGCGCGGGGAGGGCATCGTGGCGAACGCGCGTGGGGACGCTAGGTCTCCCTGGATGCTTCCTCTTGCGCCTCTTCAACCACTTTCTCTTCGATACGCCGATCCGGAATCAGCCACATCACCGCCACGCCTACATACACCAGGAAACCCAGCCAGGCCGCGAACCAGGCCAGCACGATACCAAGCACATACAGTACGAGCGAGATCTTGCCCTTGCGGTCTTCGCCGACCGCTTCCGCCAGGGTCGTATTCTTGTCGCGGTGGGCAATCAGCCGGCGCACCAGCAGCGAATACGCCGCCGCGCTCATGAACAGCACGATGCCGTAGGCGACGGTTGGCCCCGTCTCGAAATGGTTTTCACCCATCCAGGCGGTAACAAAGGGAATCAGCGACAGCCAGAACAGCAGATGCAGGTTGGCCCAGAGCACGCCGCCGCCCACTTCCTCCACCGCATGGAAGAGATGATGGTGGTTGTTCCAGTAGATGCCGATGTAGATGAAGCTGAGCACGTAGCTCATGAAGACCGGCCACAGCGGCAGCAAGGTGTGAAAATCGGCCGTATGCGGCACCTTCAGTTCCAGCACCATGATCGTGATGAGGATGGCGATGACGCCGTCGCTGAAGGCTTCCAACCGGTTCTTGCCCATGCCGGACTCCTTTGGATGAATGACCAAGTATGACGGCGGCCGCTCTCAATTACCAAAGGAAACGTGCGGCTCGACCACAAATCACAATGCTAAGCTGGCTTTCCATGCCTGCCGCAGCGCCGGCCTGCCCAATAACCAGCGAAAGGACCACGATGAAAGCCGTCGTATTCCACGACATCGGGGACATCCGCCTCGATGACGTCCCCGAACCGAAGATCGAACAGCCCCTCGATGCCATCGTCCGCATCACTACCAGCGCCATCTGCGGCACCGACCTGCACTTCGTGCGCGGTACCTTCAGCGGCATGAAGCAGGGGACCATCCTCGGCCACGAGGCAGTCGGCATCGTCGAAGAAATCGGCAGCAACGTGCGCAACCTGTCCGTCGGCGACCGCGTGGTGATCCCGTCGACCATCGCCTGCGGCTATTGTTCCTACTGCCGCGCCGGCTACTACGCCCAGTGCGACAACGCCAACCCGGGCGGCCCGACCGCCGGTACCGCCTTCTTCGGCGGCCCGGAAGCGGCCGGTGGTTTCAATGGGCTGCAGGCGGAAAAGGCGCGCATTCCCTTCGCCAACGTCAACCTGGTCAAGCTGCCCGACGAAGTCACCGACGACCAGGCGATCCTGATTTCCGATATTTTCCCGACCGGTTATTTTGGCGCGGACATGGCGAACATCAAGCACGGCCATACAGTGGCCGTGTTCGGCTGCGGCCCGGTCGGCCAGTTCGCGATCGCTTCCGCCAAGCTGATGGGCGCCGGGCGCGTGCTCGCCGTCGACCACTTGCCGGACCGCCTCGCCATGGCGCGCCGCCAGGGCGCCGAGGTCATCAACTTCGACGAGGAAGACCCGGTCAAGACGATCATGGCATTGACGGGCGGCGTCGGCGTGGATTGCGCGATCGATGCGGTCGGCGTCGATGCGCAGTGTCCGCACCATGGCCCCGCGGCGCAAGAGGCGGCCGAGAAAAAGGAACAATTCCAGCAGGAAGTCGAGAAGATCGCCCCGGTGCAGCATCCCGACGGCGACAACTGGGTGCCGGGCGATGCCCCGTCCCAGGCGCTGCAGTGGGCGGTGCAGGCGCTGGCCAAGGCCGGCACGCTGTCGATCATCGGCGTCTATCCACCGGCCGACGACAGCTTCCCGATCGGCGCCGCGATGAACAAGAACCTGACCATCCGCATGGGTAACTGCAATCACCGCAAGTACGTGCCCGACCTGGTCGAACTGGTGCGCACCGGCGCCATCGACCCGACCGCGATCATCACCAAGCGCGAAGGCATGGATTCGGTAATCGACGCCTACAAGGAATTCGACCTGCGCCGCCCCGGCTGGCTGAAGGTCGAACTGATCGAATCGCGCGACGGCCGCGTCGACTGAGGAGATCATCATGGCGGAACAAGAAGACAAGCAAACGGTCGGCGAATTCATGCTCGAGCGCCTCGGCGCATGGGGCGTGAAGCGCATCTTCGGCTATCCGGGCGATGCCATCAACGGCATCCTGGCGGCGCTGCACAAGCAGGACGAGATTGCCTTCGTGCAGGCGCGCCATGAAGAGATGGCCGCCTTCATGGCTTGCGCCCACGCCAAGTTCACCGGCGAGGTCGGGGTTTGCCTGGCGACCTCCGGCCCCGGCGCCATCCACCTGCTCAACGGCTTATATGACGCCAGGCTCGACCACCAGCCGGTGGTCGCCATCGTCGGCCAGCAAAAGCGCGCCTCGCTCGGCGGCGACTACCAGCAGGAAGTCGACCTGGTCTCGCTGTTCAAGGACGTGGCCGGCGCCTACGTGCAGATGGCCAGCAGCCCGGAACAGATTCGCCACCTGATCGACCGCGCTTTCCACATCGCCAGGACCGAACGCCGCCCCACCTGCGTGATCGTGCCGAGCGACCTGCAGACGCTGGACGCGGTCCCGGTGCCGCCGCGCGAGCACGGCAGCGTGATGTCGGGCATGGGCATGGTCGGACGCAGCCTGGTGCCGCAGCCGGATGCGCTGCAGGCCGCGGCCGACATCCTGAATGCCGGCGGCAAGGTCGCGATCCTGGCCGGCGCCGGCGCCCACGGCGCGGCCGACGAGCTGATACAGGTGGCCGAGCTGCTCGGCGCCGGTGTCGCCAAGGCCCTCTTGGGCAAGATGGTGCTGCCGGACGACCTGCCTTTCGTCACCGGTTCGATCGGCGTGATCGGCACCCAGGCCACTTTCCAGATGATGAACGAGTGCGACACGCTGCTGATGGTCGGCTCCAGTTTTCCGTACTCGGAATTCCTGCCGCCGGAAGGCCAGGCGCGCGGCGTGCAGATCGACATCGACGGCAAGATGGTGAGTTTGCGCTACCCGATGGAATGCAGCCTGGTGGGCGACAGCAAGGCGACCTTGCAGGCCCTGATCCCGCTCCTGAAGCGCAAGGAGGAGCGCAGCTGGCGCGACCGGATCGAAACGGCCGTCAAGGAAAGCTGGGCCCTGCTCGAACGCAAGGCCATGAACCCGGAAGCGCCGCCGGTCAATCCGCAGCGCGTGTTCTGGGAATTGTCCGAGCGCCTGCCCGACGACGCGGTGTTGACCGTCGACTCCGGCTCGGTGGCTTCCTGGTACGCGCTCGACATCAAGGCCAAGCCCGGCATGATGGGCTCCCTGTCCGGCGGCCTGGCCACCATGGGCTCGGCCGTGCCCTATGCCTACGCCGCCAAGCTGGCCCATCCGGGCCGCCTGGTGGTGGCGCTGGCCGGCGACGGCGCCATGCAGATGAACGGCATGAACGGCCTGATCACCATGGCGCGCGACTACAAGAGCTGGGCCGACCCGCGCATCGTCGTCATCGTGCTGAACAACCGCGACCTCAGTTTCGTGAGCTGGGAACAGCGCGGCATGGCCGGCGAACCGAAGGTCGACGAATCGCAGCCGCTGCCCGATGTCGCCTACGCCGACTACGCCAAGCTGCTGGGCCTCGACGGCATGCGCGTCGAACAGCCCGACCAGATCGCCGCCGCGCTTGACGCCGCCCTGCGCGCCGACCGCCCGTTCGTGATCGACGTCATGAGCGACCCGAACATGCCGCCGCTGCCGCCGCACATCACGCGCTCGCAGGCGGAGCAGTATTTCAAGGCGATCGAGGCGGGCGATTCGGATGCGGAGGCGGTGCGCAGGGCGCTGGAGGTGCAGGGCGGGGAGTGATGCGGCGCTGATGCTCCGTACCCCAATGTGGCCTGAATGTGCATGACTTAACAAACACCACCGAACTATTCTGCGAAAGTCAGAAAAGTGGCGAACGCAGCCGGCATCCGGCACGGACACCGGCTGCGGCGCCAATCCCAACCTACGATTGACGGAGAAGATCATGGCGACAACAGCAAACGAACACCTGAACGACTGGCTGCGCGACGCGCATGCAATGGAACAGCAGGCCGAAACGATGCTCACGGCCCAGGCCGAGCGTCTCGAGCACTATCCCGAACTGCGCGCACGCATCGTGCAGCACATCGAAGAAACCCGTGGCCAGCAGAGCATCCTGAATGGCATCCTGACGCGCCGCGGCATCGAGAATTCGGTGCTCAAGGACCTGGGCGGCAAGCTCGCTGCCTTTGGCCAGGGCGTAGGCGGCATGATGACCAGCGACGAAGTGGTCAAGGGCGCGATGGCCGGTTACGTGTTCGAGAACCTTGAAATCGCGAGCTATACGTCGCTGATCGGCGCGGCCAAGGCCGTGGGCGACACCGCGACCGCAACGGCCTGCGAACAGATCCTGGTGCAAGAAAAGGCGATGGCTGCCTGGCTGCTGGAGCACCTGCCGCAGATCACGGCGGCATTCCTGGTGCGTTCGGAGACGCCTGGACTCGATGCCAAGGTCTGATCGGACCTGCATCCGGGACATGGCCCTGCGGGGCCATTTTTTTTGTCAGGCAGCGTCAGCAAAACTGGCCGGCCAAAAAAAATGCCCGCTGGAGGGCGGGCAATAATCTATTTTCTTGGAGGAAAGTAGAGGAGACAGAAGCATGATGCCGCAACGCATCATATAAATCCAATCGCATTTTATGATGTCGGATATTTGCGAAATGCATGTCTTTAAGAATAGCGTCATTCGGCGAGTTGCAGCCCGTTCTCCTCGCACCACTGCTGCAACGCGTTCCGTGTGGCTTCCTCGTGAAAGCGCTCCCATGCTTCGCCCGCGCCGCGCTCTTCCAGCAGCCGGGCGAAGCCTTCGGTGTTACGGTCGCGGAACAGGTCGCGCACCGTGTCCTGGTCGCCAGCCATGTGGGTCGCGGCAAAGCGCAGGATGAGTCCGTCGCCGATGCCGAGCGTACCTGCGGGCGGCACGGGCACATAGTCCCCGTTGCTGCCGGATGCCGCCGGCACCGGGGCCTCCTCGTCGACGTACTCGTCGTTCAAGAAATGGAGCATGCCTGTTTCTCGCGACACCATGGCGGTAACCGTGCCGCCGCCATCCTCGACCATCATGGTCGCCCCTTCGAGTTCATCCAGTTTGACGATTGACATGGCGGATCCTGTGCGAGTAGTCGGAGACAAGCAGTATGGAACGCCTGCGCGCGTCGGGTGCGCACGGTTGGCGGCACTGCCGGGCAGTGGCACCCGATCAGGGTCCGGGAAAGTCGCGCGCCTTGTCCGCTTCCGGCATCAGCCAGAGCAGCGCCAGCACTACCTGGGCTGCGGCGCCCAGCGGCGCATACCAGAGCGACAGCCAGATCGCCAGCGCGTACAGCCCGATCGAGACGCGGTTCTTGCGGCTGCCCCAGGACACCGCGTGCGCCGCATGGCCCTCGCATTCCAGGCGCCACGACAGCAGCATGAACGAGATCGAACACAGCAGCAGCACCACGCCGTACAGCGCACCCGGCACCGAATCGAGCGGATGTTCGCCGGCCCAGGCGGTCACGTAGGGAATCAGCGACATCCAGAACAGCAGGTGCAGGTTGGCCCACAACACCGCACCGTCGACCTTCGCCACCCGTGCCAGCAGCGCATGGTGGTTGACCCAGTAGATTCCAACATAGACGAAGCTGAGCGCATATCTGAACCAGCCGGGCAGCACGCCGGCCAGGTCGGCGACCTGCGTCCCGTGCGGCGGCTTCAGTTCCAGCACCATGATCGTGATGATGATTGCGATGACGCCGTCGCTGAAGGCTTCGAGCCGGCTCTTGCCCATGATTGTGTTCACTTCGGTGTTCACTTCGCCGCCTCCGGTTCGGACAGCCACAGGTGCCAGACCAGGATCGCATTCGGCACCGCCAGGGCGACGAAGCCAAAGGCGCGGTAGGCAAAGGCGGCCGCCGCGCAGCCGAGGGCAAAGGCGAGCACCGGCCAGAAGAACTTGGCGCAGCGCGCGCGGGTGGCGGCGTCGGCGGCGCCGCGCAGGCGGTCGACGGTGTCGATCACGAGCTGGGTCACGTTCCCGGTCATCATCGAGGTCGGCGCCAGGTTGGTCAGCAGCAGCTTGCTGGCGGCGCTGTGCGCACCCATGGCGGCGGCGCCCAGGAGACCGGCGGTAAAAGCGAGCGGTCCGACGTTGCGGCCGACCGGTTCACCGAGCATGCCGAACACCATGAAGCCGAGCAGCAGCACCAGTTGCAGCAGGTAGACCGGCTTTGTCGCCGGCGCGCCGCGCCGCTCGCAGCCGGCCACCAGCAGCCGCGCTGCCGCCACGCCCAGGATAAAGGCGGGGAAGGCAAGCAGTTTCAACAGGGACGGCGTCTGCGCCGGATCGGCCAGCGCCGCCGCGATCAGCACGAAGTTGCCGGTGACGTGGGCCGTGAACAGGCCAAACAGGGCAATGAAGCCGAGGGTGTCGACATAGCCGGCCATGAAGCCCATGCCCACGCCTTGCAGGCGTTGGAATTGTGGAGTCGTCATCTGCGTCCCCGGTCAGAAGGCGAAGCAGCTGCAGCCGAGGGCGCCCCAGAAGCCGCCATGGTTCGATACCGGCACCGTCGATTTACGGGCGCGGTCGTGGCTGTGGGCGTGTACGCCGCACGGACCGCTGCATTGATGGGGCAGGGCGATTGCAGGTTGTGCGTTGTGTTGTAACCCGGCACGGCGCCAGTGCCCCGGCACCTTGCTGACCGGCGACCATTCCGGCAGCACCGGAATCGGCGGCGGCCCCAGGTTGGTAAATTCGGCGGCGCCGTAGACCACGTTCCCGCCGACCACCGTCAGCACCGATTCGATCGATTTGATGGCTTCTTCGTCGACCGTAAAGAAATCCTGCGACAGCACCGCGAGGTCGGCCAGCATGCCTTCCTCGATCCTGCCCTTGCGGCCCCCCTCGTTCGAGAACCAGGCGCTGCCCGACGTCCACAGTTCCAGCGCGGTGGTGCGCGGCAGCAGGCCGTTGTCGCCGTACAGCGCCAGGCCGCCGACGGTGCGTCCCGTCACCAGCCAGTACAGCGCGGTCCACGGGTTGTAACTGGCCACGCGGGTGGCGTCGGTACCCGCGCCGACCGGCACGCCGCTTTCCAGCATCCGTTTTACGGGAGGCGTGGCGCTGGCGGCCCCCTTGCCGTAGCGGTCGACGAAATACTCTCCCTGGAAGGCCATGCGGTGCTGGATGGCGATGCCGCCGCCCAGCGCTTTGACCCGCTCGATATTGCGCTCGCTGATGGTCTCGCAATGGTCGAACATCCAGTGCAGGCCATGGAAGGGAATGTCGCGGTTGACCTTTTCGAAGACGTCGAGCATGCGCGTGATCGATTCGTCGTAGGTGGCGTGCAGGCGGAACGGCCAGCGGTTTTCCACCAGGTGGCGCACGACTTTTTCCAGTTCGTCTTCCATGCCGGCCGAAAGTATCGGGCGCGGTTCGAGGAAGTCTTCGAAGTCGGCCGCCGAGAACACCAGCATCTCGCCGGCGCCGTTGTGGCGGTAGTAATCGCTGCCTTCGCCCGGTTTCACCATGCCGGTCCAGCGCTGGAAGTCTTCCAGTTCCTGGCCCTTGTTCTGGGTGAACAGGTTGTAGGCGACGCGGATGGTCAGCTGTTTGTTGCGGTCGAGTTCTTCGATGACGGCGTAGTCGTCCGGGTAGTTCTGGAAACCGCCGCCGGCGTCGATCGCGCTGGTCAGCCCCAGGCGGTTCAGTTCGCGCATGAACTGGCGGGTCGAGTTGACTTGTAAATCGTAGGGCAGCGTCGGGCCCTTGGCCAGGGTGGCGTACAGGATCATCGCATTCGGACGGGCGATCAGCATGCCGGTCGGGTTGCCGGCGCCGTCGCGCTGGATTTCGCCGCCGGGCGGGTTTGGCGTGTCCTTGGTGTAGCCGACGGCGCGCAGGGCGGCGCGGTTGAGGAGGGCGCGGTCGTACAGGTGCAGGATGAAGACCGGCGTGTCGGGCGCGGCGGCGTTGATCTCTTCCAGCGTCGGCATGCGCTTCTCCGCGAACTGGAATTCGTTCCAGCCGCCGACCACGCGCACCCATTGCGGGTGCGGGGTGCGGTCGGCCTGGTCTTTCAGCATGCGCAGGGCGTCGGCCAGCGAAGGGACGCCTTCCCAGCGCAGCTCCAGGTTGTAGTTCAAGCCGCCGCGGATCAGGTGGATGTGCGAATCGTTCAGGCCGGGAATCACGGTGCGGCCGTTCAGGTCGATGACCTCGGTCGCGGCATCGCGGTGGCGCATCACGTGCTCGACGTCGCCGACGGCGAGGAAACGGCCATCGCGGATGGCGACGGCGCCCGCCTGCGGCTGTGCGCGGTCGAGGGTGGCGAAGTTGCCGTTGGTGAGGATGAGTGTCGCGCTCGCGTTGACCTGTGCCTGCATGGTGTGCTCCCTTGGTTATTCTGGTTCGCCTGGTGATCCGGCCTTGATAGTGGGTAGTCCGCCGATGTGGCGGACCGGGATGGCTCTGTTAGCGAACCGGTGCCGCGACGGGCGCCAGCACTTCGTTCTGCCCTTGGTTGCGCGCCGCCGCCTTGTGCACCATGGTGTAGGCGTAGTCGACACCCATGCCATAGGCGCCCGAGTGCTCGGTGACGATCTTCATGACGGCATCGTAGGTCTCGCGGTTTTTCCAGTCGCGCTGCCATTCCAGCAGCACCTGCTGCCAGGTCACCGGCACCACGCCGGCCTGCACCATGCGCTGCATGGCGAAATCGTGGGCATCCTTCGAGGTGCCGCCGGACGCATCGGCCACCATGTAGATCTCGTACTCGCCTTCGAGCATGGCGCACAGGGCGAAGGTGGTGTTGCACACTTCCGTCCACAGGCCGGCGACGATGATCTTCTTGCGGCCGTTGGCGGCGAGGGCGTCGCGCACTTTCTGGTCATCCCAGGAATTCATCGAGGTGCGCTCGAGGATCGGGTGGTCGGGGAACACGTCCAGGATTTCCGGGTAGGTTTTACCGGAGAAGGAATCGGTTTCGACGGTGGTGATGATGGTCGGGATAGCGAAGGCCTTGGCTGCCTTGGCCAGGCCGACCACGTTGTTCTTGAGGGTCTGGCGGTCGATCGACTGCACGCCGAAGGCCATTTGCGGCTGGTGGTCGATGATGATCAGCTGCGAGTTATGTGGGGTCAGCACTTCGAGTTTGGCGTTGTTCATGGTGTTCTCCTCAAGTTAAGCCGCATCAGTCGCGGCGATTGGACATCGGTTCAGTTCGGATCATCGAATGCGTCGAAGGTTCATTGTTGACTTCGCTGCGCGGCTGCCTAGGTTATTTCGATGTGATGGAGCCATTATGCGTGGCTGGTTTCGATACGAAAAACGGAATATTTGCGGATATATAATCGAAATTTTCGAATATATATTCTTGGCGCGTAAGGCTGGGGTCAGGTCTGACATTCGGACACGGCCTCTGCCGATGCTCGAGCTCCTGGCCAGCCGGAGGAAAGAGGGGGGAGGGGTTATGGCTGAGCTCGTGTCTAAATGTCAGACCTGACCCCAGCCTTATTTTCTCTGGAAGTGCTCGACGAGAAAATCGATGAAGGCGCGCGCGCGAATGGTCTGGTTGCGCCGGCTAGGGTAGTAGACGAACAGGTCGGCGGCCGGCAGGGTGAATTCGGGCAGCACGATGCGCAGGCGGCCGCTGTCGAGGTAGCGGGCCAGGTCCCATTCCGAGCGGATCAGGATGCCGTGGCCGTCCAGTGCCCAGCCCAGCACGATGTCGCCATCGTTACTCGACAACATGCCGTGTACCTTGACCACTTCCGTGTGCTCCTGGTGCATGAAGCGCCAGATGCCGTAGGCGTCGTCGTTCTGGCGGTGGATGATGCAGCGGTGCCGGGCCAGGTCGGTGAGATTGGCCGGCGCGCCATGGCGCTCGAGGTAGGCCGGCGAGGCGCACAGGAAGCGCCGGTTCGACAGGATGCGGCGCGCGTTCAGGCGTTGATCGGGCAGTTCGCCGAAGCGGATCGCCAGGTCGAAGCCGCTTTCGACCAGGTCGATGGGGCGGTCGGTCACTTCCATCTGCAGTTCCACCTCCGGATAGCGCGCGGCGAAGCTGGACACCAGCGGGGCGATCGTCGTGCGCCCGAAACCGAGGGTCGCGTTCACTCGCAACAGGCCGCGCGGGGTGGCGCGTCCTTGCGTCACTACGTCTTCCATCTCCCGGATTTCGGCCAGGATGCGCGTCGCATGGTCGAGATAGGTGGCGCCCTCGCTGGTCAGGCTGAGGCTGCGCGTGGTGCGGTTCACCAGGCGTACACCGAGCCGGGCTTCGAGTGCGGCCAGCCGTTTGGTGGCGGCCGGCGGGGTCAGGTCGAGGGCGCGCGCAGCCGCCGCCAGGCTGCCATGCTGAGCCACCAGCACGAAGAACTGCATATCAGACGCGGTTTCATTCTTCATTTGAATTCAATTCACTATTGAACTGGAGTGAATTATAGGATCGCCGCCGCAGCTTACTCTATCGCTATTCCGATACCCGCAGACTTACAGGAGACTTCCATGAAGATCGTAGAAATCCGTGAACAAACCCTTCCGATCAGCTCGCCGATCCGCAATGCCTACATCGACTTCAGCAAGATGACCCTGAGCCTGGTGGCGGTCGTCACCGACGTGATCCGCGACGGCAAGCCGGTGATCGGCTACGGCTTCAATTCGAATGGCCGCTACGGCCAGGGCAAGCTGATGCGCGAACGTTTTATTCCGCGTATCCTGGAAGCCGACCCGGATGCGCTGATCGACGCCGCCGGCACCAACCTCGACCCGCATAAAATCTGGAACTGCATGTTCACCAACGAAAAGCCGGGCGGCCATGGCGAACGTTCGGTGGCGATCGGCACCATCGACATGGCGGTGTGGGATGCGGTGGCGAAGATCGAAGGCAAACCGCTGTTCCAGCTGCTGGCCGACCGTTACGGCAACGGCCAGCCCGAGCGCAAGGTGTTCGTGTATGCCGCCGGCGGTTACTACTATCCGGGCCAGGACCACGGCAAGCTCAAGGACGAGATGCGCAGCTATATCGACCGCGGCTACACGGTGGTGAAAAAGAAGATCGGCGGCGCCTCGCTCGACGAAGACCTGCGCCGCATCGACAGCATCCTGTCGGTGCTGCAGGATGGCCAGAAGCTGGCGGTCGACGCCAACGGCCGCTTCGACCTCGACACGGCGGTCCAGTATGCAAAAGCGCTGTCGCAATACGACCTGTTCTGGTACGAGGAGCCGGGCGACCCGCTCGACTTCGAACTGCAGGCCACGCTGCGCAATTACTATAAAAACCCGATGGCGACCGGCGAAGACCTGTTCTCGATGCAGGATGCGCGCAACCTGATCCGCTACGGCGGCATGCGCGCCGACCGCGACTGGCTGCAGTTCGACTGCGCGCTGTCGTACGGCCTGGTCGAATACCTGCGCACGCTCGACATGCTGCGCGAGCACGGCTGGTCGCCCGCACGCTGCATCCCGCACGGCGGCCACCAGATGTCGCTGAATATCGCGGCCGGACTGGGGCTGGGCGGCAACGAGTCGTATCCGGACCTGTTCCAGCCGTTCGGCGGCTTCCCTGATGGGGTAAAAGTTGATCACGGTTACATCACGATGCCGGATTTGCCGGGCATCGGGTTCGAAGGCAAGGCCGACCTGTTTGCGGAGATGCAGAAACTGTCGGCTTGACGGTAATTGGCTTTATCATAAAAAATCCGGCCTGCTGCCAGGGCCTACTAATGGAGACACAGCATGAAGATCACATTCTCGGCATCGCTCGCTTCCCTGGCACTGGCGCTGGCAGCCAGCCCGCTTTCCTACGCAGCGGACTACCCGGACAAGACGATCACGATGATCGTGCCGTTTGCCGCCGGCGGACCCACCGACACCATCGCGCGCCTGCTGGCCCAGGCGATGGGCACCAACCTGAAGCAGCAGATCATCGTCGAAAACGTCGGCGGCGCCGGCGGCACGCTGGGCGCGGCGCGTGCGGCGCGGGCCACGCCGGACGGCTATACGATCTTCGTCCATCACGTTGGCCATGCCACGGCGCCGAGCCTGTATCCCAAACTCCCTTACAACAGCATCGACAGTTTCGAACCGATCGGCCTCGCGACCGACGCGGCATCGACCCTGGTCGCGCGCAAGGATTTTCCGGCGAAGGACGTGGGCGAGCTGCTCGCCTACCTGAAGGCGAACAAGGACAAGGTCACGCTGGCCAACGCCGGCGTCGGCGCGGCGTCGCACCTGTGCGGCATGCTCTTCATGAGCGCCGTCGGCGTCGAACTCACCACCGTGCCTTATAAAGGGACCGGTCCCGCGATGAACGACCTGCTGGGAGGCCAGGTCGACCTGATGTGCGACCAGGCGACCAACACGATGGGCCACATCACCAGCGGCAAGGTGAAAGCGTATGCGGTGACGTACAAGACGCCGGTCGCGAGTTTGCCCGGTTTGCCCGCGCTGGCAAGCAGCGGCCTGCCCGGATTCGAACTGTCGGTCTGGCATGGCGTATATGCGCCGAAGGGAACGCCGAAAGAGGTCATCAACAAGCTGAGCGGCGCACTGCAATACGCCGTCAGGGACCCGAACGTGAAGCAGCGCCTTGCCCAGCTGAGTACCGATCCCGTCGCTCCCAACCGCGCCACCCCGGAAGCATTGCGCGGGCACTTGAAGGCGGAAATCGACAAGTGGAGTCCGATCATCAAGAAATCGGGCAGTTATGCCGAATAAGGCCGGCGCCGCTGCACATTATGCACAATGCTTACGCAAAGGAAGTATGGATGAGTAACCAGTTGTCGATATTCTTTACATTTTTATAATTGCTGAGTGAGAGGAATGGGATAACTCGTTGATTTGCAAGGTCGTCAATACGCTGGTACGGCAGTTGCTTGAGGGTGAGTCGCTGTGCTCACCCTTGTCAACCCCGCGTTGAGGATAACGACCATGAACTTTCTGAAGAAAGCAGCTTGCGCTGCCGCTGTTGTAATGTCCCTAGCCGGCGGCGCCAACGCCGCCACCGTCATGAACAACTGGGTATTCAACCCGACCGGCGGCGGCTTCGCCACCGGACAACAAATCAACGAATACCTGGACGTGAACGGCAATGCCTTCATCGAGCTCACCAGCACCGGCGGTAACAGCTTCTCGTTCCGGGAACACGCCGTGTTCAACATTGGACAGGCAGACAGCAACGGGGACTTTTTCCCAATCAGCTATCCTGGCGGCAACATCTCGCTCATGTTCGAGGCGTTCGGAACCGGTACTTTGGGCGAATCCTTCTCGTTCAGCGGCGGTACCGTCCGCATGTTCCAGAACCCGACTGCAGGACAGTACGGCACCACGGCAGGCATCTATGGCGCCAACCTGGGCAACCTGATTGCCGAATTCGACGTCATGTCCGGCGGCGGCGGTACGGTCGATGCGAACGGTTCGCCAATCAGCAACGGGCGCGTGACCGTGCTCGCGCGGGCCGAGGCCGGGGATCTCGCCGAGGGCTACTTCTTCCGCGAAAACGGCCAGGACCTGGCGATGGAGGGGGTCATGGCCTTCGCCTTTACCAATGCGAACACGGTCGGCAATCCGACTCCCACGCTGGTCAGCGAACTGGCGTGCGAGTATGCAGGCTTTACCGGCGCGGGCTGCAATGGCACGACGTATGCCAACGCGCCCGGACAGTACATCCTCATCGGCAACAATGGTCAGATCAAGCTGGCCGAGGTGCCGGAACCGGGCACGCTGGCCTTGTTCGGCGTCGCCATGCTGGGGGCCGGTGTCGTCACGCGCAGGCGTGCAGCCAAGGTGTAAGGGCGTTCGGCGTCATGTAAAAGCGAAAAGAGCGGGCTGGCCCGCTCTTTTTTATTGGCGCTGTCACCGTTCGCTATGGATGAGGATTGAACTGCTGAGTTGTTTCACGGTCGAACCCGTATCGCCAACGATATGGATCTGCCATGAAAGCGCCAGGGTTCAAGAAGTGGTTCGCGGCATTGCCGACACTGAATCAGCCGCAGCGACTACGGGTGCTCGATGCCTTGCGGCCGGCGGCCGGATTGCAGCAACTGCTCGCACTGATCGAACAATTGCGCGGACCCGGGCGCCGTTGCCCGCATTGCCGCTGCCCCGGCTGGCACCGCCATGGCTGCGCGAACGGCCTGCAGCGCTATCGCTGCCGCGGGTGCCGGCGCACCTTCAACGACCTCACCCGCACGCCGCTGGCACGGCTGCGCCTGCGCGCCAAATGGCTCGATTACCTCGATGCGCTGCGCGCGTCGCGCCCGGTGCGCGCAGCGGCAGAGCAAGTGAAGGTGCACCGGAATACCGCATTCAGATGGCGCCACCGGTTTCTCGACCGGGTCAAGGACGACCGGCCGGTGTGCCTGAACGGCATCGTCGAGGCCGACGAAATGTTTCTACGCGAGTCGCAGAAAGGATCGCGCAAGCTCGACCGGGCGCCGCGCAAGCGCAGTGGCGCGGCGGCAAAGCGCGGCATCTCGCGCGAACTCGACTGCATCCTGGTGGCGCGCGACCGCAGCGGCCAGACCATCGACGCCGTGACCGGGCGCGGCGCCCTGAGCAAGGCGCAACTCGAGCGTCACTTGCTGCCCCACCTCGACCGGCAAGCGCTGCTGGTCACCGACGCGCATGCGGCCTACCGCGCGTTCGCGCGTGCGCACGGCATTGCGCACCAGGCCGTCAACCTGCGCGCCGGCGAACGCCTCCGCCGCGAGGCCGCGGGCGCCATCCATGTGCAGAACGTGAATGCCTGGCACCGCCGCTTTCGTGAGTGGCTGGCGCGGTTTCATGGGGTCGCGTCGCGTTATCTGCCGAATTACCTGGGCTGGCGCCGCGCGCTCGATGGTGGAAAGGTCACTTCTGCCGATCAATTGTTGCGTCTGACCGTCGGCCCCATCAACAGCGAACGGTGACAGCGCCTTTTTATTTCGCCTGCGCCTGTTCCGGCAAATGAATCGAGCGCGCCAGCAGGAGCCCCGCCAGCCAGCCGCCCACCAGGCCGCCGATGTGCGCCGCATTGTCCGTGTGCGGATACACGAAGCCCATCCACAGGCTGAACAGCAGGAACGGCACCAGCGAGGCACGCAGCTCGGTGACGACAGTCGGCGGCACCCCGGTATTCGCGCGGCTGAGAAAGGCGAGCAGGCCGCCGATGATGCCGAAGATCGCACCGGATGCGCCGACGCTGTTCACGTGCGGATTCCACAGTACGCTGGCGATGCTGCCCGAGACGCCGGCGATGAAATACAGGGCGAGAAAGCGCGTGCTGCCGAAGATGCGTTCGGTGAGCCGTCCGACTTGCCACAGCGCGATCATGTTGAACACCAGGTGCAGCAGGCTGCCGTGCAGGAACATCGAACTGACCAGGCGCCACCATTGTCCGCCGCGGGTCAGGCGGCCAACGTTCGAGCCCCATTCGACCAGCTGCTGCGCATGCAGCAGCGCCGCGGCATTCGGCTGGCGTTCGAACAGCTGGCGCAGCGGACCGATCAGCTCGGACTGGAAGTGTTTGATGGCGAGCCACATCAGCGCAAAGATGCCGATGTTCGCCGCCAGCAGGCCCCAGATCACGGGCGTCGACGGACTCCAGTAATCGATGCGGTCGTGGAAGACGGCGTTCTCCTCGTGTTCGCGCGTGAACGATTCGGTCTGGCGCGCCGGGAGGAGGGCGACGATGCTGGCCGCCGTCTCGCGGTCGGCGGCGCTGAAGCCGACGGTGATGGTCTCCTTCACGCCGATCACGTCGAACCAGACGTCCTGGCCGCTGGCATAGGCATTGACGATGTCGACGCGGCGCAGCCGGTGTTCCTCGTGCTTCGGCAGGCCGAAGGTGCGCTGGACGGTGCCGCGCACGAACACGAAATCGGTCTCGATCGCGAGCTGGCCCTGGCCGCGAAAGCGGAACGGATTGGTCGGCCACTTGACCCCGGCCGTGTAGAAACGGACGTCGAAGGGCGTACTGCCTGCCATACCGCTCCTCAGCCGCGCTGGCGTTCGTGGTTCCAGAGCACGTCGCTGCCGCCCGCGAAGCGGTTCAGCACGCGCGCCAGCACGAACATCAGGTCCGACAGGCGGTTCACGTACTGGCGCGGCTGCGGGTTGATGGTGTCCTGTTTCGACAGGGCGACGATGGCGCGCTCGGCGCGGCGGCAGACGGTGCGGCACACGTGCGCGGTGGAAGCCGCGCGCGAGCCGGCCGGCAGGATGAATTCCTTCAGGATCGGCAGGTCGGCGTTGTACTTCTCGAGCAGGCCATCCAGGCGCGCCACGTGTTCGTCCTTGATCATCTGGTAGCCGGGAATGCACAATTCGCCGCCGAGGTCGAACAGGTCGTGCTGGATCGAGACCAGTTCTTCGCGCAGGTCGCTCGGCATGTCCTCGCACAGCAGCAGGCCGACGAAGGAATTGAGTTCGTCGACTTCGCCCAGCGCGTGGATGCGCGCGCTGTCCTTGCCGGTACGGCTGCCGTCGCCGAGGCCCGTGCTGCCGTCGTCTCCGGTGCGTGTGGCGATTTTGGAAAGTCGATTACCCATGATTATGTCCAGACCCTAAAAAAGATAGCCCGAGGATACGACAAATCGATGTGATTGTGGCTACAATCGACGCCATGTCCGCCTCTCTCCACGTCTCCCCCGAGCGCCGCCAGCAAGTCGCGGCAGCCTTGCGTGCCCGGCTCCCGAATGGCGCCGTCCTGTCCGACCCGGAAGACACCCGCCCCTACGAATGCGACGGCCTGGCCGCCTACCGCCAGTTGCCGATGATCGTCACCTTGCCTGCCGACGAGGAGCAGGTGCTGGCGGTGCTGGCCGTGTGCCGCGAACTGCAGGTGCCGATCGTGCCGCGCGGCGCCGGTACCGGCCTGTCGGGCGGGGCATTGCCGATCCATGACGGCGTCGTACTCTCGACCGCGCGTTTGAACCGCATCGTGCGCGTCGACGACTACGCACGCACGGCCGTCGTGCAGCCGGGCGTGCGCAACCTCGCCATCTCGGAAGCGGCGGCGCAGTACGGCCTGTACTACGCGCCCGACCCGTCTTCGCAGATCGCCTGCACCATCGGCGGCAACGTGGCCGAGAACTCGGGCGGCGTGCACTGCCTGAAATACGGCCTCACCGTGCACAACGTGCTGCGCGTGCGCGTCGCCACCATCGACGGCGAGATCATCGAACTGGGCAGCGAAGCGCTGGACGCGCCGGGCCTGGATCTGCTGGCCGTGTTCATCGGCTCGGAAGGCATGCTCGGCATCGTGCTCGAGGTAACAGTAAAGCTGGTGCCGAAGCCGGCGGCGGCGCAGGTGATCATGGCCAGTTTCGATGACGTCGTCACCGGCGGTAACGCGGTGGCGAGCGTGATCGCGGCCGGCATCATTCCGGCCGGCCTGGAAATGATGGACCGCACTTCGGCGCGCATGGTCGAGCCTTTTGTCCACGCCGGCTACGACACCGACGCCGCCGCGATCCTGCTGTGCGAGGCGGACGGCACGCCGCTCGAAGTGGCGGAAGAGATCGAGCGCATGACGCAAGTGCTGCAAGGGGCCGGCGCCAGTGCGATCGCGGTGTCGCAGAACGAGGCGGAGCGGGCGAAATTCTGGTCCGGGCGCAAGAACGCCTTTCCGGCGGCGGGACGCATCTCGCCCGATTACTACTGCATGGACGGCACCATCCCGCGCAAGCAGCTGGCCCATGTACTGAGCAGCATCGAGGCGATGGAAGCCACCTACGGGCTGCGCTGCGCCAACGTGTTCCACGCGGGCGACGGCAACATGCATCCGCTGATCCTGTTCGATGCCAACCAGCCCGGCGAATTCGAACGCGCCGAAGCCTTTGGCGCCGCGATCCTGGCGCTGTGCGTGGAGGTGGGCGGCACCATCACCGGCGAGCATGGCGTGGGCATGGAGAAGATCAATTCGATGTGCGTGCAATTCGCGCGCGCCGAACTCGACGCCTTCTTCGCCGTGAAGCGCGCCTTCGACGTGCCGATGCTGCTCAATCCGGACAAGGCGATCCCGACCCCGCACCGCTGCGCCGAATTCGGCAAGCTGCACGTGCACGGCGGCGCCGTGCCGTTCCCCGAACTCCCGCGCTTTTAACGATGATCGAACAATTCAAAGAACAGATACGCGCGGCGGCAGCCCGGCAACGGCCGCTGCGCATTCGCGGCGGCGGCACCAAGGACTGGTATGGCGGGGCGCTCGTCGGCGAGATCCTCGATACGCGCGGCCATGCCGGCATCGTCGACTACGAGCCGACCGAACTGGTGATCACGGCGCGCTGCGGCACGCCGCTGGCAGAGATCGAGGCGACTCTCGCTGCGCAAAACCAGATGCTCGCCTTCGAGCCGCCGCATTTCGGCGATGGCGCGACCCTGGGCGGCGCGATTGCTGCGGGATTGTCGGGTCCGCGCCGCGCCAACAGCGGCGCCGTGCGCGATTTCGTGCTCGGCGCGAAGCTCATGGACGGCAAGGGCGAGGTACTGAATTTCGGCGGCCAGGTCATGAAGAACGTGGCCGGCTACGACGTCTCGCGCCTGCTGGCCGGCTCGCTGGGCACGCTCGGGCTGATGCTCGAGCTGTCCGTCAAAGTCCTGCCGCGCACGGTCGCCGAGACGACGCTGGTCTTCGAGACGGGTGAAATCGAGGCGATCCGCATGCTCAATACCTGGGGCGGCCAGCCCTTGCCCATCTCGGCCAGCTGCTGGCACGGCGGTGTGCTCGCCTTGCGCTTGTCCGGCGCGCGCGCCGCGGTGGATGCGGCAATGCGCTCGCTGGGCGGGCAAGTGATGCCGGATTGTGCGCCCTTCTGGGCCAGCCTGCGCGAACAGCGCCATGCGTACTTCGAGGGCGACCTGCCGCTGTGGCGGCTGTCGGTGCCGCCGACCACCGGCGCGATCGTCCTCGATGGCGAGCAGCTGGTGGAGTGGGGCGGCGCCCAGCGCTGGCTGCGCGCGCCCATCAGCGACGCCACCGTCATCCGCCGCAGCGCCGGCGCCATCGGTGGCCACGCGACCCTGTTCCGCGGCGGCGACAAGGCTGCCGGCGTGTTCCAGCCGCTGGCGCCAGCCGTGGCGCGCATCCACGAGCGCCTGAAAACCGCCTTCGATCCTGCCCACATTTTCAATCCCGGACGACTGTTCTAGCATGCAAACCAACCTGGCCGACTTCATCAAGGGTACCGCGGACGGCAACGAGGCCGAAGCGATCCTGCGCGCCTGCGTGCACTGCGGCTTCTGTACCGCCACCTGCCCGACCTATCAACTGCTGGGCGACGAACTCGATGGCCCGCGCGGGCGCATCTACCTGATCAAGCAGGTGCTGGAAGGGGCCGAACCGACGCGCAAGACGCAACTGCACCTGGACCGCTGCCTGACCTGCCGCAACTGCGAATCGACCTGCCCCTCGGGCGTGAAATACGGGCGCCTGGTCGACATCGGCCGCCGCGTGGTCGAGGAGCGCGTGCCGCGTCCGGCCGCCGACCGCGTCAAGCGCACCATGCTCAAGGAATTCCTGCCGAGGGCGAACCTGTTCAAGCCGGCATATGGCGTGGGCACCGCCTTGCGGCCGCTGCTGTCGAAAGAGATGCAGGACAAGGTGCAGCGTCCACGCGCCGCCGGCCACTGGCCGACGCGCACGCATGCGCGCAAGATGCTGGTGCTCGACGGCTGCGTGCAGCCGGCGATGGCGCCCAACATCAATGCCGCCACCGCGCGCGTGCTCGATGCGCTCGGCGTGCAACTGATCGTGGCGCCACGGGCCGGCTGCTGCGGCGCCGTGCGCTACCACCTGAACGACCAGGCGGCCGGGCTGGACGACATGCGCCGCAACGTCGACGCCTGGTGGCCGCTGGTCGAGCGCCAGGAAGTCGAGGCGATCGTGATGACGGCCTCGGGCTGCGGCGTCACGGTCAAGGAATACGGCCACCTGCTGGCGCACGATCCGGCTTATGCGGCCAAGGCGGGGCGCATCTCGATTCTGACGCGCGACCTGTCGGAGATCATGCCGCAATTCGAGGAACAGCTGGCGGCGCGCCTGCGCGGCAAGATCCAGGAACGCGTCGCTTTCCACCCGCCATGCACGCTGCAGCACGGCCAGCAAATCCGCGGCAAGGTCGAAGGGGTGTTGCGCGCGGCCGGCGTCGACGTCGTGCTGTGCGCCGACAGCCACCTGTGCTGCGGCTCGGCCGGCACCTATTCGGTGCTGCATCCGCAGATCGCCCACGAGCTGCGCGACCGCAAACTGGCCAGCCTGGCCGCGACCGGGGCGCAGGAAATCGTCTCGGCCAACATTGGCTGCATGACGCATTTGCAGTCGGCGACACAGACGCCGGTGACCCATTGGATCGAGCTGGTGGATCGGGCGTTGCAGGGGTGATGTAGCGGTCGGGTATTCACGAGCACGAAAAACGCGTGGGCTCGAAGAGCCCACCCTACGGTGCACCACCGCCGCGGACCGTCGTCACGGTCGCAGCGTAACGTAGGGTGGGCTCTCGAGCCCACGCGTTTTTCGTGTCCATGCCGACCCGACCGTCACCGCAGACCACGTGCTTCCGGCACCCGTGCTAGCATGCCGTCCCACCCACCCAAAAGAGCACCCAATGAGTTCCGTATTCCGCCTCGTGCGCGACGAAGGAGGTCGCGAACCCGTCGTCGTCTTCGAGGATTCCACCACGCCCGGCTTCGTCCCCTTGTGGGAAGAGGTCGGCGTCTACGACGCCCTGTACAACAGCGACGGCAAACTGGCGCGCGAAGTCTCGCGTGCGCTGGCCTATGGGCTGGACCGCATCGCCAGCGAACCGGGATTGAATCGCCTGGTCCCATCCTCGGCCTCGATCGGCGAAGCGTTGCGCTTCCTGGAAAACGTCAACCGCGGCTGCGTCATCCACGGTTCGGCGCAGGTCGAGACGCGCTGATGGCAAGGGACAGCGTCACCATCAGCGGCGAAACGCTCGACCGCCGCCGCGTCGAAGAACTGCTGGCGCAGGACGCGATGCTGGTCTTCGAAGACTGCGATTTTTCCGGCGCCGACCTCGCGCGCCTGAACCTGCAGGACACCGGCTTTCGCAATTGCGTGCTGCTCGAAACCTCGTTCTACGCCGCCAACCTGTCGCGCACGCGCTGGCAGCGCTGCCGCGCCGGCCACGCCGATTTCGAGTCGGCCGACCTGGTCGACGCCGGCTTCGCATCCTCCGACCTGAACAACACCGGCTGGCGCCGCGCCAAGCTGGCCTCCGCCGCTTTCCGCAGCTGCAAGCTCACCGGCGCCGCGTTCGAGGAAGTGAGCTACCTCGGCCTGTCGTTCGAGGATTCGCTGCTGATCGGCGCCGACCTGCGCCGCATGTCGTTTCGCAAGCTGACCCTGGTTGGCATCGATTTCGCCGACGCCGACTTGTCCGGCTGCGATTTCCGCGACGCCGTCTTCGCCGGCGGCAGTTTGCGCGACGCCCACATCAAGGACACCCGTTTCGACGGCGCCGACCTGCGCGAGGCCGACCTCGGCGGCGTCAAGCTGGTCAACGCCAAACTGTTCGCGGGTGCGACCATCTCGCCGCGCCAGGCGGCCGAGATCGTGCGGGCGATGGGGTTGAACGTCGGGTAGACAAATGCGGCGGCAGGCCGGCGCGTCACTCGGCCGTGATCTTCGCATCCTTGACGAACTTGCCCCAGTACTGCAGTTGCTTGTTCGTATGCTCCGCCAGCTGCTGCGGATTCATGTACACCGCATACGCACCCTGCGCTTCGGCCTTGCTCTTGAACTCGGCCGTTTGCATGATCTTCCTGATCTCGTTGGTCAGCCGGTCGACGATCGGCTTGGGCGTGCCGGCGGGCGCATACACGGCGAACCACGAGCTGACGTCGAGCTTGTCGAAACCCTTGATGGTCGCGGTGGTCGGCACGTTCGGCAGGCTCGGCAAGGCGACGTCGCCGGTGACGGCCAGCGGGCGCAGCTTGCCGGTCTTGATGTGGCCGAGCAGCGGCGGCGCCGTGGTAAAGGTGAGGTCAACCGTGCCGGCCAGCATATCGGTCACGGCCGGACCGGTTCCCTTGTAGGGCACGTGGGTGAGCTTGATGCCGGCGATCCCGTTGAGCATCTCGCCCGTCACGTGCTGCAGCGAGCCGTTGCCCGACGATGCGTAGCTGAGTTTCCCCGGCTGCGCCTTGGCGTAGGCGACCAGTTCGGGCAAGGTCTTGATCGGCAGGCCGGGACGCACGACCATCACCTGGGGTGCGACGATAAGATTCGCGACCGGCGCGAAGTCCTTGACCGGGTCGAACGGCGCCTTCATGACGTGCGGGGTGATCACGTGGAAGCCGGAGTACTGCACGAGCAGGGTATGACCATCCGGCTTTGCCCGCTTGACCGCCGCCGCCGCGATCACGCCGGCGCCGCCGGGCCGGTTGTCGACCACGACCGCCTTGCCCAGCGCCTTCGACAGTGGATCGGAAATCATGCGCGCGGCCAGGTCGGTGGTGCCGCCGGGCGCCGCCGATACCAGCAGCGTCACCGTTTGCGTCGGGTAGTCCTGCGCCTGCGCGCCGCTGGCCGCGAAGGCCGTGGCGAGGGCCAGCGCGCAGGTATGCAATGTCAGAAATTGAATCGACTTCATGGTGTCTCCTTGTGCATCGCGAACGATGGTTGTTGTTTTATCTTGCATGGGCGCGCTCCCGGATCGCCTCGAAATCCCTGGGTGGCCGGTGCAGGTCGAGGCGGCGCCCGGCCTTGACGATCTGGCTCGGCGTCTCGTGGCCGATCAACTCCGGCAACCGCTTCGAGGCAGCCAGCAGCCGCTCCAGGTCGACGCCGGTGTCGTACCCCATCAGCCCGAGCGCATGCACGACTTCCTCGGTACAGACATTGCCCGACGCGCCCGGCGCATAAGGGCAGCCGCCGATGCCGCCGAGCGAGGCGTCGAAACGGTCGGCGCCGGCGTCGATCCCGGCCAGCACGTTCGCCAAGCCCATGCCGCGGGTATTGTGGAAGTGCAGGCTTAACTCTATGTCCGGCCAGGCGTCACGAAAACGCCGCGTCAGCGCCGCCACCTGGGTCGGATACGCCATGCCGGTGGTGTCGCACAGGGTGATCCCGCCGGCGCCGGTTTCATCGACGAAGCGCGCGCACCAGGCCAGCACCGTCTCTTGTGCCACGTCGCCTTCCATCGGGCAGCCGAAGGAGCAGGACAGCGAGATGTTCACAGAGCGCACCGCCTGCCGGGCCAGTGCCGCCACCTCGCACAGGGCGACGAACGACTGCTCGCGCGTCATGCGCAGGTTCGACAGGTTGTGGCTCTCGCTGGCCGACATCACCAGGTTGAGTTCATCGACCCCGCTCTCGATGGCGCGCTCGGCGCCGCGCACGTTCGGCACCAGGGCGCTGTAGACCACCCCGGGAACGCGTTCGATCCCGCGCATGACGTCCTGCGCATCGGCCAGGGCCGGAATCGCTTTCGGCGAGACGAATGCCGTCACCTCGATCCTGGCCATGCCGGCGCGCGACAGGCTGTCGACCAGGGCGATTTTGTCGCTGGTCGGGACGAACGCGGATTCGGCCTGCAAGCCGTCGCGCGTGCCCACTTCCTGCATGTAGATGCGGCGGCCGCCGCCTTCCCAGGCGTTCATGCCACCACTCCCTTGCTGCGCAGGGCAGCGACGTCGTCGTCGCTCAAGCCGAGTTCGCGCAGGACGCCGTCGGTGTCGTCGCCCAGTCCCGGCGCCGACGAGCGCACGCTGCCCGGCGTGCCCATCAGCTTGGGCACCACGCCCGGCACTTCGATGTCATAGCCGTCGCGCGTGGCCTGCGACAGGATCATGTCGCGCGCGCGGTAGTGCGGGTCTTCGGCGATGTCCTTCGCGGTATAGACCTTGCCGGCCGGGACCCGTGCCGCGCCCAGGATCTCGAGCACCTCGGCGGACGCCCGGGTAGCGGTCCAGACGCCGATGGCGGCGTCGAGTTCGGCGGCGCGCGCGGCGCGGCCGGCGTTGTTGGCCAGGGCTGGATCGGACGCCAGGTCGTCGCGCCCGATCACGGCCATCAGGCGCTTGAAAATGCTGTCGCCATTGCCGGCGATGAGCACGTAACCGTCATTGCAGCGGTAAGCGTTCGAGGGCGCGATCCCCGGCAAGGCGCTGCCGGCGGCTTCGCGCACGGCGCCAAAGGCGCTGTATTCGGGGATCAGGCTTTCCATGACGTTGAAGACGGCTTCGTGCAGTGCGACGTCGATGACTTGTCCCTTGCCGCCGTTGACCTTGCGGTGGTACAGCGCAGTGAGGATGCCGATGGTGCCGTGCAGGGCGGCCAGGGTGTCGCCGATCGAGACGCCGCAGCGCACCGGCACCCGGTCCGGCTCGCCCGTCAGGTGGCGCAGGCCGCCCATCGCTTCGCCGATGGCGCCGAAGCCGGGCAGGTCGCGGTAAGGACCGGTCTGGCCATAGCCCGAGATGCGCAGCATGACCAGGCCGGGATTGATGGCGGAGAGCGCTTCATATCCCATGCCCCAGGCTTCCAGGGTGCCGGGGCGGAAATTCTCGATCAGCACATCGGCTTCGGCGATCAGCTTGCGCGCGATGTCCTGGCCCTCGGGACTGCGCAGGTCGAGCGCGATCGAACGCTTGTTGCGCGACTGGACCTGCCACCAGACCGAGGTGCCTTCCTTGATCATGCGCCAGTTGCGCAACGGGTCGCCGCTGCCGGGCGCCTCGATCTTGATGACGTCGGCGCCGAATTCGCCGAGCGTCTTGCCGGCAAACGGCCCGGCGATGAGTTGCCCCATTTCGATGACGCGCACGCCGCGCAGCGCGCCTTCGGGGATATGTTGACCTGTATTCACGATGGACCTCGAGTCGATTGGTTACTTCGTCGAGGTATTGTGATCCGCCGCCGTGGATGATAGAAGCGACAAGGGGAGAAGCCAGCTTTCGCAAAACGCGAAAGCTGGCGTACGGTGGGCATGCCCACCCTACAACTGCCCGGCCGGCGGACGCTCCAGGTGTTCCAGCAGGGAGCGCACATGGCGCGACACGGCCCGGGCGTCGCGCAAGCCGATCAGCAGGCTGCGCTCGGCCCAGGCATCGTTGAGGGCGATCTGGCGCAGGCCGAGGGAGCGCACCAGTTCCTGCACCGCGCCGGACGGCAGCACGGCGATGCCCATGCCGGCTGCCACCATCTTGCACATGGCGTCGAAGCTGCGCACGCGGATGCGCAGTTTGAGGTTGCGTCCCAGCGCCTCGGTCTCGGCCTGCAGCCGCTGCGCCAGCGAGGTGCCGGCGGCGAGGCTCACAAAATCGTAGTCGAGCACCTCCTTGAAGGAGAGGCTGCGCTTGCTCGACAAGGCGTGCGCGCGCGGCACGACCAGGCTCAGGCGGTCATCGCGGTAATGCACCAGGTCGAGGCCGTGCGCCGGCGTGCGGTCGGCAAAGATGCCCAGGTCGGCGCGGCCGTCGAGGACCGCCACCACGATTTCGCGGCTGTCGCCTTCTTCGAGCTCGATGCGGATGCCGGGGTTGGCGGCGCTGAAGGCGGCCAGGTCGTGCGGCAGGAACTGGGTGACGGCCGAGGTATTCGCCCACAGGCGCACCACGCCGACCAGGCCGGAGGCGTAATCCGACAGGTCGGCCGCGAGCAGGTCGACGTCGCTCAATATCCGCTGCGCGTGGCGATGCAGCGCCTCGCCGGCCACGGTCAGGCTGACCCCGCGCGAATGGCGCGCTAGCAGCACCGTGCCGGTCATGGTTTCCAGGTCCGAGATGCGCCGGCTGGCGGCGCCGACCGCGAGATTGGCCAATGCCGCCCCTTTGCTGATGCTGCCGGTGCGCACCACCAGGGCGAACAGCGAGAGCGAGACCAGGTCGAGGCGGTGCAGGTTCATGGCTGGCGCGGCGCCAGGCCGGCAAAGGCATCCGGCTCGCCCTTGAACCAGCGGACCAGGCGCGCAATAAAGGGTTTCAGAGACGGTTTATCCGGGGCCGCCAGGCCGTGGTTCGCGCCGGGGAATTCGAAAAACCGGAAGTCGGCCCGCGGACGCGCCGCAAAATACGCCTGCAGGCGGCGCCCCGATTCGATCGGCACGCTCTCGTCCTGCTCTCCCATCGCCGCCACGATCGGGATCTCCAGCTGGGCGTAGGTGGCGAGCGGGTCCTGGAACAGATGCGAACTCCAGTAGGCATACGGGTGCCCGAAGAAGTGTTTGTCGAGCGCCGCCGGATGCGCCCCGATGTCGGCAAAGGCGGCAGCCAGCGCCTGGTTCGCCGCCAGCTGCGCATACGGCTGCACGCCGCGCGCGGCGAACAGCAGGAACTCCTCGCTCTGCCGCATGCCGCCGGCGCCGATCACGGCCAGCCGTCCAATCTTGCGGGATTGCGCTGCCACTTGCGGGGCCACCGCGCCGCCCTCGGAAAAGCCGAGCAAGCCAAGCGAGCGCGCGCCGGCAGCTTTCAGCCGCGGTTCCCGGTCGATGAACTGGACGATGTCGGCCACGCGCCGTTCGCGGCGGTCGGCGCGCTCGAATGCGGCCGAGCAGTGCTGCGGCTGGGCGCCCGCATCGGGCGCAACGTGCGGCTTTTCGAGGAAGTACACGTGCAGGCTGCCGGCATACCCGTCGAAGAAGCCGGGCAGGCGTGGGCCGAACTTGCCGCAGCCCGAGCCGTCGATGAGGACGATCACCGGGCTGTCCGCCGTGGCGGCTTCATCGTGCAAATGGTAGTAGCGGCGGCGCTCGCCATCGATGTCGATGCTGCCCTCGTCGAGTACGCGCGCGGCAAAGGCGCCCTGGGACAAGGCGGCAAACAACAGGAAGAGGGCGGAGGCAAGCGATGAGCGCGACATGGTCATGGATCGAACGGTAGGATTGCCAGAATATCACTTCCGTGCGCGTTGCCTGAAACAGGCATTGCCGCACTTGTAAGCAAATGCCACGAATGTAAGGGAGTGTTAATCCTGTCAACAGCGCTTTACCGGCTCGCGTTGATAGACCAGTGACATGCAGGACGTGCACTGACAGACAAAGAGCAACCGAACATTTTCCAGACCTAACCCAAGGAGCTGCACCATGAAAAAAATCACCGCCACCCTGATCGCCGGCCTGTTCGCTACCGCTGCCTTCGCACAAACCCCAGCTACCCCGGCCGCCTCGACCACGCAAGCGACCGACGCGAAGACCGGCGTCCTGGTGGAGAACAAGGACCTGAAGGCCGGCGCGAAAACCGACGGCAAGGTCGTGCGCGAAGCGACCAAGGCCGACACCAAGGCTGCCAAAGCCGCCGCCAAGGACACCAAGGCCAAAACCAAGACCGATGCCAAGGACGGCAAGAGCGCAGTGAAAGCCGACGTCAAGGCGCCCGTTGAAGTGCAGGCCGGTGAACACGCCGGGACGCATAACGCGCACGGCTCGACCACCGCCCAGACCAAGTAATTCTCGCAACACCCCGCAACAGCCCGCGTCCGCGCGGGCTTTTTTCATGGACGCCTCAGCGCGGCAGCAACCCTTCGATATCGGCGATGATCGCTTCCGGCTCCGTGCGCGGCGCGTAGCGTTTCACCACGCGGCCATCGCGCCCGACCAGGAATTTGGTGAAGTTCCACTTGATGGCGCGCGTGCCGAGCAGGCCCGGCGCTTCGCTTTTGAGGTGGCGGTACAAAGGATGCGCGCCGGCGCCGTTGACCTCGATCTTCGCGAACATTGGAAAAGTGACGCCGAAGTTCTTTTCGCAAAAGGCGCCGATCTCGGCTTCGGTCCCGGGCTCCTGGCCGCGGAACTGGTTGCAGGGAAAACCAAGCACCTCGACGCCGCGGTCGCGGAACCGGCGGTACAGCGCTTCCAACCCCGCGTACTGGGGCGTGAAGCCGCAGCCGCTGGCGGTGTTGACGATCAGGAGCACCTTGCCGCGGTAGCGCGCCAGGTCGATGGAGGCGCCGTCGAGGGCGGTGGCATGGAAGTCGAAAACGTTCATGCCGGAATGATACCAAAACCGCAAGTATCGATTCGATGAAGTCTCTTTGTTTTACATCAAACGATATTCCCGGCATCGGCGAGGCGGGTCAAAAACAGCCTAAGCTCGAACGGTGCCGGTCGTCGCTCCCGATGGCTGCGCCTTACCAGTGGGGGTCATCATGGACATGCTTCCGAACGAGGAAACCGTCATCGGCAAGGACGGCAACGAGATATTCATCCGCAGCTGGCATCCAATCGAGCGGCCGCGCGCGCTGGTCGTCATCTGCCACGGCGTCAATTCGCACAGCGGCCAGTATGGCTGGACCGCCGGGCAACTGACCGCCAACGGCTTTTCGGTGTATGCGCTGGATCTGCGCGGACGCGGCAAATCCAGCGGTGAGCGCTTCTACGTCGACCATATCGAAGACTACGTCAGCGACCTGCACACCCTGGTCACCCTGGCCAAATCGCGCGAGCCGGACTTGCCGGTATTCCTGCTCGGGCATAGCGCCGGCGGCGTCGTCTCCTGTGTCTACACGCTGGAGCACCAGGCGGACATCGATGGCCTCATCTGCGAGAGCTTCGCCTTCAAGGTGCCGGCGCCGGACATCGCCCTGGCGCTCATCAAGGGACTGAGCCACGTCGCGCCGCACCTGCGGGTATTAAAACTCAGGAACGAGGATTTTTCGCGCGACCCGGAAGCGGTCGACAGCCTGAACAGCGACCCGCTGATCGCCAGCGAAGTGCAGCCGGCGAAAACCGTCGCCGCCCTGGTGCGCGCCGACGAGCGCCTGGAAAAGGAATTCCCGCTGATTACGCTGCCGGTGTTCATCATGCACGGCACGGTCGACAAGGCGACGGTGCCGGCGGGGAGCCAGTTCTTCTACGACACCGTCGGCTCGCAGGACAAGACGCTCAAGCTCTACGAGGGGCATTACCACGACCTGCTCAACGACTACGGCAAGGACGAGGTGATGGCCGATACGACGGCGTGGATCAACCGGCATTTGCCGCAGGGTGCGCCGCAGACGGCGCCGCGCATGGCTTGATTCACCCCTTTAGCAGCGGCGTACCGTAGGGTGGGCACTCGTGCCCACGCGTCATTACAAGCCGATCAGCGGCGATGTCGACCCCGGTCTGCTACCTCAGCCATGCAAATGAAAGTGCAGTGCGTATCGACACGTAACGCGTGGACTCGAGAGTCCACCCTACGAGGTTGTGAAAAAATCGCCATGGCAGCGTTGCGCCGCCTTGCCCTGACGATTTTTTCACAACCTCTACGGTGCGCGGCGGTCTGTAGCTGGAGTAGCCATGTCCGACCACGTGCCGGGACTTACACCAGCCCCAGATGCTCGGTCCCGCTCGAAAAATCGCGCTCCTTGGCATTCTTGCTGTTCAACTTGATATTCAGGCGCAGGTCGTTGACCGAATCCGCATTGCGCAGCGCATCTTCATACGAAATCGCATCGCGCTCGTACAAATCGAACAGCGCCTGGTCGAAGGTCTGCATGCCCAGCTCGCGCGACTTCTTCATGATCTCCTTGATCTCGTGGACTTCGCCCTTGAAGATGAGGTCGGAGATGAGCGGCGAGTTGAGCATGATTTCCATCGCCACCACGCGGCCCTTGTCTTCCTTTTTCGGCACCAGGCGCTGCGAGACCAGGCCGCGCAGGTTCAGCGACAGGTCCATCAGCAATTGCTGGCGGCGCTCTTCAGGGAAGAAGTTGATGATGCGATCGAGCGCCTGGTTGGCGCTGTTGGCGTGCAGCGTGGCCAGGCACAGGTGCCCGGTTTCGGCAAAGGCGATCGCGTGTTCCATCGTCTCGCGGTCGCGGATTTCTCCGATCTGGATCACGTCGGGCGCCTGGCGCAGCGAATTCTTCAGGGCCGCTTCGAAGCTGTCGGTATCGACGCCCACTTCGCGCTGGGTGATCACGCAATTGCGGTGCGGGTGGACGAATTCGACCGGGTCCTCGATCGTGATGATGTGGCCGTAACTATGTTCGTTGCGGTAGCCGACCATCGCCGCCAGCGTCGTCGATTTACCGGAGCCGGTGGCGCCGACCATGATCACCAGGCCACGCTTGGACATGATCACGTCCTTGAGCACGTTGGGCAAACCGAGGTCTTCGAACTTCGGGATCTGCGTCGTGATGGTCCGCAGCACCATGCCGACGCTGCTCATCTGGACAAAGGCCGAGACGCGGAAGCGCCCCAGGTCGCCGGGGCTGATCGCGAAGTTCGCTTCGCGCGTGGTCTCGAAGCCGGCGGTCTGCTTGTCGTTCATGATCGAGCGCGCCAGGTCCGCCGTGTGGGCGGCGGTGAGCGGCTGGCTCGAGACCGGCGTCATGCGGCCGTCGATCTTGATCGCGGGCGGGAAGCCGGCGGTGATGAAGAGATCGGAGCCGCCCTTGCTGACCATCAGGCGCAGCAGGTCGAACATGAATTTTGAGGCCTGGTCGCGTTCCATAGTCGCTTAACCCGGGAAGTTTTCGGGGATCTTGGCCGCGGAACGGGCGGCGGCGCTCGAGATCACGTTGCGGCGCACCAGCTCCGTCAGGTTCTGGTCGAGCGTCTGCATGCCGACATTGCTGCCGGTCTGGATCGACGAATACATCTGCGCGATCTTCGCTTCGCGGATCAGGTTGCGGATCGCCGGGGTGCCGAGCATGATCTCGTGCGCGGCCACGCGGCCGGAACCGTCCTTGGTTTTCAGCAGGGTCTGCGAAATCACGGCCTGCAGCGATTCCGACAGCATCGCGCGCACCATCTCTTTTTCTTCCGCCGGGAACACGTCGACGATACGGTCGATGGTCTTCGCCGCCGACGAGGTATGCAGGGTGCCGAACACCAGGTGGCCGGTTTCGGCCGCCGACAAGGCGAGACGGATGGTCTCGAGGTCGCGCAGCTCGCCGACCAGGATCGCGTCCGGGTCTTCGCGCAGCGCCGAGCGCAGCGAGTTACTGAAGGAGAGCGTGTGCGGGCCGACTTCGCGCTGGTTGATCAGGCATTTTTTCGAATCGTGCACGAACTCGATCGGGTCTTCGATCGTCAGGATATGGCCGTACTCGGTTTCGTTCAGGTGGTTGATCATCGCCGCCAGCGTGGTCGACTTGCCGGAGCCGGTCGGACCGGTCACCAGCACCAGGCCGCGCGGTTTCAATGCCAGTTCGGCGAAGATCTTCGGTGCGTTGAGTTCTTCCAGCGACAGGATCTTCGAGGGAATCGTACGCAGCACGGCGGCGGCGCCGCGCTCCTGGTTGAATGCGTTGACGCGGAAGCGCGCCAGGCCGGGAATCGCAAACGAGAAGTCGCATTCGAGCATCTCTTCGTACTGCTTGCGCTGGCCGTCGTTCATGATGTCATAGATCATGGCGTGCACGTCCTTGTGCTCGAGCGGCGGCAGGTTGATGCGGCGTACGTCGCCATGCACGCGGATCATCGGCGGCAGGCCGGCCGAGAGGTGCAGGTCGGACGCTTTGTTCTTTACCGAGAAGGCGAGTAGTTCTGAAATGTCCATTTATAATCCCTGTGCCGTGGAGAGCAGCTCCGGCAAGCCCCGAAAATTGCCCATAGAAAACAATTATGTCCACAATCGCCGCCAACTTGCAAGCTGTCGAAGCGACAATCAGTGCCGCCGCGCAGGCCGCCAACCGGCCCTCCTCAAGCGTCCAGCTGCTTGCCGTATCGAAGACGTTCCCGATGGAAGCCGTACTCGAAGCCATCGCCGCCGGCCAGCGCGCCTTTGGTGAAAACTACCTGCAGGAAGGCGTCGAAAAGATTGCCGCCGTGGCGCGCGCGCAACCCGATGCGCACATCGAGTGGCATTTCATCGGCCCGATCCAGAGCAACAAGACGCGCCCGATCGCCACCAGCTTCGCCTGGGTGCACACGGTCGAGCGCGTGAAGATCGCCCAGCGCCTGTCCGAGCAGCGCCCGCCCGAGATGGGTCCCCTGAACATCTGCCTGCAGGTGAACATCAGCGGCGAGGCCACCAAGAGCGGCGCCACGCCGGCCGAACTGCCGACGCTGGCGCGTCAGGTCGCCAGCCTGCCGAACCTGCGCCTGCGCGGGCTGATGGCGATCCCCGAAGCCCAGAGCGACCCGGCGCTGCAGCGCGCGGCGTTCGCCAAACTACGCGCGCTGGCCGACAGCCTGCGCGCCGACGGGCTGGACATCGACACGCTGTCGATGGGCATGTCGGGCGACATGGAAGCGGCGATTCTCGAAGGCGCGACCATCGTGCGCGTCGGCAGCGCGATTTTCGGTCTGCGCAATTACGATTAAAGGATGAATATGAAGATCGCGTTTATCGGCGGCGGCAACATGGCGACCGCGCTCATCGCCGGGATGGGCAAAGAGGGCGGGGACACGCAGGTACACGTGGTCGATCCGAATCCGGAGGCGCTCGCACGGCTGGCTGCGCAATATGGCGCGTCGACGTCCGGCAGCATCGACGCCGCGGTAGCGGATGCCGATGCGATCGTGCTGGCGGTGAAGCCGCAGCAGATGCGCGACGTGGCGGGCGCACTGGCGCCGCACCTGGGCAGCGGACCGCTGGTGCTGTCGATCGCGGCCGGCATCCGCGGCGCGGATTTGTCGCGCTGGCTGGGCGGCTACGGCGCCATCGTGCGCGCGATGCCGAACACGCCGGCGCTGATCGGCATGGGCGTGACCGGACTGGTGGCGCTGGCCGGCGTCAGCGACGCGCAGCGCACGCTGGCCGACAGCGTGCTGCGCGCGGTCGGGCAGACCGTGTGGCTGGACGACGAAGCGTTGATCGATCCGGTGACGGCGGTGTCGGGCAGCGGGCCGGCCTACGTGTTTTATTTTCTCGAAGCGATGGAGGCGGCGGCGGTCGAGATGGGTCTCAGCGCGGAACAGGGCAAGCAGCTGGCGCTGGCCACCTTTGCCGGCGCGACGCAACTGGCGGCGCAGTCGGATGAATCGCTCGAAGTCCTACGCCAGCGCGTGACTTCGAAGGGCGGAACGACGCATGCGGCGATTACCAGCATGGAGTCAGCGGGCGTCAAGGCGGCGATTGGCAACGCGATGAAGGCGGCGGCCGCGCGTGGGCGCGAGTTGGGGGATGAATTTGGGAAAAATTAGACCGTAGGTGGACGAATCCACCTACGAACGTTGGCGCAATCAACGACGATTGATCAGCATCCCCAGCAGCACACCCGCCACGGCGCCGATACCGACCGCCTTCCATGGATTGTCCTTGACGTAGGTATCCGTGGCCTTGGCGGCGGCTTTCGACTTTTCGACGACTTCCAGGTTGGCCAGGCCCTCTTTGGCGCCGGCGATGGCGCCTTCGAACTTGGCCTTCGCGTTCTTCAGCTCGTCGCCGGTCAGCGTGCTGCCGTGGCGCAGCCAGGCTTCGGCATCCTGGATGACGGTCTTCAGGTCGGCCAGCAGCTGGTCACGGGCGCCGGTCTGGGTCGGGATTTTTTCCATCATGGGGTGGTCCTCTTCATGTGAATGTGGGATGCGGCGTCTACACCGCAATAGAGCAGTAATTCAGGTCGTGCAATTCGGACAATATTATCCGAATGCATAGTCTAACGCGACACCGGCAAATAGTGCCGCACCCAACCAATTGTTGTGCCGGAATGCCGCAAAGCAGCGCATCCGGTCGCGGTCGCGGATCAGGGTGTAGTGATACAGCGCGATGCCGGCCGCCACCACCACGCCGCCCACGAACCACCAGCGCAGGCCCAGCAGCCAGCCGCAGACCAGGTCGATCGCCAGCGCCACGCCGTAGCACAGCATGACGGCGGCGACGTCGTAGCGGCCGAAAGTGATGGCCGAGGTGCGCATGCCGATCTTCAGGTCGTCGTCGCGGTCGACCATTGCGTATTCGGTGTCGTAGGCCACCGCCCAGAACACGTTCGCCGCCAGCAGCCACCAGGCCACGGCCGGCACCCGGTCCTGCACCGCGGCGAACGCCATCGGGATGCCGAAGCCGAAGGCGATGCCGAGATAGGCCTGGGGAATCGCAAAGAAGCGCTTGAAATACGGATAGGTGCCGGCCACGATCACGGCCAGCACGGACAACTGCTTGGTCAGCGTGTTCAGCGGCAGGATCAGCAGGAAGGAGACGATCGCCAGCACCGCGGCCACCATGACCGCTTCCCAGCTCTTGATGCGCCCGGACGTGAGCGGGCGGTCGACGGTGCGCTTGACGTGCTTGTCGAAATCGCGGTCGGCGTAATCGTTGATCGCGCAGCCGGCCGAGCGCATCAGCGCGGTGCCGAGCACGAAGATGACGACGATCGTCGGATCGGGACGGCCGCTTGATGCCATCCACAGCGCCCACAGGGTGGGCCAGAGCAGGAGGAGGATGCCGATCGGCTTGTCAGCGCGGACCAGCCGGAAGTAGAGCGCCAGCTTGTTCATGAGTCGCTTCTTGTCGCGCAAGAATTATTGTGTACAAGACAGCGATTTTACCGGATCACGCGCGTGCGGTAGAGGTTGTGAAAAAATCGTCAGGGCAAGGCGCGCCACCGAAGACAGTACGTGGGTACGGCAAGGCGGCGCAACGCCGCCATGGCGATTTTTTTACAACCTCGTAGGGTGGGCGCCCCATGCCCACGCATAAACGTCGCACGGTGTTGGCTTCGTTTTAGGAAAGACCAAGCCAACATGATGCAGGCTTCACGCGTGGGTACGGGGGCGCCCACCCTACAAATCACGCGGCTTTGTCGAGCGCCAGCATATCCACGCCCGGCAAATCGCACTGCGCCACCGCATTGCACACCGCCTCGATCGCCGCCCGCCGCGTAAAACTCTTGCGCCAGACGATCACCACGCGCCGCGACGGCGCCGGCGCCGCGAACGGCACGAAGGAGAGCAGCCCGTGCGGATCGTCCATGTCGCGCACCGAGGCGCGCGGCAAGACCGTCAGGCCGATGCCGCTGGCCACCATGTGGCGGATCGTCTCCAGCGACGAGCCCTCGAAGGTGCGCTGCATGCCGTTGCCCGGCGACGAGAAGCGCGCCATTTCCGGGCACACTTCCAGCACCTGGTCGCGGAAGCAGTGGCCGCTGCCCAGCAGCAGCATGGTTTCCGCTTTGAGATCGTCGGCCGGGATTTCGCGGCGGCGCGACCACGGGTGGGTGCGTGGGGTGGCGACGACGAAGGGTTCGTCGTAGAGGGTTTGCATCATCATGCCGTGGTCGGGCAGGGGCAGGGCCATGATGGCGGCGTCGAGTTCGCCCTGGCGCAGCAGTTCCAGCAGCTTGACCGTAAAATTTTCCTGCAACACGAGCGGCATCTGCGGCACGTTGTCGATCAGGTTTTTCACCAGCGGCGGCAGCAGATACGGCCCGATCGTGTAGATCACGCCCAGGCGCAGCGGACCGGCCAGCGGGTCCTTGTTCTGTTTCGCCAGTTCCTTGATGGCGGCGGTCTGCTCGAGCACGCGCTCGGCCTGCGCCACGATCTGGGCGCCGACCGGCGTGACCGATACTTCGGAGCCGCCGCGTTCGAACAGGGTCACGCCGAGCTCGTCTTCGAGCTTCTTGATGGCGACCGAGAGGGTGGGTTGGGCTACGAAACAGGATTCGGCGGCATGCCCGAAATGTTTGGCGCGCGCGACGGCGACGATGTATTTCAGCTCGGTGAGTGTCATAGGAAAATGGTCAGTCGAATTGCACAGATGCAATAATAAAGCTGCCATGCCCGGCGTGGTCAGCCGAGAAAAGTAAATTAACAGGAATCTTAGTCGATATAATTGCCCCGCGGGTGAGATCGATACTGAATATAATCTCCCGCCTGCTTAGAAAGGTGCGTATGTCCTCCACGTTCGGCCCGGCCGAAGCCCTGGCTTATATCCAGAAACTCCTCACCGTGATGCACCAGCAGGGCGGTTCGGATCTCTTCATTTCCGCCGATTTCCCGCCCAGCATGAAGCACCAGGGCGCGATGAAACCGATGAGCCAGCAGCGCCTGAGCGGCGAAGTCACGCGCGCGCTGGCCATGTCGCTGATGAACGAGCGCCAGCGCGCCGAGTTCGAGGCGCAGATGGAGTGCAATTTCGCGATATCGCTCCCTGGCGTCTGCCGCTTCCGCGTGAACGTCTTCGTTCAGCAGCAAAGCGTGAGCATGGTGGTGCGCACCATTGCCTCGGAAATCCCGAATTTCGAAAAGCTCGAATTGCCCGAGGTATTGAAAGACGTCGTCATGACCAAGCGCGGGCTGGTGCTGGTGGTCGGCGGCACGGGGTCGGGCAAGTCGACCACCCTGGCCGCGATGATCGATTACCGCAACAGCAATTCGGCCGGCCACATCATCACGGTGGAAGATCCGGTCGAATACGTCCACAAGAACAAGCATTGCCTGGTTACGCACCGCGAAGTCGGCGTCGATACCCATTCCTGGCACAACGCCCTGAAGAACACGCTGCGCCAGGCGCCGGACGTGATCCTGATCGGAGAGATCCGCGATACCGAGACGATGGAACACGCGATCGCCTTTGCCGAGACCGGCCACCTGTGCCTGGGCACGCTGCACGCGAACAACGCCAACCAGACCATGGACCGGATCATCAACTTCTTCCCGGAAGAGCGCCGCAACCAGCTGCTGATGGATTTATCGGCCAACCTGCGCGCGATCGTCTCGCAGCGCCTGGTGCGCACCGAGGACGGCAAGGGCCGCAAGGCGGCGATCGAAATCCTGCTGAACACGCCGACCATCGGCGAGATGATCCTGAAGGGGAATTTTCACAGCATCAAGGAGATCATGCACAAGTCGCGCGAACTGGGCATGTGCACCTTCGACCAGGCGCTGTACGAGCTCTACAACAACGGCCACATCAGCTATGACGAAGCGATCCGCAATGCCGACTCGGCCAACGGCCTGCGCCTGCAGATCAAGCTGTCGGGCGAACGGCGCGAAGCGGGCGAGGGCGCTGGCGCGGGCACACCTACGCCGCTGTCGATGATGCTGGAAGAAGAACCGCAAGACCCTGAAAAGTAAATGAATCCCATGCCGAATTTCGAATCCAAGATCTGCTCACGCGCCGAGCTCCGCGCGCGCGTCGCCACCCTCCCGAAACCCGTCGTGCTGACCAACGGCGTATTCGACATCCTGCACCGCGGCCACGTGACTTACCTGGCGCAGGCGCGTGAACTCGGCGCCTCGCTGGTGGTGGCAGCAAACACCGACGCTTCCGTAAAACGCCTGGGCAAGGGCGACGACCGGCCCCTGAACACGCTGGCCGACCGCATGGCCGTGCTGGCGGCGCTCGAATCGGTCAGCCTGGTGGTCGACTTCGACGAAGACACGGCGCTGGAAACGGTGCTCGAAGCGCGGCCCGAGATCTATGCCAAAGGCGGCGACTACGAGATGAGCGCGATCCCCGAAGGGCAGGCGGTACTCGCCTACGGCGGCCAGGCCGTCGCCATCGACTTCGAGCACGACCGCTCGACGACCAAGCTGCTGACCAAGGTCCGCGCAGGCTGACGCTGAGGATCGTAGGACCGGGCCACAAATGCAGAAAACATTGAGCATCTTCCTGCTGCTGGCCTTGGGCGCCTACGCCGCCGCCTGCCTCGCCTTGTTCCTCCTGCAACGCTCCCTCATCTACTTCCCGCCGTCGCAAGCCGCCATCCAGGCCCCGAAGATAACAACGCTGACCGTCCCCGGCGCCCTGGTAAAAGTCTCCGAACGTCCCCGTACCGGCAGCAAGGCCGTCATCTACCTCGGCGGCAACGCCGAAGATGTCAGTTTCAGCCTGCCCCAACTCGACGCCGCCTTTCCCGACCACGCCCTTTACCTGCTGCACTACCGCGGCTATACAGGCAGCAGCGGCAAGCCGACCGAAGCCGCGCTGGTGGCCGACGCCTTGTTGCTGTTCGACCGCGTCGCCGCTGCCCATACAGAGATCGTCCTGGTCGGGCGCAGCCTGGGCACCGGCATCGCCGTGCAGGTGGCAAGCCGGCGCCAGTTGCACAAGCTGGTGCTGGTCACGCCCTACGACAGCCTGGCCTCGCTCGCCGCCGGCCAGTTCCCGTATTTCCCGGTGCGCCTGCTGCTGCGCGATCGCTACAACTCCGTGCGCTACGCGCCGCAGGTCACGACGCCGACCCTGATCGTCGCGGCCGAACACGACGAAGTCATTCCGGCACACAGTACGGCGCGCCTGCTGGCGCAGTTCGCCGCGGGCGTGGCGACGCATACGGTTGTTGCAGGGGCGGGCCACAACACGATTTCGGACAGCCCGGCGTATACGCAGGCGCTGGAGTGGGCGAGAGACTAGTCTGTTCCGAGAAAGAATCCTCAGACCTGTAGGGTGGGCAGCTCCACCTCTTCATTTTGCGAACCAGCGACATTTGCGCCGCCCACGCGTTCAACCAGCCGATGATTTGTCGCGAAGTTTCATGGTGTGGTTGAACGCGTGGGCGGCATCCAGGCTAGGGCGAGGCATGCGCTCAGGTACAGCCGCCCACCCTACGAGGTTGTGAAAAAATCCCCATGGCGGCGTTGCGCCGCCTTGCCGTACCCACGTACTGTCTTCGGCGGCGCGCCTTGCCCTGACGACTTTTTACAACCTCTACGGGTCTGTGCATCTTTCTCGAAACGAACACGGCATGCATGCGCGCACCCGTCTTCCTTACCACATGGTTATCAAGCAGGCTGAACAGTTGTTGGCTGTCCACGCAAACCGCTCAAGGGACTATTGCCTAGTAGCATGAACTGTTAGACTCCTATAGTTCAGGCCTATTCAAAGATGTGTTGAAACAAGAAAGCACACAATGGGCTTGAAGCCGCGTTGTATGCGGTTTTGTCTAATCGAAAACTAGGGGAAAGCATGTCCAACCGCCAGGTTCGGTCGAACCGCACGTCGTTGGCGGTTGCCATCGCAAGTATCGTCTGGAGTACCGTCGCCGCAGCACAGGAAACGTCTGCCGACATCCAGGAAGTGCTGGTCACCGCCCAGCGCACCAGCAGCATCGAATCGAAAACGCCGGTCGCCATGTCGGTCCTTGGCGGCAAGGCGCTGGCCGAGGCTGGAATCGAGCGTCCATCCGACGTCGGCGCGCGCGTCCCGGGCGTGGCCATCGTCGGCGCCGCCGACGGCCTGAAAATCACGATCCGCGGCGTCTCGAACGCCGACGCCACCGAGAAGGGCGAACCTTCCGCCGCTTTCATGCAGGATGGCGTCTACATCGCGCGTCCGCACGGCCAGAACGGCGACTTCCTCGACGTCGAGCGCGTGGAAGTGCTGCGCGGCCCGCAAGGCACCCTGTACGGCCGCAATACCACGGCCGGCGTCGTCAACGTGATCTCGCATGCGCCGACAGGGCGTCTCGAAGGGTCCGCCGCCGCCGAGATGGGCAACCACGGCCACCGCAAGGTCGAGGCGGTGCTCAACGTGCCGGTGGGCGACGCGGTCGCCCTGCGCGCCGCCGTCTCGGAAGGCCGCCGCGACAGCCTGCTGAAGAATGGCCAGGGTACGCCGCACACGCTCGGCCAGGACCGCGACGCCAGCGCCGGCCGCCTCTCGGCCAGATTCGCGCTGGGGCAGTCGGCCTCGCTGCTGCTGCGCCTCGACCGCACGGTCCAGCGCGACAACAACGACGTCATCGTCCCCGACGCCAATTTTTACAGCGGCATCGAAAACGGCAACCCGCAACCCTACGATGCCGGCACCAGCGCGCGCCTGACCAATGGGTTCGTTGCGCCCAACAGCCTGCCCGAGCAGGGCCACAGCCGCCGCGCCAGCACGGGTCTCGGCGCCGAACTGGCCTGGGACCTCGGTCCGGCCACGCTGCATTACCTGGGTTCGCGGCGCCGCTTCGACCACGATTTCCTGGTCAATTACTATTACCGCATCATGCCCGGCTTCGCGCTCGGCGTGCGCCAGGACTTCGATGCCCGCTACGAGCAGGATTCGCACGAACTGCGCCTGGCGACGAATGGCAAGGGGCCGTTCTCGGCCCAGGGCGGCGTGTACTGGTTCCGCGAAGAGATGGACCAACTGGCCAGCTTCCGCGACCTCGAACCCATCGGCCTGCCGCCGTACTACGTGTTCCCGTCGCATCCGGTGGTCTCCACCAGCCGCGCGCTGTTCGGCCAGCTGACCTGGCACGCCACCGAGCGCCTGCGCCTGACGGCGGGCGCGCGCCGCACCGAAGACCACAAATCGCGCTACGGTTCGACCAACCTGCAGCAGGCGGCGCTGTTCAATCCGGCGACGGACATCGCGCTGCCGAACGCCGCCGAACTCGAGACCGGCAAGACCACCTGGCGCCTCGGCGTCGACGTCGACCTGGCGCCGGCGACCCTGCTGTATGCCAGCGTCTCGACCGGCTACAAGTCGGGCGGTTTCAATGACGGCTGCGTGGGCGGCACGCGCGCGCTCGGCGTCGACTGCCCGGCGGCGATCGGCGTACCCGCGTCGACCCTGGTCTACCAGCCGGAGACGCTGACCGCGTACGAACTCGGTCTGAAAACCCGCTTCTGGGCCAACCGCGCCAGCCTGAACCTCAGCGCCTACCGCTACGCCTACGACAACCTGCAATTGTCGGGCGTGGCGATGGTGCAGGGCGTGCCGCGCTTCGTGACAAGCAATGCGGGGGAAGCCAGCGTCAAGGGGCTGGAAGTCGAGGGTGTGGTGAAACCGGTCGCGAACGGTCGCTTGAGCACCACGCTGGCCCTGACCGATGCCCACTACCTGGCCTATAGCCCGGACGGCGTGCATTCCTGGGCCGGTTATCAACTCGATCGCGCGCCGCGCGCCGTGTTCACGCTCGGTTACGAGCACGCCTTCCAGCTGCGCGATGGCGTGCTGAAAGCGGGCGCGTTCACGCGTACCGGCAGCGACTGGACCATCGGCGTGCCGAGCCAGCTGCTGCGCTACCGCGTCCCGGGCCGCACCGAGACCGACCTGAGCCTGGGCTATGCGCCGTTCGGCTCGCCCTGGAGCGTGCTGCTGCGCGTGAAAAACCTCGAAGACAAGGTCGAGCCGGTGACGATCGACAGTTTCGGCATGACCGTGCCGAGCGCGCCGCGCGCGGTGGCGCTGCGGCTCAGCTATCGTTATTAACTACCGTTTTAAGAGACCAGCATGAGCGCAGACCTGATCGAGCCTTCCGCCGCCGACCCGCGCCAGCGCGCCGATCCGCTGGCTGACGAGACGGTGGCGCGCATCCTCGGCATTTGGAGCGATGGCACGCCGGCGCTGTCGCGTTGGGAGGGGCTCGCCGCCACCCAGCGCGCACTTGGCGGCTGGGACAGCAATGGCGCGATCGATGCCTGGCAAGCCGATGCCGCCACGCCGGCGCCGATCGCGCAGGCGCTGGCGGACTACCTGCGCGAGGCGCGCCGGCTGCCGCAGTGGCTCGAACCCGGCAAGATCGGCTGCGCCGAAGCGGTCTTCGCGCGCATCGGCATGCTCGCGCCGACGCTGCTGGCCTGCGCCAGCCTGCTCGAGGCCGACGTGGCGGTCGAGCCACTGGCGCAGCCCCTGGACGAGCGGGTGCGCGCGGCGGCGGCACTGCAGTGCGCCGCGCTGCTGGACGGCGGCTTGCTCGACCCGCACGGCGCCGGCGTGGCGCAGGCGTTGAAACTGCGCCTGGCGCACGCGATCGCGCGCCACCTGGTCGTGCGCGGCGATCCGGCCGAAGCATTGGCCCACGGCGCCGCCATTCCCGCGCTGCGCCCCGAAGGCGCGGACCGCTGGCGCACCCTGTTCGCGCGCGGCTGGGACCTGCGCAGCAACGGCCTGCCGCGCAACCAGGAAGAACTGGCCTATGCGCTGCTGACCCATCACTACGTGTTTCTGCGCAGCCTGCGCCGCCTCGGACAGGGCCTGAACCGGCAGGAAGAGGGGGCCTGGCTGCACACCTGGAACGTGGTCGGCCACCTGCTCGGCATCGAAGAACCACTGCTGCCGGCGACGATGAAGGAAGCGGAGGCGCTGTTCGCGCGCCTGCAGCAAAACGCCGCTACGCTGGCCGGCGCCCGCTATGCGGCCCCTGGCGTCGTGCGCTATGGCACCCGGGCCGATCCGCGTCCGGCGCTGGCCGCCGAACTGATGCGCGCGCTGGGGGACGAGATCGGTTCGCGCACCCGTCAACCCTGGCCGCTGCTGCTGGCGCGCCGCCTGTGCGGTCCCGCCACGGCGCAAACCCTCGGCCTGGACGGGCGGGCCGGGCGCACCGCGCGCCTCCTGTTCGCGCTCGTCATGGGTGCGGCGCGTGCCGTCGATACGCCGGCGCGGCTGCTGACGCCCGGTCTCTCGCTGCGGCGCCTGGGCGCGCGCATCCTCGGCTACCGCCTGGCGCAGCGCTACCTGCTTGATCCGGCACGGCCGCTTGATGTTCCCGAGGCGCTGCAGCGCCAGGTCGACGCCGCTGTGCGCGACTGGGACACCGATCCGGCGGCGCCGCGCTGGGTGAACGCCATCGAACGCCGCTTCCGGCCGCAACGCGCCCTGCGCACCGGCCATGAGGCGGCGCCATGCTGAGGGCGGCCGTCGCCTTCCTGTTTCTGTTGCTGGTCCTTGTGCCACGCGCCTTTGCGGCGCCGCTGGTGCTCGATGACCGCAGCGGCAGCATCGACGCCTGGCCGGCGCTGACGATGCTGGCGGACCCCGGCGGCAAACTGAGCATCGACGCCGTGCTGGCGGCGCCGCAGCGCTTCGCCGCGCCAACCTCCAGCCACGCGACTCTGGGCGTGCAGGACGAACCGGTCTGGCTGCGCATTCCCGTCACCGTGCCCGCGCATGCGACTGCCACCTGGATCCTCGGGATCGATTACGCGGTGCTGAACAAGGTCGAGCTGTTCGTGGTCGCGCACGGCCAGATACGGCAGCACGCGCTGGCCGGCAATCTGCAGGCAGCGGCGCAGGTTGGGCGGCGGGTGCGCACGCCCGCCATGCTGCTCGACCTGGCGCCGGGGCAGCGCTACGATCTCTACCTGCGCATCGAAAACAACGGCGCCATGGTGCTGCCGATCCACCTCGCCCAGCCGGCAGTCTTCCACGCCGACGCCGCCGACGAGCAGATGCTGCAAGGCTTGCTGCTCGGACTGGCCCTGTGCCTGCTGCTCTACAGCCTTGCCCAGGCCGTGAGCCTGCGCGAACCGCTGTTCGCCAAGTACGCGCTGATGATCCTCGGGACCACGCTGTTCTCGGCCGAGTTCTTCGGCCTCGGCAGCCAGTACCTGTGGGGCGCCGACGCCTGGATGAACATCCACGCCGGCGGCCTGTTCGCGCTGATGGGTTCGTGCGGCGCCTACCTGTTCGTCGAACAGGCGCTGGCGCGGCCCGGCATGGACCGCACCTTCAGCCGCCTGATGAAAACCGGCGCCGCGCTGTGCGCGCTCGCGGCGCTCGCCTTCGGCGCCGGCCTGATCGACGTCGGCCAGTTGGTGGCGGTGGTGAGCACGCTCGGCATCCTGCCGATGCTGCTCGGCCTGCCGGGCGCCTGGCGCCGTGCGCGTGCGGGCGACGCGGTCGGCGTCTACCTGCTGCTGGGCTGGGCGCTCAGCTTCGCCGGTTCGCTGGTGTTGAGCCAGATGATCGGCGGCCAGGTCGATGCCAATTTCTGGACCATGCACGCGCTGCAGTTCACCAACGCGCTCGACATGGTGATCTTCATGCGCGTGCTCGGCCTGCGCACGCGCGCGATCCGCACGGCCATGCTGCGCGCGCAGGAAGCCACGCGCCTGAAAACGGACTTTCTCGCCCACATGAGCCACGAGATCCGCACGCCGATGAACGCCATCATCGGCATGAGCCGCCTGGCCCTGATGGCCGAACCGGCGCCGCAGCTGCGCAACTACCTCGGCAAGATTTTAGGTGCGGGCGAACACCTGCTCGGCATCGTCAACGACATCCTCGACGTATCGAAGATCGAAGCCGGCCAGCTGACGCTGGAACGGGTCGAGTTCGACTTGAGCGACCTGTTCGACGCGCTGGCGAACCTCACCGCCGTCAAACGCGATGCGCGCCGCGTGGCGCTGGTGTTCCGGGTCGGGCCCGGCGTGCCGGCGCGCCTGGTGGGCGACCCGCTGCGCCTCGGCCAGGTGCTGATCAACCTGGCCGGCAACGCCGTCAAGTTCACCGAGCGCGGCGAGATCGCCGTCGCGGTCGACGTCGCCGCGCGCAGCGCCGGCGGCGTCACCCTGCGTTTTTGCGTCAGCGACACCGGCATGGGCATGGACGCGGCCCAGTTGGCGCGCCTGTTCCAGTCGTTCAGCCAGGGCGACGATTCGATCACGCGCAAGTATGGCGGCACCGGCCTGGGACTGTCGATCTCGAAGCAGTTGGTCGAACTGATGGGCGGGACGATTGCAGTGACCAGTACGCCTGGCGTGGGCAGCAGCTTCAGCTTCACGGTCGCGCTGGGGCAGGGCGACGGCGCTGTTGAGTTGGCCGCGCCCGGCATGGCGACAGGGCGTGCGGGATTGGCCACGCCCGACCTGGCGCGCCTGCGCGGCGCGCGCATCCTGCTGGTCGAGGACAACGCCAACAACCGCGAAGTCGCGCTCGACTTCCTGGCGGCGGCCCAGGTCGAGGTCGACGTCGCCGCCCACGGCGGCGAAGCGGTCGAGATGGTGCGGGAGGGCGGCTACGACCTGGTGCTGATGGATATCCAGATGCGCGAAGTCGATGGCTTGACCGCGACGCGCCGCATCCGCGCCATCGACGGCTTGCAGGCACTGCCGATCGTCGCCATGACCGCGCACGCGATGGCGGGCGACCGCGAACGCAGCCTGGCGGCCGGCATGAACGACCACATCGCCAAGCCGATCGATCCCGATGTGCTGTTCCGGACCCTGCTGGCGTGGATCGATCCGGCGCGCCTGGCCGGCCGTGTAGCGGCGAACCCGCAGCCGACGGCATCGGCCAGCATCGATGCGGTACTGCTGCCGCCGGTGGCGGGCGTGGACTGGGAGGCGGCGCTGGCGCGCGTGAACCACGAGCAGGCGCGCCTGGTAAAACTGGTGCGCGGTTTCGAGCGCGAGTACCGCACGGCGCCGCGCCAACTGGCCGCCGCGCTGGCGGCGCACGATCATGTGCCGCTCGAACGCCTGGCGCACAACCTCAAATCGAGCGCGGCCTATATCGGCGCGCATGCGCTGGCCGCCAGCGCGCGCCGGGTCGAAGCGGCCCTGCGCGCCGACGAGCCGCTGCAGGCGGCCGAACTGGCGCCAGGCCTGATTGCAACCCTGGATACTGTATTGGCAGGCATCGCGCCGCTGGCCGCGCCCGGCGCTGCCGCGGCGCTGTCTACTGCTACGCCGTCGCCCGATAATGTGCCGGCCTTGATCACCCGGCTGGGCGCGTACCTGGCGGCGGACGACGCCCGTGCGCGCGACACACTGGCACAATTGCAGGGATTGCTGCCGGCGCCTGATTGCGCCGCGCCGCTGGCTGCGATTGCGCACGCCGTCGACGAGCTCGAATACGCCGACGCCTTGATGCCGCTGGCGCAGCTGGAACGCCTGCTCGGGCTGAACCTGGAGGAAACCGCATGATGTCCACCGCACCGCAGAAAGTCCTGGTCGCCGACGACGACCAGATCAACCGCGACGTGCTGTGCGAACTGCTGCAGCCCGAATACACGGTGCTGCTGGCCAAGAACGGCGCCCAGGCGGTGGAGCGCGCCACCCGCCACGTGCCCGACCTGATCCTGCTCGACGTCATGATGCCGGACATGAGCGGCTTCGACGTGCTGCGGCGGCTGCGCGCGACGCCGCAGACCGAACACATCTCGGTGATCTTCATCTCCGGCCTGAACCGCCCCGAAGACGAGGCGGCCGGCCTCAAGATGGGCGCGTCCGACTACATCGCCAAGCCCTACAACGCGACGGTGGTGCTGGCGCGTGTGGCGCTGCACCTGCAACTGGTGCGCCAGCGCCGCCTGCTGGAACACCTGGCGCACGTCGACGGCCTGACCGAACTTGCCAACCGACGCCGCTTCGACGAGGTTTACGACCTCGAATGGCAGCGCGCGCGGCGTAGCGGCCAGCCGCTGTCGCTGGCCCTGCTCGACATCGACTGCTTCAAGCAGTTCAACGACGTCTACGGCCACCCGGCCGGCGACCGCGCGCTGCGCGCCGTCGCGCGCCTGGCCAGTGCCCACATGCGCCGCCCGGCCGACCTCGCCGCGCGCTACGGCGGCGAAGAGCTGGTGCTGCTGATGCCGGAAACCGATGCGGACCAGGCGGTGCGCATCGCCCAGGCCCTGCGTGAAGAGATCATGCACCTGAACATCGCCCACACCGGTTCGGTGGCCGCGTCCTGCGTCACCGCCAGCATCGGCGGCGCCACGCTCGACCCGGCGCGGCACGAGAGCTCGGCAGCGATGTTCGAGGCGGCGGACGTGCAACTGTACCGGGCCAAGCAGGGCGGCAGGAACCGGGTGATGTGGCGGATGGCGACGGACGGTTGATTCGTCGGCCGTTGCGTACCGTAGAGGATGTGAAAAAAACGTCAGGGCAAGGGATACGGCCGCCCGGCGCCGAGTCGAAGACAGTACGAATGTACGGCGAGACGAGGCAACGCAGCCATGCGATTTTTTCACATCCTCTACGCTCCGCCGGCGTAACCGTTCTGCCGCCACGCTTCGTACACCACCACCGCCACCGTATTCGACAGGTTCAGGCTGCGGTTATCCGGCATCATCGGCAAGCGAATCCGCTGCGCCGCCGGGAAGGTCTCGCGAAACGCGGGCGCCAGGCCGCGCGATTCCGGCCCGAACACGAACACGTCGCCCGGCTGGAAGGCCGCATTCGCAAACGGCGCCGAGCCGTGGGTAGTGAGCGCGAACATGCGCGCGGGGTTGGGTTGGGTGTCAGCCATGAAAGCGTCCCAGTTCTTGTGCACCTTCATCGTCGCGTAGTCGTGGTAATCGAGGCCGGCGCGGCGCATCTTGGCGTCGTCGAGGGGGAAGCCGAGCGGCTCGATCAGGTGCAGCTGCACGCCGGTGTTGGCGCACAGGCGGATGACGTTGCCGGTATTCGGCGGGATTTCCGGTTCGACTAGTACGACGTGAAACATTCAAACTCCATTCTCAGTGAGGTGGCGTGCGTGCGAACACGAGGTTCGACACGCACGCGGCGCCGGCCGCTTTTAAAGTTGCAGCCAATTCATTCAATGTGTGCCCGCTGGTCATGACGTCGTCGACGACCCCGACGTGGCGGCCTTCGACCAGCGCCGCCATCTCCGCAGCGACCTCGAAGGCGCCGCGGATGTTGCCGGCACGCTCGCGCGGCGCCACGCCCGACTGCGCCGCCGTCTCGACCGTGCGCATGACCAGGCGCGGCTGCAGCGGGACGCCGAGCATGGCGGCCAGCGGCCGGGCGATCTCGAGCGCCTGGTTGAAGCCGCGCTCGGCCAGGCGCCGCGGCCCCAGCGGGACCGGGCACAGCAGTTCCGGCAGCGGCCAGCCCGGGTGCGCCAGCACGGCATCGCGCATGCGGCCGGCAAACCATGGCGCCAGCGGCAGCCGCGCGCCGAATTTCAGGCCGAGCACGAGGCCGTCGAGCGGCGCCGCGTAGTCGCCGGCGACGATGGTGGCATCGAAGGCGGGCGGCGCGGCGATGCAGGCGGCGCAGGTTTGTCCGTCCGCTTCGCCGGCGCCAAGCGGGTTGGCGCAGCCGGGGCAGCGCGGCCCGCCGGGGCCAGCGTAGCGCAGCGTGCAGGGCGCACATACCGCCCCGTCGGCCAACTCGCCGCACAGTGCGCAGGAAGATGGCAGCAGCGCGCCAAACAGATCACGCGCCAGATCACGTACGCGGGCGCGCGGCCAGCGCAAGGCCAACGGTCTCATCTGCTCTCTCATCTGCCCGATAATCCGCAAACATGTACACTCCCGCCATTATCTCATTTGAATGCAACAGAACCATGGCTTCTCCCTCGACCCCATCGAAAATGAGCGCACCGATTGACGCCGAGCGTGTCCGTGCGTTATTCGCGGAACCGCAGCGCGTGGCGTCCGCCGACTTCCTGCGCCGCGAAATCGCCGCGCGCATGCATGAGCGGCTGAGCCTGGTAAAAATCGTGCCGCAGCGCGTGCTCGACGCCGGCTGCGGCGCCGGGGCCGACCTCGGCACGCTGCAAAAGACCTATCCGGCGGCCCAGATCGTTGGCCTCGACGCGTCCCCGGGCATGCTCGCCAGTGCCAAGGCGCCGGCGCCGGCCATGCGCTCGCTCAACCAGATGCTCAGCCGCCTGATGCCGGCCAAGGCCGGCGTCGATCTTCTGTGTGGCGACTTCGGCGCATTACCGTTCGCCCCGAACGCGGTTGACCTGGTGTGGTCGAACCTGGCGCTGCACTGGCATCCCCAGCCCGACCGCGTGTTTGCCGAATGGCGCCGCGTGCTGCGCGTCGACGGGCTATTAATGTTTTCCAATTTCGGCCCCGATACCTTCAAGGAGTTACGCAGCGCCTTTGCCGCACTCGACGAAACGCCGCATACGCTGCCCTTCGTGGACATGCACGACTTCGGCGACCAGCTGGTCGAAGCCGGCTTCTCGACGCCGGTGATGGATGCCGAGCGCATCACGGTGACCTACGGCACGGTCGAGGCGCTGCTGGCCGACGTGCGCGCCATCGGCGGCAATCCGCTGGCGACGCGCCGGCGCGGACTGATCGGACGCGCGGCCTGGGCACGCATGGTCGATGCACTCGAGGCGACGCGCGGCGCGGACGGCAAGATCCCGCTGACCTTCGAGGTGATCTACGGCCACGCATTCCGGCCGGTGCCGAAAACGACGGCGGCGGGGGAGGCGATCATCCAGTTCCGGCCGCGCAACACGTAACGTTTGTCTGCTGGCAGCCGCGTTGATGCGAAGCTTACGCGTGGACGGCGTACAGGCTGCGTGGCAGCACCTACCCGGTAGAGCCGTCCACCCTACTTATCGTCCGTCTCCTGGTCGTAGGCCTCGACCTCGGCTAGAATTGCCGCTTTACGTTCCGGTGACATTGGACGCACCGGAATTACGAGGTCCGGGTAAGGCGCAAACTTGTCGGGATATGAGTTCTGCAATATCAACAATACCCACTTCCCAATCAATGTTGCTGCCTCATCCACGCCACGATCATTTAGTGAGGCCAGCGTACCAAGGGTATCCTCGAACGCCGGCCTCTTCCGTTCGAGCCTATAACGGTCAAGCATGGTCGTATGCAGCGCATCGTCATCAGCATGGAGGCTGAAGGCGATGAATGGTAGGTCAGCTTTCATATTGTCCGCATTGATAACCTGGCATTGGAAAGGAGTGAAAAATGATGCTTTCCTCAGCAATTGCGCAGGCTGATCTGGTTCAAACGTGTGGCTGCGTACACATCGATGGCATCGCCATCTACCCTGCGCGGCTGTGCTTATCAAGTCAATTTCAGTCCCATCGGCAACAAACGCGTTAGCACGAACAGCCAACGCCAACAAGGCCCATGCGGAAACGCTCGATGCCATAACGCACGAAATAAGCCGGCCGCGGCAAGGATTTTCCTTGAATAAAAATTACCGATTTGAGTATAATCAATAACTATTTTTCCGCCGCCATGTGGCTGCCAGACGTTGAAAAACAAGGCGCAACGGTGAAGAATTAGAAAAGAAAAGCAGCATCCGCAAGTTTCGCGCCCGTCAGTGTGTTGTTGCAGTTGCTGGTGGACGAGCAATATGGTGTCAACCAGTTGCGCGTCCACAGCCGCGCCGCCGGGAACCAGCTTGCACTTGGTTTCGGAGCGGCGGCGGTTCGTTCATGGAATTGCTGACCGTTTAAAAATATTCTTATTTTGGGTGGTTGGGGACAATACATGACATATGCAAAGCGACTTCACGCCTTGATGCTCGGTCTCGCCGTATCGGCCAGCGTCCCGGCACTGGCAGCCCCGGAAATCACGGGGCGGCCGGTGGAACACCAGTTGAACATGCAAACTCCGGTGACTGGGATCGGCGCTGACATCTACAGCTTGCACAACTGGATGATGCTGATCTGCCTCATCATCTTCATCGGCGTCTTCGGCGTCATGTTCTACTCGGTGTTCAAGCACCGCAAAGCCCTCGGCCACAAGCCCGCCACCTTCCACGAATCGACCGCCGTCGAAATCGCCTGGACCATCGTTCCCTTCCTGATCGTCATCGGCATGGCGCTGCCCGCCACCAAGACGGTCGTCGCCCTGAAAGACACCTCGAACGCCGACCTCACCATCAAGGCCACCGGCATGCAGTGGAAATGGGGCTACGACTACCTGAAGGGCGAAGGCGAGGGCATCAGCTTCCTGTCGAACCTGTCGACCCCGCGCAGCCAGATCGGCGAACCGGGCGTGGCCGCGACCGAAGCGCGCGGCGAAAACTACCTGCTCGAAGTCGACAACGAAATGGTGGTCCCGGTCGGCAAGAAGGTGCGCATGGTCTTCACCGCCAACGACGTGATCCACGCCTGGACGATTCCAGCCTTCGCCATCAAGCAGGATGCGATTCCCGGCTTCGTGCGCGACGGCTGGTTCAAGGCCGACAAGGTCGGCGTCTACCGCGGCAACTGCGTCGAACTGTGCGGCAAGGACCACGCCTTCATGCCGATCGTGGTGCGCGTGGTTTCAAGCGAGGACTACACCGCCTGGGTCGCCGGCGAGAAGAAGAAAATGGCCGCGCTGGCCGACGATCCGACCAAGGTCTGGACCATCGACGAACTGAAAACCAAGGGCGAAGCCGTCTACGCCGCCAACTGCGTGGCCTGCCACCAGGCCAACGGCAAGGGCGTGCCGAACGCCTTTGCGCCGCTCGACGGTTCGCAGGTGGTGAATGGCGCCAAGGGCCACCAGATCGAGGTGCTGCTCAATGGCCAGGACACGCCGGCCTACGCCTCGGCCATGCCGGGCTGGAAGCAACTGTCGGACTCCGACATCGCCGCCGTCATCACCTATACCCGCAATACCTGGTCGAACAAGGCCGCCGAAAACATTGTCCAACCGGCTGAAGTGCTGGCTGCACGTGGCAAGTAACGTAGTACGTAGCAAGTTAATGAGTGAGTTCCCAGGATACTGACATGACTACCCGCACAATCGATACTGCACACGACGACCATCACGGCCACGGGCATGACCACGCCCATGATGATCACGCGCACGACATGCCGACCGGCGCCCGCCGCTGGCTGTTCGCCACCAACCACAAGGACATCGGCACCCTGTACCTGTGGTTCTCGTTCATCATGCTGCTCTCGGGCGGCGTGCTGGCGCTGATGATCCGCACCGAGCTGTTCCAGCCCGGCCTGCAGTTCTTCCGTCCCGAATTCTTCAACCAGCTGACCACGATGCACGGCCTGGTGATGGTGTTCGGCGCGATCATGCCGGCGTTCGTCGGCTTCGCCAACTGGATGATCCCGCTGCAGGTGGGCGCCTCCGACATGGCGTTTGCGCGTATGAACAATTTCTCGTTCTGGCTGCTGCCGCCGGCGGCGCTGCTGCTGGCCGGTTCCTTCTTCTCGCCGGGCGGCGCGACCGCCGCCGGCTGGACCCTGTATGCGCCGCTGTCGACCCAGATGGGTCCGGGCATGGACATGGCGATTTTCGCGATGCACATCATGGGCGCCTCGTCGATCATGGGTTCGATTAACATCATCGTCACCATCCTCAACATGCGCGCGCCGGGCATGACGCTGATGAAGATGCCGATGTTCTGCTGGACCTGGCTGATCACCGCCTTCCTGCTGATCGCCGTGATGCCGGTGCTCGCCGGCGCCATCACCATGACCCTGACCGACCGCCACTTCGGCACCTCGTTCTTCAACGCCGCCGGCGGCGGCGACCCGGTCATGTACCAGCACATCTTCTGGTTCTTCGGCCACCCCGAGGTCTACATCATGATCTTGCCGGCCTTCGGCATCGTCTCGCAGATCCTGCCGGCCTTTGCGCGCAAACCGCTGTTCGGCTACGCCTCGATGGTCTACGCCACCGCCTCGATCGCCGTGCTGTCGTTCATCGTCTGGGCGCACCACATGTTCACCACCGGCATGCCCGTGACCTCGCAGCTGTTCTTCATGTACGCCACCATGCTGATCGCGGTGCCGACCGGCGTGAAGGTGTTCAACTGGGTCGCCACCATGTGGAAGGGCTCGATGACCTTCGAGACGCCGATGCTGTTCGCGGTCGGCTTCATCTTCGTGTTCACGATGGGCGGCTTCACCGGCCTGATCCTGGCCGTGACGCCGATCGACATCCAGGTGCACGACACGTATTACGTGGTGGCGCACTTCCACTACGTGCTGGTGGCCGGCTCGCTGTTCGCGCTGTTCGCCGGCTTCTATTACTGGGCGCCGAAGTGGACCGGCCACATGTATCCGGAAGGCCGCGGCAAGATGCACTTCTGGCTGTCGCTGATCACCTTTAACATCACCTTCTTCCCAATGCACTTCCTCGGCCTGGCCGGCATGCCGCGCCGTTACGCCGACTACGCCGTGCAGTTCACCGACTTCAACATGATCGTCTCGGTGGGCGCCTTTGGTTTCGGCCTGTCGCAGGTGTACTTCCTGTTCGCCGTGGTGCTGCCGACCATCAAGGGCGGCCCGAAGGCGGAAGCCAAGCCATGGGAAGGCGCGGAAGGCCTGGAGTGGACCGTGCCGAGCCCGGCGCCGTTCCACACCTTCGAAAACCCACCGCTGGTGAAGTGATGAACGCGCAGAAAAAAACCAGCAATGGCAAGATCGCGCTGGTGTTGTGCGTGATCGCCGCGTTCTTCTTCGCGGCCGTCATCGTCAAGCGCATGTGGTTCATGTAAATGAGCTACACGCCAAAAGAGCGCCTGCAACTGAACCGCTCCACCCTCGGTAAGCTCGTGGTGGTGGCGGTGGCGATGTTCGGCTTCGGCTACGCGCTGGTGCCGGTCTACCGCCAGATGTGCGAGGTACTCGGCATTAACGTGCTGACCCAGCAGGACGGCACCGTCGAGCGGCCGGAAAACACGCAGGTCGACAAGACGCGCCTGATCACGGTGGAACTGGACGGCAATGCGCAGGGTCCGTGGCGCTTCCGTCCGACCACGCGGTCGATCCAGGTCCATCCGGGCGAACTGGCGACCGTCGTGTACGAAGTCGTGAACACGCAAGGGCGCGCCGTGAAAGCGCAGGCGATCCCGAGTTATGCGCCGCAGTCGGCGACGCCGCATTTTAAAAAGGTCGAGTGCTTCTGCTTCCGCGAGCAGCTCATGAAGCCGAACGAGGCGCGCCAGATGCCGGTGGTATTCTTCATCGATCCGAAGCTGCCGCAGGAAGTGAAGAACATCACGCTGTCGTACACCTTCTTCGAGATTTCCGGCGCGGTGGCGGCGAACTGATGGAACCGGACCGGGCGCCGCGCAAGGCTTCGTTCTGGTCGTCGATGAAGGCGGTGTTCTGGTCCTTCTTCGGCGTGCGCAAGCGGCGCGATTACGAGGACGACGCGGTGAACCTGAACCCGTTCCACGTGATCCTGGCGGCGCTGCTGGGGTTGGCGATGTTTATCGGCGTGCTGTTGTTGTTGGTGAAGATAGCGGTCTCGAACTAAAAACGTACCAGGCATTTCAATTCAACGCATGAGAACAACGATCCAGGAGATGAAGATGAGTGTGTCAAAGACCGCGCCGCATTATTTCGTGCCGGGCCCCTCGATGTGGCCGATGGCCGGCGGTATCTCGATGCTGGTGACCATGCTGGGCGCTTCCGGCTGGGTCAACAGCGCCTCCTGGGGGCCGGTCGTCTGCCTGGCCGGCATCGTGGCGATGCTGACCGTGCTGTATTTCTGGTTCGGCGACGCCATCAAGGAATCGGAAGCCGGCCAGTACAGCCAGCGCATCGATTCTTCCTTCCGCTGGTCGATGAGCTGGTTCATCTTCTCGGAAGTGATGTTCTTCGCCGCCTTCTTCGGCGCGCTGTTCTATGCGCGCGCGATCTCGATGCCCTGGCTGGCCGACCTCGACCACAAGGTGCTGTGGCCCGACTTCGCCGGCCACTGGGGCAATACCGGCCCGGCCGGCGTGGTCGATGCCTTCAACACCATGGGCCCGTTCCCGATCCCGACGATCAACACCGCCTTGTTGCTGCTGTCGGGCGTGACGCTGACAATCGCCCACCACGCGCTGCGCGCCGGCCACCGCCGCAACACGGCTGTGTTCCTGTTCTTCACGATCCTGCTGGGCGCGATCTTCATGGGCTTCCAGGTCTATGAATACATGCACGCCTACCAGGAACTGAACCTGAAGCTGACCTCGGGCATCTACGGTTCGACCTTCTTCATGCTGACCGGGTTCCACGGCTTCCACGTGACGATGGGCGCGATCATGCTGTCGGTGATCCTGTACCGCGTGCTGCGCGGGCACTTCACGGCGGATCACCACTTCGGTTTCGAAGGCGCGGCCTGGTACTGGCACTTCGTCGATGTGGTGTGGCTCGGCTTGTACGTAGTCGTCTACTGGCTGTAATCGAAGACGCTGGGAAAATGGCAGGGGACAGCCGCTTGGCTGTCCCTTGTCACATCAGCGGATGCCGGTTGGATGGATCCAGCCCATCTTGTAGGATGCCAGCAGGAGCAGGAACAGCGTGATCGACAGGCCGACGCGCATCGCCAGCGCCTGCACCGTGCGGTTGCTGCGGCCCTTGTCCTTCATCAGGAAGAACAGGGCCGAGGCGAGGCTGCCGATGATCAGGATGAACGCGATGGCGACGAATATTTTCATTGTTCTGGCCGGCGGGTTGGAGTAGGGGTTCATTGTAATGCGATTGGCATTCCGGTTCAGGGTAATACCGTTTGTGGCCACGTTGGCGCTGGTGGTGCTGGGGATTTTGTTGGGGAATTGGCAGACAAGGCGGGCGGAGGAGAAGTTGGGGGTGGCGGCACGGTTGGCGGAACGGTCGGCGGCGCCGGCGTTGGTGCTTGGTGATGGTGGTGGTTTTCACGAGCACGAACGCGTGGGCACAAGTGCCCACCCTACGGAGATCGAATATCGGCGGGTACGGCTGACGGGGGAGTGGGTCAGGGAGTGGCCGCTGTTTCTCGACAATCGGCCGCTGAATGGGCGGGCCGGGTTCGTTCTGGCGATGCCGTTTAAAATAGCGGGTTCGGATAGCCATGTGCTGGTGCTGCGCGGGTGGTTGCCGCGCGATGCGCAGGATTATGCGCGCGTGCCGAACTTTGCCACACCGGCGGGAACGGTGACGATCGAAGGCGTGGCCACGCTCAGCGCCGGGCATCTCATGCAGCTCGGCAGCGCGGGCGAGATCAAGCCCGGGATGCGCGTGCAGAACCTCGACCTCGGGGCGGTGGCGCAGGCCAGCGGAATGGCGATGCAGCCGTTCTTCCTGCAGCAAGCAGGCGCGGGGCAGGGCGAGGGACTGGTGCGCGCCTGGCCGGCGCCGGATCTGGGCGTCGACAAGCACCGCGGCTACGCCTTCCAGTGGTATGCATTGGCGGCGATGGCTGCCTTATTTTTCGTCATTACAGGATTTCGAAGTGGAAGAAAACAAGCTGTCTGAAGGAGCACGCAAGGCCCGCCTGCACGGGCGCCTGAAACTGATCGTGCTGCTGCTGGTGTGCGCCGCGCCGATCATCGCTTCGTACGTGACCTATTACATCATCAAGCCGGAAGGCCGCACGAATTACGGCGCCTTTATCGACCAGCAGGCGCATCCGATGCCGAAGCTGACCAGCACCACGCTCGACGGCCGTCCGGAAACGCTGGAAAATTACGCCGGCAAGTGGATCATGGTGAAGGTTGGCGGCGGCGCCTGCGACGAAGCCTGCGCTAAACAGCTGTTCGCGATGCGCCAGCTGCGCACCATGCAGGGCAAGAACATGGACCGCGTCGAGCGCGTCTGGCTGATCACCGACGACGAACCGATCGACACCATGCTGATCCGCCAATACGACGACATGCACATGCTGCGCGTGCCGCGCGCGCAGCTGTCGCACTGGCTGCCGGTCGAGATCGGAACGAAGCTCGACGACCACATCTTCCTGATCGACCCGCGCAGCAACGTCATGATGCGCTTCCCGAAAGACCCGGACCCGCGCAAGGTCCATAAAGACCTGGCCAAGCTGCTCAAGGCATCGGCAATCGGATGATGAGCAAATGAGCATGTCCGCATCGACCCTGTTCCAGCTTGCCCTGATGGGCCTGTTCGTCGCCAGTATCCCGCTGACCATGGTCTGGCTGTCGTCCGACGCCAACAAGTACCGCAAGCTGGTCTGGGTGATGGCCTTCCTCACCTTCGACCTGATCGTGTTCGGCGGCTTTACCCGGCTCACCGATTCCGGCCTGGGCTGCCCCGACTGGCCGGGCTGCTACGGCGCGGCCAATCCCTTCATCGCGCACGAGCAGATCGCCGCGGCCGAAGCACTGATGCCGACCGGGCCAGTGACCAAAGTCAAAGCCTGGATCGAGATGATCCACCGCTACCTGGCGATGGGCATTGGCGTGCTGATCATGGCGCTGATGTTCCAGTCGATCCGCCAGTGGAGGAAGACCCGCCAGCAGGCCTTCGCGCCGGCGCTGCCGGTGGCGCTGTTCCTGTTCGTCTGCGTGCAGGGCGCGTTCGGCGCCTGGACCGTGACGCTGAAACTGCAGCCGGCGATCGTCACCATCCACCTGCTGCTGGGCATGGACTTGCTGGCGATGCTGGTGTGGCTGGGCGGGCGCGAAGACTTCCTGCTGAAACCGCCGGCGCCGAGCCGCGACCTGACAGGCTTGCGCTCCCTGCGCACGCTGGCGCTGGTGGCGGCGGTGGTACTGGTGGTGCAGATCGCCCTCGGCGGGTGGGTGAGCACCAACTACGCGACGCTCGCCTGCGACGAATTCCCGCTCTGCGACGGCAAGTTCGTGCCCGAGATGGACTTCGAACACGGCTTTACCTTGTGGCGCGAACTGGGCAAGACGGCGGCCGGCCACTACCTGCAGTTCTCGGCGCTGGTGGCGATCCACTGGGTGCACCGCAACTTCGCGCTCGTCGTGACGCTGGTGCTGGGGTTGGCGGCCTGGCGTGCGGCGCGCCAGCCGGCGCTGCGCCGGACGGGCACATTGATCGCGACAGTACTGCTGGCGCAGCTGTTCACCGGCGTGGCGACGGTGTATTTCGACTTCCCGCTGGCGATTGCCGTGTTGCATAACGCCGGGGCGGCGCTCCTCGTCCTGCTGGTGACCATGTTAAACTACAAGGTCAAGCACCTGCTCGACGTGTCGCAGCGCACCCCCGCGCAAGCCCACGCTCCCGCGAATTCGTATCGATGACCACCCAGACCGCACTCCAACCGACCAGCCGTATCTCCCAATACTGGACGCTGACCAAGCCCCGGGTGACCCAGCTCGCCGTCTTTTGCGCCATCATCGGCATGTTCCTCGCCACCGACGGCTTTCCCGGCTGGCGCGTGCTGATCGCCGGTACGATCGGCATCTGGCTGCTGGCCGGCGCCGCCTTTGCGGTGAACTGCCTGATCGAAGCCGAGATCGACGCGCGCATGGCGCGCACCGCCCGCCGCGCCACCGCGCGCGGCGAACTGACGCGCAACCAGACCCTGGTCTTCTCCGGCATCATCGGCGGCCTCGGCATGCTGGTGCTGTACACGCTGGTCAATCCGCTGACGATGTGGCTGACCTTCGTCACCTTCGTCGGCTATGCCGTCATCTATACGATCTACCTGAAGCCGGCGACGCCGCAGAACATCGTCATCGGCGGCCTCTCGGGCGCGATGCCGCCGGCGCTGGGCTGGGCGGCGGTGGCCAACGAAGTGCCGATGGAAGCCTGGCTGCTGGTATTGATCATTTTCGTCTGGACCCCGCCGCATTTCTGGGCGCTGGCCATGTACCGGCGCGACGATTACGCGCGCTCGGGCTTGCCCATGCTGCCGATCACCCACGGCATGGCCTATACCGGCCAGCAGGTCTGGCTGTATTCGCTGGCCCTGTTCGCCACCACCATGCTGCCGTTCGCGGTGCGCATGAGCGGCCTGATCTACCTGGCGGCGGCGATCGTCCTGAACATTCTGTTCCTGCGCCATGCCTGGCGCGTGCACAAGCACTACAGCGACGGCAATGCGCGCAAGGCCTTCGCCTATTCGATCCTGTACCTGTCGCTGCTGTTCGCGGCGCTGCTGGTCGACCATTATTTCAAGTTCTAACCGAGGGCCGACATGAAACGACTGATCACCGTAGGCATGCTCGCGCTGGCATTGCTGAGCGCAGGCTGCGACAAGCTGGCTTCCAAGCCGGCCGCCTTCCAGAATACCGACCTGACCGGCCTCGATTATGCGAAAGGCTTTTCGCTGACCGACCATACCGGCAAGGCGCGCACCCTGGCCGACTTCAAGGGCAAGCTGGTGGTGCTGTTCTTCGGCTATACCCAGTGCCCGGACGTGTGCCCGACCACGATGGCCGAAATGGCCGCCGTGATGAAGGAACTCGGACCGTCCGCCGACGACGTGCAGGTGCTGTTCGTGACGCTCGACCCGGAGCGCGATACCCAGGAACTGCTGGCCTCCTACGTGCCCGCCTTCGACAAACGCTTCCTCGGCCTGCGCGGCACGCCCGAACAGACGGCGCAGACGGCCAAGGAATTCAAGGTGTTCGTGGCCAAGGTGCCGGGCAAGGAGCCGGGCAGCTACACAGTGGACCACACGGCCGGCAGCTACGTGTTCGACAAGGACGGGCGCGTGCGCCTGTTCCTGCGCCATGGCCAGGGTCCGGCGCCGATCGTGCACGACCTGCGCCAACTCATGTGACGACTGCGCCTGCTGTTATGATGGTGTAAATACCATTCATTACAGACCGCATGGAACCACGCGCCGGCCGCAATTACACCCGCATCGCCACGGTCGTCCTGCTGACGCTGGGCTGCCTGTTCGTCCTCAAACCCTTCCTGCCGGCGATCCTGTTCGCGGTCGCCGTCGTCATCTCTTCCTGGCCCTTGTACCTGCGCCTGCTTGGCGCCATGCACGGGCGGCGCACGCTGGCGGCGCTGACGATGACGCTGTCCTTGACCCTGCTCGTCATCATCCCGCTCGCCACCGTCGCCTACAACCTGGCCGACGACGTCGCCACTACCTTCGGCCAGATGCGCTACGCGCTCGAACACGGCGAACTGCTGCCGCCCGGCTGGATCCGCGACCTGCCGTTCGTCGGCGAGACCTTCGACAGCTACCTGCGCCAACTGGTCGCCAGCCGCGAGCAGATGCTGGCCCTGGCCCAGCGCATGGTCGAGCCGGCGCGGCGCTACCTGATGGCGGGCGGGCTGATGCTCGGCACCGGCGTCGTCCAGATGAGCCTTGCCGCCTTCGTCAGCTTCTTCGTCTACCGCGACGGCCACGCGCTGATCGTCGTCACCTCGAGCATGATGCACAAGGTGATGGGCGAGGGCGCCGAGTCGGTCACCGACATCGTCAGCCAGACCACGCGCGGCGTCATGTACGGCCTGCTCGGCACGGCCCTGGCGCAGGCGCTGGTGGCGGCCATCGGTTTCTACATGGCCGGGGTGCCGGCGGTACCGCTGCTGTCGGTGATGGTGTTCGTTACTTCGCTGGTGCCGTTCGGGCCGCCGCTGATCTGGGGCGGCGCGGCGATCTGGCTGTTCGGCCAGGGCAGCACCGGCTGGGGCGTCTTCATGGTGGTCTGGGGCACCCTCCTGATCAGCGGCGTCGACAACGTCGTGCGCCCGATGCTGATCAGCCGCGGCACCAGTTTGCCGTTCCTGCTGACCTTACTGGGCGTACTGGGCGGGGTGATTGCATTCGGCGTGGTCGGCATGTTCATCGGGCCGGTGCTGCTGGCGGTCGGGTATTCCCTGGTGAGCGATTGGACCGGGACGCGCGACCCGATCGTGAAGCAGAACAACGAAGTACCGTAGGGTGGGCCCTGCCCACGCGGTGCACCATTTGAATAGAGGCGAAAGCATTCCGGCCGCGATGGCCGCCGAAGGCACTTGCCGATGCATGCTAGACTTTTGCCTTCCTACGCATGCTGCCGCCGTTGTGGACACTCCCCGCACATCGCTCTTCGACATCGCCATCCGCTCCTACGACGTCGAGCGTGCGCCCGATCGCCATGCCTTTGCCCAGCTCGTGCTTCCCGTCGCGGGCGAGGTGCAGTTGGCCGTCGGCGGGCAGGGCCGACGCCTCGATCCGCTCCATTGCGCCCTGGTGCCTGCCGGCGCCTGGCATTCGCAATCGGGTGCGGCCAGCAACCGCTCGCTGATTCTCGACATCGACGCGGCGGCCGCGGCGCAGGAAGCTTGGCAGCGCCTGCTCGACAGGCCGGTCGCGGTCATCAATCCGGCGGCGCGCAAGCTGATCGAGTTCATGGAACTGGTCACCACGCAGAACACCGTGCAGACGGCGCTGCTCGACGGCTGGGTGCCGCTGCTGCTCGATACGCTGGCCCTGGGCGCGCCGCAACCGCGCTCGCGCCTGGCGGCGCTGCTGGTGCAGGTGGAAGTCAATCCCGGCATGCCCTGGACCACCGCATCGATGGCGCAGTGCGCGTGCATGAGCGTGAGCCGCCTGCACGCGCTGTTTCGCGAAGAGTTCGACACAACGCCGCACGCCTGGCTGCTGCAACAGCGTATCGGGTTCGCCTGCCGGGTTCTGGCCGGCACTGACCGCGCGATTGCCGAGGTGGCGCTGGCGGCCGGCTTTTCCGAGCAGAGCACGCTGACCCGGGCCATGCGCCAGGCGCTCGGCGTGACGCCGGCCGCCTATCGCAGGGGTAGCCGCAACTGCAGCCGCGAGAGCGCGTCAATCTTGCAGTAGCCCATGCCAAGACTCGCTTGCCCTGGGCGTCCAGAATGGACGCTTCGGGAGGATTCATGACCAACAATAAACACTGGCTCGGCATCGCTGCCGGCATCGCCGCCGGGGCCGTCTGGGGCCTTGTCTTTCTCGCACCGACACTGGTGCCGGGCTTCACGCCGCTGCAGTTGTCGGCCGGCCGCTACCTTGCCTATGGCCTGGTATCGGCGCTGCTGATCGCACCGATCTGGCGCCGCGTGGCGGCCCGGCTGACCCGCCAGGAATGGCTGGGCCTGGCCGGGCTGGCCTTCACCGGCAACATCATCTATTACGTGTTCCTGGCCACCGCCGTGCAGAACGGCGGCGTGGCGATGGCCTCGCTCGTGATCGGCTTCCTGCCGGTTGCCGTGACCTTGGTCGGCAGCCGTGACCGCCATGCGGTGCCCCTGCGCCGGCTGCTGCCTTCGCTCGTCCTCGGCATCGCCGGACTGCTGTGCATCGGCTGGGAATCGCTGTCGGCGCCGGGGCCGGACGCGTTGCCGGGCCTGGCCTGCGCGTTCGGGGCGCTGGTGTCGTGGACGATCTACGCGGTGGTCAACAGCCGCTGGCTGGCGCGCCTCGGGACGGTGTCGGCGCACGAGTGGAGCCTGCTCACCGGCGTGGTCACCGGCATCGAGGCGATCGTGCTGGCGGTGCCGGCCTTCCTGGTGACGCAGACCGTGCATGCGCAGGCGGACTGGCTGGCGTTTACGGGCGTGGTGACTGCCGTCGCGGTGCTGTGCTCGGTCGTCGGCAACGGTTTGTGGAATGTGGCGAGCCGCGTGTTGCCCTTGAGTTTGATGGGCCAGATGATCGTGTTCGAGACCGTGTTCGCGGCCTTGTACGGTTACCTGTGGGAGGCGCGCTGGCCGACGGCGGGGGAGGGCGTGGCGATGGTGTTGCTGCTGGCGGGAGTGGCGTCGTGTGCGTCGGTGCATCGGGCGGACAAGTCGGCGAAGGCGTTACCTGCGTGTGCGTGACACAGGTTTCAATGGTGAGCGTGTCCCAGGCCGTCGAGAAACTCCTGGGCCAAGCGCACGCACTCGGCCGGCGCGCTCATGTGCGGACAATGGCCGACGTTGCGCACTTCGCGTAGCACGCTGCCGGCCAGGTGGCGCTGGAGGTAGCGGCCGACGTCGGCGGGGGCGATCAGGTCATCGGTGCATTGCAGGACCAGGGTCGGCACGGTAGCGTGTTCCAGGTCGGCGCGGTGGTCGGCAAGAAAAGTGACGCGGCCGAAATGGCGGGCGATGGCGGGGTCGTTGCGGCAGAAGTTATTGGTCAGTTCGACGCCCAGGTGCGGCCGGTTCGGTGCACCCATGATCACCGGCGCCATGCTGGTTGACCAGCCGAGGTAGTCCGCCTCCATCGCCGCCACCAGCTTGTCGACGTCGCCGCTGCTGAAACCGCCGCGGTAGTCGCCATCGTCGACATAGCTGGGAGAAGGCGCGATCATGACCTGGGCACGGAAGCGTTCCGGCGCCTTGATGCCGGCCAGCAGGCCGATCATGGCGCTCACCGAATGGCCGACGAAGACCACCGGGCCATCGCCAACGTCGTCGATGATGGCGAGCAGGTCGTCGGCATGGGCGTGCAGGGAACCGTAGCGCGCGCGGTCATAGGCCGCCAGGTCGGATTTGCCGCTGCCGAGCAGGTCGTAGGCGACCACGCGGTAGCGGTCCTCGAAAGCGGGCGCCATGAAGCGCCACACGGCCTGGTCGCAGCCGAAGCCATGCGCGAAGACCAGGGTGACGGGGCCGCTGCCGGAAACGCTGATGTTGTGACGGGTACGGATGCTCATGCGGGGGCTCGATGTGAAGCAATTTCCGAAGAAACATTATAACCACGCAACTGCTGAGCTAACCCGCCCCTTCCAATCGTGCGCGCTCAGCTGTGGTCGTCGTCGCCCTCGCCGCGCTCCAGCCGCGGAAACACCTTGACCAGCAGGATACGCGGCCCGTTCGTCTTTTTCACCACCACGTCGAATTTCGGGAATTCGATGCGTTGCCCCTGTTTCGGGATATCGCCCAGCTTCGCCATCAACAGGCCGCCGACCGATTCGACGTCGTCCAGGCCCATCTCTTCGTTGTCGATGTCGATGCCGAGCAGGCGTTCGAGCGAGTAGATCGGTAGCGAGGCCTTGCCGATATAGGTGCCGTCCGACTGCGGCAGCCAGTCGTTTTCGTTCATGCGGAATTCGTCGCGGATCTCGCCCACCATCGCGCCCAGCAGGTTGTCGAGGGTGATGAAACCGACCGGGCGCTTGCCCTTTTCTCCGATGAGTGCGAAGTGCGGGGCGCCGGTACGGAAGCGGCGGAAGATGTCCTGCGCCGGCGTGCGCGCCGAAATCGTCTCGACCGGGCGCAGGAATTGCGTCAGGTCGGTGAGGTCCTTGCCCGCCTGCTGGGCGAAGAACAGGTCCTTCAGGTGGATCACGCCCAGCACTTCCTCGCCTTCCTCGTCGAAATACGGGTAGCGCGAGAAGCGGTTGCGGCGCACCGTATCCAAATTTTCCTCGATCGGCAAGTCTTCGTGCAGTGCGATCACCTCGTTAATCGGGCGCATCAGGTCGGACACGGCCATTTCCGAAAATTCGAGCGACTGCGCCAGGATGTGGCGCTCGTCGTGGGTGAATTTTTCTTTACCCGTGCTGGTATTGGTGCGCAGGATCAGTTTCAGTTCGTCGGTCGAATAATGGGTGTCGTGGCTGCCGCTGCCTGCCAGGCCGGCCGCGCGCAGCACGCCGTTTGCGCTCTTGTTGAGCAGCCAGATCGCCGGGTACATGGCCCAATAAAAACCGTACAGGGGCAGGGCGGTCCACAGCGCCACCGATTCGGGAATCCGGATCGCCAGCGATTTCGGCGCCAGTTCGCCGACCACGATGTGCAGGAACGAGATGACGCTGAAGGCGACCACGAACGAAACGCCGTGGATGATCTCGGGCGAGGTGACGCCGGCCATGGCGAACAGCGGTTCGAGCAGGCTGGCAAAGGCCGGCTCGCCGACCCAGCCCAGGCCCAGCGAGGCAAGAGTAATGCCGAGCTGGCAGGCCGACAGGTATTCGTCGAGCTGGCCGTGGACCTTGGCCAGGATGCGCCCGCGCAGGCCGGTGGTCTTGGCGATGGCGCGCACGCGGGTCTTGCGCAACGTGACGATACCGAATTCGGCCGCCACGAAGAAGCCGTTCAGGGCAACCAGGAACAGGGCCAGAACGACAAATAAAATATTTTCCATATAAAAAGTGAGTTACTAAAAAGACAGCTGACGGCCATTGTACAAGCTAGCCGGCCTCAAGCCCCGCCCAACTTTCCATGATGCACTGACGCCAGGATCGCCTCGACCGCCGGATGCTGGATCTTGCGCTCGTTCGAGATCGCATAAAACTGCTCGCGCACCTCGGGCACGCGCCCCACCAGCACCGCCTGCAACTGCTCGGCCAGGTCGGCCGCCAGCGCCGCCGGCGCGAAGAACAAACCCAGGCCGCGCCGGCCGAAGGTATTTAATAAGGCGTTGTCCTCGAACTCGCCCACCACGTCCGGATGCACACCCTGCAATTCGAACCACTCGTCGATCTTGCCCCGCAAGGCATTATTCCGCGTCGGCAGCAGGAAAGGCGCGCCATTCAGTCTCTTCGGGAAGTCCTGCGCATACGTTGCGGCGAGGTCGGCCGTGCCCACCACCGTCATCTCGCTTTCGAACAGCATGTGGCTGAACACGCGCAAGGTGCTGCCCGAGGGCAGGGCGCGGTCGGTCAGGACGACGTCGAGTTTATGCAAGGCGAGGTCGGCCAGCAGCGCTTCGTACTGGTCTTCCGAACAGACCAGGCGCACCGGCGTGGCCAGGCGCGTGGTCGCTTCCAGCAGGCGGTAGGCGGTCAGCTTGGGCAGTGAATCGGAAATGCCGACCGATAGCCGGGTGCGCAGGGTCGAGGTCTGGTCGAGCGCGTCCTGCATCTGCTCGCCCAGCAGAAAAATCTGGTCGGCATAGGTAAGCGCCAGGCGGCCCGCTTCGCTCAGCACCAGGCGCCGTCCCTGCTGTGTAAACAGCGATTTGCCGAGCGCCTGCTCGAGCAGGGTGATCTGGCTGCTGACGGTTTGCACGGCAAGATGTAGTCGTTCCGCAGCGCGGGTAATGCTACCCTCCTTGGCGACGACCCAGAAGTAATACAAATGGCGGAAATTCGTTCCTGCGTTTTTCATCTGTTCCGTTTTCTCGAAGTAATACTTCGATTATCTTCGCTTTTTCAATGGTCTGCATGGCAGTACACTGCGTCCTATCAATTTTTCGTTGAGGGAAATCAATATGAACAATAAAGAAAGGAAATCAACATGAAGCACTTCAGAGGGTCTTTCATCGTTACCGTCATCTGCCTTGCCCTGGCGGCCTGGTGGGGTTACGAGCATGGCGGCGTTTCCGGCGCGCTGACGGCGGTCGGTATCGCGACCATCCTGTCGGTGATGGAAGTCTCGCTCTCGTTCGACAACGCCGTGGTCAACGCTTCGGTCCTGAAGGGATGGAACGAATTCTGGCTCAAGCTGTTCCTTGGCCTGGGCATGATCATCGCCGTGTTCGGCATGCGCCTGGTATTCCCGATCGTGATCGTGGCAGTCGCGGCTGACCTGGGCATGACCGAAGTCTGGAACCTGGCACTCAACGATCCGAAAGCGTTCTCGGGCCACCTGACGGCGCACCACGCGGAAGTGGCAGCCTTTGGCGGCATGTTCCTGATGCTGGTCTTCCTGAACTTCCTGCTCGACGATGAAAAGGAAACCCACTGGCTGGGCAACTTCGAGAAGAAGCTCGGTTCGCTCGGCAAGGTGTCCTCGATCTCGGTGATGCTGTCGCTCGCGGCCCTGCTGTTCGCCTCGACCTTCGTGGCCGACGCCCAGCGCATGATCGTGCTGGTGGCCGGTATCTACGGCATCCTGGTCTACGTCGGCGTCGACATGATCAGCAGCCTGCTGGAAAAGAGCGAGTCGGATGAAAACAGCAATGTCGGCGACATGGTCAAGACCGGCGGTATCGGTGGCTTCCTGTACCTCGAAGTGCTCGATGCATCGTTCTCCTTCGACGGCGTGATCGGCGCCTTTGCGATTACCTCGGACGTCGTGATCATCATGCTGGGCCTGGCCATTGGCGCGATGTTCGTGCGTTCGATGACGGTCTTCCTGGTCAAGAAGGGCACGCTGGACGAATTCGTGTACCTGGAACACGGCGCGCACTATGCGATCGGTATCCTGGCCGTGATCATGCTGGCGAGTATGCACGTCCACGTGCCTGAGCTGATCACCGGCCTGACGGGTGTGGCGTTCATCATTGCCTCGCTGTGGTCGTCGATCCAGTACAAGAAGAAGCATGCCGCGCTCGAGGCACATGGCGCCAAAGAGCTGGCGTAAGCAGGGGAGGCGGTGGCGATGGTTGCCACCGTCTCGATGAGGACGCGTTGTACTGCGTGGGCACGAGTGCCCACCCTACGGTGCACCGCCTTTGCAGGGTGGGCTCTCGAGCCCACGCGGTACACAGCAAGAACAGAGTCACAAAATTCCGCGCAGCGCCATCAACGCTGCGCCCAACGAACCGCCCGGCGAATGGCAGAACACCAGTTCGCTGCGCGTGATAAACCCCGGTGTTCATACAAGCAGTCCATCCACTAAGGAGAACCACATCATGGCAATCAGTCTGCAAAAAGGCGGCAACGTCAACCTGTCGAAAGAAGCCCCTGGCCTGACCAACCTGAAGGTCGGCCTCGGCTGGGATACCCGCGCCACCGACGGCGCCGCCTTCGACCTCGACGGCGCAGTGTTCCTGCTCAATTCGTCCGGCAAGGTCCGCTCCGACGCCGACTTCATCTTCTACAACAACCTGAAGTCGGCCGACGGTTCCGTCGTCCACTCGGGCGACAACAAGACCGGCGAAGGCGCGGGCGACGACGAAAGCGTGTCGGTCGACCTGACCAAGGTGCCGGCCGACGTCGACAAGATCGTGCTGGCCGTGACCATCCACGACGCCGAGACCCGCCGCCAGAACTTCGGCATGGTCGGCAAGGCCTTCATCCGCTGCATCAACGCCAGCGGCGACGCGGAAATCGCCCGCTACGACCTGTCGGAAGACGGCTCGACCGAAGCGGCAATGATCTTCGGCGAGGTGTATCGTAACGGCGCCGACTGGAAATTCCGCGCCATCGGCCAGGGCTTCCAGGGCGGCCTGGGGCCACTGGCCAAGAACTACGGCGTCAACGTTTAAACAATGTGAACTAACAACCTGCGAACGGCATCCATGAATGGAAGCCGTCCGCCAAGAGGAAGCCATTTAACATGCCAACTTTTACCGTGACCGGGGACGTCGATCCCTTCCTGCACGTCTCGATGCGCCAGGGCGAAACCATCTATTGCGAATCCGACGCGATGGTGATGATGGAATCGACCCTCGACCTGAAAGGCAAGATGCGGGGCGGGCTCGGCAGCGCGCTGATGCGCACCTTCGCCAACGGCGAGTCCTTCTTCCAGCAGCACATCGAAGCCACGCGCGGCGCCGGCGACTGCCTGCTCTCGCCGACGCTGCCGGGTGCGATGCAGATCGTCGACTGCGGCCCGAACCAGTACATCCTCAGCGACGGCGCCTTTGTCGCCGCCAGCTCCGGGGTCGAACTGAAAGTGCGCACCCAGAACATCGGCAATGCGCTCTTCGCCAACAGCGGCGGCTTCTTCGTCACCGAGACCGGTGGCCAGGGCCAGGTGGTGGTGTCGGGTTTCGGGTCGATGTCGATGCTGGAAGTCGAGCCGGGCAAGGACGCGATCATCGACAACTCGCACGTCGTCTGCTGGGACAGCACGCTGCGCTACGAAATCTCGATCACGACCGGCACCAGCGGTGGCTTCCTGGGTAACCTGATCAACAGCCAGACCAGCGGCGAGGGCATGGTCCTGCGCTTTTCGGGCAAGGGCAAGGTTTACGTGTGTTCGCGTAACCGCGCCGCCTTCAAGGCGTGGATGCAAACGCCCGCCAAGTAAGCCTGCTGCTCAGTTGGATAAAGCACTACATTAAGGAGAACTACAATGACCGTCAGTCTGCAAAAAGGCCAGAAAATCTCGCTCTCGAAAGAGGGCGGCGGCGCACTCACCCGCGTGACCATGGGTCTCGGCTGGGATGCCATCAAGTCGAAGGGCTTCCTCGGCTTCGGCTCGAAAACCGAAAGCGTCGACCTCGACGCCTCGGTCGTCATGTTCGACGAATCGAACCGTCCGGTCGACACCGTCTGGTTCCGCCAGCTCAAAAGCAAGGACGGCAGCGTCGTCCACACCGGCGACAACCGCACCGGCGCCGGCGACGGCGACGACGAGCAGATCAACGTCGACCTCTCCGCCGTGCCGGGCAACGTCAAGTCGCTCGTGTTCACCGTGAACAGCTTCACCGGCCAGAACTTCTCGCAAGTGCAAAACGCCTACTGCCGCCTGCTCGACGCTTCCGGCAACAAGGAAGTGGCGCGCTACGACCTGTCGGTGCAGGGCGCCCACACCGCGCAGGTGATGGCCAAGCTGTACCGCCACAACGGCGAGTGGAAGATGCATGCCATCGGCGAAAACGCCAGCGGCCGCACCTTCGATGACCTGATGCCGTCGATTACGCCGCACCTGTAATCGTCGTTCGTATCGGTCGTCATGAAACCGGGGCTTGCCCCGGTTTTTTCGTTTGGTGTGGGAAAGCTTGCTTGGCACGGCAGCGTGTCCGCAGGTTCGGCCGTTGACTTTCCATCCGAAGAAGCCATCATCGTCGCTATGAAACCCCCTGCTGCAACCCTCACGATCGGGGATTATCCCCAGCTGACACTGCTCGCCTGGAGCCGGCAACCGGGCGACGTCATCACCGCCGAAGAGGCGTTCGGACTCTACGAGAGCAACTGGCGGTTCGTTGATGTCGACCAACTGAGCGAGCAGGAGCGCGAGCTGATCGACGGTTTGACTGAAACCTGCGGCGATGGACTGAGGAATATTTAGTCTTGACAGCCTGGGACGGTTACTGCGGCGGCTGCCCATTCGAGGCCATCAGCCCCGCATCCACCGGCAGGTTGACGCCGGTAATCAAGCGCGCATCCTCGCTGGCCAGGAAGGCCATCGCCGCCGCAACGCCCTCCGCATCCTCGGGCGCGCCAAGCGGCATGCGCTCCTGGAACTTGGCGACCAGTTCCGGATTGCTCACCATGTCCTCAGTCATCCCGGTTTTGGTAAAACTTGGATTGACCGCATTCACCCGCACCCCATCCTTCGCCGCATCCATCGCCATCGCGCGCACCATGTTGCTGACCGCGCCCTTGGACGTGTTATAGGCAAACAGATTCCAGTCGCCGCCCAGGCCCGAGACGGACGATGTCATGACGATCGATCCGCGCGTTTTCACCAGTTCGGGCATCGCCGCCTTGGCCATGTGGAAGTAGCCGGCGACATTGACCGCCATGACGCGTCCGAAGTCCTCTTCGCTCGTCTGCGTGATGTCGCCCTCGGTTGCCATGCCGGCGTTGTTGACCAGGATATGCAGCCCGCCGAAACGCTCGACCGCCGCCTTGACGGCGGCGATGGCGGTGTGCTTGTCGGCCGTATCGCCGACCTGCACGAGAATGCGGTCTTGCGGCAGTTCGGCCGCGGCCTTTTTGAGGCTGTCTGCGTCGATATCGAGCATGACGACGCGGGCGCCTTCGTCGAGGAAGCGGCGGGCGGCGGCGAGGCCGATGCCGGAAGCGGCGCCAGTGACCAGTACGGTTTTTTCGTTGAAGCGGTTCATCCGTGATCCTTTGGTTACAAAAGTCTGGATACGACGATATCACAGCCATGTAAACGCAGTTTTTCGATGCTGCGAATCACCCCAGCTTCGCCTTGAGAAACCCCACCGTCCGCCCCCACGCCAGCGTTGCCGCTGCCTCGTCGTAACGCGGCGTCGTGTCGTTGTTGAACCCGTGCTCGGCGCCTTCGTAGACGAAGTGCTGGTAATCGACCTTGTTCGCCTTGAGCGCCGCCTCGTACGCCGGCCAGCCGGCGAGGATGCGCGCGTCCTTGCCGGCGTCGTGGATCATCAAGGGCGCGCGAATTTTAGAAACGTCGGCGGCGGGCGGCTGGCTGCCGTAGAAGGGCACGGCCGCGGCCAGGTCGGGAAGCACTGTCGCCAGGTAGTTGGCGATGGCGCCGCCGTAGCAGAAGCCGACCACGCCGACCTTGCCGGTGGCCTGCGGAAGTCCTTTGAGTGCGCCCGCCGCGGCGACGAAATCGGCGCGCGATTTCGATTGATCGAGTGTCTGGAACAGCGTGCGCGCCTTGTCCTCGTCGCCCGGATAGCCGCCCAGCGGATGCAGCGCGTCGGGTGCGAAGGCAATGAAACCCTCCAGCGCCAGGCGGCGGGTCACGTCTTCGATGTGGGGATTCAGGCCGCGGTTCTCGTGGACGACCAGAAGCGCGGGCAGCTTGCCTTTGGCATGCGCGGGAACGGCCATGTAGCCGCGCAGGGTGCCGTAACCCTGGGCTGACGGGAACTCTTCGTAGCTCGTCTTCAGGCGCTTGTCGGACGCGGCCACCAGCGGTGCGGCGAAGGAGGGCGACAGTTGCGCCAGCAGGCCTGCCGCCGTCATGCCGCCGACCGCATGGCGCGACGCGCGCGCCAGGAATTCGCGGCGCGACAGGCGGCCGTGGACGTAGCCGTCGAACAGTTGCAGCACTTCGGGGTCGAAATCGTTTGCCGTCAGTCGGGTCATGTCAGGCCTCTCGGGGTAGGTCATCGTTTCGACAGCATACGCCTGATAGGCGACGTATGGATACCAGAAGTACATTGAGCATTTCTTGTTGACACCATGTAAAAAAGCGTCTACTGTATTAATTAACTAATACACTAGACGCTATGGCCACCCACACCGCCCAGCTGTTTTCGATCACCACCGGCTCTTCCGAGCCGATCTACCGCCAGCTCGTCGAGCAGGTGCGGCGCCTGGTCGCCGCCGGCCAGATGGCGCCCGGCGACGGCATGCCGTCCGTGCGCGAAGTGGCGCAGGCGCTTGCCCTGAACCCGATGACCGTCTCCAAGGCCTACGGCCTGCTCGAGATGGAAGGGCTGTTGACGCGCCAGCGCGGCATGGGCATGCGCGTCGCCGAACGCGCCGGCGCCGCGCACAGCACCGCCAGCCGCGCCGAACTGCTGCGCCCGACCCTGGAACGCGCGGCCCTGGAAGCGCGCCAGCTCGAACTCGATCCCGACACCGTCCTTTCCCTATTCACCCTCATCCTGAAGGAACAAGCATGACCACCCCGATCGTCCAGTTGTCCTCGGTCCGCAAGCAGTTCGGCAGCGCCTCCGTGCTCGCTGGCCTCGACTGGCAGGTGCTGCCGGGCCAGGTCATCGGCCTCTTGGGCCGCAACGGCGCCGGCAAGTCGACCCTGCTCGAATGCCTGCTCGGGCTGCGCGAGACGGATGCGGGATCGGTGCGCATCTACGGCGAGGACGTCGATGCCTTGTCGGACGCCACGCGTGCACGCATCGGCTACGTGCCGCAGAAGTCGGACCTGTTCGCGTGGATGACGCCGCGCCAGATGCTGGATTATTTCAAGGCGTTGTATCCGCGCTGGAACGATGGCAAAGTGAATGCGCTGCTGGTGCGCTGGGGTTTCGACAAAGGCATGCAGGGCAAGGCGATTAGTAAACTGTCGGGCGGCGAGCAGCAGCGCCTGTCGATCATCCGCGCGCTCGGCCCCGATCCGCAACTGCTGATCCTCGACGAACCCGTGTCCGCGCTCGACCCGGTCGGCCGGCGCGACTTCCTGCGCGAACTGATCGACGGCGTCATCGAGCAGGGCACGACCGTCGTGTTCTCGACCCACATCCTGTCCGACCTGGAGCGGGTAGCGCTCGACATCGCCTTTCTCAAGGATGGCAGGATCGCGCTGCAGGGCCAGCTCGACGCCTTGCTGGAAGGCGCGCGCCGCGTGGTCGGGCCAAGCGCGCTGCTCGATGGCGTGGCGCTCGCCGGTGAAGTACGGCGCCAGCGCGGTCCGGATGGCACGGTCAGCGTGGTCACGCGGGACGGCAGGGCGCTCGGGGCGGTGGGCGCGCAGAAGGGCGTGCGCATCGAGACGCTCAGCCTGGAAGACCTGTTCATCGAGGTGACGCAATGAACGCCGTCATGAAAGACTATTACCTGCTGTGGCGCATGGCGCTGAGCATCCGCCATCCGCGTGCGCACGTGTTCTTCCTCTGCGCCACCGCGATCGCGTCCCTGGGCCTCGGTGCGCTGATCCAGTTGAAGGAGGACGACCTGCTGCGCACCGCCATCCTGTCGCTGCGGGTGGCGCTGGGCTTCCTGCTGGTGGGCGCGCTGTTTTATTTCGTGCCGGGCGCGGTCAAGTTGAACACGCCAGCCACGGCGCGCCTGGTGCCGCGCATGCGGCGCCGGCTGATGGGATTGACGATCCTGGCATGGGCGGTCGCCACCGGCGCTGTCGCACTGATGGCGGGCGACACGCGCGCCGACGCGGCCCTAGTGTTCCTGGGAACCGGCAGCGGCATCGCCATGTACGGCCTGGCGCTGAGCGGCCACCGCGCGGCAGGACTCGGTCAGTTTGCCCTGTTCGGTGTAATCTTCTTCAACAGCAGCGTGCCGCCCCGTCTGCTGGAACCGCTCACGCACGGCAGCGGCTTCGCCGTCGCCACGCTGCTGATGCTGGCGCTGGGCGCCTTTGTATTGCAGGCCATGTTCATGAACGGCGGCGAGCGCCATGTGGCGGCGTGCGCGGCGCGCACCCTGCAAGCCGAGCGTCTGTCGGCGACGGGCCAGTTCAGGGAGCGCAAGGCGCGCGGGTTTGGCGCCACGCTGTACCGGCGGGTACTGGCGCGCGACAGCCGCCGGCGCGACAGCCGGCGCCTGCTCGGCCACCTGCTGGGCGCGGCCAGCCACCCGGTCCACCACGCGCTTACGCTGGCAAGCCTGGTGGCGATCGTGGCCTGCGCGCTGCTGGGAATACACCTGTTCGCGAGCGCCGATACCCAGCACATGGTCGCGAACATCGGCTGGCTGTTCGCCTCGGGGCTGTTGGTGATCCCGTTCTTCGACAGCGAACGGCGCAACGCGCGCCTGAAAGACACGGCCGCCGAGCAGGCCTTGTTCCGGCTGGCGCCGCCCCTGCCCGGCACCGCGGCGGCGTTCAACCGCTTTGTGAGCCTGGCGCTGCTGCGCGGCGCGCTGCTGGAATGGGCGATGCTGGCCGCGACCGTCCTGCTGCTGACGGCGATGACCGGCGCCTCCGCCTCACGCCTCTTCATGCAGGCTTGCCTCTGCTGCCTGACGCTGCCGCTGGTTGGCGCCAACCTGCGCGACCATGCGCGCAGCGCCGGACTGCCGGGCTGGCGCGTGCTGCTCGGCATGGTGGCGTCGCTGGGCCTGAGTGCGATCGTGGCCGTCGCGCTGCATCGGGCGCTGGGACTGCCGCTGGCGCCCGGGGCGGCGCTGGCCAGCATCGCCATCGCGGTCGCCGTCGTTGCCCGCGGCCTGGCGCGCGACAGGACGGCGCCATTTGCCTTTCCGGCGGGGCGGCTGGCTTAGTGGCGGTTAGTCAGGCCACGCTTCGCGTCGGGAACGATGCACAGACACGTAAGGTGGGCGGCTATACCCGGGTGCGTGCCGGCCCACTGCCTGAATGCCGCCCACGCGTTCAACGGCACCTTGAAACATCGCGAAAAATCATTGGCTGGTTGAACGCGTGGGCGGCGCAAACGCCGCTGGTCTGCAAACTGAAGAGGCGTAGCCGCCCACCTTACAGGTCTGTGCATCGTTAACTGGCATTGTCGCCAGCTCCAGCCTCAGTGCCCCTTGCGCTGCACCAGCGCGCTTCCTACCCCGTGACGCCGGCCCTCGCTGACCGCCGTCACGGTGCCGTCCGGATTGAACACGATCGCATTCGCCGCGCCGATCTCTTCGGGCGGCGTTTCCCATGTGTGGCCAAAGCGTTCCAGCGCCCTGGCCTGGGCGCTGCCGGCAAAACCCGGTTCGACCGAGGTGACGGCGCCGTTGCGCTCGGACAGGCGCGGGGCGTTGATCGCCGCATCCATCGGCATGCCGAAGTCGACGTAGTTCACGATCGTCTGCAGCACCGTGGTGATGATGGTCGCGCCGCCAGGGCTGCCGATGGTAAAGGCCGGCTTGCCGTTGCGCAGGGCGATGGTCGGCGCCATGCTGCTGCGCGGGCGTTTTCCCGCTTCCGGCACGTTCGGGCGCGGGCCCGAGAAATCGAAATCGGTCATCTCGTTATTCAGCAGGAAGCCGTAGCCCGGCACCACGATGCCGCTGCCGCCCCAGGATTCGATGGTGAAGGTATAGGAGACGACGTTGCCTTCCTTGTCCGACACCGTGAAGTGGGTGGTGTGGGCGCTCTCCTGTTGCAGCATCGGCGGCTCGGGACGCAGCGGTATGCTCTGGTCTTCCTGGAAGTTGAACGGGTCGCCGGCGGCGACGTTGGCAGCCGCGCGCTTCGGATTGATCTGCGCGCGGCGTTCGGCCGCGAACTCTTTCGAGAGCAGGCCGGCGACCGGCGTGTCGACGTATTCCGGATCGGCGAGATAGGCGTTGCGGTCGGCAAAGGCGAGGCGGCTCGCTTCCAGGTACAGGTGCTCCGCATCGGCGCGCGGCAGCGACTTCAAATCGTAGCCTTCGAGGATGTTCAGCGCTTCGGCCACCGTCACGCCGCCGCTGCTCGGCGGCGGCATGCCGTAGATTTCGTAGCCGCGGTAGGTGCTGACGACCGGTTGGCGGATGCGCGCTTCGTAGTTGGCGAGGTCGGCCAGCGTCATGCGGCCGGCGCGCACGCTCGCACCGCCGGCCACCGGCGGCTTGTTGACGGCGTCGACGATGGCGCGCGCCATTGGCCCCTCGTAAAAGGCGCGCTGGCCGCGCGCGGCGATTTCCTGGTAGGCCCTGGCGATATCCGGATTGCGCAGCAGGGTGCCGGGTTTGACTGCCTTGCCGTTGCGTAGGTAGAGCGCACTGGTCGGGGCGAACTGCTGAAATTTTCTTTCATTTTCTCGCGTTAAATGAGAGAAAGTTTCACTGACGACGAAGCCCTTGGTGGCGACGTCGATCGCCGGCGCCAGCACCTGCTTGAAATTCATGCTGCCGTAGCGCTCGAGCGCCTCGTGCCAGCCGCGCACCGTGCCCGGCACCCCGACCGCGGCGCCGCTGGCGATCGCTTTTTCGTAGTCGAGGGGTGCGCCCTTGTCCATGAAGACCGTTGGCGTGAACGAGGCCGGCGCCGTTTCGCGGTGGTCGATGGTGATCACGCGCTTGTCCTTGGCGAGATAAATCACCATGAAGCCGCCGCCGCCGATGCCGCAGCTGAACGGATCGGTCACGCCCAGCGTCGCCGCCGCGGCCACCGCCGCATCGATCGCATTGCCGCCCCCGTTGAGGATGGCGAGCGCCGATTCGGACGCCTTTTCGCTGATGGTGGCGACGGCGCCGCCGCTGCCGGTGGCGACCGGCGTCTTGGCGAGGACCAGCGGCGCATGCAGGATGATGGTGAAGGAAAGGACAAGGGCGGTTGCGGATCGGGTCATGGGGTGGTGGAGTCGGGCGGGTTGATGTGGAGGGTGGCGCGGTAAGTGATCGGCGTGTCGGGCGCGGGCGGCGCGGGGAGGGCGTCTTCGTCGAGGACGATGCGGCGGCCAGCCAGTGCGGCCGGCGCCGCATCCGGCTGTCCGGGCGCGAGCGTGAACGATTCGGGCGCATCGCTGCCGCGCCGGATGCTGAAGCGGTAACTCAGCTTGCCGGCCCAGACGCAGTGCACGCCCGGTGGACAGCGGCTGTCCTCGAAGGATTCGAAGGTGACGGTGACGCCCGGCGCCACCTCGGCGAACCCGCCCGGCTCGAGCGTGAACGGCCCCGCCGGACGCGGCGCGCCCGGTGCGGCGCAGGCGGCGAGCGTCAGGCAGGCGACGGGCAGGGCGAGCAAATGGCGCATCGGGCAAATGGTCGTGTGGGTGCGTCCAGCATAGCAAAAACGCCACATCGGCGGCGCATGTCGACGCGTCATACAGCCGTCATATTCGCTGGCTAGACTCTCGTCATCACTTACCCACCCTGAGCTACGACAAAATGAAAATCAAGCACATGTTCAAAACGATGATCGCCGGTGCCGCTGCCGCGATGGTGATGTCCTCTTCCTTTGCCGCCGACGTGACCGGCGCGGGCGCCACCTTCCCGTACCCGATCTACGCGAAGTGGGCGGAAATGTACAAGGCGGCCACCGGCACCGGCATGAACTACCAGTCGGTCGGCTCGGGCGCGGGCATCAAGCAGATCAAGGCGAAGACCGTCGACTTCGGCGCATCCGACATGCCCCTGAAAGCGGCCGAGCTGGACGAAGCGGGCCTGATGCAGTTCCCGGCCATCATGGGCGGCGTGGTCGCCGTGGTCAACGTCGAAGGCGTGGCCCCTGGCCAGCTGAAGCTGACCGGCCCGGTCCTGGCCGACATCTACCTCGGCAAGATCACCAAGTGGAACGCGCCTGAAATCGCCGCCCTGAACCCTGGCGTGAAGCTGCCGGGCGACGACATCACCGTCGTGCACCGCGCCGACAGTTCGGGCACCTCCTTCCTGTTCACCGACTACCTGTCGAAGACCAACCCTGAATTCCAGAGCAAGATCGGCGCCGGCACGGCCGTGAAATGGGCCACCGGCGTCGGCGGCAAGGGCAACGAAGGCGTCGCCGCCAACGTCCAGCGCATCAAGGGTTCGATCGGCTACGTCGAGTGGGCCTACGCCAAGAAGAACAAGCTGTCGCACACCCAGCTGAAGAACAAGGATGGCCAGTTCCTGCAGCCTGACGACGAGAATTTCAAGGCCGCCGCCGCCAGCGCCGAATGGACCAAGACCCCGGGCTTCGCCGTGATCCTGACCGACGCCGCCGGCAAGAACAGCTGGCCGATCACCGGCGTGTCGTACATCCTGATGCACAAGGCCCAGGCCGACGCCGCCAAGGGCAAGGAAGTCGTGAAGTTCTTCGACTACGCCTACAAGAACGGCACCGCCGCTGCCGCCGAGCTGGACTACGTGCCGATGCCGGCATCGGTCGTCAAGCTGGTGCAGGGCGCGTGGAAAGCGCAGCTGAAGGATGGCTCGGGCGCGGCGATTTATTAATGAAAGCGGACGCTGTCCGCACTAAATGCAGCAGGTAGGGTTAGCGGCGGTCTTCACAGGGACCGCCGCTTTTTTGTTATGCGTGAGTGCGCCTGCACTGGATTTACTTGCCCTCGAACTCCGGCATGACTGGATTCGTCGGCCGCCAGCGTATGCTGCCCAACAAAACGTCGAGCCGTTCCTTGCTTTGCGTGAAGGGCGGCGGATTCTGCTTCAGTTCTTCGGCGTGGACTTTGGTAAGGGTATGCAGTTCGACCAGGATATAGGGGAGCACGTCTGTGCCGAGCCAGCCGCTGTATCCGGTAAACACGCTGTAGATGTCGTAGGTTTCTGCCCCGGCGCGCGCCTGCATGACGGTGCCGCCCTGCGGCGCGGTAAGGCCGCCCAGCTTGACCATATGCGGTCCGATGCGTTGGGTGACGACTGCTTTCACTTTATCCTGCTCTTTCGCCGGCGGCGGATTCATGCTGGCGTCCGCCGCCGCCGTCAGCAGCGTCGCCTTTGGACGGCGCGGATCGACAGTGCCTGTGGCGATGGTGTACAGCACGCCGGGCGCGTCGGGGTAGCGCAGCGATTGCTTGAATTCGATCGGCGTCCTGCCGTCGTCGGGAATAAAGCCGAATGGAATGCAGACACCCGGTTCGGTGGGAATCTCGTTTAGGGCGCGCGGGCGGAATTTGGCCAGCATGGCGGAGAAATCGCGCTGGTGTTTTTCCTTGTCGGCCGGTGTATTCATGTCGACGGTGGATTCGAACACGAAGATGTGCTCGCCTCGCGTGAGGTAAGCGCGCAGGATGGATTCGCGATCGGTCTCGTCAATTGCTTGGCCTCTGCTCGTCCAGTAGCCCTGGCTGTCCGGTACGCCAAAGTTGAATGGCTGGAATTCCTTGCGGCTCTCTTCGATCGATTCTTCCCATTCGCGAATCAGCTCCTTACGTTCCTTGATTGTTTCCTGGGCCTCCTTGACGTTCTTGACAGCTTTCTTCAGCTCTTCGATGAAAGCATGATTTTCCCCGATTCTTTTCTTTAAATGAGCATCGAGTCCAGCTGGCGAATCCTTGAATATCTCTTCCTTTTCAACTCCCGCGACTGATCCGATGACCGCTATGCGCGTCGTACCGAACCGCATAGTGTCGAAGCGTGCTTCAACATGGGCGCTGAATGATCGAGCAAAGAAGCTGCTATAAGGGTCGGAGTAGAAATAGAGTGGCCATTCAGACTGCTGCCCGACCTCGAATACCAGCCGACCCAGGCACTCGGACTTAGTGCCGGCGACTTGCTTGTAGCCGGGCGCCGTGACCTTCAGCATGTCGGCAGACGTCGGCTTGCGAGAGGGTGCATTGTCATCGTCGATTTGCGCCTGCCCCGGTTTAGCATGACACCCGGAAGCCAGTACGGCGCATAGAGATAGCGTCGCCACCCGGAACCGGCGGACATTGAACGTGGAGCGCTGGGCTTGGAACAGGACGTCAAACAACAGGTTTTGCGCTTGCATTTTGGCTCCGTTCAATGGGGTCGTCGTATTCGTCGTTGCCTGCGCTTGCAAGATAGCGGCTGTCGTTTTCGGAATCACGATTGTTTGCAAGTAAGGTCAGATTCATCTTTGACGAGTTATCTTCGCCAGCCGTCCAGGACACCGGAAGAGCGACAATAAAGCCCTGGATGTTGGTCGGTACGTTCTCCTGCGCGCGCGCATTTGCTTCCCACGAAAGTGGTTCATCCATCACTTCGTCTGGACGCCAGAAGCGTTCGTTGAAAGGCATATGGCTTTTCAGGCTTCGTTTTTTCCTACTCCAGGTCGGCCAGATGGGGCTGGGCTCGCCTTCAACCTTCGCGAGAAACGGAAAAGCGTTCTGATATGCCAGGGCATTTGTATGGGCGACGCGTTGGATCGCTTTCCAAGTATCCCTGGCGGCAGGCTTGTCGACCACCGGCGCTAGGCTGGTGGCGGGGTATGTGCTGCCCATTAACCCGAAAAGCTTCTTCCATAAGCGCATACGGAGGCGATGAACGTTGGTGCTGACCGACCCTTCGTGAACGCCATCGAGCTTGACCTTCAGTGCTTCGTCGTCGCGCACGATGACGGCCAGTTCCGAGTCTCGGTCTCCTAACTGACTACGGTCATTGATGTTGGCGCTGCCGAGAATGGCGACCCGGTCATCGGCGATTAGCAATTTTGAATGTACGTAGACCTGCTCGGTAACGGGGCGCTTTTCAAGCATTTCCCAGTTGCGCAGGTTTAGCAGGGTCAGGTATTCTTTCCAATCGTCCTTGCCTTCACGAACCACCGTACCGACTGGATAATGGCCGATCACGGTCTGCGCTGCCTTGATACTCAGTTTTTCCTCTTCACAAAGCTTTTGCACCAATACCGCCCGCCTTATCCTGTTTACCAAGCTATGGCTTCCAAACACCAGCGACTGCATCGTCAGGTGCAGCTGGGTCATGATATTCAGGGTATTCAGTGCGCCTTCCGGATGGACTGGCAGCACCATGTAGACGTGAAACGGCTGCTTGTCATAAATCGCCTGTTCGATCCGGCGCGCGAGTGCCTCGCCGATCGGATTCAGGAGCCTGTCCTGCGCCTGGCCCATCGCTTGGGATGCCTTCGTAGCGGCCAAGTTGTTCAGCACCACTTTCAAGTCGCGAATAAAGGCAGCGCCCGCACCTTTTGCATCACGCTGAATGTCGTCGATTTGGGACCAGCGTATCGCGCCCGGCACCTCGTCCGGGGGAAGCTGGTAAATGCCAAGGCGCTTCGCGTACCGTTCATAGCCTGCCAGGGCCGTAGGATCGGTCAGGGTTGCCATGGGACTGGCGCCAGTGCTGCTTGACTTGTCGACCTGGTCGTCCCCATACGCCGACTGGAAAAACTGCCCTTCGATATAGATGAACTGTTGCGCACCGTGAATGGCCGTCAGCATCGCCTTCAGGCAGTTGTTCTGCGCCCGCCCCGGCGCCGCGCCCGCCTGCTCCGCATGTACCTCGTCGCGCTGCAGCGTGCGCGGCGCGCTGCGCAGTACTTGCACCCAGCTCTTTCCCGTCTTTGGCTGCGCGGTCTTCGGCGGCGGCGAGGCCAGGCGGGGCAGCTTTGGACGCGGCAAGGGCCGTACCCCGAAGATCGCGAACAGGGCCGCCACCTCTTGCTGGACGGCTGTGTTTGATTTTTCGTAGCGGCATGCGATGCCATTCCAGCGGCGTACGAAGTTCTTGCTCAGGTCACTCACCGCCGGGCCGCTGATCGCGCATTGCACGTCGTGCCAGGGCATGCGCGGTTGCGCCGGCGAGATCGTCTTGCCATTGGTCGGCAAGATCTTGCGCAGCCTGCCCAGGTTCGGGTAGCGTTCCCTGCGCCTGGCGGCGGTATGGCTCAACTGGCTCAAGGTGGCGCTCGTCAATGCTTCGATGAGCGCGATGCTGCCCGCGCGCAGCTCGGCCGGGAGCTGATCGGTGCTGGCGTTGTTGAGCCATGCCAGCAGCACGGCGGCGGCATTGGCCGCATGCGCGCTGCCGGTGGCGCGCAGACCTTCCAGTTTGCCTTGCAGTGCGTGGTCGAACCTGTGGTATGCCCAGCGCGATGCGTCTTGTGCCACATCGATCGGTATGTCCTGCCAGCGCCGCACGAAGTCAGGCAGCAAATCGCTGGTCGCCCACCAGTCGCCCACGACCTTGCGGGCATTGCGCAGCGCGTCGCTGGCCGGCTTTCCCGTGTCGCTCACATGCGCGATCGGCGCCGCCACTGCGGAAGTGGCAAACGTGCCGACACTGCCGGCAAATCCGTCGAAGCAGGCGCACAGGAGTTCGGCGCGGGTCAGGTACTGCGTCTGCTCGACCTGCGACAGCTCATGGATGGCGGGAATGCAGCTGTTATAGAGTTCGTTCCCTGCGCGGCCGTTCGCGGCCAGCGCAAAGCGGCCGTCGTCGCGCCGGCCATACGCCAGGTCGATACCGCCGACGAACGCGCGCCGGTCGTCGATCACCACCAGTTTCTGATGGTGCGAGAAGCCGATGCCGAGACCGCCCGACATGTCGCTTTGGGCGATTGCCGGCACGGCGAACGCGCGCGCGGGTGGCGGATGTCCCGCATTCAGTTGAAAAACCGCGAGCATCGTCTCGAAGTCGCCGGTGTCGACCCCGACCTTCGGCGATAGCCAGGGCATGACGAAGATGCGCAGCGTGGGATTGGCGTCGATCGCTTTTTCCAGGCATTGGAACAGCGTGCGGCCGCCCGCGAGTTCGACATCGAAATTGACCTGCCAGCCGGCGATATAGATCGACTTGGTGGCGCCGGCGATGGCGCTGGCCACGGCCTGGAAATACTCTTCTCCCGTGACGTAGAAGTCGACGTTGTTGCCGCTGCCGGGTTCGGAAAAGGGGCCGCCCCAGGACAGGTCGGGGTACTTTTCCAGCGCAACGCCGTCATGAATGAAGCATCCCGGCGCGGAGGTCGCCGCGGCGATCGCTTTGCCATCGGCGGAAACCAGTTGGGCGATGTGTTTGTTGGTCATGGGCGGTTTGATGGGTTTGGTTCAAGAAGGGAATCAGGTCTTCACCTTGGGAAAAATGCCGTCGGATGCAGGTGCCTCGAAGGCTTCTTTCGCATACCGGGTTTGCGGTAGCGCCCCGTCGCCAAACAGGGATGCGTGCAGGTCGGCGCTGAAATCGGCTGCATGCAGGGCCTGCAGCAATTTCTTCTTCTCGTCCCAGTCGGATGACTGGGTATGCACGTCCACTCGCGCGACATGCCCGGGATAGACCAGCCAGGTGCGGTCGGGCTGTTGGGCATACGCCGCCGCGAGCCGGTCTTGCTCATCCTTCGTCAGGGTAATGTTTCCCTTGTCGTCAGTGCGGCCTTGCGCGATCTGCTGTTCCTCGTCGATGGAGCCGAGGCCATAAGGCATTTCGCCATAGGCAATCACCCACGGCGTATTCGCCAGCGGGTGGCCATTCGGACCGGGCGTGTCAGCCAGGCGCATCCTGAACTCCAGGGGAACCTGTTCCAGGGTTGAGCGTGGCAATTTAGGCACGGGGTAATTCAGGCTTGCCGGCCCGATCAGGCTCTTCTTCCCGGCATGCACCTTAATTTTTCCAGGGCACTGCACCGTGATATTGCCGCCCTCGATCGTGATGTTCGCACCGCCCGCCGTCGATAAACTGATGCGCTTGGCCGCAGCCCAGTCGATGTGGGCATTCGCGCTGATGACATTGATGTCGTCGCGCGCCTGCACCTTCAGTTCATCGCTCTGCGCCTGGACGTCGATCGCCTCCCTGGCCGCGATCATTTGCAGGCCGAGGCCGCCGTCGCCGGCCTTGACTGCACCACCCAGCAGGCCAATCGCCTGCCCGGTGTGAACCCGCATTTGGCCGCCAGCGACGAACTGCGTATCGTGCCCGCTCAACAACGCGATGGTTTCGCCGTTTGCAAACTGCAGGCTTTGCCCGGCGACCGCGCCGAGCCCATCTTTTGCTGCAATAGCGATGAGCGGGTCAGCCAGGTGCGGCAACTTTGTGGCGCCGGTTGCAGTATTGCGCGCCGCCGCGTCGCCTTTTGCGCCAGCGAGGCTGCTCTGGTCGACCGCACCCGCCAGTGCCTGCGCCATGGCTGCGAGCGGCGCGGTGGTACCGTCCAGTAGGCTCGCGCCGGCCTGCGCGGCCCCTGGATGCGTGGCCAGGCCGACTGTCTGATGGGCCACGGCAGCCAGGTGGAATGACTGCGCCAGTTTCACTGCCTGTTGCAGCATCGCGGCCCCGGGCGCGTTTTCGCCGGCTGGGTCACGCCGGGACGCGCTGTGAACGCTCGCGTAGCTTGATACCAGCAGTCCCGCACCTGCGCGGATGGCGCCGTAGGCATCGGTGCGTAACTCCGCGCCGAGACCGCGAAAGCTGCCCCGGTAATTGTCGGCGGCGTGGATCAAATGGCCGAGGTTCAGTTCGCTCGATGCATGGCTGCACTTGAGTTGCACCCGTCCTTGCGCATCGGTATCGTCGAACAGCAGCTGGCTGTAGCCAGTACCGCCGAACTCCTTGCTGCGGATGCCCCATTGCGCGGCGTCGTTGCGATGGCTGGCGCTGTCGCTGGCCGCGCCATGCCAGACCGGACTATTGCCGCCGGCAAGATTGCCTTGTGCCGAAGTCGCGTGATCATGCGCACGTGCGAACACGGAGCTGTCGCCCACGGTATCGCGCCGCCCGCCCGGCGTGGGTGCAGTGCCGCCTTCGCCGCGGCCGTTGTACAGCGCGCCGACGATGATTGGCCGGTCGATATCGTTTTCAAGGAACTGGACCAGCACTTCCTGCCCGATGCGTGGCAGGAACTGGCAGCCCATCCCGCCGCCCGCGGAACGCTGCGCCACGCGCACCCAGCAGCTCGCGTCGCCGCTATCCTGCCAGTGGAAGCGGATACGTACGCGCGCCATTCGATCGCAGTAGAGTTCGTCTGCACCGCTTGGCGTATCGAGGCCGTCCTGACCGATGACGAGCGCGGTTTGCGAGCCTTGTGCCGTCGGTTTTGCATGGCTGCGGCCATCTTTGCCGGGCGCTTGCGGACGCCATGGAAATTGCACCGGTATCGCGTCGAAGCAGTTGGCATAGCCCGATTCGATGGCCTGTGCAATGGCCAGCGCCATGTCTTCCGGCTGTTCAGCGGGCATGCATTCTTGCAGCAATTCAGGGGTCGGGCCGAACAATTCGTCCAGCGCATGCCGGGCCGCAGGCGGCAGATTGTTGACGCCGATGCTGCGCACGCGCAGGATGGTAAAAGCAGCGGCTGGGCCAAGCTTTTTCAGCGGCATGCCGGTGATAGTCAGGCGTGTCCCGGCACGCAAAGTGCGCACCGTGGAACGACCACGCCACACTTGGCCGCGTACTTCAAGTCCCTCCATATGCAGGTCTGCGTGACGTGCGGCCTGCTCGCGATTGGCGAACGCATACTGCCCGGGCTGGTCGTACGCTTCGAGCGTGGGCAGTGCAAGCATGCGTTTGATGCGGGTGGGAGAGCTTGCAGCAACGGACTGCCGGGATTGATAGTCGGGGCTGAGCACGGTCGCAAGCGAGGCATGCAGGCGCCGCTGTTCGGTCAGCGCCTGTACCGTATCGTTCGCCTCGACGGCATGGGCGCCGTGGTAGCGCACGCCGGCGCCGCGCTTGCTGCTTGGGTCTTCCGGTACCGCGCTCAGCCGGTCGCTTTCGGCAAACAAGACCATGCCGGGACCGTCGGTCGTTTGTTCGAAGCGCCAGCACAGCCCCTCGTCGGCAAGTATCCTGCACAAAAAATCGAAATCGGACTCGCGGTATTGACAGCAATAGCTGCGCGGGACAGCGCGCCCCATGAACTGCCTTGCCTCGTCACTCCAGCGCCAGCGTGCCAACGGGAGGTAGGGCTGGAATACGGCGTCGACAATCTCGATGACGGTCTTGTCTTGCCATACACGGCTGTTGCGCACTTGGCCGAGGCGCCAGAGCCACGGAGAAATGCGTATCCGGTAACGGGCAAACCCGCCGTCGCTGCCCAGCATCGCCACTTCGCTAATCTCGCCGTCAAAACTGGTGCGTGTGCCATCGGCCAATCTGACAGTCAGGCTGGCCTGCTGTCCGAGCAAGGTCTCGAGCGCGACATGGGCGCTGGTGGACAAGACGATGACGTCGCGCGCACCAAGCTCCTGCACCGCATCGCTGGCGAAAAAGGCTTCGACCAACAGCTCGCCTGCACTTGGCCCCGTGCCGCTGTCCTCGACTGTCAGCGCATACCGCCTGGTGGTGCTGGAAAATTCAACCAATGCGGAAGTCAGTTGTTTCAGCAAGGCAGGCATCATGGTCAGCAGTTCCGTCGTCGCGTTAAACAATCGTGGCAGCGGTGAGCGCGTCACGATGCTGTCGAGTTTTGCGTCGTGCGCAAAAGCAAGCATCGATCAAGATAGCGCAGGGAAAACGCAAGGAGGACCTCGCGTTATGGCAATTGCGATGTATCAATAATTTGTGGGGGCCAATGACGCTGGCGCGACGGCGCAGCCTCCGCAAGTCTTGGTCACGCCGCACGCGTGGACGGAGCCCGCCGTACAGACTGTCGCCTTGTTGAGACAATTGCCACTTTTTCCGCACAGGACGCTCACACAGCAAATGCGCAATGCTATTGTTGCCAGAATAAAACTAATTCTGCCAATCCCCGTGAAACGCAAATTCCTGTACTACGTCGCCGGCGTCGCCGCGCTGGCCGGCGCCGCGGCCGGCAGCCTGATCGTTGGCACCCGCTCATTCGCTCCACCTTCGGCCCCAGCCCCGGCGCCGGCAACCCTGGCGGCCAAGCCGGCCACGGACGTCAGCGCCATCTCGGCCGACATGCAATCCCTGCTCGCCGCCTACCGCAAGATCATCGTCCTGACCCAGGATGAAGGGTCGCTGTCGAACGACGCCAGGGAGCAGGCCAACCGCGTCGGCCAGCAGCTGTTCCATGAAAACCAGGAGCGTATCGCCCGTCTCGACGGCGCGCTGGCGCGGCTGCTGGCCTCAGGCAGTCCCGCGCGTTTCGAGGCGATCGGCGGCGTGCTCGATTACGTCGAATCGGGCGCGGGCCTGTACGATGCCGACCGCCTGGCCTTCCGCGAAGTGATGCAGTCGCTGCTGGGGCAGATCGCGCAAGACTCCTCGCTGCCGGCCATCAAACTGCACAAGCGCGTGTCGGAAGACCTCGATGCCCTGGCCGAGATCGAGCGCAATTACGAAAAGGAGATCCGCGCCGTGTTCGGGCGGTTCGAGTCGCGCGCGATCACGCTCAAGCGCGAGAAGTGGGACAGTTACGTCGCCTACCTGAAAACGCTGTACCAGCGCGAGGGCATCCTGAAGGATTACGGCGTGGTGCTGCCGTACCCGTCGAAACCGGAACCGCAGGAACCTGCGCAAGCCGGCCGCGAAGAAGCGGAAATCTTCGGCCGCGCGCTGCCGAAAAAGACCATCGTGCTGACCTTCGACGACGGCCCGCACCGCCGCTACAGCGAGGAGATCGCCGCCATCCTCAAGCAGTACAACGCGCCGGCCATCTTCTTCAGCGTCGGCCGCAACATCGGTTCGCTCGATGCCCAGGGCAAGACCACCTTGAATGGCGGCGCCCAGGTCAGCCGGCGCCTGAAGCAGGCCGGCTACGTGCTGGCCAACCACAGCTTTTCGCACGCCCAGCTGTCGAAGCAGACCGGGGAGGGGCTGAAGGCCGAGATCCTGCATACCGACGCGCTGCTGAAAGCGGTCGATCCGGAGCGCTCGGCGCTGTTCCGCTTCCCCTACGGCGCGCGCAACAAGGAGGGCATGCAGGCGCTCGACAACGCGCATTTAAAGTCGGTCATGTGGAACATCGATTCGCTGGACTGGGCCGATCCGGTGCCGTCGTCGATCGCCGACCGCGTGCTGCGCACCGTCGACAAGGAAGGGCGCGGCATCATCCTGTTCCACGACATCCACGAGCGCACCGTCAAGGCGCTGCCCGCGATCCTCGACCGTTTGACGGCCGAGGGCTACCAGTTTGCCGGCTGGGATGGGCACACCTTCACCGTGGCGGGCCAGGCCGCGCCGGCAGCGGTGCCGCGCGCGGCGGCCACCGGCTACGCCAATTCGTGGGCGATCGTGGTCGGCATCGACAAGTACCAGAAATGGCCGCAGCTGCAGTACGCCGTGCGCGACGCCGAGGGTGTTGGGCAGATGCTGGTGCAGAAGTTCGGCTTCGCGCCCGAGCGCGTGCTCACCCTGAAGAACGAGCAGGCCACGCGCACCGGCATCCTCGCCGCCTTCCACGACCGCCTGGCGCACGGCAGGCTGCAGCCGAACGACCGCATCTTCGTGTTCTTCGCCGGCCACGGCGCCACGCGCAAGCTCAGTTCGGGGCGCGACCTGGGCTACATCGTCCCGGTCGACGCCGACCCGGACAAGCTGGCGACCGATGCGATCCCGATGACCGAGATCCAGAACATCGCCGAGAGCCTGCCGGCCAAGCACGCGCTGTTCGTGATGGACGCGTGCTACAGCGGCCTCGGGCTGACGCGCGGCGGCGCCAACGGCGCATTCCTGCGCGATAACGCGCGCCGCCTGGGGAGACAAATGCTGACCGCCGGCGGTACCGACCAGCTGGTGTCGGACGGCGGCCCGAACGGCCATTCGGTGTTCACCTGGACCCTGCTGCAGGCGCTTGGCGGCAAGGGCGATCTGAACGGCGACGGCCTGATCACGGGCACCGAACTGGCCGCGTACATCGCACCGGCGGTGTCGAGCGTGTCGCAGCAGACGCCGGCCTTTGGCAGCCTGCCCGGTTCCGAGGGCGGCGAATTCGTGTTCGAGCTGCCGGAAGAAAGCGAATTCCTGAATACCGCGACCACCCAGCTGTCGAACGAGGCGATCGCGCTGAACACCAGGCTCGATGCGCAGGCGTCGACCGCGGCGGCCAGCGTCGTGGTCAAGGATTTGCAGGGCGGCGAAACGCGCATCACCGCGCCGGCCGCGCTGCCGGTGTCGGAGCGCCAGAAGGCGCAGCGGGCGAACGACCAGGGGCTGCTGCTGTACAAGGAAAAGCAGTACGCGCAGGCGGAGGCGCAGTTCACCGAGGCCTTGAAATTGCGGCCGAACTTCGCACTGGCGGCCAACAACCTGGGCTTCGTTTTCTACAAGCAGGAGAAGTATGCGGAAGCGGCCAGGTGGTTCGAGAATGCGGTCAAGATGGACCCGTCGCGGGCGATTGCGTACATGAACCTGGGCGACGCGTATTTCAGGGCAGGGGACAAGGCCAAGGCGCGCGCGGCCTATAAAACCTACCTCGAGCTGACGCCGAACGGGTCGGGGGCGGGGTATGCCAGGCAGCAGATGGAGAAGACTTAAGGCTGGCCGGCGTACGTGATGATCGAGCGCCGTAGGCGGGCATGCCTGCCCTACGTTACGGATGCCCGCCTTTACCGGTCGCTACCACGCGGCCCGAGAGCATGACCGTTGGTTGCGAGATCGACGGCAAGCGATGATCGAGCGCCGTAGGCGGGCATGCCTGCCCTACATTACGCAAAGGCCAACGATATGGGTCACCGTAGGGCGGGCATGCCCGCCTTCACCCGTCGCTACCACGCGGCGCGGCATCACTGCAACGCAACGCGAATAAAAAAGCGGCCCTCGCGGGGCCGCCGTGTCTTGCTGGAGTGACTGACTGGCTTACACGTAGGCCGCCAGCGCACCTTTCATCTTCTTCAATGCTGCCGACTCGATCTGGCGAATCCGCTCGGCCGACACGCCGAACTCTTCGGCCAGCGTGTGCAGCGTGGCGCCGGAGCCGTCGTCGTTCGCCAGCCAGCGCGCTTCGACGATGCGGCGCGAGCGTGGGTCGAGTTTACCGAGCGCCGTTTCCAGGCCCTCGGACTGCAGGCGCGTGACCTGCTCGGCTTCGAGCACGCGGGTCGGCTCCTGCTGGTCCGACGACAGGTAGGCGATCGGCGAGAACTTGTCGTCTTCGTCGTCGGTCGGCGCTTCCAGGGCGATGTCGCGGCCCGAGAGGCGGGTTTCCATCTCGATCACTTCCTCGCGCTTGACGTCGAGCAGCTTGGCCAGGTCGTCGACCTGGGTCGGGGTCATCGCATCCAGGCCCACCTTGTTGCTGCGCAGGTTGAAGAACAGCTTGCGCTGGGCCTTGGTCGTGGCGACCTTGACCAGGCGCCAGTTCTTGAGGATGTACTCATGCATCTCGGCCTTGATCCAGTGCATGGCGTACGACACCAGGCGCACGCCTTGGTTCGGGTCGAAACGCTTCACGGCTTTCATCAGGCCGATATTGCCTTCCTGGATCAGGTCGGCGTGCGGCAAACCATACCCGAGGTAGCCGCGCGCGATCGACACCACCAGGCGCAGGTGCGACAGCACCAGCTTTTGCGCGGCGTCGAGATCGTTCGCATCCCGCAACCGCTTAGCCAGCGAGACCTCTTCCTCGTGGGTCAGCATCGGCAGGCGGTTGACGGCGGAAATATACGCGTCGATGTTACCGAGATTGCCAGTGAAACCGAGGTTCAGGGCACGATTGCTGGTCGGAACCAATGCGGATTGTGCGGACATCATATTTTTCCCCGTAAATAATCTTTGCTGCATCGTCTACGCCGCCGGGACATCCCGGATGCGGACTGTACACGTGTTACAGATTGTGTACAGAATGCGTTTTCAGACCTTGTATACCTTCGCTTGAGAACATATATTAGCACTCCCCATGTAGGAGTGCTAGCGACCTGCCAAAAACGGCCGGGCGTTTAAGGTTCGTCAAAGTATTTCTTGAAAGAATCGAAAAATCGCTAATTTACTGTAGAGCAGAAACTTGTAAAACTGTTGAGATTGATCAAATGCGCTGGGCTTGCGTGAGCGGTCAGGGCTCAGGTTACGGGCAGCGGATAGCCCGTTTCTGTTAGTTGGCGCACGAAAGAAGGCGATCGGCGGCCAAATGCGCCGCTGTCTGGCGTAGCGGCGGCATGCATGCCTACAAGCGGGGACGTGCGATATTGCATAAAGCCACAATATGGCCTCGAAACAAAAACGGGTGAGACGGCCTGCGCCGTATCACCCGTCGTGACGAAGAGAGAACCCCTCAGCGCATGCGCGCCAGGTGCCGTTGCACCGACAGCAAGGCGCCGATCAAGCCCAGGCCGGCGCTGATGGCCAGCAAGCCTGCCACTTCCAGCACGCCCAGCGGCGCCAATTGAAACTCCGACGCGTACAGCCGCGCGAACTCGGCAATCGCCGCATTCAGCGGGTTCAGCGCCAGCATCACCGCACCCAGGGCCACCACGCCGGCACACAGGCCGAGCAGGGCGCCCGTGTAATAGAAGGGGCGGTGGATGAAATTGTCGGTCGCGCCCAGCAGCTTGGAGACGGCGATTTCCTCGCGCTGGGTCAGCACCTGCAGGCGGATCGTGTTGAACACCACCGCGATCACGACCACGCCCAGCGTAATCGCCAACAGCAGCAGGGCCAGGCGCAGGATGCCGAGCAGGGCGGCCAGGCGCTTGACCCAGGCCGAATCGACCTGCACCGTGTCGACCTGGGGCAGGGCGCCCATCTGCTCGACGATGTTGTCGATGCGGGCGGCGTCGCGCGCGCTGGAAAAGCCGTCCAGCTTCATCACATAGCTGTCCGGCAGCGGATTGACGCCCAGCGTGTCGAGCGCGGCGGACAGGCCGCTGCGCTCTTTCAGGTCGTCGAGCGCCTGCTCGCGCGGCACGAAGTTGATTTGCGCATGGCTGCCCTGCAGGATCTGGCGCAGCTGCGGCTCCAGCGCCAGCGCTTCCTCGCGCGGCGCATCGGGCCGCATGAACAGGCTCACTTCCGGATCGACCGAGAGCTGCTCCGACATCGGACGCACGTTGTCGAGCAGGGTGATGCCGGCGAACGGCAGCGCCAGCGCCACCGCGACCACCAGCACGTTGAACAGGAAACTGCCCGGCGCCTTGCGCAGGGTCGTCAGCGCCGAGCCGAGCGCGAAGCGGTGCTCGCGGAACCACGGGCTCATGCCGCACCTCCACGGTTGGCAGCCACATGCGGCACCAGCTGGCCGTGTTCGAGCCGGATCACGCGTGCCGCGCCGTCGAGCACCTGCTCGTCGTGGGTCGAGATCAGGCAGGTCACGCCGACCGAATGAAAGGCGCGCAGGGCGTCGAGCACCTTGTCGGCCGCCACCCGGTCCAGGTTCGCGGTCGGCTCGTCGGCCAGGATGATCTGCGGCCGGTTGACGATGGCGCGCGCGATCGCCACGCGCTGCTGCTCGCCGCCGGACAGTTCGAGCGGATGCGCCTTGGCCCGCTCCAGCAGGCCGACCTTGTCGAGTGCGGCGCGTGCGCGCTGCTCGGCGCCGGCTTTCGGCGCGCCCGACACCAGCAGCGGCAGCATCGTATTGGCCAGGATGTTGCGGTCGTTGAGCAGGCGCTGGTGCTGGAAGATCAGGCCCAGTTTGCGGCGCAGGAAGGGGATGCCGGCCTTGGTCAGCTGGCCGATGTCCTGGCCGAACACGATCACGCGCCCGCTGCTCGGGCGCTCGATGGCGGCGATCATTTTCATCAGCGTCGACTTGCCGGCGCCGGACGGGCCGGCCAGGTAGACCAGCTCGCCCTTGTTGATGTTGAGGGAAACTTCACGCAGGGCAGTAGCCTCTACGGAATATTTTTTCGAGACAGAGTGGAATTCGATCATCGGCGCTTGTCTCTCAACCCAGCAGTGCTTCGACGAATTCTTCGGCATCGAACGGCTGCAGGTCGTCCAGCTTTTCGCCGACGCCGATGAAGTACACCGGCACCGGACGCGTACGCGCGATCGCGGCCAGCACGCCGCCTTTCGCCGTGCCGTCGAGCTTGGTGATCACGAGGCCGGTCAGCTGCAGCGCGTCGTCGAAGGCTTTTACCTGTGCCAGCGCGTTCTGGCCGGTGTTGCCGTCGATGACGAGCAGGACTTCGTGCGGCGCGCCCTCCATCCCCTTGCCGATCACGCGCTTGATCTTTTTCAGCTCTTCCATCAGGTGCAGCTGGGTCGGCAGGCGGCCGGCGGTATCGACCATGACGACGTCGACGCCGCGCGCCTTGCCCGACTGCACCGCGTCAAAAGCGACCGCGGCCGGGTCGCCCGAGGCTTGCGAGATGACGGTGACGTTGTTGCGCTGACCCCAGACCATCAATTGTTCGCGCGCGGCGGCGCGGAAGGTATCGCCGGCGGCCAGCAACACCGATTGATCCGAGCGCTGCATGTGCTTGGCGAGCTTGCCGATGGTGGTGGTCTTGCCGGCGCCGTTGACGCCGGCGATCATCATCACCAGCGGCTCGTGGCGGCCCAGTTCGAGCGGCTTTTGCAGCGGCGCCAGCATCTCGACCATCAGGGTTTTCAGCGCGGCTTTCACGGCGGCGGCGTCGAGCAGCTTGTCTTCCTTGACCTTGCGGCGCAGGCTGTCGAGCAGGAACTGGGTCGCGTCCATGCCGGCGTCCGACATCAGCAGGGCCGCTTCGAGTTCCTCGTACAGGTCTTCGTCGATGCGGGCGCCGACGAACAGCAGCGACAGGTTGCTCGAGGTTTTCGACAGGCCGGCCTTCAGGCGCGACATCCAGGATTTTTTCTTTTCCGCTTCGCTGACCGGGCGCTCGGCGGTCTCTTCGATGAAGAGGTCGGCTTCGGGAAGCGATGGCGGAACAGGGGTGGGTGCAGGCGACGGAATGGTTACGGGCGCGGCTGGCGCAGGCACGGCATCGCTTGGTGCCGGCGTTTCAGGGGCGGCTTTTTTTCTTTTGAAGAAACTAAACATGGGTTGAATGGTGGCGGGTGCTGCATGCACATGCCGGAAATGGAGCACCGGCACGATGAAAAGGGTCGCGCGTATTCTACCAGAGGGACGTACTGACGAATCGGCAACGAACGGGATCATGCAGGGATGCTGACGGCGTGCGCAAACGCGACAGTTCCGCTGCCGGGCACGCATGTCGTCCAACGGCCTGGAGCGCGCCAAGCGTGCGCACTGGCAGGCGTGCAGGCGCCGCTCTACAGTAAAACATCCGTCGGCCCACACAGAAAGGAGTTGCCATGAAACTGCTGCGCCAAGCCATCGTCTGGGCTTTTATCGCGCTGGTCGCGCTATTCTTCACGCATCCGACGGAGCAGCAGAGCGTTTTCGATGGACCTGTCCCGCTGCCGGCCGGACTGGAGCCACTGTTGCCGGCGCCCTGAGTTCTATTGACGATTGCGCGTCCACCAGTTGCCCTTCTTTTCCGCGGCCACCGGCGTCAGGCGCCAGGCGCCGTAGGGATTGTTGAACAGCGAGCCCGGCCCGTAGTCGAGCGCCGCGGTCCGTTCGACCCGGTACACCGGCTTGCCCGCGCTGACCGAAAACGTATGGCCGTCCTCGAACCGGGGCGCATGTTCGAGCAGGTAGCGCGTGAAAAAGCGCAGCATGTCGGCCGCTTCGGTCTTGTTGTCGGCGCTGGTGATCGCCTCGGGCAGGCCGAAGTTGTGCATGCCGCAGGAATACACGTCGGCGCCGGCCACGTAGACCACCAGTGCCCGGTGTACGGTCAAGGCCTCGAGCTGTTCGCTCATGTCGATCCAGTAGGCCGGCGCATGGGCGATCCCCGTGCTGTCGACTTTCACGCCCAGGCCGCCGGCATCGATGATGGCCGCGCCGGCGCGCATCATCGCATCGGCCGCTTCACGCGAACCGCCCGGCGCCACCAGGTAGGCGACCGTGCGGTGCATGTCGATGTCGGCCATCGCTTCGGTCCTGGCCCAATGCGGGCCGGCCTTGGCGAAATCGGCCGCCAGTGCAGGATCGGCGCGCTGCAACGCGAGTTCGCAGCTGAAACCGGTCTCGGTATCGCGCAGTACTTTTCCTTCAAGGAGATAACCGGTGCCGCTGGCGATGATTTCGTCGGCCAGGGCGCTGCTGCTGTCCCATGGGCCGGGAATGCACAAGACCACTTCTGGGGTGTTGCTCACGTGCTGTCTCTCCTTTTATTCTGCTTCCGCGCTTCTGGGGAAGCGCATGCCTGCCTGCGGACCGACGTGGCCCGCTGTCGAGCAGCATAGCCCGTTTGGCGCAAAGTTGCGTTTGGCAATCGGAGCAGGGGTGTGGAGGTATGCCGGCCGGGTAGGAGGTCCAGGCCGTGATGGTGGCGTTGCCAGGACTTGCAGGGTGGTCGGCTCCACCTCACGCGTGATTGACACGCGGCCTGAACGCCGCCCACGCGTAACGCATGCATGGTGCCTGCAGGGCCGCGGGCCGTTCATACGTAACGGGTGGGCGGCTTTACCGTTGCAGGCTGTTCATCCGGGCGGGTGGAGCCGACCACCCTACATCAGCCCGCCTTGGCCGCCTGCGCCGCCTGGCGCATGGCATCCAGGGTCGCATTCGGCGTGATCAGGTTACCGTCGTAGCGCAGTTCGATCAGCGCCGGCAACCCCTTGCCGTTGGCATGTTCCAGCGCCCGCGCCAGCGCCGGCGCGAAGTCGGCCGTGCGTTCGACGATTTCGCCATGCCCGCCATAGGCGTGCGCCAGCGCCGCGAAGTCAGGGTTGTGCAGGGTGGTGCCCGACACGCGGCCCGGATAGGTCTTTTCCTGGTGCATGCGGATGGTGCCGAACATGCTGTTGTTGAAGACGATGATGATGACGCCGGCGCCGTACTGCACCGCGGTGGCCAGTTCCTGGCCGGTCATCATGAATTCGCCGTCGCCGGCAAAGGTGACGACCGTGCGCCGCGGGTCGACGATCTTGGCCGCCACGCCGGCCGGCACGGCGTAGCCCATGGCGCCATTGGTCGGCGCCAGTTGCGTGCGCATGCCGCCGTAGCGGTAGAAGCGGTGCGCCCAGGACGCGTAGTTGCCGGCGCCATTGGTGACGATGGTATCGTGCGGCAGGGTGGCCATCATGTCCTGCACCACTTGCCACAGGTCGAGCGGGGCAGTGCCGTCCTTGAAGATCGGCGGCTGCTCTTGGTACGCGGCCAGTTCGGCACGGGCTTCGGCCACCGTGTGGCGCCAGGCGCCCGCGTCGACCGGTTCCATCGCTGCCAGCATGCTTGTCACCTGCGGCGCGCCGCTGGCGATCATCAGGTCGGCCTGGTAGACGCTGCCCAGTTCTTCGGGATCGTTGTGGATGTGGACCAGGCGCTGGGTCGGAACGGGAGACGCGAGCAGGGTGTAGCCGCCGGTGGTCATCTCTCCCAGGCGCGGGCCGATGGCGATGATCAGGTCCGCCTCCTTCACGCGCGCGGCCAGCTTCGGGTTGATGCCGATGCCGACGTCGCCGATGTAGTGCGGGTGCGCGTTGTCGAGCAGGTCCTGGAAGCGGAAGGTGCAGGCCACCGGCAGCGCGTTGGCTTCGGCAAAGGCTTGCAGGTCGGCGCAGGCTTGCGCGTTCCAGGTGCCGCCGCCCAGCAGCACGATCGGGCGCCGGCTTTCCGCCAGCATGGCGCGCAAGGTGTCGATCTGGGCGCGCGAAGGCGCGGCCTGCACCGGCTGGTAGCGACGCGTGTCCGCCACCCGCGCGGTCTCGACCAGCATGTCTTCCGGCAGCGCCAGCACCACCGGACCGGGACGGCCGCTGGTCGCGATCTGGAACGCGCGCGCGATGTATTCGGGGATGCGGTCGGCGCGGTCGATCTGCGCCACCCATTTCGCCATTTGCCCGTACATGCGGCGGTAGTCGATTTCCTGGAAGGCTTCGCGGTCGATGAAGTCGTTGCCGACCTGGCCGATGAACAGGATCATCGGCGTGGAGTCCTGGTAGGCCGTGTGCACGCCGATCGAGGCATTGGTGGCGCCCGGACCGCGCGTGACGAAACAGATGCCGGGCTTGCCGGTCATCTTGCCGTAAGCCTCGGCCATGAAGGCGGCGCCCCCTTCCTGGCGGTTGATGACGAAGCGGATCTGCGAGTCGTGGAGCGCGTCGAGCACGTCGAGATAGCTTTCGCCGGGCACGCCGAAGGCGGTATCGACGCCGTGGACGTGCAGTGCATCGACCAGGATCTGGCCGCCGGTGCGGGAAGGGTGCGTCATGTGTCGGTCATCCTTGTTGGTTCCCCGGCCGCGCCGGGCATCGTGGCATTCTATGCAATCGATGCGCGCCGGGCTTTTCAAATGGCGACACCGATTTTCAGAAATGGCGGCGCGTATGTGCATCGGTTACAATGCACCCCGTGAAGCAGGCCAGACAGCCGCTGGCTGGTGCCGCAAGGTACCGGCGGGAGGAAGGTCCGGACTCCACAGAGCGGGGTGACGGTTAACGGCCGTCCGCCGAAAGCCGCTGGCGCAAGCCGGTGGTATAAGGCGAGGAACAGGGCCACAGAGACGAGCGTATTCAGTTACGGTGAAACGCGGTAACCTCCACTCGGAGCAATTCCAAATAGGCACGCGTTGATGTTGCTCGCGGAGCGTGCGGGTAGGAAGCTTGAGCGCCGGAGTAATTCGGCGCCTAGAGGAATGGCTGTCATAGGGGCGTCCCGCAAGGGAGACCACTACACAGAATCCGGCCTATCGGCCTGCTTTACACTGAATTTCAGCGGAGGACGCGTGCCGCAACAATATATCCTTGCCCTCGACCAGGGAACGACCAGTTCCCGCGCCATCCTGTTCGACCGCCAGGGGCAGGTTGTCGCCTGCGCCCAGCAGGAATATCCCCAGCATTTCCCGCAGCCCGGCTGGGTCGAGCACGACGCGCTCGATATCTGGAACAGCCAGCTCGCCTGCGCGCGCAAGGTGCTGGCGGACAGCGGCGTGTCCGCCGCCCAAATCGCCGCCGTCGGCATCGCCAACCAGCGCGAGACCACCGTCGTCTGGGACCGGGCCACGGGCGAACCGATCGCGCGCGCCATCGTCTGGCAGGACCGCCGTACCGCCGGCGCCTGTGACCGCCTGCGCGAGGCGGGCCACGCACGCGCGATCGCGCGCAGCACCGGCCTCGAACTGGACGCCTATTTTTCCGCCACCAAGCTGCAATGGCTGCTCGAGCACGTGCCGGGCGCACGCGCACGCGCCGAACGCGGCGAACTGTGTTTCGGCACGGTCGACAGCTGGCTCGCCTATCAGTTGTGCGGGCGCCACGTCACCGACGTCAGCAATGCTTCGCGCACGATGCTCTACAACATCCACACGATGCGCTGGGACCCGGCGCTGCTCGACCTGTTCGGGGTGCCGGAGGCGATGCTGCCGGAGGTGGTGCGCAGTTCGGGCCAGGTCGGCAAGGTGCGTGAAGAATGGTTCGGCGCGCCGGTCCCGCTGTCCGGCATCGCCGGCGACCAGCAGGCGGCCACTTTCGGCCAGGCCTGCTACGACAAGGGGATGGTGAAAAACACCTATGGCACCGGCTGCTTCATGCTGATGCACGCGGGTTACGTGCCGCCGGTGTCGCGCAACCGCCTGCTGGCGACCATCGGCTGGAAGGTCGACGGCCGCACCGACTACATGCTCGAGGGTAGCGTCTTCATGGGCGGCGCCACCGTGCAATGGTTGCGCGACGGCCTCGGCATCATCAAGGAATCGAACGAGGTCGAAGCGCTGGCGACCTCTGTGCCCGATAGTGGCGGGGTGATGCTGGTGCCGGCCTTTGTCGGCCTCGGCGCGCCGCACTGGGACGCGTATGCGCGCGGCACCATCGTCGGCATGACGCGTGGGACGACCGGGGCGCACATTGCGCGCGCGGCGGTCGAGGCGATCGCCTACCAGAGCGCGGAACTGCTGGCGGCGATGCAGAAGGATGCGGCCTGCCCGGTGATGGAAGTGCGCGCCGACGGCGGCGCCGCGCGCAACGATTTATTAATGCAGTTCCAGGCCGATCTACTGGGCGTGCCGGTGGTGCGTCCACTGGTGACCGAGACCACGGCGCTGGGCGCGGCCTACCTGGCCGGCCTGGCCGAGGGTTTCTGGAACTCGCGCGAGGAAATCCAGGCCCTGTGGTGCGCCGAGCGCCGCTTCGAACCCGCCATGCCGCCCGAGCGCCGCGCCGAACTGCGGGGCCGCTGGGCGCGCGCGGTCGAGCATGCCAAGGGCTGGGTCGAGCATTGATGGCGTTCGAGATTGCCGCGGTCGACCGCCGGGTGTACTGGGCGCTGTTCATCATTGCGCTGGTGGTCGTCGCCACGCCGCTGCTGGTGCTGCGCCGCGACGGCCCGGCCCGTACCCTGCGCAACGTAGTGCGCGCCGCGCTCTTGATCGTGCCGCTGACGACGGCGCTGGGCTACACGATGTCGGACAGCGCGCTGCATATCGAGGACGGCAAGATCGTCGTGCACGCCGCGCATTTCTTCCAGGAGGAGCGTCTGATCGGCGAGTTCGACCTGGCGCAGGCGCGCGCCGGCACGTATGGATCGATGCCCGAGGCCCGGCTGGGCGTGCGCAGCACCGGCATCCGGCTGCCGGGCTATGTGGCGGGACGTTTTGCCCGCCAGGGCGGCGGCGCGATGTTTGCGTTGCTGACGGACCGTAGCCGGGTAGTGTACCTGCCGGCGCGGAGCGGGCCGTCGCTGCTGATCAGCGTCGAAGAGCCGGAGCAATTCCTGGCGGCGCTGCGTAGGGTGGGCTCTTGAGCCCACGCGGAACGATGCACCGCGTTGACGCCATGAATGCCGCTGACACGACGTATGCTTCACGCGTGGGCGGAGCCCACCCTACGTCACGACTTTTCGACGATTTCCAGGTCGAATTCATCGACCCCCGCCACCTCGCCATGCACCCGGTCGCCCGGCTGCAAGGCGCCGACGCCGCCCGGCGTGCCGGTGAAGATCAGGTCTCCCGGCGCCAGCGTCACCATGCGCGACAGGTGGCTGATGATGTCGGCGATCGGCCAGATCATCTCGTTCAGGCAGCCGTCCTGGCGCACTTCGCCATTCACCAGGATGCGGATGCAGGCGTCCTCGGTCGGATGGCCAAAGGCGCTGACCGGACGCAGCGGGGTGCAGGGCGCCGAGGCATCGAAGCCCTTGGCCATGTCCCACGGCCGGCCGGTGTCCTTGGCCGCGGCCTGCATGTCGCGCCGGGTCAGGTCGATGCCGACGCCGTAGCCCCACACTTTGCTCAATGCCTCGTCGGCCGGAATGTCGGCGCCGCCGGCGCGCAGGGCGACCACCAGCTCGATCTCGTGGTGCAGCTCGCTCGTCGCCGGCGGATAGGGCAGGGCGCCTTCGGCGGGCACGACGGCGTCGGCCGGCTTGGTGAAGAAGAACGGCGGCTCGCGGTTCGGATCGCTGCCCATTTCGCGCGCGTGGGTCGCGTAGTTGCGGCCGACGCAGAAGACGCGGCGGATCGGGAAGCGGGCGCTGCTGCCGAAAACGGCGAGCGAAGGCGTGGCGGGTGGCGTGAAGGCGAACTCGGACATGGGGCTCTCTGGTTGACGGTATGGCCTCATTCTAGCGCCGCCTGCCGTCTCGTGGAGAGAAGCTGCGAACCGGATGCGATTTTCAGAATCCGATCCGGCCCCGTCCCGGCGCCACGCGCAGGCGCACGTCCTCCACCGCCACGTGCCCGCGCCCGCCGGCCACCGCATAGCCCAGGCTGTCGAGCAGGGTCTTGCGCAAGTCGCGCGGCGCGATTGGCGCCAGCCGCTCGAGCACCGCATCGGGCAGGCGGGCGTCGAAGCCGGGCAGGTTCAATTCGACCAGCAGGTCGGCGTACATGCGCTGGGCGATGCCGGCCGACTGTTCCGGTGTCGGCGCCGGCACCTCGTAGACCGCCATCCGGTTCAAGAGCGGCGCCGGGATGCCTTCGGTCGAGTTGGCGGTCAATACCCAGAAGATCTGGCTGGCGTCGATCTCGACGTCGATGAATTCGTCGCGGAAGGCTTGCGCCGTTTCCGGTTCCAGCAACTGGTAGAGGGCTGCCAGCGGATCGGATTGCGAAGAGCCGCTCGCCTTTTCCACTTCGTCGAGCACGACCACCGGGTTGGCGTACTGGCCGCGCACCAGGCGCTCGGCGACCTTGCCGCACTTGGCGCCGCGCCAGCTGGCGGAGCTGCCGGTGATGACGAAGCCGGCCGACAGCGCGTTCATGCTGATCAGTTCGCAATCGGTACCCAGCGCGCGCGCCAGGCGTTTGGCGAAATGGGTCTTACCCACACCCGGTCCGCCCAGCAGCAGGATCGGCATCACGTTGAACCCCTTGTTGCCGGCGTGGGCCAGGCGCAGGTAGCGCGCCAGGTCGTCGAGCACGGCGTCGAAGTTCGGGCACTCTTCCAGTAACGGGGACAGGGCGTCGGTCGAGGATGGGGTGGTGATGAAGCGCTCGGGGCCGGCGCCCAGCATGCGCTCATAAAAGGCGTCGAGTTCGGGCGAGCGGCCGCGGCTGCGGTCGAGAGCATCCTGCACGTCGAGCAGGTCGTAGACGGCACGGGTTCGCGCGATGGTCAGACTCACAGATCACTCCTTGCCAACGAGTAATTCCAAGCCCGTTTTTCGAACTGCCGGGCGATAAGAAATCCTAACCCGTCCGGCATGAATCTGCAATTTTTGCGCCCTCGGGAGCGGCGCGATTCCTGTGACTGGAATACAAGGCGTCTTTACAGAAATATGTTCCTAATAGCAACAATGTGACCCACCTGTCTAGATGAGGTAAGACATTCACTCTTTACGCTAAGTGCTTAATTTACTGAGATATTTTCTCTTGAGACTACTTCAGCGTTGCGCGCTAAGTCCTTCATTTCATTGGCAAAATTCGGGTTTTTCCTACTGGAATTCGCTTGACCAGTAACAACGCTTCCTCTAAAGTGGGAAACGGTGTGAAAAAGTGCAGTTTTGTGGGAGGAAATAGACTCTCCCGGCGCCCAGAACAACTAAACTGATAAATCTTCAAAGCTAGGTAAAACGTGTTTCAAGGCGCGTCAGCGATCAATCTCGATGCGAAAGGCCGGATGTCGATTCCGGCAAAGCATCGTGACGCCCTCGCGCTGCAATGCGAAGGCCGCCTCACGCTGACCCGCCACCCGCACGGCTGCCTGTTGTTTTTCCCGCGTCCCGTGTGGGAAACCCACCGCGACCAGATCGCCGCCTGGCCCATGTCGGCGCGCGCCTGGCAGCGCATTTTCCTCGGTAACGCCAGCGATGTCGAGATGGACAGCGCCGGCCGTGTGCTGATTTCTCCCGAACTGCGTGCCGCTGTCGGCCTGGAAAAAGAAGTGATGATGCTCGGCATGGGCAGCCACTTCGAGATCTGGGATGCCGCCAGGCTGGCCGAAGATGAAGCATCCGCCGTTGCCGGCGGCATGCCCGATGTACTCTCCAATTTCTCTTTCTGAGGCACGGATGACGATTGACACTCCGGTGCCCGAACTGCTGCATCGCACGGTACTGCTTGACGAAGCGGTTGACGCGCTCAACCTCGAAGAAGGCCGGCGCAAGGACGGCCTGTATATAGACGGCACCTTCGGCCGCGGCGGCCACAGCCGCCTGCTGCTGTCGCGCCTGGGGCCAAGCGGCCGCCTGGTCGCCTTCGACAAGGACCCGATGGCGATCGCCACCGCGCAGCAGATCGCCGATCCACGCTTCTCGATCGTCCACGACAGCTTCGCCACGATGGGCACGGCACTCGCCGCGCAGGGCGTGGCATACGTGGACGGCATCCTGCTCGATCTCGGTATCTCATCGCCCCAGGTCGACGACGCCACGCGCGGCTTCAGCTTCCGCAACGATGGCCCGCTCGACATGCGGATGGACACGACACGCGGACTCTCGGCCGCCGAATGGGTAGCCACGGCGACCGAACAACAACTGGAAAAGGTTATACGTGATTATGGGGAAGAACGGTTTGCTTTTCAGATTGCAAAGGCGATTGTTGCTCGCCGGGCAGTCGAGCCAATTTCAAGCACACGCCAGCTTGCCGCAATCGTGGCAGACGCGGTCAAGACCCGGGAAAAAGGCAAGGATCCGGCCACCCGCACCTTTCAGGCTATCCGGATTTTCGTCAATAAAGAGCTTGAGGACCTCGAGGCAGGGCTGACGGCTGCCTACGCCATGCTCGCGCCCGGCTCGCGCATGTCGGTGATCAGCTTCCACTCGCTCGAAGACCGCATGGTCAAGCAGTTTTTCGCCAGCAAGGCCAAGGTGGCGCAACCGGACCGGCGTCTGCCGATCCGCGCCGTCGACCTGCCGCAGCCGCAGATGAAGCTGATCGCCAAGATCAAGCCGTCGGACGAGGAGGTTGCCGCCAACCCGCGCGCCCGTTCGGCGGTGCTGCGCGTGGCCGAGCGCCTCGAAGACGTGCCAAAGGGTTCGGCTAAATGAGCAACAAGCTCAACATCGTGCTGGCTGCCGGCCTGATCGCCTGCGGCCTGACCCTTGTCAACGCGCGCTACCAGGCGCGCCATTTATTCGTCGAGCTCGAGCGCCTGCAGCAGACCGGCCGCCAGCTCGACATCGACTGGGCCCAGCTGCAGCTGGACCAGTCCACGCTCGGCAAGAACGAGCGCATCGAACAGATCGCCCGCACCAACCTGAACATGACACCGCTGACCCCGGCCCGCACCCAGTACCTGACGACGGAGGGCGTGCAATGAAGCGCGACAAGCCGTTCACCACCGGGCGCGTCGCCGCCGCCAAGGGCATGGCCTTTTCCAAAAGCCCGGTGCTGGCCGTGCGCCTGCCCGACTGGCGCTCGCGCGTGGTGCTGTTCGTGCTGTTCGCGGCCTTCGCCGCGCTCGGCCTGCGCGCGCTCTGGCTGCAGGGCATGTCGACCCAGTTCCTGCAAAAGCAGGGCAAGAGCCGCTACGAGCGCACGCTCGAACTGCCGGCCACGCGCGGCAAGATCATGGACCGCAACGGCGAGGTGCTCGCTTCCTCGCTGCCGGTGAAAGCCGTGTGGGCGATCCCCGAAGATGTGCTGGCCTCGCCGCCCGAGAAGCTGGCCGCACTGGCTGGCCTGCTCGACATGCCGGAAGCGGAACTGCGCAAGAAACTCGACTCGGACCGCACCTTCGTCTACCTGAAACGCCAGGTCGAGATGGACGTCATCGCCAGGATCGAAAAGCTGAAAATCACCGGCCTCGACACGCGCAAGGAATACAAGCGTTTCTATCCGCAGGGCGAAGTCATGACCCACATGGTCGGCTTCACCAACGTCGAAGACGTCGGCCAGGAAGGCATGGAGCTGGCGCAGCAAAAGTCGCTGGTCGGCGCGCCCGGCAGCCGCCGCGTGATCAAGGACCGCCTGGGCCGCATTGTCGAAGACCTGGGCTATTCGCGCGAGCCGCACGACGGCAAGGACCTGACGCTGTCGGTCGATTCCAAGCTCCAGTACATCGCTTTCACCAGCGTCAAGAACGCGGTCGAGAAGTTCAATGCCCAGGCCGGCGGCGCCGTCGTGCTCGACGTGCAGACCGGCGAAGTGCTGGCCATGGCCAACTACCCGAGCTACAACCCGAACGACCGCCGCAACCTCACCGGCGCCCAGCTGCGCAACCGCGTCATCACCGACACCTTCGAGCCCGGCTCGACGATCAAGCCGGTGACCGTGGCGCTCGGCCTGGAAACCAAACGCATCACGCCGAACACCGTGTTCGACACCTCGCCCGGCTTCATGATGGTGACCGGCAAACGCATCCGCGATACCCATAACTACGGCGTGCGCACGGTCGGCGGCATCATCCAGAAGTCGTCGAACATCGGCGTCGTCAAAATCTCGCAGATGATCCCGGCGCAGGAAATGTGGGAGATGTACACCAAGCTCGGTTACGGCCAGGCGCCGCGTTTCGGCTTCCCCGGCCCGACCGCCGGCCGCGTGCGTCCATGGAAGTCGTGGAAGCCGATCGAATACGCCAACATGGCCTTCGGCCACGGCCTGTCGGTGTCGCTGCTGCAGATGGCGCGCTCGTACATGATCTTCGCGCGCAACGGCGACATCATTCCGCTCTCGTTCGTGAAGGTAAACGAAGAGCCGGTCGGCCAGCAGGTGATTTCGCCGAAGACCGCGGCGCAGGTGCGCACCATGCTCGAATCGGTGGTCGGCCCGGAAGGCACGGCCTCGAAGGCGCAGGTGCCCGGCTACCGCGTGGGCGGCAAGACCGGCACCGCCGAGAAGATCGTCAACGGCCGTTACTCGCGCACCGACAACATCGGCTATTTCGTCGGCATCGCGCCGATGTCCAAGCCGCGCTTCATCATCGCCGTCATGATCGACAACCCGCGCGGCGCGCTGCGCACCGGCGGCAGCGTCGCGGCGCCGACCGCCGCCGACCTGGCGGCCAACGCGCTGCGGGCCGCCAACATCGCGCCCGATTCGTCGGTGACCGACATCATCATTCCGGAAGAACCACTCGAGGAGAGTTTGTGATGGCGCTTAGCCAGCTCGAAAGCCGCCAGCGCGATGCCGCACGCTGGATCGTTGCCGCCGCACCGGGCGGCAGACTCGTTTCCGACTCGCGCCAGGTGACGCCGGGCGACGTCTTCTTTGCCTATCCCGGCGAAACCGCCGACGGCCGCCGCTTCATCGCGCAGGCGGTGGCCAATGGCGCCGTCGCCGTCGTCCATGAAGAACGCGATTTCGCCTGGGACGACGCCATCGCGGTGCCGCACCTGGCCGTACCGAACCTGAAACTGCAGGCCGGTTTGATCGCGCATGCCGTGCTCGGCCAGCCCGACGCCGACATGTTCACCGTCGGCGTCACCGGCACCAACGGCAAGACCTCATGCGCTGTCTGGCTCGGCCAGGCCTTTGCGCGCCTGGGCGAGACCGCCGCCGTCATCGGCACGCTGGGCGTGGCCATGTACAAGGGCCGCGGCGAACCGGAATTCGACGTCACCGGCTACACCACGCCGGACGCCGTGCTGCTCGCCAGCCGCCTGGCGGCCGTGCGCGAAGCGCGGGCGCGTTCGCTGGCGATCGAAGTGTCCTCGATTGGCCTGGTCGAAGGGCGCCTCGCCGGCCTGCATTTCGACGTCGCGATTTTTACCAACCTGACGCGCGACCACCTCGACTACCACGGCGACATGGCGACCTACGAGGCGGCCAAGATCAAGCTGTTCGAATGGCCGGACTTGCAGACCGCCGTCGTCAACCTCGACGATCCGGCCGGCCAGCGCCTGGTGGCGCACCTGCGCGCGACCAATCCCGCACTGGCGATCACCGGTTACACGCTGCACGACGCCACTACCCAGCCGCCGATCGACGGCGTGAACATCCTGCGCGCGTCGAACAAGCGCAGCCGCCCGGCGGGCAGCGAATTCCAGCTCGAGGCGCAGGGTGAGCAAACTGCGGGCTCCCTGCTGGTGAAAACCCAGCTGGTCGGCCACTTCAACATCAGCAATGCGCTGGCGGTACTGGGCGCGCTGCTGGCCAAGGGCGTGGAACTGAAAAACGCGGTCGAGGCGATCGAAGCCTTGCTGCCGGCCCCAGGCCGCATGCAGCAGGTCGGCGGCCAGGATGCGCCGCTGGTCGTGATCGACTACGCGCACACGCCGGACGCGCTGGAAAAAACGCTGGCCGCGCTGCGCCAGGTCGCGACTGAACGCGGCGGCCAGTTATGGTGCGTGTTCGGCTGCGGCGGCGACCGCGATCCGGGCAAACGTCCGCAGATGGGCGCGATCGCGCAAGCTGCCGACCAGGTGGTCGTCACCAGCGACAATCCGCGCAGCGAAGAACCGAACGCGATCATCGCGCAGATCGTGGCCGGCATGGACGCGGCGGGTGCGCCGCACCAGGCGGTCGAAGACCGGGCGACTGCCATCCTGGCCGCCGTCAAGCAGGCAAATAAACAGGACGTGATCCTGCTGGCCGGGAAGGGCCACGAACCCTACCAGGAAATCAAGGGCAAGAAGCTGCCGTTTTCCGACGCCGACCACGCCGCGCTGGCCTTGAGTGCGCGGCTCACCATGATGAGGACAAATTAAACTATGCGCGGTACGCTCGCCCAATTGATCGCGTCGATGCCCGGCTCGCAGATGACTGCCGATGCCAGCTTCGACAAGGTCTCGACCGACAGCCGCACGGCGAATGCCGGCGCGCTGTTCGTCGCATTGCGCGGCGAGACGTTCGACGCCCACGACTTCCTGCCGCAAGTGGCCGCCAACGGCGCCGCGGCGGTGGTTGCCGAGCGCCTGCCGGAAGGCTGGACCCTGCCGGCGATCGTGGTGCCGGACACCCTGGTGGCCTTGGGCCAGATCGCCAACAGTTGGCGCCGGCAGTATGCGATTCCGGTGATCGGCGTCACCGGCAGCAACGGCAAGACGACCGTCAAGGAAATGATCGCGTCCATCCTGGCCGCCGTATTCGGCGAACAGGCGCGCCTGGCCACGCAGGGAAACCTGAACAACGAGATCGGCGTGCCGCTGACGCTGATGCGCCTGGACGCCGCGCACCGCGCCGCCGTGGTCGAACTGGGCATGAACCATCCGGGAGAAATCGCACGGCTGGCGGCGATCGCCCAGCCGACGGTCGCCATGGTCAACAACGCCCAGCGCGAGCACCAGGAATTCATGCACACGGTGGAAGCGGTGGCGCAGGAAAACGGTTCGGTGTTCGCCGCCTTGCCGGCGGACGGCGTCGCCGTCTATCCGGGCGACGACACGTATACGGCGCTGTGGCAGGGGCTAGCGTCGCACTGCCGCAGCATCACCTTCGGCCTGTCGGACGCCTGCGACGTGCGCGCGTTGTACGTCAGCAGCGGATTCGGTAACAATTTGAAAGTGACAGTCCCGGGCGGCGCGTTTGACCTGACACTGGCGGCGGCGGGCGAGCACAATGTGCGCAACGCGCTGGCGGCGATTGCCTGCGCGCTGGCGGCGGGCATCGAACACGGCACGATCGTGCGCGGCCTGGAAGCCTTTGCACCGGTGGGCGGCCGCCTGCAGCGCAAGCAGGCCGCCAACGGCGCGCTGGTAATCGACGACACCTATAACGCCAACCCGGATTCGATGCGCGCCGCGATCGACGTGCTGGCGAGTTATCCGGCGCCGCGCATCCTGGTGGTGGGCGACATGGGCGAAGTCGGCACGCAGGGACGCGAGTTCCACGAAGAGATTGGCGCGTATGCGCATAGCCGCGGCATCGAGACGGTGCTGGCGACGGGTGAACTGTCGCGCTACCTGACGGCGCACGGGGCACAACATTTTGAGCAGTTCGAGGACGTATTGGCAGCACTGGACAAGGCACTGGGCGGCAATTCTGATGCAACTGTGTTGGTGAAAGGCTCGCGCTTCATGAAGATGGAACGCGTCGTCGCTCACCTGATCGGATCCACACACACTGGCAAGGACGCCCACTAATGCTTCTCTGGCTCGCACAATACCTGCAGGACTACATCGGTCCGATGCGCGTCTTTAACTTCATTACCTTCCGCGCGGTGTTCGCCACGATCACCGCGACCGCGCTCGGCCTGTTTACGGGCCCGGCCGTCATCCGCAAGCTGACCGAGATGAAGGTCGGCCAGGCGGTGCGCACGCAAGGCCCGCAAACCCACCTGAAAAAACACGGCACCCCGACCATGGGCGGCGTGCTGATCCTCATTTCGATCGCGATTTCCACGCTCCTGTGGTGCGACCTGTCGAACCGCCTGATCTGGCCGGTGCTGATCGTCACGCTCGGCTTTGGCGCCGTCGGCTGGGTCGACGATTACCGCAAGGTGGTCTACCAGGACCCGGAAGGCATGCGCTCGCGCGAAAAATACTTCTGGATGTCGCTGATCGGCATCGCCGCCTCGCTGTACCTGGCGTTCTCGGTCTCGGCGCCGACGCCATGGCAGGTCGGCCAGCTGTTCTGGGCCTGGGTGCAGTCGGGCTTCTCGCTCGACCTGCCGCCCAAGGCCGACCTGATCGTCCCGTTCTTCAAGACCATCAGCTATCCGCTGGGCGTCTGGGGCTTCATCGCGCTGACTTATTGCGTGATCGTCGGCACCTCGAACGCTGTGAATTTCACCGACGGCCTCGATGGCCTGGCCATCATGCCGACCGTGATGGTGGGCGGCGCGCTGGGACTGTTCGCTTACCTCACCGGTAACGTCACCTATTCGAAGTACCTGTTCATCCCGCACATCGCCGGCGCCGGCGAACTCCTGATTTTCTGCGGCGCGATGGCAGGGGCGGGCCTGGCCTTCCTCTGGTATAACGCGCACCCGGCGCAGATGTTCATGGGCGACGTCGGCGCGCTGGCCCTGGGCGGCGCGCTCGGCACCATCGCCGTCATCGTGCGCCAGGAAATCGTCCTGTTCATCATGGGCGGCGTGTTCGTCGCCGAAACGCTGTCGGTGATCATCCAGGTCTCGTGGTTCAAGTTCACGAAAAAGCGCTACGGTACCGGACGCCGCGTGTTCCTGATGGCGCCGCTGCACCACCATTTCGAACAAAAGGGCTGGAAGGAGACCAAGGTCGTGGTCCGCTTCTGGATTATCACGATGGTGCTGGTCCTGGTCGGTCTGTCCACTTTGAAGCTGCGTTGATGAACTACGAAGGCAAACTCGCCCTGGTCTTGGGGCTCGGCGAATCCGGGCTCGCGATGGCGCAATGGTTATATCGTTGCGGCGCGCGCGTGCGCGTGGCCGATACGCGCGGCGAACCGCAGCGCTTGCCGGCCCTGCGCGCCGCCGTGGCGGATGCCGAATTTATTGGCGGCGAATTCACCGCCGCCTTGGTCGATGGCGTCGACTTCGTCGCCGTCAGCCCGGGCCTGGCGCCGAACAAGGAACTGGCCGCGATCGTGCCGGCCGCGCAGGCAGGGAACATCCCCGTCTGGGGCGAGATCGAACTGTTCGCGCAAGCGCTGGCCGCGCTGAAGGCGGAACGTGGCTATGCGCCGAAAGTCATCGCCATTACCGGCACCAACGGCAAGACCACGGTGACCAGTCTCACCGGCCTGCTGTGCCGCCGCGCCGGTTTCGACACGCGCGTGGCCGGCAACATCAGCCCGGCGGCGCTGGACGTGCTGCGCGAAGCCCTCGCCGAAGACAAACTGCCGCAAGCCTGGGTGCTGGAACTGTCCAGCTTCCAGCTGCACACGACCTTCAGCCTGAATGCCGATGCGGCGACGGTACTGAACATCACCCAGGACCACCTTGACTGGCATGGCGACATGACGGCGTACGCGGCGGACAAGGCGCGCATCTTCGGCCAGGACACCACCCGCGTGCTGAACCGCGACGACGCCATCGTCATGGGCATGGCCGCGCCGGGCGTCGCGCAGATCACTTTCGGCACCGGCGAACCGCAGGAGGCGGGCAGCTTCGGCCTCGTCAACGAGCGCGGCGTGCTGTGGCTGGCGAATGCGGTTGCCGGCGAGGCGAGCGAAAAGAAACTGAAAAAAGGGGAGATGGCGGAGCCGGTCGAGATCACGGTCAGCCGCCTGATGCCGGCTGATGCCCTGAAAATCCGCGGCCTGCACAACGCCTCCAACGCGCTGGCTGCGCTGGCCCTGTGCCGCGCCGCCGGCCTGCCGCTCGCGCCCTTGCTGCACGGCTTGCGCGACTACGCGGGCGAACCGCACCGCGTCGAATTGGTTGCGACCATCGACGGCATCGATTACTACGACGACAGCAAGGGTACCAACGTCGGCGCCACCGTCGCCGCGCTGCAGGGCCTCGGCAAAGCCTTCACGGGCGAAGACCAGCAGATCCTGCTGATCGCCGGCGGCGACGGCAAGGGCCAGGATTTCAGTCCGCTGGCCGAGCCGGTGTCGCGCTACGTGCGCGCCGTGCTGCTGATCGGGAAGGATGCGCCGGCCCTGAAAGCGGCGATCGAACCGTCCGGCGTGCCGTGCTTCGACCTCGATGACCTGCCGCGCGCCGTGCGCCGCGCGGCAGGCCTGGCGCGTGCCGGCGACAGCGTGCTGCTGTCGCCCGCCTGCGCCAGCCTCGACATGTTCACCAACTACGCGCACCGCGCGCAGGTGTTCGTCGACACCGTGCGCGAGATCGCATTGGATAAAGGGATGGAGCTCTGATGGCCTTCCAGATCCCTTTTAAATTTTCGCCATCGAAGGACAAGGACGCCGTCGCCGAGCGCGCGCGTCCCTCGAAGATGATGGACTACGACCAGCCGCTGGTCTGGGTCACGCTGATCCTGATGCTGTTCGGGATGGTGATGGTGTATTCGGCCTCGATCGCGCTGCCCGATTCGCCCAAGTTCTCTTACCTGGAAGGGCGCCACGAATACTTCCTGTTCCGCCAGATGGCCTTTATCGGCGCCGCGATCCTGGCCGGTTACGTCACCTTCCGCGTCCCCGTCGCCACGCTGCAAAAGCTGGCGCCGCTGATGTTCGTCGGCACCCTGATCCTGCTGATCCTGGTGCTGATTCCCGGCGTGGGCGTGGTGGTGAACGGCGCGCGGCGCTGGTTGTCTTTAAAGGTGTTCAACCTGCAGCCGTCCGAGATGATGAAGATCGTCGCGGTGCTGTACGCGGCCGACTTCACGGTGCGCAAGCAGCAGTACATGCACAAGCTGACCAAGGGCTTCATGCCGATGGCGGCGGCGATCGGCGTGGTCGGCATGCTGCTGCTGCTCGAACCCGACCTGGGCGCCTTCGGCGTCATCGTCTGCATCGCCATGGGCATCCTGTTCCTCGGCGGCTTCAACATGATCTGGTTCGGCGGCATCGGCGCGATCCTGGTGGTCATCTTCACTTCGATCATCGCGCTGTCGCCATTCCGCCGCGCGCGCATGTTCGCCTACCTCGACCCGTGGCAGGAAGACAATGCGCTGGACAAGGCCTACCAGTTGACGCACTCGCTGATCGCCTTTGGCCGCGGCGAGATCGCCGGCGTGGGACTGGGTAACAGCGTGGAAAAACTGCACTACCTGCCGGAAGCGCATACCGACTTCATCATGGCCGTGATCGGCGAGGAACTCGGCCTGGTCGGCGTGCTGGTGACGCTGGCGCTGTTCTACTGGCTCGTAAAACGCGCCTTTGATATCGGCCGCCAGGCCATCGCGCTCGACCAGTTCTTCGCCGGCCTCGCCGCCAAGGGCATCGGCATCTGGATCGGCGTGCAGACCTTCATCAACATGGGCGTGAACCTGGGCCTGCTGCCGACCAAGGGCCTGACCCTGCCGCTGATGAGCTATGGCGGTTCGGGCGTGGTCATCAACTGCATCGGCCTGGCGATCTTGCTGCGCATCGATTACGAGAACCGCATCCAGATGCGCGGAGGGCGGACCAAATGACGGCGCCAAAACAGCTGATGATCATGGCCGCCGGCACCGGCGGCCACATCTTCCCCGGCGTGGCGATCGCCCAGACCATGCGCGAGCGCGGCTGGACCGTCACCTGGCTCGGCACCGCGCACGGCATGGAGCGCGAGTTCGTGCCGAAACACGGCATCGAGATGGACACCATCGACTTCGCCGGCCTGCGCGGCAAGGGTATCAAGCACACGATCACCGGTGCCTTCAAGATGGCGGCCTCGTTCGCGGCCTGCCTGCGCTACCTCGGCAAGAGAAAGCCCGACGTCGTGCTGGGCATGGGCGGCTACGTCACGGTGCCGGGCGGGATGATGGCGCGCACGCGCGGCATTCCGCTGGCGCTGGTGAATGCCGACGCGGCGCTGCTGTTGTCGAACAAGACCTTGACCCCGCTGGCCAGCCGCGTGCTGTTCGGCTTCCCGGCCGACTTCGGCAATGCCGCGGGCAAGGCGGTCGTCACCGGCAATCCGGTGCGCCAGGCGATCCTCGACCTGCCGTTGCCCGCCGAGCGTTTCGCCGGCCGCAGCGGCCCCTTGCGGGTGCTGGTCGTGGGCGGCAGCCTGGGTGCGAAGGTGCTGAACGACAGCGTGCCGGCGGCATTGGCGCTGATCGATGCCAACGTGCGTCCAGTCGTGACGCACCAGTCGGGCAAGAAGAACATCGACGCCTTGCGCATGGCTTATAAGCAGGCCGGCGTGGAAGCGAACGTGGTCGACTTCATCGACGACATGGCGGCGGCGTATGCGCAGGCCGACCTGGTCATCTGCCGCGCCGGTGCGATCACCGTGTCGGAACTGACGGCGGCCGGCGTGGCCAGCGTGCTGGTGCCGTTCGTCGCCAGCACCACCAGTCACCAGCGCGACAACGCGGTCTGGATGGACAAACAACAAGCGGCGATCCACCTGGCGCAGGGCGAACTGTCGGCGCAGCGCGTGGCGCAGCTGCTGCAAACGACGAGCCGCGCCGATTGCCTGGCGATGGCGCAGGCGGCGCATGGCGTGGGCAAGCGCAACGCCAATCAGGAAATCGCGGACGTGCTCGAACAACTGGCAAAGAAATAAACAAGAACAATGAAACACAAGATCAAGCATATTCACTTCGTCGGCATCGGCGGCAGCGGCATGAGCGGCATCGCCGAGGTGCTGCTCAACCTCGGCTATAAAGTCTCGGGTTCGGACCTGGGCAGCAATGCGGCCAGCCACCGTTTGAAAGACCTGGGCGCGCGCGTCTATCTCGGCCACCATGCCGACAACATCCTCGGCGCCGACGCGGTCGTGACCTCGACCGCCGTCAATGAAGCGAATCCCGAAGTGATGGCCGCGCGGGGCGCGCAGATTCCGGTGGTGCCGCGCGCAATCATGCTGGGCGAACTGATGCGCCTGAAGCGCGGCATCGCGATCGCCGGCACCCACGGCAAGACCACCACCACCAGCCTGGTGGCGTCGGTGCTGGCCCAGGGCGGGCTGGACCCGACCTTCGTCATCGGCGGAAAACTCAACAGCGCCGGCGCGAATGCGAAGCTGGGCACCGGCGACTACATCGTGGCCGAAGCCGACGAGTCGGATGCATCGTTCCTGAACCTGACGCCGATGATCGAGGTGATCACCAACATCGACGCCGACCACATGGAAACCTACGAGCACGACTTCGAAAAGCTCAAGGCGGCGTTCGTCAATTTCACCCACCGCCTGCCGTTCTACGGCCGCGTGATGCTGTGCATCGACGACAAGCACGTGCGCTCGATCCTGCCGCAGGTGACGAAACCGGTCACCACCTACGGCTTCGCGGAAGACGCGCAAGTGCGCGCGCTGGACGCCTATGCCGACGGCGTGCACATGCATTTCACGGTGCGCCAGGATGGCTATCCGGACACCAAATTCGTGCTCAACCAGCCTGGCATGCACAACGTGTTGAATGCCTGTTCGGCGATTGCGATCGCACGCGAGATCGGCATCGACGACGCCGCCACCGCGCAGGGTTTATTGGAATTCCGCGGCGTCGGCCGCCGCTTCACGCGCTATGGCGAGGTGGCGATCGAGGGCGGGGGCAGCTTTACCCTGGTCGACGACTTCGGCCACCACCCGGTCGAGACCGAGGTCACGCTGGCGGCGGCGCGCGCTGCGTACCCGGGCCGGCGCCTGGTGCTGGCCTTCCAGCCGCACCGCTACAGCCGCACGCGCGACCTGTTCGAAGACTTCGTCAAGGTGCTCTCGAGCCCCGACGTGCTGCTGCTGGCCGAAGTCTATCCGGCCGGCGAAGCGCCGATCGTCGCCGCCGACGGCCGCGCACTGGCGCGTTCGTTGCGCGCCGGCGGCAAGATCGAACCGATTTTCGTGGAAACGATCGCCGAGATGCCGGCCGCGATCCTGCAGGCGGTCAAGGACGGCGACGTCGTGCTGACCATGGGTGCTGGCTCGATCAGCGGTGTACCAAATCTCCTGACATCTGAACAAAAGGTTCCATCGTGAGCGACACCATTACCAATTTCGGCAAGGTCGGCGTGCTGTTCGGCGGCCGTTCGGCCGAGCGCGACGTTTCCATCATGTCCGGCACCGGCGTGCTGCAAGCCCTCAAAAGCCGCGGCATCGACGCCCACGGTTTCGATCCGGCCGAACGTTCGCTGGCCGAGCTGGCCGCCGAAGAATTCGACTGCGTCTTCATCGCGCTGCACGGCCGCTACGGCGAAGACGGCAGCCTGCAGGGCGCCCTCGAACAGCTCGGCATTCCCTATACCGGCAGCGGCGTCATGGCCTCGTCGGTCGGCATGGACAAGATCACCACCAAGATCATCTGGCTGTCGAAAAATATCCCGACCCCGCGCTACGCCACCGTGACGCCGGGCGACGACCTCGACGCCATCGTGGCCGAACTCGGTCTGCCATTGATCGTCAAGCCGCCGCTCGAAGGCTCGACCATCGGCATCACCAAGGTGGAACAGGCGGAAGAGTTCGAAGCGGCTGTTGCCCTGGCCGCCGGTTTCGATGAGGTCATCCTGGCCGAGGAATTCGTCACCGGCCGCGAGTTCACCGTCGCCGTGCTCGGCAGCGGCAAGAATGCGCGCGCGCTGCCGATCGTCGAGATCGTCGCCCCGCAAGGCAACTACGACTACCAGAACAAGTATTTTACGGACGACACCCGGTACCACTGCCCGGCGGACTTGCCGGCCGAGCTGACGGCCGAAATCCAGAAGCACGCGGTGGACGCCTACCGCGCGCTCGGCTGCGAAGGCTGGGGAAGGGTCGACGTGCTGGTGCGCGAGCGCGACATGCGCCCGTTCCTGTTGGAGGTAAATACCTCGCCCGGCATGACGAGCCACTCGCTGGTGCCGATGGCGGCGCGCGCGGAAGGCATCAGCTACGAAGAACTGTGCGTCGAGATCCTGCGTTCGGCGCGCTGCAAGATGGTGAAGGCACAAGGCTGACCTATGTGGCATGACGCACGCGCCCTCAACGCCACCGCCAGCACGCTGCTGGCGGCGACGCTGCTCGCCGCTATTGCGTCGGGCGTGTGGTGGCTGTCGCAGCGGCCGATGTTCACCTTGCGCGAAGTGCGCATCGAGAGCATCTACCGTATCGACCTCAAGCACGTGAACGAACTGACGGTACGGAACAGCGTATTGGGCAAGATCCGCGGTAACTTCTTCACCACCGACCTGGAACAGGTGCGCAGCACCTTCGAGGCGGTGCCGTGGGTGCGCCGCGCAACGGTGCGGCGCGAGTGGCCCAACGGCCTGATCGTGGAAGTCGAAGAACACGAAGCGCTCGGCACCTGGAACGAAGGACGCCTGCTGTCCGTGAAAGGCGATGTCTTCACCGCCAACCTGGCCGAGGCCGACGACGACCACGAGCTGCCGGCCTTTGTCGGGCCGGCCGGCAGCGAGAAGGACGTGCTGGCGCGCTTCTCGGAACTGCGTTCCTGGTTCGCGCCGGTGAAGCTGGTGCCGCAGGAACTGCTGCTGTCCTCGCGCTATGCCTGGACCGTCAAGCTGGACAACGGCATGAGCGTGGAGCTCGGCCGCGAGCACGACAAACATGCGGTCAAGGCGCGCGTGCAGCGCCTGGTCGGGGTCTATCCGCAGCTGGTCGCCCGGTTGCAGGAAGGCCGCATCGATACGATCGACATGCGCTATCCGAACGGACTGGCGCTGTCTTCCGCGGCCTTGAGTGTGCCGGCGGACGCCACCAAGCCTGTGAAGGCGGCGGCAAAGAAGAAAACAAAAACTCCGACTAACAAGACAACAAAGAACATCTAAGCAGGCGAGCAATGACAAAAGACGCGAAAAACCTGATCGTCGGCCTCGACATCGGCACCTCGAAGGTGGTGGCGGTGGTGGCCGAAGTGATGTCCGACGGACGCCACGAGGTGATCGGCCTCGGTCAGCACGAGTCGAAGGGATTGAAGAAGGGCGTTGTGGTCAACATCGAGGCCACCGTCGAGTCGATCCAGCGCGCGCTCGAGGAGGCCGAGCTGATGGCCGACTGCAAGATCCGGAATGTCTACGCGGGCATCGCCGGCAGCCATATCCGCTCCTTCAACTCGAGCGGCATGGTCGCGATCAAGGACAAGGAAGTCACCGCCACCGACGTCGCGCGCGTGATCGAGACGGCCAAGGCGGTCAACATCCCGACCGACCAGCAGCTGCTGCACACGGTGCCGCAGGAGTTCATCGTCGACAACCAGGAAGACGTGCGCGAGCCGATCGGCATGAGCGGCATCCGCCTGGAAGTGCGCGTGCACATCGTCACCGGCGCGGTGTCGGCGGTGCAGAACATCGTCAAGTGCGTGCGCCGCTGCGGCCTGGAAGTGTCGGACCTGATCCTGCAGCCGATGGCCTCGGCCGACGCGGTGCTGACCAACGACGAAAAGGAACTCGGCGTCGTCATCATCGACATCGGCGGCGGCACCACCGACATCGCGGTGTTCTCCGACGGCGCGATCCGCCACACGGCGGTGATCCCGATCGCCGGCGACCAGATCACCAGCGACATCGCGATGGCGCTGCGCACCCCGACCGGCGAAGCCGAGGAAATCAAGCTGCGCTACGGCGTGGCCAAGCAGGTGCTGGCCGATCCGGGCGAAACGCTGGAAGTGCCGGGGCTGGGCGACCGCGGTCCGCGCGCATTGTCGCGCCAGTCGCTGGCCGCCGTCATCGAGCCGCGCGTGGAAGAGCTGTTCGCGATGGTGCACCAGGTGGTGCGCGAGTCCGGCTACGAAGGCGTGCTGTCGTCGGGCATCGTGCTGACCGGCGGCACCTCGATGATGCCGGGGATGATCGAGATGGCCGAAGACATGTTCCTGAAACCGACGCGCCTGGGCACGCCGGATTATCGCGGCCAGCTCGCCGACGTGGTGCGCAGCCCGCGCTACGCGACCGTGCTCGGCCTGTTGATGGAAGCGAAAAAGCAGTATTTGCGGGGCCATATCGTGACGCGTCAGGATGGCTCGGTAAAGGCAGTCTGGCAGCGAATGAAGGAATGGTTCTTAGGGAATTTCTGAGTAGCAACGAGCGCGTTCAATAAACGTCTTTGATTCGGTACAAAACACAATTTTTTATAAATACTTAGCAGTATCCAAGCGCCAGGCCTGATAACCTTGTGAGGTTTGGTGCATGGATAGTGCAATTTGAAAAATAGGAGTCACATCATGGAGTTCGATATGGTCGATAACGCAGCACTGGGAACGGTGATCAAGGTCGTCGGCGTGGGTGGTGCGGGCGGCAACGCGGTGCAGCACATGATCAACAAAGGCGTGTCGGGCGTCGAGTTCATCGCCGCCAACACCGATGCCCAGGCGCTTGCGGTATCGAGTGCGGACAACATCATCCAGATCGGCGAATCGGGCCTCGGCGCCGGCATGCGTCCTGAAGTCGGCCGCCAGCTGGCCGAGCAGACCCGTTCGCGCATCGAAGACTCGCTGCGCGGCGCGCACATGGTCTTCATCGCCGCCGGCATGGGCGGCGGCACCGGCACCGGCGCCGCACCGATCGTGGCCGAAGTGGCCAAGACGATGGGCGCGCTGACGGTGGCCGTGGTTTCCAAGCCGTTCTCGTACGAAGGCAAGAAGTGCATGGACGTGGCCGAAGCCGGCCTGGAAGAACTGTCGAAGCACGTCGACTCCCTGATCATCATCCTCAACGAAAAGCTCGAAGACATCTACGAAGACGAATCGATGCTCGACTGGATGAAGCACGCCGACGACGTCCTGAACAACGCCGTCGCCGGTATCGCCGAGATCATCAACGTCCCGGGCCACATTAACGTCGACTTCAACGACGTCAAGACGATCATGAGCGAGCAGGGCAAGGCCATGATGGGCACCGCGACCGCTTCCGGCGTGGACCGCGCGCGCCTGGCCGCCGAACAGGCCGTCGCCTCGCCGCTGCTCGACGGTATCGACCTGTCCGGCGCCAAGGGCGTGCTGGTCAACGTCACCGCATCGCGTGGCCTGAAGGGTAAGGAAATCAAGGAAGTCATGGCCGCCGTGCGCGCCTTTGCCGCCCCTGACGCATCGATCGCGCAAGGCATCGCCTACGACGACGCGATGGGCGACGAGATCCGCGTGACCGTGGTCGCGACCGGCCTGGGCAAGGCGCAGAAGATGCAGCTGGTGCAGCCGCAGCAGGTGCTGCGCACCGGTACCTACAATGCGCCGATGATGGCCGGCACCGCGGCGGTCACCGCCGGCGTCCACATGGGCCACGCCGCCACCACCGGCAACGACGTCGGCATGAAGCAGCCGGCCGTGTGGCGCCGCGAGCAGGCATCGGAGCAGGTGCAGGCCATGCAGCGCAACGGTGTCGAGACCTACGACATCCCGGCCTTCCTGCGCAAGCAAGCCGACTAAGTTTTATACGGTTTCGTTAAAAACCGGGACCGGAGCGCTGCTCCGGTCCCGGTTTTTTTTATGGGCCGACGCTACTCGTAGGATGAACGGCTCTGCCGTCCACGCGTTCAACGCACGGATGCAATCCAATGCACGATGCAGCAGGTTTCAGCGGCAGCTGACATGCCGCAGCAGCAGCCGCTCGATCGCATTGAGCAGCCCGTAGACCGGCGCGAAGTCGGCGAACAGGGTGGCGTCGTCCGGCACCGGTCCGTGCCCGGCCGCTTTGGCCACACTGGCCCGCACCAGCTCGAAAATCTCGCCGAAGCTGCGCATGCCGTCGATCAGGCCGAGCACCTGACCTGAATAGCTGCCGGCGTCGACCGCCGCCTTCAGGCCCAGGTGCGGATGGGCGAGCATGGTGGGCGCGCCGTTCTTCGGCGCGAACATCTGCGCCAGCATCTTCGGGTCGAGCGGCTCATGGAAGTAGAAGGGGATGAAGTCGGCCTGCCCGTAGGGCGCCCTGGCTTGCGCGCCGGGCGTCATGTACATGGTGTGGCGCGTGATGTCGCCCATCAGCAGTTCCGACATCGCGTGGCGCGCACGTTCGCTCATGGCCGGCAGGCGCGCGCGCAGCTGGCGTGCTTCGAGTCCCAGCGTCAGCTCGGGCAGGTAAGGGAAGCGCCCGCGACCCACGTCCGACAGTTCGATGGTGAAACCGTGGCCGTCGCCCAGCCAGGCGTGCAGCTCTTCGACCGTATAGGCGCGGTCCTGGGTGTGCAGGAGGGAGTCGTAAATGCCGGCGTCGGTGTCGTTGTCGCCGTACAGGTCGCCCGCGCGGCCGTACCAGTTGCCCTTGGGGAGCGCCCCCAGCACTTCCTTGGCCTGGCCGATCTTTTCCGCCTCGCTGCAGCCGCCGTTCGCCAGGCGCAGCAACTGCTGCATGTGGTACACGCCGGTGCGGCCGATGGCGCCGTACACCATCAATGCGATCGCGCCGTGCGGCAACAGCACGCTCTTCAAGGCGCGCAGGCCCGCATCCGGATCGGCCAGGTGATGCAGCACGCCGGAACAGTTGATGTAGTCGAAGCGGCCGAGGTCCAGCTGCGGGATGTTCAGGAGCGAATCATGTACCCAGCGGATGTTGGTCAGGCGCCGGATCTGCGCGCGCTGCTGCGCCAGCCTGATGCTGGCCATGCTGAGGTCAAGGTGAACGATTTCGGCATTCGTCGCGCGCAGCTGCTCGGCGAGGAAAATCGTGGCGTCGCCGGTGCCGCCGCCCGCCACCAGCACCCGGAAGCCCTGGTCGAAGCGCTGCCTGCCGCCGAAGCAGTAGTGGTTGATCATCGGCAGGTCTTCGAGCCAGGTACGCTGCAGGCGCCGGTGTTCGTCGAGCGGATCGACCGGCGGGTAGGGCAGCTGCTCGTATTGCGCCTTCACGTCGGGAAGGTAGTTCTGGTTGTTCATCTGGAAGCCGGGCAAAGAGATGCCCGCCATCTTGCAAGCAAACGTTTGAATATGCAAGATCAGAGGGCGGACCGGAAAAGGGGCTGTCAGCAGGAACCGTTCGTTTCCGGCATACTTGAGGTTTTGGCACGACCACACTAAGGAATTTCATGACCATCAAGATTGGCGACCGCCTGCCGGAAGGCACCCTGGCCGAATTCATCGAGACCGAAACCGAAGGCTGCGCGCTCGGTCCGAACACCTTCCAGGTCAGCGAACTGGCGCAAGGTAAAAAAATCGCGATCTTCGGCCTGCCGGGCGCATTCACGCCGACCTGCTCGGCCAAGCACGTGCCGGGCTATGTCCAGAACGCCGACGCCCTCAAGGCCAAGGGCATCGACGAAATCTGGTGCATCTCGGTGAACGACGCCTTTGTCATGGGCGCCTGGGGCCGCGACCAGAAATCGACCGGCATCGTGCGCATGATGGCCGACGGGAATGCCGCATTCTCGCAAGCGCTGGGCCTGGATGCCGATTTCTCCAAGCACGGCATGGGCACGCGCTCGCAGCGCTACTCGATGGTCGTCGAAGACGGCGTCGTCACGCAGCTGAACGTGGAGCAGGGCGGCTTCGACGTCTCGAGCGCCGAAACGATGCTGTCGCAACTGGGCTGATCGCAGCCTGCTCTAAACGAACGGCGCTGCGGCGCCGTTTTTTGTCTGTTCCCATGCATATTCTTTTTCATTCCGACAGCCGAACGGTGTGCCCATGAGGGGCGCCACCGGCAACCTGCGCAGCATCTACGCGATGCTGATCGCCGTCCTCATGTTCTCGCTGATGGACACGGCCATGAAACTGCTCGCCGCGCATTATCCGGCGATGCAGGTGGCGTCGCTGCGCGCGCTGTCCTCGCTGCCGCTGGTCTGCGCCTACGTGGCCTGGCGCGGCGGTTTCAAGACCATGCTGCAGGTGCGCCCCGGCCTGCACCTGCTGCGCGGCGCGCTCGGCATCGGCATGCTGGCGCTGTTTGCCTACGGGCTGAAACAGCTGAGTTTGGCCGAAGCGTATTCGATCTTCTTCATCGCGCCGGCGCTGATCACGGCGATGTCGGTGTTTTTCTTGAAGGAGACCGTCAACCTGGCGCGCTGGATCGCGATTGTTGTCGGCCTGCTGGGCGTGCTGGTCGTGCTGCGCCCGGAAGGCGAGGGCATGCTGACCCTGGGCGGGCTGGCGATCCTGGCCTCGGCCGTGTGCTATGCGGTGTCGGCGATCGCGGCGCGGGTGCAGGCGCGCACCAACAGCACGCGCCAGATGATGTTCTGGCTGATGCTCCTGATGGCGATCGGCGCCACCACGCTGGCGGCGCCGAACTGGGTGGCGCTCGACCCGGCCCATGCCTGGCTGCTGCTGGGGCTGGCCATTTCCGGCTTCTTCGGCCAGCTGGCGATCACCGAAGCGTTTAGTCATGGCGAAGCCTCGGTGGTGGCGCCATTCGAATATTCGGCGCTGGCCTGGGGCGTGGCGATCGACTGGCTGCTGTGGCAGACGCTGCCCGACCGGTACACGCTGATCGGCGCGACCATCATCATCGGCAGCGGCATCTACCTGATCCGGCACGAGAAAGTGCACGTCGACAGCGAGCATCCATGATATTGCTGAGCTGCAAGGGTCGGGTTCGGCAGCGATTTTCCAGCGGCGATATAATCGATCCATGCTCAAACAACGAACCATCAAAGAACTGGTGCGCACGACCGGCGTCGGGCTGCACTCGGGCCGCAAGGTCGAATTGACGCTGCGTCCGGCGGCGGTCGATACCGGCATCGTGTTCCGCCGCGTCGACCTCGATCCGGTCGTCGAATTCCCGTCCAGTGCCGACGTCGTCGGCGACACGCGCATGGCCTCGGTGCTGATCAAGGACAGCGCGCGCGTCTCGACCGTCGAACACCTGATGTCGGCCTGTGCCGGCCTCGGCATCGACAACCTGTACATCGAGGTCACGGCCGAGGAAATCCCGATCATGGACGGCTCGGCGTCTTCCTTCGTGTTCCTGCTGCAGCAAGCGGGCGTCGAGGACCAGGCTGCGCCGAAGAAATTTATTCGCGTGCTGAAGGAAGTCGAAGTGCGCCAGGGCAGCGGCCACAACGAGAAGTGGGCGCGGTTGAAACCGCACGACGGCTTCAAGCTCGATTTCTTTATTGAATTCAATCACCCGGCGGTGGACGGCACGATGCAGAACGCGACGGTCGATTTCGCCCACGTGTCCTACGTGCACGACGTGGCGCGCGCGCGCACCTTCGGCTTCATGCAGGACGTCGAAAGCCTGCGCGGCATGGGCCTGGCGCGCGGCGGCTCGCTGGAAAACGCGATCGTGATGGACGAGTACCGCATCCTCAACGCCGATGGCCTGCGCTACGACGACGAATTCGTGCGCCACAAGATTCTCGATGCGATCGGCGATTTGTACCTGGTCGGGCATCCGCTGCTGGCGGCCTACGAGGCGCACAAGTCAGGCCACGCGCTCAACAACGACCTGCTGCGCGCCTTGTTGGCGCGGCCGGATGCGTACGAGATCGTGTCGTTCGATGGAGCCGAGGGTGCGCCGGCATCGTACGTGAAGCAGATGCAGCAGGAGTGGGCGCAGACGTGATGATGTGATGCGGTCGGGAGTGCATACGCCCATCATGCCCGCCCTACGTTATACCGCGGCCAACAATACAATGATGACGGTGGCGCACCGTAGGGCGGGCATGCCCGCCTGCACCGGCTGATTATCCGCGCCGTTTCGCCGCCAAGCGTTTCACCGCCGCCACCAGCGCCGCATTCTGCGGCGTATCCGGCAAACTGTCGCCCAACTCCTCGAACGCATCGACCGCCGTCGGCGGCAATTCCAGCACCCGCGTTTGCACCTGCTGCGGCATGGCGCGCGTGACCTGCACCTTCAGCCGCATCGACGTCACCTGCCAGCCGCGCGCCAACAAAGTACTCTGCAGCTTCGGCAGGTTCTGCTTCAGGCGCGCCGCGACGGCCGAGCTCGGCACGGCGAGGGTCAGCACGCCGTCCTGGAACGACAGCACGTCGCAATTGCCGGCGATGGCCGGCAGGGCGAAACCGACGTCGCGCTGCAGGTCGGCCATGCGCAGCGCAGCCGGCAGCAGGCTCGCCATGCGGTCGTTCGAGCGCAGGAAGTCCGTGACGTCGAACGAGGTCTTGCGGTTGCGGGTGCCGTAGATATGCATCGGGGGTGGAAAAAGAGGTGGTTCTAAGGCCGCAACATACCATAACCACCTGCCGGATGTGGTAATCCGCCCCGGGCAAGGCAATTTGGCAACATTCTTTCAGGCACGACACTTGTTATCATGCCTATCATCCCCAAGTGTGGCCGCATCGCATGATAAAATCATTCGCTTTATGCCCCCCGTCAGCCTTTAGGGGGCCTCGAAAAACCGTAGCGACCGTCATGACAACGCGCAGTAGGTTTTTCAAGGTTCCCTTGAGTAGGTATCGCTTTTGATATCATCCCTGGCTCTTTTTGCGGCGTCTTTTTAAGAAACTTAGCATGTCATTACTGACCCAGATTTTCGGTAGCCGCAACCAGCGGCTGCTCAAGCAATATCAAAAAACCGTGCGTCAGATCAACGCGCTCGAGCCGCAGATGGAAGCGCTGTCGGACGCCGATCTCCAGGCCAAGACCCCGTATTTCAAGGACCGTGTCGCCAAGGGCGAGACGCTCGACGCCATCCTGCCGGAAGCCTTTGCCGTCTGCCGCGAAGCCGCCAAGCGCGTGCTCAAGATGCGCCATTTCGACGTGCAAATGATCGGCGGTATGGTCCTGCACGAAGGCAAGATCGCCGAGATGGGCACGGGTGAAGGCAAGACCTTGATGGCAACCCTGCCGGTCTACCTGAACGCGCTGTCGGGCAAGGGCGTGCACGTCATTACCGTCAACGATTACCTGGCGCAGCGCGATGCCGACTCGATGGGCCGCCTGTACGGCTGGCTCGGCCTGACCACCGGCGTGAACCTGTCGCAGATGGACCATGGCACCAAGCAGACCGCCTACGGTTCCGACATCACCTACGGTACGAATAACGAATTCGGTTTCGACTACCTGCGCGACAACATGGTCTACGAAGCGCGCGAACGCGTGCAGCGCGGCCTGAACTTCGCCGTGGTCGACGAGGTCGACTCGATCCTGATCGACGAAGCGCGTACGCCGCTGATCATTTCGGGCCAGGCGGAGAACCATACCGACCTGTACCACAGCATGAACGCGGTGCCGCCGCAGCTGGTCCAGCAAATCGGCGAAGAAACGCCGGACGGCAAGGGCAAGATCGAAGTCCCGGGCGACTACATCAAGGACGAGAAAGCGCACACCGTGCTGCTGACCGAGGCCGGCCACGAGAACGCCGAAGCCATCCTCACCAAGATGGGCCTGCTGCCGGAAGGCGCCTCGCTGTACGACGCGGCCAACATCACGCTGATCCACCACCTGTATGCGGCGCTGCGCGCCCACGTCCTGTACCACAAGGACCAGCACTACGTGGTGCAGAACAACGAAGTGACCATCGTCGACGAATTCACCGGCCGCCTGATGACGGGCCGGCGCTGGTCCGACGGCCTGCACCAGGCGGTGGAGGCCAAGGAAGGCGTGCGCATCCAGAACGAGAACCAGACCCTGGCCTCGATCACCTTCCAGAACTACTTCCGCATGTACACCAAGCTGTCCGGCATGACCGGTACGGCCGACACCGAAGCCTACGAGTTCCAGGAAATCTACGGCCTCGAGACCGTCGTCATCCCGCCGAACCGTCCGTCGCAGCGCAAGGACCGCCAGGACCAGGTCTATAAATCGGCGCAGGAAAAGTACAACGCGATGTTGATGGACATCCAGGATTGCTACGAGCGCGGCCAGCCCGTGCTGGTGGGTACGACCTCGATCGAGAACTCGGAACTGCTGTCCGGCATCCTCACCAAGGCCGGCTTGCCGCACAACGTCCTGAACGCCAAGCAGCACGCCCGTGAAGCGGAAATCATCGCCCAGGCGGGCCGTCCGAAGATGATCACCATCGCCACCAACATGGCTGGCCGCGGTACCGACATCGTCCTCGGCGGTAACGTCGAGAAGCAGATCCAGATCATCGAAGCGAACAACGACCTGTCAGAAGCCGAGAAAGCCGCGCAAGCCAGGCAGCTGCGCGACGAATGGCAGTCGCTGCACGACCACGTGGTGAATGCCGGCGGCCTGCACATCATCGGCACCGAGCGCCACGAATCGCGCCGCGTCGACAACCAGCTGCGCGGCCGTTCGGGCCGCCAGGGCGATCCGGGTTCCTCGCGCTTCTACCTGTGCCTGGACGACACGCTGCTGCGCATCTTCGCCGGCGACCGCGTGCGCGCGATCATGGAACGCCTGAAAATGCCGGAAGGCGAGCCGATCGAGGCGGGCATCGTCACGCGTTCGATCGAGACCGCCCAGCGCAAGGTCGAAGCGCGCAACTTCGACATCCGCAAGCAGTTGCTCGAATACGACGACGTCGCCAACGACCAGCGCAAGGTGATCTACACCCAGCGTAACGAGCTGCTGGAAGCGGCCGACATCTCGGAACTGATCGCCTCGCTGCGCGCCGGCACCTACACCGACATCGTGCGCACCCACGTGCCGGCCGAATCGGTCGAAGAGCAGTGGGACATCAAGGCGCTGCAGTCGACCCTGGCGGCCGAATGGGCGTTGGACGTGCCGCTCGAGCAGATGCTGGTGGACGAGCCGAACCTGAACGACGACGACATCCTGGAACGGGTGCTGGCCGCGGCCGACGCTTCGTACAACAGCAAGATCGCCATCGTCGGCAAGGAATCCTTCGGCGGCTTCGAGCGCAACGTCATGCTGCAAAGCGTCGACACCCACTGGCGCGAACACCTGTCGGCGCTCGACCACCTGCGCCAGGGCATCCACCTGCGCGGCTACGCGCAGAAGAACCCGAAGCAGGAATACAAGCGCGAAGCCTTCGAGCTGTTCGGCAGCATGCTCGACCAGATCAAGAATGAAGTCATCCGCACCGTGATGACCGTGCGCATCCAGTCGCGCGAAGAAGTCGAGGCGGCGGAAGCGGCCATGGCCGCGCAGGCGGCGCACCTGGAAAACCTGAACTTCCAGCACTCGGAGTTCAACCCGTCGGCCGCGCCGGAAGAGTTGCTGGCGCCGATCGCGACGCCGGGCACCACGCCGCAAACGGCCGAAGACCACAACAGCTACATGGGTGTGAAGGTCGGCCGCAACGATCCATGCCCTTGCGGCAGCGGCAAGAAGTTCAAGGCTTGCCACGGCAAGCTGGCGTAAAGCCTGCGTTGCTGGCATGACGAGGCGCCCTGCGGGGCGCCTTTTTTATTTGGCGTCGGCCTTATGCAATACGGGTGTTTTTTGTGATTTTGTTGTGCGCAGGGAAAACGCTCTTAAAATACTTGCTATTTCAACCATTGCCTGTCCCAGGCCATCGACGATGAAGCCCGTTTCCGCCCCGCGTTCCCGCTCCATTGCAGTTGCCGCACTGACCGTCGCTACCACGTTGAGTGCATTCGCCGCCGCGCCGCTGAAAGACAAGGCGGGCGGAAAAGACCATCCATTGCTGTCGCGGTATGCCGGGTCGGTGCTGTACACCTACGGCGCCAGCTCGCTCGCCCAGGTCGAGCTGGTCGAGCGCAGCAAGGACGAGCCGGTCAAGCGCGAGGTCGAAGGCCGGATCAGCAACCGCCTCTACTGGGGACCGCAGGGCACCAGCGCGCTGGAAGTGTTCCGCAATTACCAGCAGGCGCTGCAGGCGGCCGGATTCGAGACGATGTTCAGCTGCGAGACCCGCCAATGCGAAAAGCTGCGCGTCCAGAAGCTGGTGCAGGATTTTCCCCGCGACGCGAAATGGGCGGAGAGTAACGCCATCGTGAATTCGACCTTCAACAGCGGCAACCAGCCCGGTTTTCATTACCTGAGCGCGCGCAAGCAGGCCGGCGCAGGCACCACCTACGTGCAGGTCGCCCTGGCCGAACGCGACGATGGACGGGCCAGCCAGTTCGTCCAGATCGTCGAGCCGGCCCAGGCGGCGCTGGGCAAGGTCACGGTCGATGCGAAAGCGATCGGCGCCGGCCTGCAGCGCGACGGCAAGATCGCGCTGTACGGCGTGAACTTCGATACCAACAAGGCCGTGCTGCGCGAGGATTCCGCCACCCAGCTGCAAAGCATGGCCGAGGCCCTGAAAGCCGCGCCGGCGATGAAGGTGCTGATCGTCGGCCACACCGACAACCAGGGCGAGATCGAGGCCAACCTGGCGCTGTCGCAAAAGCGCGCCCAGGCCGTGGTCGAGGCACTCAGCGGCAAGTACGGCATCCCCGCCGCCCGCCTGAGCGCGCGCGGCGTCGCCAGTTTTGCGCCGGTGTCGACGAATGCGACGGAAGAGGGGCGCGGGCGTAATCGCCGGGTGGAACTGGTGGTGCGCTGACGGGAAGCATCGGGCGCTGGACCGTAGAGGTTGTGAAAAAATCGTCAGGGCAAGGCGCCGAGTCGAAGACAGTACGAGGGTACGGCGAGACGAGGCAACGCAGCCATGGCGATTTTTTCACAACCTCGTAGGGTGGGCGCCCCGAGCCCACGCGGAAATGTGCACTGTGTTGGCACCAATCGCGGCGTAATGGTTCGCGTCGGTTTGACACATTAATCAAGCCAACATTGACCATCGGTCCGCGTGGGCACGGGGCGCCCACCCTACGTCAACGGCGCGGGCCGTCCATCACCAGGCCATCTTGCTCCAGGTGTTGTCACCGACGATGCCATCCACGCCCAGTCCCTTCGACGACTGGAAGCTGCGCACCGCGGTATTCGTGCCGGCGCCGAAGATGCCGTCGACCACCAGGCCATAACCGCTTTCGTTCAGCTGGCTCTGCACGGCGCGCACCTTGGCGCCCGAGTCGCCCTGCTGGGTGACGACGGTCAGCGCCGGCCAGGTGGCGTTGCCGACGGCGCCGTCGGCGCCCAGGCCCTGCGAGGTCTGGAAGTTCTTCACCGCGTTCTGGGTGGCGGTATCGAAGCTGCCGTTCACCGTGAGCGAATAGCCCCATTGCTGCAGCAGGTACTGGATGGTGCGCACGCGTTCGCCGGTGGCGCCGTACTGGACCAGCGGCCAGGTGAGTCCCGCATCGCTGCCGCCACCGCCGCCGGTACCGCCCGCCACCAGCGCCTTGTAGCGCGGCCAGTCCCAGCCCGAACCCGGGTCGGTATGGCTCTGGCTGGCGAAGTTGACGTGGCCCTTGACGTTGTAGACCGAATCGGACGGCACCGCGTTCCAGCCGCCGCTGCCATCAAAGACCTTTTGCGACAGCCCGCGCGAAGCGAGGATGTCGCGCGTCAGCGCGGCCGAGGCGTTGTACATGGCGCTGGTGTACCAGGTGGCGGGGGCGTTGATGTAGCCCTCGTGCTCGATGCCGATCGTGTAGCCGTTCGAGTTACCGACGTGCCAGGCCTTGTCGGTTTCGCGCACCATCTGCGTCACTTGCCCGTCCGAGGAGCGCACCACGTAGTGGGCGCTGACGCCGGCCTGGCAGTTCTGGAACCAGGAGATGGAACCGGCGTACGAGCCCTGCGTGGTGTGGACGGTCACGTGGCTGATCGCCGCCGTGCGCGCCGAGTAATTGCAGCTGGCGGCCGGATTCCAGATCGCCGGCGGATAGTCAGTGGAGGCGGCGGCGGGCAGCGCTTGCAGGGCGAGGGCGGCCAACGCCAGACCTGCCAGCAGGCCATTCATGTTCTTCTTCATGGAGTGTCTCCTTATTTGTTCTTGGCGGGCGCGTCGACGAAGTCCGGTACCGAAATCTTCGGATCCGGGACACCGGTTTCGACCGTGATGCGGCGCGCGGACAATTTTCTGAGCTTGTCCCTGCCATAGACTTTTTCCATCTCCACGTGGCGCTGGTTGACCTTGAAACCGGCGCCTTCGCGGCCCTGGCGGATCGCGGTCAGGATTTCATAGGTGTAGATCTGGGCGATCTCGGGTTGCGGAATGCCGCTGTAGCGCGCCACCGCGCCTTCCCAGTCCTCGAGCGGGAAGTTCCTGGTCTTGCGCGCGCCGTATTGCGAGAGGAGGGCAGCGGCGGCGCGGATGTTGCTGCGCACGTCCGTCATGACGACGTCGGGCGACACACGGATCAGCGCCGCGCCCTGGGTCAGCGAGGTGCCGAAATAGGTATCGTTGCGCAAGCCCATGATGCCGTAGCTGGGCGGCATGCCGTGGTGCGGATCGGGTTCGATCTCGATCTCCGGCTCGCCGTTCTTTTTCAGGCGGCCTTTTGGCACGTGCGAGGTCCAGCGCGTTTCGGCATAGGCGATCGATTCGAGCAGTTCAACCGGCACGTCGAATTCCTTTGCCGCTTCCTGGAAGTAGTGTTTATACAGCTTGGCGGACGCCGTCAGCTGGCGCGCCTGGCCATCGGCGAACGCGGCGGGCGCGGCGGCGAGGCCGGCGCACAGCACGGCAATCAGCCGCGCCTGGGTAGTGAATGTCATTTCCGTCTCCATTTATACATGTTGTAAGCCCGCGGACAGCACGGGCAGGAACCTGGGTGAGCAGGTCCTGTTCAGTATATGTATGTTGCCCTCGCGCACGATTGAGCCGATGTATTTATTACCTGGCTACACCGCTAATTGACAAGGCGCGGCAATGGTGCTTGCCGCGAGACGCGCAGGCGCTGGAGACGAACGCAAGGAACTAGCCGTTGCGCCCCGCATGCGCGCGCCGTACCAGCATCGTCAGCAGCAGCACGATGACCAGCGGGGCGACCTGGAGCCGGAGGGTGTGGGCGAACAGGCTGGCCAGGATCGGGGCCGCCCAGGCCAGCAGCAGCAGGCGCCGCTCGCCGCGCTCCCAGCCATGCTCGAGCGCGTGCACGGTGAGCCAGGCAATCGGCCACGCCAGCCACACGAGGTCGTAGTCGAACAGGTGCGGGCTGATCAGGAGCGAGCCGAGCACGAGCGCCGCCTTGCGCAGGTAGGGCGGGGCCGGCCGCGCCCAGAGCCAGCCGACGGCGCCCGCCGCCGCCAGCGCCACCGCGGCATGCACCCAGTTGGCGGCGCCGACGCCGAGTCCGAGCAGGCGCATGGCGGCGAACACCGTCGGCATTTTCTCCATCGGCATCAATCCCTGCTCGGCAAACGACTTGGCCACCTGCACCTGGCTGAAAAACGTGAGCATCGACTGCGGCGTGAACACCAGCACGCTCGCACCGAGCAGGCCGAGTGCGGTGAGCGCCGCCCAGCACAAGGTGCGCCAGGCCTTGCCGGCGACCAGGGCGACGGCGAACAGGAGTGCCAGGTGCGGCTTGATCGCCAGCAGGCCGATCAGGACGCCGGCCAGGGCGGGGCGGCGTTCGAGCAGGGTCAGCCCCAGGCCGGCAAGGCTTGCCGTGAACAGGGAATTCTGGCCGTTGGCCACCGTGAACAGGATCGCCGGCGCCGCGAGCGCGGCCAGGGGGGCGGTGCGGTGCGGGATGATGAAACGCAGCACCCGAAGAAACAGGCACAGGCCCGCCGCATTGAAGACCAGGAACGACAGGAAACAGGGGAGCAGCGCCAGCGGCAGCACGGCAAGCAGAAAAGTCGGCGGATAGAACCAGTGCTGCCAGGGCTTGGCCTCGGCGAGCCCCGGCGCCACCGACTGCTGCAGCGGGAACAGGCGTCCGATGTCGTAGGCATCGAGGCCGTGGCCGTCGAGTCCGAGCCGTGACGCGGCCCAGAATACCCGGAAGTCGTTGCCGGAGAAGGGCGTCGCGCGCTCGCCGAGGAGGTCGAGCAGTATGAAGCCGGCGAGGACCGCCAGATGGGCCACCAGCATCGCGCTGGCGTACAGCCTGACGCGCTCGGCTGTGAGCAAGTCGCGCCAGGGGCGGCGCCCCACGGCGATGTCCGGGTTGTCGGCGCGGCTCATGAGGTACTCCCCTGCGTAGCGTCTTCCTGCCACGCGCGGTGCACGATCATGACAAAGAGCGCGAGCGTCACCAGCGGGGCCGCCTGCACCCCGGTGCCCCATGCGATCGGCGCGACCAGCATCGGCGTGAGCCAGGCGGCAGCGAGCACTTCGCGCTCCCAGGGCAGCCAGCCGTGCTCGAGCGCATGGGCCGCGTACCAGGCGACCGGAAAGGCCAGCCAGACGAGGTCGTAGTCGAACAGGTAGGGACTGATCAGGAGCGTGCCCGTCATCAGCGCCGCGGCGCGCAAGCGCGGCGAAGGACAGCGGCGCCAGGTGCGGACCAGGGCCAGCGTCACCAGCACGGCAAGGGTGGCGTGCACGGCATAGGCCGCGCCGGTGCCGAGGCCGAGCAGGCGCGCCAGGGCGAACACCGTCGGCATCTTGTGCCAGGGCAGGGCGCCCGCTTCCAGCGCCGTGCGGGCCAGCACGATGCTGTGCACAAAGGCCTGCGCCGCTTCCGGCGAGACGACCAGGATGCTGGCGGCCACGAACAGGCAGGCGCTAAGCGCAGCCGCGAGCGCCGCGCGATAGTGGCCGGCGGCCAGCAGCGCCACCGGAAACAGGACGGCCAGGTGCGGCTTGATCGCCAGCAGGCCGACGCAGACGCCGGCGGCGACGGGGCGGCGCTCGAGCAGCAGCAGCGCGGCGGCCGCCAGCGCGGCCGTCAGGAAGCCGTTCTGGCCTTGCAGGAAGTTGATGACGATGCCGGGAAAGGCCAGCGCCAGCAGGGGCGCGCCGGGATGGCGGACGACCCGCCGCAGCAGCACGAGGAAGGCGCACAGGGTGGCGCCCGTGAACAGCGCGAACGCCAGCGCATACGGCAGCAGCGCAAGCGGCAGGACGATCAGATAAAACGTCGGCGGATAGAACCAGGCGTAGACGCTGGTCGACGCGGGAACCGCGATGCGCTGCGTGACGGCCAGCTTGGCCACGTCGTAGGCGTCGGCGGCGGCGCCGTGCAGCCAGGTGTGCGAGGCGCTCCAGAAGGCGATGAAATCGGTGCCGAGGGGCTTGCCCTGCGCATCGACGCCGTCGTGGGAACCCGCCAGCAGCCAGATTCCGGTCAGCACGTACATGAAGAGGAAAACGCGGGGATAGGTTTTCAGCCGGTCCTGGTTGAGCCAGTGGGGCGCCGGGAGAGCGTCAAGAGGGTGTGCGGGTGGCATGGGTGCGCTGAATCCTGTGGAAACCTGCGTTATTCGTGAAAGACGGGAGACGCCGTGCGCAGCCGCAGAGCAGCCTCGGATGCGTTCCGCGCAACCATGAATTGTAGTAAGGCAATTTTAATGAAATTTGTTCCGCGTCGATGCCGTTCCTGTTGAACGACCGCGTGCCGCTACGCTGCGGCGCGAAAGACACACTTCAAGCGATGGCGGCAACAGGACAGCGCGAAACGGTACGCGGCGTCCTGCCGGCGCGCGCAGTACAATATTGAATTCGAAATCTTTCCAATGAGACCACCATGGCCGTGAATTCCCCTCTGCCCGTCGCCGCCGACCTGAAACCGGTTGCCGGCATCGACATCGGTTTTGCCCAAGCCGGCATCAAGAAGCCCAACCGCAAGGACGTCCTCGTGATGCGCCTGGCCGACGGCGCCACCGTCGCCGGCGTGTTCACCCTGAACCGCTTCTGCGCGGCGCCGGTGCAGGTCAGCAAGGCGAACCTGGCAGCGGTGAACAACGGCGGCAAGCCGATCCGCGCGCTGGTGGTCAATACTGGCAACGCCAACGCCGGCACCGGCGAAGCGGGCCTGGCCAATGCCCAGGCTACCTGCGCCGAAGTGGCGAAACTGCTCGGCTGCGATGCGCAGCAGGTGCTGCCGTTCTCGACCGGCGTGATCCTGGAGCCGCTGCCGGTCGCCAAAATCGTCGCCGGCCTGCCGGCCGCGATCGAGAACCTCACCGCGGACAACTGGTTCAACGCCGCCGAGGCGATCATGACCACCGACACCCAGCCGAAGGCGGCGTCGCGTACCGTCACCATCGGTGGCCACACCGTCACCATGACCGGCATCAGCAAGGGCGCCGGCATGATCAAGCCGAACATGGCGACCATGCTCGGCTACCTCGCGTTCGACGCGAAAGTGGCGCAGCCGGTGCTGGACGAACTGGTGAAATACGCGGCCGACCGCTCGTTCAACAGCATCACCATCGACGGCGACACCTCGACCAACGATTCCTTCATGCTGATCGCCACCGGCGCCGGCAGCCTGGTCGTGAACGAAGCGTCGGGCGCCGACTACGAAGCCTTGAAAGAAGCCGTCACCGACATCTCGCGCAACCTGGCGCAGCAGATCATCCGCGACGGCGAAGGCGCCACCAAGTTCATCACCATCACCGTCGAAGAAGGCCGCTCGCTCGAGGAGTGCCGCAAGATCGCCTACGCGATCGCCCACTCGCCGCTGGTGAAGACCGCCTTCTTCGCCTCGGACCCGAACCTGGGCCGCATCCTGGCCGCCGTCGGCTATGCCGGCGTCGACGACCTCGACGTGACCAAGCTCGATCTGTACCTGGACGACGTCTGGGTCGCGAAAGCGGGCGGGCGCAATCCGGATTACCAGGAAGCGGATGGCCAGCGCGTGATGAAGCAGGCCGAGATCCTGGTGCGCGTCACCCTGGGACGCGGCGATGCCAGCGCCACCGTCTGGACCTGCGACCTGTCGCACGACTACGTCAGCATCAACGCCGACTACCGCTCGTAAGCAGGGAAGCGCATGACGCCGCTCGAACAGTTCCTGCACCGCGCCGAAGGCTTGTTGGCCCGGGTCGAGGCGATCCTGCCACCGGCGCCGCGCGAGCCGGATTTCAGGCGCGCGTTCGCCTTTCGCTGGCGCCGCCGCGCGGGCGGCGGCGGCTGTTACCTGCAGCCGGTGCTGCACGCCTCGACCATCCGCTTCGAGGACCTGCAGCACGTCGATGCGCAAAAGCGCCAGATCGAACAGAACACGCGCCAGTTCGTGGCGCGCCGGCCGGCCAACAACGTCCTGCTGACGGGTGCGCGCGGCACCGGCAAATCGTCGCTCATCAAGGCTTGCCTGAACGGCTTTGCCGACCAGGGCCTGCGCCTGATCGAGGTCGACAAGGCCGATCTCGCCGACCTGCCCGACATCGTCGACCTGGTGGCGGCGCGTCCCGAACGCTTCGTGATCTTTTGCGACGACCTCTCGTTCGAGGAAGGGGAGGCCGGCTACAAGGCGCTGAAGGTGGCGCTCGACGGCAGCGTGGCGACCCAGTCGGACAACGTCCTGATCTACGCCACCTCGAACCGGCGCCACCTGATGCCGGAAAAGATGGCGGACAACACGGGCTACAAACACGGCGACGATGGCGAGCTGCATCCGGGCGAGGCGGTGGAAGAAAAGATTTCGCTGTCGGAGCGCTTCGGCTTGTGGCTGTCGTTCTACCCGTTCCGCCAGGACGACTATCTGGAAATCGTGGCGCACTGGTTAAGCAGTTTCGGCTGCACGCCGGCGCAGATCGAGTCCGCGCGGGGCGAGGCGCTGCAATGGGCCCTGGGCCGCGGTTCGCGTTCCGGGCGCGTGGCCTGGCAGTTCGCCAAGGATTACGCCGGCAAGCTCGCCACGGAGCCAGATCAGCAATGAACGTAGGGTGGACTTCGTCCACGCGTGATACGCGACGGCTCCGTTATCGTGCTCGACGATCTCGCTGCCACGTATCACCGCGTGGACGGAGTCCACCCTACGAACCCCAAATCAGCGTTTCGATATCGCCGCCGTAAAACCCCATTCCCGCCGGTTATCCCACCCCGCTTTTTTGTACCGATCCCTGCAACACTGCCAATGCTTTAAGCATCAGGCTGGCGTACAATATCGGCTTTTCCGGATGGACCACCGATGCAGCAAGCGACAACCCGGCCGATCGATGTGGCGGTCGGCATCCTGATGCGCCCGAACGGCGACGTGCTGCTCGGTCAGCGCCCGGACGGTAAACCCTATGCGGGCTACTGGGAATTCCCCGGCGGTAAAGTCGAGCGGGACGAAGACATCTTCACCGCCCTGCAGCGCGAATTCGTCGAGGAACTGGGCGTGCACATCGTCAGTGCCGAGCAATGGTGCTGTGTCGAACATGTCTACGAGCACGCCCATGTGCGGCTTCATTTTTATATCAGCCGCGACTGGCGCGGCGAACCGCAAAGCCTGGAAGGCCAGGCCTTTGCGTGGCAAGGGACAGTCGGCCTTACCCCGCTGCTGCCCGCTACCATCCCCCTGCTGGCGTGGCTCGATCAGCTGCGTTATGCCGGGTAAAAACGCAGTCAACCAATCTGTTCAAGGATCCCTGTGAAAATCATCGTCTTGGGTAGTGGTGTCATCGGCACCACCACGGCGTATTACCTGGCCCAGTCGGGGCACGACGTCACGGTCATCGACCGCCAGCCGGCCGCCGGCATGGAAACGAGTTACGGCAACGCCGGCGAAATCTCGCCCGGCTACGCCTCGCCGTGGGCTGGTCCCGGCGTGCCGGCGAAGGCCGTCAAGTGGCTGATGATGCAGCACAGCCCGCTGGTGGTGCGTCCCAAGCTCGACCCGAATCAGTGGCGCTGGATGCTGTCGATGCTGGCCAACTGCAATCACAAGAGCTACGCCATCAACAAGGGCCGCATGGTGCGCCTGGCCGAGTACAGCCGCGACGTGATGGTGCAGCTGCGCGCCGACACCGGCATCGCCTACGACGAGCGCACCCAGGGCACCCTGCAACTGTTCCGCACCCAGAAGCAACTGGATGGCGCCGCCACCGACATCGCCGTGCTGCAGCAGTATGGCGTGCCTTATAAGGTGCTCGATCCGGCCGGCTGCGAAGCCTATGAACCGGCATTGAAAAACGTGCGCGGCAAATTCGTCGGCGGCCTGCTGCTGCCGAACGACGAAACCGGCGACTGCTTCAAGTTCACCCAGAAGCTGGCCGAGATGGCCAAGGAACTGGGCGTGAAATTCCGCCACGGCGTCGAGATCAAGCGCCTCTCGGTCGAAGGCGACAAGGTGGTCGGCGTGGTCACCTCGCAGGGCGAACTGAAGGCCGATTCCTTCGTGCTGGCGCTGGGCAGCTATTCGCCCTTCGTGCTGAAACAGATCGGTATCCACATCCCGGTGTATCCGGTGAAGGGCTATTCGATCACGGTGCCGATCACGAACGCCGCCGGCGCGCCGGAATCGACCATCATGGACGAAACCTACAAGGTCGCGATCACGCGCCTGGGCGACCGCATCCGCGTCGGCGGTACGGCCGAACTGGCCGGCTTCGACCTGAGCCTGCACAAGGCGCGCCGCGACACGCTGGAACACTCGGTGACCGACCTGTTCCCGCAGGGCGGCGACGTGAGCAAGGCCGAGTTCTGGTGCGGCCTGCGCCCGATGACGCCGGACGGCACGCCGGTGGTCGGCCCGACCCCGTACCGCAACCTGTTCCTCAATACCGGCCACGGCACGCTCGGCTGGACCATGGCCTGCGGCTCCGGCCGCGTGCTGGCCGACATGGTCTCGGGGCGCCAGCCGGAGATCGGCCTGGAAGGCTTGTTCATGGATCGTTATGGCCGCCGCAACAAGCCGGTGCTGGTGCCGGGCGGGATCAGCGTTACCGCGTAAGTTGTTGTAGGGTGGGCCGGGCGGCGATCCGCTCTCGTGCCCACGCGGTACCACGCGTGATCATCGAAACGTATCACCAGGATGCCGAGTCGATGATCAACAACCGTACCGCGTGCGCACAAGTGCGCACCCTACGGTGCGCCAGCGCTCCGGTTCAGTGCTTGTCGTCGTCCAGCGGGTCGTGCTGCGGCTCGTTCGGCGCAGCGGCGGGGATGGTGTACTTTTCTTCGGCCCAGGCGCCGAGGTCGATCTGTTTGCAGCGCTCGGAGCAGAACGGACGGTACTTGTTTTCAGGCGTCCATTCGACTTTTTTGGCGCAGGTGGGGCAGGCTACAACGGTCATGGCGGTACGTGTCAGGCTTCAGAAATTACAGAGGGTGAGCTCGAATGGTACATCTTCTTCCAGCGACTTCGGTTTCAGGTCGCCGCCCTGGGTGGTGAAGCGTACCCACAGCATATACTTGTTGGCCGAGATTTCGGGAATCGCACCGAGCGATTCGTCCAGGCCGAGGCGCAGCATGTGGTACACCTTCCCCTGCAGCATTTGCTGGTAGCTGCCGGCGGCGGCGATCATCTTGGTCGGGCGGCCCGAATCGCGCAGCAGGCGCAGCACCAGGGCGAGGGCGTCGCACAGCGGCGTCAGCGGACCGAACCAGCCCATGATGTCGGCATGGCGCTGGTCATACGGACGTTTCTGCCAGGCGTAGTACGAGGGCAGGTCGAATTCGCAGGCGCCGCCGGGAATGATGGTGCGGCCGCGGATGCTCATCAGCCATTCATTGTCGCGCACGTTCTGGCCGGTCTTGCCCTGGCTCGCCACGAGGGCGCTGCTGACCTGGTCGAGTTCGGCGAGGATGGCGTCGAGCGCTTCCGGCGCCACGTTGGGGTTGCTGCGGTAGGCCAGCAGGCTTTGCTTCTGGCGCTCGAGTTCCTGCAGCAGGTCGGACTTCAGGTCGGCGCGGCCGGCCACTTCCAGCATGTCGAAGATCGTCGAGAGCGCCACGTGGTGCTGCATCGGGTGCTCCTGACGTACAAAGAACTTGAATTTCTCGTACAGGTCCTCCAGCCGCAACAACGTGCGAATGCGCTCGTTGAAAGGATATTCGTAGACGATCAAAGTGACATTCCCCTGAATGTGGGCTGGCGAGCAACTCCGTGATTCTGAACCATGCGGAGCAAAATTACAAACCCTGCATTGTAGCAGCGGCCAGGCGCGCGCTTTCCGCCATGTAGAACGCATGCAGGCGCTCGACCTGGGGCCGCAAGGTGTCCAGGCCGTCGTCATTGACGACCACGTCGTCGGCCGCGGCGAGGCGCTGTTCGCGCGTGACCTGGGCCGCCATGATGGCGCGCACCTGCGCCTCAAGCAGGTTGTTGCGAGCCATGACGCGCGCGACTTGGGTCTCCTCTTTGCAATCAATTGCAAGAACGCGCGTCACGCGCTCGCGCCAGGTACCGGACTCGATCAGGAGCGGCACCACGAAGATCACATAGGGGCCGGTGGCGACGGCCGCCGCGGCGGCGGTCGCTTCGCGGATGCGCGGATGCAGGATCGCTTCCAGGCGCGTACGGGCACCGGGATCGGTGAACACGAGTTCGCGCATTTTGGCGCGGTCCATGGCGCCGTCCGGCGTGGCGAAGCCGGCGCCGAATTCGGCCAGGATGGCCGGCATGGCGGCGCCGTGCGGCGCGGTGAGGGCGTGGGCGATGGCGTCGGTGTCGACCAGCGAAGCGCCGAGCGCGCCGAACATGTCGGCGACAGTCGTCTTGCCGCAGCCGATGCCGCCGGTCAGGCCGACGGAGAATGCGTGTTTTTGGCCGCTCTCCATGGTCTTACCCGAACACGCCCTGGAAGATGCCGCCGAGCTGGTCGCCGTAGAACAGCGCGATCATGCCGGCCGCGGCAAGGTAGGGACCGAACGGGATCGGCTTGTCGCGCCCGCGCTTGGCGAACACGATCAGGCTGACGCCCACTAACGCGCCCACCACCGAAGACAGCAAAATGATCGTCGGCAGCATCGCCCAGCCGAGCCAGGCGCCCAGCGCCGCCAGCAGCTTGAAGTCGCCGTAGCCCATGCCTTCCTTGCCGGTGGCGAGCTTGAATAGCCAGTACACGGCCCACAGCACCAGGTAGCCGGCCACCGCGCCGATCACGGCGTCGTGCAGCGGAACGAAGGTACCGTTCAGGTTGATCAGCAGACCCGCCCACAGCAGCGGGAAGGTCAAATCGTCGGGCAGCAGCTGGGTATCGACATCGATGAAGGTCATCGCGATCAGCAGCCAGGCGAACAGCAGGGTCGCCATGCCGGCGGCGCCGCTGCCGAATGTCCACACCAGAGCGGCCGACAGCAGGCCGGTCAGCAGTTCGACCGCCGGATAGCGCGCCGAGATCGGCGCCTTGCACTTGCGGCACTTGCCGCGCAGCGCCAGCCAGCTGATCACGGGAATGTTTTCCAGCGCCGTGATCTGGTGGCCGCAATGAGGACAGGCGGAACGGGGCACCATCAGGTTGTAGCGGTCGGTATGCGGCAATTCCTTGCCGCTTTCGTGGGCCACGTAATTGTCGGATTCGCGCTGCATCATCTTCGGGATGCGGTGGATCACCACGTTCAGGAAACTGCCGATGAGCAAGCCGAGCAGGCCGGCGACGAGGGTGGGACCGAGCAAGCCAGGGGCGGCGAAGAGAAGAGTTTCCAACACAGGTTTTCCGATAGGTGAGCGCGTTAATTCCGCAGATCAACCTATTCTAGGGGTTTTCCCTTTTTCTTGAAATGCGCGACCGGATCGCGCGTCGAATTTACGCCGCATCAACTGAAAGCCAAGCCACAGCCGAGGCGATCGAGGATGGTCAGCACGGTCGCTTCGTACTGGGCAATCGGCGCCGGCTTCATGGTTACCGTGATTGCGCCGGGCGCTACCCGGTCGCCGAACAACATCAAGGCCGCGCCTTCGTTCGCGCGCTTCGACATCCAGATGAGGCCCGCCGCATCGGGCATGGTTTTCCAGATATACAAGGCCCACCTGCGTGTACGCGGATAGTCCGGCTTGTTGGTTCCGAACAGTTCCCATTGTTCCAGCCCAGCCGCCTGCAAGCCCTGTTGCAGGTCCACCAGTTGCAGGTCGGGAAGATGAATCTTGCTCAGGTGCTGCTTGCCCGCCTTGTCGCGGTCCCAGTCGTGCAAGTAGCCGGTCGATGGGGTCGGTATGTCGTGCAGGATCACTTCGGAAATCGCACCTGCCTCGGTTTCGGCGGCGTAGATAGTCGGAATGACTTTGTTCGTATCGGGATCGATGAGCGGGCTAAAGCGGGCGTTGCCGTTCGTGGTGTCGTTGAAAGCGTCCGGCTGGAAGTGGCCGGTCGCCGGATCGAAGTTGTGGACGCGGCACCATTCGGATGCCGCCTGCCGGCGCAGGCGGAACAGACAGGGCGGCGGCGGTTCGGGCAGGTAGGGCAGTTTCTCCGCGGGGCCATCAACCATGCGTGGCTCCGCGCACGTGGGCGGCAGCCGCTTCGATCACCGCCGCCGGGTTATCGGCAAGTACTTCGCGGGGGCGGCGCCCGCCGAGTTCGGAACTGGTCGACTCGAACCACGATGCGATACGAAATGGCGTGTAGCCCTGGAAGATCTCGAGCACCCTGGCGACCGCGTCGATCGGTTGTCCGAGCGGGTCGAACTGGTAGCGGGGAAACTCTTTCTGATTGCGCCGATTGATGGCAAACACGCGCCGCTGGCCCAGCAGGCGGTGGGCCAGCGCATGCTTGTTCTTTGCCGCCGGATCGACCTGGTCGCTGACTTCCTTCGACGTCAGCCAGGTTGTTCCGTTCAATACTTGCTCCACCGCGCGTTGCTGCAATTTTTCGATGAGCGGGTCGGCGCGGCGAATCGGTGACTGGTCGACCATATCCTGCACCGGCATCGGTGCACGCTCCGGGGCGGTGGCTGGCGCGAGCGTTTCGACACCGATGGGGGCAGGCGTCCGGCCCCTACCTTTTATTTTGACAATGTACTTGCGCACGTGTTCCTGCGCGTGTTCCTGCGGAGCGGCTACGACACCGAACTCGGCCAATGCGCTGCTGACCGCTTCCTTGGTGATTTGGGTCAGCAAATCATTCAGGTCTTGCAGACCGGATGACTTGCGTCCGCGCCGTGCAGACTTTGGGATAAAGCTGGAATAATGCGCTGTCAGTCCCATGTTGTCCTCCGTTGCTGGATATGTGCGATTTTTGCGAGCTCTGCGAGTAAAGAATAGTATAGCAAGATATCGCAAAAATCGCAGGTGCGTGCGCAATGTACGTGCTTTTAATAAAGAACAGCTGAAATCTTCCTGAAAGCCCGTCTTGATCGGCGCCAGCACCGCATCTGGCACGAAGCGGTTATATGGGTTAGTATGAAGTCATGCCGTTCAATCTAATCTCAGCAGGAGGCAGCATGCGCGTACTGGAATACGGAGTGTCCGGTATTTCAACCCTTGCGGGCAAGCCTGGCGAGGTCAGCCGGGGCCTCGACGGGGTCGATGCCGAACAGGTCGTGGCAGTGGCAATCGCCCATGCGACACCACGCGAGGCGGCGGCGATGGCGGAAACCTTTGCGAATATTGCCGACCTCGTCAAAACCATCGTCGGCAACCACCACCGGCAATCGCTCGAAGCAATCGTCGAGGCGCTGGTACCCAAGGCGCCGCCCACGCCGAACGAACTCAAGGAAGCCGCCATGCTGGCGCGCGCCCGCACCGCCGTGATCGATAGCGGCGACTGGATGACGGCGGCCCAGATCGCGGTGGCAGCAGGATTCAGCGCCAGCAATCCGAGCGCACAGCCCAACAAGTGGAAGCGCGACGGCACTATCTTCGCCATCCGCCACAACGGCATCGATTATTTTCCCAGCTACGGCCTCGACCCACAAGCCGGCTACCGGCCGCGCAAGGCGCTGGCCGACGTCATCAGATTGTTCGGCGACGCCAAGGACAGCTGGGGCTTGTCCTACTGGTTCATGTCCGCCAACAGCTACCTCGGCGGCAAAACGCCGCGCGACCTGCTGGCGCGCGAGCCCGAGCGCGTACTGGCCGCGGCCGCCGACGAATGCGAAGGCGTGCTGCATGGTTAAGACGGCCGCCAGGCCGGACGCACCCTCCATCCCCGGCGCGGCCATCGCGCCACCACCCATCCTGCATGTCACCACCGCCACCTGGCCGCGCGCTACCGTCATCCACCGCGTCCATCACCGCGACTACGGCGCGGTCCAGTTCAATCCCGGCATCAAAGGCAATGCCCGCTTCAGTCCCATCGTGGATGCCGGCGGAGCACGCATCCCCACGCTCTACGGCGGCGCCAGCTTCGCCTGCGCCGCCATGGAAAGCGTGTTCCACGACGTGCCCTTCACGGCCGGCTTCAAGACCTACGACAAGTACAAGCTGGCAGGGCAGGGGCATTCGCAATTCATGGCCGCCCAGGACCTGCTGCTGGCCGACCTCGGCAGCCGCGCGCTGCGCAAACTCGGCGTCGAACGCAAGCAGCTGATCGATACCGAAAAAGACCAGTACCCGACCACCCGCCAATGGGCGGTGGCGATCCACGCCGCGCTGCCGCAGGTGCAGGGCCTGCTCTGGATTTCGCGCCAGGACGACAGCGCGCGGGCGCTGGTGCTGTTCGGCGACCGCATCGCCGATGGCGTGCTGCAGCCGGGCGCGCCGACGCGCAGCCTGGTGGAGGATGCGGCAGCGTATGGGGAATTGCTGGCGCTGGCGGAGCAGATCGGCGTGGATATCGTGCCGGGCCGGCGCTGAAGAGCCGCTGTCGAGCGGTAGCGAATGAGATCAGGCTCCTTTTACTTCTCGCAGCGAGCGCTTGAACGCCTTCAGGTCTGCTGTCGCGAACATGTCGCTTCGACCGATTTGCGATGTGGCCCGAATCTTGTTGGCACTGACATAACGCCGGAATGTCGACATCGAAACGTCCAGATACTGTGCAGCTTCCGCGGCAGTGAATTCAGCGCCACTCAGGTGGCCGAAGACTTGCTCGTGTGAGAGGTCCTCGTCGCTCAAGCTGTTCTCGCCAAGTAACTCGTAAAAACGCGCGCGTTCCTTCTTCGTGAGCTTTCGAAAGTCCTGGAAGACAGCATCGGCAGTTGGGTGGTTCATGGTTGACCTCTCATGATTTCAGGTATTTTTTCAAATCTGCATAAAAATTTTCGTGTGTTCCTGCCTGGTAAAAATCGATAAATAACAGATCAACTTTTACATTCTCAGCTGCTATCTCTTCATCGGTCGGCGGCCGGTATGCGACCAAGTACTCCTGCTTTTAATGCACGAACTTAAAAACGCGTATGCCTTGCAAATCACCGGTCTTTGCCTCTCCAATAGCCGGACTCTCGCAGATTTCCTCTACCGCGTCCTCGATCGCGAGCTGAAGCGGCTTGTGTTGCTTCTTGACGAATCTCGAGAACGGAGGCTTGAAATGGCTTGCATGGAGTGAGTTGTTTTGCGGTCTAAATTGAGTATATATGATGTCACTTTGGGCTGCAATGCGTGAGCATAAAGTACGCAAGTGATGTGTCAACGGAGAGCCATATCTGCAGTTCACTCTGTATAGGTGCCAATGCCGGCCCTGAGCAAGCAAAGCGCCCCACCTGTAGAATCGCAGCGCACAGTCTCACATCGAAAAACCACCATGAAAATCTCCCAACGCGCCCAGTCGATCGATCCCTTCTTCGCCATGGAATTCGGCAAACGCGCCGCCGCCCTCGAATCGGAAGGGCATCAGGTCATCAAGCTCAGCCTGGGCGAGCCCGACTTCGGCCCGCCGCCGGCCGTGCTGGAAGCGGCGCGCAAAGCCGTCGACGGGCCGTTGCCCTACACCGGCGCGCTCGGCACGGCGGCCCTGCGCGAGGCGATCGCCGCCTTTTATCTGCACGAGCATGGCGTTACGATTGCGCCGAGCCGGATCATCGTCACCGCCGGCGCCTCCGCCGCGCTGCTGCTGGTGACCGCGGCGCTGGTCGATACGGGCGACGAAGTGATCGTGGGTGATCCATCCTACCCCTGCAATCGCCAGTTCCTCAGCAGCTTCGGCGCGCAGGTGAAACTGGTCGGCACCGATGCGGGCAGCCGCTTCCAGCTCGATGCGGACAGCGTACGCGCCAACTGGACGGCCGCTACCAGGGGGCTGATGATCGCGACGCCCTCGAATCCGACCGGCACCTCGGTGCCGCCGGACGAGTTGCGCGCCATCTGCGACTGGGCGCGCGAACACGGCGCCTGGCGCCTGGTCGACGAGATTTATTTGAACCTGGGCGACCGCGATGCAGATGGCAGGCCGCCGCAAACGGTGCTGGCCTTTGACGACGGCGCCATTGTCATCAACAGTTTTTCCAAGTATTTCGGGATGACCGGCTGGCGCCTGGGCTGGGCGGTCGTGCCGGAAGCGCTGGTGCCGACCATGGAGCGCCTGGCCCAGAATTACTATATCTGCGCCTCCAACCTGTCGCAGCAGGCGGCGCTGGCCTGCTTCACGCCGGACTCGCTGGCTGTCTGCGAAGCGCGGCGCGTCGAGTTCGGGCGCCGGCGCGCGCTGGTGCTGGCCGGCCTTGCGGGAATTGATTTGCCGGTGCCGGTGCCGCCGGACGGCGCCTTCTACGTGTATTTCGACGTCAGCGGCACCGGCCTCACGTCCTGGCAGTTCTGCGAGCGCGCGCTGGACGAAGTGCACGTCGCGCTCACTCCGGGGAAGGATTTCGGCCACTGCGGCGCCGACCGGTACGTGCGCCTGTCGTATGCCGCCAGCGCCGACCACCTGAACGAGGCGATCCGTCGCCTCGGCATATTGATGGCGCGCCTGGCCGGCTGACGCCGGCAGGTCAGGCACCAAATGCGCCGTCGATGGTGTGCATCGCGCCGGTGACGAAACCCGCCTCCGGACCGGCCAGCCAGGCCACCATGGCCGCGACTTCTTCCGGGCGGCCATGGCGCTTGAGCGCCATGAAGCCGTGCATCAGGTCTCGCATCGGTCCGTCGGCCGGATTGGCGTCCGTATCGATCGGGCCGGGCTGGACGACGTTGACCGTGATCCCGCGTGGCCCGAAATCGCGCGCCAGGCCGCGTGCCATGCCCTGCAGTGCCGACTTGCTCAGCGCATAGGCCGCCATGCCCGGAACCGGCATCCGGTCGCCATTGACCGAACCGATCACGATGATGCGGCCACCCGGCAGCATCCGACGCGCCGCCTCCACCGCGGCGTGATAGGGCGCATGCACGTTGATCCGCAACAGGCGGTCGACCGCATCCGGATCGAGTTCGAGTGCGTCGCCGAAGAGGGCGATCCCCGCGTTCACGACCAGTACGTCGAGTTGGCCGCTGCTGCGTACCACCTCGATGACCGCATCGCGGTCGGCACTGTCGGCCATGAGCGCCGTGCTTCCGGTCTCGGCGGCCAGTGCCTGCGCCGCCGCCGGCGACCCCGAGTAGGTAAAAATGACCCTGGCGCCGTCGGCGACGAAGCGCCGCACGATCGCCGCGCCGATGCCACGGCTGCCACCCAGTACCAGCACAGATTTATTCTCGAAAGTACCCATTGTGCGCCTCTATGCGATTAGTTTAGGAGTTGCTACAATAATCGATCCAGTTTTCCTGTCAAGGTTTTTGTAGTCATGACTAAAGAAATAGCCCGTCCCCGTGGCCGGCCACGCAAATTCGATCCCGACCATGCGACCGCGGTCGCCCAGGATTTGTTCCATGCGCGTGGCTACGACGATGTGAGCGTGGCGGACGTGACCGACGCCCTCGGCATTAACACGCCCAGCTTTTATTCCGCCTTCGGCAGCAAGCTGGGCCTGTACAACCGGGTCATCGAACGCTACGGCGCCAATGGCGCCATTCCGCTGGCCGACCTGCTGCGCGCCGACCGTCCGGTCGTCGAGATCCTTGGCGCTTTGCTCGAGGACGCTGCCCGCCGCTACTCGGCCGATCCGGCGGCGACCGGTTGCATCGTCCTCGAAGGGTGCGGCAGCAGCGACGAAGAAGCGCGCACGGCGGCGCGCGCCGCCCATGCGGCGGCCGAACAGGTGATATTCGACTACATCGCCAGGCGCCACCCGGCGCAGGCGGCGGACGTGTCGGCGTATGTCAGCACGGTGATGAACGGCCTGTCGGCCAAGGCCAGGATGGGGCAAAGCCAGGAACGCCTGCTGGCCAGTGCCCGGCTGGCCAGCCTCGCGCTGGCCCAGGCCCTCGGCTGAGCGGCGCCCGTCAGGCGGCCTTGTTCTTCCGCTGCTCTTCCCGGTACTGCTGGAAGCGCTCGATGCGCAACTCGCGGCGCAGGATCTTCGAGCGCGGGTCGAGCGTATAGTCCGCGCCCGCGGCGGCGCCCGCCGGCAGCTCGACGCTGCCGCGCCCGTCCGCCATCGGAACGGTGACGATGCGGCTGCCGATGCGCACCTCGACCGGCATCGGGAACGGCGTGTTCTTTTCCGTTTTCCAGGCCAGCTGCAGGGTAGTGCCGCTTTTCGTCGCCTGCAGCTCCGGCAGCGCCGCCTGGTACAGGTAGGCCTGGAAGAACCAGTCCAGGTCGCGGCCGCTGGCGCGCTGGGCGATGGCGATGAATTCCGCCGTGGTGCCGTAGCGCGGCGCAAAGTTGCCCGGACGCGGCGTGTCGGTTCCGTAGACGATTTCGCGCACCGAGCGGAAGAAAGCCTCGTCGCCGATCAGGCCGCGCAGCGTGTGCAGCAGCAGTGCGCCCTTGTTGTAGATGTCCTGGCCCGGACCGCCGCGTTTCGGGTCGTATACCTCTTCGCCCAGCTTCGGCTTGCCCGAGACGATCGGCGCCTTGTTCTGGATACTCGAGCGCAGCTGCATCAGCGAGGCAAAATATTCCTGCTCGCCATGCAGGTATTGCACGTACAGCGGCTGCATGTAGGTGCCGAAGCCTTCGTGCAGCCACATGTCGTCCCAGTTGGCATTGGTGAGCTGGTTGCCGAACCATTCGTGGGCGAATTCATGTTGCAGCAGGTCGTCGTAGCCATACGGCGTCTTGGCGTACCCGTTGCCATAGGCGTTGACGGTCTGGTGCTCCATGCCCTTGTGCGGCGTCTCGACCACGCCCATCTTTTCGTCGCCGAAAGGGTAGGGGCCGATCACGGTCTCGAAGAAGTCGAGCAGCTGCGGGAATTCCGCGAACAGTTCGTTCGCCCCCTTTTCGCTCTGCGGCAGATACCACAGGCGCAGCGGAATCGAGTTGCCGTAGCGGCTGCGGTAGGTGCCGGTGAGTTCCTTGTAGGGGCCGACGTTGACCGAGATGCCGTAGGTACTCGGATTCTTCGTGCGCCAGTGATAAGTACGCCAGCCGTCGGCTTCATCCATCCCCATGGCGATGCCATTGCCGGCGACGACCAGCGGCGCCGGCACGCTGATGTGCTCATCGACCACCCTGGCCTTGCCGGTCGGGTGGTCGATGCAGGGCCAGAACAGGTCGCAGCCTTCGCCTTGCACGGCGCTGGCGACCCAGGGTTGGCCGTCGGGCGTCTGCGACCAGACGAAGCCGCCATCCCAGGGCGCTTTTTTCGCCACGTGCGGCTTGCCGTGGTAGCGCACGCGCACGGCCGTTTGCTTGCCGGGTTCGAGCGGGCGCGGCAAGGTGATGGTCAGCTTGCCTTCCGGATTGCGCCAGTCGGCGGCGCCCAGGCGCTGGCCGTCGACCTCGATCGCGTCGATTGGCAGGTTGCGGTCCAGGTCCAGCTCGATCTGGCGCAGCGGCGCGCGCGTGCCGAAGGTCAGCAGCACGTCGCCGCGGATGCTGCGGCTGGCCGGTTCGATGCGCAGGCGGATGTCGGCTTTTTCGAAGTCGAGCGATTTCTGCTCGGTGCTGCGTTCGGCGCCAGTGCCGGTGGTATATGCGGTCAGCGGCGGCTGGGTGGCGCAGGCCGCCAGCAGGAGGGGGAGGCTGGCGGTGGCGATTCTTTTCATGTTGTGCGCAGGGGGAGGCTGTTGATGTGATCTCGGGGAAGATATCACATGGGCAACCGTTGCGCACTTGCAAGTTTCGCCAGGCGCAGGTGACAAAGCACGCATTTTCTACTTCTATAAACCGCTATCCTTAGGAAGTTTCCAACTGCCACCCAAGGACAACGATTCATGCTTCCTCTGCGCCAGACGATCAACCGCCTGTTTCTTGGAGCGCTGCTGGCAACAGCGTGCGCTGCAGCCTGTGCCGCAGCAAGCTCCCGGCAACTGCAGGATGCCTGCAAGCCAGATAGCGCGCCAGGCACCGTGCTGCACGGCGTGCAGGTTCGTAAAATCGAAGCCAGTCCCAACGACCTGTCTTACTACGAAGCGCGCTCGGACGCGACCGGCAGCAGCATCCGCATTTATCATGAGCCGGACTTGACCAATGCCGCCGCATCGAAGGCGGCGTGCCTGATGGGCATGCTGGACCTGCTGTCGACAGGGCTTCTGCATCTGCGTGGTCCGGTTCGCTGGTCGCCGATTGTCCTGACTCACAACACTAATTACATTCCACCCAAACGTGACGGCGAGCTGCGCTGGAGCACTGTCTTCAAGTCGACGACATGGGAGCCGGAAAACCTGCGCTTTCTTCTCGTCGTGATGCCGCACGAAGAAACGCATTTCAGTCAGAGCATGGGCGGTCCGCGCATGCCGCGCTGGTTTCAAGAAGGCCATGCAGAGTGGAGCGGTTTGCAGGTAAGCGAACTGGTCTCTCCCGTTCTGGCGGCAACCGAGCGTTCCAGGCGCGCCGAGGAGTTCCGCAAGCTGGGTGCGGCCCACCTCGGCGCCTGGGGCGGTATCAGCGTCAAACCCGAAGCCATCGAACGCCAGCTGAGCGCCGAAGACCGTGAGCGGCGCAAAAAGGATCCTGCCTTTACTCCACCCGGACCGTTCAGTTTTGGTCCCGACGACATGGTCGAGGACAATGGCAATGAGGCCGGCCGTTACGGCGCTGCGCTCGCCCTGTTTGCCGGACTCGAGCAGCGACATGGCCGGGCTGCCGTGCAAATGTGGGTACGCGCCGTTCTGGAGGCTAAGGACGCTACCCAGATCGTTCCGCTCGCGCGTCGAATGCTTGGCGAAGACCTGGTCCCATTGCTGCGCTAAGCCGGCCTTGGGTGGCAAAGCCGCCCAAGCCATCAACGGCAAGCTGATATCCACTTACTACTGGAAGGGCTCGCCACAACACGACAGGACCCTTATGTACGCGATTTACTTTAGATGGAAAGTAAGTACTGGTCATGAGCGAGACTTCGAGCACGCCTGGCGGGAACTCACCGAACTGATACGCGATGAACACGGCGGTCTGGGGTCGCGTTTGCATCGGTGCACCGACGGCTACTATTTTGCGTATGCCCAATGGCCGTCCGAACGCTTCTGGACGACACAACCCGAGCCTACTGCACGCATGGTCGAGCTGCGCAACCAGATGCGCGAATACGCTGAACTTGTGGACGGCCCCATCCGGGGTGACGTCGTTGCCGACCTTCTGATATCGGCAGCGCCTGACTAAGGGAACAGGCTAGCGATAGCTCTACATCAGATAGATGTCGAGCTACCGCGAACCTGTGTTCTTACACCACCGACCCCAACTTAAAGATCGGCAAATACATCGCCACCACCAGCCCGCCGATCAGCACGCCGAGAATCACCATGATCATCGGCTCCATCAGCGACGACAGCGCGGCCACCGCTTCATCGACCTCGTCTTCGAAGAAATCCGCGACCTTGCCGAGCATGCCGTCGAGCGCGCCGGATTCTTCGCCGATGGCGACCATCTGCGTCACCAGGCTGGGGAACACGTTCACGTTCTGCATCGCCACCGTCAGGCTGGTGCCGGTGCTGACTTCGGTCTGGATGCGGCGGGTGGCGTCGAGGTAGACGGCGTTGCCGGAGGCCCCGCCGACCGAGTCGAGCGCTTCGACCAGCGGCACGCCGGCGGCGAACATGGTCGCCAGGGTGCGCGTCCAGCGCGCGATGGTGGCCTTGCGGATGACGTCGCCGAAGACCGGCAGGCGCAGCAGCAGGCGGTCCATGGCTTGCTGCATTTTCAGCGAGCGGCGCCAGGACTGGAAGAAGAAGTAAATGGAGCCGAAGAGCGAGCCGAAGATCAGGTACCACCACTCGACGAAGAATTCCGACATGCCCATCACGATCATGGTCGGGGCCGGCAGGTCGGCGCCGAAGCTGGCGAACACGGATTTGAAGGCCGGGACCACCCAGATCATGATCACGGCGACCACGATAAAGGCGACCGCCAGGATGGCGATCGGGTAGGTGAGGGCGGACTTGATCTTGCTTTTCAATGCCAGCGTCTTTTCCTTGTAGACGGCGAGGCGGTGCAGCAGGTCTTCCAGGATACCGGCCTGTTCGCCGGCGCCGACCAGGTTGCAGAACAGCGGGTCGAAGTAACGCGGGTACTTGCGGAAGGCGTTGTTCAGGCTGGTGCCAGTCTCGATGTCGCCGCGGATGTCGAGGATGAGCTTCGACATCGACGGGTTCGCATGGCCCTTGCCGACGATATCGAAGGCCTGCAGCAGCGGGACGCCGGCCTTCATCATCGTCGCCAGCTGGCGCGTGAACATGGTCAGGTCCTTGTCGGTGATCTTCTTGCCGCTGCGGTAGACGCGCTTCTTGACCTTGGTGACCATGATGCCCTGGCGCCGCAGCGTGACATTCACGATCGCCTCGCCGCCCGCGCGCAGTTCGCCGCGCACGGTCTTGCCGGACTTGTCCTTGCCTTCCCAGGCGTAGACCGCTTCCTTGATTTGCGCGCCGCCGCGGCTGCGGGTGCTGAGGGAGGTTGCCATCTTCTGAATCCTATTCGTTGGTGCAGCCGAGCACTTCTTCGAGGCTGGTCAGCCCCTGTTTCACTTTCAGCAAGCCCGAGCGGCGCAGCGAGTTGACGCCATCCTTCTCGGCCTGGGCGGCAATCTGCATCGAGTTGCCGCTGGCCAGGATCAGTGCTTCGATGGCCGGCGAGATCGGCATGATCTGGTAGATGCCGACGCGGCCCTTGTAGCCGGAGCCGAGGCAGCGTTCGCAGCCGACCGGGCCATAGGGCTTCCAGTCGTCCTGCAGGTCGCTCTCGCGGTAGCCGGCCGCCAGCAGCGCTTCGCGCGACATCTCGAGCGGCTGCTTGCAGGTGCACAGGCGGCGCGCCAGGCGCTGGGCGGTAATCAGGATCACCGAAGAGGCGATGTTAAAGCCGGCCACGCCCATGTTCATCAGGCGCGTCAGCGTCGAGGGCGCGTCGTTGGTGTGCAGGGTACTGAACACCATGTGGCCGGTCTGCGCGGCCTTGATCGCGATGTCCGCCGTCTCCAGGTCGCGGATCTCGCCGACCATGATGATGTCCGGATCCTGGCGCAGGAACGACTTCAGCGCGACCGGGAAGGTGAGGCCGGCGCGGTCGTTGACGTTGACCTGGTTCACGCCCGGCAGGTTGATCTCGGCCGGGTCCTCCGCGGTCGAGATGTTGATGCCGGGCTTGTTCAGCACGTTCAGGCAGCTGTACAGCGAGACCGTCTTGCCGGAGCCGGTCGGCCCCGTCACCAGCACCATGCCGTAGGGGCGGGTGATGGCGCTCAGCAGCAAATCGCGCTGGTCGGGATCGTAGCCGAGCGAGTCGATGCCCATCTGCGCCTGGGTCGCGTCCAGGATACGCATGACGGTCTTTTCGCCGAACAGGGTCGGCAGGGTGCTGACGCGGAAATCGATGGTGCGCGTGGCGGACAGGATCAGGCGCATGCGGCCATCCTGCGGCACGCGCTTTTCCGAGATGTCGAGCTTGGCCAGCACCTTGATGCGCGAAACGAGCTTGTCGCGGATCGACAGCGGCGGCATCGCGTGGTCGCGCAGCACGCCGTCGACGCGCATGCGGATCCGGTAGTATTTTTCGTAGGGCTCGAAGTGGATGTCCGAGGCGCCCAGTTGCACCGCGTCCATCAGGATCTTGTTCAGGAAGCGCACGATCGGTGCGTCCTCGACCTCGTTGGTCGCTTCCAGCGGCACCGCCGCCTGTTCTTCCTCGGCGAACTCGATCTCGGCGTCGTCGCCCACCATGTCGTTCAGGCTTTGCTCGGCACCCTTGCTCAGGCTGGCCAGCAGCGCCAGCAGGGTGTCGTGGGCGACGATCACCGGCTCCACCGCCGCTTCGCTCTGGAACTTGATCTGGTCCAGCGCCTGCGTGTTGGTCGGATCGGAAATCGCCACCGACAGCCGGTTGCCGCGCTTGGCCAGGGCGACCACGCGCTGCGCCGCCATCAGCTTGGCGTCGATGGCGCCTTCGGGCAGCGCCTCGACGCTGAAGGTACTCAGGTCGAGCAGCGGGTAGCCGAAGGTCTCGGCGCAAAAGGCGGCCAGGGCAGCCGCGTCGATGGTGCGCTCGGCCAGGATGGCGTCGATAAAGGCGGTGCGCTCGAGCGTCGCCTTCTTTTGCAAGCCGTCGGCCTGCTGCGCGCTCAGGCGGCCAGCTTGTACCAGCGCGCGCGCAAGTCCGGACATCGGAGTGCCTGGGGTCGCGTGCGGGAGGACTGCTGCCATATGAGCCGTAAAGTAGGGGGAAGGACAAGAGGGCCGCGCGAGGCTGTTCCGAGGCGGCAGACTCCTCGGATGATGCCTACAGGCATCAAATTTGTAAAGCGTTTCAACGGTGTGGAGATGCGTGCGCGCCACGTAGACGAAATGCCATGACGCCCCGCGCACGGGAGTTTGTTGGCGTTTCGATTACGGGTGTTGGCGGTACGTCAACCAAGTTGAACATTGTAGGGTGGGCGCCCCGTGCCCACGCGTGAAACCGGCACCGTGTTAGCGGGGTCTTTTATAAAACGAAGCCAACACCTTGCAATGTTTACGCGTGGGCACGGGGCGCCCACCCTACCGCAGCGCCAGCCGCGCCGTCCGGCCAGCCGGCGCCGGTGCATCCGCCTGCGCGGCCAGCTTGAACACCGACAGCGCCCCATTCAACTGCCCGGTCTGCTCGGTCAGCGATTCGGCCGCCGCCGAGGCTTCCTCGACCAGGGCCGAGTTCTGTTGCGTCATTTCGTCCATGCTGTCGATCGCGCGGCCGATGTCTTCGATGCCTTCGCTCTGGCGCTGGCCGGCCAGGGTGATCTCGGCCATGATGTCGTGCACCTTTTTCACCGAGTCGACGATCTGGCCCATCGTCACGCCGGCCTGGTCGACCAGCGCGCTGCCGGCGTTGACCTTGGCCACCGAGTCGCCGATCAGTTCCTTGATTTCCCTGGCCGCCGCCGCGCTGCGCTGGGCCAGGTTGCGCACTTCTCCCGCCACGACCGCGAAGCCGCGGCCCTGTTCGCCGGCGCGCGCCGCCTCGACGGCCGCGTTCAGCGCCAGGATGTTGGTCTGGAAGGCGATGCCGTCGATGACGGCGATGATCTCGACGATCTTCTTGGCCGAGCTGTTGATGTCGCCCATCGTGCTGACCACGCCGCCCACCACTTGCCCGCCGCGGCTGGCGATGTCGCTGGCCGACACCACCAGCGCATTCGCTTCATTGGCGTTCGCGGCGTTCTGGCGCACGGCGCCGGTCAGTTCGTCCATCGCGCGCGCGGTGCGCTCCAGGTTCGATGCCTGCGACTCGGTGCGGCCGGCCAGGTCGGCATTGCCGCTGGCGATTTCGGCGCTGGCGACGGCGATCGTCTCGGCCGAGGTCTTGATCTCGGCGACCATCGTCGCCAGGCGCGTGCGCATGTCCTTCAGCGACGCCAGCAGGCTGGTTGTGTCGTGGGCGCCGGTGTGGATTTCCATGGCCAGGTCGCCCGCGGCGACGGCGCCGGCGATCTGGCGCGCATATTCGGGTTCGCCGCCGAGCTGCTGCCAGATGGCGCGCACCACGATCCACGACACCAGCACGAGGCTGGCGACGACGACCAGCGCGGTCAGGATCATGGTCCACAGCACGCGGCGCACGTTCGCTTCGCTGCTGGCGATGCCGGCCTTGAACTGCGCCTTCGCGCTGGCCTGGGTCTGCTCCAGGTCTTTGGTCAGCGTGGCGAGCGTGGTCTGCATCTTGGGCACCACGGTTTGCGGGTCGCCTTCTTCGAGTTCGAGCATGATGCGCGCGGCCGACAGCGCCGGCGCATAGTAGTCGTTGAATTCGGTGAGCAGGCGGGCGCCGTTGGCGGCCTGGCCGTCGATGCGGCCGAACTGCTGCAAGTGGGTGCGGACCGCCTCGGCCTGCTTGCCGACCGCGTCGATGCGCTCCTTGTCGCCTTCGCTGACCGCTTCCATCAAGCCGTCGGTGATGTCCTTGACCTCGAGCGTGAGCGCCTTCGCGGCGTCGAGCACCGGGTAGTCGACCTGTTCGGTGGAGTTGATCGACTCCAGGGCCTGGTTGGCGATGGTCGCGGAGATGCCGACGCCGAGGCCGAAGATCAGGGTCGAAATGACCGGCAATGCCCAGATCCTGCGTTTGATGCTCATGTTCTTGTCTCTTTCAACGTGCGGCTGACAATGGATGGCGCAAGCTCCCTGCGCTTTCAGGCAGAAAGCCCTGCCGGCTGGGGAGCGGGCAGGGCTGGCTTTTTAATAAAGCGCGTTGTTACGGCGCGCTGAAGACCACCTTGACGCTGGCGTCGACGGCGCTCTTTTCGATATAGCCGATCGCCTTCGGGTTGGCGGCAACGGCAGCCTTGACGGCGGCGCTGTTGGCGGCCTCCTTCGGCAGCGTGGCCTTGCCGGTGAAGACCAGCTTCGACCACAGCGCCTTGGCCTGCGAGGCTTCCTTGTCGGTTACCTTCTTGTAGAACTCGGCGCGGATGGGCGCATCCTCGGGCTGGTCGATCGGCGTCATGCTGCTCGATTTACCGAGGAAGAACTGGGCGATCTGCTCCTTCGACAGCGTGGCCTCGGCTGCCTTCGGGTTGACCACGACGACGACTTCGGCGAATGCAGGCACGGTCGCGGCGAGCACGGTTGCGGCGATGGCCGCTTTCAATAGGGTGTGCATGGCGGCTCCTTAGAAGACGAAGTCGATGGCGACGGCGCCGACGGTCACGTCGCGGTTGAAGCCGGGCGCGGCGTTCAGCAGCAGGCCGCTGCCGGCGGCCGGCTTGACGCGGTCGACCTGCGCCTTGAAGGCGAGCGAACGGTAGAAGTCCCAGCGCACGCCGATCGAGGTCGTGCTCTGCTCGCCCTGGCCAAGGCCCGAGTACGGTACGCGGTTCGCGCCGGCGCTCAGTGCCATCATGGTTGGCGTACAGGCGGCCGGGTAGCCTGCCGGGCAGGTGGCCGGTACGACGTTGGCCGGATGGCCATCGATCGAGACCTTGCTCTGGATGAAGTACGGCAGCACCTTGCCGAAGCGGTAGCCGCCCATCACGTACCACGAGGTGGTGTCGTTGACGTAGCTCTCGGTCTTGCGCTTGGCGAACTCGCTCTGGACGACGACGTCGTTCCAGTCCATACCCAGGCCAACCGAGGTAAATGAGGCTTTCTTGTCGGTCGGGTCGATCTGGTCCGCCATTGCATTGAGCTGCGGGAAACGGTAGCCGGTGCCGGCGGCGCGCAGGCCGCCGATCAGGGTCGTCAGGCTGGTCGAGCCGGTGACCGTGATCTTGGCGTCGACGCGGCTGATGCGCCCCGTGAACGGGCCATGCTCGGCCACGAGGTTCAGGGCGGTGATGTCCTTGCCCTTGCCGGTGACATCGCCAGCGACCTTGACTTCGGAACGGCCGAACGCCAGCTGGCCAGTGAGTGTGGTGTCACCCACAGTTTGCTGCCAGGTGGCGTCGATGCCATCGATATTGTTGTACGGTACCTGCGAGTACAGTTCGCTCGGCGGGCGCAGGAAGGTATTGACGTAGCCGACGTTGCGGTAATCGGAAATCATGAATGTCGGCATGCCGATACGGCCCACGCGGACGTTCAAGTGGTCGTTGATGCGGGCCTTGGCGAATGCCCAGGACAACTCTGCGCCGAAGTCGTCTTCGGCATCGCGGCGCACCAGGCCCTGCGCCGTCAACGAGAGCCAGCTGTTGACGCCGACGTCGGCTTGCAGGCCGAGGTTCGAATCGACGCCGGTGCGCGGACTTTTACGCGCGCCGGTGGCCTGGTTGGGACGGCCGAATTCGGCCTGGTCGGTATTGGTCCAGGTGAGGGCGCCGGTACCGAAGCCGCTGATCTTGACCGTCGGGCTTTGCGCTTCCTGCGCGAAGGCCGACGACAGCGCCAGCGGCAGGGCCAGCACGGCAGTAATAAATTGCTTGTTCATGAGACGACCTGTAACAGATGCTGCGTTTATAAGGACTCTTGTTAGGGAAACATCCATGCCGAGGCATGAAGTGACGGAAATGATTGTATCCACACGGCAAAACAATAAACAAGAAAAAAGCGCGTTGATGTACGACAAAAATCGTCAATACATCACGCGCTGTTGTTTTGTCGAAACGAAAATCTTGAACAGTAAATTTTCGATAACTTTTGATGGATATAAAAGATATAAACTAATTCCACCAGTGCGAGGTCGCCCCCATCTCCGGCAGGCGCGCCTGCACCGCTTCATGGATCAGCCCGGCGCGCACGGCCTGCTCGGCCGTGTAGATGCGCGCATTGCCGAACAGGTGAGGGCGGATGTCGTGCGCTTCGGCCGCGCCGCGCGTGGCCTCGTCGTAGATGGCGGCATAGCGTTCGGCATCGAAGTCGAGGCATTCGCGCCATTCCGACACGCGCGAGTGGTCGGCCGCCACCAGGTTGCCGAAGCCCCAGTGCAGCGGGTGCACCAGGAAGCGCGCCCCCGGGCAGGCGTAGCGCTTGGCCCCGGCCAGGAAGATGACGACGCCGACCGATTCGACGCTACCGATGTTGAAGGTGGTCAGCGGGATCGGCAGCGATTTCAGGAAGAAATACAGGGCGAAGCCGGAGGTCATGTTGCCGCCCTCGCTCGACATGTGCAGTTCGATCTCGGTGGCCCCGTTCTGCAGCGCCTGCAGGCACATGTTGCGCACGCTGCAGGCCGACTGGTGGTTGATCGGTCCGATGAAATGAACAATGTGCAAAGCCATTGGTCCCTCCTGTCCTGAACGCTCAGGATAGCAATGTTTTGCGGGAAATGGCGACGACTGTTGTACGGATTCAACTACCCCGATACGTCGAATACGACCAGGGCGTCACCACCAGCGGCACGTGGTAATTCTGCCCCGGATCGGCCACGCCAAACGCGATCGTCACCCGGTCGACGAAGCGCGGTTCCGGCAAGTCCACGCCTTGCGCCGCAAAATAGTCGCCGGCGGCGAACACGAGTTCGTAGCGGCCGGCCTGCAAGGCGTCGCAGGCGAGCAGGGGCGCGTCGCAGCGCCCATCCGCATTGGTCGTCGCCTGCACCAGCAGGCGGCGGCTGTCGCCGTCGACGGCATACAGCGCGACCGCGACGCCCGCGGCCGGGCGGCCGTGCGCGGTATCGAGCACGTGGGTGCTGAGTTTGCCCATCGGTTCTCCTATATGAAGGTGCTGAAAGTGTGTATCTGGCCGATCATATACCGATGCCGTCCTGTCAATATATGATCGGCGATATACCTCTCATCCCCGGCTTACCCATGCATCCAGATTATCCGCGCGACATGACCGGCTACGGCCGCACGCCACCGCACGCCCAATGGCCGGGCGGGGCGCGCATCGCGCTGCAGTTCGTGCTCAACTATGAAGAGGGCGGCGAAAACTCGACCCTGCACGGCGATCCGAATTCGGAGACTTTTTTATCCGAAATCATAGGGGCGCAAGCTTTCCCAATGCGCCATATGAGCATGGAGTCGCTCTACGAATACGGCTCGCGTGCGGGGTTGTGGCGCCTGCTGCGCATGTTCGAAGAGCGAAAGCTGCCGCTGACGGTGTTCGGCGTGGCGATGGCGCTGCAGCGCCATCCGGAAGCGGTGGCTGCTTTCCGCGAACTCGGCCACGAAATCGCCTGCCACGGCTTGCGCTGGATTTCGTACCAGAACGTCGACGAAGCCACCGAGCGCGCCCACATGGTCGAAGCCGTTGCCATCCTGCGCGCGTTGACGGGCGAGGCGCCGCTCGGCTGGTACACCGGGCGCGATTCGCCGAACACGCGCCGCCTGGTGGTCGAACACGGCGGCTTTGCCTACGATGCCGATTACTATGGCGACGACTTGCCGTTCTGGCAGCAGGTGGCGCACACCGGGCCCGACGGCGCCGCGCGCACGACGCCGCACCTTGTCGTGCCCTACACGCTCGACACCAACGACATGCGCTTTGCCGCGATGCAGGGCTTTAATTCCGGCACCCAGTTCTTCGATTACCTGAAGGACGCCTTCGACGTGCTGTATGCGGAAGGCGACCCGCAAGGCCTGAACGCGCCTAAAATGCTCTCGATCGGCCTGCATTGCCGGATCGCCGGACGGCCGGCGCGTGCCGCCGCGCTGGCGCGTTTCCTCGATTATGTGTTGCAGCACGAACAGGTATGGATCACGCGCCGCATCGACATTGCCGAGCATTGGAAACGCACCCATCCGTTCATTGGTTGATATATTGGTTTGATGATAATTAACATCAGTAATTGGGTATAGTTGCACGAGGTCCGGACAGAGTATCCTGCACGCTGCTACCAATCCGAGGCAAGCATGGCCGAACCGATCCGCTTTTATTTCCGCAACGCCGTCCACGAAGTGACCGGCGTGGCGCCGACGCAAACCATCCTGCAGCACCTGCGGGAGGACTTGCGCTGCACCGGCACCAAGGAAGGCTGCGCCGAAGGCGACTGCGGCGCCTGCACCGTGGTGGTCGGTTCGCTGGAAAACGGTGCGCTGGAACTGAAGGCGGTTAATTCCTGCATCCAGTTCACGCCCACGCTCGACGGCAAGGCGCTGTTCACGGTCGAAGACCTGCAACTGCCCGACGGCCGCCTGCACCCGGTGCAGCAGGCGCTGGTCGAGTGTCACGGCTCGCAATGCGGCTTTTGCACGCCGGGGTTTGCCATGTCGCTGTGGGGCATGTATTTAAAACAGGAAGGACAGAAGCCGTCGCGCTGCCAGGTCGACGACGCCCTGTCCGGCAACCTGTGCCGCTGCACCGGTTATCGCCCGATCATCGAGGCGGCCGGACGCATGCTGGAATTGCCGCGCGCCGAATTCGACCGCGCCGCGGTGGCCGACCAGTTGCGTGCGCTCGAACGCGGCGAAGGAACGACCTACACCTACGAAGGCCGCAGCTTCCATGCGCCGCGCACGCTGGCTGAACTCGTCGCCCTGCGCGCCGCCAATCCGCAAGCGCTGATCCTGGCCGGCTCGACCGACGTCGGCCTGTGGGTCACGAAACAGATGCGCGAGCTGAACGACATCATCTATATCGGTAACGTCGCCGAGCTGAAATCGGTGGTCGAAGCGGACGGCATGCTCGAAATCGGCGCCGGCGTCACGCTGCAGGATGCCTACGCGGCCGTGTGCCGCCACTATCCGGCCGAGCTGTCGGAGATGTGGCAGCGCTTCGCTTCGCTGCCGATCCGCAATGCCGGCACCCTGGGCGGCAACGTCGCCAACGGCTCGCCGATCGGCGATTCGATGCCGTGGATGATTGCGCTCGGCGCGCGCCTGGTGCTGCGCGGTGGCGCCGGCGAGCGCGAACTGGCGCTGGAAGATTTTTATCTCGGCTACCAGCAAAAGGATTTGCGGCCTGACGAATTCGTCGCCGCATTGCGCGTGCCGCTGCCGCGCACGGACGTGCGCTTCCGGACCTATAAGCTGGCCAAGCGCTTCGACCAGGACATCTCGGCCGTCTGCGCCGCATTTGCATTGACGCTCGATGGCGAGATCGTCACGGAAGCGCGCATCGCCTTTGGCGGCATGGCGGCGACACCGAAGCGCGCCGCCAGCGCCGAAGCGCTGTTGACGGGCCGCGCCTGGAGCGAGGCGGCCTTGAAAGAAGCGATGGCCGCGCTGGCCCAGGATTACGCACCGCTGTCCGACATGCGCGCATCGGGCAGCTATCGCATGAAGACCGCGCAAAACCTGCTGCGCCGCTTTTGGCTGGAAACCCGCCTCGACAATCCGCTGCCGCCAAGCGCGGTCAACGCATTCGCTGCCACGGCGTAAGGAGAATCACATGAACGACGCAGGCGCACCAGCATTGAAAGCGGCGGCGTGGGCAGCGGTCGGCCGCGCCCGGCCGCACGAATCCGCGACCTTGCACGTGCTCGGCCAGGCCACCTATACCGACGACATCGCCGAAGTGGCGGGCACGCTGCATGCCGCCTTTGGCTTGTCGGGCAAGCCGCACGCCAACATCGTCGCGCTCGATCTCGCGCCCGTACGCGCCGCGCGCGGCGTGGTGGCGGTGCTCACCGTGAAAGACATCCCCGGCACCAACGATTGCGGGCCGATCATCCACGACGATCCAATCCTCGCCGACGGCAAGGTCGAATACGTCGGCCAGCCGCTCTTCATCGTCGTCGCCGACAGCCACGACAACGCGCGCCGCGCCGCGCGCCTGGCGAAGGTCGACTACGAAGAGCTGCCGGCCATCCTCACGCCGCAGGAAGCGCATGCTGCCCAGTCGTATGTCGTGCCGCCGATGCGCCTGGCGCGCGGCGACGCCGCAACCGCCTTCGCGCATGCGCCGCACAAGGTCGCCGGCAAGCTGTACGTCGGCGGCCAGGAACAGTTTTACCTGGAAGGGCAGATTGCCTACGCGATTCCCGGTGAAGACAATGGCATGCTGGTGCAATGCTCGACCCAGCACCCGAGCGAGATGCAGCACGTCGTTGCGCACGCGCTCGGCCTGCATTCGCACCACGTCGTGGTCGAATGCCGGCGCATGGGCGGCGGCTTCGGCGGCAAGGAATCGCAATCGGCACTGTGGGCCGCCGGCGCCGCGATCGCAGCGCACCGGCTGAAGCGGCCAGTCAAACTGCGCGCCGACCGCGACGACGACATGCTCGTCACCGGCAAGCGTCACTGCTTTTATTACGAATACGAAGTCGGCCACGACGAGCAGGGGCGCATCCTGGCCGCGAAAGTCGACATGGTCTCGCGCGCCGGCTTCTCGGCCGACCTGTCCGGCCCGGTCGCCACGCGCGCGGTCTGCCACTACGACAACGCCTATTATTTGTCCGACGTCGACATCCGCGCCGCTTGCGGCAAGACCAATACCCAGTCGAACACCGCCTTCCGCGGCTTCGGCGGCCCGCAAGGCGCGATCGCGATGGAATACGTGCTCGATGAAATCGCGCGCAACCTGAAGGTCGACCCGCTCGACATCCGCAAGCGCAATTTTTACGGCAAAACCGAGCGCAACGTCACGCCCTACGGCCAGGCCGTCGTCGACAACGTCATCCACGAACTGGTGGCCGAGTTGGAGACATCGAGCGAATACCGCGCGCGCCGGGAAGCCATCGATGCGTTCAACGCCGCGAGTCCCGTGCTGAAGAAGGGCCTGGCGCTCACACCGGTCAAATTCGGCATCGCCTTCAACGTCACCCACCTGAACCAGGCCGGCGCACTGGTGCACGTGTATGTCGACGGGTCGATCATGGTCAACCATGGCGGCACCGAGATGGGGCAGGGCATCAACACCAAGGTGATGCAGGTCGTCGCGCACGAACTCGGCGTCGACATGGACCACGTGCGCGCCACCGCCACCAATACCAGCAAGGTCGCGAATACCTCGGCCACGGCGGCATCGACCGGCGCCGACTTGAACGGCAAGGCGGCGCAGGACGCGGCGCGCCAGATCAAGGAACGACTGGCGGCGTTTGCGGCGAAAGAGTACGGCGGCGCTGCGGCGGACGTGCGCTTCGCCGCCGATACCGTGTTCGTCAACGCGATGGAAGTGCCGTTTCCGCACCTGGTGCAAAAGGCCTACCTGGCGCGGGTGCAGCTGTGGTCGGACGGCTTCTATGCGACGCCCGGCCTGTCGTGGGATGCGAAAACCATGAACGGCCGGCCGTTCTCCTACTTTGCTTACGGCGCGGCGACCGCCGAAGTCGTGGTCGATACGCTCACCGGCGAATGGAAACTGCTGCGCGCCGATGCGCTCTACGACGCCGGCAATTCGCTCAATCCCGCCATCGACATCGGCCAGGTCGAAGGCGCCTTCATCCAGGGCATGGGCTGGCTGACCACCGAGGAACTGTGGTGGAACCCGGGGGGCAAGCTGATGACGCATGCGCCGTCGACCTACAAGATTCCGGGTGTGTCGGACTGCCCGCAAGACTTCCGCGTGCGTCTGTTCGAGAACCGGAATGTCGAAGACAGCATCCACCGCTCGAAAGCCGTGGGCGAGCCGCCGCTGTTGCTGCCATTCTCGGTCTTCTTTGCGATTCGCGATGCGGTCTCCGCGGTCGGCGGCCACCAGGTCAATCCGCCCTTGAATGCGCCGGCGACGAGCGAGGCGATTCTCGATGCGATCGCCGCGGTTGAAGCCGCAGTTCAGCAGCGCGCGTGATGGACGATTGGCTCACCGCCGCGCTCAGGGCGCCGGCCGTGCTGGTCACGGTCGCCATCGTCGAAGGCTCCGTGCCGCGCGAGCCGGGGGCGAAGATGCTGGTCACGGCCGGCGGCTTTGCCGGGACGATCGGCGGCGGGCACCTGGAGCACCGCGCGATCGAGATGGCGCGCGCCATGCTGCAGGAGGGCGGGGCGCCGCGGCTGGAGCGCTTTGCGCTGGGGCCGAGCCTGGGGCAGTGCTGCGGCGGGATTGCGCATTTGGCGTTCGAACGCGTCGACCGTGATCAGATGGCATTGCTCGACAAACGCCGCCAGGAAGATACATGGCGAGTCATACCCGTAAGGTGGGCGGCTTCGCCGCCCACGCGTTCAGCCAGCGGTAGCATGGACGCAGAATCGGATGTTCATCCGGACGTTGAACGCGTGGGCGGGAGACCCGCCCACCTTACGTGGGCTCTGTTTGACACTGATGGCATGCATCTGGCCGGTGCTACCGTGCCAGCCTTCGACCGCAGTCTCGGCACCCACGTCTTCACCGACCCCAGCGGCCACCGCTGGCTCGCCGACACCGTCTTCGCCCCGCGCGCCCACCTGATGCTGTTCGGCGCCGGCCACGTCGGCGCGGCCATCGTGCGGGCGCTGGCCGAGCTGCCGTGCCGCGTTACCTGGGTCGACGAGCGCGACGACCTGTTCCCGGCCGAAGTACCCGCCAACGTCACGGTCGAAGCCACCGACATCCCCGAGGCACTGGCCGAACAGGCCGCGCCCGGCACCACCTTCCTGGTGATGACACACAGTCATGCACTTGACCTGCGCCTGTCGAACGCGATACTGTCGCGTCGCAGCCATTCGTGGCCCGGCCAGGATTGGTTCGGCCTGATCGGCTCCGATACCAAGCGCCGCCAGTTCGAACACCGCCTGCGCGAGCGCGGCATCGCCGACGAGCGCATCGACGCCATGGTCTGCCCGATCGGCTTGTCCGGCATTGCCGGCAAGGCGCCGGCCGTGATTGCCGCCTCGGTCGCGGCGCAATTGCTCACCGTCTGGGAGGCCGCGGCCACCAGCCAACTTCAAGCTCCTTCGGAATCCACCTGATGTCCACCGCACCCCATATAGTGCAAGCCTACCGTGCGAGCTTGCTGCATTTTCACGCCGACCCGGCCTTTACCGAGGACGCGTATGCCTGGCACGAGGATGGCCTGCTGATCGTCGAAGATGGCCGTGTCAAGGCCGCCGGCGACTATGCCGCGCTTAGCGCGACGCTGCCGGCCGGCCTGGTGCCGCACGACTACCGCGGCCAGATCATCACGCCTGGCTTCATCGACACCCACCTGCATTATCCGCAGACGGACATGATCGCCTCGCCGGCGCCGGGCCTGCTGCCCTGGCTGGAAACCTATACCTTCCCGACCGAACGCCAGTTCGCCGACCCGGTCCACGCGCGCGCCACCGCCGAATTCTTCCTCGACGAGCTAACCCGCTGCGGCACCACCACGGCCGTGGTCTACTGCACCGTGCACAGGGAATCGGTCGACGCCTTTTTCGAGGCGAGCGAAGCGCGCAACCTGCGCATGGTGGCCGGCAAGGTGCTGATGGACCGGAATTGCCCGGACTTCCTGCGCGATTCAGAGGGCAGCATCGGCGAGAGCGAAGCGCTGATCAACAAGTGGCACAAGCACGCGCGCTCGCTGTACGCGATCACGCCGCGCTTCGCGCCCACCTCCAGCCCGGCCCAGCTTGGCGCGATCGCCGAACTGGCCAAGGCCTATCCGGACACGTTCATCCAGACCCACGTCTCGGAAAACCAGGACGAAGTGAACTGGGTGCGCGAACTGTATCCGGAAGCGCGCAGCTACCTCGGCGTGTACGACGGCTACGGCCTGATGCGCCCGCGCGCGCTGTTCGGCCACTGCATCTGGCTCGACGATGAAGACTTCGCGCGCATGGCGGCGACCGGTTCGGCGGCTTCGGTGTGCCCGACCTCGAACCTGTTCCTCGGCAGCGGCCTGTTCGACTTCGAAAAGGCCGACGGCGCCGGCGCCCTGGTCACGCTCGGCACCGACGTCGGCGCCGGCACGTCGTTCTCGATGCTGCAGACGATGAACGAAGCGTATAAGGTGGCGCGCCTGAAGGGCAGCTACCTGCCGGCGCTGCGCATGTTCTATCTCGCCACCCTGGGCGCGGCGCGCGCGATGGACCTCGAAGGGACGATCGGCAGTTTCGCGGTTGGGGCGGAAGCCGATTTCATTGTGCTCGACCCGACCTCGACGCCGCTGCTGGCGCGGCGCAGTGCGCACTGCAATTCGCTGGAAGAGCAGCTGTTCGCGCTGGCGCTGCTGGGAGACGACCGGGCGATCCGTGCGACATATGCGGCCGGGGTGAAGGTGCACGAGCGCGGCTGATACGGTATCGGGTTTTTGGGTCTGCTGGCGGGCATGCCTGCCCTACGTTACACAACGGCCACCAATTTTTGGCGTTGGTGGCAATGCACCGTAGGGCGGGCATGCCCGCCAAGACTCTGCGCCCCGATATCGTCACGCCCTCCCACTGCATTGCCAATCCGGAACGAAGCCGTTACAGTTGCGCAGCCGCGCCGGCGGCCACGTCAACCCAACACGAAAGTCCTTTCATGCAGAACCTATTGCGCCGCAGCCTGCTGGTCGCCCTGGCTGTCGCCGCCGCGCCAGCCGCCATGGCGAAAGAGCCGGCGACCGCATCGCGCCAGGCCAACGAAGCGGCCACCAGCCGCCATTACGCCGCACTGATCGCCGGCGCCGAGCCCAAGCTGGCCGAGCTGACCATGTTCTTTACGCAGATGCCCAAGGGCGGCGACCTGCACCACCATTACTCCGGTTCGATCTATGTCGAGCAATACCTCGACTTCCTCGACCGCCAGGGCCTGTGCGTCAACAAGCAGACCTACCGCGTCGAAACCGACAAGGCCAAGGTCGCCGCCGAGCGCGCCAAGATGCCCAAGGAGCGCAACTGCCTCAACAGTACCGAAGTCTATGCCGACGACTACACCTGGCGCGAGCTGGTGCAGCGCTGGTCGAACAAGGACTTCGACAACCACGGCGTGATCAACCCGCCGCCGGACCGCCTGTTCTTCCAGACCTTCGGCTACTTCGGCCCGGTCTCGAACGCGAATTTCGCCGAAGGCTTGCAGGAACTGAAAAAGCGCGCGATCGCCGAAAACGTCAGCTATATCGAAACCATGTTCAAGATGGCGCCGGCCATCGCCAACGCCGAGTTCGACGACAAGGCCTGGCAATTGGTCAACGACGACGCCGGGCTGAACGCCGAACTGCAGAAAGCCCTGGAAGGCTTCGAGCGCGATCCGGCCTTCGCCAAATCGGTCGCCGACTTCGTCGCCAGGATCGACCAGGCCGCAGCGGGCATCGACGACGAGCGCTTCACGATGCGCTACCAGACCTACGTGCTGCGTTTGCTGAATCCGTCGCAGGTGTTTTCCTCGATGGTGGCGTCCTTCAAGTCGGCTTCGATGGGCGGCAAGGTGGTTGGCGTGAACATCGTCGGCCAGGAAAGCACGCACGTCTCGATGCGCGACTATGCGCTGCACATGAAGATGTTCGGCTTCCTGAAAAAGGCCTATCCGCAGGTCAAGGTGGCCATGCACGCCGGCGAACTGGGCCTGGGCGAAGTGCCGCCGGAAGGCTTGAAGTTCCACATCGACCAGGCCCTGATGGTGGCCGGGGCCGACCGTATCGGCCACGGCATCGACCTCGCGCACGAAGCAAATGCGCCGGCCATCCTGCGCACCATGCGCGAGAAGGACATCCCGGTCGAAATCAACCTGACCTCGAACGGGTTCATCAGCGGCATCAAGGGCGAGAATCATCCGGTCACCATGTACCGCAAGTACGGCGTGCCGTATGTGATCTCGACCGACGACGCCGGCGTCACGCGCCACACGCTGTCGCAGGAATACGTGCTGTTCGCCAGCCGCTACAAGCCGGACTATGCGGAACTGAAGAAGACCTCGTACAACAGCGTGCGCTATGCCTTCCTGCCGGCCGCCGACAAGACCCGCCTGACGCGCCAGCTCGACGCCCGCTTCGCCGCTTTCGAAGCGACGATCGCGGACCTGGCAAAAACCGTTGTGCCGCCGCGACGCACGACGAAATAATGAGGTTGAAGAACAACGGCAGCGCGGCTGCCGTTGTTACTACTTTGCCACGATTGCACCATGCGCTGCACCATCGTGGACACGGCAAAAGTTAGCGCAAAGCTAACAGATGTGGCGAGGTCGCCACAGAATCCTGCAGCCCAGGTCGGGAATGTCGAAAATATTTATCAAAATATTTCAGTGAAGAATGCCTTCCGTATAATCCCGCCTGTGATTTGCGCGGGGAAATCCCCTTGTAGTACGGCACAAAGCACGGTTTTGGGGCGATTCAGAGGCTGGCGCTATAAATACGGAAGAAAAAACGTATTTGTCCGGTCCATGACACTCATGCATATTCGGTTACTTGATAAATATGCTTGTTGTTATTTCAAGGGCGGTAACGGAGATGACATATTTCCTCCTTACAATCCGCCCGTCTTCACCGATGACCGTTTGTGCCACTGCGGGCTCGCAGCAACCAGGGTTGCAGTACTTGTAAAGAGGGAAGCCGTACCACGGCGTCCACATAACTATTAAGTCTATTTTGGGGTTTTAATAATGATCACTCAACAACAGATCCGGCTGACCAAGCTGGCGCTGGCTTTGTCGATTGCGTTGTCGGCAGCGCCGACCTTCGCGCAGAACACCACCTCGGCCATCGGCGGCCGGGTTTCGGGTGCGGATGGTGCGCCGGCGGCTGGTGCGGCGGTGCAGATCGTCCACACCGAGTCGGGTTCTGTCAGCAACGTCACCACCGACGCCGAAGGCCGTTACATCGCCCGCGGCCTGCGCGTCGGCGGTCCGTACACGATCATTATCACCAAGAACGGCGCCTCGGAAAAACGCGAGAACGTGTTCATCGAGCTGGCGGAGACCGCGTCGATCGACGCGACCCTGGGCCAGCAGATGCAGACCGTGTCCGTGACCACGAACCGCGCCCGCAACGAGATCTTCTCGAACAGCTCGATGGGTTCGGTCACCACGCTGACCCGCGCCGACCTGGAAACCCAGGCATCGATCAACCGCAACCTGCAGGACTTCGCACGCCTCGACCCACGCGTGTCGCAGACCGACAAGGAACGCGGCGAAATGTCGGTGGCCGGCCAGAACTCGCGCTACAACTCGATGACCATCGACGGCGTCGCCATCAACGACACCTTCGGCCTGGAAGCCAACGGCAGCCCGACCTCGCGCCAGCCGATCTCGATGGAAGCCATCCAGTCGGTGCAGGTCAACGTCGCCAACTACGACGTGACCCAGCGCGGCTACACCGGCGCCAACGTCAACGCCGTCACCAAGTCGGGTACCAACGTGTACCACGGCGGCGCCTACTACATCACCCGTAGCGACAAGCTGGTCGGCGACCGTTTCAATGCCACCACCGGCGACTACACCGAAGCCCCGTCGTTCAAGGAAAACACCAAGGGCCTGTGGGTCAGCGGCCCGCTGATCCAGGACAAGCTGTTCTTCTTCGCCCTGGCTGAAAACCACGAAAGCAGCCGCAGCTCGCCGGACTTCGGCGCCATCGGCTCGGGCACCGGCACCACCGTCGGCATCAGCCCGACCCAGATCGCCGCCCTGCAGGACATCGCCAAGAACACCTACAACATCGACCTCGGCAGCACCGAAGTGCCGGCCGGCACCAAGATGAAGTCGGAAGAGCGCATGTTCAAGGTCGACTGGAACATCAACGACGACCACCGCGCCAACTTCCGTTACTCGAAGACCTCGCAGAACGAGCCGATCTTCCCGGGCTTCTCGCAGACCGGCGTGTCGCTGAGCTCGCAGTTCTACAAGCAGGACAAGACCATCGAGACGGCCGTTGCCCAGGTCTTCTCGGACTGGAGCGAGAACTTCTCGACCGAGTTCAAGGCCTCGACCCGCGACTACGATTCGGTGCCGATCAACAACGCGCAACTGCCGACCATGTCGTTCTCGTTCAGCGGCCCGCTGCCGTCGGACGCGCCGAGCGGCACCCGTACCGGCAGCCGTTTCCTGAACACCGGTACCGAAAACAGCCGCCACAACAACGTGCTGGGCACCAAGACCCTCGACCTGTACGCGGGCGGTAACTACAAGTGGGGCGACCACGAGTTCAAGTTCGGCGCCGACTACACCTCGAACGAGGTCTACAACGCCTTCCTGCAGAACATCTACGGTAACTACACGTTCCAATGCGATAATAACTTCACGTACACCTTCGGTACGATCAACTGCGCGAACGCCAATGCCGCCCAGATCAACGCCGCGATCTACGAGAACTTCCGTCGCGGCCGTCCATCGTCGTACACCGTGCAGCTGCCGGCCGTCGGTGGTTCGCTGAGCAACGCGATCGCCCAGTTCGAGATGAAGAGCACCGGTCTGTTCCTGCAGGATAACTGGAGCGTCAACAAGAACCTGACCGTCAGCGCCGGCGTGCGCGTCGACATGACCGACGTCGAAGGCCGTCCGCTGCAGAACGCCGCCGTGGCCGCAGCGACCGTCAACGGCGCCGGCCAGTTCGGCCGCCAGACCGGTGGTTACGGCCTGGACAACCAGCAGACCTTCGACGGCGACAAGCTGTGGCAGCCACGCGTCGGCTTCAACTACAAGTTCGATTCGGCACGTCCGATGCAATTGCGCGGTGGCGCCGGCCTGTTCCAGGGCGCCGCGGCAACCGTCTGGATGTCGAACCCGTTCTCGAACCCGGGCGTCGCTACCCGCATCATCACCTGCTCGGGCTCGGGCGCAACCCGTTGCCCAACCACCGACGGCACCTTCACGCCTGACGTGACCGCGCAGCGTACCGTTGCCGGCGCCACCCCGGCCGCCAACGTCGACATCCTGTCGCCGGACCTGAAGCAGCCGTCGATCTGGAAAGCCAACCTGGCATTCGAGCACGAACTGCCATGGTACGGCCTGGTGTTCGGCGCCGAACTGCTGGCGACCCAGAACAAGAACGCGATCTTCTACCAGAACCTGAACGTCGGCGCGGCGACCGCGACCGGTACCGATGGCCGCGCACTGTACTACAACGCGAACGGCCTGTCGGCAGGCTGCTATGGGTTTAGCAACAACTCGGTGACGACCCCGACCAATTGCCAGAACACCGCCAAGGCGCGTTCGAACCTGAGCTACGGCAACGTGCTGCTGGCCAAGGGCACCGACAAGGGCGACGCCCAGCTGGTGACCGTCTCCCTGACGAGCCCGACCCGCCAGGGCTTCGGCTGGTCGGTGGCCTACACCCACACCAACGCGACCGAAGTCTCGCCGCTGACCTCGTCGACCTCGAACTCGAACTGGTCGGGCCGTTCGGTCTTCAACCCGAACGAAGAAGTCGCCGCGAACTCGTCGTACCTGGTGAAAGACCGTATCAATGCGCGTCTGTCGTGGGAAAAGCGTTTCTTCGGTAACTACCGCACCCGTCTCGGCGTCTTCTATGAAGGCCGTGAAGGCAAGCCGTACAGCTGGACGGTCAACAACGACCTGAACGGTGACGGCCTGGCAGGCAACGACCTGATGTACATCCCGTCGGGTCCGGGTTCGGGTGAAGTCGCCTTCTACGGCACGACCGCCGCAGCACGCGCAACTGCCGAAGCGCGCTTCTGGGACATCGTCAACAGTAACAAGGTCCTGAGCAAAGCCAAGGGCGGCGTGGTCGAGCGTAACAGCGACTTCTCGCCATGGACCAACAGCTTCGACGTGAAGATCACCCAGGAAATCCCTGGCTTCGCCGCCAAGCACAAGGCCAGCTTCTCGCTCGACATCCTGAACTTCGGCAACCTGCTGAACAAGAAGTGGGGCCGTATCGAAGAAGTGGGCTTCCAGTCCGCCGGCGCGCAGGCACGCAGCTTCGTCGACTACGTCGGCCTGGATGCACAGGGCCGTTACACGTACGCAGTGCGTGACAACGTCGAAGACCTGAACGTGCGCCAAGCCAAGGGCGAATCGCAGTGGGCCGTCCAGGCAACCCTCAAGTACGAGTTCTAATACTTGATCCGATGCCTGTAAGGTGATGAACGGCCGGTGGCGACACCGGCCGTTTTTTTATGGTGGGGCAGGGCGCGACGGGATTGTAAAGATAGTCGCGCTCTGGCCTACGTGCAATAATTCCGTCTGCCCACGCGGGGCCTCTCCCGCCTTCAATCTGTAAAGGTAAGTCATGTCCGTTTTCCCGCGCGCGCGCGCCGGTTTGTCCCTGCTGGCGCTGGCCCTGCTCGCCGCCGGCTGCACCACGGTTCCGCAAGGTCCCATCACCTTGAACCTGGTCGCCATCAACGATTTCCACGGCAACCTCGAGCCGAGCAAGTACACCTACACCAGCGCCGCCACCGGCAAAAGCACAACCCTGCGCGCCGGCGGCATCGAAGCCCTGAGCGGCGCGCTGGCGGCCTGGCGCAAAGAGGATAAAGACCTGCTGTTCATCGGCGCGGGCGACCTGATCGGCGCCAGCCCGGCGCTGTCCTCGATGTGGGCCGACGAGCCGAGCATCGAGGCGATGAACCTGCTCGGCCTGCGCCTGTCGTCGGTAGGCAACCATGAATTCGACCAGGGCCGCAAGGAATTGCTGCGCCAGCAAGCCGGTGGTTGCGATTCGCCGCGTCCGGCCAAGGCCTGCCGCCTGAGCCCGAACTACCGCGGCGCGCAGTTCACTTATCTCGCCGCGAACGTGCTCGACAGCAGCACCGGCAAGCCCTTCATGCCCGGCTACCGGATTGAGGACGTCAAGGGCGTCAAAGTCGGCGTGGTCGGCGCCGTGCTGCAGGGCACCGCTTCGGTCGCGGTCGCCTCGGCGATTGCCGGCCTCGACTTCATCGACGAAGCCGACGCCATCAACAAGTCGCTGACGCAGATGCGCGCCGATGGCGCCAAGGTCTTCATCGCCCTGATTCATGAAGGAGGCCGCACCGACGAGTCGCCCGACCAGCCCGGCTGCAAGGGGCTGACCGGCGGCGTGGTCGACATCGTCAAGCGCCTCGATCCGGCGATCCGCCTGGTCATTACCGGCCACTCGCACCAGGGTTACCTGTGCACGGTCGATGGCCGTGTCGTGACCCAGGCCGATGCGGCCGGGCACCTGCTGTCGCGCATTGCGCTGAAGGTCGATCCTGCCAGCGGCGCGATCGCCGATATCGACGTCAAGAACGTCGTGATGAATCCCGAACTGTTCCCGGCCGACCCGAAGGTGTCCGCCTATCTCGCCAGCGTGAAGGAACGCAGCCGCGCGGCGCTGGCGCGTCCGCTCGGCAAACTCGGCACGGCGACCGTGGCGCGCAAGGCCAGCGATGCCGGCGAGTCCCCGCTGGGCAACCTGATCGCCGACGCCGTGCTGGCGGCCACCCGCACCCATGGCGCCCAGATCGGCTTCATGAACAATGGCGGCATCCGCAAGGACCTGGAAACCTCGGATGCCGCGCTGACCACCAATTTCGGTCACGCCCAGGCGGTGCTGCCGTTCGGGAATACGCTGGTGGTGCTGGACCTGAGCGGCGCGCAGTTGAAGCGCTTGCTGGAACAGCAGTGGCAGCGTCCGAGCGCGTCCGGCGCCACGGTACTGCAAGTGTCGCAAGGCCTCACGTATACCTGGGACGCGGCGCGTCCGCTCGGCCAGCGCCTGGTGCCGGGCAGCCTGAAGTTCAATGGCGTGCCGGTCGACGATGCCAAAACCTACCGCGTGGTGGCCAACAATTTCCTGGCCGAAGGCGGAGACAATTTCCCGGAATTTGCCAAGGGCATCAACCGCGTCGATACGCAGATCGTCGACCTCGACGCGCTGAGCGACTACATCGCCAAAAATCCTGGGGCAGGCGGCGCGGCTGCCGGCATGGCCCCGACGGTGCGCATCGACAAAGTGCGCGCTCAGTAACCAATACCGCAATAATGCAGTAACGCTCTACAACGGAGAATCCATGAAGAAATTAGCCTGTGTCCTCGCGCTTGCCGGCGCCTTCGCTTCGAACGCTGCCCTGGCCTGGGGCGGCGACGGCCACCGCGCGGTCGGCGCCATCGCCGATAAACTGCTCAAGGGCACGAATGCGCAAAAGCAGATCGCCGCCTTGCTGCTGCCGGGCGAGACGCTCGAATCGATCGCCAACTGGCCGGATTGCGTGAAGGGCACCTATTGCGGCCCGCAATCGCCGGAAATGGTCGAGTACACCACCGCCAATCCGAAGCACAGCGAATACCACTACACCGACGTGCCGTTCCAGCTCGAGCATTACCATGACCATGGCGTCGGCACCAGCGAGGTCGACATCGTGCAAACCCTGAAGCAGGCCATCGCCGTGCTGCAAGGTAAGACCGATCCGGCCCTGAACCCGCACAAGTTCACCAAGCGCCAGGCGCTGATCCTGCTGACCCACATGACCGGCGACATCCACCAGCCGCTGCACGTGGGCGCGGCGTTTGTCAGCAAGGATGGCAGGTTCGTGGTGCCGAAGACCCATGCCGAAGTCGACGAAGCCGCGATCTTCGATTCGCGCGGCGGCAACAACCTGCTGCTGGACGACGAAAAGCTGACCCAGCTGAGCGCCAACCTGATCCCGCCGGGCGAGCCGAAGCCGATCCGCGAAGGCGTGCCCAAGTCGCTCACTAAGCCGTTCCACTCGTACTGGGACAGCACCACGGTCGACTACGCCTTCCGCCGCGTGCAAACCAAAACCCCGGGCCAGTTCGCCCAGTTTGCCATCGACAGCAAGCCGGCCATCAAGGCCAACAGCGGCGACCCGGTCACCTGGCCGTACCAGTGGGCAGACGACGCGCTGGTGGTGTCGAAATTCGCCTATGCCGACGTGGTGCCGGGCAAGATCACGCCGCAGACCAGCAAGAAGGGCGACACCTATTACACCTTCGCGCTGGAAGTGCCGGCCAACTACCCGGTGCCGAGCTCGCAGATCGCCAAGGAGCAATTGATCAAGGGCGGTTACAAACTGGCTGAAGTGTTGAAGGCGATTTACGGCTAATACTGTTACGCTGGATCGAACGGGGCCGCAGCGGATCGCTGCCGGCCCCGTTTTTTGTCCAGAGCCGTTGTGCTGCCCGGGATGGCATATTCACCATAAAGTACGGCCGGGCTGTCCCGGCGGACGCTAAAATGGCGGTTTCGGCGCGCCGCGCCCTTACTTCCGGATACCGCATGAACCGTTCCCTTCTTGCCGGCGCAGTCCTTGCCTGCTTCGCCGCCACCGCCCACGCCCAGGTCTCGGGCGCACCCGCCCAGCCGCTCTGGGAAATCGGCCTGGCCGGCGGCGTCGTCAGCACGCCTTCGTATCCGGGCGCCGACGACCGCGAGACGCGCGGCCTGGCGCTGCCGACCATCATGTATCGCGGCAAGATCTTCCGCGCCGACCAGGGTGGCATCGGCGCGCGCCTGTTCAAGAGCGACACCGCCGAACTCGACGTCGGCCTGGCCGCGTCGCTGCCGGCGCGCTCGGACGACGTCGCCGCCCGTGCCGGCATGCCCAACCTGGGCGCACTGGCCGAATTCGGCCCGCGCCTGAAGGTGCGTCTGGCACGCTTCGATGCGCAAAGCGGCCTGCGCGCCGACCTGCCGCTGCGCGCGGTGATGGAAGTGCGCGGCGGCGTGCGCCACCAGGGCTATACGTTCGAACCGCGCCTGGTCTACGAACGGCGCAGCCTCGACGGCAAATGGGTGTTCGACACCCAGCTGTCCGCGGTGGTCGGCGACGCCAAGATCAACCGTTATTTCTATGAAGTGCGTCCCGAATACGCCACCGCGTCGCGCGCCGCCTACAGCGCCGACGCCGGCCTGATCCTGGTCCGCGCCGGCGTGTTCGCAGCGCGTTCGATCAACCCCGACCTGCGCGCCTACGCCTTCCTGCGCGCCGAGAACTACGGCGCCGGCGCCAACAAGGACAGCCCGCTGCACCTGCGCGACAACGGCGTCTCGGCCGGCTTCGGCCTGTCGTGGACTTTCAAACGCTCGGCGCGCCTGGCAAGCGATTAACCACGGACCATGTAGAGGTTGTGAAAAAATTGTCAGGGCAAGGGATACGGCCGCCCGGCGCCGAGTCGAAGACAGTACGAGGGTACGGCGAGACGAGGCAACGCAGCCATGGCGATTTTTTCACAACCTCGTAGGGTGGGCACTTGTGCCCACCCGGTCGAACTCATGCGTGTCGAAATGCATCCCGTAGGCCGCATACGCTGACTTCTCGCAGGATCTTGTTCCTGCGCAAGCCACCCTGATCGCCACACGGAAGAATGGTTGTCTTACGTCCTTCCCAGGAGCGATCATGCGCCTCCGCACCCTCTATCTCTGCTACTGCCTGTCCGTGGTCGGCCTGCTCCTCGCGCTGCCCGCCGCGGCCGCTACCCCCGACCCCTGGCTCGACCACAACGGCCACCTTCCCGCGCGCGCCGACCATGCCGGCCCGCTCTTCAAGCTCAGCCACGACTACCCGGCCGGCTTGCCGGCACCCGCCATGCCCTGGCGCAGCGCCATCGGCAACCTGCCGATCAACAGCGCGAACGCCGCCGCCTACACCCAATCCCTGAAAGACCATGTGGCGCGCGACATGGTGGCGCTGCTGGCCGGCGACGCCGACTGGGATGCCGGCCGGCGCGGCTGGTACAACGATCCCTGGCTGGGCTTGCAGCGCGAAGCGATCAAGGGCATGCTGGTCGGCGGCGAACGGATCGACGACAGCCTGTTCCCGAAGAGCGGCCTGAGCAAGCCCTTCACGACCTATGTGATCACCTATTACAACCGCATCGGGGCGCAAACGCTGGGCGCCATCTGGCGCGATCCGCATGCGCCGCAACTGGGTGCGAACGCCACCCAGTATGCCGAAGGCTCGGTGACCATCAAGCTCGCCTTCGTCACCGCCGGTCCGGCCGAATGGCCCGCCATGCGTGGCGCCCTGAGCTGGCCGATGATGATGACAGCCAACGCCACCACTGGCCAGTTCGACCGGCCGACGCTGGGCAGGGGTTACCTGATGCAGGTCGACATCGTGGTCAAGGACACGCAATCGGCGCCGCAGACCGGCTGGGTGTTCACGACCCTGGTCTACGACCGCGCGACGCGCCCGGGCAGCCGCGGCATCTGGGACCAGATGGTGCCGCTGGGCGCGCAATGGGGCAATGACCCGCGCGTGGACAGCGCCGCCAACCCGCGCGCGCCTCTGCAGGAAACCTGGATCAACCCGAACGCGCCGCTGTACGCCACCGAGACGCTCGGCTGGGGAGGGCGCCTGTCGGGACCGAACGACCATGGCGTGAACGATATCTCGGTCGTCACGCAAGGCCGCCGTAGCCTGGTACGGCGCGCGCCGAATTCGTCCTGCCTCAGCTGCCATGGCGCTTCGCAATGGAACGCGGCCAATCCGGCGAAAGGGATGGCGTCGTTCCTGATGCCGCTGACGCCGCCCGAGCCAGGCGGCGCACCGAATGCCGGCGCTCCCTACCTGAACTCGCCCGCACCGGGTTCCGCCGCCTGGCTGCGCTGGTTCCAGAACCGCCGTGGTGACGAGCCGATGGACACCGGCAGCGTCGCCGGCGACTACGACCTGGCGCTGACCTTCCGCGTGCTGCCGGCCTGGCACCAGGCCAGGAGCGGCAAGAAGCACGTGCTGCAAAAGCTCGACGCCGGCGGGACTACGCTGTAGCGCGAGTAATTGGCGCACACGCCAACGCATGCAGCAGGCCGTAGGGTGGGCGGCTCCACCCGGCACGATGAACGGACACGCCGCATGCGCCGCCCACGCGTTCAACGGTCGTATGCGTTGTCGCGAGGTTTCCAGGGCCGGTTGAACGCGTGGGCGGCGCCGGCGTCGTCGATGTTCACGCCACCAGGTATAGCCGCCCACCCTACGGGTATGCAGCAGGACGTAAGGTGGGCGGCTCCACCGACACGATGCGCAGACACACCGGATGCGCCGCCCACGCGTTCAACGGTCATATGCGTTTACGCGACGTTTCCGGGCTGGTTGAACGCGTGGGCGGCGCATGCGTTACCGATGATCGGGCACCCGGGTGGAGCCGTCCACCCTACGGGTATACCAGACGAGGTCGGACATTCAAACAAAAAAAAGGACGGCCCGCAGGCCGCCCTCGATCATCACCGAACGCGAATCAACGCGATTTGACGAACGGCTTGCCCACCGCCTTCGGCGCCACCGACTTTGCCATCAACCCGGCCAGCACGATCACGGTCACGACGTACGGAATCATCTGGATCAGCGAGCCCGGGATGCGGCCCACGACCGGCAGGTCGACGCCTTCGATCTGGATCTGTACGGCCGAGAAGAAGCCGAACATCAGGCAGCCGAGCACGGTCTGCACCGGGCGCCAGTTGCCGAACACCAGGGCGGTCAGGGCCAGGTAGCCGGCGCCGGCCGACATGTCGCGCAAGAAGAAGCCGCTCTGGACGATCGACAGGTAGGCGCCCGAGAACGAGCACAGCACGCCGGCGACCAGCATCGCCAGGTAGCGCGTGCGTTCGACCGAGACGCCGGCGGCGTCGGCCGCGTGCGGATTCTCGCCGCAGGCGCGCAGGCGCAGGCCGAAGCGGCTGTGGTAGACCACCCAGTGCACCAGCGGCAGCAGCAGGAAGGCCAGGTAGACCAGCGGCGAATGGCCGCCGAGCAGGCTGTTCCAGATCCAGCCCAGCACCGGCACGCCGGCCAAGGCTTCCGCGCCCGGCAGCACCACGTTCGACAGGCGCGCCGCGCCCAGGTCGGGCGTGCGGCCGCCCTGCTGGAAGATGTACTGGGCGACGACGAAAGTCAGGCCGCTCATGGCGATGTTGATCGCGATGCCGGCCACCAGCTGGTTGCCTTTCTGGGTGATCGACACGAATGCCTGCACCATGGCCAGGGCCACCGAGACGGCGATGCCGGCGGCAATGCCGGCCCACGGGTTTTGCGTCGTGTAGCCGACTGCTGCCGAGACAAAGGCCGAGGCGAGGATCTTGCCCTCGAGGCCGATGTCGACGACGCCGCTGCGTTCGGCGAACAGGCCGGCCAGCGCGGCGAACATCAGCACCGGCGCGTTACGAATCGTCGAGACGACGATATTGGCGATATCAAAGCCTTCCATGTTTATCCCTTGCGTGTTGCGTTGATCAGTTTCAGGACTGCCGGGGCGTAGAAATTCTCCATCGCGCCGCAGAACAGGATGATCAGGCCCTGGATGAAGACGAAGGTCTCGACCGGGATGTTCGGTTTTTCCAGCGACAGATCGAAACCGCCCTGGATAAGCGCGCCGAACAGCACCGACGACAGGAAGATGCCGACCGGATGCTGGCGCCCCATCAGGGCAATGGCGATGCCGACGAAACCGGCGCCGGCCGGGAAGTTCAGGCTCAGGTAGTGGGTCGAGCCCATGATCGAATTCACCGCGGCGAGGCCGGCGAGGGCGCCCGAGATCAGCATCGCGACGATGATCATGCGGCTGATGCGCACGCCGGCGTAATGGGCCGCGTGCTGGTTCAAGCCGGTGGCGCGCAGCTGGTAACCCCAGCTCGAGCGCGAGACCATCACGCCGTAAATCACTAGCGCCACGATCGCGATCGGGAAGCCGATGTTCAGCGGCGTGTCGCCGAAGACCGGGAACCAGGTGTTCAGGGTCGGCAGCGCGGCCGCTTCCGAGAACACGCGGCTGGCCGGATTCTGCTCGCCTTCGGGAATCAGGTATTTGACGATGATGAAGTTCATCAGGCTGGCGGCAATGAAGTTGAACATGATGGTCGTGACCACCACGTGGCTGCCGCGCTTGGCCTGCAGGTAGCCCGGCAGGAAGGCCCAGAGGGCGCCGAAGATCGCGCTGCCGAGCATCGCCAGCGGGATCAGGAGCCAGGGCGACAGCGTCGCATCGAAACTCAGCACGGCCAGGGTCAGGCCCAGGCCGCCGAAATACATCTGGCCTTCGGCGCCGATGTTGAACAGGCCCGCCTTCATGGCGATCGATACCGCCAGACCGGTGAAGATGAAGGTGCTGGCGTAGAACAGGGTGTAGGCCAGGCCTTCCGGATTGATGACGGCCGAGTCGATCAGGATCTTCATCGATTCGACCGGGCTCTCGCCGAGCAGGTGGATGACCAGCGCGGCGACGAGCAGCGCCGACAGCAAATTCAACAGCGGCAGGACGATCCCTGTCGCCCAGCGTGGCAGTTCGGTGGTTTTCATCTGTTTCATGACTTGTGCATCCCGCCCATCAGGAGGCCGATGCGGGTGGTGTCGAATTCGTCGATATTGAGTTCGCCGGTGACGCGGCCACCCGACATGACGACGATGCGGTCGGCCAGGGCGCGCACTTCTTCCAGCTCCACCGACACCAGCAGGATCGCCACGCCTTCGTCGCGCAGGCGCAGCAGCTGGGTGTGGATCGATTCGATGGTGCCGATGTCGACGCCGCGGGTCGGCTGGCCGACCAGCATCAGTTTTGGCTGGGCCGACACTTCGCGCGCGATCACGACCTTTTGCTGGTTGCCGCCCGAGAGCAGGCCGATGCGCAGGTCCGGATTATTCGGGCGCACGTCGAAGGCTTGCAGCAGGTGCGCGCAGCGCTTGGTGATCTTGTCGAAGTCGAACAGGCCCCAGCGGTTTTTCACGCGTTCCTGGTAGCCGAACACGGTGTTCTGCATCACCGAGAAATCCTTGATGACGCCATCGCGCAGGCGGTCTTCCGGTACGTGGCCGATGCCGAGGTTGCGGAAGGTGGCGGGCAGGCCGTCGGCATTCGTGCGGCGGCCAAAGGGCAGGGCCTTGCCTTCCAGCTCGACCTGGCCGGAGGTCGGCAGGCGCATGCCGGCCAGGATTTCCATCAGTTCGCTCTGGCCGTTGCCCGAGACGCCGGCGATGGCGACGATCTCGCCGGCACGCACGTTCAGGTCGATGTCGGCCAGCAGCTGGACGCCATTGGCATCTTTCAGCTGCAGGTTTTTCACGTTCAGCACCGGCGCACCGGGATTGAATGGTTTGCGCGGCAGGTTGCCTTCGATCGGACGGCCGACCATCATGTTGGCCAGCTGCTCCTTCGAAGTTGCGGCGGTGGCGACCGCGCCCGACACGCGGCCGGCGCGCAGCACCGTTACCTGGTCGGTGATGTCCATGATCTCCTGCAGCTTGTGGGTGATCAGGATGATGGTCTTGCCTTGCTCCTTGAACAGGCGCAGGATTTCGAACAGCGAAGCCGTTTCCTGGGCCGTCAGCACGGCGGTCGGCTCGTCCAGGATGAGGATGTTGGCGCTGCGGTAGATCTGTTTCAGGATCTCGACGCGCTGCTGGGCGCCCACGGACAGATCGTGGATGGTCGCGAGCGGATCGACGTCGAGGCGGTAACGGCTGCAGATCTCGCGCAGCTTCGCTTCGACTTCGGCGCGCTTGGTGGCGAGCTTGAAGCCGCCTTCGGCGCCGAGCATCACGTTATCGAGCACGGTCATGTTCTCGACCAGCATGAAGTGCTGGTGCACCATGCCGATGCCGAGGTCGATGGCTTCCTGGCTGGTGCGGATCAAGCGCGCCTGGCCGTCGATTAACAGCTGGCCACTGTCGGCATGATAGTAGCCGTACAGGATGCTCATCAGGGTGGATTTGCCGGCGCCGTTTTCTCCGATGACGCCGTGGATGGAACCCTTGACGATCGTGAAGCTGACGTCAGCGTTCGCTTGCACCGGCCCGAAGGCCTTGCTTATGTTGCGAAATTCTACGGCTGGCTGCATAGCGATAGTAGTGAAAAGTAAATGCTTGTATTCAAAAGCGCGCCGGACCGGAAACCCGGTGCGGCGCGCCTCTTGTAAAACCGAAAAAAATCAGACCGGGCAGCTGCTGCCGGCGCGGTAGTCGATGACCTTGATCTTGCCGTTGACGATGTCGGCCTTGACGCCATTCACGCGCTTTTCGATCTCGGGCGAGACCACCTTGCGGTTGTCCTTGTCCAGCACCCAGTCGACGCCGCCTTCTTTCAGGCCTTTATAGGTCGTGCCACCCTTCCAGGTATTGTTCTTGACCTGCATGAACGAGTCGTAGATCGCCAGGTCGACGCGCTTGACCATCGAGGTCAGCATCGAACCCGGGTGCAGGTAGTTCTGGTTCGAATCGACGCCGATCGCCAGCTTGCCTTTTTCCTTGGCCATCTGCAGCGCGCCCATGCCCGAACCGCCGGCAACGGCGAAGACGACGTCGGCGCCGCGGTCGAATTGCTGGCGTGCCAGCTCGCCGCCCTTGGCCGGGTCGTTCCAGGCGGCGCTGGTGGTGCCGACCATGTTCGACATGATCTCGATTTTCGGCGCTTGCGCCTTGGCGCCCTGGCTGTAGCCGCAGGCAAAGGCACGGATCAGCGGGATGTCCATGCCGCCGACGAAACCGATTTTCTTGGATTTGGAAGCCATGGCGGCGGCGACGCCGACCAGGTAGGAGCCTTCCTGTTCCTTGAACATGATCGAGTTCACGTTCGCGCCGGGCGCGATCGAGTCGATCAGGACGAATTTGACTTTCGGGAATTCCTTGGCGACCTTGGCGACGGCCTGGGTCTGCGAGAAGCCGATCGCGGCGATCATGTCGAGCTTCTTGCGCGCGAGGCCGCGCATCACCTGCTCAGCCTGGGTATCGCTGTTGGCCTGGACTTCGATGTAGGGGATGTTCGTTTCTTTCTTGAAGCGCTCGGCGCCTTCGAAAGCGGACTGGTTGAACGACTTGTCGAACTTGCCGCCGGCATCGTAGACGATGCCCAGCTTTGGTGCACCGGCAGGGGCGGCTGCGCTCGCGCTGGCGGTGATGCACAGCGCCGCAATCGTCATGCTGAGTTGCTTGAATTTCATGAATGAGCTCCTGGAATTTCGATATTGTACCCGGCGCAACGGCTGCGTTGGGAGGGACTGCCTAGAGGCAAGACTCTTGGCGCGGCATGCCACCGTGCGGACGCCGTGCCGATTCTGTCAGTCCCGGACATTTCATGTGGTTACGATTTGTATCGCAGACCTTTTCCCCGCAACGCTGCGTGCGCGAATGTCGCGCCATCACAACAGCTGAGTGTTAGGGAGGGACGGCCATGCGCCGCGTGATCCCGGGTACAGATAATCGGGCGCAGCTCAACCTGTCAAATATGCATCAGCCTGCCGATGCAAGGCAAATACGATTTTACTTGGCAATTTATTCGATGGAAATATAAATGCCGACAACTTTCGGCATTTTTTTCCACTACGCCACAGTTTGGATGAGATCGGAGGAGGGCAGGGGCTGGCTGAAGCGCCCCGCGAGGAAACCGGCGATGCGGCCTTGCGTGGCCTCCAGGTAGGGAATGTTCATGTGGTCGGAGCCGGGCACGACGTCGTCGAGGATCAGGTTGGCGAGCTTCTCGCACAGCTGGTCGGTATGCGAATGCGGCACGACGTCGTCGTTCTCGGCGCGCAGCACATAGGTCGGCACCTTCAGCGCGGGCGCATGCTTGATCGACTCGAAGCGGTGGCGCAGCATGTACTCGATCGGCATCGCGCGGAACTTGCGCTTGGCGATCGCCAAGATCGAATCGTAGGGCGTGATCAAGACCACCGAGTGGGCCGCGCGTTCCTTCGCCACCTGCACCGCCACGCCGGAACCGAGGCTGCGTCCGACGACGGCGATGCGGCGCGCGTCGACCTGGCCCAGGGCGGCCAGCCAGTCGAACAGGGTGCAGCCGTCTTCGACCAGCAGGGTTTCGTCGGGAATGCCGTGCGAATTGCCGTAGCCGCGATAGTTCAGCGCCAGCACCGTCATGTTCGGGAACAGGTTGCCGGCGTCGCGCACGACCCAGGACACTTCCTCGGAGCGGCCGCCGAAATACAGCACCGCAGGATGGATGCCGGGCGTGCGCGGCGTCATCAGCCAGCCGCACAGGCGGGTGCCGTCCTTCGCGCGCAACACGACCGGCCGGGTCCGGTGGCCGCTGCTGCGCGGGCTGCTTACTTCGGGGACGATGGTCGGGTTGAACACCAGCCGGCGCTGGTTCGCGGCGACCGCAGCCGTGAGCCCGAGCCACAACACGCTGGCAAACCCCGCCATCCCCGCCGCCATTTTTTTCGATGTGTTCATGGGTTCAGTCTACCTCGTCGGTAGCGAACGTTCTGTGCGCCATGTCGCCATGCATTGCAGCATGAATGTTAGTCGTCGGGGAAGTGTGCTTTTCGCTACACAAGGTCGCGGGAGTGCTGGCGTGGGTTGAACGCATGGGCGGCGTTGATGTTTCCTCGCTCACCTGCTCAGTGGAGCCGTCCGCCCTACGTCCACGCGCCACGATTGTTGCAGGGGCTCTCGCGGCATCGGGTAACATGGACAGACCCCCTTGCCACTCCCACCATGAAGGAATTCCCGTGCATTTCCTGCTGACCTATGACCTCGCGCCCGACTACCTGGAGCGCCGCGCCGAATTTCGCAATGCCCACCTGAAGCTGGCTTGGGACGCGCAGGAACGCGGAGAACTGGTGCTGGCCGGTGCGCTCGACGAACCGGCCGACACCGCGTTGCTGGTGTTCAGTTGCGAGTCGCCCGAAATCCCCCAACTCTTCGCCGCCACCGATCCGTATGTCACCAACGGCCTGGTACGCGCCTTCCACGTGCGGCCGTGGCGGACGGTCGTCGGCGACCTGGCGGCCACGCCTGTCCATCCCGAGTAAATCCCGACAGGACTCAGCGCGGCACCGTCTTCAGCACCAGGTTCTGCGCCGTCACCGCCAGCGCGCCGGCGCCAAAGACGGCGATGCCGCGCGGCGCATTCAGGCCGCCCGGCAGCGGTCCCAGCACATTGTTCTGGTTGCCCGCCACCCCGATCACGGTGCTGACCGTGTTGGAGATGGTGATGCGGCGGATCGTGCCGTTGCCGGTATCGGCCACGAACAGGCTGCCGGCGCCGTCGAGCGCGAGGCCGGCGGCGCGGCACAGGCGCGCATTGCTTTCCACGCCATCGGCGCTGCCGCATTGTCCCGCTGCCCCGGCGATCGTGCGCACCTCGCCCGCGGGCGAGATTTCGCGGATGGTCGAATTGGCGGTATCGGCGACGTACACATAGCCGGCCGAATCGACCTCGATGTCCTGCGGCTCGCAAAATCTTGCTGCGCCGCCGCGCCCATCGCTGCTGCCGCAGGCGCCCGCCGCCCCGGCGATGGTGGTGACCACGTTGGCGCGGTCGATGCGCCGGATCGTGTGGTTCAGTGTGTCGGCCACGTACAGGATGCCCTGGCGGTCGATAGCGATGCCTTGCGGCGAGCAAAAGCGCGCCGTGCGTGCGTCGCCGTCGGCACTGCCGCATTCGCCGGCGGCGCCGGCCAGCGTGGTGACGGCGCCCGCCGCGCTGATGCGGCGGATGGTCGAATTGCCGGTATCGGTCACATACAGGTTGCCGTCGGCGTCGGCTTCGATGCGGGTCGGTGCGTTGAAGCGCGCGCCGCTGCCGGCGCCATCCTGGCTGCCGGGCGCGCCGACGCTGCCGGCAAAGGTCACGGCGACGCTTTGCGGCGAGATCCGGCGGATCGTGCCGCTGTTCTTTTCGGCCACGTACAGGTTGCCGTCGGGGGCGGTGACGATGCCTTCGGGGCCGTCGAAGCGTGCGGTCGAGCCGGAACCGTCGAGCGAGCCGCCGCAATTGGGACACAGGCCGCCGGCGACCAGGAAGATGCCGGGTTCGCCCGTGGGCTGCGGCGGGCGATCCGGCCTGTCGTGATGGTCGTCGTCGTAGTCCGAATAGCCGAAGCCGACCGCGATGCCACCGCCGCAGGCGGCGAGCGCGCCGCACAGTGCGAGGGGAGCCAGGCGCCCGGCACAGCGGCGGAAAGCCTGCACACAGGCTTGAAGGGTAGCGTGCACAACATCGGGCAGGCGCATGGTGTCTCCTTGTGGATGGCAGGATCCCCGCCGTTCGTGCCCCGAGATTAATGGCGGGATGTGCGTCATGTATGAGGCTAATCAAGCGTGCGCGGGTGCGCAACGCGATGCGGGTGAGTTGCGGCGGCGAAGCCACACGGGGTCCATCTTTTACGAACGCATCGTCCCAGGATGTTTCGCCTACGCAAACCGGGGTCAGTTACACTCGTGCGCCTAAAAGGAGAATGCATGCACGCTGCCGTCAACCTGTGGCCACTGCTGGGCGTGGCCGTCATCGCCGCCGGCTTCCTGCTGCGCGCCAATCCCGTGCTGGTGGTGGTGGCCGCCTGCGGCGTCACCGGGGCCGCCGCCGCCATGCCGGTCATGCACTTGCTCGAATCGCTCGGCACGGCCTTCCTGAAGACGCGCAACCTGCCGCTGGTGCTGCTGCTGCCGCTGGCGGCGATCGGGCTGCTCGAGCGCTTCGGACTCAAGGAACATGCGATGGCGAGCATCGCCAGGATCCGTTCGGCGACGTCCGGGCGCCTCCTGATCGTCTACCTGTTCCTGCGCGAAGTGTCGGCCGCGGCCGGGCTGACCAGCCTGGGCGGGCAGCCGTCGATGGTGCGGCCGCTGGTGGCGCCCCTGGCCGAAGGCGCTGCCGAAGCGCGCAACGGCACGCTCTCCGATCCACTGCGCTACCGCATTCGCGCCATGGCGGCGGCCACCGACAACGTCGGCCTGTTCTTTGGCGAGGACATTTTTGTCGCCTTTGGCGCGATCGTGCTGATGCAGACGATCCTGCGCGCAGAGGGCATCGAGGTCGATCCGTTGCACATGGCCTTGTGGGGCATTCCGACCGCGGTATGCGCCTTCGTCATCCACAGCTGGAATTTGCGCCGCCTGGACGCCGCCATCCGCCGCGAAGGAGCGGCCAAGTGATTTTTTCCCTGTCGCTGCTGTATTTGCTGGTCGGCCTGCTGCTGGCCTTTGTCGCGCTGCTCACGGCGATCGACCGCGATCACCCGCGCCGCGTCACGTCCGCGCTGTTCTGGGGGCTGTATGCGGCGGTGTACCTGGTCGGCGACTTCATGCCGGCGGCGCTGGCCGGCGCCGTCATGATCGCGATGGCGCTGCTGGCCGGCTGCGGCCTGGTGAAACCGGGCCGGCACGGGACCCTGGAAGAGGGCGAGCGCCGCGCCAGTGCCGCGCGCCTGGGCAACCGCCTGTTCCTGCCGGCCCTGGTGATCCCACTGGTGACGGTGCTCGGCGCAACGCTGCTGAAGGATGTGCACGTCGGCGCATTCGCCCTGTTCGACCAGGCGCACCTGACTCTGGCCAGCCTGGGCCTGGGTGCCTTGCTGGCGCTGGGCGCTGCCTGCTGGCTGACCCGCGCCAGTCCGCTGCAGGGGGTGCGCGAAGGGCGCCGCCTGGTCGACGCCATGAGCTGGGCGGTGACGCTGCCGCACATGCTGGCCGTGCTCGGCCTGCTGTTTGCCGAAGCCGGCGTCGGCAAGGCGGTGGCGCAGGTGACGACCGCCTGGTTCGCCGTCGATTCGCGCTTCGCCGCCGTGGCCCTGTATTGCATCGGCATGGCGCTGTTCACCATCATCATGGGCAATGGCTTTGCCGCCTTCCCCGTGATTGCCGGCGGCATCGGCATACCCGTGCTGGTTGGACAATACGATGCCAATCCTGCTGTAATGGCTGCCATCGGCATGTTCAGCGCGTATTGCGGCACATTAATGACGCCAATGGCGGCGAATTTTAATATCGTCCCCGCGGCCTTGTTGGAGTTGCCTGACAAAAATGCCGTGATCAAGGCGCAAATCCCGACGGCACTGCCCTTATTGGCGGCAAACATCGTCCTCCTCTACTTCCTGATGCATTTTTCCTGACTAAGCGATAAGCCATGAAAAAAATTGTGCTGCTCACTGGTTTCGAACCTTTCAACGGCGCCACGATCAATCCGGCCTGGGAGGCGGTGCGTTCGTTCAAGGGCTGGATCGACGAGGATTACATGGTCGAGATCCTGCAACTGCCCTGCGTTTTCGGCCAGGCCAACCGGGTGCTGTGCGGCGCCGTCGACGAGATCCGGCCCGACATCGTGCTCTGCGTCGGCCAGGCCGGCGGGCGCGCCGACCTGACGGTCGAGCGGGTGGCGATCAACGTCGACGATGCGCCGATCGTCGACAACGACGGCCAGCAGCCGATCGACGCGCCGATCGCGCCCGATGGTCCCGCCGCGTATTTCGCGACGCTGCCGGTGAAAGCGATCGTCGCCGCGATGCGCGAACGCGCGCTGCGCGCCTCGGTGTCACAGACCGCGGGCACCTTCGTGTGCAACCACGTCTTTTATGGGTTGATGCATCACCTGCAGGGCAAAGCGGTGACCGGCGGGTTCATTCACGTGCCGTATCTGCCGGAGCAGGCGGTATCCATCGAGGGCGCGCCGTCGATGGCGTTGGCCGACATCATCGCCGGGTTGAAAGTGGCGATGGAGGTCGCGGTTCGGGGTGGCGAGGCCGTCGTCGACGTAGCTGGAGCTACCCACTAACCGTAGGGTGGGCCGGGCGGCGAACCGCTCTGCCCACGCGGTACGGCGTGGGAGATGTGGCGGCGTTGTTGGATGGCGCCCCATATCGAACGGTGATACCGCGTGGGCGGAGCCCACCCTACAACGCCCGTCCGGCTGCAGTACGGCGTTGTTCATGGGTGTCACACATCGAGCGGTGATGTCACGAACCCCCGTCCGGCTGCAGGATCTTCAAAAACGCCCGCACCACTGGCGCATCGTCCTGGCTGGTATAGGTAATGTACAAATTCGCCGACGGCGCATCCGCCCGGATCGGCACGAACACCACCCCCGGCCAGCCGATGCGGCTGGTCGTCTCCGGCATCAGCGCCACGCCGAGCCCCGCGCCGACCATCGCCAGCAAGGTCTGCGGTTCGGCCGCTTCCTGGAAGATGGTCGGCTGGAAGCCGGCGTTGATGCAGCACTGGATCAGGTAGCGCGGTTCGGCCGACTGGCTCAGGTGCAGGGTCAGCATCGGCTCGTTGGCGATGTCGACTAGGTCGATCGCCGCGCGTCCCGCCAGCGCGTGGCCCTTGTGCACGGCCACGCACACGTTCTCGCGAAAACACAGTTCCTGGTGCAGGTGCGCGCTTTTGAGGGCTTCTTCTTCGAGGCGCGGCTCGCGCCAGAAGCCGACGTCGATCTGCTTGGTGCGCAGCGCCTCGAACTGTTCGTCTGGCCCCAGTTCGTGGATGGTCCAGGTCACCTTCGGGAATTCGCTCTGGAAGCGTTCCAACAGACTCGGGATCGGTCCCCACATTGCCGAACCGACGATGCCCACGCGCAGGCGGCCGACTTCGCCGCGGTCGATCTGGCGGATGGTGTCGATCGTCATGCGCATCCGCCCCAGCAGGTCCGACGCTTCCGCCATCAGCGCCTTGCCGGCCACGGTCAGCTCGAAGCTGCGCGTGGTGCGCGCGAACAGGCGCACGCCGAGTTCGGACTCGAGCTTCATGATCTGCTGCGAGAGCGGCGGCTGCGAGATGTGCAGGCGCTCGGCGGCGCGGCTGAAGCTTTTTTCCTCGGCCACGGCGAGGAAGTATTTCAGCTGTTTCAGGTCGATCGACATGGTTTATACGATTATGCGTTCAGCGCCACGGCCAGGCGGGCGCCGACGAGGGCGTTGTGTTCGACCAGCGCGATGTTGGTCGCCAGGCTGCGTCCTTCGGTCAGTTCCTTGATGCGCGCCAGCAGGAAGGGCGTGACCTTCTTGCCCGTCACGCCCTGTTGACCGGCTTCCTGCAAGGCCTGTTCGGTGATGCGGTCGATTTCTTCCTTCGGCATTGCGAACTGCTGCGGCACCGGGTTGCTGACGACGACGCCGCCGTTCAAACCCAACTGCCACTTGGTGCGGATGAAGTTCGCCTGCTGTTCCGCGCTGTCGAGCTGGAAGTCGGCATGGAAGCCGGATTCGCGCGTGAAGAAGGCGGGGAAGCCGGGCTGGCCGACGCTGACCACCGGCACGCCATGCGTTTCCAGGTATTCGAGCGTGAGGCCGATGTCGAGGATCGATTTGACGCCGGCGCAGACCACGGCCACGCTCGTTTGCGCCAGCTCCTGCAGGTCGGCCGAAATATCGAAACTGGTCTCGGCGCCGCGGTGCACGCCGCCGATGCCGCCGGTGACGAAGACTTCGATGCCGGCCAGCTGCGCGCAGATCATGGTGGCGGCGACGGTGGTCGCGCCCAGCAGGCGCTGCGACAGCACGTAGGCCAGGTCGCGCCGGCTGACTTTGATCGCATCAAGCGCGGTGCCCAGCTGCTCGAGCTGTTCATCGGACAGGCCGATGCAGATCTTGCCGTCCATGATGGCGATCGTGGCCGGCACGGCGCCGGCGTCGCGGATGATCTGTTCCACTTTGCGCGCGGTCTGCACGTTCTGCGGGTAGGGCATGCCGTGCGAGATGATGGTCGACTCGAGCGCGACGATGGGACGGCCGGCGCTGCGGGCGGCGGCGACTTCCGGGGAAAACAGGAGGAATGCGTGCATGGTAAATCCAATCAATCTTGGGTGAGGGTGCCGAAGGTTTCGGGCGTCAGTTGCGGGCAGACCGTCTCGCGGCAGCCGATGGTCAGTTTCGCCAGTTGCAAGCCGCGGCGGCAAGCCAGCGCCAGGTCGGTGGCGCCGTCCTGCAGCGACAGGCAAACGGCGGCGGCAAAGGCGTCGCCGGCGCCGGTGACGTCGACCACCCCGGCCGGCGGCGCCGCCAAGCGGTCGACGCCGGCGGACGTGGTGAACAGCACGCCGCGCGCGCCGAGGGTGACGACAATGTCGCGCGCGCCTTGCGCCTGCAGTTCGGCGCAGGCGCCGGCCAGGTCGGCGTCGCCGTTTAACGCGCGGCCGAGGCGCGCGCCCAGTTCGCCTTCGTTCAGGATCAGCAGGCGCACGCCAGCCAGCGAGGCGGGCAGCCGGTTCATCTTCGGCTCCGACACCGCGACGATGACGAGGTCGACGCCGTCGCGCGCCGCATCCTGCTGCAGCGTTGCGATGGCATCGTGCGGCAGGTTCAGGTCGGCCACGATCAGCGCGGCGGTGGCGCGCTGCTGCTGGCGCAGGGCGAGGAAGGCCGGCGTGATGCGGTCGTACAGCGCCATGTCGGCCAGGGCGACGGCCATCTGGCCGTCGGCGTCGAGTACCGCGGTATAGGTGCCGCTGCCGGCGTCGTCGAGGCGCAAGGCGCCGCGCGTGTCGATGCCGGTTTCCTGGGCGTGGGCGAGCAGGGCGCGTCCGGCCGTGTCGTTGCCGACAGCCGTGATCAGGCTGACGGCCGCGCCCAGGCGCGCCAGGTTCTCGGCGATGTTGCGCGCCACCCCGCCGAAGGATTCGATGGCGCTGGCCGGGTTCGAGGTACCTATCGCCAGTGCGCCGAGGGCGCGCAGCTTGCGGTCGAGATTGGCCGCGCCGACGCAGACGATCGGCCGGTCGTCGGGCAGCACGTAGGCGCGCCCGAGCAGGCGCCGCTCGCGCACCAGGCTGGCGATGTAACCGGCCACCGCCGACCGCGACAGCTTCAGTTCGGCGGCGATCTCCTGCTGGGCGATGAACGGGTTCGCGCGGATCAACGCATACAGCTGTTCTTTTTTCGAGAGTTCGGTCACGGTGAGAGGCGCGCTATTCAACAAATGTTTGTCAATGCTAGACAAATGTTTGTCGCGAGTCAACTGCCATGTATCGACGAGACGGAAACTGAATACCCGTCGATTTAGTCGTTCACGATATAAATGAGCAAGAGAAATGGTATTTGCCATACATATCCACGATAATGCATAGTTATACTAATTTCTGGCACCACTGCGCCCCTTTCTGCGGCGCCGGGCCCACCTCTTCCGCAAGCCCGCAGTGCCGACACAGCCTCCCTCACTTTAAGATTCTCGACAAGGAAACCTCATGTCCAGCAATACCCCATTCGAAGCCGCCGAGATCATTCGCGCCCGCAAACCAGGGTTCGAGCCGCGCGTGGCGATGATCCTCGGTTCCGGCCTCGGCGTGCTCGCCGAACAGATGCTGGACGCGGTCTCGATCAGCTACAGCGAACTGCCGGGTTTCCCGATCAGCACCGTGCACGGCCACGCCGGCGAACTGGTGCTGGGTACCCTGGCCGGCGTGCCGGTCGTCTGCATGAAGGGCCGCGGCCATTTCTACGAAGGCTATGGCGCCAACGTCATGACCTCGGCCGTGCGCACCTTCAAGCTGCTCGGCTGCGAGATGCTGCTGGTGACGAATGCCGCAGGTTCCTTGCGCACCGAAGTCGATGCCGGCAGCGTCGTCGTCCTGACCGACCACATCAACCTGCTGCCTGGCAGCCCGATGGCCGGCCCGAACGACGACCGCTTCGGCCCGCGCTTCTTCAGCATGGCCAATGCCTACGACGCCGACCTGCGCGCGCTGGTCAAGGAAACCGCGCTTGCTAAAAACATCACCATCGCCGAAGGCGTGTACCTGGCCGCGCCGGGTCCGAACTTCGAAACCGCCGCCGAAATCCGCGCCTTCAAAACGCTGGGCGCCGACGTGGTCGGCATGTCGGTGGTGCCGGAAGTGATCTCGGCGCGCCACTGCGGCCTGAAAGTGGTCGGCATCTCGGCCATCACCAACCTGGCCGAAGGCCTGTCGCCGTTCCCGCTGTCGCACGAGCAGACCCTGAAGTACGCGGCGATCGCGGCGAAAGACCTGGTCACCCTGATCCATTCGTTCACCGAGCGCCTGGGCACCATCCCGCGCGTTGAAGCCTAATCACTGTCGAGGACATCCATGTCACGCGCATTCATCCTCCTGCTTGACTCCTTCGGCCTGGGCGCACTGCCCGACGCCGACAAATACGGCGATCTTGGTGCCAACACCTTCGGCCACATCGCCGCGTGGGCGGCGAAAGAGGGCAAGCCGATGTCGCTGCCGAACCTCGAGCGCCTCGGCCTGGCCGCCGCTGCCCACAAGGCGAGCGGCGAATGGGCCGCCGGTTTCGACCAGCGCGACGGTTTCACCGGCGCCTGGGGCGTCGCGCGCGAGCAGTCGACCGGCAAGGACACGCAGAGCGGGCACTGGGAAATCGCCGGCGTGCCGGTGCTGTTTGACTGGGGCTACTTCCCGAAGACGGTGCCGTCGTTCCCGCAAGAGTTGACCGATAAACTGCAGGAGCTGACCGGCGTGCCCGGCTGGCTCGGCAACTGCCACGCCTCGGGCACCACCATCATCGACGAACTCGGCGACGAACACGTCGCCAGCGGCAAGCCGATTTTGTACACCTCGGCCGACTCGGTGCTGCAGATCGCCGCGCACGAAGAAAGCTTCGGCCTCGAGCGCCTGTACGAAGTCTGCGAAGCGGCCTATGAACTGGTCAAGCCCTACAACATCGGCCGCGTGATCGCGCGTCCGTTCCTGGGCGCGAACGGCAAGTACAAGCGCACCAGCAACCGCCACGACTACGCCGTGCCGCCGACCGCGCCGACGTTGCTGGATCACGTGAAAAACGACGGTGGCGAAGTCATCGCCCTCGGCAAGATCAGCGACATCTTCGCGGCGCAAGGCGTCACGCGTCTGGTGAAAGGCCCGGACAACATGGCGCTGTTCGACCGCCTGCTGGAAGTGGCGGACGAGGCCCCGGAAAAGTCGCTATCGTTCGTGAACTTCGTCGACTTCGACATGCACTTCGGCCACCGCCGCGACGTCGCCGGTTACTCGAACGCGCTGCACGAACTCGATGCGCGCCTGCCCGAATTCATGGCCAAACTGAAGGATGGCGACCTGGTCGTGATTACCGCCGACCACGGCTGCGATCCGACCGCGCCGGGCTCGGACCACACCCGCGAACACATCCCGATGATCTTCTTCGGCCCGAACGTGCCGGCACAGGAACTGCCGACCGCGTCGACCTTCTCCGACATCGGCGCCACGCTGGCCAAGCACCTTGGCGTCAAACCTCTCTCCAACGGAACCGCACTGCTATGACCCAGAACCTGGACTTCAAACGTAACACCGCCGTCGGCCTCGACCTCGGCTGGGTGAACAGCATCAAGGTCAACCGCAATGCGGCCGACCGCCGCGCCGCCAGCCTGGCGAACCGCCGCACGGTGAAAAAGGAATACCAGGCCGCCTGGCTGATCCGCGCCGTGCAGTGCATGGACTTGACCACCCTCGGTGGCGACGACACCCCGGGCCGCGTCGAGCGCCTGTGCATGAAGGCGATGCGCCCGCTGCGCGCCGACCTGATGCAGGCACTGGGCCTCGAATCGCTCACCACCGGCGCCGTCTGCGTGTACCACGAGATGATCACGCCGGCCGTCAGAATCCTGCAGGGCCGCTTGCCGATCGCCGCCGTGTCGACCGCCTTCCCGGCCGGCCTGTCGAGCCTCGAGACCAAGCTGCGCGAAATCGAACTGAGTGTCGCCGCCGGCGCCACCGAGATCGACATCGTCATCACGCGCCAGCACGTCCTGACCGGTAACTGGCAGGCGCTGTACGACGAGATGGTCGCCTACCGCGCCGCCTGCGGCGAAGCGCACGTCAAGGCGATTCTCGCCACCGGCGACCTGGTCACGCTGGACAACGTGGCGAAAGCCTCGTGGGTCTGCATGATGGCCGGCGCCGACTTCATCAAGACCTCGACCGGCAAGGAAGGCGTCAACGCCACCATCCCGGTATCGCTGGTGATGACGCGCGCGATCCGCGACTACTACGAGCAGACTGGTTTCCAGGTCGGCTACAAGCCGGCCGGCGGCGTCTCGTCCGCGAAATCGGCGCTGCAGTACCTGACCGTCATGAAGGAAGAGCTGGGCAACGACTGGCTGCAGCCGCACCTGTTCCGCATCGGCGCGTCGAGCCTGATGACCGACATCGAGCGCCAGCTCGAGCACTACGTGACCGGCGCCTACTCGGCCGCACATCGCCACGCGCAACCTTAAATACCGAACGGATTCGTCATGCCAACAATTAACGAGATTTTGCAAACTATGGATTACGGCCCCGCACCTGAAAGCACCAAAGAAGCACAGGCGTGGCTGGACCAGCATGGACGCCGTTTCGGCCTCTTTATCGACAACGCGTGGAGCGAGGGTGTCGAGACCTTCGCATCGAACAACCCGGCCGATGGTTCGGAGCTGGCACAGGTAACGCAGGCTACTTCGGTCGACGTGAACCGCGCCGTCGAAGCCGCGCGCCGCGCGCAGCCGGACTGGGTCGCGCTGGGTGGCCACGGCCGCGCGAAAATCATGTATTCGATCGCGCGCCTGCTGCAAAAGCATTCGCGCCTGTTCGCGGTGCTGGAAACCCTCGACAACGGCAAGACCATCCGCGAAACGCGCGATGCCGACTTGCCGTTAGCAAGCAGGCACTTCTACCATCACGCCGGCTGGGCCCAGCTGCAGTCGGAAGAATTCGCCGACTACCGCGCCGTTGGTGTCGTTGGCCAGATCGTTCCCTGGAACTTCCCGGTCCTGATGCTGGCCTGGAAAATCGCGCCGGCGCTGGCCGCCGGTAATACCATCGTCTTCAAGCCGGCCGAGTACACGTCCTTGACCGCGCTGCTGTTCGCCGAGATCTGCCAGCAGGCCGGCGTGCCAGCGGGCGTCGTCAACATCGTCACCGGCGACGGCCGCGTGGGCGAAGCGATCGTCAACCACCCGGGCATCGACAAGCTGGCCTTCACCGGTTCGACCGAAGTCGGCCGCATCATCCGCAAGGCCACCGCCGGCAGCGGCAAGAAGCTGTCGCTGGAGTTGGGCGGCAAATCTCCCTTCATCGTCTTCGACGACGCCGACCTCGACGCCGCCGTCGAAGGCCTGGTCGATTCGATCTGGTTCAACCAGGGTCAAGTGTGCTGCGCCGGTTCGCGCCTGCTGGTGCAGGAATCGGTCTACGACCGCTTCATCGCCAAGGTCAAAACCCGCATGCAGAACCTGCGCGTCGGCTCGCCGCTGGATAAGTCGAACGATATCGGCGCCCTGGTCGACCCGGTCCAGCAGCAGCGCATCCACGGCCTGGTGGAAGCCGCCCGTGCCGAGGGCTGCGAGATCTGGCAACCGTCGTGCGCAGCGCCTGCCGCCGGCGCGTGGTACCTGCCGACCCTGATCACCGGCGCCTCGACCTCGGCCGCCGTGGCCCAGACCGAAATCTTCGGACCGGTGCTGGTCGCCATGAGCTTCCGCACCCCGGGCGAAGCCGTCCAGCTGGCCAACAACACCGTCTACGGCCTGGCCGCCTGCGTGTGGTCGGAATCGATCTCGCTGGCGCTGGACGTCGCGCCGCAGATCAAGGCCGGTGTCGTGTGGATCAACACGGCGAACCAGTTCGACGCGGCCTGCGGCTTCGGCGGCTACAAGGAATCGGGCTTCGGCCGCGAAGGCGGCAAGGAAGGCATGTACGAGTACCTGACGCCGCTGGCGGAAGACGCACGTCCTGCTGCACCGATCAAGCCTGAGCAGGGTAAAGTGCGCGCTGCGGAAGGCGGTAGCCCGTTCGCCGTCGACCGCACCGCCAAGATGTACATCGGCGGCAAGCAGGCCCGCCCCGACGGCGCCTACAGCCGCGCCATCAACGGCGCGAATGGCGCCTTCCTGGCCGACGTCGGCGAAGGCAGCCGCAAGGACATCCGCAACGCCGTCGAAGCAGCGCACAAGGCCGCCGGCTGGTCCAAGGCGACCGCGCACAACCGCGCGCAAGTCCTGTACTACATCGCCGAGAACCTGGCGATCCGCGCCGAGGAATTCGCCGCGCGCCTGGCCGCCATGACCGGCGTGCGCGATCCGCAGCGCGAAGTCGCCGCCTCGATCGAGCGCCTGTTCTACTGGGCCGCGTGGTGCGACAAGTTCGACGGCGCCGCCCACCAGCCGCCGATGCACGGCATCACCGTCGCCCTGAACGAACCGGTCGGCGTGATCGGCGTCATCTGCCCGAACGAGAACGCGCTGCTGGGCTTCATCTCGCTGGTCGCACCGGCACTGGCGCTGGGCAACCGCGTCGTCGCCGTACCGTCGGAAGCGCATCCATTGTCCGCGCTTGATCTGTACCAGGTGCTGGACACCTCCGACCTGCCGGGCGGCGCCCTGAACATCGTCACCGGTTCCGCCGACGAACTGGCGCGCACGCTGGCCACCCACGGCGACATCGATGCCGTCTGGCGCCACGACGGTTCGGCGGAAGGTTGCGCCGAAGTCGAGCGCCTGTCGTCCGAGACGCTGAAGCGCACCTGGGTCGGCGGCGCCAAGGGCCGCGACTGGTTCGATGCCAAGCAAGCCTGCGGCCGCACGGTCCTGCAGCACGCGAGCCAGGTGAAAAACGTCTGGATTCCTTACGGCGTTTAATCGTTTTTGTAGGGTGGGCACTTGTGCCCACGCGGTGATACGTAACGGTTCCGAATTCGCGATCGGGCCGGCATATGTTAACGATCACCGCGTGGGCACGGGGCGCCCACCCTACGTCGTTTTTCGGCGTGACTGATACGGTCGCGTCTAACACTGAACAACATTGAGAGGCGAAAGCATCATGTTCCTCCCCCAAGAAATCATCCGCAAAAAACGCGACGGCGGCACCCTGAGCGCCGAAGAAATCCAGTTCTTCGTGCGCGGCATCCCTGACAACACCGTCACCGAAGGCCAGATCGCCGCCCTCGCCATGGCCGTCTACTTCAACGACATGAGCATGGACGAGCGCGTCGCCTTTACGCTGGCCATGCGCGATTCCGGCCAGGTACTGGAATGGAAATCGATGAACCTGCCCGGTCCCGTGGTCGACAAGCACTCGACCGGCGGCGTCGGCGACGTCGTTTCCCTCATGCTCGGACCGATGATCGCCGCCTGCGGCGGCTTCGTGCCGATGATCTCCGGCCGCGGCCTCGGACACACCGGCGGCACGCTCGACAAATTCGACTCGATTCCCGGCTACAGCACCGTGCCCGATCCGGAACTGTTCCGCAAGGTCGTCAAGGATGTCGGCGTCGCCATCATCGGCCAGACCGCCCAGCTGGCCCCGGCCGACAAGCGTTTCTACAGCATCCGCGACACCACCGCGACCGTCGAATCGGTGGCGATGATCACCGGCTCGATCCTCTCGAAGAAGCTGTCGGCCGGCCTCGACGCGCTGGTGATGGACGTGAAAGTCGGCAGCGGCGCCTTCATGCCGACCCCTGCCAAATCGCTGGAACTGGCCGAGAGCATCGTCAGCGTCGGCAACGGCGCGGGAACGCGCACCTCGGCCATCCTCACCGGCATGGACGAGTCGCTGTGCCACGCCGCCGGCAACGCGGTCGAAGTGCGCGTCGCCATCGACTACCTGAGCGGCAAATCGCGTCCGGCACGCCTGCACGAAGTGACGATGGCGCTGTGCGCCGAAATGCTCGTCATCTCGGGCCTGGCGTCGAACGACCTCGAGGCCCGCGCCAAACTGCAGGCGGCGCTCGACTCGGGCGAAGCCGCCGAACGCTTCGCGCGCATGGTCACCGCCCTGGGCGGCCCGGCCGACCTGATGGACAAGCCGGACGCCTACCTCGAAACCGCCCCCGTCATCGTGCCGGCGCCAAGCCTGCAAGCCGGCTATGCCACCGCCGTCGACACCCGCGGCCTGGGCCTGGCCGTGGTCGCGCTGGGTGGCGGGCGTGTGCGTCCGCAGGATGCGATCGACTTCGCCGTCGGCCTCACCGGCCTGATCGAACTCGGCGACAAGATCGAGGTCGGCCAGCCGCTGGCCATGGTCCATGCCCGCACCCAGGAAGCAGCCGAACAGGCCGTGCGCCAGGTGCAGGCCGCCTACCAGTTCGGTGCCGAGAAAGCAGCTAACGCGCCGATGATCCACCGCACCATTCGTCCAGCGTAAGGAACATCATGCGCTACGAAAAACTGATCGACGAAGCGCGCGCCGCACGCGAACTGGCCTATACGCCGTACTCGAAATTCCAGGTCGGCGCCGCCCTCGAATGCAAGGACGGCCGCATCTTCCGCGGCTGCAACATCGAAAACGCCTCCTACGGTCTGTGCAATTGCGCCGAACGCACCGCCTTCTTCAGCGCCATCGCCCACGGCTACAAGCCGGGCGACTTCACGGCCCTGGCCGTGATCGGCCAGACCGACGGCCCGATCGCCCCCTGTGGCGCCTGCCGCCAGGTCGTGCTGGAACTGGGCGGCAATGAGCTGCCGGTGGTGCTGACCAACCTGAAGGGCGACATCCTCGAGACGACGGCGGCGGCCCAGTTGCCGAATGCGTTCGGCGGGTGGGATTTGAACAAGTAATTGCTGGTGCGCGGATGCCTTGACAGGCATGCGGGTTCATCGTCAGTAAAAGCGCTGCCACGGATTGCCCGTCGCAGCGCTTTTTATTTTGAAAATCGGACCATTCCGAACGGCTGACTTCGGTCTTCCCGACACCGCTGTGGCGTGCATGACGCACTGAATGCCTGTAGGCAAACGGCCTGATCTTCCTCAACTGCAAACGCACGATCCCGACGTGTAATCGCTGGGTTCGTTTGTGCGTGCGCATGCTCAGTTGCAGCATTCATGGGAGAGATCAATGCCGGACAAATTCGACGCCGCCGGTCTGCTCGCGTCGTTCAATCGTTATACGCAAGACACACGCCTGCTCAGGCTGACGACACGTGCTGGGGCCGATCTATTTGCGGAATGCGTACGAGGGGAAGAGGGCATCAGCAGCGGCTACACCTTCAGGATTGACGCCCTGTCGCCTGACGCCCACATTCCCCTGAAAAGCCTGCTCGGCCAGCCAGCGCTGCTGCAATTGCTGACCGCCACCAGCCATGACGCGCTACGGCCCTTTCACGGCCACATCACGGCAGCCGAGATAACCGGCGCAAATGGTGGCTTTGCGCGCTACGTGCTGACGCTCGAACCCTGGACCCGCTTCCTCGCCCTCGGCCGCGACAGCCGCATCTTCCAGGACATGACGGTCCCCGACATTCTCGACGTCGTCTTCAAGAGCTATGCAGGCCGCGGCACGCTCGTGCCTGCCTGGCGCTTCGAACTCGCCGACCGCAGCGTGTACCTGCAACGCAGCTTGACGACCCAGTACCAGGAAAGCGACCTGGCCTTCGTCGAACGCCTCATGCACGAAGAAGGGATGTTTTACTTCTTCGAACACAGCGGGGCGCCCAACAACGCATCGCTCGGCAGCCACACGCTGGTCATCGCCGACCACAATCGCGCCTTCAAACCGAATGCCCAGTCCTCGGTCGCATTCACGCAGCCGGGCGCGGTGATGAAAGCCGACAGCATCGACCGCTGGCGCTTCACATCGCGCCTGTCGACCAATGCAATCGAACTCGGCAGCTGGGACTACCGCACGGTACGCCAGCGTCAGGCAAGCATGGCCGCGGCGGATTCCGATGCGCCTGTACTCAGCAGCCGCGATGCGCCCGGTGTGTATGCCTGGCCGAACCGCGAACAGGCGCAACGCATCGCGCGCAACCAGATCGAGGCGCTGGAAGCGGCGCAGCAGGTGCACACTGCCGCCGGCACGGTCCGCAGCTTCGCACCCGGCACGACGTTTACGATCCGCGGCCACGCACTGCTTGATGAGTTGGACCACGACGACGCCCGCACGTTCGCGATCGTGCGTACGGTTCATCTGATGCATAACAACCTGGGTGCCGATGTACTGAGTAGCGTCGCCAGACTGCTGGGCCAGGGTGTCGTGGCACAGGCCGCTGCTGACGAACCCGGCATGCGTCCGGCGCGGCCATCCGGCGAAGACCGGCCCCTGTACCGCAACCGGATCGACGCCATTCCGGCCAGCAAGCCGTACCGCAGCAGCGGCACCGACGCGCACGGCCGCCTGTTGCATCCGCGTCCCACCGTGCAGGGACAGCAGACGGCGATCGTGGTCGGCCCGCCGGGTGCGACCATCCACACCGACCGCGATCATCGCATCAAGGTCCAGTTCCACTGGCAGCGCGGCCACACCAGCCACAGCCGCGCCCTCCACCCGCATCCCGACGGGCACAGCGGTGCACCGGGAACCGACGGCGCCGGCACCTGGGTGCGCGTCGCCACGCCGCTCGCCGGCGCGAACTGGGGCAGCCATATGGTGCCGCGCGTCGGACAGGAGGTGCTGGTCGATTTCCTCGACGGCGACATCGACCGGCCCGTCGTGATCGGCAGCCTCTACAACGGCCTCGGCCAGCCCGATGCCCAGCACAACCAGGTGGCGTATGGAGGAGGCGCCGCAACCAGCAATGCCATGCCGTGGTTCCCCGGCGAGAGCGGCGGCAATGCACATCCGGCCGTGCTGTCCGGAATTAAAACGCAGGCGATGCAGACCAGCCAGGACGGTACCGGCGCCTACAGCCAACTGGTCTTCGACGACAGCGCCGGCAAATCGCGCCTGGCCCTGCAGCGGCATGCCAAGGCGCACGACGGCATGGCCGAACTGAACCTGGGACAGTTGCGCCACCAGAGCGACAACGCACTGTTAGGTGCTATTGGATTCGGCGCGGAACTGAAGACCGCGCATAGCGCAGCCGTGCGGGCAGGGCAGGGCTTGCTGCTGTCGTCGGACGCGCGTAATGGCGGCAGCGGCAGCCAGCTCGACGCGCGCGAAGCGCTGGCACAGATCGAAGAAAGCCTGCAACTGCAGACCGGCCTGGCGACCCAGGCGCAGAAGCACAATGCCAGGCTGAAGAATGAGCCTGAACCGGCTGAACTCCTCGCTCTCAAGCAGATGGGCCACAGCGTCGAGGTCGTCAACGCGGTCGATGGCGGCGATCAAGGGAAAGTGGCTGCCTACAGCGAGCCGCACCTGCAACTGTCGAGTCCGGCCGGCATCGTCGCCAGCACGCCGGCCGACGTCATCCTTTCGGCAAGCACCACCGGCAGCATAGGTGCTGGGCAGGACATCAACTTCGCAGCACAAGGCGGATCGTCGACACTCGTAGTTAGCGGGATCAGCCTGTTCACCTATGGGAAAGCCTCGAACAAAACCAAGCCCAACCAGGAGGTCGGCCTCAAGCTGCACGCGGCGAGCGGGAAGGTGAGCAGCCAGAGCCAGTCCGGCACAACGTCCCTGGTGGCGGACAAGACGGTGACTGTCGCGAGCGTCAACAAGTCAGTGGCGATCTCAGCGCCGAAGAAGCATGTGCTGCTGACTGCGCAAGGAGCCTACATCAAGCTCGAGGGCGGGAATATCGAGGTGCATGCGCCGGGGAAGGTGGATTTCAAGGCGAGTGCGAAGGAGTTGGCGGGGCCGGTAAGTGCGTCAAGTGCGGAGATTGCGATGAAGATCTCAGAGATAAACATCAAGCGCGATCTTGAAATCGAGTATGTGGATGCGGACGGAAATTTGCTTACGGATGAGCCTATTGATATTTCGTTCTCTGGCGGGAGCAGCAAGACAGTCACGCTCGACAGCAACGGGAAGGCGACGCTTAAGAATGTTCCGATGGGACCCTTGCGCTCAAAGCAACCTAAGCGTAAGTAAAAGGAGAAAGTATGGTTACGACGAACGCGAAGCAAAAAGCTCCTCCAACACAACAGAAGATCTGCATCGATCTCCCTGGTGAGCAAGTGCAGTGCTGGCGTTCAAGCGACAATATTCAGGTGATCCTTCGGAAACATCGTGACGTCGTTTTCGACATAAATTTTCAAACAGGCGCCACTTATACGGTTGAGTCCAAAGCCGACTTCTATTGCCCTGCGCTTAAAAAGCTTCTTAGAAAGGTTGAAGTCTTTGATGGCGTTCCTTGCCATGTCTGGGTCGGTCGCGATTTTAAAGAGCAACTCGTTCTGCAGTCGAACGGTCGAGTTCTTGGATCCTATCGACCGAATCAACTCGATACAACAAGCTATGGGACCGACCCAAAGACTAAGCCAGAGCCGCTGATGGTGATCATGGGGAAAAAAGAATCAACGTTTCCACTCACGTGTACACCTGGCGACCCGTTCGGTCTTGGCAGCGCACAAACTGCTGTAATGTCGAACTACGAGCCCACACTTTCTGTTCTGAAGAACATCGGAACGAAATTTGATTATACCTTTTTGCATCAGTCTCCTGATCTCAGAGAGTACGTTGCGATCACTGAGGCGGTGCCGACCGATATTCAGCCAAAGATGTTAGCCCAGTTGCGCAAAGACGGTTTTATCGAGGGAAAGCCAAGCCAAATTTTTCTTCCGCCGAAGGATAAGCAGCATTCCATCGTGTATGCAGCGATGGCCACGGCAGCAGGGTTCATATCTGGCAGCCAGTTCTTGACGTCAAATTTTTTAAAGAAGGCGTTGGCTATATTGCAGAGTATTTTAGAGATCTAGATCAAATGTTGATGAAGGTACGTATCGAGGACAAAGCTAAGGGAAACTATAAGGTAGCCTTGAAAGGGTATTTGGTTTCCGACGTGATCGGAACGCTGACAGGAAAAAATAAAAAAATTGGAGCTTTCTCATCCAAATTTCAGGCTAGGTTCTGAAGAGGCCAGATTCATTGGTGGTGGTTTTGGAAGAACTGGAAAGGCTGGATATGGCGGTTTCAAACGGATTATGATAACGAATGCTGAAAATTTTAAGAGTGGTGTAAAAATCCAGGCAATCGGCACTGTGATTGACTTGATTGTCGATGTCAACACTGTATATCTCGATGAAAAAGGAAGCCGCGACCTTTCCGAATTTCTTGGGCGCGCCGGTGTCTCAGTTTGCAAAGCCGGAGCGACGGCAGTGCTTGGGAGCCTGTTCGCTGCTGCAGCGACGGCAATGGTGACCGCTGCTGCTGCTGCAGTAGGACTAGCATCAGCCCCTTTACTTGCGGTGGTCGCAGTCGTAATTGGAGGCTATTACCTTGCAGCCACAATTGTCGACTATGTTGATGATACGGTCGGAATTAAGCAGGCAGTGGCTAATATGGCTCGCTAAAATGGCAAATCTCTCGTTCCAACATGTACTGTTGTCTCTTTTCGTCACCTCCGGCGGCACGATCGGCGGATGGGTTTTGACTGCCAAATTCGCTGGGGAGAAAGCTGCACTATCGTTTTTGCAAATAGGCTTAACCGCAGTTATGGTAATTGCATGTACACAAACGATATTTTTTTTGTTAGGTAAAAAAAGACTAATTTACCGGATTCTATTTAATGTTTCATTTGCATTAGGTATCGTTTGGTTTATGTTATGCATGTTGCTTCCAGTGTTATGGGTCCAATCCCTAACCAATGGCAGTAAAATTGCGCTGTTTTTGTTCTTGTTTATTCTTTGTGCCGACAATATATTGGCGGCAAGAAGCCAGTTTGAATCAAAATGGAAAAAGGGAGGAAAGCATTTTCTTAATAAGTATTATGACGAGAATTGCAGAGCTATAGACTGGTCAGAAATCCTAACTGAAATGAAGTTCTCCATAAGCTTGCAGGTTTGGGGAGTTCCAAAATCTCTTTATCCTGCAATTTCATTTATTTCTGTTTTTTCAATGGTGGCTGGATTGTCGTTTAGAAATGTTTATCCAACGTTTAGTTTTTTTGCCTGGGGAATTCCATCCTGCTTGGTAATTTCTATATTCGTGCAAATGATTGGGTTGGGAATCGCTCAGTTCTTGAAGGTATCTTTCCTTGAAAAACAATATGGTGTACCGATTGCTCTAAATGATGCGAAGGAATGATCGGGAAGATATGGTGTCAGCTTCACCATATTCTACTTTGCAGCCAAATTCGCGCTTGTCATAACTTCGCTCGCTTAATAGTGCGTGATCAAGCCGCGCTTCCATCCATCTCCATCATCCCAAATATATTCCCATCCGGATCCTTGAAATACGCCAGCCACCCAACCCCGGCAATCGCCATTTTCGGCACACACAGCATCCCGCCGCCACCTTGCGCCTTCGCCATCGACGCATCCAGGTTGTCGACGTCGACCGTGATCACAAACGCATTCGGCGACGCCATCGGCCCCGGCGCCGGCCCGGGACGCGGCAGCAGGCCGCCGTTGATGCCCGGCTGGCTGTCCGGTCCCGTATTGATCATCCAGTATTCGCCCGCCGGGAATTTGGTGAAGGACCAGCCGAACAGGTTGGTATAAAAATCGATCAGCAGTTGCGGCTGGTTGGCGTGGATTTCGAAATGCACTGCGCGTGACATGACAGCTCCTTTCAGGCAACGATTCCGGTATCGCGTCGAAGATTCAGGATGACCCGCTGGGCTGCCACGGATCATAGGTGCCAATGCTCCAGACATACCCCTCGGGATCGCGACAAGTGAAGCCGCGCCCGCCGTAGTCCTCGTCGACCAGCGGGATGATGATGGCAGCGCCCGCATGCAGCGCGCGTGCATGGACGGCGTCGGCATCTGGGACGACTAGATAAATGGTTTGGGTCTGGCGTCCGCCGATCTCGTCGGGCTGGACGAGCATGTCGCCGTAGGCGGAACCGCCGCGTACCGAGCCGAGCATGATCATGGCGCCATCGAGCGCTAATTCCGCGTGGGCGACGGTGCCGTTGTCGCCGTCGACAACCAGGTGCTGTTCAAAGCCGAAGACTTCGCACAGCCAGGCGATCGCCTTGTGGGCGTCGCGGTAACGCAAGCAGGGAACGACAGCGGCCATTGCAATCTCCGGTAGCGAATCGTTAACCGATAGTACACCCGCCTGCGAGCAATAATTACATCTGTTGGAACAGATGCGAATGATTGCGGCTGACCTCGAGCTCCTGCGGGTAATTGCGTACGCGCAGCATCTGGCGCCCGCGCAGGTCGCGCGAGACTTCGGCGATCGCGTCCACCCGCACCAGCGTCGAGCGGTGGATGCGCCAGAATTCGTCGGGGTCGAGTTCGTCGGCCAGTTCTTTGAGCGTTTTACGGATCAGAAGTTCGGCCGTGGCCGTTTGCACGCGCGTGTATTTTTCGTCGGACTGGAAAAACAGGATTTCGCGCGTGCTCACCATGCGCAGGCTGCCGCCCACTTGCGCCTGGATCCAGCGCAGGTAGGACGGCTTCGGCTTGGTCCCTTGCTGTTGCAGCAGGCTGCCCAACTGCGCCAATTGGGCGCCAATGTCCTGCGGCGTTTTCTGCAGGCGCTGGCGCAGGCGCTCGCAGGTGGTGGCGAGACGCTCGGCGCTGACGGGTTTCAGCAGGTAGTCGATGGCGCCGTGCTCGAAAGCGTCGACCGCGTACTGGTCGTAGGCGGTGGCGAACACGATATGGCAGCGGTCGTACAGCTGGCGCGCCGCTTCGATGCCGCCCATGCCGGGCATGCGGATGTCGAGGAAGGCAATCTGCGGCTGATACTTGTTGGCCATTTCCACGGCTTCGATGCCGTTCGAGGCGAGGGCGACGACGTCGAGTTCGGGCCAGACTTCCAGCAGGCGCGCACGCAATTGTTCGCGCATCGCGGCTTCGTCGTCGGCGATCAGGGCGGTTGCTCTCATTATGCTCCCTCCATCATCTGATAAGGAATGCGCACCGAGGCGCAGGCGCCGCCGCCGGGCGGGGCTTCGATCACCAGCTCGGCGCGGGTGCCGTACAGCAGGTGCAGGCGTTCGCGGATGTTGGCGAGACCGACGCCGTCGTCCGCATGCAGGTCGATGCCGACGCCATCGTCGCACACGTCGACGATCAGGATGGCGCCGTCGACGCGGGCGCGGACAAGGATGGTGCCGCCCGCGATCTTCGGTTCCAGTCCGTGCTTGATCGCGTTTTCGATCAGGGTTTGCAGCATCATCGGCGGGAAGGGCGCGCTACCGAGGAAGTCGGGCACCTCGAAGCGCAGCGCGAGCCGTTCCTTCATGCGCGCCTGCATGATGGCGAGATAGGCGCGCGACAGTTCCAGCTGCTTGCCAAGGGTGGCGCCGCCGTTCGAGCGCATCTGCGGCAGGCTCGAACGCAGGTAGGCAATCAGGTGGGCGTGCACCTTGGCCGCTTCCGGCGGATCGGTCTCGATCAGGCGCCCGATCAGGGCCAGCGTGTTGAACAGGAAGTGCGGCTCGACCTGGGCCTGCAGGGCCGCCATCTGCGCCTCGGTCAGGCGCCGCTCGAGAGTGGCGACTTCGGCTTTCAAGGTTGCGTCCTTGGCCACCAGTTCGGCGCGGCGCTTGCCGCCGGCCAGCACCTTGATGCCGAACGAGATGACGAAATACCAGAGCGCCGGCTCAGGCGTGTTCAGCATGCCGAACAAGACGAGCGTGAGCAGCCAGGTCACGGCCAGCTTGCGCCAGTCGACCACCGCGACCCAGTCGAAAAACGCCCACCAAAGCTTGCTCACTTCAGTGAGGGTTTCGCGCATGAGGTCGAGGGCGCGGTTGATCTGGCTTGCTTGCATGGTCAGTCCTCGAGCAGGGTGGTCTTGTCGCCGTTAATCGCCAGCACCGCGTACTTGATCGCCAGGAAGATCGCGAACAGCACCAGCGCGGTCGGGATGACGGCAATGGCGCAGGCGGTCAGGAAGGCCGCCAGCAGCAGCGCCGGCCAGGGCAGGGCGGAGAAGGTGCGCAGGCCGCCGCGCAGCAGGCGCAGGCCGCGCTCGGCGGCATCTTCGAGTTCGGCGGCGAAGGATTGGAAGGTGGTCGTTTTCATGGAGTGCTCCTCGTGGTGAAGGTTGATGGAGGCACTGTAACCCCGCCGGCATAGGGCGGCGAGCCCCATCCGACGAAGTGCCGGTTCCGCGGGCTAACCGGTAGCGCCGGGCGACGAACGGGACAGCACGCATTCGTCCCAGTAGCGTCTGAGCAGGCCATAAAAGGCGGTATCGGCGAACTCGCCATGCACGAACCAGCGCTCCGGCATGGTGCCCTCGTAGCGGAAACCGAGGCGCTCCAGCAGGCGCGCCGAGGCGGTGTTGCGCGGATCGATGTCGGCCTCGATGCGGTTCATGTCGAGACTTGTAAAGGCATGGCCGAGCAGGGCGTCGAGTGCCTCGTAGGCATAGCCGCGGCCCCAGTGGGCGCTGCCCAGCGCATAGCCGAGTTCACAGCGCCGGTTCTGCGCGAAAAAGCCGCGCAGGTTGCAGATGCCGATCAATTCGTCCGTGCCGGCGAGCGCGATCGCATACCGGCTCAGTCCGCCTTCGCGGTAGGCCTGCATGGCTTCCTCGATCATTTGGTCAGCCTGGGCCAGCTCGGTCCAGGCGCCGGTCGACCAGAAGCGCACGACCTCGGCGTCGGAAAACACCCGGAACAGCGCCGCGGCGTCGTCATGGGTGAAGGGACGCAGCCGCAGGCGCGCGGTCGTGAGAACGGGTGGCAGGATGTCGGGCATGATTTTTCTCCATCGGCCTCGCGATTTGCTTATCCGCGATGGCTGAGTTTGCGTTAGATCAAAGGCATTGGCATTCTCATACTGGCGGCATGCCAGGTGATTTAGCATGCACCTTCGTTGCCGTTGACTTCGCATATATCCAAATGGATATGACCGCATCAAGGCGCGCGTTTATATTACCGGATCGGCAGGATCTTTTGCATTTTTGCAACGACGCATGCCTGGCCCGGGGAGTCCGGGCCTTTACATTCGCGGCGCCGGCGTGCATTGTTAAGATTGCCTCATCGTTTTGACCAAAAACAAGGGAGAGCCTGCATGAACGAGTCCAGACCCGAATCGATGTCCGCCTTCTGGATGCCATTCACGAACAACCGCGACTTCAAGGCCAATCCGCGCCTGCTGGTCTCGGCCGAAGGCATGTATTACAAGGATGTGGACGGCAACCAGATCCTCGACGGCACCGCCGGTTTGTGGTGCGTGCCCTGCGGCCATGCCCAGCCGAAGATCGTCGCCGCGGTGCGCGAGATGATCGGCCAGCTCGATTTCGCGCCCACCTTCCAGATGGGGCATCCGGCCGCCTTCGACCTGGCCGAGCGGCTGATGGACTACACCGGGCACAAGTTCGGGCATGTGTTCTACACCAACTCCGGTTCCGAAGCGGTCGATACCGCGCTGAAGATCGCACTGGCCTATCACAAGGCGCGTGGCGAGGGCGGGCGCACCCGCCTGATCGGGCGCGAGCGCGGTTATCACGGCGTCGGGTTCGGCGGCCTGTCGGTGGGCGGCATCGGCCCCAACCGCAAGCATTTCGGCCCCTTGCTGCCCGGCGTCGACCACTTGCCGCACACGCACAACCTGCTGAAAAACGCCTTTTCGCGCGGCGAGCCGGACTTCGGTGTCGAACTGGCGGACGAACTCGAACGCCTGGTCGCGCTGCACGATGCCTCGACGATTGCCGCCGTGATCATCGAACCGGTCTCCGGCTCCACCGGCGTGCTGGTGCCGCCGAAGGGTTACCTGAAGCGCCTGCGCGAGATCTGCACCAAACACGGCATCCTGCTGATTTTCGACGAAGTCATTACCGGCTTCGGCCGCCTGACGACGCCGTTCGCGGCCGACTATTTCGAGGTCGAGCCGGACATGATGACGACCGCAAAGGGGCTGACCAATGGCGTGATCCCGATGGGCGCGGTGTTCAGCAAGCAGTTCATCCACGACGCTTTCATGGACGCCCCCGCTGGCATCGAACTGTTCCACGGCTATACCTATTCCGGCCACCCGGTCGCCTGCGCTGCTTCCCTGGCCACGCTCGAGGTGTTCAAGGACCAGCAAATACTGGAACACGCCAAGGGCATGCAAGCCTATTGGGAAGACGCGGTGCATGCCCTGAAAGGGCTGCCGCACGTGATCGACCTGCGCACCATCGGCCTGATCGCCGGCATCGAGCTCGAACCGATTGCCGGCAAGCCCGGTGCGCGCGCCTTCCAGGCGTTCAAGAAGGCTTTTGCCGACGGCATCCTGATCCGCACCACGGGCGACATCATCGCGCTGTCGCCGCCCCTCATCTTAGAGAAACAGCATATCGACGAATTGTTCGGCAAGCTGGCTACCGTATTGAAGAACCTGGACTAGAAGAGACAACACATGAATCAACTTGAGGTGATTGGCCACTTTATTGGCGGCCACGTCGTCGACACGGCGGGCGACCGTTACGCCGACGTGTTCAATCCGGCACGGGGCGAACCCTGCGCCCGCGTGACGCTGGCCGGCGTCGACGAAGTCAACGCCGCCGTCTTCGCTGCGCAGGCGGCATTCCCGGCCTGGGCCGCCACGCCGCCGCTGGCGCGCTCGCGCATCCTGTTCAAATACCTGCAGCTGTGCCAGCAGCACACCGACGAATTCGCGGCGATGATCACGCGCGAACACGGCAAGACCTTCAGTGACGCCCAAGGGGAAGTGGCGCGCGGGATCGAAGTCGTGGAATTCGCCTGCGGGATTCCGCAACTCTTAAAAGGCGAATTCACCGACCAGATCGCGCGCGGCATCGACGCCTGGTCGATGCGCCAGCCGCTCGGTGTGGTGGCCGGCATCACGCCGTTTAATTTCCCGGTGATGGTGCCGATGTGGATGTTCCCGGTGGCGATCGCCTGCGGCAATACCTTCGTGCTGAAACCGTCGGAACGCGACCCGTCGCCGTCGCTGCTGCATGCGCGCCTGCTGAAGGAAGCCGGGTTGCCGGACGGCGTCTTCAACGTGGTGCAGGGAGATAAAGTGGCGGTCGACGCGCTGCTCGACAACCGCGACGTGCAAGCCATCAGCTTCGTCGGCTCGACGCCGATCGCCGAATACATCTATGCCCGAGGCAGCGCCAACGGCAAGCGCGTGCAGGCTCTGGGCGGCGCCAAGAACCACATGGTGGTCATGCCCGACGCGGACATGGAGATGGCAGTCGACGCCCTGATCGGCGCCGCCTACGGTTCCGCGGGCGAACGCTGCATGGCGATCTCGGTGGCGGTGGCCATCGGCGACGCCGGCGACAAGCTGGTGGCCACGCTGGCCGAACGCACAAAAAACCTCAAAATTGGCGACGGCATGAGCGCCGGCGCCGAGATGGGGCCGGTCGTGACCCAAACGGCGCGCCAGCGCATCGAACGCCTGATCGGAGAGGGCGTGGAGCAGGGCGCGACGCTGGTCGTCGATGGCCGCGGGCACCAGGTTGCCGGTTTCGAAAACGGCTTTTTTGTGGGCGGCACCCTGTTCGATCACGTCAAACCCGAGATGAGCATCTATCAGGAAGAGATCTTCGGCCCGGTGCTGTGCGTGGTGCGCCTGCCGGACGTCGGCAGCGCGGTCGAACTGATCAACGCCAACGAGTACGGCAACGGCGTCGCCGTCTTTACCCGCGACGGCGGCGTGGCGCGCGAATTCGTACGCCAGATCCAGGTCGGCATGGTGGGCGTGAACGTGCCGCTGCCGGTGCCGATGGCCTTCAACAGCTTCGGCGGCTGGAAGCGCAGCATGTTCGGCGACCACCACGCCTACGGCCCTGAAGGCGTGCGTTTTTACACGCGCCACAAGGCGGTGATGCAGCGCTGGCCGAATACCGCCAGCGCCGGCGTCGAGTTCGCGTTCCCGCAGATGAAATAACCGGTGTCGACCGTAGGGTGGGCGCCCCGTGCCCACGCGGACCGATGCGTCATGTTGGCCGCAGTACGGGCGACCCGATAACGCAAAACGAAGGAACGTAAGGTGGGCGGGTCTCCCGCCCACGCGGTGATAGTTATCGCAAGATCAGCCGCACGAGCAAAACAGCACCCGCAGCACCGCATGAAGCAGTCGAACACCAGCACTCCAACAATAAAACAGGGATGCACATGATCGAGACTCTCCAGCACCTGCCAGCGGCCGCCGATTCGCACGGCGCGCTCGCGGCGCAATTCACGGACCTGGCGCCGCCCCTGACAGCCCGCCAGGCGGCCATCGAGGCGGCCCGCTGCCTGTACTGTTACGACGCTCCCTGCATGCGCGCCTGTCCCACCGGCATCGACGTCGCCAGCTTTATCCGCAACATCCACGACCAGAACATCAACGGCGCTGCTATCGGCATCCTCAAGGCCAACATTTTCGGCGGCAGTTGCGCGCGCGTTTGCCCGACCGAGATCCTGTGCGAGGATGCCTGCGTGCGCAACCACTATGCCGAACGCGAGCCGGTGAAAATCGGCCTGCTGCAGCGCCACGCGATCGACAATGCCCGCTTCGCCGGCCACCCGTTCGCGCGCGCACCCGCGACCGGCAAGACGATCGCCGTGGTCGGCGCCGGTCCCGCCGGCCTGTCCTGCGCGCACCGCCTCGCCATGCTCGGCCACGACGTCGTCGTGTTCGAAGCGAAGCCGAAAGCCGGCGGCCTGAACGAATACGGCATCGCCAAATACAAGCTGCCCGGCGAGTTCGCCCAGCAGGAAGTCGATTTCCTGCTGTCGATCGGCGGCATCGACATCCAGTACGGCCAGGCGCTGGGCGACAACCTGCAACTGCAGGACCTGCACGCCCGTTTCGACGCCGTCTTCCTCGGCCTCGGCCTGGGCGCCAGCCGCCGCCTCGGCCTCACCGGCGAAGAGGCGCCGGGACTGATGGCGGCCACCGACTACATTGCCGCACTGCGCCAGGCGAGCGATCTCTCGACCCTGCCGGTGCCGCGCCGCGCCATCGTCATCGGTGCCGGCAATACGGCGATCGACATGGCGGTGCAACTGAAACGTCTGGGTGCCGACGAAGTGACGCTGGTCTACCGGCGCGGCTTCGACGCCATGAGTGCCACCGGCCACGAGATCGAGATCGCCAAAACCAACTTCGTGCGCATCAAGACCTGGGCTTCGCCGCTGGAAGTGCTGGTCGACGAGGGCGGCCGCGTGGCCGGCATGCGCTTCGAGGAAACGCGCATGGACGAGGGACGGCTGGCGCGTACCGGCGCCTTTATCGAGATCGCGGCCGACGCCGTCTTCAAGGCCATCGGCCAGGCGATGGCGCCGCCGCCGGAACTCGACGCCTTGGCTCAGGACCTGTGGCGCGATGGCGAGCGCATCGCCGTCGACGCCGCGCTGCGCACCAAAGTCCCCGGCATCTACGCCGGCGGCGACTGCGTCGCGCTGGGCCAGGACCTGACGGTGCAGGCGGTCCAGCACGGCAAACTGGCCGCTCTGGCCATTCATGACGACATCGCAGCGGGGGCAGCATGGCCGACCTGAGCATCGATTTTTGCGGCATCAAGAGCCCGAATCCGTTCTGGCTGGCTTCGGCGCCGCCGACCGACAAGGCGTACAACGTGGTGCGCGCCTTCGAAGCGGGCTGGGGCGGCGTGGTGTGGAAGACGCTGGGCGAAGATCCGCCGGCCGTCAACGTATCGTCGCGCTACTCGGCCCATTACGGCAAGAACCGCGAAGTCATCGGCTTCAACAACATCGAGTTGATCACCGACCGCAGCCTGGAAATCAACCTGCGCGAAATCACGGCCGTGAAAAAGGCCTGGCCCGACCGCGCGATGGTCGTCTCGCTGATGCTGCCGTGCGAGGAAGCGCTGTGGGCGGCCATCTTGCCGCTGGTGGAAGCGACCGGCGCCGACGGTATCGAACTGAACTTCGGCTGCCCGCACGGCATGCCCGAGCGCGGCATGGGCGCGGCCGTGGGACAGGTGCCCGAATACGTGCAGATGGTCACCAGCTGGTGCAAGAAGCACACGCGCCTGCCCGTGATCGTCAAACTTACGCCCAACATCACCGACGTGCGCGCGCCGGCACGGGCGGCGCTGGCCGGCGGGGCCGATGCGGTCTCGCTGATCAACACGGTCAATTCGATCACCCATCTCGACCTCGACCGCATGATCGCGTTCCCGGCAGTCGGGAATGCCAGCACCCACGGCGGCTATTGCGGCTCGGCCGTAAAACCGATCGCCCTGAACATGGTGGCCGAGATCGCGCGCGATCCGATCACGGCCGGCTTGCCGATTTCCGGCATCGGCGGCATCGGCAACTGGCGCGATGCGGCCGAATTTATCGCCCTCGGCGCCGGCTCGGTGCAAGTCTGCACGGCGGCGATGCTGCACGGTTTCCGCATCGTCGAAGAGATGAAGGATGGCTTGTCGCGCTGGATGGACGAGAAGGGCTACGCCAACATCGCCGCCTTTTCGCGCAAGGCCGTGCCGAACACAACCGACTGGAAATACCTGGACATGAATTACCAGGTGATCGCCCAAATCGACCAGGACAAGTGCATTGGCTGCGGCAAGTGTTTCGTTGCCTGCGAAGATACCTCGCACCAGGCCATCGCGCAGCTGGTGCTGGAAAACGGCGCGCGCCGCTACGAGGTGATCGAGGGCGAATGCGTCGGCTGCAACCTGTGCGAAATCACTTGTCCGGTCGTGGCTTGCATCGCCATGGTGGCGCAGGAGACGGATAAACCGTACATGAACTGGACGCAGGATCCGCGCAACCCGCGGGCGGAGATCCGGCCGCCGGCAGGCATGACGGAAGCGGTCGCAGCGACTGAGCCGGCCTGGGTTGAGCCGGCCTGAACGGGGGCAGGCGCGGGCGGCTAGCCGCTCGCGCCTGCATAAATGTTTGCGCTACACTGGGTTGAACCCGCAACCTGTTTGGAGAGACCCGTTTGAAAGAGCCTACTGTGACGCAACACCCTGTCAGCAACGAACTCTGGAACCACGACCTGGCGCCGACCAGCGCCGCCCAGCGCACCTGGCGCTGGTATCACTTCGCCGCGCTCTGGGTCGGCATGGTGATCAGCATTCCGGCCTACATGCTGGCCTCGAGCCTGATCGAAAGCGGAATGTCGGCCTGGCAGGCCGTGGTGACCGTGTTCCTCGCCAACGTGATCGTGCTGCTGCCGATGCTCCTGATCGGCCACGCCGGCACCAAATACGGCATTCCCTACGCGGTGCTGGCGCGCGCTTCCTTCGGCACGCGCGGCGCGCGCCTGCCGGCGCTGATGCGCGCAATCGTCGCCTGCGGCTGGTACGGCATCCAGACCTGGTTCGGCGGCAGCATGATCTATACGCTGCTGGGCGTGCTGCTGGGCAGTCCGATCGGCGGCGACAACCTGCCGGGCCTGGGGATCAACGGCGGCCAGCTGGCCTGCTTCCTGGCCTTCTGGGCGATCCAGATGTATTTCGTCGTGCACGGCATGGAATCGATCCGCAAGCTGGAAACCTATACCGCGCCGCTGAAGATCGCGATCTGCTTCGTACTGCTCTGGTGGGTCTACGACAAGGTCGGCGGCTTCGGGCCGCTGCTCGGCCAGCCCTCGCAGTTCGTCGAAGGCGGATCGAAAGCGGGCCTGTTCTGGTCCGTGTTCTGGCCTTCGCTTACCGCCATGATCGGCTACTGGGCCACGCTGGCGCTGAACATCCCCGACTTCACCCGCTTCGCCAGGACCCAGCGCGACCAGGTGGTCGGCCAGTCGCTCGGCCTGCCGCTGCCGATGGCGCTGCTGGCGGCGCTGGCCGTCACCGTCACCTCGGCCACGATCGTCCTCTACGGCAAAGCCTTGTGGGACCCGGTCGACGTCGCCAGCCGCATGACGGGCGTGGCGGTGCTGGTGGCGCTATTGATCTTGCTGATCGATACCGCCAGCGTCAACCTGGCGGCCAACCTGGTCGGGCCGGCCTACGATTTTTCGGCGCTGTCGCCGCAGCGCATCTCCTACCGCGTCGGCGGCTACATCACGGCCGGCATCGCGCTGGCGATGATGCCCTGGAAAATCCTCGAGTCTTCGCAGAACTACATCTTCATCTGGCTGACCGGCTATTCGGCGCTGCTCGGGCCGATCGCCGGCATCATGATCATCGACTACTACTTCATCCGCAAGACCGAACTCGACGTCGGCCAGCTGTACCGCGACGAGGGTGCCTACACCTACCGCGGCGGCTGGAACATCGCCGCGATCGTCGCCTTTGCCGCGGGCGTGCTGCCCAACCTGCCTGGCTTCCTGAATGCGGCCTTGCCCGCTTCGTTCCCGCACGTGAGCGAGGCGTTCAAGTCGATCTATACCTATGCCTGGTTCGTCGGCGTCGTCATCGCCGCCATCGTGTATGGCCTGATGATGAAGGGCCGCACGGCGCAGCCGGTGCGCACGGCAGCAAATTCCCCAACCTGACAATGGAGTGTCCATGACGACGATCATCCGTGGCGGTACCATCGTGAACGCCGACCGCGCCTTTCGCGGCGACGTGCTCTGTTTCGGCGACAAGATCGTCGCCGTCGGCGAGAGCATCGACGCGCCCGCGAACGCCACCGTGATCGACGCGGGCGGCCAGTACGTGATGCCGGGCGGGATCGACACCCACACGCACATGCAGCTGCCCTTCATGGGCACTGTCACCGCCGACGATTTCTTTACCGGCACCGCGGCGGGGCTGGCCGGCGGCACCACGACGATCATGGATTTCGTGATTCCCGACCCCAAGCAGCCGCTGATGGAAGCCTGGCGTAACTGGCGCGGCTGGGCGCGGAAAGCGGCTGGCGACTATACCTTCCACGTGGCCGTGACCTGGTGGGACGACTCGGTGCATGCCGACATGGGCACGCTGGTGCGCGAGCATGGCGTCAACAGTTTCAAGCACTTCATGGCGTACAAAAACGCGATCATGGCCGACGACGAAACGCTCGTGAAGAGTTTCAGGCGCGCGCTGGAACTGGGCGCGATCCCGACCGTGCACGCCGAGAACGGCGAACTGGTCTTCCAGTTGCAGCAGGAACTGCTGGCACGCGGCATCACCGGCGCGAAGGCGCACCCGCTGTCGCGCCCGCCCGAAGTCGAGGCCGAGGCGGCGAACCGCGCGATCGCAATCGCCAACGTGCTCGGCACGCCGGTGTACATCGTGCACGTATCCTGCGCCGAGTCGCTGGAGGCCATTTCCCGTGCCCGCGCCAGGGGCCAGCGCGTCTACGGCGAAGCGCTGGCCGGGCACCTGGTCATCGACGACAGCGTGTACGCCAGCGAAGACGAAGACTTTGCCCGCGGCCACGTGATGAGCCCGCCGTTTCGCGGCAAGCATCACCAGGCGGCGCTGTGGCAGGGCCTGCGCGGCGGCAACCTGCATACGACGGCGACCGACCATTGCACCTTCTGCGCCGAGCAAAAAGCGGTCGGCGCCGGCAACTTCACACGCATCCCGAACGGCTGCGGCGGCGTCGAAGAGCGCATGGCGGTGGTCTGGGATGCGGGCGTGAATTCCGGCACCCTGACGCCATCGGAATTCGTGCGCGTCACCTCGACCAACGCCGCACAAATTTTCAATATGTACCCGCGCAAGGGCGTAATCGCGGTTGGCGCCGATGCCGACATCGTCGTCTGGGACCCGCACGGCAGCCGCACGATTTCCAGTAAAACCCAGTTCGCGAAAGGCGGCTTCAACGTCTTCGAAGGCCGCACCGTGCGCGGCATCCCGACCCACACCGTCGCTGCCGGCAAGCTCGTCTTCGAGCGCGGCGACCTGCGCGCCGAAGAGGGCGCCGGCCGACACATCGACCGGCCAGCGTTCGCCCCGACCCAAGCCTAGACCCGTAAGGTGGGCGGGTCCTCCCGCCCACGCGTTCAACGCACGCCCGCATATCACACCGCGATTCAGCACCGCTATTTGGAGTTCAACGCACGCTCGCACGCCGTACCGCTCGATGGCGCACGTCCACCGCGGATCGGTCACTATCTGGAGAATCAAATGCCCGACACCCTGCGCATCAACGGCCAACGCCTGTGGAACTCCCTGATGGAACTGGCGCAAATCGGCGCCACCCCGAAAGGCGGCGTCAAGCGCCTCACCCTGACCGACCTCGACCGCCAGGGCCGCGACCTCGTCGTCGGCTGGGCCAGGGAAGCCGGCATGTCGGTCACGGTCGACAAGATCGGCAACGTCTTCATGCGCCGCCCCGGCCGCAACGACAACCTGCCGCCGATCGTCACCGGCAGCCACGTCGACACCCAGCCGACCGGCGGCAAGTTCGACGGCAATTACGGCGTGCTGGCCGGCATCGAGGTGGTGCGCACGCTGAACGACCATGGCATCGTCACCAACGCCCCCATCGAGGTCGCATTCTGGACCAACGAAGAGGGTTCGCGATTCGTGCCGGTGATGATGGGTTCCGGCGTTTTCTGCGGCGCGTTCAGCCTCGAGTCCGCCTACGCCGCGAAGGACGTCGACGGCAAGACGGTGCGCGAAGAACTGGAACGCATCGGCTACCTCGGCGAGGAAGAGCCTGGCCGGCACCCGATCGGCGCCTATTTCGAAGCGCACATCGAGCAGGGGCCGGTGCTGGAAGACGCCGACAAGGTGATCGGCGTGGTGCCGGCCGTAATGGGCTTGTCCTGGTACGACTGCACGGTCAGCGGCATGGAAGCGCACGCCGGCCCAACCCCGATGGGCTTGCGCCGCGACGCACTGCAGGTAGCCACCACCATCATGCAGGAGGTGGTGGCGATCGCGCATCGCTATCCACCTTACGGGCGTGGCACAGTCGGCATGGTGCAGGTATTCCCCAACAGCCGCAACGTGATTCCCGGCCAGGTGAAATTCAGCATCGACCTGCGCAACGTGAACGACGAACTCTTGAACACCATGCACGAAGAGATGCTCGCCTTTGTCGCAAGGACACGCGCGGAGACGGGACTCGGTATCGAGATCGAACGCGTTTCGTATTACCCACCATGCCCCTTCCACCCCGATTGCGTCGAGGCCGTGCGCGCCGCCACCGACAAGCTCGGCTATTCGACGATGGACGTGGTCTCGGGCGCCGGCCATGATGCGATCTATACGGCGCGGGTGGCGCCCTCGGGCATGATTTTCGTGCCCTGCAAGGATGGCATCAGCCATAACGAGATCGAGGATGCGCAGCCGGCGCATCTGGAAGCGGGCTGCAACGTGCTGCTGCACGCGATGCTGCATCGCGCCGGCGTACCGGAGCAGGCGGCATTGGCCGGGAACGAAGCGGACGCGGGACTGGCAGCCTGAGGGCCCGGACTGCGGAGGGCGGCATGCCGGCGTGCACTAGCCGTGTGAAAACGCGGCTACAATCCCCCATGCCGAGCAAAACCCCTACCTTTCCCGGTCCGCAGACGGCGCGTGGCGCCGTGCTGGCCGTGCTGCTGTCCGACCAGGACCAGACCGGCGCCGAGCCGCTGCGCGGCCGCGTCACGCTGGCCGCCATCGTGCGTACCCTGAAGCGCAAGTACAACTGGCCGATCGAGACCACCAGTTTCCCGTCCAACGGCGCCGATGGCCGCGCCACCTGGGCCACCGTGTACAGCCTACCGCCGGCGGTGGTGGCGCGCGCCCTGAACGCGGGCGGACGCGACTGGCTCAAGAGCCGTACGGGCGCCAGGCGCGCGCCGCCGCCCGAAGTCGAGTAACACGTCGCCGGCGCTGATCCAGGGTTTACACTGAACGTCCACCTTGCCGGAGGGATGCCATGCGCGACCGCGCCGCTGCACCGCCGCACTGGACAACGCTGGCCCTGACCGCGGCGTCGATGCTTGCCTTTGCCGCCAATTCGCTACTGTGCCGGCTGGCGCTGGCCGGCGGCGGCATCGATCCGGCCAGCTTCGGCGCCATCCGCATCGTTTCCGGGGCATTGGCGCTGGCACTGATCGTGCGCCTCCATGTCGGCAGCCAAAGCGGACCCGGCACAGGCACCGGCGGTGACTGGATCTCGGCGGCAGTGCTGTTCGCGTATGTCGCCTTCTTTTCGTTCGCCTACGTCGGCCTGGCGGCGGGGACCGGCGCGCTGATCCTGTTCGGCGCCGTCCAGTTGACCATGTTCGGCTGGGCGCTGCGCGGCGGTGAGCGTTTTACGGCGCCGGCCTGGTGCGGCCTGGCGCTGGCGGCGGCGGGCCTGGTCTACCTGATGCTGCCGGGCGTGAGCGCGCCGCCCTTGCCGGGTGCGGCGTCGATGGCGCTGGCCGGCGCTGCCTGGGGCGTGTATTCGCTGCGCGGGCGCGGCTCCGCCGACCCGCTGCGCGCCACCGCCGGCAATTTCCTGCGCGCGGCGCCGCTGGCGCTGGTGCTGTGGCTGCCGTTTGCCGGCGTGGCGCATGCCGACAGGATGGGCATCGTGCTGGCGGTCGTCTCGGGCGCCGTCACCTCGGGCGTTGGCTACGCGCTCTGGTACAGCGCGCTGCGCGCCTTGACGGCGATGCGGGCGGCAACGGTGCAGTTGTCGGTGCCGGTGATCACGGCGTTCGGGGCGGTGCTGGTGCTGGGGGAGGCGGTGACGCTGCGGCTGGTGCTGGCCTCGGTGGCGATCCTCGGCGGGATCGCGCTGGTGCTGGCGCGGCGGGCAACATAACACGTACGGTGCGCAACTGTTGGCAGCATCGTAGAGGTTGTGAAAAAATCGTCAGGGCAAGGGATACGGCCGCCTGGCGCCGAGTCGAAGACAGTACGAGTGTACGGCGAGACGAGGCAACGCAGCCATGGCGACTTTTTCACAACCTCGTAGGGTGGACTCCTGAGTCCACGCGTTACGGCACGTGCATATCTACTGCTCTGCGTGAAGCTACCGGTTCGAACATAAAGGTGTCGTCTAATAGCAGGCGTTGCAGACGCGTGGACTCGGGAGCGGTTCGCCGCCCGGTCCACCCTACGGTTCGCCACTGTTGGCAGTAGTATCAGCCGAGCCATTTCTCCATGAACACCGATGGGATCTCGACACCCGACCGATGTGGATACATCTCCTCGCGCACGGCCACGAAGCCTGCGCGCCGGTAAAACGGCACCGCATTGAGCGACGCCGACAGGAACAACCGATCGCGGCCCGCGGCACGCGCCGCATCCTCGACGGCGCCCAGCAGCAGCGCCCCGATCCCGCGCCCATGCTGCGCCGGTTCGACGAACACCGCGTCCACTTCGCCGGCGGCAGCATCCAGCACGGCGTAGCCGAGCATCTGTCCCGCTTCCTCGGCGACCAGGCCGCCGCCTTGCGCCAGCAAACGCTGCAGGGAATCGGGCGCCGGCGCGGCCAGCCAGGCCGCCAGTACGTCCGAGCTGTAATGCGCAGCGCAGGCGGCGGCCACCGCGCGCGTGCGCAAATTCCAGAGGAGGGCAAGTTCACCGGTGTGCGCCGGCCGCAATGCGATCATGTGTGTTCCTTGACAGCGGCATCGATGTCTTTAAGCTGAAGGTGACAGCAATCACGGCCTCGCGCATGTGCCTCAACGATGGAGGAGCGACCATGGAAATGATCCACTGCCCGGGCTGTGCCAGCGGCGCCGGGCATGGCAGCCCGGCCTGTCCGGTGTGCGGCGCACCGCGCGCGGCCAGCGCCGCCACCGCCGCGCCGCGCAATCCTTTCAAACTGATCGCATGCTGCGTCGTATGGGCGTTGGCGTTCTGGTTCATTTGCCTGTTCCTGGCCGGCGCGCGCCTGGGCGGGTTATTCCTGCTCGTCTCCATCGGCCTGTCCATTGCACTCACGGTGGGCGGCAAGCTGCCCGGCACCGCCCGCCTTTAAGTCCCGAACCGGCGCAGGAAATCGAGCAGCACCTGCGCCGCCACCTCGGCATCGTCCGCCGTCATCGTCTCCAGCGGATTGTGGCTGATGCCGCCATTGCCGCAGCGCGTGAACAGCATGGCGACTTCGGTCAGCTGCGCCATCTGCATGGCGTCGTGGCCGGCGCCGGAGAGCAGGTCGAAGCGCGGCAAGCCCTGGCGTTCGACGGCGGCGCCCAGCATGTCCATCAGGCGCGGCGCACACGGTGCGGCATCGGCCTCGACGATCTTCCACAGCTTTTCCTCGATCCCGCGCCGGGCGCAGATGGCGCGAATGCCGGCCAGGATGTCGTCCACGGCCGCCAGGCGCACGGGGTCGCTTGCTGCGCGGATGTCGAGCGACAGGCGGCAGGCGCCGGGGATCACGTTCACCGAACCGGCCGGCACCTCGAGCTGGCCGACGGTGCCGACCAGTGCCGGCGTGCCGCTGCAACGCGCTTCCACCAGCAGCACGATCTCGGCGGCGGCCGCGGCGGCGTCGCGGCGCATGCCCATCGGCGTGGTGCCGGCATGGCTGGCCACGCCGCTCAGTTCGACCAGGTAGCGCGAGCTGCCGGCAATCGCCGTCACCACGCCGACGGGCAGGCCGCGCTCGAGCAGCACCGGTCCCTGTTCGATGTGGACTTCGACGAAGCCGAGCAGGTCGTCAGCGTTACGCGCGATGGCGCCGATCGCGTCCGGGTCCTGGCCGGCGGTGCGGATCGCCTCGCGCAGCGCGATGCCCTCGGCATCGACGGCGTCCAGCAGCGCCGGGTCGAACTGTCCGGTGAGCGCGCTGCTGCCGAGGAAGGTGCTGCGAAAGCGCACGCCTTCTTCTTCGGCGAAGCCGATCACGTCCAGGTGGAAGGGCAGGCGCTCGCCGCGCGCGTGCAGGTGGGCGACGATGGCGATCGGCAGCAGGATGCCGAGTCGGCCGTCGTACTTGCCGCCGTTGCGCACGGTGTCGTAGTGCGAGCCCGTCATCAGCGTCCTGGCCTGCGGGTCGTGCGATGCGTAGCGGCCGACCACGTTGCCGACCGCATCGACGTGCGCGTCCATGCCCGCCTCGCGCATCCAGGCGGCGAGCTGCGCAGCCGTCCGGCGGTGCGCCGGCGTCAGGTAGGCGCAGGTGAGGCCAGTGTCGGCGTCGCTCCAGGCGCCGATGGTTTCGCACCAGTCCATGATGCGTTCGCCCAGTTCGGGCCGCACGCCGAGCAGGGCGTTCAGGCGGATCTCGGCGATGCGGTGCACCTGGCGCAGCGCTTCGGCCAGCTCGTCGGCGCGCGTGTTCTTCAGGCGCCGGGCAAAGGTGTCGATGATGGCGGTGCGCGTCAGGCCGCGCCCGGTCGGACCCTTGACCGCGAGGATGAAGGGAAAGCCGAACTTGTCGTTGTAGTCGCGGTTCAACCGGTGCAGGCGCGCGTATTCGTCGGCGCTGCACAGGTTCAGGCCGGATGCCGCCTGTTCGCTGGTGGATTCCTGCGTCAGTTCGCCGGCGATCGCCGCCTTGCCCGCCAGTTCCGGGTGGGCGCGCAGCAGCGCCAGTCGTTCATCGGCGCTGGCGGCGTCGACGACTTCCTGCAAGGCACGTTTCAACGCATAAATCGTAACTAACGGACGCATGCGGGCGGCGTGGGCGGCGATCCAGGGCGAGTGTTCGTAGATGCCGTTCAGCGCCGCGACAAAGCCGGCATCGTCCATCGTGTTCAGGCTTGCAAGCGTGGTCATGGTTGGCCTCGGGTGGTCAAGCGGTCGATGATAAATCCTCCGTGTGCTTCAGTCATAAGGCGCTGCATATAGTGCTCAATCGCGCCTACTTCGACACCAGCGCCCGCGCCGCCTGGCCCACCAGGTCGCGCAGCCACTTGTGTTCCGACGACTGGTGCACGCGCTGGTGCCACAGCTGGTAAAAGCGCATCGGCGGGAATTTCAGCGGCATCGTAAACGTCTTCAGCGGCAGCGTCTTTTCATAGGAACGCATGAACTGGCGGCCGGTAGTCAGCACCAGGTCGGTCTGGGTCAGCATGTAGGGGATCAAGCCGAAATAGGGCGATTCGACCGCGATTTTCCTGTGCATGCCCTGGCGTGCGAGGAAGGAGTCGATCACGCCGTGGTAGCCCGGCAGCGTCTGCGACGGCGCCACGTGCGGCAAACTGAGGTAGTCTTCGATGGTCATCGCGTCGGCCGCCGTGCGTCGCGCATACGGGCTGTCGGCGCGCATGGTGCAGACGATCGGGTCTTCGAACAGTTTCGAAATGTGCAGGTGCGCCGGCGGCTCGTCCCAGTTGGCGATCACCAGGTCCATCTCGCCGTCGGACAGCATGCGCAGGTAGTCGGCGCCGGCGCCCATGCCATGGATCGCCACCCGGCTGTTGGGCGAGCCGCGCCGCACCGCCGCGACGACGTTCGGCAGGAACTGGGTGTCGAGGTAATCGGGGGCGGCAATGTGAAAAGTGCGCGCTGCTTCTTCCGGCACGAAGGCGGACTTCTTGACGAACAGGCTTTCGGTTTCGTCGAGGATGCGTTTGGCCGGCTTCAACAGGCTTTCGCCATGCTGGGTCGGCACCATGCCGCGCGCGCCGCGTACCAGCAGCGGGTCGCCGGTCAGTTCGCGCAGCTTGCGCAGCGAGGCCGAGATCGAGGGCTGCGGCTGGTTCAGTTTGAGGGCGACGCGCGAGACGTTTTTCTCGACCAGCAGCAGGTAGAGGATACGGATCAGGTGGATATCCAGGTGCTGGGGCAGGGCGGACATGGGCGTTGGCCTGTTGTATACGAAATCGGGTATGTCGAATATACGCCACCTTTCATGTTGTGCAAAAAGAAATCGGTTTATCGTCAATGAAATATTGTTAAGGACTGCGCATGGACGTGTTCGGACACCTCGGCCCCTATGGCCTCGAATGGCTCAACCTGCTCGTGCGCTGGCTGCACATCATCACCGGCATCGCCTGGATCGGCGCTTCCTTCTATTTCGTCTGGCTCGACAACACCATCCGGCCGCCGGCACCGGGCTCCGACCTGGCGCAAAAAGGCGTCGCCGGCGAACTCTGGGCCGTGCATGGCGGCGGCTTCTACAATCCGCAGAAGTATCTCGTCGCCCCGGCCGAACTGCCCAAGGAGCTGCACTGGTTCAAGTGGGAAGCGTATTCGACCTGGCTGTCCGGCTTTGCGCTGCTGTTCATCGTGTACTACCTGAATGCGCAGGCGATGATGGTCGACCGCAGCGTGGCCGACCTGTCGAGCTGGCAGGCGGTCGGCATCGGCCTGGGCAGCCTGGTGGTCGGCTGGCTGGTCTACGACCTGCTGTGCAAATCCCCGCTGGGCAAGCATGACCTGGCCTTTGGCGCCGTCATTTTCGTGTTCCTGGTGGGCGCCAGCTATGTGCTCACGCACCTGCTGAGCGGACGCGCGGCCTACCTGCACGTCGGCGCCATGATCGGCACCATCATGGTGGCCAACGTCGCCCACGTGATCATTCCCGGCCAGCGCAAGATGGTGAACGCGATGATGGCTGGCCAGAAGCCCGATCCCGTCTACGGCATCCGCGCCAAGCAGCGCTCGGTCCACAACAATTATTTTACGTTGCCGGTGCTGTTCCTCATGATCAGCAACCACTATGCGATGACCTACCGCCACGAACACGCCTGGGCGGTGCTGGCCGTGATTATGGCGGCCGGCGTGTTGATCCGCCACTTCTTCAACCTGCGCCACAAGGGCCGCATCGCGTGGAAGTATCCGGCCGCCGGCGTCGCGTTGCTGGCCGTACTCGCCGTGCTGATCGCGCCGCGCGCGCCGCTGGCGCAGCAGCCGGGCGTCGATGTCGCCGCCCAGTTCACGCAAGTCAAAACCATCGTCGACCAGCGCTGCGTCAGCTGCCACGCCGCCACCCCGACCCAGCCGGGCTTCGCCGCCGCGCCGGCCGGCGTGATGCTCGATTCGCCCGAACTGGTGGCCCAGCACGCGGCGCGCATCTACCAGCAGACCGTGCAACTCAAGGCGATGCCGCTGGCGAACCTCACCCACATGACCGATGCCGAACGGGCGCAGGTCGGCGCCTGGTTCGAAGCCGGCGCAAGAACTGGAAAATAAGCAGGAAAATAGTCCATGGACACAAGACAGCAGCTGCTCGACTGGATCGACGCCCACTTCGACGAACAGGTCGCATTCCTGCAATCGGTGGTGCGCATCCCGACCGATACTCCGCCCGGCAACAACGCACCCCATGCCGACGCTGTGGCGGACATGGTGTCCCAGTTCGGCTGGCAGGCCGAGCGCCATACCGTGCCGGCGCAGGACGTGCGCAACTACGGCATGGAAAGCATCACCAACCTGATCGTGCGCCGTCCCTACGGCGACGGCGGCCCGACCATCGCCCTGAATGCCCACGGCGACGTGGTGCCGCCGGGCGAGGGCTGGAGTCACCCGCCCTACGGCGCCGAGATCGAGGATGGCTTCCTGTACGGGCGCGCCGCGGCCGTTTCTAAGAGCGACTTCGCCACCTACATCTTCGCCGTGCGCGCGCTCGAAGCATTGGGCGCGCCGCTGCAGGGCGGGGTCGAACTGCATTTTACGTATGACGAGGAATTCGGCGGCTTGCTCGGCCCAGGCTGGCTGCTCGAACAGCGGCTGACGCAGCCAGATTTGGTGATCGCGGCCGGCTTCGGCTACCAGGTCGTCACCGCCCACAACGCCTGCCTGCAGCTGGAAGTGACGGTGCACGGCAAGGCCGGCCACGGCGCGATGCCCGAGACCGCACACGATGCGCTACAGGCAGCCACACGCATCCTGAACGCAATTTACGATCAGCTGCCGGAGTTAAGAAAAATTAAATCGGGCGTGCCCGGCATCGACTCGCCGACCATGCTGGTCGGGCGCATCGACGGCGGCACCAACACGAATGTCGTGCCGGGCAAGGTGGTGCTCAAGATGGACCGGCGCATGATTCCCGAGGAAGATCCGGTCGCGGTGGAAGCGGGCGTGCGCGCGCTCATCGAGAACGCGGTGGCCGGGCTGCCCGGCATCCGGCTCGAGATCCGGCGCCTGCTGTTGTCGCAGGCGCTGCGCCCGCTGCCGGGCGCCGACGCGCTCGTGGCCAGCCTGCAGCGCAATGCGCAGGCCGTGTTCGGCGAAGCGATTCCCGCCGTCGGCACGCCGCTGTATGCGGACGCGCGCCTGTACGGCGAGCGCGGCATTCCGGCCGTGATGTACGGCGCCGGCCCGCGCACCGTGCCGGAATCGAATGCGAAAAAGGCGGACGAGAAGCTGGCGCTGGAGGATTTGCGGCGGGCGACCAAGGTGGTGGCGCTGACCTTGTTCGATCTGTTGTCCGTGTAGGGCGGGCATGCACGCCGATTTGTGATACGTCCTGTGCCTGTCGATCAACGCCGGCGCTGATCGACGGATGCATCGGTGGCATGCCCACCCTACGTCCTGCTGCCCACGTTACGGTCATTCCCGTTACGGCTGCCCGGTCTGTCCCGCCTTGCCCAGCGATTCGGTCAGCCGCACCAGCCTGACGAATTCGGCGCGGTAGCCTTCCGTGTCGGCGCCGCGTGCGCCGTTGGCGAGGTCGGCGATGTCGGCATAGCTGTAGTCCGCCACCTGCGGCTCGCCGCGCAGGCGCTGGCCGAAGGCGGCCACCGCCACCGCAAAGCGCTGGTCGGGCGGGGCCGCCGCCAGCGCGCTGCGCGCCGAGGCCGCACGTACCGGCTGCTCGGCCAGGCGGCTGCTCGATTCGCCCGGCAGCTTGTAGCGCACCCGCACGAAACACAGTTCGTCGCTCTTCGACGCAAATGAAGGGGCAGGCGCCGGCCGCTTGCCGTCGCCATAGCGCAGCGGATCGACCAGCGTGCCGGCAGCACTGGCGGGTGTGATCTCGTAGATCGCGGTCACCGTGTGGCCGGCGCCCATGTCGCCGGCGTCGACCTTGTCGTCTTTGAAATCCTGGCGCGCCAGCATGCGCGTTTCGTAGCCGATCAGGCGGTAGGCGGCGACGCGCGCGGGATTGAATTCGACCTGCATCTTGACGTCGTTCGCGATCGGGAACATGGTCGAGCCGAGTTCTTCGCCCAAGGCTTTGCGCGCTTCCAGCAGCGAATCGATGTAGGCGGCGTTGCCGTTGCCCGATTGCGTCAGGCGCTGGATCAGCGCGTCGTTCAGGTTGCCGCTGCCGACCCCGAGGATCGACAGGTAGACGCCGCTCTTGCGCTTGCCGGCCACGAACTTCTCGAGTTCGCGCGGATCGGTGATGCCGACGTTGAAGTCGCCGTCGGTGGCGAGGACGACCCGGTTGACGGCGCCCTTGTCGAAGTGGCGCTCGGCCAGCGCGTAGGCGCGCTGCAGGCCTTCGCTGCCGGCCGTCGATCCGCCGGCACCGAGGGCGTCGATGGCGGCGATGATCTTGCCCTTGTCCTGGCCGGTGGTCGGTTCCAGCGCCACTGCGGTACCGCTGGCATAGGTGACGATCGCGACCCGATCTTGCGGGCGCAGGCCGTCGGCGAGCAGGCGGAAGCCCTGTTTCAGCAGCGGCAGGCGGTCCGGCGGCCCCATCGACCCGGAGACGTCGACCAGCAGCACCACGTTCAGCGGCGGCCGCGCGGCCGCCTGCAGGTCATAGCCGCGCACGGCGATGTGCAGCAACTGGTTCTCGCGCTGCCATGGGCTCGGCATCACCTCGGTGGTCAGCGCGAACGGCTGCGTGCGCGTCGCCGGCCGCGGATAGGCGTAGGGGAAGTAATTCACCATTTCCTCGACCCGTACCGCAGCCGCCGGCGGCATGCGCCCGGCATTGAGCTGGCGCCGGACGAAGGCGTAGGAGGCCGTATCGACGTCGCTGCTGAAGGTGGAGACGGGCTGCTCGGCGACCAGGATTGCCTTGTTGGCCTGCGCGTCGGGGAATTTGTCGGCGCCCGGTAGCTGTCCGATGTACGGCCCGCCCCAGGTCATGGAGGGCGAGGGCCGCACGGAGGGGTGGGCCCGCTGGTTGATGGACGAACCGGTCACCGCCACCCATTCCGACGTTACCGGCGCGGCTGCCGGCGGCGGGGGCGGTGCCGGCGGTGCCGGCGGTGCGGCCGGCGCCACCGCCACCGGCTGCGCCGTGTCCACCGGCGTGCCGCAGGCGGCCAGGAGGAGCGAAAGTACGGCGAGGGCGGGCAGCGTGGCGGACGGGCGTCTCATGGCGGGGACCTGTGGATTTATTTTTCACACAAGATGCGCCTGCGGCGGCGCCGATGCAATCGCCGTTACAAGTTGTAATCGTTTACGGCTTACCGGGCAGGCGCCTGGCGCGGCACGATCGCGAACTGCGGCGCCTTGCCGTAGTCGGGCTTCACGCTGCGCGCCATGAACACGGCCCAGGCCTTGCGGCCTGCTTCGCCGCTCACGTCGGCGGCGTACGCCAGGGCCGGCTGCATGTTCGAGGGGAAGCCCGTGGCCGAGGCCGAATAGCCACCCATGTCGCCCGGCTTGTTTTCCAGCGCCGCCGCCAGCTGGTCGCTGCCGCAGGGCAGGGCCGCCGCTTGCGGTCCGACCGTGGCCGCGTAGGCGGCGCCGATGGTGTCGAACAGGGGCGCTTCGCGCGCCGGGCGCACCGCATAAGAGTAGTTCGCGCCGGCCATCCAGCACACGCCTTCGCCGACCATGCGGCCCACCGGGAAGCGCGCCTTCCACTTGAGCAGCGGCTCGGCATTCTTGAAGCCGAGTTCAGCGACGTGGCCGACGGCCGCCGTGAAGAAGTCGTCCTGCCAGGGCGCGACACCGGTCTTGGAGCGGTACACGACGGCATACCGGGTATCCACCACGCCCAGCTTGTTCGCCGCCGGATTGCTGCTGTAGGTGGCGTTGTACCAATCCAGATTGCTGTCGAGGACCGCGGTCAGGTGACGCTTGAGCGGGTGCGCGTCCGGCGTGATGTAGGCGGCCTGGCCGAGCGTACGCAGGCTCCAGGCCTGGCCGCGTACCTGCTGCGGCGAGAACAGGCCCTGGATGTTCTTGCGGTAGCCCGGGTTCGAGGAGAAGGCGTTGTACATCGCCCAGAACTGCAGTTCCTCGAGGTAGTAATGGTCGCCCGTGACCAGATAGGGCAGGTAGGCGAAGCCTGGCTGGTGCGCGGTGTCGGCGAAATTGGGGGTCTTGCAGACTGTCTTGGGGCAGGGCGGAAACGCTTCGAACTTGCCGGTCTTCGGGTTGCGCGTGTCGGTGGCCTTGCCGAGCAGCGTCATGTACGGGTAGTCGATCAGGCTGACCGGAAGGCCAGTGCGCTTGTCGCGGTAGTGGGTGGACCAGCTGCCGGCCAGGTCGGCAGTACCGAGCGTGACCAGCTTCGCGCGTGCGTCCATGCTGAGCAGGTAAGCGGCGGCCCAGCCGGGCAGGAGGCCGAGGTCGTTGCGTCCGCCGGTGGTCGGCATCGAACGCGCCGCCAGGCCAACGCCCATCGGCTCGCTCTTCGGACCGTTCCAGTCGGCGCCCAGCCTGGCCAGCACATCGTCGCGCATCACGACCGAGCGGTCGTAGTTCGGCAGCGCGCGCGAGGCGATCAGGTAGCCGGTATCGTGGCGCAGGTGCAGCGCCGGCGCCTCGCCGGTCCAGGCCAGGGTGCGCCAGCGCGCATGGTGGTAATGGGTCAGGCCCTGCCTGGCGTAGACCTGTTTGCCGCCGGCCGTGATCGTTGCGTCGTAGGTGATGTTGCGCGGGTCGGCTTCATAGGCCCAGGCGTTTTCGACCGTGACGTCGATCCGCGCCTGCTTCGCCGCGCCATACCAGCGGATCGCGAAGCGCGCCGCCAGGTGCGGGTGTTCGGCGCCTTTCGCATTCCTCAGCGGCGCCGCCGCCTGCAGTTCGGTGACGACGGGACCCTGCAGCCAGGCCTGCGCCTTTTGCGCCTTGAACAGCGCGGCGCTCGATGCGGTGTAGCGCTCGCCATCGACGACGACGTTCACCACGGTGTCGGCCGCAGCACCGGCGCCGGACGCGTCCGCGTTCCCTGCCTTCCCAGTGGTTTTGACCAGCGCCATGCCGATATCCTTGCCGGCGCCGAGGCGCGGCAGGATCGCCGAAATGACCGCATGGCGCACCGAGCCGTCCGGGTGGCTCGCCTTGACGTCGAGCTGCAGCGGCAGCAGCGTGCCGTCGGCCAGCTTGCCGGCCAGTGTGGCGCCGCGCGCCAGGTCGCCCGGGGCGAATACCTGGCCGAAGGTGAGCGGCACGTCCGACTGCGCTGCGCGCCCGGTGCTCTCGATGACGACGCCGGTGATGCCGCCGGCCGGGATGGCGAAGGGCGCCGGGGCCGCCGCCCGCGGCGCGGCCTGCTCTTGCGTGCGCTCCGGCTGCGCTTGCGCTGCCGCCCTGGCGGTCCCCTTGCGCGCCGCTTTTCCTTCAGGCGCCGGCGCCGTCCCTGCCGCCTCGCTTTCCTGTGGCGCAGGCGCGCCATGGCGTTCGCTCAAAACCCGGCCCGGATCGATCTTGCCGGTCGACGGCAGCCCGACATAGGCGGGCGCATCGGCCTCGCCGCGGTGCTGGGCCTGGGCGGCGCCGCACAGGGCGGACACGAAAAGGAGGGAAAGGCGAAACGGCGGGCGAGGGAGCATCATGAGAGTCAATCGAAAGCTGAAACGAAAAAACGAAACCGAACAGTAAAACAAAAGGCGCCCCGCGGGGCGCCCGTTTGTTGGCGATTTACTGCTTGAGCGTACGCTCGAACAGTTTGAAGATGCGGCGGTACTGGTCGAACCAGCTCTCCGGCTGGGTGTAGGCATGGCGCTCGAGCGGGTAGCTCGCCAGTTCCCAGTTGTCTTTTTTGAGTTCGATCAGGCGCTGGGCCATGCGCACCGAGTCCTGGTAGAACACGTTGTCGTCGACCATGCCGTGCGCGATCAGGAGGTTCCCCTGCAGCTTGTCGGCGTATTCGATCGGCGACGAGATTTTATAGGCTTGCGGATCGAGGTCCGGCGTGTTCAGGATATTCGCCGTGTACTCGTGGTTGTAGGTGGTCCAGTCGGTCACCGGACGCAGGGCCGCGCCCGACTTGAAGGTCTCCGGCGCCCGCATCAGCGCCATGAAGGTCATGAAGCCGCCGTAGCTGCCGCCATAGATGCCGACATTGGCCGCATCGCCCTGGTGCTTGGCCACCATGTACCTGACGCCGTCCTGGTAGTCGACCAGTTCCGGATGGCCCATCTGGCGGTAGATCGCAGTGCGCCAGTTGCGGCCGTAACCCTGCGAGGCGCGGTAGTCCATGTCGAGCACGATGTAACCCCTCTCGACCAGCAGGTTGTGGAACATCTGCTCGCGGAAGTAGACCGGGAAGCGGTGATGGGTGTTCTGCAGGTAGCCGGCGCCATGCACGAACATCACGACCGGATATTTTTTACCGGGTTCCATCTGCGCCGGACGATAGAGTTTCGACCAGACCGGGTCGCCGCCGTCGCTCGATGGGACGGCCACGATTTCGGGTTCGATCCAGGTGCGCGCCTTGTAGTCGGCGGTGCGGGTGTCGGTCAGTCTGGTCGCCGCGCCGCCGCCGGCCGGCATGGTCGCCAGCTGCGTCGGCATGTAGCTCGACGAATAGTGCACCAGCAGCTTGCGGCTGTCCGGCGACAGGGTGAAGCGCTCGACGCCTTCCAGGTTCGTTACTTCGCGCGTGGCGCCGTCCTTGGCGTTGACGGCGCAGACTTCATAGGTGCCTGGATTCTTGCGGTTGCAGAGCATCCAGGCGGCGCTGCCATCGACGTTCCAGCGCACGTCGGTCGCTTCCCATTTGCCGCTGGTGAGCGCGCGCGGACGGCCGTCGACCGGCTGGGTGTACAGGTGCGCGTAGCCGCTTTCTTCCGACACGTACCAGAGCGTGCGGTTGTCCGGCAGCCAGCCGAAGTCGCTGTTGTCGTAGTTGACCCAGGCTTCGTCGCTGAGGCGGTGTTGCGGCTTGAGTTTGGCGGACGCCAGGTCGATGGTGGCGATCCAGCGGTCCTTGTTGTCGACGGCGCGCAGCATCACGGCGACCAGCTTGCCATCCAGGCTCCAGCGCACGGCGTCGGCGCGGTCGGCGATGCGCAGCGGGCGGTTGCCTTTCAAAGGATCGAGCTTGGCGTCGGCGCGCAGTTTGGCCAGCGGATCGGTTGCGATGCCGGGCAGGGCGTCGAAGGCGAGGTCCTGCACCTTGTTGGTGGCCAGGTCGATCAGCTTCAAACCATGCGCGGCCGGATTGGCGCGGCCCACGCGGGTGCGCTGGTCGTCCATCTCTTCGTAGCCGGACTCGGTCACGTAGCGCGGCATCTTGCCGACGCGTCCCTTTTCGGCGCCCTTGGCGGCGGTGACCACGACCAGCCAGCGGCCGTCCGGCGACAGCGCGCTGCCTTCGATCGTAACCTTGTCGCCCAGGTAGACCGGACTTGGCGCGCGGGTCGGATCGAAGCGGCGTTCTTCTTCGCTGCGCGCGCGGGCGGCGTCGCGGTCGTCTTTCGCGCGTTTCAGGGTCGTGATCAGGCGCAGCTGCATGTCGCGCAATGCGTCCGCGTCCGGCACTGCGGGGTCCTTGGCGGCGCGCGGCAGGGCGAGCGGCGCCTGCAGGCGGCTGCCGCGGTCCCAGCTGAACCAGTCGTGGCCGACGCGGAACTGCACGGCGCGCTCGTCGCTGGAATATTGCGGGTCTTCGGCCTTGACGCCGCGCGTGACCTGAACCAGTGCACCGCTTTTCAAATCGCGCTCGAACAGGTCGCCATTACGCACCATGATGGTGCGTGTATGCGCACGGTCGTAGACCACGGCCGGGCTGTCGAGATTGGCCAGCCCGGCGTCGGCTACCTTGCGTGCGCCGCCGGCGGCCGCAACGAAGGTATCGCGCAGCTGCGAGCCGGTGCGCTTCTGCTTGAAATACACGTCCTTGCCGTTCCAGCCCCACCATGCCTGTTCGACCGGATTGCCGATCCAGTCCGGATGGGCCATGGCCTGGTCGAGGCTGATCGGCGTGGGAGGGGACGTTGGCGCAGCCGTGGCCGTGGTTGCAGCGGGAAGCGCAATCAGCGCACAGAGTGGCGCGGCAAGGAAGGTCAGTGCAGGAAGTCGCATCGTGGAGTCTGGTGAGTGAGGAAATAGCTTTCTGGCTAGAAAGTGCGGATGCATTCTAGCGCAGTCACTCAGCAGCAGGGGGATTCCGGCGGCGATCAATAAAAAGCGGCCGCGTACCTTGGGGTACGGGGCCGCTGATGCGCGAGACGAGGTGCGGGTCAGGCGGGCTGCCCGGACTTGCGCGGTAGCAGCAGGGTGATGCGGACGATGACGGCGAGCGCGGCGACGCTGGCGTGGAAGTATTCGATTGGCGACATAGACATTTCCTGGTAAGTACGTTGATGTTGCGGTGCAGTATAAATGCCGTCAGGCTATAAAGGAACTTTCGGTTTGTGATGCATGCGATCAGGTTCGTGAATGTTCTGCCAGGAGACTTATTGCAGATATTGGCCGGAAGAATATCGCTTCTGTCGGAAACCGTATGAGAACTGGCGCGCTTCTTGCATTTGCGTCCAGCATGAAACGAGAAGAGAAGCGTGCCGACCCCTCACCCAGCCTGCGCATCGTCGTCGTCACCGGGGGACAGGTGGCCGCCGGTGACGCCGCCCTGGCCGCGCAGGCTTGCCGCAGCGCGGCGCTGCGCGTGGGCTTGCTGGAATCGGGCTACGACATCGTCGCCTCGCTGCCGCCGGACATCTTCCTGCCCGAGCGGATCGCCCAGCTGCAGCCGGACCTGATCATCGTCGACAGCGAGTCCGACGCGCGCGACGTGCTCGAACACATCGTGATCGCCACCCGCGACGCGCGCCGCCCGATCGTGCTGTTCACCGAAGACGACAGCGCCTCGACCATGGAAGCGGCGGTGGCGGCCGGCGTATCGGCCTACATCGTGGCCGGCCTGCGCGCCGAGCGCGTGCGCCCGGTATTGGACGTGGCGCTGGCGCGTTTCAGGCGCGAACAGAAACTGCTCGGCGAACTGGCCGACACGCGCCAGAAGCTGGCCGAGCGCAAGACGGTCGACCGCGCCAAGGGCGTGCTGATGGCGCGCCACCGCCTCACCGAAGACGAAGCCTACGGCCGCCTGCGCAGCCTGGCGATGAACAAGAACATGAGACTGGCCGAGATCGCGCAGCGCATCCTGGACGTCGAGGACTTGCTGGGCTGATCCGGCGAAAGGAAGCGCATGACTGACAAGGACGTGCACGTCGCCGGCTCGGACCGGCCCGAGAAAACCGTGCTGCGCATCGGCTTCATGCCGCTGGCCGATTGCGCGCCGCTGGTGATGGCGTCGGTGCTTGGCTTCGACGAGAAATACGGCATCGAACTGGTGCTGGAAAAGCAGCACTCGTGGTCCGCCATGCGCGACCGCCTGACGAACGGCGAGCTCGATGCGGCCCAGGCTTTATATGGCCTCCTGTACGGCCTGCAAATGGGGATCGGCGGCGCCGCGCGCGACATGGCGGTGCTGATGAACCTGAACCAGAACGGCCAGTCGATCGTGCTCGCACGCGCCATCGCCGCCGCCGGCGTCACGGACGGCGCCGGCCTGCGCGCGCTGATGCAGGCGCAGCCGCGCCGCTACACCTTCGGCCACACCTTCCCGACCGGGAACCACGCCATGTGGCTGTGCTACTGGCTGGCCGCCGCCGGCATCGATCCGATGACGCAGGCGCAGCTCGTCACCGTGCCGCCGGCGCAGATGGCGCCCAACCTGGAAGCCGGGCACATGGATGGCTTCTGCGCGGGCGAACCGTGGAGCCGGCGCGCGCTGATCGAGGCCAGCGGCGTGCTGGCCGCGCCCAGCAGCCAGGTCTGGCCGGACCACCCCGGCAAGGCGCTCGGCGCCCGCGCCGACTTCGTCGCGCGCCACCCGAACAGCTGCCGCGCGCTGGTGGCCGCCTTGCTGGAGACGGCGCGCTGGCTCGACGCTTCCCCGACCAACCGCGAAGCCGCCGCCGAAGTGCTGGCCAGCCCCGCCTGGGTCGGTGCCGACATCGCCCTCCTGCGCACCTGCCTGCTGCCGCGCCGCGCCGATTTCCCTGGCCTGCGCTTCTTCGGCGACGGCGAAGCGACCTTCCCGTGGCTGTCCGACGGCATGTGGTTCCTGACCCAGCAGCGGCGCTGGGGTTTGTTGCGCGAAGACCCGGCTTACCTCGATGTGGCCTGTGCGGTGAACCAGATCGGGCTGTATCGCGAAGCGGCGGCGCTGGCGGGAGTGGACGTGCCGTCGACGTTCATGCGCAGCAGTACATTGATGGATGGGCGGGTGTGGGATGGCAGCGATCCGGCGGGGTATGCGGCGGCGTTCGATATTCACCAACGCTGAGACACGGTAGGGTGGGCGCCCCGTGCCCACGCGGAACGACGCGCCAACGCGACGCATGCTTCACGCGTGGGCACAGGGCGCCCACCCTACGGTCAAGCACCTCGATGCCATCAGAGTGCGCCGTTCCGCATCATTAACGCGCATTGTGCACTGCAATAGAGCGTCTTCCTTCAAGCCGCTGCGCCGCACGCCCCGCACCAAGTCTGGCACGCCTCTTGCAATTACTCCAGGCAGGATCAACGGCGATCCCTTCAGCTACAAACATTGAAAAGCGCAGGTCCAACGCTGGACCCGCATCCGGACAACGGCGTCCGCCTCCCTGGTACCACCACCACGGGACGCGGACGCCTTTTTGTTTTCAACCCGAGGGATACCATGGCCAGCAAAGCGAGCAGCATCAGACTCACCGACTTCCACACGCCCCAGATGCGGGCCTTCCACCTGACCTGGGTGGCGTTTTTCATCTGCTTCTTCGCCTGGTTCGCCTGCGCCCCGCTGATGCCGGTCATCAAAGGCGAGTTCGGCCTGTCGGTGGCGCAAATCGCCAACATCAATATCGCCGCCGTCGCCATCACGATCCTGGTGCGCCTGATCGTCGGGCCGCTGTGCGACCGCTACGGCCCGCGCAAGACTTATACGGGACTGCTTGCCCTGGGCGCGATTCCCGTGCTCGGCGTCGCCTTTGCCCAGAGCTATGAAAGTTTTCTCTTGTTCCGCCTCGGCATCGGTGCGGTCGGCGCCAGCTTCGTCATCACCCAGTACCACACCTCGGTGATGTTCGCCCCGAAGGTCGTCGGTACCGCCAACGCGGCCGCCGCCGGCTGGGGCAATGCCGGCGGCGGGGCGGCGCAGGCGGCGATGCCGCTGCTGCTGGGCGCGCTGCTGATGGCGGGCGTCTCCGAAACCCTGGGCTGGCGCGTCGCGCTGATCGTGCCGGGCGTGGCGATGCTGGTGATGGCCGTCGTCTACTGGCGCTATACCCAGGACTGCCCGGCCGGTAACTTCAGCGAGCTGCGCGCCGCCGGCATCCCCTTCGAGGGCGGCGGCAAGGGCGGCTGGGCGAGTTTCAAGGCAGCCTGCCGCAACCACCGCGCCTGGCTGCTGTTCGTCACCTACGGCGCCTGCTTCGGCATCGAGATCTTCATCCACAACATCGCCGCCATCTATTACGTCGATCATTTCGGCCTGTCGCTGAAAAGCGCCGGCATGGCGGCGGCCAGCTTCGGCCTGCTGGCGCTGTTCGCCCGCGCCCTGGGCGGCTGGCTGTCCGACCGCTGCGCCCTGCGTGGTGACCTCAACAGCCGCGTCACCGTGCTGTTCGTGCTGATGGTGGGCGAGGGCCTGGGCCTGCTGTGGTTCGCGAACGCCGACGGCGTCGTCTTTGCCTTGATTGCCATGCTGTGCTTCGGCCTGTTCACCCACATGGCCTGCGGCGCCACCTATGCGCTGGTGCCCTTCGTGGCGCCCACTGCGCTGGGCGGCGTGGCCGGCATCGTCGGCGCCGGCGGCAATGTCGGCGCGGTGCTGGCCGGTTTCCTCATGAAAGGGACGGGCGACGTGCGCGACACCCTGATGATCCTCGGCGGCCTGGTCGTCGTCGCCAGCCTGTGCGCACTCGGCGCCCGTTTCAGCAGTACCGCCACCGTCGCTGCAGCAGCGCGTGCTTGAGTAATCAGGAGAGCAATATGAACGTCATCGTCATCGGCCACGGCATGGTGGGCCACAAGTTTGTCGAATCCCTCGCTGCCGCCGCACCGCACATCCACATCACGGTGCTCGGCGAAGAGCCGCGCCCGGCCTACGACCGCGTGCACCTGTCCGAATTCTTCGCCGGGAAAACGGCGGGAGACCTGTCGCTGGTCGCACCCGGCTTCTTCGAGCGCGCCAACCTTGACCTGAAACTCAACGCTAAAGTCGTCGCCATCGATCGCGCCGCGCGCAGCGTCACGCTGGCAAGCGGCGAGGCGCTCGGCTACGACAAGCTGGTGCTGGCCACCGGATCGTCTCCCTTCGTGCCGCCCATACCGGGCCGCGAACGCGCCGACTGTTTCGTCTACCGCACCATCGAAGACCTGGAAGCGATGCGCGAATGCGGCGCCCGCGCGCGGACTGGCGTCGTCGTCGGCGGCGGCCTGCTCGGCCTGGAATGCGCGAAAGCCTTGCGCGACCTGGGACTGCAAGCGCACGTAGTGGAATTCGCACCGCGCCTGATGGCGGTGCAGGTCGACGATCCGGGTGCGCGCGTGCTGCGCGGGCGCATCGAGGAACTCGGCGTCACCGTCCACACGGGGAAAAACACGCTGGCGATCGTCGATGGCGAAGCGGGCACGCACCGCATGCAGTTCGCCGACGGCAGCCACCTCGATACCGACATGATCGTGTTCTCGGCCGGCATCCGCCCGCGCGACGAACTGGCGCGCCTCTGCGAACTGGCGCTGGGGCCGCGCGGCGGCGTCGCCATCGACGACGATTGCGTCACGTCCGACCCGCACATCTACGCCGTCGGCGAATGCGCGGCCTGGCGCGGCCAGCTGTTCGGCCTGGTCGCACCGGGCTACGACATGGCGCGCACCGCTGCGCGCCACCTGCTCGGCGCGCCCGGCGGCTTCGCCGGCGCGGACCTCAGCACCAAGCTGAAACTGATGGGCGTGGACGTGGCCAGCATCGGCGACGCCCATGGCGCCGCCACCGGCAGCCGCAGCGTGCAGTACCTCGACGAGCGGCGCCAGACCTACAAGAAGCTGGTCGTCAGCGACTGCGGCAAGCGCCTGCTGGGCGCGGTGCTGGTCGGCGACGCCGCCGAATACGGCACGCTGCTGCAGATGGCCTTGAACGGCATCGCGCTGCCGGATGCGCCGGAAAGTCTGATCCTGCCGCAAGCGAGCGGCGCGCCGAAGACTGGCCTGGGCGTTGCCGCCTTGCCGGACGCGGCCCAGATCTGTTCCTGCAACGACGTCTCGAAAGGAGCGCTGTGCGCGGCGGTGCAGGATGGCGCCACCAGCATCGGCGCACTGAAAAAATGCACGAGCGCCGGCACCGCCTGCGGCGGCTGCGTGCCGCTGGTGACGCAAGTGCTCAATGCCGAACTGGCGAAGCAGGGCGTGACGGTCAGCCGCGCGCTGTGCGAGCACTTCAACCACTCGCGCCAGGAACTGCACCACCTGGTGCGCGTCGGCCGCATCAAGAGCTTCGGCGAACTGCTCGCCAAACACGGCACGGGCCTCGGTTGCGACGTCTGCAAGCCGGTCGCCGCCAACATCCTGGCCTCGACCTGGAACGATTTCGTTCTCAAACCCGAGCATGCGAGCCTGCAGGATTCGAACGACTACTTCCTCGGCAATATCCAGAAGGACGGCACCTATTCGGTGGTGCCGCGCATGCCGGGCGGCGAAGTCACGGCCGACGGCCTGATCGCGGTCGGCATGATCGCGAAAAAATACGGCTTGTACACCAAGATCACCGGTGGCCAGCGCGTCGACCTGTTCGGCGCGCGCGTCGACCAGCTGCCGCCGATCTGGGAAGAGCTGATCGCCGCCGGCTTCGAGTCCGGCCACGCCTACGGCAAGTCGCTGCGCACGGTGAAATCCTGCGTCGGCTCGACCTGGTGCCGCTATGGCGTGGGCGACAGCGCCGGCTTCGCCATCGCGCTCGAGAACCGCTACAAGGGCTTGCGTACGCCGCACAAGGTGAAATTCGGCGTCTCCGGCTGCACCCGCGAATGCGCCGAGGCACAGGGCAAGGACGTCGGCCTGATCGCCACCGACAAGGGCTGGAACCTGTACGTGTGCGGCAACGGCGGCATGAAGCCGCGCCACGCCGAACTGATCGCATCGAACCTGGACGAGGCGGCGGTGGTCAAACTCGTCGACCGCTTCCTGATGTTCTACGTGCGCACCGCCGACCGCCTGCAGCGCACCAGCACCTGGCGCGAACACCTCGAAGGCGGGCTCGATTACCTGAAACAGGTCGTGGTCGAAGACAAGCTGGGTATCGGAGACGAACTGGAAGCCGACATGCAGGCGGTGGTCGACACCTACGCCTGCGAATGGAAAAACGCGGTCGAAGACCCGGAAGTACGCAAGCGCTTCCGCCATTTCGTCAACAGCGAAGCCAAGGACGACAACGTGGTCTTCATGCCCGAACGCGGCCAGGTGCGTCCCGCCACAATCGAAGAACGCCGCCGCACCATCCCGATTGCGATTGCCAACTAAGGAGTTCGCCATGCACAGAGATATTCAACTCGATAACTGGAATGCCGTCTGCGCTTTCGACGACATCGTGCCCGACACCGGCGTGTGCGCGCTGCTGAACGGACGCCAGGTCGCGGTATTTCGCGTTGGCCAGGAACGCCTGTTCGCGATCGATAACTACGACCCGAACGCGAATGCCGCCGTGCTCTCGCGCGGCCTGGTCGGCAGCCTGGGCGAACGCATCGTGGTCGCCTCGCCTATCTACAAGCACCATTTCGATTTGCAGACCGGCGAATGCCTGGAAGCGCCGGCGCATTCGGTGAGCAGCTTTCCGGTGCGGGTCGAGAACGGCACTGTATGGGTCGCCTCATGAGAGCGAAATTGGTCGTGGTCGGTAACGGCATGGCCGGCATGCGCACGGTCGAGGAGCTGCTGAAACTGGCGCCCGAGCTGTACGACATCACTGTCTTCGGCGCCGAACCGCACGGGAATTACAACCGCGTGCTGCTCTCGCCGCTGCTGGCCGGCGACAAGCAGGTCGACGAGATCATGCTGCATCCGCGCGCCTGGTATGCGGAGCACGGCATCACCCTGCACGCGGGCGATCCGGTCGTGCGCATCGACCGCAAGCGCCGCGTCGTGATCGCCCGTTCCGGCCTGGAGGCGCGCTACGACCGCCTGCTGCTGGCGACCGGCTCGACGCCCTTCATGCTGCCGATTCCCGGCAATACGCTGGCGGGCGTGGTCGGCTTTCGCGACCTGCACGACGTCGATACGATGCTGGCGGCGGCGCACCAGGGCGGACGCGCGGTCGTCATCGGCGGCGGCCTGCTCGGGCTGGAAGCGGCGCACGCGCTCATGCGGCGCGGGATGGACGTCACCGTGGTGCACGTCGCCTCGCGCCTGATGAACCAGCAGCTCGACGGCGAAGCGGGGCGCCTGCTGAAAGAATCGCTGGAACGCTCCGGCCTGCGCATCCTGCTCGGCGCCCAGACCAGCGCCATCGTCGGTGAGGCCAAGGTGGAGGCGGTGCATTTCGCCGACGGCAGCGAATTGCAAGCCGACCTGGTCGTGATGGCCGCCGGTGTGCGCCCCAACGTGGCGCTCGGGCGCGACGCCGGCCTGCACTGCGAACGCGCGATCGTCGTCGACGACACGCTGCAAACCTACGATCCGCGCATCTATGCGGTCGGCGAATGCGTCCAGCACCGCCGCGCCACCTTCGGCCTGGTGGCGCCGGTGTGGGAGCAGGCGCGCGTCTGCGCCGCCCACCTGGCCGGCGCCGGGCATCGCCGCTACGTGCAGGCGGCGACCGCCACCAAGCTGAAAGTGACGGGCATCGACCTGTTCTCGGCGGGGGACATCGCCGGCGGACGCGACACCGAAGAGCTGGTGCTGCGCGACCGCAGCGCCGGCGTCTACAAGCGTCTCGTGCTCGATGGGACGCGCGTGACCGGCGCCGTGCTGGTGGGCGACGTCGGCGATGGTCCCTGGTATTTCGATTTGATCCAGCGCGGCGCCGATATCTCGACATTCCGCGACCGCCTGCTGTTCGGCGAGGCGCTGTGTGCGCCGGCTACTTGAATAGGGAAATCCCATGGACATGACCTTGCCCGTGCAGACCGTGCGCACCACCTGTCCATATTGCGGCGTCGGCTGCGGCGTTACGGCGACCGTGCGGCCCGGCAGCATTCCCATCATCGCGGGGGACAAGCAGCACAGCGCCAGTCAGGGCCGCCTGTGCGTCAAAGGCGCGGCCCTGGGCGAAACGCTGGATCTCGACGGGCGCCTGCTGTATCCGGCGCTGCGCACACAAGACGGCATGCGCCGCGCCAGCTGGGACGAGGCGCTCGGCCGCGTCGCCAGCGGCTTCGCCGACATCATCGCCACGCACGGCCCGGATGCGGTGGCGCTGTACGTCTCCGGCCAGCTGCTGACCGAGGATTACTACGTCGCCAATAAATTCATGAAGGGTTATGTCGGCAGCGCGAACATCGACACCAATTCGCGCCTGTGCATGTCGTCCAGCGTGGCCGGCCACAAGCGCGCCTTCGGCGAAGACCTGGTGCCGGGCTGCTACGAGGATTTCGAACTGGCCGACCTGATCGTGCTGGTCGGCTCGAACACGGCCTGGTGCCATCCGACCCTGTTCCAGCGCATCCTGCGCGCGAAGGAAGCGCGGCCTGGCTTGCGCATCGTGGCGATCGACCCGCGCCGCACCGCGACCTGCGAACTGGCCGACATCCATTTACCGGTCAAGCCGGGCACCGACGTCTGGCTGTTCAACGGCTTGCTCAGCTACCTGGCGCGGCAGGGCATCAATGACACCGCCTTCGTCGCGGCGCATACCGAAGGGTTCGGGCAGGCGCTCGCCGCCGCCGACGTCGATTGCAGCGACCCGGCCCAGGTCGCGCGCATCTGCCGCGTCGACCCGGGCCAGCTGCTTGCCTTTTACGAAGCCTTTGCCGCGACCGAAAAAACCGTCACCGCCTGGTCGCAAGGCGTGAACCAGTCCTCGAGCGGCACCGACAAGGTCAACGCCATCATCAACTGCCACCTGCTCACCGGCCGCATCGGCAAGCCCGGCATGGGGCCGTGTTCGCTGACCGGCCAGCCGAACGCGATGGGCGGGCGCGAAGTGGGCGGCCTGGCCAACATGCTGGCCGCGCACATGGACCTCGACAACCCCGCTCACCGCGACGCCGTGCAAACCTATTGGGATGCGCCGCGCATCGCCGCAAAGCCGGGCCTGAAGGCGGTCGACCTGTTCCGCGCCGTGGAAGAGGGCAGCGTCAAGGCAGTGTGGATCATCGCCACCAATCCGCTGGTCAGCCTGCCCGACGCCGACCAGGTGCGGCGCGCGCTGGACAAGTGCGAACTGGTGGTGGTCAGCGACATCGTCGGCGCCACCGACACCACCGCATTCGCCGACGTGCTGCTGCCGGCGCTGGGATGGGGAGAAAAGGATGGCACGGTAACCAATTCCGAACGCTGCATCTCGCGCCAGCGCGCCTTCCTGCCGGCGCCGGGCGAGGCGCGTGCCGACTGGTGGGCCTTGTGCGAAGTCGCGCGGCGCATGGGTTTTACTGGTTTCGATTACGCCGGCGCGCATGCGATCTTCGACGAACATGCGCGGCTGTCGGGCTGGCGCAACGATGCGGCGCAGGCGGGCCGGCGCATGTTCGACATCTCGGGCATGACAGGACTGAGCCGGCAGGCTTACGACGCGCTGGAACCGGTCCAGTGGCCGGTGCGGGATAACAAGGAAGGAACGCGCCGCCTGTTCGGCGACGGCCGCTTTGCGCATTCGAGTGGCCGCGCACGCTTCGTCGCCACGCCGCCGCGCCTGCCCGTGCACGCGGTCGACGCCGACTATCCGCTCGCCCTGAACACCGGCCGCCTGCGCGACCAGTGGCACACGATGACGCGCACCGGCAAGTCGCCGCGCCTGGCGAACCATGCGCCGGAACCCTTCATCGACCTGCATCCGAACGACGCGTTATTGTGCGGCGTGCGCGAGGGCGAACTCGCGCGCGTCACCAGCCGCTGGGGCGCGATGGTGGCGCGCGTGAGCCACGGCGGCGGCATTGCGCGCGGCAGCGTGTTCGTGCCGATCCACTGGAGCGGGCAGACGGCGTCGGATGCGCGCGTCGGCGCCATCGTCAATCCGGCGGTGGACCCGGTCTCGGGCGAGCCGGAGTTCAAGCACACGCCGGTGCGGGTCGAACCTTTTGTGGTCGAGTGGCAGGCCTTTGTGCTGTCGCGCACGGCGCTGGCGGTCGACCGGGTCGCAAACTGGACGCGCGTGCAGGGAGACGGCTTCGTGCGCTATGAACTTGGCGGGCGCGGACCGGCACATGCCGACTGGGCGCGCGACGTTTTGAAAGTGTCAGGCGAGACCGACTGGATCGAATACGACGATGCCGGCGCTGGCGTCTACCGCGCCGCGCACCTGGTGGCAGGGCGGCTGCAAGCTTGCGTGTTCGTCGCGCGCCGTGGGGCGGCGCTGCCGCCGCGCCAGTGGCTGGCCAGCTTGTTCGCGCAGGAGACCCTGGCGCCGCGTGATCGCGCGACCTTGCTGGCCGGACGCGCGCCGCACCAGGGCGCGGACCCGGGGCCGACCGTATGTTCCTGCTTCGGCGTGGGGCGCAACACGATCTGCGCGGCGATCCGCGCACAAGCGCTCACGACCACGGCGCAAGTGACGGCCTGCCTGAAGGCGGGCGGCAATTGCGGCTCGTGCGTGCCGGAGATCGGCAAGCTGCTGGTGCTGGCCCGGGACGGCGAGGCGGCGTAATGGCGGGGGAGGCAAGGCGACCCGGGCGCGGCGGGCGCCGACGCTCCGGGTAGGGGAGGGGGATTTGCGTGTCGGCTGCCGCTGGGGGCGGCGAACGCTGAACGCGAGGTCCTGCGGGTACTACGAACTAATGCTTAGCGGTTCGCCATCCAGCGCAGTTCCGCGGCCAGGTTCGGCGAATGCTTGTCGGCGTCGGCTGCCAGTGCGAACAGTTGCGCCCGGCCTTCGCGCTCGGCGATGGCGGTCGAGGCGCGGATTGCGCGTTCTTTACGGGCAGCCATCCAGCCGCCGTGGGCTGCAAACAGCTGCTCCGAGAAGCTGCGGATGGGGGCAAACAAGCCGCCGGATTGGTGGCGCAGTCCCTCGTCCTGCGCCTGGGTGATCGTTGCTGCGTTCATGTGTCGCTCCGAATAAATACTGATATGTTGCGGTGCAGTATAAATTCCTCGAGGCTATAAATATACTTTCGGTTCATGATGACTGCGATAAGCCAGGCGTATATTTATCGGGGCGTCAACGTCGGGTGACGGTAGCGCACGATTTACAACCTGCTGATCAGTGAAGGAGAATGCAAAAAAGACATGAGATGGCAAAATGACCGGAAATAGTTCACTGCTGACGTATGGATTGGCATGCATCCTCGGCGCCACCTGCGCCGCATCCGCCGCTGCCGAACCCTCCAACGCCGCAGCGCTGGCGCCCTACCAAACCCAGTTGTTCAACCTGCTCACGAACGGGAAGAGCATCCTGGACAAGAAGAATTACCATCAGCCCGCCTTTTCCGCCCGGTTCGACGCGCTGCTGGCGTCGTCAAGCCTGGCCAAGGCCGACAAGACCGGCGTCTCGCTGAAAAAGCGCCTGCTCAGCGGGCCGGCCGCGGAGGGCGCGGTGCTGACGGGCCTGCCCGGCGGCCGCCAGTTCCTGTACTACGACGCTTGCCAGGCGCACCGGTGCGACGACACCTCGCTCGGCCTGCTGTTCGATCCGGCGTCGGGCAGGATGGTCGGCAAGCTGAACCTGGACAAGCAGTCCGAATACCTGGGCGCGCCGAGCGAGTCGGAAAAACGCCTGCTTCAGCGCGCCGAGAGCCAGTAGGCCGGCAACGCGACCAGCTCTCTCCCCAGCGAGTAGAGATCGCGCGCCTCGATGTGGTTGGCATGGGCGCCATAGACCGTTCCGACGCCGGCGCGCTGCAGCGCGTAGCGGCTGCGCGTGACGTGGAAGAATTGGGTAACGACCACCGCGCTCTTGAAGCCATGCGCCGCCATGATGGCCGCGCTGTTGCGGGCGGTCGCCTCGGTGGTGTTGCCGTGCTCGTCGACCAGGATGGCGTCTACCGGAATCGTTTGCCTGTCCCTCAGGTAAGCAGCCATGACCAGGCCTTCGCTGTAGCCTTCGACGCCAGTGCCGCCGCTGACGATGATGTGCCTGAACATGCCCTGGCGGTACAGGTCGGCCGCCTTGTCGAGCCGTGCGCGCAGGCGAGCGGACGGTGTACCGTCAGGCATGACCTTCGAGCCAAGTACGACGCCGACATCGCTTGACTGAACGTCGTCGCGCACGCCATCGACGACGATGGCGCCAGCGCCGGCCAGCAGGATCGTGACGAGCAAATAGATGAGACGCCTCATGGCACGCCCAGAAACAACAAAGCCCCATTCGCTGGGGCTTTGAAATAGGGTCAGAAGTAACACTGGTCGGGGTGAGAGGATTCGAACCTCCGGCCTCTACGTCCCGAACGTAGCGCTCTACCGGGCTAAGCTACACCCCGACTGTTTGAGACGCCGCGAAAGGACGTCTCGGGAAGCATTAATATAATTTTGCTCAGTGGTTCCTGTCAACAGCGAAGCTGCAGAGTTGCAACAGGCTGTCCTTATAGGGACTGTCCGGCAGGTCGGCGATCGATTCGGCGGCGCGGCGGGCGGCGGTTTCGGCTTCGCGGCGGGTGTAGTCGAGGGCGCCGCTGGAGGTCACGGCGGCCAGCACGGCGTCGAAATGCTGCTCGTCGCCCTGCTCGATGCAGGCGCGCACCAGTTCGCGTTGTTCCGGGGTGCCGTGTTCCATCAGGTAGATCAGCGGCAGGGTCGGTTTGCCTTCGCGCAGGTCGTCGCCGACGTTCTTGCCGATCTCGGCGGCGTCGCCGGCGTAATCGAGCACGTCGTCGATCAGCTGGAATGCCGTGCCCAGCGAGCGGCCGTATTCGCCGGCCGCGGCCACTTGGGCGCTGCTCGCGCCGGCGACCAGGGCGCCCAGTTCGGCGGCGGCTTCGAACAGTTTCGCCGTCTTCGAGCGGATCACGGTCAGATAGCGCTCGTGGCTGACGTCCGGGTCGTGCATGTTCAGCAGCTGCAGTACTTCGCCTTCGGCGATCACGTTGGTGGCGTCCGACAGGATCTGCATGACGCGCATGTTTTCCAGGCCGACCATCATCTGGAACGAACGCGAATACAGGAAATCGCCGACCAGCACCGAGGCGGCGTTGCCGAACAGGGCGTTGGCGGTCTGGCGGCCGCGGCGCATCGAGGATTCGTCGACGACGTCGTCGTGCAGCAGGGTGGCGGTGTGGATGAACTCGACGACCGCTGCCAGTTCATGGTGCGCCGTGCCCCTGTAGCCATGGGCATTGGCCAGCAACAGCACCAGGACGGGGCGGATGCGCTTGCCGCCGGCGCTGATGATGTATTCGGCGATCTGGTTGACCAGACTGACTTCCGAATGCAGGCGCTGGCGGATCACCGTGTTGACCGCGTCCATGTCGGTAGCGATCGATTGGGTGATGGTGTTCTGGGCGTGAGGGGTAGCGGCGGACAAGGCAAACCTGCTGTAAGCGTTGAAAATGCGTTGATGTGCGAGAGTGCGGCGATTATACGACATGCAAGCATGAGCCGTGCCATTTCGCCAAGCGGCAGCCGTGCGGCCCGCTCCCGCGGCGCTGCCGCGGCCGTTGTCGCGATACGACGGAAGAGTTGGCGTTTGCGGCCTTTTGACGCAACAGATTGAACCGTGTATAATTCCCTGTTCCCCGGCACCAGAGAAGCGCAGCGCGGTCAGTGACCCTGTCGCCGCCGCAGGGATTTTTATTAAACAATTGATGAGGTTTTCAATCATGTACGCGGTCATAAAAACCGGTGGCAAGCAGTATAAAGTTGTCGCTGGCGAAAAACTTAAAGTAGAACAGATACCGGCAGACATTGGTTCCGAACTCACGATCGATCAGGTCCTCGCCGTTGGCGCGGGCGAGAGCATCAAATTTGGTGCTCCCCTGGTTGAAGGTGCGACGGTTCTGGTGAAGGTCGTTTCCCATGGTCGCCACGACAAGGTTCGCATTTTCAAGATGCGCCGTCGTAAGCACTACCAGAAGCGTCAGGGCCACCGCCAGAACTTCACCGAAATCCAAGTGGTTTCGATCAACGGCTAATTGCCCCTCTCTTCAAAGTCATCAAGGAGTATTTAAATGGCACACAAAAAAGGCGGCGGCACTACCCGTAACGGCCGCGATTCAGAAAGCAAGCGCCTCGGCGTGAAGGTGTACGGCGGCCAGGCGATCACCGCCGGCGGCATCATCATCCGTCAACGTGGCACCCCAGTGCGTCCAGGCACCAACGTTGGCCTGGGCAAGGATCACACCCTGTTCGCGCTGGTCGACGGCACTGTGAAATTCGTCAAGCAAGGCGTCGGTTCGAAGCAGTACGTGACCGTCGTTGCTGCCCAGGCTGCTGAAGCAGTCGCAGCCTAATTGACGTACAGCGCCGCTCCATGCGGCGCACTTTGTAAGGCGCAAGCCTTCCATCGAAAGGCTCTGCCCAAGGTAGAGCCTTTTTAGTTTTTTGGCGGTCATTATGAAGTTTATCGACGAAGCAAGAATTGAAGTCATTGCGGGCGACGGCGGCAACGGTTGCGCCTCGTTCCTGCGCGAGAAGTTCCGCCCATTCGGCGGTCCCGACGGCGGCGACGGCGGCAAGGGCGGCTCGATCTGGGCGGTTGCGGACCGGAATATCAACACGCTGGTCGACTTCCGCTATTCGAAAACCCACCATGGCCGCCATGGCGAACCTGGCCGTGGCTCCGATTGCTACGGCAAGGGCGCCGACGATGTCTATCTGCGCATGCCGGTCGGCACGCTGATCATCGACAACGTCAACGGCGAGATCATCGCCGACCTGACCGAACACGGCCAGACCGAACTGCTGGCCAAGGGCGGCGAGGGCGGCTGGGGCAACATCCATTTCAAGACCTCGACCAACCGCGCACCGCGCCAGAAGACCGAGGGCAAGCCGGGCGAACGCCGCGAGCTGCGCCTGGAACTGAAGGTGCTGGCCGACGTGGGCCTCTTGGGCATGCCGAACGCCGGCAAGTCGACGTTTATCACAGCCGTCTCGAACGCCAAGCCGAAGATCGCCGACTACCCGTTCACGACCCTGCATCCGAACCTCGGCGTGGTGCGCGTGTCGCACGCGAAGAGTTTCGTGATCGCCGACATTCCGGGCCTGATCGAAGGCGCGTCCGAAGGTGCGGGCCTGGGCCACCAGTTCCTGCGCCACCTGTCGCGTACCGGCCTGCTGCTGCACATCGTCGACCTGGCGCCGTTCGAGGCGACGGTCGATCCGGTCAAGGAAGCCAAAGCCTTGATCCGCGAACTCGAGAAGTATGACGAAGACCTGCTCAACAAGCCGCGCTGGCTGGTGCTGAACAAGCTCGACGTCGTGCCGGAAGAAGAGCGCAAGAAGCGCGTGAAGGACTTCGTCAAGAAGATGGCCTGGAAGGGCCCTGTCTTCGAGATTTCGGCCTTGAACCGCGAAGGCTGCCAGGAACTGATCAACGCGATCTACCTGCACCTGGAAGAGAAGCGCGCCATCGAAGTGCGCGTGGACGAATCGGTGCAGATGACCGAGGAAGCGCGCGGCATCAACTCGATCGATCCGGACGATCCACGTTTTAAAATCCTTGAAGACTAAGGGTTTCCGGCTCACGCGTGCGTGGGCGCGCGGCCAGCTATTGCAGCTGGTAGCCACCGCCAGTTCGCTGGCGGCGCTCGTTGCCATGCTCGACCCGGACCGGGTCGCCACCGCAATGGGCCTGTTTCTCGTTGGCGTGAACGGCTACAGCCAGTTCTACGCCATCTATGTCGGAGTCCGCCTCGCCACCGCGGGGCTGGCTATGCTGGCGGCAAGGCGGGGCGACCAGCCCATCCTCGGCGATCTCCTTGCATTATTCCTGCTCGCCCAGCCGGCCGGGCGCCTGGTCGCGGCGTTTGCGATCGGCCTGCCGACTGGCTCCTTGTTCGTCGTCAGCGGGATCGAGTTGCTGGCGGGCCTGGCCCTGCTGGCACTGCGCCCGCGGGAAAACAGAGTTCCGTCATGAACGTCACAAATCACTCCGTCATCGCCCAAGCCGGCCGCATCATCGTCAAGGTCGGCTCGTCGCTCGTCACCAACGAAGGCCGCGGCCTCGACCACGCCGCCATTGCGCGCTGGGCATTCCAGATCTCCGCACTGCGCGCCCTCGGCAAGGAAGTCGTGCTGGTCAGCTCCGGCGCCATTGCCGAAGGCATGCTGCGCCTCGGCTTTACGTCCCGCCCGCACGACATCCACGAACTGCAGGCCTGCGCCGCCGTCGGCCAGATGGGCCTGGCGCAAATCTACGAGACCAGCTTCAAGGCGCACGGCGTCAAGACCGCGCAGGTCTTGTTGACCCACGCCGACCTGGCCGACCGCGAACGCTACCTGAACGCGCGCGCCACGCTGACGACCCTGCTGCGCCTGGGCGTGGTCCCGATCATCAACGAGAACGATACCGTCGTCACCGACGAGATCAAGTTCGGTGACAACGACACGCTCGGCGCCCTGGTCGCCAACCTGATCGAAGCCGATGCGCTCGTCATCCTCACCGACCAGCGCGGCCTGTATTCCGCCGATCCGCGCAAGGACCCGAAGGCACGCCTGATCGAACGCGCGCAAGCGGGCGACGCCAGCCTGGAAGCGATGGCGGGCGGCGCCGGCAGCAACATCGGTAGCGGCGGCATGCTGACCAAGGTATTGGCCGCGCGCCGCGCCGCGCGCTCGGGCGCCCACACGGTGATCGCCTGGGGCCGCGAGCCGGAGGTGCTCACGCGCCTGGCCGCCGGCGAGGCGATCGGCACCGAACTGCACGCGCCGACCACGCGCCTGACCGCACGGCGCCAGTGGATGGTCGACCACCTGCATACGGCGGGCGAAGTCGTGCTCGACGCCGGCGCCGTCCAGAAACTGACGCAAGAGGGCAAGTCGCTGCTGCCGATCGGCGTGATCGCCGTGAAAGGCGAGTTCGGGCGCGGGCAGGTGATCACCTGCGTCAGCGAAGCCGGCGTGCCGGTCGCGCGCGGGCTGACCAGCTACACCAGCAGCGAAGTGCGCCGCATCATGCGCCGCTCCTCGCACGACATCGAAGCCATCCTCGGCTATATCGAAGGACCGGAACTGGTCCATCGCGACAACCTCGTTCTCCTCTGATCATCATGACTTTCGACCCCGCCGCCGTGGTGCAAGCCCAGCTCGACGCCTACAACGCCAAGGACATCGACGCGCTGATGCGCACCTATGCGCCGGATGCGCGCCAGTTCGTGCTGCATGGCGCGCTGCTGGCCGAGGGCCACGACGCGATCCGGCCGCGCTATGTGGCGCGCTTCGCCGAGCCGGATTTGCACGCGCGCCTGCTCGGCCGGACGGTGCTGGGGAACGTTGTCACTGACCTCGAAGTCGTGACACGTAATTTTCCCGAAGGGCGCGGGACGGTGGAGATGCTGTGCATTTACGAAGTCGTGGATGGGCGGATTCAGGCGGCGTCGTTTGCGACGGGCGTTACCACGATGATCACGGGGTAGTGGGGCTGTTGCCTGTTCCGTTCGTGGTAGGTTGAATCCGCATGGGCTCGAGAGCCCATCCTACGGTCACCGATAACCCGGATACGCAACGTATTCCGTAGGATGGGCACTCGTGGCCATGCGGATTAAACACACCAATAGCGCTACACGCAACAGCGCCACCCCATCCGCATTCCAGCCTTCCCCGTCCCAACCGACAAAACCCCATACCCTTCCGACAACTGTGTTGTGACAGGCGCACACCGCCTTCACTGCAAGCGTCTTGCCTCAGACATTTAGTTGCCGCACGGATACACTCAGATGTAGACTGGCCCCGCGGCGGCCATGCATCCTGCATGCCGGCGCCTCTTCACCAGACGCCATCATGAAACTGAGCCGTAAACTCCCCCTCTGCTTTGCCGCCGTCGCCCTCGTGGTGGCCGGCGCCGGCTTCTTCGGTTTGTACGAACTGAACAGTTCGATCAGTACCTACAGCGGCGCGGTCGCCAGCTATAGCCAGGCGCAGCGGGTCGAGGCGCTGCAGTCGAGCTTCAAGACCCAGGTCCAGGAATGGAAGAACACGCTTCTGCGCGGCAAGGACGAGGCCGAGCGCGCCAAATACTGGCAAGCCTACCAGGATGGCGAGCGCAAGGTGGCGGCGCAGGTCGCCGCGCTGCTGGACACGGTCGCAGCCGGCCCGGAGCATGACTTGCTCGAACGGTTCGGCCGCGCCCACCGGCAAATGGGCCAGGACTTCCGCAGCGGTTATGCGCAATTCGAAGCAGCCGGCTTCGATGCTGCCGCCGGCGACGCCGCCGTCAAGGGCAAGGACCGCGCCCCGACTGAATTGCTGGTGCAGGCGCGCGACGTCATTGTCGAGGACGCCGCGCACAGCGTCGCCGAGGCCAGCGCCGGCAGCCGCCGCGCCACGCTCCTGAGCCTGCTGGCGATGGTGCTCGGTTCGGCCGCGGCGATCATCGCCGGGATCGTCGTCTCGCGCTCGATCGTGCGTCCGCTCGGCCGCGCCGTCGAGGTGGCGAAGACGGTGGCCGCCGGCGACCTGCGCGCACGGATCGAGGTCACGTCGAACGACGAAACCGGCCAGCTGCTGGCGGCGCTGCGCGACATGAACAGCAGCCTGCAGCAAATCGTCACCAAGGTGCGCAGCGGCGCCGAGACGATCGCGGTGGCTTCGAGCGAAATCGCTCAGGGCAACCTCGACCTGTCGGCGCGCACCGAGCAGCAGGCCGGCGCGCTGGAAGAAACCGCCTCGTCGATGGAAGAGCTGACCTCGACCGTGAAGCAGAACGCCGACAATGCGCGCCAGGCCAACCAGCTGGCGATCAGCGCCTGCGACGTGGCGCTCAAGGGCGGCGCCATCGTCGAGCGCGCGGTCGGCACGATGGCGGCGATCAGCGCATCGTCGAAGCAGATCGTCGACATCATCGGCGTCATCGACGGCATCGCCTTCCAGACCAATATCCTGGCCCTGAACGCCGCCGTGGAAGCGGCGCGCGCCGGCGAACAAGGCCGCGGCTTTGCCGTCGTGGCGGCGGAAGTACGCAACCTGGCGCAGCGCTCGGCCACGGCGGCGAAGGAAATCAAGAACCTGATCGGCGGCTCGGTCGACCGGGTCGAGGCCGGCAGCCTGCTGGTGAACGAAGCCGGCGCCACCATGACCGACATCGTCGCCAGCGTGAAGCGCGTGATGGACATCATGGCCGAGATCAGCGCCGCCAGCAGCGAGCAGGGCGCCGGCATCGAGCAGATCAACCTTGCCGTGACCGAGATGGACACCGTCACCCAGCAGAACGCGGCGCTGGTCGAGGAAGCGGCGGCCGCGGCCCAGGCATTGCAGGAGCAGACGGTCAGCCTGAACGGGGTGGTCAGCGTGTTCAAGCTCGACGGCGACGCCGACGCGCAGCGCGGGATCGACGACCCGGCAGCGCGCAAGCGTGCGGCGCTGGGCGCCTTGCCGGCGATCATGGGGATGCGTGCCGCGCCTGCGCGCAGCGGCGGAGGCTGGCAAGCGTCCTGAAAAAAGGCCCTCACGGGCCGAATGCCGTTCAGTCAAGGGGCGTGTTACGCATTTCCAGCTAGTACCAAGCCCGGTCGCGCAATACGATTTGCGCGATATGTAGGGTGGACTCCCGAGTCCACGGCCCTCTTTATGCCGATCGAGATGCGCCACCTGGCCTGGGAGCGCGAACATACAGGCTTCTCCCAGCGTTGAAGAGTGCAACGGCACGGCCGTGGACTCGGGAGTCCACCCTGCAATTAACAAAACGCGAACAGTGTGGCAAGGCTTGGAGCTGGGAGACAGTTCGCGGCGGCTTAACTGAACAGCATTCCCCTCACGGGCCTTTTTTTACGTCTGGATCAGGCGTCCGCCAGCACCACTGGCGGCACCGGCGCCGGCGCGATCAGGCCATCGGGCGCCGGCGTCTTGTCGCGGAACTCGCACAAGTCGTTGATGATGCAGTTCCAGCACTTGGGCCGGCGCGCCACGCAGGTGTAGCGGCCGTGCAGGATCAGCCAGTGGTGGGCATCGTGCAAAAAATCCTTGGGCACGAACTTCAGCAGCTTCATCTCGACCTGGTCGACGTTCTTGCCCGGCGCGATGTTGGTGCGGTTGGAGACGCGGAAGATGTGGGTGTCGACCGCCATCGTCGGTTCGCCGAAGGCGGTGTTCAGCACCACGTTCGCCGTCTTGCGGCCGACGCCCGGCAGGGCCTCGAGCGCCTCGCGCGCGCGCGGCACTTCGCCGCCATGCTGCTCCACCAGGATCTGGCACGTGGCGATGACGTTCTTCGCCTTGTTGTTGTAGAGGCCGATGGTCGAGATATAGGTCTTCAGTTCGTCGACGCCGAGGTCGAGGATTTTCTGCGGCGTGTTGGCGACCGGGTACAGGCGGCGGGTGGCCTTGTTGACGCCGACGTCGGTCGACTGCGCCGACAGCAGCACGGCGATCAGGAGTTCGAACGGCGTCGTGAATTCCAACTCGGTGGTCGGATGCGGATTGGCGGCGCGAAAGCGCGTAAATATTTCTAAACGTTTAGCCAGATTCATTAGACAGGCTTATCTTTGGACGAAGGGTCGGCCGCGGTGGCGTTGGCATTGGCGGCGCGCAGGCGCGCCCGTTCCATGGCGGCGGCGATGATGGCGCGCTTGCGTTCCTTTTCCGCCAGTTCTTCCGGCGTGTTGGTCGCTTCGGCCGTGACTTCGCGCATCTTCTCGACCGCCTTGGCGGCCAGGCGCGCATCGTTTTCCTCGCGCTCGCGCTTCAGGCGTTCGCTGCGGAAGTCGTGCCGTGCGCGCGCCGCATCGGCGGCCTGTTGCGACCAGGCGGCCCAGCCGGTGGCTTCGCCGGTGATGGGCACCATGCTGATGCAGTCGACCGGGCAGGGCGCCACGCACAGGTCGCAGCCGGTGCACAGGCTGGGCAGGATCGTGTGCATCTGCTTGGCCGCGCCCAGGATCGCGTCGACCGGGCAGGCCTGGATGCACAGGGTGCAGCCGATGCACAGCGCTTCATCGATATAGGCGACCGGACGCGGACGCTCGAGGCCATTCGCCGGGTTGATCGGGATCACCGGGCGCCCGGTGACGGCGGACAGGCGGCGCACGCCTTCGAGCCCACCCGGCGGGCATTGGTTGATCTCGGCCTCGCCGCCGGCGATGGCTTCGGCATAGGGCCGGCATGCCGGATAGCCGCACTTGGTGCATTGCGTCTGCGGCAGCTGGTCTTCGATCAGGTCGGCAAGGGTCTTGGTCACGGCAGGGAGGGTAAGACGGGAATCAAGGCGACATTATCCGATAAATAGGGGCCTTGTGCGAAATGCACCGGCGGCACGCCGTTTGCGTGGGGGAACGTACAGAGACGGGCGCGGCTGCATGGCTTACTGGATGCCTTGCCGGCTCGCGGCCGGCCTCAATCGAGGGAGAAACCCCATGAAAAAGAATATTGCACGGGCGATGATCGCCGTCATGCTCGCCGCCAGCCTGCCGGCAATCGCCCAGGACCGCGGCTACCAGCAAAACCGCGCCCAGGAGCGCCGCGACGATCGTCGTGACGATCGTCGTGACTACCGGGACGAACGCCGCGAAGACCGCCGCGACTATCGTGACGACCGTCGCGACGCGCGCCGCGATGCGCGCGACGACCGCCGCGACAATCAAGCGCGCAACCGCGGCGCCGGTCCGCGCCACGACCTCTACCGCGGCCAGCGCCTGCCGGCGAATTATCACAACCGCCAGTACGTGGTCGACAACTGGCGTTCGCACCGTCTCAGCGCACCGCCGCGCGGCCACCACTGGGTGCAGGTCGGTAACGACTACGTGCTGGCGGCGATTGCGACCGGCGTGATTGCCAGCGTATTCCTGGGTAACTGAGTGGGTAGCCGAGTCGGTAACTGACCAGCCACAAACAAAGCGGGGCGCGCCTTCGTTAAGTGGCATATCGAACAGAGACGATCCGCCGCTAATGGCTTAATGAGCCACGGGCCGCGGCACGCGGCTCACCGCCAACAGGAGAACAGAATGAACGAATGGATTATTGCCCCCTTGCTCGAACCCGACCCGACCGGCATCGTCTCGCACACGCCGGGCCGCAGCACGGGCCCGGAAGGGGTGCCGGGCGAAGAACGTCTCGACGAGCGCCGCCATGGCGACCGCCGCGACAGCCATGATGAGGATGCCGACCCCGACTTCGGCCGTGGCGAAGACCGGCGCGAGGAAGCGGTATAAGCAAGCGGTTCAAGTGATCAGCGGCCTGGCGCCGCCGACATCCGCAGTAAAAAAAATGCCACGAGAAATCGTGGCATTTTTCACATGCGCGCTCAGTTGCGCCCAGTTGCGCTCAGTTGAATTCGCGGATGAATTCGCCCAGCTTCGGGCAGATCGTTTCGCGCCAGCGGCGGCCCGAGAAGATGCCGTAGTGGCCGGCTTTCGGCGCCACGTAGTCGCGCTTCATGTTGTCCGGAATATTGCTGCACAGGTCGTGCGCAGCCTGGGTCTGGCCGGCGCCGGAAATGTCGTCGAGTTCGCCTTCGATGGTGAACAGGGCCACCGTCTTGATGTCTTGCGGACGCACCAGCTTGTCGCCGACTTCCCAGGTGCCCTTCGGCAGGCGGAATTCCTGGAACACGGTTTTAATCGTATCGAGGTAGTACTCGGCCGGCATGTCGAGCACGGCATTGTATTCGTCGTAGAACTGGCGATGGCTTTCCGCCGATTCGTCGTCGCCGCGCATCAGGTGCTGGTAGAACTCGCGGTGCGACTGGGCGTGGCGGCCCGGGTTCATGGCGATGAAGCCGGCATGCTGCAGGAAGCCCGGATACACCTTGCGTCCGTAGCCCGGATAATTGCCCGGCACCGCGTAAATCACGGTGTTCTCGAACCACGAGAACGGCTTTTCGGTGGCCAGGTCGTTGACGGCGGTCGGCGACTTGCGCGGGTCGATCGGGCCGCCCATCATCGTCATCGTTTTCGGCAGCTTCGGATCGTTGTCGCTGGCCATCAGCGAGATCGCGGCCAGCACAGGCACGGTCGGCTGGCAGACGGAAATGACGTGCACGTCCGGGCCGAGCGCCCGAATAAAATCCTGCACGTAATAAATGTAGTCGTCCAGGTGGAACGGACCCTCGGACAGCGGCACCATGCGTGCATCGATCCAGTCGGTGATGAAGACGTCATGGTCGGGCAGCAGGGCGCGCACGGTGTCGCGCAGCAGCGTCGAATGGTGGCCCGACAGCGGTGCGACCAGCAGGACGGTTGGCTGCGCCAGTGCGGCGAAGGCGGCGTCCGACACATCTTTCTTGAAATGCACCAGTTTGCAGAACGGCCTGGTCACGAACGCGTGTTCGCGGATGGCGACCGCCTCGCCCTTGATGGTGACGGTATCGATGCCGAAGGCCGGCTTTTCGTAATCCTTGCCCAGCCGGTACATCAGCTCGTAGCCGGCGGCGATCCGCTGCGAGAACGGGGTGTGGGCGAACGGGGAAACCGGGTTGGAGAACAGCTTCGAGGACGCGTCCGCCCATTGCATCAGCGGGGTCAGGAAGGAGCGTTGCATCTCATGCAGTTGATAAAGCATAGTAATTCCTTCGTGTGGTGCGTGTTGCCCGGGCGTTTAGTCCGGACCCGTGCGCCTGTCATGGTTGCCGTGTAGGCGTCCATGCCGATGCGCGAAAATTCATCAATCAATTATAGGATAACTCGCTTGACTGGTGGAAATATCCGATTTCGTCACAAGCATATTCGCCCCACGCTTTACCCGGTTATACACCCGATTTCGGTAGGCCGTCGGTGATGCGGCACACATAAAAGAAAATGCCCCGGGAGGCCGGGGCATTGTGGTTTCCGTGTAACAGAACGACCGTGCTTATCGATGCGTCATCAGTCGAAGACTGGCGTCTCGACGCCGAGGATCTTGTGCAGCTTCGGCGAGGTCGTCGTGTACTGCATGTGGATCTTCTTGTCGGGGAAGATGTAAGGCGCCGCGCCGAAGGCTGCCAGGGCCGCTTCGTGGAAGCCCGACAGGATCAGCTTCTTCTTGCCCGGATAGGTATTGATGTCGCCCACGGCGAAGATGCCCGGCACGTTGGTTTCGAACTTTTCGGTGTCGACCACTTTCAGCTGGCGGCGCTCGATGTCGAGGCCCCATTCGGCGATCGGGCCCAGCTTCGGCGACAGGCCGAAGAAGACCATCAGCATGTCGAGCGGGACGCGGCGGGTGACGCCGTCGGCGCCGGTGACTTTCACTTCGGTCAGCTTGCCGTCGGTTTCGTCGAAGCCAGTGACCTGGCCGGTGATCAGCTGCATCTCGTATTCGTCGCACAGCGCCTTCATCTTGGCCACCGAAGCCGGGGCCGCGCGGAAGTCTTCGCGGCGGTGCAGCAGCACGACCGATTCGGCCTTGCCGACGAAGTTCAGCGCCCAGTCCAGCGCGGAGTCGCCGCCGCCGCAGATGACCAGGTTCTTGCCTTCGAACAGCGACGGGTCCTTGACGCGGTAGTGCAGCTGGCTGCCTTCGAACTTCTCGATGCCGTCGACCTTGATCGTGCGCGCCTGGAACGAACCGACGCCGGCGGCGATGAAGATGGTCTTGGTGATGAAGCGGGTGCCGGCCGAGGTTTCGACGTTGAAGCGGCCGTCTTCGCGGCGCTGCACGGTGGTCACTTCCTGGCCCAGGTGGAAGGTCGGCTCGAACGGCTCGATCTGCTTGAGCAGGTTGTCGGTCAGTTCCTGGCCGGTGCACACGGGCACGGCAGGGATGTCGTAGATCGGCTTGTCCGGATACAACTCGACGCACTGGCCGCCGACGGCAGCGAGCGAATCGATGACGTGGGCCTTGATTTCGAGGAGGCCGAGTTCGAAGACCTGGAACAGGCCGACGGGACCCGCGCCGATGATGACGGCATCGGCGTCGATGGCGCCGGCGAACGAACTGTTAGGGGCGATGCTGCCCGCATCGTGGGTGGCATTGATAGTCATGCGCAATGATCCTGTTGATTTTTGAATGGAGCGCGCCGGCTGTTGCTGCATGCCCGCTTGCGATGGCCGCTAGTGTGCCATGGATGACGCGCGCTTGCTGACGGCCGTCAAATCCGGCGCCAGCAAGCGATGGGAGAACGGCTTAGCGGACCAGCTGTTCCAGCTTGTTCTTGACGTCTTTCCACTCTTCCGCGTCGGGCAGGGCCGGCTTGGTCTTGGTGATCGACGGCCAGTTGCGCGACAAATCGGCATTGATCTTGATGAATTGCTGCTGGTCGCCCGGCACGTCTTCCTCGGCATAGATCGCGTTCACCGGGCATTCGGCCACGCACACTGCGCAGTCGATGCACTCGTCAGGGTCAATCGCGAGGAAATTCGGGCCTTCCCGGAAACAATCGACCGGGCATACATCGACGCAGTCGGTATAACGACAGCTGATGCACGATTCGGTGACAACGTGGGTCATAACAGTCCTATCTATGGTGGGGTGCCGCGGCCGTCAGCGCAAGGTGGGGCCGCCAACATGGCAAAGCACTGTATTTTAGGGCAATTCGCCTTTTCCGACAAATCAGGCTTAGACACAATATACATAAGCAAATGTGGAGGTCGCGCACGCGACCGGAACCCATATCGTAAGCCCGGGGCACCGCCCCGGGGTAACGTCCGCATCGCGCCTGCAGGACCGAATCCACACCGCATCACGCCTGCCTACCCCAACGCCCGCAAATGCGCCAACAACGCCAGCCAACCGGTCTCGTCGAAAGAACCATCCTCGACCAGCAGCACCGAATGGCAACGCTCGCCATCCTCGACCGTGATTTCCCAGCGCGGCAAATCGGCGCCGACCGCGTGCTTCGGGCCGGGGCCGGAGAAATCGGCTTGCCGCACCAATGCCTCGAGCGCCGGCCCGTCGGGGCGGCAGGCCGTGTCGAGTTCGACGCAGCGTTCGATGCCGGCGAAACCGCCGGCCATTTTCGCGCGGATCTTCACGAGGCCGCCGCCACTGCCTCGATCGCTGCCGCCGCCTGCGTGTCGCCGGACGACGGCGCCTCCACCGGCAACGCCTCGCCGGCCGGGCCGTTGCGCCCGCGCTCGGCGCACCAGCGCGCCAGCGCCTGCGCCTCGGCATCGAGCACGCGTTCGATGTTGTAGTACTCGGCCAGGTTCATGGTGCCGCAGCAGGCGCGCCGGTCCTGCTGGGCGCCGGGCGCGTCGCAGACGACGGCACTGAGGCGCTTGAAGGTGCAGGGAGCGGCCGTGGCGCTTGCCGTCGCGACCGGGGCGGGAGCGGGGACGGGTGTGGTCTCGGGAAGCTCCGCGCCCACGACTTCGCGGATCGTGAACTGGTGCCGGATCGCGTCGATGTAGGGCGCCGGCTTGCCGTCCTCCACGGCCAGGCGCAGCATTTCGTTGACGACGTCGGCATAGGTGGCGGCGATTTCGGGTGCAGCCACCAGCGCGCGCAGCACCAGCCCGCGCAGCCAGGCGGCGACCCGGTGCAGCACGGCGGCATCGTCCTCGAAGGCGGGATTGCGCTCGAGCGCAAAGGCGTCGGCCAGGATGTCGTAGACGCCGCCCGTAAATACCTGGGAAATCGCATGCACCTGGGTGCCGGCCTGCGACAGGGTCAGGTCGTTGTCGGCATTCCTCAATCCCGTGGTGCCGCCCAGCGCCAGGCCGAACTGCTCGGCGATGTCGGCGAGGAAGGTTTTATCGTGCAGGCGCGCCTTGGTCTGGGCCACCACCGCCTCGCACTGGTCGAGCTGGGACAGCGCCAGGAAGATCGCGGTCAGGTCGCCGAAAGCTTCGTGCAGCCCGCCCGTCTGCGGCGGCGCGTCGGCCAGCAGCCAGTGCGGTTTCAGGCCGTCGAGCACGGCGTGCCCGGTTTCGTGGGCAACGATGTCGAACGAGCGGCAGGTAAACACCCGGTCCTTTTGCCCGGAAGGCACGAAGTCGCCGAATTTCAGGCAGTTCTGGGTACGGCTGTAAAAGGCGTTCATCACGTTCGGCAAGCCGTAGGGGAAAATCTGCAGCGGCGCCGTGTCGATGCTGCTGTTCCACTGCCAGGGCAGCGGCATCTCGGCGCCGGCCGAGGACAGCGAGCGCTGGTACATGGTCAGGGTCTGGCGCACCACGGCAAAGGTATGGACGGCGTCGAACTGCGGCGTGTCGGGCATGGTGACGAAGTCGCCGAAAGCGTTCGGCTCGACCGGGCTGATACCGGGGTCGCCCGAGGCGATGCGGGCGTCGCGCGGGCCGGCCAGCACCACGCCCGGCAGGAAGGCCTTGCGGGTGCCCACGTCGAGCACCGAGGGGTCCTGTTTCCACATCAGCACGCGCGCGCCGAAGGCATAGGGCAGCGGCACGCTTGACTCTGGTGGCTTTTCCACTGCGCGCGGGGCGCCGGGCTGGTCGAGCAACTGCGCCGCCTTGCGGTGCTGGCGGTAGGCGGCGCTGGGTGTCGGGATGAAGGCGACCGGAGGCTGGTCGCGCTGGAAGGGAAGCGGGTCGTCGGGCAGCAGTGCGCGTTGTTGTTCCATGGCGTGATCCTCGGTGAATGAGCGTGCGGTTGACTTGGCTCAGTCGATACTCGCGTCCTCCAAGGAAGCGGTTTTGACAAGGATCAATTGCATAGCGGACTGGCATCCGGTCGATGCAACTGGCATCATGGCGGATTGTCTTGCAGATTTTGTTGAAGAGAGGAATCAGATGGCCGACATCCAGATCGTCCAGGAACACAACCTGAGCCCGGAACGGGCACGCGCCGCGGCGCAACAGGTGGCCGACAAGGTGGCCGCCGAATTCGGCATGCAATGGCGCTGGGACGGCGACGTGCTGCGTTTCGAGCGCAGCGGCGTCGAGGGCGCGCTGACCCTGGGCGCGCAGCGCGCGGCCTTGCAGATCAGGCTGGGATTGCTGATGAGTGCGTTTCGCCCGGCGATCGAGGCGAAGGTGACGGACAAGATGCGCCGGGTGTTCGCGGCGGCGTGATGTCGATTTTGTAGGGTGGAGTCCTGACTCCACGCGTTGCAGCGTTTGCAGGCCACGGAATGGATGATGGCCGGGTCATCGATCTGTCGCGATGGTCCTGGCCGAATCACCGCCGTAGCGCGTGGAGTCAGGACTCCACCCTACGAATCGCGGTTTGCAACGGGCGCAGGCGCACTGCGCGCCCGGCCGTCGGAATCGTAAAACGTCGCCGATCAGCCCTTGAGTTCTTCGATCAGATCGATGTACTGCTGCATGGCGTCCTCTTTCGAGGTGCCTTTCAGGCCATCCCATGCATCGAACTTGGCGCGGCCGACCATGTCGGTGAAGCCTGGACGCTCGCCGGTGGCGTCGCCCGCCGACGCCTGCTTGAACAGCGCGTAGATCTTCAGCAAGGTCATGTTGTCCGGGCGTTCCGGCAGGTTCTTCGAATCGGCCTGGGCCTGGGTGAACTGGTCTTGCAAGCTCATAAAAACTCCTGTGGTCTGGTTATGCGATGGGGCATTGACGTTCATGCAATGCGCGCGGCCATCTTAGCGCAGGGGACGAGAGGAAATGCGTTTTTGGGAGGTATTTTAGAGGGGATGCTCGATGTAGTGCTCGATGCAGCGCTGCCCCGCGGCGCCAGGCGGGCAGGGCAGGCTTTACTTCAATGACTCAGACGTTCAGCAGTTCAACGTCGAAGATCAGGGTCGCGTTCGGCGGGATCACGCCGCCGGCGCCGCGCGCGCCGTAGCCGATGCTGGCAGGGATGGTCAGGCGGCGCTGGCCGCCGACTTTCATGCCTTGCACGCCTTCATCCCAGCCCTTGATCACATGGCCGGCGCCCAGCGGGAACTGGAACGGGTCGTTGCGGTCTTTGCTGGAATCGAACTTGGCGCCCTGGGTGCCGTCGTCGTTGCGCAGCCAGCCGGTGTAGTGGACAGTGACGTAGGCACCGGCTTTGGCTTCGGCGCCTTCGCCGACGACGGTGTCTTCGTATTGCAGGCCGGAAGCAGTGGTAGTGGTGGACATGTTGTTCCCTCGATAATCTGTGAACGGCGATTGTAGTGCATGGCCCGGCAAACCGCCATCGGCGGCCCGCCAGTGGAATCGCGTCTACAATGCATTTTTTGTCATCAGGAGCCGCACGGCCATGCCTCTCTCGATCTCGACCACCCTTTGGAGCCCGGTGTGAACGGCGCGCTGACCGCCTGGGCACGCGCCCTGCGCGCCGGCTTTTCGCCGCGCATGATGATGCTGTCGCTGGTGCCGCTGCTGCTGTCCCTGCTGGTCTGGGGCGGTTTGCTGTGGGCCTACGGCGGGGCGCTGTTCGACTGGCTCGACGCCGTGTTCCGCGAGAACGGCTGGCTCCAGACCGGCGGCAGCTGGCTGTCGAGCTTCGGCCTGGGCATGCTGAAAGTGGTCGTGGTGCCGCTGGTGGCGATCCTGCTGCTGTTGCCGCTGATGATCGCTTCCGCGCTACTGTTCATGGGCATCTTCGCGATGCCGGCGATCGAGAAATACGTCAGCCGGCGCCAGTTCCCGAAGCTCGAACAAAAGGAGGGCGGCAGCTTTGCCGGCAGCATCTGGATGAACATCACCAGCGTGCTGGTGTTCGCGCTGCTGTGGGTGTGCACCATTCCCCTGTATGCGATCCCGCCGCTGGCAGTGGTGGTGCAGGCGGCGCTGTGGGGCTGGGTGGCCTCGCGCGTGATGAGCTACGACGCGCTGGCCGCGCACGCCAGCGCCGCCGAACGCAAGCAGATCATGCACGCGCGCCGCTGGCCGCTGCTGGGCATTGGCATGGTCTCGGGCGTGCTCGGCGCCTTGCCGGGGATCGCCTGGATGGGCGGCGCGGTGCTGGCGGTGGCGCTGTTTCCTTTCCTGGCGATCCTGTCCGCCTGGCTCTACGTGCTGATCTTCCTGTTCACCGGCCTGTGGTTCCAGTACTACTGTCTGCAGGCACTGGACGAGCTGCGCGAACGCTGTCACGAAGGGGAAATCCGAGCCTTGTAGGATGACAATACCGATGCTTGTAGGCATCAATGCCATCCCATTATCTCTGCCGTTGTTTTTTTGCGAAAAAAATCGGAGCAGGTCAAATTTGTTGAACAGGGCTTCGTGCAAAACCTGTTGATGTGGTGGAATGATGACTTGGGCAGGAAGGATCGGCGTGAAAATGGGCGCCGAATCCAGTGCCGAAAACGAACAAAAGACCACTTCAATTACTCGAACAGACCGGTCGTACGGATGGCGAGCAGGTTGACTAGGGATTGCAGGAAAAACGATTCACACCGGTTAAGCCATCATGGAAAGCACCCGCCGTTTCAAACGGCCTCGTAACGTATTTCGCGCCTTGCGCGGACAAGCCGACGGCAATGCCGCGCCCGCAATCGATGCGTCAGCGCAGGAAGCACAGGAAGCGCCGTTGCCGCCCCCCTTGCCCCATCTGTCCCTCGTCACCGAGGCCGCCGACGGCGGCGACGGGTCCGGCACGACGGCCGAACCCGAGCACGAAGGCGAACCGCCGAAGGGCAGGGGACGCGGCAAGCTGGTCCTGTTCGGCCTGTTGCTGGTGGTCGTGGCCGCCGGCTCGGCCTATGCGGTCTACGAAACGCGCACCTCGACCCTGCAGGCGAAAATCTTCGCCGGCATGATGAAGGACGTGCACTACCGCGTGGAAAAGGGTCCGAGCAACGCGATCCGCTTCCCGGCCGAGAGCCCGTACGACGCCCGCCTCGGCTATTCGCACCTGCCGGCCTTTCTGACCAAGCTGCAGACGCGCGACTACATCATCGACGCCCAGGCGCGCATGTCGCCCAAGATGCTGGAACTGGCCGACCGCGGCCTGTTCGCGACCTACAGCGAAAAGACCCGCACTGGCCTCGAGATCCTCGATTGCCGCAGCCAGCCGCTGTTCGGCACGCGCTTCCCCGAGCGTTTCTACGAGCGCTTCGACGACACGCCGCAATTGCTGGTGCAAAGCCTGCTCTTCATCGAAAACCGCGAGCTGCTCGACCCGGCCTACCCGAAACGCAACCCGGCGGTCGAATGGGACCGCTTCTCGAAAGCCGTGTTCGACAAGTCGCTGTCCGCCATCGGCATCAGCGGCGGCGGCCGCGTGGCCGGCGGCTCGACCCTGGCCACGCAGATCGAAAAATACCGCCACTCGCCGGAAGGGCGCACCGCCTCGCTGGAAGATAAACTCATCCAGATGGCCTCGGCCACGCTGCGTGCCTACCGCGACGGCGAAGACACGACCAATTCGCGCCGCCAGATCGTGCTCGACTACCTGAACACGGTGCCGCTGTCGGCCAAGCCCGGCTACGGCGAAGTCAACGGCATCGGCGACGGCATGTGGGTCTGGTACGGGCGCGACTTCAACAAGGTCGGCGCGACTTTGAAGGGCCGCATGGACACGCCGGAAGCGGTGCTGGTCTACAAGGAAGCGCTGTCGCTGATGATTGCGCAGCGCCGTCCGGCCTATTACCTCGGCGCCGGCGAAGCCGACCTCGAGACGCTGACCAACAGCCACCTGCGCGTGCTGGCGCAAGCCGGTGTGATCACGCCGCAGCTGCGCGACGCCGCGCTCGCCGTCAAGCTGAAACCGGCGCTCGGTTCCGGCGTCGAAGCCCCGGCGGCCAACACCTTCGTGTCGCGCAAGGCCGCCAACGCGGTGCGCAACCACCTCGGCTACCTGCTCGGCGAACCGCGCCTGTACAACCTCGACCGCCTCGACATGTCGGTGGTGTCGACGCTCGACTCCGAAGCCCAGCAAGCCGTCTCGGCCGCGCTGCGCCGCCTGACCACGCCGGAAGCGGCGGCGGAAGCCGGCCTGACCGGCAAGGGCATGCTCGGCAACGGCGATCCGTCGCAAGTGGTCTACAGCTTCACGCTGATGGAGCGCGGCGCCAATGTCAATTACCTGCGCGTCCAGACCGACAACTACGACCAGCCGCTCGACATCAACGAGCAGGCCAAGCTCGACCTCGGCTCGACCGCCAAGCTGCGCACGCTGGTCACTTACCTCGACATCGTCGACCAGCTGCACAAGCGCTATGGCGGGATGGACCAGAAAGCACTGCGCGAAGTGCGCATCGATCCGAAGGACCGCCTCAGCGCGTGGGCCGTCGAATACTTCCAGGGGCTGCCGGCGAATGCCGACCGCGGCCTCACGCCGATGTTGGCGGCGGCGATGGAGAGAAAATACTCGGCCAATCCGGGCGAAGGCTTCTTCACCGGCGGCGGCCTGCATTACTTCGGCAACTTCAGCAAGCTCGACAACGGCAAGATCATGACCGTGCAGCACGCGCTGCAGCAGTCGACCAACCTGGTGTTCGTGCGCATGATGCGCGACGTGGCGCGCTACTACATGTTCCAGCTGCCGGGCTCCTCGGCCGCCTTGCTCGCCGACGCCGACGATCCGCGCCGCGCCGAATACCTGGCGCGCTTCGCCGACGCCGAGGGCAAGACCTTCCTGGCCAAGTTCTGGAACAAGTACAAGGGCAAGACCTATCCGGAAGCGCAGGCGCTGCTGCTGGCCGGCGTGCGTCCGGCGGCTTCGAAGCTGGCCGCCGTGCACCGCACGATCGCGCCGAATGCGACGCTGCAGGAATTCGGCGCCTTCATCAATGCCTCGCTGCCGACCAACGAAGTCGACCAGGAACGCATCGAAAAGATGTACGAGCAGTACGCCCCGGCCAACATGTCGCTGGCCGACCGCGGCTACGTCGCCTCCACGCACCCGCTCGAACTGTGGCTGGTCGGATACCTGCGCACCCATGCCAAGGCTGGCTGGAGCGATGCGGTGAAGGCCAGCGTCAAGGAACGCCAGGAAGTCTATTCCTGGCTGTTCAAGACCAACCGCAAGAACGCCCAGGACAAGCGCATCGCCGGCCTGCTGGAAGTCGAATCCTTCCTCAAGATCCACGCCCAGTGGAAGAAGATGGGCTATCCGTTCGATTCGCTGGTGCCGTCGTACGCGACCACGCTGGGCGCGTCGGCCGACCGTCCGGCCGCGCTGGCCGAACTGATGGGCATCATCATCAACGGCGGCGTGCGCAAACCCGTCGAGCGCATCGATTCGCTGCACTTCGCCAAGGACACGCCGTACGAAACGCTGGTGAAGCGGGCGCCGAAAGTCGAGCAGGAAGTCGTGCTGGCGCCGGAAGTCGCGCGTGCGGTGGCCAATGCCATCCGCGGCGTGGTTTCGGAAGGCACCGCCAAGCGCGTCAAGACGGCATTCGCCACTGCCGACGGCAACGTGATCGCCGTCGGCGGCAAGACCGGTACCGGCGACCAGCGCTTCGACGTGTATGCCCGCGGCGGACGCCTGATCGAGTCGCGCTACGTGAACCGCTCGGCGACGTTCGTGTTCAACATCGGCGAGCGCTTCTTCGGGTCGATGACGGCCTACGTGCACGGTCCGCAGTCGGAAAACTACGACTTCACCAGCGCGTTGCCGGTGCAGCTCCTGGTGACGCTGGCGCCGAGCCTGATGCCGATGATCGAACCGCCGCAGGGTAGTGTGGGCGCCCAGCGCCAATGCGTTCGTTGACGGCTTCTGAAAAGGCGCGCCGGGCCAGCCGGCGCGCCGTCTCCAGAATCCGCAATTTCAGTTTCGTCTCGCTGCGCGACTTATTGGTCGCCTCGGGACCGACCATCATCCTCGTCACGGCTGCCTGCATCGCCGCCTATCTCTTCGTCGATCCGGCCCCGCCACGCCAGGTGCGTTTGGCTACAGGGCAGGACAACAGCGCCTACGAAGCGTTTGGCGTGCAATACGCACAGGCGCTCAAGAAGGACGAGATCGGCGTCACCCTGCAGCCGACGCTCGGCTCGCAGCAAAACCTGGAACGCCTGCGCAGCGGCGAGGCCGACATCGCCTTTGTGCAGAGCGGCTCGACCAGCGCGGAGGAAGCGGACAAGCTCGGCCTGGTCTCGCTGGGCAGCCTGTTCACCGAGCCGGTGTGGCTGTTTTTACGTGACAGCGTTAAAACGAATAACCTGACCGGCCTGCGCGGCTTGCGCATCAATCTCGGCCCGGAAGGCACGGGCGTGCCGAACCTGTTCCGGCAAGTGCTGGCCGTGAACGGCGTCGAGCCGCAGGAATTGAAGATCAGTGCGCTCGAAAACACGCCGGCCACCGTCGAGCTGCTGGCCGGGCGCATCGACGGCCTCGTATTCAGTTCGGCGCCGGAAGCGCCGCTGATCCAGATGCTGCTGCAGACGCCCGGCATCCGCCTCTTCAATTTTTCGCAGGCCGAAGCCTATACGCGGCGCCTGCCTTTTCTCACCCACGTGACGCTGCCGCGCGGGATCGTCGATCTCGGGCGCGACATCCCGGCGCAGGATTACCACCTGATCGCGCCCACGGCGACGCTGGTGGCGCGCGAGGACCTGCATCCGGCCCTGGTCGACCTGTTCGTCAAGGCGGCCGGCGAAATCCACGGCGGGGCAGGGTGGTTCCAGCAGCAGGGCCAGTTCCCGTCGCCGAAGTTCACCGAGATCCCGGTGGCCGACGAGGCGGCCAAATACTACCGCGACGGTCCGCCTTTCCTGCAGCGCTACATGCGCTTCTGGGTCGCCAACCTGTTCGAGCGGCTCTGGGTCGTGGTGGTGGCGCTGGCTGCGCTGGTGATTCCGCTTTCTAAAATCGTGCCGCCGCTGTACGTCTGGCGCGTGCGTTCGCGCGTGTACCGCTGGTATGGCGAATTGCGCGCGGTCGAGCAGACCTGGGAAGGCGTACTGGAGCGCATCGAACAAGACCGGCGCGAGATCGTGCGGGTGGACCTGCTGCGCCGCCTCGACGAGATCGAGGAGCAGGTGAACCACATCTCGGTGCCGCTCGCCTATGCGGACGGCCTGTACGGCCTGCGCGGCCACATCAATATCGTGCGCCAGCGCCTGAAAGCACCCGGCGCCGGCGACGCCTTGCCTGAGTAGCAATTCTCTGTGGAATCGGATTACACTGGCGGCCCCTGTGCAATCCGATTCCGAAAGAATTCATCATGCGTCGTCCGCTGTCCCTCCTTGTGCTGAGCGTCGTGCTCGCCTTTGGCCCCGGCATCACCTTCGCCGCCGAGGCCGATGCACCCGTCGCCAAACACAACCTGCGCGCAAGCTATACCAAGTACGAATACCGCATCCCGATGCGCGACGGCGTCAAACTCTTCACGGTGGTGTACGTGCCGAAGGACGCCGGCCGCAGCTATCCCTTCCTGATGACGCGCACGCCCTACAGCGCCGGCGTCGAGGCGCAGGGCGAGCTGCGCTACGGCGTCGACTGGTTCCCGGAGCACATCGGACCCTCGCGCGAATTCGAGGACGCCGGCTACATCTTCGTCGAACAGGACGTGCGCGGGCGCTACATGTCGGAAGGGAAGTGGCAGGAAATGACGCCGCACGGGCAGTCCAAACGCGCCGCCGGCGAGGGCATCGAAAGCCAGGACATGCACGACAGCGTGGCCTGGCTGTTGAAGAACGTCCCCAACAATAACGGCAAGGTCGGCATCCACGGCATCAGCTACCCCGGCTTCTATACGGCGGCCAGCATCATCGATTCGCATCCGGCCATCAAGGCGGCCTCGCCGCAGGCGCCGGTGACCGACCTGTACATGGGCGACGATTCGTATCACGGCGGCGCCTTCATGCTGGCCGCGAATTTCGATTTCTACGCCGCCTTTACCGAGGCGCAGAACCCGACGCCGCTGCCCAAGACCTGGGCCGAATTCGACTATGGCACCACCAGCGGCTACGATTTCTTCCTGGGGCACCTGACCCTGTCGAACATCGCCGCCAGCATGAGCCGCGAGCAGCGCGCCCTGTTCATGCCGAACATCGAGCACGACACCTACGACAGCTTCTGGCAGTCGCGCGCGATCGCGCCGCATCTGAAGAACGTCAAGGCGGCTGTGCTGACGGTCGGCGGCTGGTTCGACGCCGAAGATTTGCAGGGACCGTTCACCACCTACCATGCGATCGAAAAGCAGAATCCCGGCATCGTCAACAGCCTGGTGATGGGGCCGTGGGTGCACGGCGGCTGGGCGCGCGGCGAGGGCGCACGGCTCGGCCATGTGAATTTCGACAGCGCGACCTCGGCCTGGTTCCGCAAGGAGCTGCAATTCCCGTTCTTCGAGCAGCACCTGAAGGGCGTCAAGCCGGCGGCGCCGATCGCCGAAGTCACGGCCTTCGAAACCGGCAGCAACGTCTGGCGCCGCTACAGCGCCTGGCCACCGCAACAGGCCAAGGCGGGCACCCTGTACTTCGGCGCCGGCGGCAAGCTGGCGTGGACGCAGCCGGCGGCTGCGGCGGCGACCTACGACGAATACGTGGCCGACCCGCTCAAGCCGGTCCCCTTCATCGGCTACGCCGCCACCGGTGTGCCGAAGGAATACATGGTCTCCGACCAGCGCTTCGCCGCCACCCGGCCCGACGTGCTGGTCTACCAGAGCGAGGTGCTGGAAGAAGACGTGACGATCGCCGGTCCGGTGACGCCGAAGCTGTTCGTCTCGACCACGGGGACCGATGCCGACTGGGTCGTCAAACTGATCGACGTCTATCCGGCCGCCTATCCGCAAACGCCCGTGGAACACAAGGGCGGCGACGTTGGCGTTCCGAAAGTGGCGCTGGGCGGCTACCAGCAACTGGTGCGCGGCAATCCGCTGCGCGGCAAGTTCCGCCACAGCTTCGAGAAGCCCGAACCCTTCGTGCCGGGCAAGGTCGAAGCGCTCAGCTTCGCCATCGGCGACGTCAACCACACCTTCCGCCGCGGCCACCGCATCATGGTGCAGGTGCAGAGTTCGTGGTTCCCGCTGGTCGACCTGAATCCGCAGACCTTCACCTCGATCCCGCAAGCGAAGCCGGAGGATTTCAGGAAGGCGACCCAGCGCGTCTACCGCGCGCCCGCGTCGGCCTCGGGCGTGCAGGTGATGGTGCTGCCGGCGCATTGACGGAACGCGTAGGGTGGGCCGGGCCGCGCAGGACCCCTATGCCCACGCGGAACGACGCGCAGACACGCCATCAAAAGGCGGCAATACGAGGCATGCTTCCGCGTGGGCACGGGGCGCCCACCCTACCTCGCCAGCTTGCGCACCCCTTTCGCCAGCAGCCGGCGATGGCGCAGCCGCTCCTTCGGCCGCTCCTTGCGCAGATCGGGCCGGCCGCGCTCGTACCATGGCTTGGCGCCGGGCAGCAGGGCAGTGCGCACGGCGCGCCGCAGCGTGGTTGCCCGAATCGCGTCGATGGCCATGGCGTGCAGGCGGCGGGCCTCGCCGATGCGGCCGCGGCCTTCGAGCACGCGCAGGACTTTCCCGATTTCGGCGGCATAGCCATGGATACTTGCCGGGATGCGTGGCGCCCTGGTGTAGGCGCGCATGCGGCGGCTGGCGAATTCCCGGTTCAGGTGCGCACTCTCGTCGCGCACCACGTGTTCAGGATCGGGCAGGAAGCGTTCCGCCAGCGCGAAGTCGCCGACCGCGATCAGGGCCGGCAAGGCCGTATGCGCATAGGTGGCTGCCACGGCCGTGTCGCGCTCGAGCAGTTGCAGGAACAGCGCGCGTGTATGCGCCGCGTCGTCCAAACGTTTATCCAGCGAGGCGACGTGGCCGAACTGCGCGCGGTCGGCTGGCCCGGCCAGCAGGACGGCGGCAGCCTCGTCGCGCACCTGCGCCAGGGCCGCATGGGCTGGCGCATGGTGTTCGGCCAGCTCCCCCCAGATACTGAGCGTGTACCCCAGGGCGAGATTGCCTGCCAGTTCATGCCCCCTGGCCTGGTCATGCAGCCCGGTCACGATCGCCAGCGCTTCCTCGTAGCGACGTCGATACATCAAGTCACGCGCCTGTCCCAGCGCAGCGACGTCGGGCATCATGCCCCAACCCAGGGCAAGCCCGCCTTGCACCAGCCGCCGACCGTTTTGCGGTGCCCTTCGCCATCCTTGTCGCCTTCGAAGCCTTCCAGGATGTCGTAGGCATTGGCATAGCCGAGTTCGGTGGCCACGCGCGCACCGTGGCGCGAACGCACGCCCGAGCGGCACAGGAACAGCAGGATCTCGTCCTTGCCGGCGGCGCCTTCGAGTTGCGCACCGAATTGCGGATTCGGCTGGCCGCCCGGGTAGGTGGCCCATTCGACCGCCAGCTGCTGGCCTGGCGGCAACACCACGCGGCCGACCCAGTCGCGCTCGGCATTGGTGCGCACGTCGACCAGCTTCACGTTGGGCGCCGCCTGCAGCAGCATATAGGCTTCGTCGGGCGTGACCGCACCGGCATAGGGCTGGCCCGGTGCACGCTCGCGTGCGGCGTCGAGGATTTCCTTGGTCGTCTTCATCGCTGTCCTTGTAGATTACGCACCGTGCCGGCGCACGCTTGCCGAAACGGTGCATGGTGCATCAAAATGGTGCGCTCGCCATGTCTTGCACCAGAATGGTGCAAGTGATGAGGAGGCTGCACTGTTGGATATTTCCAGCCTGATCGGGATTTTATGGTTAAACTCCCCGCGTTCTAAAGAAGGATTATGCATTTGTTCATGTCGAAAGCGCTGGCATGGTTCCTGCATATATTCCTGCGAGCATGTCGCAGACAGGTTGACCGGTCCAAACGACCTCGCCGGTTTTGGCGACACCCCAATTTCATTCAGGAGAAACCGCATGGCAAAGACCGCCGCAGACGTGATGCAGATGGTGAAGGACAACGAAGTCAAGTTCGTGGATTTCCGCTTCGCGGATACCCGCGGTAAAGAGCAGCACGTCACCGTTCCTGTGTCGCACTTCGACCTCGACAAATTCGAGTCGGGCCACGCCTTCGACGGCTCGTCGATCGCCGGCTGGAAGGGCATCGAAGCATCGGACATGCTCCTGATGCCGGATCCAAGCACCGCCAACATCGATCCGTTCATGGAAGAAACGACGATCTTCATGCAGTGCGACGTGATCGAACCGTCGGACGGCAAGGGTTACGACCGCGATCCACGCTCGATCGCCAAGCGCGCCGAAGCGTACCTGAAGTCGACCGGCCTGGGCGACACCGCCTTCTTCGGTCCGGAGCCTGAATTCTTCATCTTCGATTCGATCCGCTGGAAAGTCGACATGTCGGGCTGCTTCGTGAAGATCGATTCGGACGAAGCCTCGTGGTCGACCAACGCCAAGACCGAAGGCGGCAACAGCGGCCACCGTCCGGCAGTCAAGGGCGGCTACTTCCCGGTGCCGCCGGTCGATAGCTTCCAGGACATGCGCTCGGAAATGTGCCTGATCCTGGAATCGCTCGGCATCCCGGTCGAAGTGCACCACCACGAAGTGGCCGGCGCCGGCCAGAACGAAATCGGCACCCGCTTCTCGACCCTGGTCGAGCGCGCCGACTGGACCCAGAACATGAAGTACGTGATCTGGAACGTCGCCCACAGCTACGGCAAGACCGCGACCTTCATGCCGAAGCCGATCAACGGCGACAACGGCTCGGGCATGCACGTGCACCAGTCGATCTGGAAGGACGGCAAGAACCTGTTCGCGGGCGACGGCTATGCTGGCCTGTCGGAAACGGCGCTGTTCTACATCGGCGGCATCATCAAGCACGCCAAGGCGCTCAACGCGATCACCAACCCGGGCACCAACTCGTACAAGCGCCTGGTGCCGGGCTACGAAGCGCCGGTGAAACTGGCGTATTCGGCCAAGAACCGTTCGGCCTCGATCCGCATCCCGCACGTGGCCAATCCGAAGGGCCGCCGCATCGAAGTGCGCTTCCCGGACCCGCTGGCCAACGTCTACCTGTGCTTCTCGGCGCTGCTGATGGCCGGCCTGGACGGCATCCAGAACAAGATCCATCCGGGCGAAGCAGCCTCGAAGGACCTGTACCACCTGCCGCCGGAAGAAGACAAGCTGATCCCGACCGTCTGCGCTTCGCTCGAAGAAGCCCTGGAAGCGCTGGACAAGGACCGCGAGTTCCTGACCCGCGGCGGCGTGTTCAGCGACGCCATGATCGACGCCTACCTGGAACTGAAAATGGGCGAAGTCCAGCGCATGCGCATGACCCCGCACCCGCTTGAATTCGACATGTACTACTCGGCATAAGCTTTTATTAAAACCGTTGCGCCACGGCATCAAAAGCTGTAAGCGCAGGTAACAAACGCGGGGAAGGCCGATGGCTTTCCCCGCGTTTTTTTATGGATGCGGTATATTCGGCTCAACCCAATCTCGCACGCCATGCCGTGCAGCTTCTACTGATGCGAATGACTACCAGTGTCACCAGGCTGGCGCTTGCCGCCGGCGTGATCTTCAGCGGCGCGGCCGAAGCCCAGACCACGGTCTACAAATGCGTCGATGCGCAAGGCCGCGTCGAGTTCACCGATACCGGCAAGAAGGGCTGCAAGGCGCTCGATTTGCCGGGCTATATTCCGGCGCCGCCCGAGCGCCGTGCGCCGGTGCCGGTTGCGCCACGCGCGACCAATGCGGCGCCCGCGGCATCCACCTCCAGTCCGTCGAACTTCCCGCGCGTGGACACCTCGCAGCAGCGCGCCCGCGACGACGACCGCCGCGGCATCCTCAACGAGGAGCTGCGCGCCGAAGAGGCCAAGCTGGCCGGCCTGCGCCAAACCTTCAACAACGGCGAGCCGGAACGCCAGGGTAACGAGCGCAACTACGCCAAGTACCAGGAACGCGTGGCCGGCATGCGCGACGACATCAGCCGCACCGAACGCAATATCGAAGCGCTGCGGCGCGAGATCGCAAACATACGATGAACCCACCTGAGCACCCGCCGCAGCCGGCCCGCTTCGCCGGCCTGGAACTGCTGGCGTCGAGCGTACTGCTGGTCGACGCCCACGACCGCGTGCGCTATGCCAATCCGGCGGCCGAGAACATGCTCGACGCCTCGCTGAAATCGCTGTCGCGCCAGACCCTGGCGGCGTTATTCTCCAACGGCGACGAACTGGCCGCCCTGTGCGAGCAGACCCGCGCCCACCAGTACGCCGACCTGCGGCAAGACTTGGCCCTGGAGCGGCCCGGCCGCGAAACCCTGCACGTGCACTCGATCGCCAGCGCGCTCGACAACGGCGAAGTGCTGATGGAGTTGCGCGAGAACGTCCAGCAACTGAAGCTCGACCGCGAAGAACGTTTTCTCGACCAGAGCCAGGCCAACAAGGAACTGATCCGCAACCTCGCGCACGAGATCAAGAACCCGCTGGGCGGCATCCGCGGCGCGGCGCAATTGCTGGAACTCGAACTGCCGCCGCTGCACCTGAGCGAACTCAGAGAGTACACACAGGTAGTCATCAAGGAAGCCGACCGCCTGCAAACCCTGGTCGACCGCCTGCTGGCGCCGCATCGCAAGCCGCATATCGTCGGCGACGTCAACATCCACGAAGTGTGCGAGCGCGTGCGTTCGCTGGTGCTGGCCGAATTCCCCAACGGGCTGTGCATCCGGCGCGACTACGACGCCTCGATTCCCGAGTTCAGGGGCGACAAGGAACAGCTGATCCAGGCGGTCCTGAACATCGTCCACAATGCCGCCCAAGCGCTGGCGGGACGCATCGCCGCGGGCGACGCCGAGATCGTCTTGCGCACCCGCGTGGCGCGCCAGGTCACGCTGGCGAAGGTCCGCTACGGGCTGGCATTAGACTTGCATATCATCGACAATGGACCGGGCATCGCACCGGAGATCCGCGACCGTATCTTCTACCCGCTGGTGTCGGGCAGGGATGGCGGCAGCGGCCTGGGGCTGACGCTGGCGCAAACCTTCGTGCAGCAGCACCTGGGCATGATCGAGTGCGAAAGCCGGCCTGGACTGACGGATTTCCGGATCCTGCTGCCATTGCCATAAGCTTTGGCCGTGTTTCCGCCGTTGTCCACGACGAATTTACTGCGGAAAGCACGACCTACATGAAACCAATCTGGATTGTCGACGACGACGCATCGATCCGCTGGGTGCTCGAAAAAGCCCTGGCGCGCGAGAATCTCGAAACGCGCAGCTTCGCCAACGCGCGCGACGCCATGGCGGCGTTCGACACCGACACGCCGCAGGTGCTGGTATCGGACATCCGCATGCCGGGCGAATCCGGCATCGACCTGCTGCAGGCCGTCAAGGCGAAGCATCCCGGCCTGCCGGTCATCATCATCACCGCCTTTTCCGACCTCGATTCGGCCGTCGCCTCGTTCCAGGGCGGCGCCTTCGACTACCTCGCCAAGCCCTTCGACATCGACAAGGCCGTCTCGCTGATCCGCCGCGCCCTGGAAGAGAGCCTGCGCGAGGCCAGCGTCGAAGCGGCGCCGGCCGAGACGCCCGAGATCCTCGGCCTGGCGCCGGCCATGCAGGAAGTGTTCCGCGCCATCGGCCGCCTGTCGCAGTCGAACGTGACGGTCCTGATCACCGGCGAATCCGGCACCGGCAAGGAACTCGTCGCCAGCGCGCTGCACAAGCACAGCCCGCGCGTGCAGCAGCCCTTCATCGCCCTCAACACGGCGGCGATTCCGAAAGACCTGTTGGAGTCCGAACTGTTCGGCCACGAGCGCGGCGCGTTTACCGGCGCCCAGGCGATGCGGCGCGGCCGCTTCGAGCAGGCCGAGGGCGGCACGCTGTTCCTGGACGAGATCGGCGACATGCCATTTGATCTGCAAACCCGTCTTCTGCGTGTGCTCTCCGACGGCCATTTTTACCGGGTCGGCGGCCACCAGCCCGTGAAAGCCAACGTGCGCGTCATCGCGGCGACGCACCAGAACCTGGAACAGCGCGTGCGCGACGGCCTGTTCCGCGAAGATTTGTATCACCGCCTGAACGTGATCCGCCTGCGCCTGCCCAGCCTGCGCGAGCGCAGCGAAGACATCCCGCTGCTGGCGCGCCACTTTCTGGTGCAGAGCGCACGCCAATTGGGCGTTGAACCGAAGCGCATGAGCGACAGCGCCATGCGTTTCCTCTCGGGCCTGGAACTGCCGGGCAACGTGCGCCAGCTGGAAAACCTGTGCAACTGGATCACCGTGATGGCGCCCGGCCAGACCGTCGAGATCAAGGATTTGCCGCGCGACCTGACCCAGGCGACGCCGACGGGCGCATCGTCCTTCGTCGCCGCGCCGGCCGAAGGCGGGGTTCCGGCGTCGGTCCCCCTGGCGCTGCCGCCGACGCCGGACGGCTGGATCGGCCTCCTGGAAATGCAGGCCGCCAGCATGCTCAGCGCCGGCCAGTTCGAGGTGATGGACACGCTCGGCAAGCAGTTCGAGTCGGCGTTGATCAAGACGGCGCTGAAGCACACGCACGGGCGCAAGAACGATGCGGCCATGCGGCTCGGGATCGGCAGGAATACGATCACGCGCAAGATCGTCGAGTTGGGAATCGACGGCGCCCGCGAGGAATAATCGCGCACGGCCGTTGTAGGGTGGGCACTTGTGCCCACGCGGTACGGCTTCGGCAGATCGGCGCAGATGCGAAAGCGGCGGTGCAGGCTTACCCGGCCTTTGTTCGCATCCACAAGACGCGGCGGTTCGACCGCGTGGGCACAAGTGCCCACCCTACGGTAATGCGTCCGCCGATGGTGTAAGCTCTTGCATCGCTGCCCCATCCATTGACACCCATGCTGATCAACTGCGTCGCCTACCAGGAAGGCAAGAAACTATCCGATATCCCGGTCGAGGATATCAGCGAGTACCTGAAACAACCCGACTGCTTCGTCTGGGTCGCGCTGCGCGATCCGGATGCGGCCGAACTGGCCAAGATGCAGGAAGAATTCGACCTGCACGAACTGGCGATCGAAGATGCCTCGCGCGGCCACCAGCGCCCCAAGCTCGAGGAATACGGCGACTCGCTGTTCACCGTCGTCCATACCGTCAACCTGAGCGGCGACGAATTGTGTGCGGGCGAGGTGGCGATCTTCGCCGGCCCGAATTACGTGCTGTCGGTGCGGCGCGATTCGACCCAGGGTTTCCTGGGCGTGCGCGCCCGCGCCGAGCGCGAGCCGCGCTTGCTGAAAATGGGGTCCGGCTTTGTGCTGTATGCGCTGATGGATGCCATCGTCGACCGCTATTTCCCGGTGGTCGACAAACTCGAATCCGATCTCGAATCGATCGAGGACCGCATCTTCGGCGGCCAGGGCGCCCAGCGCGACAACATCGAGCGCCTCTACGACTTGAAGAGCAATACGCTGGTGCTGCGCCACGCGGTGATTCCGCTGATGGATGCGGTCGGGCGCCTGCATGGCGGGCGCGTGCCCGCGCTGGCCGAGCATACGCAAGCGTATTTCCGCGACATCCACGACCATTTGCTGCGCATTGCGGGCCGCCTCGATACCATCCGCGATACCATCGCCACCGCGATCCAGGTAACGCTGTCGATGGTCACCATCGAGGAAAACGACATCAACAAAAAGCTCGCCGCCTATGCCGCGATCTTTGCGGTATTCACCGCGTTTGCCGGTGTCTGGGGCATGAATTTCGAATTCATGCCGGAGCTGAAATGGAAGTATGGCTATCCGACGGCGGTGTTCATCATGTGCGCCGTTTGCGGGTACTTGTATTACCGCTTCAAGAAGTCGGGTTGGTTATAGCCTAGCTGCGGCCTGCGGTGGCCGCGCTGCCCGCCGTGGCGACGACGATCATCCCGATCGCCAGCCATTGCATCGTGCTGAGGACTTCGCCGAGCACGACAAAGCCGGCCAGCGCGCCCACTGCCGGGCCGGCGCTGACCAGGATGCCGAACACGCGCCGCGGCAGGCGCGACAGCGCCATCATTTCCAGCGAATAGGGCAGGATCGACGACAGCAGGGCCACCATCAGGCCGCCGATCAGCACCTGCGGCGCGAACAGCGCCGCGCCGGCCTGGGCGATCCCGACCGGCACCGTGCATACGCTTGCTGCCAGCATGCCCCAGGCCACCACGTGGCCGCCGCGCAGGGTCGAGACGCGCTTGCCGAAGACAATGTACATGGCCCAGCAAAAGCCGGCGCCGAGTGCCGCGGCCACGCCGAGCGGGTCGAGCGGCGCCGAGCCTGCGCTCGGCGCCAGCAGCCACAGGCCGAAGGCGGCGCAGGCGACCCAGACGAAGTCGCGTGCGTGGCGCGAAGACAGCACCACCACCGCCAGCGGGCCGATGACCTCGATCGCGATCGCAATCCCGATCGGGATGCGCGCAAAGGCCGCGTAGATCAGCAGGTTCATCATGCCGAGCATGACGCCGTAGATGGCGACGTTGATGGCGTCGGCCCGCGCCAGGCGTGCGCGCCAGGGACGCCAGAAGGCGAGCAGCAGGATGCTGGCCAGGCCCACGCGCGTGGCCGTGATGCCGGCGCTGCCCACCAGCGGGAACAGGCCCTTGGCATAAGCCGCGCCGACATTCACCGAGACCAGCGAGCCGACGATGGCGAGGAAGGGCGCCAGTGCGCCGGCGCGCTTCCCAGTTCCTTGGGCGCCCAACCGATCAGTCCTGCAGCGCGGGCACCGGCACGCCCATGGCGAGCGCCACCGCTTCGGCCACGCGGATGCCGTCCACCGCCGCCGACATGATGCCGCCGGCGTACCCCGCGCCTTCGCCGGCCGGGAACAGGCCGCGCGTGTTCAGGCTTTGCAGGTCGTCGTCGCGGCGCTTGATGCGGATCGGCGACGAGGTACGGGTCTCGACGCCGGTCAGCACCGCGTCTTCCTTGTAGTAACCCTTGATCTGTTTATCAAACGCGACAAACGCTTCGCGCATGGCGACGATCGCATACTCGGGCAGGGAAGGGGCGAGGTCGGTCAGGTGCACGGCCGGTTTGAAGGACGGGATCACGGAACCGAATTCTTTCGAGGGCACGCCGCGCACGAAATCGCCCATCAGCTGGCCCGGCGCATCATAGGTGCTGCCGCCCAGCAGGAACGCGCGCGATTCGAGTTCGCGCTGGAAGGCGATGCCGGCCAACGGATGGCCCGGATAATCCTCGGGCGTGATGCCGACCACAATCGCGCTGTTGGCATTGCGTTCGTTGCGCGAATACTGGCTCATGCCGTTGGTGACGACGCGTCCTTCTTCCGACGAGGCCGCGACCACGGTGCCGCCCGGGCACATGCAGAAGCTGTACACCGAACGGCCGTTCGAGGCGTGGTGCACGATTTTATAGTCGGCCGCGCCGAGGATCTTGTTGCCGGCGTTCGGGCCGAAGCGACAGACGTCGATCAGCGATTGCGGGTGTTCGACCCGGAAGCCGATCGAAAACGGCTTGGCTTCGACGTAGACGCCGCGGTTGTAGAGCATCTCGAAGGTGTCGCGCGCGCTGTGACCGACCGCCATCACCAGGTGGTTGGTCGGAATGTGCTCGCCATTGGCCAACACCACGCCGCGCACCTGGCGCACGCCGCCGCTTTCGCTGACTACGATGTCGTCGACGCGCGTTTCGAAACGGATTTCGCCGCCCAGCGCCAGGATCTCGGCGCGCATCTGTTCCACCATTTTCACCAGGCGGAACGTGCCGATGTGCGGCTTGCTGACGTACATGATCTCTTCCGGCGCGCCGGATTTCACGAATTCGGTCAGCACCTTGCGTCCGTAGTGCTTCGGGTCCTTGATCTGGCTGTAGAGCTTGCCGTCCGAGAAGGTGCCGGCGCCGCCTTCGCCGAACTGGACGTTCGATTCGGTATTGAGTTTGCGCTTGCGCCAGAAGCCGAAGGTGTCGACGGTACGCTCGCGCACGACCTTGCCGCGCTCGAGCACCAGCGGATTGAGGCCCATCTGCGCCAGGATCAGCGCCACGAACAGCCCGCAGGGGCCGGTGCCGACCACGACCGGGCGCGGCGTGCCGGCCGGCGGCCGGGCGGCCTCGACGAACTTGTAGCCGGTATCGGGCGAGGGGAGGATGTACTGGTCCTTCTGCAGGCGCGCCAGCACCGCGGCCTCGTTCTTCACCTCGACGTCGATGGCGTAAATCAGGACGATCGCGGCTTTCTTGCGCGCGTCGTAGCTGCGCTTGAAGACGTTGAAGTCGATCAGGTCGATGGCATCGATGCCGAGACGCTGGAGGACCGCATCGCGCAGCGTGTGGTCGGGGTGGTCGAGAGGAAGTTTGAGTTCGTTGATTCGCAGCATGGGAAGTCCGGATGGGGCGGTCGCACTGTGCCTGTACCGCACGCGAGTGAGCGGCCGGCAAACGCGTATTTTAACCCGGCAGCGGCCTGGTGCTGTACATCGGCCGCTGGTGGAGGGGGAAATGTGTCACGTTTTTATTGCGCTGCAATATAAAAAACCGTTGTGTACCTGTTTTGTGCACCCGGTTTCCATAAATTGGCCGAATTTAAAACATGCACCCGAATGGTGCGGTATAGACAAGTTGCGGTGCATATGTTCGCTGCACTGCATCAGTTTGGTGAGAACGTTTCGTTGCTTCTAATCCAATTTAACAACAGTGTTGTTTATATGCACGTTAGCAACAGTTGTTCGTTGACACTAGCACTTTTGCTATGGTTTTATGTTTCGATCAGATAACGTTTGAACGCATTCAATCGTATTTGAGGCCGATTAATCTCTCGGCCAAAAATAATGAGGAAGTAGTGAGATAGCGCAGTACGTAGTGATTCATAAAAACTGGAAAAACAAGCTGATCCACAGAGACGCTTATAAATTGGGAAATCACATGTTGAAAAAAACCGTATTAGTTCACGCATTGACCTTGGCCTTTAGCGGCGCCGCGCTGACCGCCGCCGTCATGAGCCCGGCAATGGCGCAGTCGAACGCGACCGGTACCGTCTTCGGTACCGTCACGCCGGGTGCCGACGTCCGTGTCGTGATCGAAAATCCGGCAACCGGCCTGCGCCGGGTCGTCACGCCGGATGCGCAGGGCCGCTTCCGCGCGACCGCACTGCCGAGCGGCAGCTACACGGTGTCGCAGATGAAGGGCGAGACCGTCGTTGCGACCACCCAGGTCGAGACGAGCATCGGCCAGGGTTCCGAAGCCGTGTTCGCGCAAGCCGCGCCGGCTGCCGGCCTGCAAACGGTCCAGGTGACCGGCCAGCGCCGCACCATCGACGTGACCAGCACGACCGCCGGCGCGACCTTCAACGCACGCCAACTGGCTGCGCTGCCGATCGCACGTAACGTCGAGGCAATCATCCAGCTGGCCCCGAACACCACCCGTGCCGACTCGCGTTTCGCCGGCGGTGCTTCGTTCGGCGGCGGCGCCGCATCGGAAAACTCGTACTACATCAACGGTTTCCCAGTCGTAAATCCACTGACCGGCCTGGGCGCATCCCAGCTGCCGTTCGGCGCCATCGCTGAAGCGCAAGTCCTGACCGGCGGCTTCGGTGCAGAATTCGGCCGTTCGATCGGTGGTGTGGTCAACATCATCACCAAGAGCGGTACCAACACCTGGGAAGCGGGCGGCATCGTCACCTGGGAGCCGGAACAGTGGCGCGCCAGCCCGCGCGACATCTTCTACGCGAATACCGGCGCGTCGTACAACGCCGCCACCGATGGTACGCTGCGCCTGGCACGCCGCCAGAACACGCAGGAACGCAAGGTCTACGGCGCCTACGTCGGCGGCCCGATCATCCAGGACAAGCTGTTCTTCTTCGCCGCGGCCGAGAAAACCGACACGGACGAAGGTCTGGTCAACGGTTTCCGTGTCGGCACCTCGAACGCCCTGAACGGCTGGCGCGACCGCAACACCGAGATCGAACGCTACATGGCGAAGATCGACTGGAACATCTCCGACAACCATCGCCTCGAGTTCACCACCCTGGGCGATACGCCGGAAGTGACCAACCGCGACCGCGGCTTCAGCTATGCGACCCGCAGCCCTGTCGGTCCGGTTACGTCGGAAGCAACCCGTATCAACGTCGACAACAACGGCGGCAAGACCAACATGCTCAAGTACACCGGTAACCTGACCGATGACCTGACCGTGACCGCCCTGTACGGCAAGACCACGTCGAAGCACGAGAACATTTTCCCTGGCTACCAGCCTGACCTGTTCCAGATTTCGTCGACGCCGACCACTCAGGTACCTGGCGTCAATTACATCAACCCACAGGGCATTACCGGTACCATTCTTGCACCTGGCGCCGAAGACGTCGTGAAATCCGGCCGCTTCGACATCGAATACCGCCTGGGCGCCCACACGCTGCGCGCCGGCCTGGACCAGAACAAGATCGCCTCGCTGAATGCGGGTGACTTCCGCGCCGGTGGCGGTATCTGGACGTACCTGCGCAGCCAGACCCCGAACCAGTCGATCGATACGGTCGCCGGCTTCACCATTCCTTCGCCTGCAAGCGGCGGCGGCTATGGTACCCAGGGCTACTACGTGACACGCGACCTGTTCTCGACCGTAACCGATTCGTACGGCGAGCAAAGCGCAATCTACCTGGAAGACAAATTCCAGGTCACCAAGGATATTCTGGTGACCCTGGGCGTGCGTAGCGAATCGTTCAAGAACCAGAACGATTCGAAGACCACCTTCCTGGAAATGAAGAACCAGATCAATCCACGTCTGGCTGCTTCGTGGGACGTATATGGCGACGCCAGCCTGAAAGTGTTCGGTACCGTCGGCCGTTATTCGGTGCCGATCCCGACCCACATCTCGGTGCGTGGCGCCGGTCGTTCGCTGTTCACCGCCCAGTATTTCACCTACAGCGGCGTGGACCAGACCACTGGCGCCCCGACCGGCCTGGTGCAGCTGAGCCCACCACTGTCGAACAACAACGAATACAACCAGGACAAGGTTGTTGCTACCCTTGCAGCGCTGGACATGAAGCCGTCGTACCAGGACGACCTGACCATCGGCTTCGAAAAAGCGTTCTCGCCAAGCCTGAACTTCGGCGGCAAGTTCACCTATCGTAAGCTGAAGCAGACGATCGACGATTTCTGCGACGTGCGTCCGTTCGAAGCCTATGCTGAAGCGAACAACATCGCCATCACCAACCCGCTGTGGGGCAATACCTGCCAGACGTTCAATCCAGGCCGGGACAATACCTTCATGGTGGACTTCGCCGGCGATGCAAACCGTCTGACCAAGGTGTTCCTGAGCGCAGAAGACCAGGGCTTCCCGAAACCGACCCGTACCTATGCCGCGATCGACCTCTTCGCCGAACATCCATTCCGCAATGGCTGGTACGGCAAGATCAACTACACCTGGTCGCGCAACCGCGGCAACACCGAAGGCCAGGTGCGTTCGGACAACGGCCAGGCTGACGTCGCCGTTACTTCGACCTGGGATTACCCTGAGCTGATGATCGGCGCCGACGGCTTGCTGCCGAACGACCGTGAGCACCAGGTCAAGGCCTATGGCTTCTATGAAGTCACCAAGGAAATCATGGTCGGTGGTAACCTGCTGTTGGCATCGGGCCGTCCACGCAGCTGTATCGGCAGCGAAGCGAATCCAGCCGCCAGCGGTTCGCCGAACTACGCCAACCAGACCTTCTGGTGCTTGGGCGCGACTCGTGCGCAGAACGTCATCACCCAGCGTGGTTCCCTCGGCCGTCTGCCATCGGATAACCGCTTTGACATGAACGTCGCTTACAAGCCAAACTTCGTTCCTGGCCTGCAAGTGCGTGTCGACGTGTTCAACGTGTTCAATCGCCAGGTTGCCCAGAACGTGACCGAAGCCTACAACAGCGGCTCGCTGATCAGCACCATCTACGGTACGCCGCTGTCGCTGACCACGCCACGTTATGGCCGTGTTTCGGTTTCGTACGACAAGAAGTTTTAATTGACAGCGCGCGTCCGCGGAATTCATTCCCCGGACGCTCCTGTCGAATACAACCCGGCTCGCCGGTAAATGCCGTCCAGTTAATCTGGGCGGCATTTTTTTTTTTGCGCCCGCCGAAAATCCCCGCTTTTTCTTGCCATTTCTCCCGGATGTAAATATTTCCGATCTCGCCGGGTTGCGCTAAATGCCGATATTAACTTGCGCGCATCGCAGTCTCCAAAAATCATCTTGTAATCAAACTACAGAAAATACCGGAGCGTTAAGCTGAGCGCATGAGTCATACACGATTTTCAATTGTTAAATTAAATAATACGCTGTAAATATATATTCTCTAGATAACGCGTAAATGCGATATGTTCATGCTACAAAAATAGGCATGATGGATAATTTTTGTTGTAAGTTTGCACAACTGTAACGTTTCCCGTTGACACACATGCAGCTCACATGTTTTTATTTGTAAGTTCAGTAACGTTCATTCGTCAGGGTGGAAGTTGAGCCTCGCCGGGGTCATGGCGGGGGGGAGAAGCTGGGCCGATGCAATGGTCTCTTGTGGAGACAGAGCAGCCGACAGGCTGATAAATCAAATAGGAATAGACATGTTGAGAAACAAAGTTTTGGTTCGCGCGTTACAGGTTGCCTTCGCAACCAGTGCTATTACCGTAGCCGTGATGCCGACCGCCATGGCGCAATCGAACGCCTCGGGTACGGTATACGGCAAGGTCGCCGCCGGTTCGGGCGACACCGTTGTTCTGAAGAGCAACGACACCAACGCGACCCGCTCGGCCACGCTCGACGCAAACGGTAACTTCCGCGTCACCAGCCTGCCGATCGGCACCTACACCGTCACCCTGACCAAGGGCGGCGCCAATGTCGGCACCACCCAGCTGGAAGTCCTGGCTGGCCAGGGCGTCGAAGCGAGCTTCGATGCACCAGCCGCCATCGCCGGCACCGCAGGCGTGCAATCGGTCCGCGTGACCGGCCGCCGCAACCGTATCGACGTGTCGAGCTCGTCGAACGGCGCAACCTTCACCGCGCGCGAACTGGAAAAACTGCCGGTCGGCCGCAACGTCGAATCGATCGTCCAGCTGGCACCGAACACCACCCGCGGTGACCCAAGCTACCCTGCCGGCGCCAGCTTCGGCGGCGGCGCGGCATCGGAAAACGCGTACTACATCAACGGCATGGTCGCCACCAACCCGCTGACCCAGCTGGGCGCGATGGAACTGCCGTTCGGCGCGATCGCCCAGGCACAGATCCTGACCGGCGGCTTCGGTGTCGAATTCGGCCGTTCGACCGGCGGCGTGGTGAACATCACCACCAAATCCGGTACCAACACCTGGGAAGCAGGCGCCCTGGCGTCGATCACACCGAAATCGACCCGCGCCAGCTACCGTGACCAGTACTATTCGAACAGCGCAGGCGTTCCTGCGACCGACGGCAAGCTGTACCTGCGCCGTGGCGACAACGAGCTGCAGCAGAAGCAGCTGTCGGCATGGGTCGGCGGTCCGCTGATCGAAGACAAGCTGTTCGGCTTCGTCGCACTCGAGCAGACCACCAACACGCAGGACAGCGTCGTCGGTACCTCCGCCTCGACCACGCTGGCGTCGAATGGCTTCCGTAACTCGAAGACCGAGACCAAGCGCTACTTCGGCAAGCTGGACTGGAACATCAACGACGACCACCGCCTGGAATTCACGGCCATCGGCGACATGCCGAAGACCGATTTCAAGTACCGTTCATACAACTACGGCACTCGTGCCGTCGGCAACACCGTCAATTCGTCGATCCACCAGGAATTCGGCCCGTCGAACCCGAACGGCGGCGAGCTGCAGAGCCTGCGCTACATCGGCAACATCACCGAAAACCTGACCGTCAACGCGCTGTACGGCGAGACCCAGGCCCGTCACATCTACGAGCCGACCAACTACGATCCGAGCATCCTGCAGATCCAGGCGTCGCCTGAAAACCGCGCTCCTGGCGTCGCCTACGTCGGCGGCCAGCGCGTCAGCGGTACCGTCCCGTTCAACGGCTCGACCGACCGCGTGAGCTCGAAGCGCCTGGACCTGGAATACAAGGCGGGCGACCACACCATCCGCTTCGGCCTGGACAACAACAAGGCCGTGTCGAAGAACGCCGGTGAAGCCTACGCCGGCAACGGTTACTGGATCTACCTGCGCGAAATCGGCGAAGACAAGCTGCCGGTGGTCAACGTGCCGTTCTCGGCAGGCAGCGCCATCATCCCGGCACTGGCTGGCTACGGTCCGCTGGCTGCCCAGGGTTATTACGTCGAGCGCGCCATCTACTCGACCATTTCGAATGCCTACGCCGGCCAGGATGCGCAGTACCTGGAAGACCGCTGGCAGGTAACGAAGGACTTGCTGGTGACGGCCGGTGTCCGTCGTGAAGGCTTCTACAACGCCAACCAGGACAACACCAAGTACATCGAGATGAAGAACCAGTACGCGCCGCGCATCAACGCAGCGTGGGACGTGAACGGCGACGGTTCGTTCAAGGTCTTCGGTAGCGCCGGCCGCTACACCATCCAGATCCCGAACCTGGTCGCCCTGCGCGGCGCCAACGGCTCGCTCAATACCGCCCAGTACTTCGCGTACACCGGCACCGACGCCAACGGCCAGCCGACCGGCCTGACCCAGCTGTCGGGCGTGACTTCGTCGAACAACGAATTCGGCCAGGCCAAGGATCCGAAAGTCGTTGCCGCACAGGACATGAAGCCGGCCTTCCAGGACGAAATCACTCTGGGCCTGGAGCGCCAGCTGACCCCGAACTACAACTTCGGCGTCAAGCTGACCTACCGCACGCTGAAGTCGACCATCGACGACACCTGCGACGCGCGTCCGCTGGAAGCCTACGCTGCGCGTAACAACATCAACACCGACAACTGGGCCGGTTTCGGTTGCGCCACCTTCAATCCGGGCGAAGCCAACACCTTCCTGGTCGACTACGCAGGCAACGGCACCTACACCCGCGTCAACCTGAGCCGCGAAGAGCTGGGCTTCGACAAGCCGAAGCGTACCTACGCCGCGCTGGACTTCTCGCTCGAGCACCCGTACCGCAACGGCTGGTATGCCAAGGTGAACTACACCCTGGCGCGCAACAAGGGCAACACCGAAGGCCAGACGCTGTCGGATACGGCGACTGCCCAGGGTGACGTGGCCGCCACCCAGACCTGGGATTACCCGGAGCTGATGGTCGGCTCGAACGGCCTGCTGCCGAACGACCGCAAGCACCAGTTGAAGGCCTTCGGCTTCTACGACCTGATGCCTGAAGTCACCGTCGGCGCCAACCTGTTGCTGGCCTCGGGCCGTCCGCGTTCGTGCATGGGTACCAACCCGAACACCTTCAACAACCCGGCTCTGGCAAACTACAACTACCAGTCGGCTTCGCGCTACTGCTTCGGCGCCACCGGTTCGACCAACACGCTGGTCGAACGTGGCACCCTGGGCCGCCTGCCATGGGAGAAGACGATCGACCTGAACGCCGTCTACAAGCCGAAGTTCGCACCAGGCCTGTCGCTGCGCGTCGACGTCTACAATGTGCTGAACGACCAGAGCGTCCAGAAGGTCAACGAGCGTTACAACACCGGCAACGCCCGTTACGCCCTGTACGAAATGGGTACCTACTTCACCGCACCACGCGCGGCGAAGTTCACCGCCGAGTACAACTACAAGTTCAACTAATCGAACATGTAGTTGAACCATGTTGTTGCTTGCGGCCCCCGTGGCCGCAACAAAAAACCGCAGCCTCGGCTGCGGTTTTTTTATGTCCGGGCGTCCTGCAACGCGTTCAGAACTGTCCCCATAGCGCATTCAGGGCGGCCACGGCCGCCAGTCCGGCCGTTTCGGTGCGCAGCACGCGCGGTCCGAGCGAGAGGGCGAGGGCGCCGGCGTCCAGCGCCGCCTGTTCTTCCTCGGCGCTGAAACCGCCTTCCGGCCCCACCAGCAAGGTCACCGCCTGCGGCCCGGCCGCGCGCGCCCAGTCGGCCAGCGAGGCGGTGGCGCGCGGCGAGAACAGGATGCGCGGCTGCGCGTTTTCCTCCCCCTCCGAGGCGGAAATGAAACGCTCGAAATCCGCCAGCGGCGCCAGTTGCGCCAGGCGGTTGCGCCCGCACTGCTCGGAAGCCGCCACGATCACGCCTTGCCAGTGCGCATGGCGTTTTTCGGCGCGCTCGCCGGACAGGCGCACGACGCTGCGCCGCGCCGCCAGCGGCTGGATCGCCGCCACGCCGAGTTCGACCGCCTTTTCGATGATCCAGTCCATTTTCGACCCTTCCGGCAAGCCTTGCGCGAGCGTGATCGCGTAGGGCAGTTCCGCCTCGACCGCCTGGTGTTCCTCGATCCGGGCGCTGGCGCGCTTTTTACCGGTCTCGTGCACGCTGGCCAGGTATTGCCCGCCGCGGCCGTCGAACAGCGTCAGGGCGTCGCCGGGCTGCATGCGCACCACGTGCAGATGGTGGGCGACCGCTTCCGGCAGGTCGACGATGGCGCCGGCGGCGAGCGGCTGGGGACAGTAAAAACGGGGCATGGCATTCCTGCAGGTGAAGAAGGGGAGGGCGCATTGTAAAGCGTGGATGGGCGCCCACCAATCCCCGGTGCCGGGGTAGTGCCGCCTCGCGCGGAGAGCGGACATCCGCATCCGTTGTATTTACGAATGTCATGCGCGGTGGTTTGACACTCATCAAGTCAAGATGATCATATCTCCTGAGCAAACCCGCGAGAAGGAAGATCATCATGACGAGAATAAAGGTATTGTCGCGCTCGGTACGCCTGATGTGCGCGGGCGCGCTGCTGGCCAGCAGCGGCGTTCTAGCCCAGGAACAACAAACCGCCGTGGTCGAAGTGACGGGAACGCGCATGACGGCGCCCGGCTTCAATTCGAACAGTCCGATTTCCTCGGTCACGGCGGAGGAGATCCGCGCCACCCAGCCGGTAGCGGTCGAGGAATTCTTCAAGGCGCTGCCGGCCGCGGTGCCGGCGATCGGGCCGGCCACCAACAACGGCACCACCGGCGCCGCGACCGTCGATCTACGCGGCCTCGGCGCCAACCGCACCCTGGTGCTGATCAACGGCCGCCGCCTCGTGCCCTTCAACCTGAACGGCATCGTCGACACCAATGCGATCCCCTTGGCCCTGCTCAGCCGCGTCGACATCCTCACCGGCGGCGCCTCGGTCGTGTACGGCGCCGACGCCGTCGCCGGCGTCGCCAACTTCAACCTGCGCCGCAACTTCACCGGGGTCGACCTCACCACGTCCTACGGCATGACCGGCGACGGGCACGACGCCAAACGCCGCCGCACCGACCTTACCATGGGCGCCAGCCTCGACGGCGGCCGCGGCAACGTCGTGCTCAGCATCGGCAAGACCCGCGCCGACCCGCTGACCCAGGGCGAGCGCGCCTACGGTTTCAATAACCTGAACTCGGTGAACGGCGCCCCGAACGGCTCGGCCACGACCGTGCCGGGGGCGTTCTCGACGGGCGCCGGCACGGCCGGCAATCCGGACGTGCTTTCCGGCGCCTGGCAGATCGATCCGGCCAGCGGGCGCCTGGTGCAGCCGGCGCAGCCGTACAACACCAATCCGCCGAACTACTACGTGACCGGCCTGGACCGCACCCAGGCGACGGCGCTGGCCAGCTACAGGATCAACAATCATGCCGAGGCCTACACCGAGGTGTTCGCCACCGACAGCGAGGTCGCCGCGTCGCTGGCGGCGACCGGCACCTTCGGCAACACGTTCAATGTCCCGATCGGCAACCCTTATATTCCGCAGGCGGCGCGCGAACAACTGTGTGCGCGGCGCGGCATCCCGGCCGTCGACTGCGTCCCCGGCAACGCCACGGTCGTGCCGCTGCTGGTGAACCGCCGCTTCACCGAACTCGGTCCGCGCTTCAGCGACTTCGACAGCAAGACGCTGCAGTACACGGTCGGCCTGAAGGGCGATATCGCCTGGGACTGGACTTATGACGCCTACTGGAGCCGCGGCAGCGCCGACCAGTCGCAGCTGCGCCGCAACTGGGGTTCGCTGGCCAGGGTCGGCCAGGCGCTCAACGCCCTGAACCCGACCACCTGCGTCGTCAACACCAACGGCTGCGTGCCGCTGAACGTGTTCGGCGCGGAAGGGTCGGTCACCCCGGCGCAGGCCGCCTTCATCAACAACAGCGCCTTGCTGAACCAGAGCGTCGAGCAGGACGTGGCCGCCATCACGCTGGCCGGCAACCTCGGCAACACCCTGCGCAGTCCGTTCGCGCAGGATCCGGTCAGCATGTCGCTGCTGGCCGAGCGCCGCAAGGTGACGGCCGGCACGCAGTCGGACGCCGCCTCGCAGCTGCAGGGCGAAGTGCTCGGCACCGGCGCGCCCCTGCCTGACCGTTCTGGCCGTTTCACGCTGAAGGAATATGCCGTCGAGCTGCTGGTGCCGCTGGCGAAGGACTTGCCGCTGGTGCGCAGCCTGAACATGGAGCTGGGCTACCGCCATACCGAATTTGCCACCGCCGGCAGGGAGGACGACTACGGCAGCTGGAAAGCGGGCGGCGAATGGGCGCCGCTGCCGATGCTGCGCGTGCGCGCCATGGTGCAGAAGGCGACGCGCGCACCGAACGTGAACGAACTGTTCGCGCCGGCCGTCACCGGCCTGTCGAACCTGGCAACCGATCCCTGCCAGCTGGCCAACATCAACCGCGCCGACGCGGCGCGCACCGGCACGCTGTCGAACCTGTGCGTGCAGACGGGCGTGCCGCTGTCCGAAGTGGGCAGCCTGCCGGCGCCATCCTCGGGCCAGATCAACAACCTCGGCGGCGGCAACACGGCGCTGGGACCCGAATCGGCCAGGACCCGCACCGTCGGGTTCGTGATCGAGCCGCTGCCGCGGCTGGCCATCTCGGTCGATTATTACGAGATCAGGATCCTCGACGCCGTCTCGGCGCCGTCGACCACCGATATCCTGGAACGCTGCTACAGCGCGGGTCAGAATCCGGGTTTTACCGTGAACGCGTTCTGCGGCATGATCGGCCGGAATACCATCAACGGCACCTTCAACGGCAACGAGGCCCGCGGCGTGTCCACGCCCTTGTCGAACCTGGGCACCCAGCGTACCGGCGGTGTCGACCTGAACGTTGCCTACCGCCTGGCCGCCAACCGCCTCGGCCTGGATGCGCGCTACGGCAACCTCGACATCAGCCTGGGCGCCAACCAGGTCAACAGCTACACATTCCAGGCCACCCCATCCTCGGTCGAGCGCGATTGCCTCGGGTACTACAGCGTCGCCTGCAACAATATCGTGGCGGCGCCGGTCTACAAACGCAAGTTCAACCAGCGTAGCAACTGGACGGTCGGCGCCTTTTCGCTCGGCTACAACTGGCGCTATGTCAGCGGCGTGATCGAGGAACCGGGCGGCCAGGTGTTCCTGCCGGCATTTGCCAGCATCCCGTCCTTCCACTACGTCGACCTGAACGCGAGCTGGAACGTCAACAAGCACGTGCGCGTGAACCTGGCGGTCACGAACGCCGCCAACAAGAAGCCGCCCATCGTCGGCGGCACGATCGGCGGCACCGCTGCCAATAGCGGCAACACTTTCCCGCAAAGCTATGATGCAGTAGGCCGGTACGTGACGCTGGGAGCGTCGGTCAGGTTCTGAGAAGGCAGGGAGGCACGGCTCTGGTAGAATAACGGGCTACGGCCTGACTGGGCCCCGCCGCCTTCCATTCCAGACTTACGACCTCATGACATCTATGCAAACCACCACCCTGATGGCCAACGCGATCCGCGCGCTGGCAATGGACGCTGTCCAGAAAGCCAACTCCGGCCACCCGGGCATGCCAATGGGCATGGCGGAAATCGCCGTCGCCCTGTGGGACAAGCATTACCGCCACAACCCGGCCAATCCAGGCTGGATGAACCGCGACCGCTTCCTGCTCTCGAACGGCCATGGTTCGATGCTGCACTACGCACTGCTGCACCTGGCCGGCTACGACCTGTCGATGGACGACCTGAAGGACTTCCGTCAGCTGCATTCGAAGACGCCGGGTCACCCGGAAGTGGGCATCACCCCGGGCGTGGAAACGACCACCGGCCCGCTCGGCCAGGGCGTCGCCAACTCGGTGGGCATGGCGCTGGCCGAATGGCTGCTGTCGTACGAATTCAACCGTCCGGGCTTCGAAGTCGTCGACCACTACACCTACGCGTTCCTGGGCGACGGCTGCCTGATGGAAGGCATCTCGCACGAGGTCGCCTCGCTGGCCGGCACGCTGCGCCTGAACAAGCTGATCTGGCTGTACGACGACAACGGCATCTCGATCGACGGTAAAGTCGAAGGCTGGTTCACCGACGACACGCCGGCGCGCTTCGCCGCCTACGGCTGGAACGTGATCCCGAAGGTCGACGGCCACAACGTCGCCGCCGTATCCGCAGCCATCGAGCAGGCGAAACAGTCGGACCGTCCGACCCTGATCTGCTGCAAGACCATCATCGGCAAGGGCGCCCCGAACCTGGAAGGCGGCGACAAGGTCCACGGCGCCCCGCTGGGCGACAAGGAAATCGCTGCCGTGCGCCAGCACCTGGTGTGGGACCCGATCCCGTTCGACATTCCTGGCGAAATCTACCAGGCCTGGGATGCGAAAGCGCGCGGCGCCGAACTCGAAGCCGCGTGGAACGCGAACTTCGCCGACTACCGCGCCCAGCACCCTGAGCTGGCTGCCGAACTCGAGCGCCGCATGCGCGGCGAGCTGCCGGGCAATTTCCAGGCAACCCTGGACGCCGCCATCGCCACCTGCATCGACAAGAAGGAAACCATCGCCACCCGCAAGGCCTCGCAGAATGCGATCCAGGCGCTGGCGCCGGTGCTGCCGGAATTCCTGGGCGGCTCGGCCGACCTGACCGGCTCCAATCTGACCAACTGGAAAGAGATCGTGGCCGTGCGTTCGGGCATCCCGGGCAACCACATCAACTACGGCGTGCGCGAATTCGGCATGGCCGCGATCCAGAACGGCGTCGCCCTGCATGGCGGCTTCATCCCGTTCGGCGCGACCTTCCTCACCTTCTCGGACTACAGCCGCAATGCGCTGCGCATGGCCTCGCTGATGAAGATCCGTTCGCTGTTCGTGTTCACCCACGACTCGATCGGCCTGGGCGAAGACGGTCCGACCCACCAGTCGATCGAGCACGTCTCGTCGCTGCGCCTGATCCCGGGCCTGGACAACTGGCGTCCGTGCGACACGGTCGAATCGCAAGTGGCCTGGGGCGCGGCAGTGCAGCGCCGCGACGGCCCGTCGACCCTGATCTTCTCGCGCCAGAACCTGCCGTACATGGAACGCGAAGCGGCGCAGGTGGCCGACATCGCCCGCGGCGGCTACGTGCTGCGCGACGCCGCCGACGCAAAAGTCATCCTGATCGCCACCGGTTCGGAAGTCGAGCTGGCGGTGAAGGCTGCCGATGCGCTGGCGGGCGAGGGCATCGCCGCACGTGTCGTATCGATGCCGTCGACCGACGTCTTCGATCGCCAGAAGGCAGACTACAAAGCGAGCGTGTTGACACGCGGAGTACCTCGTGTTGCCATCGAGGCTGGCGTCACCGACTTCTGGTACAAGTACGTCGGCCTGGAAGGCGCGGTCGTCGGTATCGACACCTTCGGCGAGTCGGCCCCGGCGCCGGTGCTGTTCAAGCACTTCGGTTTCACGGTCGAGAACGTTGTCGCAAAAGCTAAAGACGTTATCGCCGGCTAAAAGATAAAAAGGTCGCAGGGCGTTGTAAGGTGGGCGGGTCTTCCCGCCCACGCGTTCAACCCAAGTACGCATCAAGATGTCGTGCCCTTGAACGCACCCTGCCTGCTAACGGTTTTTTTTAATCAGGAGCAAAAAGTATGACCATCAAGGTTGCCATCAACGGCTACGGCCGTATCGGCCGTAACATCCTGCGCGCTTTCTACGAAGGCGGTAAACAGCAGGATATCCAGATCGTCGCGATCAACGACCTCGGCAATGCCGAGTCGAACGCCCACCTGACCCGCTACGACACCGCCCACGGCAAGTTCCCGGGCACCGTGACGGTCGAAGGCGACACCATGATCGTCAACGGCGATCCGATCCGCGTGTTCGCACAGCGCAACCCTGCCGAAATCCCATGGGGCGAGCTGGGCGTGGACGTGGTGCTGGAATGCACCGGCTTCTTCACCACCAAGGAAAAGGCTTCGGCCCACCTGAAGGGCGGCGCCAAGAAGGTCATCATCTCGGCACCGGGCGGCAAGGACGTCGACGCGACCATCGTCTTCGGCGTGAACCAGGACGTACTGAAGTCGACCGACACCGTCATCTCGAATGCTTCCTGCACCACCAACTGCCTGGCCCCGCTGGTCAAGCCGCTGAACGATGCCATCGGCCTGGAAACCGGCCTGATGACCACCGTGCACGCCTATACCAACGACCAGGTGCTGTCGGACGTGATGCACGAAGACCTGCGCCGCGCCCGTTCGGCGACCCAGTCGATGATTCCGACCAAGACCGGCGCCGCCGCCGCGGTCGGTCTGGTGCTGCCCGAGCTGAACGGCAAGCTGGACGGCTTCGCGATTCGCGTGCCGACCATCAACGTCTCGCTGGTCGACCTGTCCTTCATCGCCAAGCGCGACACCACCGTCGACGAAGTCAACCAGATCCTCAAGACCGCCTCGGAAGGCGCCCTGAAAGGCATCCTGACCTACCAGACCGAACCGCTGGTCTCGATCGACTTCAACCACAACCCGGCCTCGTCGAACTTCGATTCGACCCTGACCAAGGTCTCGGGCCGCCTGGTGAAAGTATCGTCGTGGTACGACAACGAGTGGGGCTTCAGCAACCGCATGCTCGACACCACCGTCGCGCTGATGAACGCGAAGTAATTTACTGCAACGCACGTTGAAAAGGCCGCTCCGATCTATGTCGGAGCGGCCTTTTCATATGCGCTGACCTGAACGATCAGCGGACGATGTCAGCGTCCGCCCGGCGGGGTGACCGGCATGGTCGGCATGATAGGCGGTCGCGCTTGCTGCTGGGATTCCTGCTCGCGCTGGCGCTGCGCCAGCATTTCGTACTCGAGTTTGCGCGCCTTGTTTTCCGAGGCTACCTGCTGCTCGGTCGCGCCTTGCCAGACGGCGAACTGCGTCGTCACGCGCTCGGCATCGCGCTGCGCTTGCGTGATGGTGGTCTCGTAAACGCGGGCCAGGTGCGTGCCGACCTGCTCCGCTTCGCGCGGCGTCAGTAGCCGGGCGACATCGGCAGGCACACGCTTACCGGCCGGCATGGCGTCGTTCATGTTCGCGACGAAGCCGTTATAGCATTGCTGCCAGGCGTTATAAGCATCCTGGGTCTGCTTGATCTCGGCGTTGGTACGCGACATCGCCGGTATCGCCGGCGCAGTGCAATTGAAGCGGCCGGACACCAGGTCTTCGCCCTTGTAGCCACTCGTCCAGTAGGCGATATCGGCGGCGCGCGCTTCGCGCTGCTTCAGGATGTCCAGCGATTCGACGGCGCCCGCATGGCCGCGTGCGGCCGCCTTCTGCATCCAGCTGGTCGCCGCAGCAATGTCGACTGTCGTACCGTCGCCATACCAGTACATCTCGCCCAGGCGGAACTGGGCTTCCGTGTTGCCGGCCTGCGCCAGCTTCGCATAGATCGGCAAGGCCTTGTCGTAGGCCTTTGCGGCCAGAAATTTGTCCGCATTTTCCAGTTCGCCGGCGCCGGCCAGTCCCGATACCCCCAACATCAGCACACAAAACAGTCGTTTCATCTCGCCTCCCAGTTGTAGTGAAAACAATATAGAACAATAAGTTTTAGATGGCAATATTTGCTTTCGACCTAACTATGCCAGCTGGGTAAAACGGCCGCACCAGAGCACTTTATAAAAAAAACGGGCGCCGAAGCGCCCGTTCCATCCGTCAGCCGAAGCCGATCAGAAGCGGTACTCCGCGGTCAGGCGCAGGCTGCGGCCCTGCACGTCCGCGGTGCTTTGCGGAATGACACCGCCGTTGCTCGAGAACTCACGCAGGTCGACCGCCGGACGGTGGTCGAAGATGTTGCGCACGTGGGCCGTCAGGGTCCAGCCCTTGAAGCCACGGTAGGCCGTGGTGTAATCCCAACGCACGTACGAACCGACGCGGCACTCCGATTCCGTCCAGCCGCGGGCGGCACAGCCATCAAGCGTATAGGTTTCGTCGTAGAAGTCGCCGCGCATCTGCGTGCTGCTGTTGAAGCTGGCGCGCAGCGCGTTCGAGAAGTTGCCCGAATCGAGCGAGACCGTCGTGTTGGCCACGACCTTCGGCGCGCCGTAGCGGCCTGCCAGGTTGTCGCCGTAGCTGCCCAGCGTGCTGCTGAAGTAGCGCAGATCGAGCAGGTAAGTGGCGTTGGCATCGACGTTGACGCGGCCGTAGGCGGTGCGGAAGCGTGCCGAACCGGTCACGTCGAAACCGCTGGTCTTGGTCTTGGACACGTTTTCGAACATGCCCGAGGTACCGACCAGCGGGCCGGTGGTGACGCCGTACTGCGCCTGCTCGGCGGCGCTGAAGGTCTTGTCGTTGGCCAGCGTTGCGCGCTCGATCACGCCCGGCGCCTGGTCGGCTTCCGCCGCCAGCAGGTCGTCGGTGCTCTTCAGGCCGATCTCGTCCTTGCGCTCGATGCGCCAGTAGTCGACGGCGACGCTGTAGCCCTTGACCGGCTCGAACACCAGGCCCAGCGTGGCGCTGCGCGAGGTTTCAGGGGCCAGGTCCGGGTTGTTGCGCACGTTGCTGAACACGCCGGCGGCGCACTCGTCGCTTTCGACGGCGTCGGCACGGGCGCTGAGCAGGGCATTGTTCGGATCGTCGCTGCCAAGGCCGTCGGCACGCGCGCGCAGGTCCTTGGCCAGGGCCAGGGCTTGCGGGCAGCGGCGTGGATCGGTGACGCCGTTGTTGAAGGCGAACTTGCTCGACTGGGCGCTTTCGGTCAGGTTCGGAGCGCGGAAGCCCGATTCGACGGTACCGCGCACCAGCAACTGCTTGTTCGCTTCCCAGCGGAAGGCCAGCTTCGGCGAGACGTGGGCGTCGAAGTCTTCGTACTTGTCGACGCGGGCGGCGCCGACGACTTCGAAGGTCTTGGTGACGGGAACGTTGATCTCGGCGAAGGCGGCGCCGGTCATGCGCTTGGCGTTGGCCGTGGCCGAACCGTTGCCGACGATGTCGCCGGCGAGCAGGTTGGCGGTCGGGTTGATCTCGAACTTCTCGTGGCGCAGTTCGCCGCCGAACGCGGCGCCGATCGAACGGTCGCCCCACTTGGCGACTTCGCCGCTGATCTTGCCGTCGACGAAGGTCTGGGTGATCTTGCCGTCGTAGCCGTATTCCGGGAACAGGGAGTTCAGTACCTCAGGCGAATTCTGGCCGCCGATGGCATAGCCGCGGTTGAAGAAATTCGGGTCCGTCGGGGTGTAGTCCGCGTCGAATTGCGCGTCGTCGCCGATGACCTGCTTGAAGCCGCTCGCACTGAAGGTGCCGCGGCCGCGCGATTTGGTCTTGCTGCCCATGACGCCGACTGCGGTTTCCCAGTCATACTGGTTCCACGAACCCTTCAGGCCGGTCAGCACGCGGTACTGCGAACTCTTGATGGCTTCGCTGCTGCCCGCATCGGTGAAGCGGTAGCGCAGGGCGGCAGGTGCGCCCGTCGTATTGAGCGGGTGGCTCGCCGGCAGCGACAGGTAAGTAAAGTTCAGGCGTTCGCCGGTGATCGGGTTGCCCCAGATCGAGTCGGCACTCGTCGAGTCGTAGGTCGGGTAGGCCGACTGGTAGGTGGTCTTGGTGCGCGAGTAGAGGACTTCGGCGAAGGCGTCGACGGTGTCGCTGATGCGCATCTTGCCCGAGACCAGGGCGTTGACGCGGTCGGCCGCGGGAATCGCCTGGAAGCGCTCGAAGCGGTCGTACTGGCACAGGCCGGATGCGACCGTGGTGCAACCCGGAACCGCATAGCCGCTGCCGTCGGCGCCGAGGATGTTGCCCGGATAGCTGAAGGTCGACGGTGCGCCGCGGTTGCCGAACATGCGGCCGCTGCCGGGCGCGACCGAGGTGAACTTCTCGCCGTAGGCCGGGTTGATGTCGTCGATCACGGAACGCCACATGACGGCGTCGCGCTTGTACAGTTCGACGTTGGCCAGCACGTTGTAGCCGTCGGTATCGAAGTCGCCCAGGCCGCCGGTGATGCTGGCGTTGCGGGTCTTGAATTCGCTGTTTTTGAGCGACTGGTTCTGGCTGGCTTTCAGTTGCACGCCGCGGTAGTCGTTGCGGGTGATGATGTTGATGACGCCGGCCACCGCGTCCGAACCGTAGACGGCCGAACCGCCGTTGCGCAGCACTTCGACGCGCTCGATCGCGTCCAGCGGCAGCGAGTCGAGGTTGGTGAAGACTTCGTTGTAGTCGGCCAGCGCATACGGCGCCACGCGGCGCGAGTTCAGCAGGACCAGGGTCGACTGCTTGCCCATGTTGCGCAGCGAGGCCGACGAGGCGCCGCCGGCGAACGAATTGCTGCCGCCGATGTCGGTCAGGCTGCCGGTCGAGGCGGTCAGGGTATTGAGGAGTTCGGTGACCGAGTTGGCACCGGTGCGCACGATGTCTTCGCGGCGCATGACGGTGACCGGGGTCGCCGTTTCCGCATCGATTTTCGCAATGTTCGAACCGGTCACGAAGACCTTCTGCACCGGCTGCGCGGCGTCTTGTTGTTGGGCGAATGCCATTTGCGAACATGCCAGCGCCACTGCAACTGCCAGCGCGCTCTGTTTGCTAACACTATGTAGTTTCAAGATTTCTCCAAATTGAATGACGAACCATCTGACAGGCATGTATGCCAGATGTCTCGATGCGTAATTTGAAGAAATAAAATGTTACGGTCAAGTGAGGAATGGATAGATTCTGGAGGAAATATTCATTTGTGTACAATAAACAACTGAAATATTTCTGCGATTATTTAAGCGACGTTACGCTGTATAGACAGGTAGATGCGGGACGTATAGACAATTCGTGGCGGCATTACGGCGACGCTTTTGTGGTCAAACGTTAAATGCAGGCGCGCCGGCGCCGTCGATGGGCATGACGCCCTTGCCGTGAAGGGGAGGGGTGCGGCGCCGCGGGCGCGGCGCTGGAAGTCGTGATGGAGAAGGGCGGGTCAGCGTGGCCAGGGCGTGAGGATTTCGAAGCCGTTCGCCGTCACGGCGATCATGTGTTCCCACTGGGCCGAGAGCGAACCGTCGCGCGTGACCACGGTCCAGCCGTCGTCCAGTTGCACCACTTCGTCGTCGCCGGCATTGATCATCGGCTCGACGGTGAAGGTCATGCCTTCCTTGAGCAGCAGGCCCGTATTCGGGCGGCCGTAGTGCAGCACCTGCGGGTCTTCGTGATAGACGCGGCCGATGCCGTGGCCGCAATAGTCGCGCACCACCGAGTAGCCAGCGGCTTCGGCGATCTTCTGGATCGCATGGCCGACGTCGCCCAGGCGCGAACCCGGACGCACGGTGCGGATGCCCGCCATCATGCATTCGAAGGTGGTGTCGACCAGCCGCTTGGCCTCCGCGCTCGGGGTGCCGGCGTAGTACATGCGGCTGGTGTCGCCGTGCCAGCCATCCTTGATGACGGTGACGTCGATGTTGACGATGTCGCCATCCTTGAGGATTTCCTTGTCGCTCGGGATGCCGTGGCAGACCACCCCGTTGACCGAGGTGCACAGGGTTTTGGGGAAGCCGTGGTAGCCGACGTTGGCCGGCGTTGCCTTCTGCACCTTGCGGATGTACTCGTGGCAGCGGCGGTCGAGTTCTTCGGTGGAGACGCCGGGCACGACGTATTCTCCGATCATGTCCAGGACCTCGGCGGCCAGGCGGCCGGCCACGCGCATCTTGGCGATGTCCTTGTCGTTCTTGAGTTTGATTGCCATTGTTTACCTTGAAGAATCGCGCCGGCCGCGTCGGCCGGGTGCGCACAATCCGCCATCATACCTGAGACCCCAAAAAAAACCGCCGGGCTTGCCGGCGGATCGGTCCTTCCTGCCGTGCCGCCATGGCGGCCGTCACGGCAATCTACCCGGTCAGAACCGGTACGAGGCGTTGACGTAGGCGGTACGGCCGCGCGCATCGTAGTAGCGGTCGTCGTAGCCGAACTGCTGGCCACGGCCCGCACCCGAGGTCGACGGCACGAAGGGCGGTTCCTTGTCGGCCAGGTTCAGGACGCCGGCCGTTACCGACCAGGTAGCGCTCGGGGTCCAGACGGTTTGCAGGTCGAAGGTGGCGAACGACTTGACCTTGTAGCGCACGTCTTCCTGGCCGGTGACATTGCCGCCGGTGTCGAGCACGTCGACCAGGGTCTCCTGGTCGGTATAGCCCGACTTGAAGTTCGCGCTCAGGGTGGTCGAGAAGTTACCGGTCTTGAGCGTATTGCGCCAGGTGCCGCGATTGCGGAAGGTGACCGTGCCCAGTTCATCGAAGTTGCCGATCGCCGAGTAGTAGTCGCCGTCGCGCTGGAGCTGGCTCTTCTCGCGCAGCATCTGCGAAATGTTCAGCTGCGAGGTGAGCGCGCCCCATGGCGTGCGGTAGCGGCCGGTGATGTCCCAGTCGATCCCGGTGGCGTAATACTTGCCCAGGTTCTGGTTGTTGGCCAGGAAGGCGAGGTAGTTGCGGCCGGTCGCCACGTCCACCTGCGAGCCCCAGGAGCTGGCGTAACGCAGCGGATCCTCGAACACCACCTGCTCGTTCAGCTGGCCGAAGGTGTCGCGGATGGCGACCGTCCACACGTCGGCGCCGAGGCTCAGCGCGCGGAAGGGCTCGTACCGGAAACCGATGGTGGCCTGGCGCGATTTTTCCGGTTGCAGGTCGGGGTTGCCGCCGGCGAGCTGGTCGTACTGAGTGCTGCCTGGACGGCAGATGGCGCCATTAGCGGCTGCGACTTGCTGCAGCGCAGGGGTGCAGGCGTAGCTTTCGCTGGTCACGCCGTAACCCTGGGTAGCCGCGTTCACCTGCGGCACCGTCGGGGCATGGAAACCATTGCCCACGGAGCCGCGCACCAGGAAGCTCGTCGTCGGCGACCACTTGAAGCTGGCCTTGCCGGTCCAGGCCGCGCCGAAGTCCGAGTAGTGGTCGTAACGTGCCGCCAGGCCCAATTCCAGGTTCTTGATGACAGGCATCACCAGCTCGGCGAACACACCCTTCGAGTTGCGTTTGGCGTCGTAGGGCAGCGCGCTGGCGGCGTCGCCGAAGCGCTGGTCGCACTCGAGACCAGCCGCTGGGTTGCACAGGATGCCGGCGGCCGGGTCTGCCAGGGCGCCCTGGGCGAACAGGCTCGGCCTGGACGCGTATTCCTCGCGGTTGAAGTTGACGCCCACGCCCAGCATCATGGCGCCGCCGGACAATTGCATCAGCGAGCGCGAGCCGTTCAGGCTGACCGAGTTCAGTTCCGAGACGCCGCCATCCCAGTAGCCATTGTAGGCCGCCGCGCTGATCGCTTGCTGCGCCGCCGGGCTTTGCTCGCCCGGGCCGATGAATGGATTGAGCAGGCCGCTGCTGGTGAGGTTGCCGACCGCGATCGCACCCGGATAGCCGGAGATGCTGCCTTCGACCTTGCTCTTCGAGTAGTTATACGACGCGTCGTAATCCCAGCCGGCATAGCTGCCGCGCGAACCGAGCACGGCGCTGGCGAACTGGGCGATGTCGTTCGACGTGCGCTGGCCCAGGTCGAACAGGCGGTAATAGGCGACGCTGTCGCCGGTAATGCCGACCGGCGCCAGGTACTGGTTGTGCAGCGGCGTGCCGGCGTCGATCGCGATCTGTCCCGGCACCGGGGCGATGCGCGAGCTTTGCTTGGTCTGCGAGAGCAGCACGTTGGCGTACAGTTCCTGGCCGAAGGCCTTGGTCGTCCCCGACAGCATCAAGCTGTCGCGCTTGCGTTCCGGGAAAATCTCGAGATCCTGCACGAAGTCGTAGCCGCAGTAGTCGTCGACATAGTCTTCGCCGCCAAAGGAATACGGCTGGATGACGCGGAAGGTTTTTGTGGGGCAGCTGCCATTGGCGCGCTGGTAAGGACTGATGAGTTGGCCGCGGTCGTCAGTGGCGTTGGCCGGAATCGGGCTGACCGAATACTGCTGGATGCGGTATTGCTTGCCGTTCTGCGAAAAGTTGCGCACGCCGGTGTTGGCGAACGAGCGGCTGCCCGAGGTCAGTTTGGTGCGCTCGTCGTGGCCGAAGGTCAGCATGACGTTCCAGCCGTCATCGTCGAGCGACCCGAAGCCCTTGGTCAGGCTGAAGCGGCGTTCGCGTGCACCATCTTCCGGATGCGAATAGCCGATCGTGATGTCGGCGTCCGTACGGTTGCTCTTGGTGATGAAGTTGACCACGCCGGCGATGGCGTCGGCGCCGTACAGCGCCGAGGCGCCGTCGGTCAGCAGTTCGACGCGGTCGATGGCCGACAGCGGAATCGAATTGAGGTCGAAGCCGGCCGCGAAGCCGGTCAGGGTCTGGCCGCCGAACTGCGCCAGGCGCTTGCCGTTGAGCAGGACCAGCGTACGGGTTTCGCCGATGTTGTGGATCGAAATACCCGAGAAGCCGTAGGTGTTGCCGCCGACCGAGCCGGTTTCGCCGGTCGAGCCCTGCACGCTGGCCATGCGCTGCACCAGGTCGGCCATCGAGGTGACGCCCGAGGCGCGGATCGCTTCGGCGGTCACGACTTGCACCGGCAGCGCCCCCTCGGCGGCGATGCGTTTGATCGAGGAGCCGGTCACTTCCACGCGTTGCATGGCAGGCTGTTCCGGTTGCTCTTGCGCCAGCACCGGCAAGGCGGCCAGGCCGACGCCGAATGCGATGCCGCCAGAAAACATGAGGCGTAATGATTGCGCCAATACCTTTTCTTTAAACATGTATGTTCCTATTTATGCAAATGGAAACCCAGGCCGGCAACGGCCGACCGACTGGTCGTAAAAAGATGGTGTAAAGGGAAACTGTTCCATTTACTTTTGCCATAAAAACATTGGGCAATAAGACTGTCAACGCGCACACTCTTGGGCGGGCAAGACTGTTGTAAATCGGCTATCGACGCTGGGTAGCCGAATGGAAGCGCAGCGCCCATAAAAATACGCTGTCACCGTTCGCTATGGATGAGGATTGAACTGCTGAGTTGTTTCACGGTCGAACCCGTATCGCCAACGATATGGATCTGCCATGAAAGCGCCAGGTTTCAAGAAGTGGTTTGCGGCATTGCCGACACTGAATCAGCCGCAGCGGCTACGGGTACTCGATGCCTTGCGGCCGGCGGCCGGATTGCAGCAACCGCTCGCACTGATCGAACAATTGCGCGGACCCGGGCGCCGCTGCCCGCATTGCCGCTGTCCCGGCTGGCACCGCCATGGCTGCGCGAACGGCCTGCCGCGCTATCGCTGCCGCGGGTGCCGGCGCACCTTCAACGACCTCACCGGCACGCCGCTGGCACGGCTGCGTCTGCGCGCCAAATGGCTCGATTACCTCGATGCGTTGCGCGCGTCGCGCCCGGTGCGCGCAGCGGCAGAGCAAGTGAAGGTGCACCGGAATACCGCATTCAGATGGCGCCACCGGTTTCTCGACCGGGTCAAGGACGACCGGCCGGTGTGTCTGAACGGCATCGTCGAGGCCGACGAAATGTTTCTACGCGAGTCGCAGAAAGGATCGCGCAAGCTCGACCGGGCGCCGCGCAAGCGCGGTGGCGCGGCGGCAGAGCGCGGCATCTCGCGCGAACTCGACTGCATCCTGGTAGCGCGCGACCGCAGCGGCCAGACCATCGACGCCGTGACCGGGCGCGGCGCCCTGAGCAAGGCGCAACTCGAGCGCCACTTGCTGCCCTACCTCGACCGGCAAGTGCTGCTGGTCACCGACGCGCATGCGGCCTATCGCGCGTTTGCGCGGGCGCACGGGATTGCGCACCAGGCCGTCAACCTGCGCGCCGGCGAACGCCTCCGCCGCGAGGCCGCGGGCGCCATCCATGTGCAGAACGTGAACGCCTGCCACCGCCGCTTTCGTGAGTGGCTGGCGCGGTTTCATGGGGTCGCGTCGCGTTACCTGCCGAATTACCTGGGCTGGCGCCGCGCGCTCGATGGTGGAAAGGTCACTTCCGCCGATCAATTGTTGCGTCTGACCATCGGCCCCATCAACAGCGAACGGTGACAGCGCCATAAAAAATGCCCGCCGAAGCGGGCATTTCGCCAATCAGGCGTTCGGAATCAGAACGACTGGTTGTAGCGCACGTAGAAGAAGCGGTCGATCGGCAGGTCGGCGTCGATCGTGGTAGCCGACGATGCGCCATCGAGCGTGAAGCGCGGCTTCTTGTTGAACGCGTTGTTCACGCCCAGCAGGATGCGGCCGTTCCACGACGTGTTGTAGCCGACGTTGAAGTCGTGGTACGTCAGCGAGCCGCGGCGGTTGGCGCCGGCCGTAGTGAAGCCAGGACGGACCACGGTCGGCAGGTTGCACTCCCAGCCGTTGCGCACGCTCAGGCAAGCGTCGTTCTGGGCGCTCTGGTAGCGCATGCCCCAGGTCGCGCTCCAGTTACCCAGCGACCAGTCGGTGGTGAGGTTCGACTTCCAGCGCGGGTAGTCGTATTCGCCCGAGAAGTCGTTCCAGCGTGCGACCGCCGAGGCCTGGGTCGAATACTCGTCCAGGTAGGTCGTTTCGCTGCGCAGGTTGACCTGGCCGAACGAGAAGCGCGGCAGGCGATAACGCAGTTCGAGGTCGACGCCTTCGGTCTTGATCTTGCCGAGGTTGGCGTTGCCGCGCGACAGGCCGATGACCTGGCCGGTGGCACGGTCACGCACGATGCTCGAGCAGAAGTCGCTCAGGCCTTCTTCGAAGCACTGGCGTGCGATGTAGGTCGACGACACGGCCACGATGCGGTTGTTGATCTTGATGCTGTACCAGTCGACGGCAGCCGAGAAGCCAGGCAGGAAGTTCGGGTTGTACACCAGGCCCAGGGTACGGGTGACCGCGGTTTCCGGCTGCAGGAAGGCATTGCCGGCACCCGAGTTGAACGGATACGCGGTTTGCGCGCCGGCGCTCGAGGTGATCGGCGAGCCGCTCTGGATACGCTGGCGGTAGTTGGCAGGGGTGCCGGCCACGCCGCCGAAACCGGCGGTGCAACGGCCGAGGACGGCCGTGTTGGTGGCAGCGGCGCCGTAGAGCGTGTCGCATGGGTCGAGCCAGCCGGTGTCGAAGCTCTGCTGGCCGCCACCGAAGGTATCGCCCACGGTCGGTGCACGGAAGCCTTCAGCCCAGGTGCCGCGCGCCAGGATATCCTTGGTCGGGCGGTAGGTGAAGCTGGCCTTGCTGTTGGTGGTGGTGCCGAAGTTGCTGTAGTCCGAGTGGCGGGTGGCCAGGTTGAAGTTCAGCGATTCGACGAACGGCAAGCCTTTCAGGACCGGGATGTTCAGCTCGGCGTAGGCTTCCTTGACGGTGTAGTTGCCGTAGGTGGCATTGCCGGCCAGGTCGGTCGAGTAGCCCGACTGCTCGAACTGGCCCGGCTGGTCGTAGCCGCTCACTTCGCGGTGCTCGAGGCCGGCCGCGAAGCCGAGCGCGCCGGCCGGCAGGGTGAACAGTTCACCGCCGAAGTCGATGGTGCCGCTGTCGACCTTGCTGCCGTAGGTGGCCTGGCCGGTCGACATGATGTACTTCAGCGCTTCCGGGGTCGAAGCCGACGGGCCGCCCAGGATGTTGAACGGTACGCATTCGCCCAGCGGGATCGCCGCCGTCGGGGTGCCGCACTGGACCACGCCCGAGGCGTTCACGAACGATGGGCCAACGGCGCGTTTCAGGGCCAGCAGGTTGGTGTTGCCGGTGCCCAGGGTGCCGCCGTCCGTACGGCTGTGGTTCCAGCCGGCGCTCCAGTTCCAAGGCAGGCCGCGCAGCGCGAACTCGCCGCTCAGGGTGGCGTCGACGTGCAGGGTACGGTTGGTGTTCTCGGTGGTACGCGGCACTTCGATGGTGCGGCGGTAGAAGAACAGGTCCTGGCCGGTGCCGGGGGCAATGCCCACGCCCTGGTTGCCGTACGGGTTGTAATAGCTGTCCTTGTCGATAAAGACCGGGAACTTGCTCTGCGCGGCCGACTGCAGCGGATAGCCCGCCGTTGTCGACATGCTCTTGCGCTGGGAGTACATCGCGGTGGTGGCGAAGTTCAGGTCGTACGGCAGCTTCAGTTCGCCCTTGGTGAACAGCGTGTCGAGCTTGCTCGGCATCGCGAACACCATCTGGCGCGTGGTATTGAACAGGTCGGCCGTGACCGGGGTCAGCGCAGTGACGTCGTGGTAATTGTTGCGATTGCGCGAGTCCGTACCCACACCGTCACCGAGCTGGGCGCCAGTGTGGTTCAGGATCTTGTCGAAGCCGGTCACAGTGCCGGTGGCGCTGACCTGGCGGATACGGCCCCATGGACCGGCGCCCAGGTTTTCCAGCGGATAATTCGGGCCGCGCGAGTAGGAAGTAATTTCGCGATCGCGCGCCCAGACGGCGCCGGCTTCGGTATGCGACAGGCCGAACATCAGGTTCGCCTTTTCGTTGCCCGCGCCGTAGGAAATCGAGAAGTCCTTGTTGCGGCCGTCGCCTTCTTCGTTCTGGCCGGTGTACAGGCTCAGCTGGCCGCCTTCCATCGATTTTTTCAGGATGATGTTGATCACGCCCGCGATCGCGTCCGAACCATAGATCGCCGATGCGCCATCCTTCAGGATTTCGATGCGCTCGATCATCGAAGACGGGATGGTCGACATGTCGGTGTAGCCGGCCACGGTCTGGGTCCAGCGCTTGCCGTTGACCAGCACCAGCAGGCGTTGCGAACCAAGGTTGCGCAGGTTGGCGTACTGGCCGCCATTCTCGCGGTTCGAAGTCAGGGCGCCGCCCTTGCTGAACGCCGGCGAACCGGCCGACGACATGTTGTTGATGACGTCGCCGACCGTGACGAGACCGGTCTTCTGGATCTGTTCCTGGGTCATCACCTGGACGGGCTGCGAGGTCGCCAGGTCGACCGTGCGGATACGCGAGCCGGTCACTTCGACGCGCTGCATGGAATCCTGTGCCTGAACAACCGACATCATCGACTGAAGGGCGATGGCGACTGCCAACGCGATCTTGGTACGTTGTTGCATGTATTCTCCGATTTATTGCACGCCTTGTGGGCGACTGTTATATCCAAGGTTCAACGTTGCGCTAATTCAATAACGCTGACGTATAAGATCATTCCATATTGATCAGAGTCAATATGAAACTGTGCATACGATATTGACAGTCGGGAAAATGCAACAAAGACAAAATTATTTCAAAAATATGACAGCAGGAAATATCACAATATGTAACAGTGGACGGTTCCACTGAAGAAAGCAGCCCCGGGGGTGGCTGCCGCTGCTGTCTCAGCGCAGGTCAGGGATGCTGCCCAGGCGCCTGGCCGAACAGGCTGCTCCAGAGCGCGCTGACGTTGGCACTGTGCACCGCCACCAGCGCAGGGGCAACGCGTGCCTCGCGGCCCTGCAGGCGCAACTGGTGCTGCAGCTTGCGCATGGCGCGGTAGGCGTCGGCGGCGCCTGCGGCAAGCTGGGCATCGATCAGGCCAAGTTCGGCGAAGCGGTGCAGCAGGTTGATATTGCCTGTATTTAAAGTCATCTGCGGATACGCTGCAGCGTGGCGCAGCACCAGGTACTGGACGATGAATTCGAGGTCGATCATCCCGCCCGTGTCCTGCTTCAGGTCGAACAGTTGGGTCCGGTTCGGCATGGCGTCGTGCATGCGCTTGCGCATTTTCAGCACCTCGGCCTGCAATTGCTCGGCTTGCGTGCTGCGGTCGCGCCGCAGCACGGCTTCGCGAATCGCTTCGAAGCGCGCGCCGATGGCCGCGTCGCCGGCGCAGAAACGCGCGCGCGTGAGCGCCTGGTGCTCCCAGACCCAGGCCGCATTGTGCTGGTAGCGCTCGAAAGCGCCGAGCGAGCTGACCAGCATGCCGCTGGCGCCGTCCGGACGCAGGGCCGTATCGATGTCGAACAGGATGCCGGCCGGGGTGTGCGCCGTCATCCAGGTAATGAAGCGCTGGCCGAGCTTGGCGTAATTCGAGGGCGCCATGTCGTCCTCGTCGTCGAACAGGAAGATGACGTCGAGGTCGGACACGTAGCCGAGCTCCTTGCCGCCGAGCTTGCCGTAGGCGATGACGGCGAAGCGCGGCTCCTCGACGTGGCGCGTGGCGATCGTCTTCCAGGCCCAGCGCACCGTGGCGTCGACCACGACGTCGGCCAGCGCCGACAGGTGGTCGGCCAGGCGCTCGACCGACAGTTCGCCCGCCAGGTCCAGCGCCAGCAGCCGGAACAGCTGGGCGTGGTGGGTTTCGCGCAGGATGTCGAGCTGGCGTTCGGTGTCGCCCAGCGCCTCCGCCAGCTTGGCGTCGAGGCTGGCCGCGAGCTGCGCCGGCTCGTCGATGCCGCCGCGGTCGTCGAGCAGTTCGTCGAGCAGGATCGGGTGCAGGGCGAGGAAGGTGGCCGCCCAGCCGCTGGCGTGCATCATGCGGATCACGCGCTCGAGCGTGTGCGGATATTCGGACAGCAGCGACAGGTAGGCCGAGCGGCGCGCGATCGCTTCCAGGAAGTCGAGCAGGCGCCCGAGCGTGGCGCCGTGACTGCCCACGCCGGCTTCGGCCACCACGGTGGCCACCAGCGGCAAGGCCAGGTTGACCAGGGCCAGCAGGCGCGCGCGGCTGGCGTCGGGCAGGCTTTGCATGCGCGGCGCGGCCCAGGTTGCGGCCAGGCGGCGGGCGCCGCCGGCCGGGTCGTCGAAGCCGAGCGTCGCCAGGTGGGTGGCGACGGCGGCGACCGCCTCGGGGTCGTTGGCGATGGCCTCCAGTTCGGCACGCTCCTCGCCCGGCGGCGCGCTCTTGTCGGCGAACATGTCGTCGAATTGCGCGGCCACGAAGGCGCGCTGCTCTTCGAGGCGGGCGAGCAGGGTGGCCACGTCGGGCATGCCCATCATCTGCGCCACGAGCAGGCGGTCGGCGTCGTTCGGGGGCAGGGTATGGGTCTGGGCGTCGTCCAGGTATTGCAGGCGGTGCTCGAGGTTGCGCAAGAAGGTGTAGGCGTCCAGCAGGCGCTCGACCGTGTCCGGCGTCATCAGCTCGCGTTCGGCCAGCAGGCGCAGGGTGGCGCGGGTCGAGCGTTCGCGCAGGGCCGGGTCGCGCCCGCCGCGGATCAGCTGGAACACCTGGGCCAGGAACTCGATCTCGCGGATGCCGCCGCGCCCGAGCTTGACGTTGTTGCTGCGGTCCGGATGCAGGCGCTCCTGGCGCTTCACTTCGGCGCGGATCTGGGCATGCAGGTTGCGGATGGCGTCGATCACGCCGAAATCGAGGTAGCGGCGGAACACGAAGGGGCGCACGATCGCGTCCAGCGCCGCGATATCCTCGTCCATGCCGGTCACGGCGCGCGCCTTGACCCAGGCATAGCGCTCCCATTCGCGCCCTTGCACGATCAGGTATTCCTCGACCATGTTCAGGCTGGCCGCGAGCGGCCCGGAATTGCCGTTCGGGCGCAAGGCCATGTCGACCCGAAAAGTAAAACCGTCTTCGATGACTTCCGACAGGGCGCCGATCAGGCGCCGCCCGAGGCGTACGAAAAATTCGTGGTTCGACAACTCGCGCTGGCCGGCCCCGGCGGCCGTCTCGCCGTCTTCCGGGTAGACGAAGATCAGGTCGATGTCGGACGAGACGTTCAGTTCGCCGCCGCCCTGCTTGCCCATCGCCAGCACCAGCATTTCCTGGGCGCGGCCGGATTCGGCGCCGACCGGCATGCCGTGGGCGGCGACCAGTTCGGCCATCAGGTCGGCCAGGTGGATGCGGATGGCGAAGTCGGCCAGGCCGGTCATGGCGCTGACGACCTCGTTCAGGTCGGACCGGCCTTCCAGCTCGCGCCGGATCAGCGCCGCCAGCAGCAGGTTGCGCAGGCGTCGCATGGCGCGCGGCAAGGGAATGCCGGCGCTTAGCTCGTGCGCCAACAACGCGCCGAAATCCGGGCAGGCCAGCGATAATTGGGCCAGTTGGGCGACGCGCTCTTCACGCCCGGGGGCGGCGGCGATCCAGCGTTGGTAGAAGCGCGAGGCACTAGCGGGAGAAACTGAAGTCATCGGGTGGTCCTGCACGGGTGTAAAAGCGTTCCGGCAGGCAGCTTGCGGTAGAATTGCCCGCCGTGTTGCCCCCGGTCAGCACGATGGTAAAGGTTGACGCCGCAATCCTAGCATGCGCTCTTCTTTGATTAACTGAATCACCAAAGTTCACGGCGAGCCTTTTTTATTAGCACCTTGATGCAAAATCCGGAACCGCAGGCGCCCCCGGCGGCGCCCGTGCCGCTGGCCGAGCGCTGGCGGCGGTTGCGTGCCGCCTATCGGGTGTGCAACCTGGCTTCGCATCATGTGCTCGGCTTTGTCGTCAAGCTGGCGCTGCTGGTCTATTTCGGGCTCGGCATCCTGTTCCTGGCGCTGCGCTACGCGATTCTTCCCAACATCGACCTGTACAAGAGCGACATCGAAGACGCCGCCAGCCGCGCGCTCGGCAGCCAGGTCGCCATTGCCCGCATCTATGCCACCTGGAGCGGCCTGAACCCGTCGCTGTTCCTGGGCGACGTCACCCTCACCGACAAGGCCGGGCGCCAGGTGCTGGCGCTGCCCTCGGTATCGGCCACCTTTTCCTGGTGGAGCGTGTTTGCCGCCGAGCCGCGTTTCGAGACGCTCGAACTGATCCGGCCGCAGCTGGACGTGCGCCGCGGCGTCGACGGCGCGATCCAGGTGGCCGGCATCCGCATCGACCCGCAGGACGACAAGGGCGGCCCCGGCGGCGACTGGGTGTTTCGCCAGCGCGAGATCGTCATCCGCGAAGGCCGGGTCGACTGGACCGATCTCCAGCGCGGCGCGCCGCCCTTGCGCCTGCGCGAGGTCGGCGTGGTGCTGCAGAACCAGTGGACCAGGCACAAGTTTGCCTTGAGGGCGACGCCGCCGGCCGAGCTGGCCCAGCCGCTCGACGTGCGCGCCAGCTTCACCCATCCGCGCTTCGGCGGCCGGGCGTCCGACGTCGCGCTGTGGCGCGGCGAGCTCTACGCCGACCTGCGCGAAGCGGACCTGGCCGGCTGGCGCCGCTACGTCGACTATCCGTTTGCGCTGACCCAGGGCCGCGGTTCGCTGCGCGCCTGGATGACGCTCGACCAGGCACGCCTGGCCGGTTTTACCGCCGACCTGGCCCTGGTCGGCGTGGCCGCGCGCGTCAAACCCGACTTGCCGCCGCTGCGCCTGGCGCGCGTCTCGGGCCGCCTGTCGGCCCAGGAAACGCTGGTGCCCGGTCAACAGGACGGCAAGCCGACCTTTGGCGCCAATGGCCACACGGTCAGCCTCGACAATTTCATGGTGGCCACTAGCGACGGCCGTGCGCTGCCGCCGGCCACGCTGACCGAAACTTTTACGCCGGCGCGTGCGGGGAAACCACAACGCGTGGCGATCCAGGCGCGCCAGGTCGATCTCGCTGCGCTGGCCGAGCTGGCCGCGCAGTTACCCCTGTCGAACCTGCAGCGCCAGGCGCTGGCCGACTTCGCGCCGCGCGGACGCCTGCTCGATTTCTCGGCGTCGTGGGATGGCCAGTACCCGAAACTCGCCGCCTACCGCGTCAAGGGGCAGGTTGCCGGACTCAGCCTGCAGCCACAGGCGGCGCGTATCGCGCAGGCGGCAACGGACACGGCCGCGGCGCAACCGGCCATGCCGGCGCTGCCGGGCTTCGACAACCTCTCGGGCAGCATCGACGCCACCGACAAGGGCGGCAGCATCGCCATCGATGCCGAGGCGCTGGCGCTGCGCATGCCGGCCTGGTTCGCGGAAGCCGCCATGCCGCTGGACCGGCTGGCGCTGGGCGCGCGCTGGACCTACCAGCCGCAGGAACAATTGCTGGTCGAAGTCGACAAGCTCGAATTTGCGCAAGGCAATCTGCGCGGCAATCTGTCCGGGCGCCACTTGCTGCCGCTCGGCCCGAACCACGGTCCCGGCGTGGCCGACATCACGGGCACGCTCGACGGCTTCCAGATCGCCCAGGTCGGACGCTTCCTGCCGCTGACCACGCCCCCCCACCTGCGCGACTGGCTGAGCGCCGCCCTGCAAGGCGGCATGCTGAACGACGTGCGCCTGCGCCTGCGCGGCGACCTCGCCGAGTTTCCGTTCCGCGCCGACAACGCGGCGGCGCGCGCGCGCGGCGAATTCCGCGTGGCCGGGCGCCTGCAGAACGCCGTGCTCGAATACGCGCCGGGCCACCGCACGCCGGAGAATAAACCCGCCTGGCCGCTGGCCGAAAGCATCAACGGCAGCATCGTGTTCGACCGCGCGCGCATGGAAATCCATGGCGAGACCCTGCGCACGCAGGGCCTGGATCTCACCAACGTCACCGCGGTCATCCCCAACCTCGGTTCGCACGACGCGCAACTCGACATCGGCGGCACGGCCGCCGGCGCGTTGCAGGATTTCCTGCGCTACGTGACGGCCAGCCCGGTGCCGGGCTGGATCGGCCACTTCACCGACGACACCCAGGGAACCGGCAACGCCCGCCTGGGCCTGAAACTGCAGATGCCGCTGGCGAACCTGCACGAGACGAAAGTGCAGGGCGCGCTGCAACTGCAGGACAACAACGTGCAACTGTTCCCCGACCTGCCGCCGCTGCAGGGCGCGGTCGGCAAGGTCGAATTCAGCGAGCGTGGCGTGAACCTGAACGGGATCGGCGCCAATTTCCTCGGCGGGCCGCTGGCGCTGGTCGGCGGCACCCAGCGCGACGGCTCGATCGCGATCCGCCTGGCCGGCACCCTGTCGGCCGAGGGCATGCGCCGCACTGCGCCGGTGCCGGCGATGGCGCGCCTGGCCGGGCGCCTGTCGGGCAGCACCCGTTATGGCGGTGCGATCACGGTACGCGACCGCCAGTTGATGGTCACGGTCGATTCCAGCTTGAGCGGCCTCGGCCTCGAATTCCCGGCGCCGCTGAACAAACCCGAGGCAACCGAATTGCCGCTGCGCTTCGTGCTCAATGGCGCACCCACCACGCCCGAGGGTGTCGGGCGCGACGAACTGCGCCTGTCGCTCGGCAATGCGGTGGCCGCGCGCTATGTGCGCAGCCGGACGCCGCACGGGGCGTGGACGGTCGAACGGGGCGGCATCGGCGTCAACCTGCCGGCGCCGGAACCGGACGAGGGCATGATGATCAACGTCGACATGAAGTCGCTGAATGTCGATGCCTGGCTGGCGGCGGGGCGCGCGATCGCAGGTGAAAGCGAAGCGGGCGCGCCGGCCGCGGGCAGCGGTCCGAATTTCGCCCAATATGTATTGCCGACCACGATCGCGGCGCGCGCCTCGGAACTGTTCATCAACGAGCGCCGCATGGCCGACGTCGTGGTCGGCGCCTCGCACCGCGGCAGCGCCTGGCAAGCCAACATCCATTCGCGCCAGGCCACCGGCTATCTCACCTGGAGCGAAGGGCAGGGCCAGGGCCTGGGCAAGGTCACGGCGCGCCTGGCCTCGCTCGTGATCCCGGAATCGCAGGCGGCCGAAGTGAAGGAACTGCTCGAATCGAACCGCGGCGCCAGCGCCACCATCCCGGCGCTCGACATCGTGGCCGAGCGCTTCGAACTCTTTAACAAGCAGTTCGGCCGCCTCGACCTGCAGGCGAGTAACGTGCAAGCGCTGGCGGGCAGGGAATGGCGCATCGACCGGCTGTCGCTGACCAATCCCGACGGCCACCTGAAAGCGACCGGCCGCTGGCTGACCAAGGATGGCAAGAGCAATACCGGCATGAATTTCACGCTCGACATCCTCGACGCCGGGCGCCTGCTGGATCGCCTCGGCTTCCCGGAAACGCTGCGCCGCGGCAAAGGCAAGCTTTCGGGCGATTTGTCCTGGAGCGGCTTGCCGTATGCGCTAGACATTCCGACGCTGTCCGGGCAGATCGAACTGAACGTGGGCGGCGGCCAGTTCCTGAAGCAAGACCCGGGCGCGGCCAAGCTGCTCGGCGTGCTCAGCCTGCAAGCGCTGCCGCGCCTGTTGAAGCTCGACTTCCACGACGTGTTCTCGGAAGGCCTGGCGTTTGATGGCATCAGCGCCAACGCCATGATCACGCGCGGCGTCGTCAAGACCGATAATCTCAAGATGCACGGCGTGGCCGCCACCGTGCTGATGGACGGCACCGCCGACATCGCCAACGAGTCGACCGACCTGCGCGTGGTCGTGATCCCGGAATTCAACCTCGGCACCGGACCGCTGGTGTATGGCCTGGCGGTGAATCCCGTCATCGGCCTCGGTTCCTTCCTGGCGCAACTCTTCCTGCGTGCACCGGTCATGAAGGCGCTGACCTACCAGATGCGCATCACGGGGCCGTGGAAATCGCCTACCATTACCAAACTCGACAACCCGCCGCCGCGCGCGGCCGCCAAAGCGAAGGAATAAGCCCATGACCCGCGTCGCCGCAGTCCAGATGGTGTCCACCCCCGACGTCGACCAGAACCTCGCCAGCGCACGGCGCCTGGTGGCCGAAGCGGCCGCCACTGGCGCCACCCTGGTGACCCTGCCCGAATACTGGCCCATCATGGGCATGAGCGACACCGATAAAGTGCGCCAGGCCGAGCCGGAAGGCGCCGGCCCGATCCAGGATTGCATGGCCGCGCTGGCGCGCGAGCACGCCATCTGGCTGATCGGCGGCACGCTGCCGCTGCGTTCGCACGAATCGGGCAAGGTGCTCAACACCACCCTGGTCTACGACCCGCAAGGCGCGTCGATCGGGCGCTACGACAAGATCCACCTGTTCGGCTTCAACAAGGGCAGCGAATCCTACGACGAGGCGCGCACCATCGTGCCGGGCGAATCGGTGGGCAGCTTCCAGGCGCCGTTCGGGCGGGTTGGCCTGTCGGTCTGCTACGACCTGCGCTTCCCCGAGCTGTACCGCGCCATGGGCGAATGCGCGCTGATCGTGGTGCCGGCGGCATTCACCCACACCACCGGCAGCGCGCACTGGGAAGTGCTGCTGCGGGCGCGCGCGATCGAAAACCAGTGCTACGTGCTGGCCTCGGCCCAGGGCGGCACCCACGCCAACGGGCGGCGCACCTTTGGGCACAGCATGCTGGTCGATCCGTGGGGCGAAGTGAAAGACGTGCTGCGCGAGGGGGAGGGCGTGGTGTCGGGCGAGCTCGATCCGGCTTTCCTGGCCTCGGTGCGCGAGAGTTTGCCGGCGTTGAAGCACCGGAAAATGTAGCTGCGCGAGGGTGCGGGGGCTGGTTGAACGCGTGGGCGGCGTTCACGCCGCCTGGTCGCAACTTGTGCCGGTGTAGCCGCCCACCCTACGGCCTGCTGCATACCGGCAGGGTGGGGGCTCTACCGTTGACGCATGAATTCCTGCACGCTTGGCGCCGCCCACGCGTCCAACCAGCCGATGCGCAGCCGCGCCCTGCGCTTCGTGCATATGGAACCACCACCCGTGTCCGCATCGGTACGATCCGGCCGGATATGGCACAATGCCCGCATCCATACGAGACACACACGCAAAATGACCCCATTCGAACCGAACCTCTCCTCCCTGGCCGTCGCGCGCGATGTGCTGTTGACGCCGTTTGGCCTGGACGAAGGCAAGTTGCTGCGCACGCTGGGCACGATGTTCACCCACAAGGTCGACTATGCCGACCTGTACTTCCAGTTCACCAAGAGCGAGGGCTGGAGCCTGGAAGAGGGCATCGTCAAGACCGGCAGTTTCTCGATCGACCAGGGCGTGGGTGTGCGCGCCATCTCGGGTGAGAAGACGGCCTTTGCCTATTCCGACGAAATTTCCGAATCGGCGCTGCTGGACGCCGCGGCCGCGACGCGCACGATCGCGCGCGCCGGCGCCGGCCGCGTGAAAGTGGCGGGCGTGACGACGCCCACCGGCGGCCGCTCGCTCTACCTGCCGCGCGACCCGCTCGCCTCGCTCGATGCCACCGCCAAGGTGCGCCTGCTCGAGCGCGTCGAAAAGATGGCGCGCGCCAAGGATCCGCGCGTGGTGCAGGTGATGGCGGGCCTGGCCGGCGAATACGACGTGGTGCTGGTGGTGCGCAGCGACGGCGTGCTGGCCGCCGACATCCGGCCGCTGGTGCGCGTGTCGGTGACCGTCATCGCCGAACAGAACGGCCGCCGCGAAACCGGTTCCTCGGGCGGCGGCGGACGTTTCGACTACGGCTATTTCGACGACGAAATCCTCGAACGCTACGCCGACGAAGCGGTGAAATCGGCGCTGGTGAACCTCGATGCGCGTCCGGCCCCGGCCGGTCCGATGACGATCGTGCTCGGACCGGGCTGGCCCGGCGTGCTGCTGCACGAAGCCGTCGGCCACGGCCTTGAAGGCGATTTCAACCGCAAGGGGTCGTCGTCCTACGCCGGCATGATCGGCCAGCGCGTCGCCGCCAAGGGCGTCACCGTGGTCGACGACGGCACCCTGCAGGACCGCCGCGGTTCGCTCAACATGGACGACGAGGGCAATCCGACGCAGTGCACGACGCTGATCGAGGACGGCATCCTGCGCGGCTATATCCAGGACACGATGAACGCGCGCCTGATGAAGATGCCGATCACCGGCAACGCGCGGCGCGAATCCTTCGCCCACCTGCCGATGCCGCGCATGACGAACACCTACATGCTGGCCGGCGACAAGGATCCGGCCGAGATCCTGGCCTCGGTCAAGAATGGCCTGTATGCGGTGAATTTCGGCGGCGGCCAGGTTGACATCACCAACGGCAAGTTCGTGTTCTCGGCTAGCGAAGCCTACATGATCGAAGACGGCAAGATCACCTATCCGGTGAAGGGCGCGACCCTGATCGGCAACGGTCCGGAAGTCATGAACCGCATCTCGATGATCGGCAACGACATGGCCCTCGATTCGGGCGTGGGCGTGTGCGGCAAGGAAGGGCAGAGCGTGCCGGTGGGTGTGGGGCAGCCGACCTTGCGTATCGATGGCGTGACGGTCGGCGGTACGGCGTAACGCTTGTTCCTCCCGCGATCAACAAATGCCCGGCGCTGCCGGGCTTTTTTTTTGATCTACCGAAACGGTGGTGCTTGACCGTAGGGTGGGCGCCCCGAGCCCACGCGTGACGTTCGCATGACGCATACGTCCGCGTGGGCACAGGGGCGCCCACCCTACCGCTCTTCGATTAAAACCTGTACGTCAGCCGCGCATACACCGTCCTGCCGAGCGGGTCCGTGTGGCGCGGATCGTAGCCCAGCTGGAAGTTGGTGACCTGGTTGGTGAAGGGCGGCTCTTCGTCGAACAGGTTCTTGATGCCGGCCGTCAGTTCGAACATCTTGTTGCCCGTAAAAGTGCTGGACAGCGCCCAGGTGGAATAGTGGCCGACGTTGTTGGCGAACTCGGGGGCGACCGAGGTGTTCTGGTCGACGTAGTGCGACATGTAACGGTTCGACAGGTTGAAGGTGTAGTCGCCTTTCACCAGGGTCAGCAGCAGGTTGTGGCGCCAGCGGAAGACCGGGGTGGCGTCGGCGTAGCGGCCGGCGTTCTCGGTAAAGGCGCCGCCGCGTTCGTTCTGGTAGTCGTACTTGTTGACATAGGTGCCGTCGAGACTGAGGCTGAGGTTGCCGAATGGATTGCGCGGCAGCCGGTACAGCAGCGACAGGTCGAGGCCGCGGGTGCGCACTTCGCCCAGGTTGCTGGTGATGTCGAGCACGTAGTCCAGGCGGTTGCCGGCGGCGTTGTAGACGAACAGGTCGCGGTAGCGCTCGAAGTTGGCGAAGATGGTCTGCTCGGCTAGCGCGGAGATCTGGTCTTTCAGTTTGATGTCCCACCAGTCGGCCGACACCGTCAGCGAAGGCAGCGGCTCGAGCACGATGCCGGCGCTCCAGGTGCGCGAGCGCTCCGGCTCCAGGTTGGGGTTGCCGCCGCCGCGGACGTTCTGCTGCTGTTCGCAGACGATGTTCGGGTTGGCGCCGGGGACCGGCGTCCCGCCAGGACATAGCAGCGGGTCGTTGTAGGTGTCGGAACTGTTGGTGGTGGTTTGCGGGCCGAACAGGTCGAACAGGGTCGGCGCGCGGAAGCCCTTGTTGAACGAGCCGCGCACCAGCAGTTCGCGGGTCGGCTGGTAGCGCAGCGAGACTTTCGGATTGAAGCTGCCGCCGACGTCGCTGTAGTGGTCGTAGCGCGCCGCGAAGTTCAGTTCCAGGTCCTTGATGACCGGCACGTTGAGTTCGCTGAACACGGCGCCGATGCTGCGCTGGCCCGACTGGTCCTGGGCGTCGGCCGAGCCCGAGCTCGATGCCTGCGAGGCGAGCGCGCGGTTGACGAAGTATTTGGCGCGGTCGCGCCGGAATTCGGCGCCGATGGCGAAGCCGAGCGGGCCGGCCGGCAGCGTCATCAGCTCGCGGCTGGCGCGCGCATCGATGGCGCTGCTGTTGATGCGCGCATGCAGGTATTCGCCCAGCAGCAGGGAGTCCTGCAGGTAGGCGGCGCCGGCCGGGCTTTGCGGCCCGAAGGGATTGAGGATGCCGGCGCCGACGCCGTCGATCACGCGCTGGTCGATGACGTAGCCGGCGTCGAAGATGCTGCGTGCGCGCCCGAGCGAATGCGAGATCGCGGTGTTGTAGTCCCAGCCGGCCAGCGTGCCTTCGAGGCTGGCCAGCACGCGCACGGTGGTGCTGCTGTCCATGTTGATGCGCCCGCCGGTCTCGGTGGGGCGCCAGCTGATGTCGAGGTTTTCGCCAGTCAGGCCCGGAAAGGCGGGATTGACACCCGCGCCCGGATAATAGGGACTGGCGCCGGTCATGGTCACGCCGATGTTCGACAGCGGGGGCGGCGCGACGCGCGATTCTGTGGTGCTGCGCCCGAACACGAATTCGATGCTGGCCAGGTGCTCGGGCGTGAGCTGGCGGTTGAACTTGCCCATCGCGCTGTACTGGCGCGTTTTCGGGATGTTGTCGACGTACTGGGTGTAATCGAATTCGCAGACCGGGTCGTCGGTGGCCGGGGCGGTGTCGGGCGACGTTCCCGTCGCGCCGCAGCCGCTGGCGAAATAGGGATTGCCGGCGATGCCGAGATCGGAAAAGAAGTTGGCCGGAAAGGTGGTGCGGCTGATCTCGTTCATGCCGCGCTCGGGGCGCACGCCGGTGCGCGAAAAGCTGCGGTCGGTCGCGCGCAGGGCGCTTTGCTGGTGGTAGTCGAGCACGCCGAACATGCTGTAGCCGTCGCTGCCGAGGTCGCCCAGGCCGCCAGAGATGTTGATGCGCTGCTCGCTGCCGCCGCCGCGCCGCAGCGGCTCGTAGCCTTCGACGGTGAGGGCGCTGCCCTTCACCGAACGGCGGGTGATGAAGTTGATGACGCCGCCGATGGCGTCGGTGCCGTAGATGGCCGAGGCGCCGTCGCGCAGCACCTCTACCCGTTCGAGGGCGGCGATCGGGATGATGTTCAGGTCGACCGTGTCGGCGAAATACGGGTGGTTCGCCAGGCGTCGGCCGTTGAGCAGCACCAGCGTCTTGTCGCCGCCCAGGCCGCGCAGGTCGGCGCTCGAGCGCCCGCCGGTGCCGGAGCCGACCGCCGACGAACTGACCGTCTGGGTCTGGTTCATCGGGATGGTGTTGAGGACATCCTGGGCCGTGGTCAGGCCCTGCTTCGCGAAGTCGGCGGCGCGGATGGTGGTGATCGGCAGCGAGGCTTCCGCCGCGATGCGCTTGATCGAGGAGCCCGTCACTTCGACGCGCTGGATCGGCTGGCCGCCCGTCTCCTGCGCAGGGGTGTCCTGGGCTGCGGCGGGCTGGCAGGCCAGCAGGCCCAGGCCGGCGGCAACGCCGCCGAACAGCCGGCGCAAGCTTGGTTGACCAGTACAGGACAAGATGGTTTCATTCATTTCGGCTCCTGGAATCGGGTTATGTGCCTTGTGTCCTGCCAGGTCAACGTGCTGGGCACAATACATTGACCGCAAGCAAGGACAAGCGGGGGGGCGGTGGGGTAGTCGAACCGAGTCTTGCATCGCATTGCGCGCGTCAGGTGATATCAATCAAATAAGCCAGCCTTCGCACGCGGCCGCCGACGCGGGCTTTAGGCAGCGCAAAACGGTTGTGACTCCCGCACCACAGCGTGCCCGGTGCAGGAATGCCGCAAGCCACGTCCGGCCATGCGGCACCGGACGTGGCCGTTCCCTGCGTCAGAAGGTGTAGCGCGCCCCCAGGCTGAAGGTGCGTCCGACCGCGCCCGCATAGTCGAGCGGGTTGTAGGCCTGGGCGCCGTAGGTCAGTGGATCGAGCGGGGCCACCTTGTCGAACAGGTTCTCGATCGTGCCGAACACTTCCCAGCCGGGGCGTGGCTTCCAGCGCGCCACCAGGTCGAAGGTCGTGAACGAGGCCAGTTCGCAACCGCTCGGCGCATCCTGCCCGTTGGCGAAGTGGCTGGCGCAGCCATCCGGGTCGCCCTTGAACAGCACATTGTCGATCGGTCCGCGGTAGTTGGCGTTGAGCGACACACGCCAGTCGCCGCGGTCCCAGGCCGCGCGCAGGTTGACGCGGTGGTCCGGGGTGCCGATGCAGTTGGTGACGTCGCAATTGCCGTGGGTGCCGGCGAAGTCGCGTTCGCTGCCATCGCGCTCGGTGCGCAGCCACTTGTCGAGGTAGGTCCATTTACCGTCGAGCAGCAGGTTGCCGTAGCCCTCGGGCAGGCGCAGCGTGGTGCGCGCATCGACGTCGATGCCGCGCACCTTGGTCGAGGCCGAGTTGACGTAGTTCGCCAGCACCGCCGTGATCGCACCGGGGTCGCCGGGGATACCCACTTGCGCCGTGCTCGGGTCGCGCGCGACCTGGCCGTTGGCGATGGCCACGTCGGTCAGTTCCTGGTTGATCTCGTTCTTGCGCTTGATCTGCCAGAAGTCGATCGAGATGCTGGTGCGCGGCAGCGGGTCCCAGATGATGCCGAAGTTGTAGCTCTTCGAGCGTTCCGGCGACAGCCCCGGGTTGGGCGAGGTGATGACCGCGATCGGGCCGGGGTCGCAGGCGATTTCCACGCCCAGGGCGCAGCGCAGCGGGTCCTCGGCGGTGGCGAAGGCCGCCAGCCCGCCGACGCCGTTCTCGGCCGCGCTGGGAGCGCGGAAGCCCTTGGCGAAGGTGCCGCGCAGTGCCAGCTGGCGCGAGGGCTGCCACTTGACGCCGACCTTGGGGGTGTAGGAATCGCCCACGTCGGTGAAATGGTCCCAGCGCATGGCGCCGGTGATCTCGAGACCGGGCAACACCGGCGCCAGTGCTTCGCCATACAGCGCGAACACGTTGCGCGCGCCGCTGTAGGCCGAATAGCCGAGCCCGATCACGTTGCCGCGCTCGGTGCCGGTGGTGGGATTCAGTTCGGTTTCCTCGCGCCGCCATTCGGCGCCGACCGCGACGCCGATGGCGCCGCCGGCCAGTTTGCCGAATTCGCGGGTGGCCTTGACGTCGCCCTGGACGATCTTGGTATGGGCATCGCTGCCGATCTTCGGTGCGATCGCCGCGTACACCCCTGGGTCGTTGAGGCCGGCATTCTCGCCGATGCGCCAGACAGCGCCGGGCGGCAGCGCCGCATAGGCGGGACTGGTGGCCAGCGCCGCCGCGATGTTGGGCGCCGACGGGTCGAGCATGGCGAAGGTGACGTCGCGCTGCAGGTAGCCGTAGCGTTCGTTGGTCACGTTGCTGCGCGAGAACAGCAGCGAGGTATCGAATTCCCAGCCCGCCACGGTGCCGCGCACGCCGGCCAGGGCGCGGATGAAGAAGGAATCGATGTTCGACTGGCGCGGGCCGACGTCGCCGGCCAGGTAGCGCAGGCGCGCCGGCGTACCGAAATAGGGGTTGTCGGGATGGGTCGCGCCGAGCTGGACGCCGGCGTTGCTGACCGGTCCGCCCGGAAAGCCGACGTTGGCGCTGACGGTATTCGGCGTGGTCGACGACGCAGTCTTGCTCGAATACAGGTTCCACTCGGTGTAGGCTTCCAGCTCCGCCGGCAGCTTCCAGGTGCCGCGTCCGAACAGGCTGTAGTTCTCCTGCTCGGGCTGCATCTGGTTGTAGACCAGGGTCGAGTCGATCAGGCAGCCGCCGCCGGGGTCGCCCTGCGGGTGGCTGGTGAAGTTGCCGCAGGCCGCGCCGGGAAAGGTCTGGGTGAAGCCGCTCGCCGGGTCGAGGCTGCCGCGGTTGAAATAGTCGTTGGTGACCGGGTTGCGCACGTTGCCGTTGATGGCGCTGCCGGCGGCATTGTTGCCGGTAATCGCCCCGGTGCCGCCCAGCGCCTCCTGCGCCGAGTAACCCCAGTTGCGCAGGTCGATGCGGCCGATGTAGCGGCGGTCGGCGCGGTCGCGCAGCCAGATGTCGTTGCTGCGCTTGAACTCGAAATTGAACAGCGCGTTGTAGCCGTCGGTATCGAGGTCGCCGACGCCGTGGGTGATGGCGAAATTCTGCTCTTCGCCATCCCATTCCTTGCTGATGCCGAGCAGGCCGCGCACGGTGGTGCCCTTGAAGTCGCGCCGCAGGATGATGTTGACCACGCCGGCGATCGCGTCCGAGCCATAGATGGCCGAGGCGCCGTCCTTCAGGATCTCGACGCGTTCGACGGCGTCAGTCGGGATCACGTTGAGGTCGGAAAACACTTTCTGGCCGTCGTCGGCCAGGCCGTAAGGGGCCATGCGCCGGCCGTTGAGCAGCACCAGGGTCGAGGCAGTGCCGAGGCCGCGCAGCGAGATGCCCGAGGCGCCGGCCGCGAAGCCGTTGCCGAAGCTGGTCGGCACCGAACCCTGGTTGTCCACCGCCAGCGTCTGCAGCAGTTCGGAGACGGTGCTCTTGCCGGAGCGCTCGATGTCGGCGCGGTTGACGGTCAGTACCGACGAAGCGGTTTCGGCCTCGGCACGGCGGATGTTACTGCCGGTGACGACGACGCGCGCGACCGGCCGCTCGGCCGCGTCCTGGGCTGCTGCCGGCGGCGGCGCCAGCAGAACCAGGCCGATCGCGCCGCCACCAGCGAACAGGCGCCGCACTGATCGGGATAACAAGGTTTCGTTCATTTCCGAACTCCCAGAGAGATGGAGATCCCGGTCGCGTGGCCGCGCTTGGCTTCGCCTCAAGCATCAGCTCTAAAGAAACTGATCCAATGCAAGGAAACATGCTGGCCGGACGGGGGCTTGACGTGACTTTTGCATTGAAGGCAACAACTTGTCTGATATCTCTCAATGGTGATCGGAGTGTTCAAAAAGCTGTCGGTTTCACGCAACCGCTTGTCCACAATTCCTGGTGCAAGCCGCAAATGACGCACTGCGACAAATTCCTTGCCAATATTCACAGCCAGGGGTTATAGTCATTTCAACCTTTTCGGATTGCTCCATGCGCCACGCTGCCTTCTTTACCTTTTATTTTTGGTTTAGCCATTCCAGCCTTCAGGCGGTGGAGTAGCGGCAGGTTCACGCGACAAGCGACCAGACCGAACACACGAAACCGCCAGCGATGGCGGTTTTTTCATTTGCAGACCATAGATACGGAGTACCGCATGCCTCGCACCGACGATTTACGCATCCGCGAAATGAAGGAACTGACGCCACCCTCGCACCTGATCCGCGAGTTTCCGGTGACGCCGGCGGCCGAGGAAACCGCGTCCAGCGCGCGCGTGGCGCTGCACCGCATCCTGCATGGCCAGGACGACCGCCTGATGGTGGTGATCGGGCCGTGCTCGATCCACGACCCCAAGGCGGCGATGGAATACGCGCGGCGCCTCGTCGAGCAGCGGCGCCGCTTTGCCGGCGAACTGGAGATCGTGATGCGGGTGTATTTCGAAAAGCCGCGCACCACCGTTGGCTGGAAGGGGATGATCAACGATCCCTACATGGACAACAGCTTCCGCATCAACGACGGCCTGCGCATGGCGCGCGAGCTGCTGCGCGACGTCAACGAGATGGGGCTGCCGGCCGGCACCGAATTCCTCGACGTAATCAGCCCGCAATACATCGCCGACCTGATCAGCTGGGGCGCAATCGGGGCGCGGACCACCGAATCGCAGGTGCACCGCGAGCTCGCTTCCGGCCTGTCCTGTCCGGTCGGCTTCAAGAACGGCACCGACGGCAATATCAAGATCGCGGTGGAAGCGATCAAGGCCGCTTCGCAGCCGCACCACTTCCTGTCGGTGACCAAGGGCGGCCACTCGGCCATCGTCTCGACCGCCGGCAACGAGGATTGCCACGTCATCCTGCGCGGCGGCAAGGCACCGAACTACGATGCCGCCAGCGTCGACGAGGCCTGCAAACAGGTTGCCGGCCTCGGCCTGGCCTCGCGCCTGATGATCGACGCCTCGCACGCCAACAGTTCGAAAAAGCCGGAAAACCAGGTGCCGGTGTGCGCCGACATCGCGCGCCAGATCGCCGGCGGCGACGAGCGCATCGTCGGCGTGATGGTCGAATCGCACCTGCTGGCCGGGCGCCAGGACCTGGTGCCGGGCAAGGAACTGGCGTACGGGCAGTCGGTGACCGATGGGTGTATTGATTGGGAAACCAGCGTTGGCGTGCTGGAGGGGCTGGCGGCGGCGGTGCGCCAGCGCCGGCTGCGCGAGGAGTAAAACCGGCGGGTTGCGCGTGCTCCGGCTTCGTTTGACGTTTCGATCGGCATATGCCGTACCGCGTGGGCTTGGAGAGCCCACCCTACATTACGCAGCGGCCAACAATACAGTGATGACAGTAGGGTGGGCACTTGTGCCCACGCGGTCGTACCGTTGCATACCGTAGTGTTTGAGGCGTACCACGTGGGCTCGAGAGCCCACCCTACAAAAAACCCGGCCGGGGCCGGGTTCGGGTTACTGCTGATTGCTTAGTACTGGTAGCGTGCCCCCACCTTGAAGTAGCGGCCGATGGCGCCGCTGGCGTCCATCGGGTTGTAGCTGAGGCCGCCGTAGGTCAGCGGGTCGAGCGGGGCCACCTTGTCGAGCACGTTGTTGATCGATGCGAACAGTTGCAGGTGGGTGTTGACGTTGTAGCGCGCCGACAGGTCGAGCGTGGCGAACGAGCCCAGGCGGCAGCCGTTCGGGGCATCGGCGCCGTTGGCGAAGCGCGAGGCGCACAGGTCGCCGTCAAAGGCGACGTTCTTCATCTCGCTGCGCCAGTTGGCCGTGGCGGCCAGGCTCAGGGCCTCGCGATCCCACGAGGCGACGGCGCTGATCTTGTTCTTCGGCGTACCCGCGCAGTTCGAGGTGTCGCAGTTGCCGTGGGTGCCGGCGTACTGGTAGCGCACGGCGGCGGACTCGGCCCGCTCCCACGACGAGATGTGGGTCCAGGTCAGGCCGAACGTGGCGCGGCCGTAGTCGCCCAGGCGGATGCGCTGGCGCAGGTCCAGGTCGACACCCTTGACCTCGGTGAAGCTCGAGTTGCGGTAGGGCGCTTTCGACAGCAGCAGGCTGCCCGTGTTCGGCAGCACGACGCCATTCACGACCAGGTTGTTGTCGGCGCGGATCGCGTCCGGCAGCGCCGCCGCCTCGTTGTACGGCATCGGGTTGATCTCGTTGCTGCGCTTGATGCGCCAGCCGTCGAGCGCGATGCTGGTGCCCGGCAGCGGATCCCAGACCACGCCCAGGGTCACGCCTTTCGAGGTTTCCGGCTGCAGGGCCGGATTGCCGACTTTCACCGCGCCGACCGCGACCGCGCAATCGGCCAGGGTGGCGCCGCCGGCGGCCGGGGTGCCGCCCGGGCAGCGGATCGGGTCGCGCGCGTTGGCGGTGCCGGTGCTCTGGCTGGCCGGACCCGATTCGGCCGGTCCCGGCGCGCGGAAGCCTTCCGAATAGGTGCCGCGCAGGGCGAAGCTCTGGACCGGGGTCCATTTCACGCCAACCTTCGGCGTGGTCGACGAGAAGTTTTCGTAGCGGTCATAGCGCAGTGCGCCATTGACTTCGACACCCTTCAGCACCGGTGCGGCGACTTCGACGAAGACCGCCTTGATGTCCTGGTCGCCCTGCGCCGCCACGTAAGAGGCGTTGATCGAACCGTTCTCGGTGCCCGACAACGACGGGTTATCGAGCTTTTCGCGGCGGTATTCGGCGCCGAAGGCCACGCCCAGGGCGCCGCCCGGCAGCTGCATCAATTCGCGCGAGGCCTTGAAGTCGAGGATGTCCAGGCGCGTGGTCGAGTGCGAAGTGGCGCTGCGCGCGATCGCCGCGTACAGCGACGCCGGATTGCGGCCGGCCTGGTTGCCGATGTAATACGGGAACAGCGGGCTGGCCGGGTTGCCGAGCGCGGCGGCCAGGGCCGGCATGACCAGCATGTTGCTGTAGTCGAGGTCGAGCGTGGAGCGCGAATGCACGTAGGCGGTGTCGTAATCCCAGCCGTACATTTGCCCCTTGACGCCGACCACGGCGCGCATGAAGGCATTGTCGGCCGAACGGGTCGAGGGGCCGACGTCGAAGGCCGAATAGCGCAGGTTGACCGGTACGCCGTAGGGATTTTGCGGGTGGTTGGCGGCCAGCACGATGGCGTTGGCGCCCGAGCCGTAGTTGATGACGCCGGTCGGGAACGCGGCGTTCGGCGGGAAGGCGACCGTCGGCGACACCGATGGCGGGATCAGCGTGAACTCGGTGTCGCGGCGCGAGTAGCCGGCTTCGGCATACAGTTCGTGGCCGCCGCCGAGGCGCTTGCCGAAGCGGGTATAAATGTTGATGCCGCTGATCTCGGGCTGCATCGAGCGGAACTGGTCGGCGTACCAGAGGCAGCCGCCTGCCGGGTCTTGCGCGGTGGTGGTCGACAGTGCCGCGCAGCCCGGCAGCGAGACGTAGTTGCCGGTCAGGGGATTACGCAGCGCGCCGGTCGGGGTCGGGCTGGAAGCGCCCGGGGTGATGAAACCGGAGGCGAACTGGGTGTTTTGCGGATAGCCCCAGCGGCGGATGTCGCCGGCGCCGATCCAGTCGCGCTCGGAGCGGTCCTCGTTCATCAGTTCGCGGTTCGAATACGACTCAATGTTGAGCAGGACGTTGTAGCCTTCCTGGTCGAGCGTGCCCAGGCCCCAGGTGATCGATCCCTTGGCCATTTCGCCGTCGTGGTAGCGCGACTGGCCGACTTCGCCCTTGAGCACCAGGCCGGTGAAGTCACGGCGCAGGATGATGTTGACGACGCCGGCGATGGCGTCGGCGCCATAGGTCGAGGAGGCGCCGTCCTTGAGGATCTCGATGCGCTCGACCGCTTCCATCGGCACGGTCGAGAGGTCGGTAAAGCTCTTCTGGCCATCGTCGGCGCGCGCGAACGGCGCCATGCGGCGGCCGTTGAGCAGCACCAGGGTCGAGGTCGCGCCGAGGCCGCGCAGCGAGATGGCGGTCGAGCCTGCGGCGAAGCCGTTGCCGAAGCCGGTCGGCAAGGAGCCGGCGCCGTCGGCGGTCAGGGTTTGCAGGTACTCGGAGACGGTGCTCTTGCCCGACTTGACGAGGTCTTCGCGGGTGACGACCTGCACCGGCGAGGCGGTTTCGGCGCTGGCGCGCTTGATGCTCGAACCGGTGACTTCGACCCGGGCCATCGGCGCGTCCGCCGTCCCGCTGACCTGGGCAAAGGCGGGCAGGGCGAAGGCGCTGGCCAGGGCCATGGAAACGGCTTGCGACATCATCGTTCTTTTATGCATCGTTACTCCAAAATAGCCAAAGGGGAATTTTTATAGAATATATGCATGTTACTTTTCGGGAAAGCGTAGTTAAAACTTTCCATGAATGCGCCATGCATATGCGATATCGTTTTTCTTGAGTCGAAATGTAGTCGGTTCATTCCGATGTATTTATAAAAACATGTGGTCAAAGCAACGTCAAGGCGGCATGAATATGCATGACATGGAAACAACACTTTGATATTCGAAACGTGTGGCGATTGACAGCTCAGCGGTATCCGGCATGGTTGGACGTTGCTGCGGTGCAGCAGATCGAAGTCGCCGGAGGCTTCCGATGTAGGGTATGGTTACGCCTTTTGGATACGGCCGGGTGCGCAGGGCGCGTTTGGTAAAAGTATGCTGGCTTACATATTGCGCCGACTCTGGCAGATGCTGCCGACCATGGCGGGCGTTATCGTCCTCGTCTTCGTGCTGTTCAACTGGGTGGGCGGCGACCCGTCCTATCTGCTGGCCGGCAAGATGGCGGACGAGGCGGCGATCGCCAACATCCGCGCCCAGCTCGGCATCGACCAGCCGTATCACATGCAGCTGTGGATCTTCGTGCAGCAGATCCTGACCTTTGATTTCGGCAATGCCTGGAGCACGGGCGAGCCGGTGTCGCACATCATCGCCAGCCGGCTCGGGCCCTCGCTGACGGTGCTGGTGCCCCTGACCATCCTCGAAACCTTGTTCGGCATCGCGCTGGCCCTCGGCATTGCCTTCGTGCGCGGCTCGCTCACCGACCGCGCCGTGATGGTGGCTTGCACGGTCGGCATGTCGATTTCGATCCTGGTCTACATCATCGTGTTCCAGTACTTCTTCGCCTACAAGCTGGGCCTGTTCCCGGTGCAGGGTTGGGGCAACAGCCTTGGCGAAAACCTGCTGCGCTATGCGCTGCTGCCGATCATCATCGGGCTGGCCGTCTCGATCGCGCCGACCCTGCGCCTGTACCGCAGTTTCGTGCTCGACGAAGTGCACCAGGATTATGTGCGCACCGCGCGCGCCAAGGGCTTGAGCGAGCGTCGCATCGTCTGGGTGCACGTGCTGAGGAATGCCGCGATCCCGATCATTACCCACGTGATGGCGAACCTGCCGGCGCTGCTGATCGGCGCGTTCTTGCTGGAACGCTTTTTCGGGATTCCCGGCATCGGGCGCGAAGTGATCCTGGCGGTGGAGCGCAGCGATTTTCCGGTGATTAAAGCGATCACCGTGTATGTCGCGGCCGCGACCATGGTGTTCAACCTGCTGGCCGACTTGCTGTATGGCGCGGTCGATCCGCGCGTACAACTCAAATGAGGGCGGCCGTGATGGAACACGCCGTATCGCCCGGCCTGTGGACACTCGCCTGGCGCCGCCTGCGCGCCGATCGCGTCGCGATGGCGGCGCTGGCGGTGGTCGGCGCTTTCCTGCTGATGCTGGTGCTGTCGAGCGCCGGGCTGGTCGCGAGCGACTGGGAAGACGAGGTGGCGGTGAATTACGCGCCGCCGGGGTTTGTCGGGCCTGACGCCGCCACGGCTGCACTGGCGCGGCCGCAGGCGCCCACGCCACCGAATGCCTTCGATCCGCTGGCGGAGGAACTCGGGCAGTTGAAGGCTGAGGTACAAGCCACGCATCCGCCGCGCCCGAAAGCGTTGACGCTGCCCTTCGGCGCCGACAAATGGGGGCATGACGTGCTCAGCAAAACCATCAAGGGCGGCGAGACCTCGATCGTGGTGGGGCTGGTGGCGGCCTTCGTCGCGGTCGCGCTCGGCACCCTGTTCGGCGCCGTGTCCGGCTTTTTCGGCGGCGTCGTCGACGACCTGTTCAACTGGTTCTACAGCATTTTTACCTCCATACCGTCGATCCTGATGATCCTGACGGTGGCCGCCGTGCTCCAGCAAAAGGGCGTGACGACAATCGTGCTGATCCTCGGCCTGACCGGCTGGACCGGCCCCTATCGCCTGATCCGCGCCGAATACATCAAGCACAAGGCGCGCGAATACGTGATGGCGGCCGATGCGATCGGGGCGTCGAGCTGGCGCAAGATGTTTTCGCACATTTTCCCGAACGTCTCGCACGTGGCGCTGGTGCAGTTGTCGATCCTGGTGGTCGGCTTCATCAAGGCCGAAGTCATTTTGTCCTTCCTCGGCTTCGGAGTGCCGGTGGGGACTGTCTCCTGGGGCAGCATGCTCAACGAAGCGCAGAACGAACTGATCCTGGGTAAATGGTGGCAGCTGGCGGCCGCGGCCGGGGCGATGGCCTTGCTGGTGACGGCGTTCTCGCTGTTCACCGATGCCCTGCGCGATGCGCTCGATCCGAAATTAAAGTGAGGTCGCAATGAGCACCGAATCCACGATGCTGCTGCAGGTGCGCGACTTGCGCATTGCCTTCCGCGTCGACAAGAAGAACACGGTCGAAGCGATCAAGGGCATTTCCTTCGACGTGCCGCACAACGCCACCGTGGCGCTGGTGGGGGAGTCGGGCAGCGGCAAGTCGGTCAGTTCGCTGGCCGTGATGGGGCTGCTGCCGGTGGAGACGACGATTGTCGATCCACAGTCGCGCGTGCTGTTCGACGGGCGCGAGCTGTTGCAGCTGTCCGTGGCCGAGCGCCGCCGGCTGTGCGGCAAGGACATCGCGATGATTTTCCAGGAGCCGATGTCCTCGCTGAACCCCGTGTTCACGGTCGGCTTCCAGATCGGTGAAGTGCTGCGCCAGCACATGGGCATGAACAAGAAAGCGGCGCGTGCGCGGACGCTGGAATTGCTGGAAGAGGTCGGCATTCCCGATCCGGCCAACAAGATCGACGCCTATCCGAGCCAGATGTCGGGCGGCCAGCAGCAGCGCGTGATGATCGCGATGGCGATTGCCTGCGAACCGACATTGCTGATCGCCGACGAGCCGACCACCGCGCTCGACGTGACGATCCAGAAGCAGATCATGGAACTGATCGCGGCCCTGCAAAGGAAGCACCGCATGTCGGTGCTGTTCATCACCCACGACCTCGGACTGGTGGGAGAAATTGCCGACCGCGTGATCGTGATGCGCCATGGCGAAGTGCGCGAGGAGGGCAGCGCCGGCCAGGTCTTCGGCGCCCCGCGCGACGCTTATACCCGGGCGCTCCTGCATTGCCGCCCGACCCTGGACAGCCGCCCGGTGCGGCTGCCGGTGATCGACGATTTTCTGCAGGGCCGCAGCGATGCGCTGGCCGCGCTGCCGCAGCGTGCGCGCGGCTATGCGCCGGACGACGAGAACGTGCTGGTGGTGAACAACCTGGCCAAGACGTTTACCTTGCGCGATGGCCTGTTCGGCAAGCGCGCCTTTCACGCCGTAAAGGACGTGTCGTTCACGCTGCCGCGCGGGAAAACCCTGGGCGTGGTCGGCGAATCGGGTTCCGGCAAAACCACGGTCGGCCTGACCCTGCTGCGCCTGCACCGCGCTACCGGCGGCAGCGCGCACTTCGACGGACGCGATCTGTTCGCCATGTCGGACCGCGAATACGCGGCTTATAAACGGCGCATCCAGATCATCTTCCAGAATCCCTACGCCTCGCTCAATCCGCGCTTTACGGTAGGCCAGATTTTGTTGGAACCGATGCGCATCCATGGCATCGGACTGGACGACCGCGAACGCACCAATAGGGTGCATGCGTTGCTGGAACGGGTCGGCTTGCCGGCCCAGGCTTTTTACCGCTATCCGCACGAGTTTTCCGGCGGCCAGCGCCAGCGCATCGCGATTGCGCGCTGCCTGACGATGAAGCCGGAGATCCTGGTTTGCGACGAATCGGTGTCGGCGCTCGACGTGTCGGTGCAGGCCCAGGTGCTGAACCTGCTGCAGGATCTGCAGGGCGAGTACAAACTGAGCTACATCTTCATTTCGCACGACTTGTCGGTGGTGCGCTATATCGCCGACCGGGTGATGGTGATGCACCATGGTAGCGTGGTCGAAATGGCGGATTCTGACGAGCTCTACCGCAATCCGCAGCACTCTTATACGCGATCGCTGCTCGCTGCCATTCCACGCGTTGCATAAACGTTACAGAATCCGGCGCCGCCAGTCCGCCGCCAGCCGATAAAGGCGAATTCCGCTACCATGGATGGATGTCACAGCTTACCGTCCTGATCCAGAACCACGGCGTCTTCCTTGTCTTCGGCACCGTGTTGCTGGAGCAGTTCGGCTTGCCGATTCCCGCCTTTCCCGTGCTGGTGCTGGCCGGCGCGATGGCGTTCGAGGGCGGCGCCAGCTGGCAGCTGTGCCTGCTGGCGGTGGTGCTCGCCTGCCTGGTGTGCGACTATTTCTGGTTCCGCGCCGGGCGCTTCTACGGCAAGCGCGTGTTGCGCCTGCTGTGCCGCATTTCGCTGTCGCCCGATTCGTGCGTCAACCAGACCGAAGACCGCTTCCGCCGCTACGGCCCCAAGTCGCTGCTGGTCTCGAAATTCGTTCCCGGTTTTAATACCATTGCCGCGCCGATGTCCGGCGCGCTCGGCACCGATACCCGCACCTTCCTCGGTTTTTCGGTCACCGGCGCGCTGCTCTGGGGCGGCACCGGGATCGCGGTCGGCGCGATTTTCCACGACAGCGTCGACCGCGTGCTCGGGGCCCTGGAAACCATGGGCAGCGCCGCCCTGATGGCGTTGGCCAGCCTGCTGGCGCTGTTCGTCGTCTACAAATACATCGAACGGCGCCGCCACCGCGCCACGCTGGTGGTGCCGCGCATCGCGATTGCCGAACTGCAGGCGCTGATGGATGGCGGGCACGATCCGCTGATCATCGATGCGCGCAGCGTGACGGCGCAGGCGCTCGAATCCGCCATTCCCGGCGCGCTGCTGTTCAATGCCTGCGAGCCGGGCCAGTTGATGGCCGGGCTGGACAAGGATCGCCACATCGTCGTGTATTGCAGTTGTCCGAATGACGTGACAGCGGCGCAGGTGGCGAAGCAATTCCTGGCCAATGGTTTTCACCGGACACGGCCGCTGCATGGCGGGCTCGATGCCTGGCATGCGCATCATGGGGCTGCGGTGGAACCACAGGCAGCGCCCCGGTTGGCGTGACGTAGTCGGACTACTTATTCTCTGCCTTGGCAATTGCGTAACGTAGGGTGGGATCTTGAGCCCACGCGGGCAGCGGTTGCGAATCAGCAAGTGCAATTTGTCCGCTGATGTACGCCTTCCGGGCTGTCGGTATCGTCCAGGCCCGGATGCACTGTCCCGCGTGGGCTCAAGAGCCCACCCTACGGTACGCCACCGCCAATATATATAAAAGAGCTGGAGTCTGTACCTAAACTACAAAATCTCCTTGTCAGTCCGCAAAGAAATCCAGTAAGCTTGGGCCTCCCCCAGCCTGATTCTCCGCAATGACTGCTTCCTTGCCCGCACACCTCGCCCCCCACGCCAGCCCGTTCGATAGCGCACGCCTGCTGGCCGACGTCGGCGGCACCAATGCGCGCTTTGCGCTCGAGCGGGCGCCGGGGCGATGCGAAGCGGTGCAGGTGCTCGCTTGCGGCGACCATGCGAGCTTTGCCGATGCGATGCGTGCCTACCTGGCTTTGCCCGAGGTGCAGGCCGCCGGCCCGGTGCGCCATGCGGCGGTGGCGATCGCCAATCCGGTCGACGGCGACCAGATCCGCATGACGAACCACCACTGGCAATTCTCGATCGAGGCGGTGCGTCGTGAGATTGGCCTGGAGACGCTGCTGGTGGTCAACGATTTCTATGCGCTGGCGCGATCGCTGCCGCATCTGCCCGAATCGGAGAAGGTGCAGGTCGGGGGCGGCGTCGCCCGTGCCGGCGCACCGCTGGGCTTGCTGGGCGCCGGTACCGGGCTCGGCGTCTCCGGCCTGATTCCGGCGGGCGCCGGCTGGACCGCACTCAACAGCGAAGGCGGGCACGTCACCTTTGCGCCGGCCAACGAACTCGAAGTGGCGATCCTGCAATATGCCTGGCGCGAGTTCGAGCATGTCTCGGCCGAGCGCTTCCTGTCGGGTGCGGGCGTCGAGCTGATCTACCGCGCGCTGGCCCACGTGCAGGGCAACGTGTCGGAAAACCTGTCCGCGCCGGAAATCTCGCGGCGCGCGCTGGCGGGGGAGTGCGCCTTGTCGGATCAGGTCTTCGATGTCTTCTGCGGCATGCTCGGCTGCGCCGCCGGCAACCTGGCCGTGACCCTGGGCGCCCAGGGCGGCGTATACATCGGCGGCGGCATCGTGCCGCGCCTGGGCGAACGCTTTGTTAATTCCCCATTCCGTCAGCGCTTCGAACAGAAGGGCCGGTTCGCTTCCTACCTGGCCCAGGTGCCTACCTACGTGATCACCGCCGAATATCCGGCTTTCCTTGGCGTGTCTGCCGTTTTGGCGGAAAAACTGTCGGCTTGAGGCCAAAGCGGCCGCGCAGCCCTTGCGCAAGTGGCCGTTCTTGTGTTTTATCGGTTACAATGACCCACAGTTGAAAGAAACGATGTCGATCGCCATCACGGCGCGCCTGTCTCCGGGCCGCGTGTAACGTCCGCGTTTCGTCGAATCAGTTTCGTCGGAAATCATCTGTAGGCCGCCCGCCTTGCACGCGTGCAGCCGTTTGAGCGTGTGAAAAAATCGTCAGGGCAAGGCGCATCGTCGAAGACAGTACGCCGGTACGGCGAGACGATGCAACGCCGCCATGGCGTTTTTTTCACGCGCTCAATGGGCGGGTCCTGTCCCGCCACCGTTATTCCGCCCGCCGCGTCCAAGCGCGGGCCTTGATTCCTGTTTATGTATGCAGCACTGCGCGAGCAGCATTGCGAACCGCGTTGGCGACTGGCCTGCGCTGCGCCCATTCCGGCCAGCCGTCCACCGCTGGACGCTTATTTGTTTGATAGTTTCCTGGCGCAAGCCTGAATAACGTCGAGAATGAAGACTGATGAGGCCAAGCGGGTCCTCGAGACCGCCTTGCTGTGCGCGCGCGAGCCGATGTCGCTGCACGGCATGAAGAAGCTGTTTGCCGACGTCGACGCCAACGGGCGCATGATTGGTAGCGGTATCGGAACGGACACCATCAAGTTGCTGCTCGAAGAATTGCGCCACGACTGGCAGGACCGCGGCATCGAGATCGTCAGCCTGGCGTCGGGCTGGCGCTTCCAGAGCCGCCCGGAAATGAAGCCGTATCTCGACCGGATCACGCCGGAAAAGCCGCCCAAGTATTCGCGGGCCACGCTCGAGACGCTGGCGATCATCGCCTACCGCCAGCCGGTGACGCGCGGCGACATCGAGGAAATCCGCGGCGTCGCGGTGAACTCGCAGACGATCAAGATGCTGGAAGACCGTGGCTGGATCGACGTCGTCGGCCACCGCGAAGTGGTAGGGCGTCCAGCCCTGCTGGGTACGACGAAGCAATTTCTCGACGATTTGGGCCTGGCGTCGCTGGGGCAATTGCCTCCGCTAGATAGCATCGCCGACGCCCAGGATGGGCGCAGCCTGGAAGCGCTGGAAGCGGCGCTGCAACAGAATTTTAACAAGACGGACGCGCCTGCGGACGTCGACGAACAAGTTACTTCACCCGTTGAAGTCCCGATACACGACCCGCAACCGGCCTTCGGCGTGGACAGGGTCAACAACATTGATACGAACGATGAATCCAACTGACACCGATACCATGCCTGGCGAACCGGGCAAGGACGAGGCGGCCAAACCGAAACGCCGCACCAAGGCTGCCGCCGCTGCGCCTGCCGCTCCTGCTGCTGACGTTGCTGCTGGCGCTGCAGCCGATGCCGCACCGGCCGCGAAGCCGAAGCGCCGCACCAAGGCGGCCATCGCCGCCGAGGCCGCCGCCGCAGCCCCTGCTACTGCGCCTGCTGTAGCCGCCGCGCCTGTTGCCGACATTGCTCCGGCGCGCGTTTCCGTACGCAAGCCACGCGCACCAAAGGCCAAGCCGGCCGAAGCGCCGGTCCAGGCGATGGAAACCTGGCCGCAGCCGGTCGCGACGCCGGCACCGGCGCCAACGACCGACAACATGGCTGCCGCCGATGCGCCGCGCCAGGGTGAAGCCAAGGCCGACGGCCAGCGCAAGCCGCGCGGTCCGCGCCAGATGCGCGAACAGCGCGCCGTGCGCGAAGCGCGCCAGCCGGCCGCCGTTCCAGCGGCCGCGCCGGAAGCACAGGCGGCCGCGCAGGCAGCCAATCCTGCGCCAGCCGCAGCCGAGCAGGGCGCCGCCAATGCCGAAGTGCGCCGCGAGCCGCGCCAGGCCAAGGGCAAGGGCAAGAACAACAAGGGTACGCCACGCAATGGCCAGCCGAACGGCCAGCCGAATGCCCAGGCATCCGGCCAGCAGGGCGGCCGCAACCAGGGCGGCAAGCAGGGTGGCAAAGGCAAGCCGGGCGGTAAACCAAGCGACGCCGACGCCGTGTTCTCGTTCGTCACCTCGGATGCATTCGACGCCAACGACGGCGGCCGTGGCCAGCAGTCGAAGGCCGTGCGCCGCGACCTGACTTCCGACGACGACGCGCCCAAGCTGCACAAGGTGCTGGCCGAAGCCGGCCTCGGTTCGCGCCGCGACATGGAAGACCTGATCGTTGCCGGCCGCGTGTCGGTGAACGGCGAGCCGGCCCACATCGGCCAGCGCATCCTGCCGACCGACGCCGTGCGCATCAACGGCAAACTGATCCAGCGCCGCGTCAACAGCAGCAAGCCGCCGCGCGTGCTGGTGTACCACAAGCCGGCCGGCGAAATCGTCAGCCACGACGATCCGGAAGGCCGTCCATCGGTGTTCGACCGCCTGCCAACCATGAAGACCGGCAAGTGGCTGGCCGTCGGCCGCCTCGACTTCAATACCGAAGGCCTGCTGCTGTTCACGACCTCGGGTGACCTGGCGAACCGCCTGATGCACCCGCGCTACAACATCGACCGCGAATACGCCGTGCGCACGCTGGGCGAACTCGAAGAAGGCATGCGCCAGAAGCTGCTGGCCGGCGTCGAACTCGAGGACGGCCTGGCCAACTTCACGAAAATTGCCGACGGCGGCGGCGAGGGCATCAACAAGTGGTACCGCGTGGTGATCGGCGAAGGCCGCAACCGCGAAGTGCGCCGCATGTTCGAGGCGGTCGGCTTGACCGTCTCGCGCCTGATCCGTACCCGCTACGGCGCGATGACGCTGCCGTCGGGCCTGAAGCGCGGCCGTTGGGAAGAGCTGGAAGAAAACGACGTGCGCAGCTTCATGGCCGCGTTCGGGATCGAGAAGAAGGGCGCTGCCGGCGGCGATCATAAAGGCAAGGGCAAAGGCGGGCAGCAGGCCGATCCGCGCCGTTCCGACGGCAACCGCATCGACCGTGCCGACGCCAATCGCAACGTCGATCCGTTCGGTCCGCCGGTGGCGCGCGTCGGCGTGCCGCCGCGTGGCGGCCAGGGCCAGGCGCCTGCCGGCCGTGGCGCTGGCGGTGCTGGCGGCAAGGGCCGCGGTGGCAATGCCGGCGGCTTCGGCGGCGGCGCATCGGGTCGTCCGGGCAGCGGTGGCAACAGCAGCCGTCCACGCCAGCCGGATCCGCTGCAGACCACCTTTGGCTTCAGCAACGCCGGCGGCGCGCGCCGCGGCGGTGGCCATGGTTCGCGCGGCGCCGAGCCGGGTTTGCCGCGTCGTGGACGTCGGGGCTAGATAGTCGAAAAGGCAGGTGATCCGCATGGGCTCGCGAGCCCATGCGGATCACCGCTTGATTATCGGCAGCGTGTCCTCATGTAGGGTGTCCGGGAATGAGGTCGTGTCCGGTCACCCGTCGCAAGGCGGGCATGCCCGCCCTACGTGCGACCGTTAGCGGTGAAATCTCGGGCCTGTTCGATATCCGCTTTAATAGCGTGCGCAGCCGTTGTTGGCTTGCCCATAAAATGGTATGTCGATTGCAGCGTGCCCTCGAATACGTTATAATTTGCAGCCTAATCGAAGTCCTTTCCCAGTATTAAATTGGTGCAAGTGCTTTCATCTGGTTGGGTTGTAAATACAAAAGATGGGCAGATGCCCATTTTTTTTTTGGTAAAACGTTTTAACGCCCTTGGAGAAGTGTCGTGCAGCAGTTTGATTTGATCGCCAAGACAGTCGGTGGCCTCGGCTATGACCTCGTGGATGTCGAGCGGGGCGAGCGCGGGATCCTGCGCGTGTTTATCGATTTCCCGGCTGCCGTCGCGGAAGAAAAGGGCCCGATTACCGTCGAGGACTGCGCAAAGGTGAGTCACCAGTTGTCGCACGTGCTGACGGTGGAGAACGTCGATTACGAACGTCTCGAGATTTCGTCGCCCGGGCTGGACCGCCCGGTGCGCACCCTGGCCGATTTCGAGCGCTTCGCCGGCCACGAATGCACGGTGAAGCTGCGTCTCGCCATGCCGGGCACCGCGAACCGGAAGACCTATACGGGCATCCTGGTCGCGCCGGAAGGCGACAAGATCGGTCTGGAATTTGAAGGTAAGGATGGGCCCGCGTTGTTGGAATTTACGCTGGCCGAATTGGACAAGGCACGATTGGTGCCGCAGGTGGATTTTAGGAGTCGCAAAGCATGAGTCGCGAAATTTTGTTATTGGTTGATGCGCTTGCGCGCGAAAAAAACGTCGATAAGGAAGTGGTGTTCGGGGCGCTCGAGTTCGCCCTGGCCCAGGCCACCAAAAAACGCTATGAAGGCGAGGTCGACATTCGCGTGAGCATCGATCGCGACAATGGCGAGTTCGAAACTTTCCGCCGCTGGCACGTCGTGCCCGATGAGGCCGGCCTGCAACTGCCGGACCAGGAAATCCTGCATTTCGAAGCAAAAGAACAGATCGCCGACATCGAAGTCGACGAATACATCGAAGAGCCGGTGGAATCGGTCGACTTCGGCCGCCGCTTCGCCCAGGACACCAAGCAAGTGGTCCTGCAGCGCGTGCGTGACGCCGAGCGCGAACAGATCCTGCAAGACTTCCTCGAGCGCGGCGATTCGCTGGTGACCGGCACGATCAAGCGCATGGAACGCGGCGACGCGATCGTCGAGTCGGGCAAGATCGAAGCGCGCCTGCCGCGCGACCAGATGATCCCGAAGGAAAACCTGCGTATCGGCGACCGCGTCCGTGCCTATATCCTGCGCGTGGACCGCAACATGCGCGGCCCGCAGGTGATCCTGTCGCGCACCGCGCCGGAATTCATCATGAAGCTGTTCGAACTGGAAGTTCCAGAGATCGAGCAGGGCCTGCTGGAAATCAAATCGGCTGCCCGTGACGCCGGCGTGCGCGCCAAGATCGCGGTCTTCACGAGCGACAAGCGCATCGACCCGATCGGTACCTGCGTCGGCATGCGCGGTTCGCGCGTGCAGGCCGTGACCGGCGAACTCGGCGGCGAGCGCGTCGACATCGTGCTGTGGTCGGACGATCCGGCCCAGTTCGTCATCGGCGCGCTGGCGCCGGCGAACGTGTCGTCGATTATGGTCGACGAAGAAAAGCACGCGATGGACGTGGTGGTCGACGAAGAGAACCTGGCGATTGCGATCGGCCGCTCGGGCCAGAACGTGCGCCTGGCCTCGGAACTGACCGGCTGGAAGATCAACATCATGACGGCCGAGGAATCGGCCAACAAGGTGGCCCAGGAAACGGCATCGATCCGCACCCTGTTCATGGAAAAGCTGGACGTCGACCAGGAAGTGGCCGACATCCTCGTCGAGGAAGGTTTCTCGAGCCTGGAAGAAATCGCCTACGTGCCGATTTCGGAAATGCTGGAAATCGAATCCTTCGACGAAGAAACCGTGAACGAGCTGCGTACCCGTGCCCGTGACGCCCTGGTGACCGAGGCGATCGCTTCGGAAGAGGGCCTGGAAGGCATGGAAGAGCAACTGGTCAACCTCGAAGGCATGGACCGTACGACCGCCGGCAAGCTGGGTCTCGCAGGCATCAAGACGGTGGAAGCCTTTGCTGGCCTGGCCTACGACGAATTCGGCGCCATCCTGGCCCTGTCGTCGGACCGCGCCCGTGAACTGATCAAGAATGAATTTAATGATGTGACCGACGATGAGATGAAGCTGGTCGACAGTAAATATGATGACCGTGTCAAAGCGTTGCAGGCGAAAGCCTGGAGCCTTGCAGAAACGGCCAAGGCATAATTTGCAAATCTTTATCATCTCCGCGACACATAGAAAAGAGGACTGAATGGCGAGTAACAACGTAGCCCAATTTGCCACCGAACTGAAGATGCCTGCAGATTTGCTGCTGACGCAGCTGCGTTCCGCCGGCGTCGATAAAAGCTCGACGTCAGATCCCTTGTCAAAGGATGATAAGGACAAGCTGCTGAACCACCTGCGCCGTACCCACGGCGCGGCGGATTCGACCGAGAAGAAGAAAATCACGGTCACCCGCAAGGAAACGAGCGAGATCAAGCAGGCGGACGCATCGGGCAAGTCGCGCACGATCCAGGTCGAAGTGCGCAAGAAGCGTACCTTCGTCCAGCGTGACGACCCAGCCCAGGCGCCGGCCGCCGCGGCACCAGTCGCACCGGTCATCGACGAAGCCGAAATCGCACGCCGCGAGGAAGAGTCGCGCCGTCACGCCGAGCTCGTCGCCCGCCAGGAAGCGGACCTGCGTGAAAAGCAGGAACGCCTGGCCAAGCTCGAAGCGGAACGTGCCGAACAAGCCAAGGCCGACGAAGAGCAGGCCAAGCGCGACGCCGCCGAAGCGTCCAAACGCGACGCCGCCGCTGCCGCTGCCGCCAGTTCGGCTGCCAGCGAGCAAGCCAAGCAGGCTGCCGCCGACGAAGCCAAGCGCAAGACCGAAGCTGCCGCCAAGGAAGCCGCCGAACGCGCTGCCGCCACCGAGCGTGCACGCAAGGCCGTGGCCGACGAAGTGGCCCAGATCAAGCTGATGATGGCGCAGCCGCGCCGCGTCATCAAGGCGCCCGAACCGGTGCCGCCGCCGGTCGTGGCCAAGCCGGCCGCACCTGCCGGCACGCTGCACAAGCCTGCCGACAAGAAGCCGGCCGACGGTACCGCCGCCAAGCCGGGCGACAAGAAGCCGGGCGACAAGAAGTCGATCAAGTCGGCCAACGTGTCCTCGACCTGGTCGGACGACGCCAAGAAGCGTGGCGCCCCTGGTGGTGCGAAGGGCCGTGGCGCCCCGAGCGCGCCGAGCGGCCGCGACGGCTGGCGTTCGGGCGGCCGCAGCGGTGGCCGCCGTGGTTCGCACAGCGATGACCGCGAAACCAACTTCCAGGCGCCGACCGAGGCGATCGTCAAGGACGTCCACGTCCCTGAAACGATCACCGTGGCCGAACTCGCCCACAAGATGTCGGTGAAGGCGTCGGAAGTCATCAAGCAGCTGATGAAGCTGGGCCAGATGTGCACCATCAACCAGGTGCTGGACCAGGAAACCGCGATGATCGTGGTGGAAGAGATGGGCCATAAAGCCTTCGCTGCCGCCGAGGACGATCCGGAAGCGATCCTGGCCGACCAGGGCGAACACGCCGAGTTCGAATCGACGGCGCGCGCGCCGGTCGTGACCGTCATGGGTCACGTCGACCACGGTAAAACCTCGCTGCTGGACTACATCCGCCGTGCGAAAGTGGCCGCTGGCGAAGCCGGTGGCATTACCCAGCACATCGGTGCATACCACGTGGATACCCCGCGCGGCATGATCACCTTCCTGGATACCCCGGGTCACGAAGCGTTCACCGCGATGCGTGCCCGTGGCGCCAAGGCGACCGACATCGTCATCCTGGTGGTGGCGGCAGACGACGGCGTGATGCCGCAAACGAAAGAGGCGATTGCCCACGCAAAAGCCGCCGGTGTGCCGCTCGTCGTGGCGATCAACAAGATCGACAAGCCGGGTGCGAATACCGACCGCGTCACGCAGGAACTGGTGGCCGAAGGCGTCGTGCCGGAAGAATACGGTGGCGATTCGCCATTCGTGCCGGTGTCGGCAAAAGTCGGTACCGGTATCGACGACCTGCTCGAGCAAGTGCTGCTGCAGGCCGAAGTGCTGGAACTGAAGGCGCCGGTCGGCTCGCCGGCCCGTGGCCTGGTGGTCGAATCGCGCCTCGACAAGGGCCGTGGCCCGGTCGCGACGATCCTGGTGCAATCGGGTACCCTGCGCCGCGGCGACGTGGTGCTGGCCGGTTCGGCGTATGGCCGTGTCCGTGCGATGCTGGACGAAAACGGCAAGGCGATCACCACCGCCGGTCCGTCGATCCCGGTCGAGATCCAGGGCCTGACCGAAGTGCCGGCTGCCGGCGAAGAAGTCATGGTCATGGCCGACGAGCGCAAGGCGCGTGAAATCGGTCTGTTCCGTCAAGGTAAGTTCCGTGACGTGAAGCTGGCCAAGCAGCAGGCGGCGAAGCTGGAAAACATGTTCGACCAGATGGGCGAGGGCGAGGTCAAGAACTTGCCGCTGATCATCAAGACGGACGTGCAGGGTTCGCAGGAAGCACTGGTCGGTTCGCTGCAGAAGCTGTCGACCTCGGAAGTGCGCGTGCAGGTCGTCCATGCAGCGGTCGGCGGCATTACCGAGTCGGACGTCAACCTGGCAACCGCCTCGAAGGCAGTCATCATCGGCTTCAACGCCCGTGCCGACGCCCAGGCGCGCAAGGTGGCCGAAGCCAATGGCGTCGACATCCGTTACTACAGCATCATTTATGATGCGATCGACGAAATCCGCACCGCACTGTCGGGCATGCTGGCGCCGGAAAAGCGCGAGACCATCACCGGCCAGGTCGAGATTCGCCAGGTCATCCTGGTCTCGAAAGTCGGCGCGATCGCGGGCTGTCTGGTCACCGATGGCGTGGTCAAGCGTACCTCCTCGGTCCGCCTGCTGCGCAACAACATCGTCATCTGGACCGGCGAGATCGACTCGCTCAAGCGCTTCAAGGACGACGCGAAAGAAGTGCGCGCCGGTCTCGAGTGCGGCCTCTCGCTGAAGAACAACAACGAGATCCAGGTGGGCGACGTGCTGGAAGTGTTCGAAGTGACCGAAGTGGCCCGTACGCTGTAATCCAAAGCGCGGCTCAAGAAGCGCCATCCGCCGGGTTTCAAAGCCCAGCCGATGGCGTTTTTTTTACGGTTGACCGTGGTGTAACGTAGGGTGGGCATGCCCACGCGTTACGCACGTATGCCCCTCGAATCCGTACGCCCCGCCCGCCCCATTCGATGTACCATCATCAAAAAAACATAAAGCAATCACCATGGCAAAACACAGCAAAACCATTCCCCAGCGCGGCCTGCGTGTCGCCGACCAGATCCAGAAAGACCTGTCGGAACTGATCGCCTTCGAACTGAAGGACCCGCGCGTCGGCATGATCACCCTGACCGAAGTCCAGCTCACGCCCGACTACGCTCATGCCAAGATCTACTTCACCCTGCTCAAAGACAGCAAGGAAGAAGTGAAGCAGACGCTCGAAGGCCTGAACAAGGCGGCCGGCTATCTGCGCAACATGTTAGGCAAGCGCCTGCATATCCACACGCTGCCGGCGCTGCACTTCATGCACGACACCTCCACCTCGCGCGGCCTGCAGATGTCGGCCCTGATCGACCAGGCGAACGCCGTGCGCGCCGCCGACTTCGACGACGGTAGCGCTCCCGCACCGGAAGCGGACGACGATACCAAGTGAACGCCCGCCCGCCCAAAAAGCCGCGCGACCTCGTCGACGGCGTGCTGCTGCTCGACAAACCGGTCGGCCTGTCGTCGAACGACGCCCTCATCAAGGCCAAGCGCGTGATGAACGCGAAAAAGGCCGGCCACACCGGCACGCTCGACCCGTTCGCGACCGGCTTGCTGCCGCTGTGCTTCGGCGAAGCGACCAAGTTTTCGCAAGACTTGCTGGAAGCGGACAAGACCTATGAGGCGACGGTCCACCTCGGCATCATGACGAATACCGGCGACACCGAAGGCGAAGCGATCGAGACGCTGCCCGTCGACGTGACGCTCGCGCAGATCGAGGCCGCGCTGGCGCGCTTCCGCGGTCCGATCCTGCAAGTGCCGCCGATGTATTCGGCGCTGAAGCGCGACGGCAAGGCCTACTACGAATACGCGCGCGAAGGCATCACGCTCGAGCGCGAGGCGCGGCCGGTGACCATCCACAGCCTCGAGCTGATCGGCTACGAAGCACCAATGCTCAAGATCCGCGTCACCTGCAGCAAGGGCACCTACGTGCGCGTGCTCGGCGAAGACATCGGCGCAGCGCTCGGCTGCGGCGCCCACCTGAACGCACTGCGCCGCATCCAGGTCGGCGCGCTGACGGCGGAGAGCATGATCACGCTGGAAGACCTGCAGGCGCACGCCGAACCGCTGTCGCTGCTAGCGCCGGTCGATGCGCTGCTGTCGACCTTCCCGTCAGTGGAACTCACGCCCGAGCTGGCGAAGCGTTTCCTGAACGGCCAGCGCCTGGCGTTGGGCAAGGAGTCGGTGACGGTGCCGGCCGAGCCGGGCAGGGTGCGTGTGTACTGTGACGGCAAGTTGCTGGGGACGGCGAATTTGCAGGAGTACGCCGTCCTCGCGCCGGAACGCTTGATTGCGGCGACGTAAGGTGGGCGGGTCTCCCGCCCACGCGTTCAATCCGAACAAGCAGGACAGCGCCGGCATTTGTTTGTTGTTATTTGAATGTCCAAAAAGCGCTAACATGGCGCATCGTTCCGCGTGGGCACAGAGTGCCCACCCTACCAAGCCATTGAAATTGCGGGCCTTTTCATGAAGCCGTCACATGAAACCTGCTATACTACGCGGTTTCCGAAATCGGCAGCATCGGAACACATCCGCGAGTTCATCCGCAACATCACGCACATCACGCTGAAAATACATGTCAAATACCAAACGCGCAATTCGTAATATTGCAATCATCGCCCACGTTGACCACGGCAAGACCACCCTGGTCGACCAGCTGCTCCGTCAGTCCGGCACCTTCCGTGAAAACCAGGCGGTGGACACCCGCGTGATGGACTCGAACGACCTCGAAAAAGAACGCGGCATTACGATTCTGTCGAAGAATTGCGCGGTCGAGTACGAAGGCACCCACATCAACATCGTCGACACCCCGGGCCACGCCGACTTCGGCGGTGAGGTCGAGCGCGTGCTGTCGATGGTCGACTCCGTGCTGTTGCTGGTCGATGCCCAGGAAGGCCCGATGCCGCAAACGCGCTTCGTGACCCGCAAGGCACTGGCCCTGGGCCTCAAGCCGATCGTCGTCGTCAACAAGGTCGACCGTCCGGGCGCGCGCGCCGACTGGGCCATCAACCAGACCTTCGAACTGTTCGACAAGCTGGGCGCGAACGACGAGCAGCTCGACTTCCCGATCGTCTACGCCTCGGGCCTGAACGGCTACGCCGGCCTGACCGAAGACGTGCGCGACGGCGACATGAAGCCGTTGTTCGACGCCATCCTGCAACACGTGCCGGTCCGTGACGACAATCCGGAAGGTCCGCTGCAGATGCAGATCACCTCGCTCGACTACTCGTCGTACGTCGGCAAGATCGGCATTGGCCGCGTCAACCGCGGTACCGTGAAAACCGGCCAGGACGTCATCGTCATGAACGGTCCTGACGGCACCCCGATCAAGGGCCGCATCAACCAGGTGCTGAACTTCAAGGGCCTGGAGCGCGTGCTGGTGGACTCGGCCGTCGCCGGCGACATCTGCCTGATCAACGGTATCGAAGAAATCGGCATCGGTTCGACCATCTGCGCACCGGACACCCCGGAAGCGCTGCCGATGCTGACCGTCGACGAGCCGACCCTGACCATGAACTTCATGGTCAACAACTCGCCACTGGCCGGCCGCGAAGGCAAGTTCGTCACCAGCCGCCAGCTGCGCGAGCGTCTCGAGCGCGAACTGAAAGCCAACGTCGCACTGCGCGTGGCGCCGACCGACGACGACACCACCTTCGAAGTCTCGGGCCGCGGCGAGCTGCACCTGACGATTTTGCTGGAAAACATGCGTCGCGAAGGCTTCGAGCTGGCCGTGTCGCGTCCACGCGTGGTCTTCAAGATGGTCGATGGCGTGCGCCACGAGCCGTACGAGAACCTGTCGGTCGACGTCGAAGAAGTCAACCAGGGCGGCGTCATGGAAGAACTGGGCCGCCGCCGTGGCGACCTGCAGAACATGGAATCGGATGGCAAGGGCCGCGTGCGTCTCGAGTACCTGATCCCGGCGCGTGGCCTGATCGGCTTCCAGGGCGAATTCATGACCCTGACCCGCGGCACCGGCTTGATGAGCCACGTGTTCCACGAGTACGCACCGGTCGACAACAGCCGTGGCGAACTGGCCGGCCGTCGTAACGGCGTGCTGATCTCGCAGGACGACGGCGCCGCCGTTGCCTACGCGATCTGGAAACTGCAGGACCGCGGCCGCATGTTCGTGTCGCACAACGATCCGGTGTACGAAGGCATGATCATCGGCATCCACTCGCGCGACAACGACCTGGTCGTCAACCCGATCAAGGGCAAGCAGCTGACCAACGTGCGTTCGTCGGGTACCGACGAAGCCGTGCGCCTGGTGCCGCCGATCCAGATGTCGCTCGAGTACGCAGTCGAGTTCATCGAGGACGACGAACTGGTCGAGATCACGCCGAAGTCGATCCGCCTGCGCAAGCGCTACCTGAAAGAGCACGAGCGCAAGAAGGCTTCGCGCGAAGCGTAATACCAGGCGCGGGACGTCAAGTCCCGTGTCCGTGAAAAACCGCTGTCACCGCATGCAAATGCGGGGCAGCGGTTTTTTTATGGGTGTCGTAGGGTGGGCACTTGTGCCCACGCGGTACGGTGGGGATGCGCCCGCAGCCATAATCCATTCCTGGGCCGTGCATGCGTACGACCGCGTGGGCTCGAGAGCCCACCCTACGAAACTTGCGCCTTACGGACCCATCCGGTGTGCGGGAATTTTATCCGGATTGCTAAGATGCCTCATGAGCATCCTCTGGACTTACCTGAAACCCCACTGGCGCCTCGGCCTGCTCGCCCTGGTCTTCGCCACCGTGTCCCAAGTACTGGCCCTGGTCGATCCGATCATCTTCGGCCGCATCATCGACCACGTCACCCAACGTCGTCCGGGCGACGCCGACCCCATGCCCTACGTGATGCGCCTGCTCGGGCTGGCGGTGCTGGTGGCCGTGCTGTCGCGCCTGGCCAAGGCCCTGCAGGAATACGTGACGCGGCTGGTGGTGCAAAAGCTGGGCGTGGCGATTTTCAACGACGGCTTGCGCCACCTGTTGCGCCTCAAATTCCAGGAGTTCGAGGATTTGCGCAGCGGCGAGATGCTGTCCTTGCTGCAGAAGGTGCGCGCGGACAGCGAGCGCCTGATCAACACCTTCATCAACACGGCCTTTGCGGCGCTGGTCGGCGTGAGCTTCCTGGCCTGGTATGCGGTGACCAAACACTGGCTGCTGGTGCCGGTGTTCCTGGTCGGGGTGCTGGTGCTGGGCGGGCTCACGGGGCTGCTCTCGCGCGAGATCAAGACCCAGCAGCGGTCCATCACGCGCGAGACCAACCGCAACTCGGGCTTCATTACCGAATCGCTCCGGAATATCGAGCTCATCAAAAGCCTGGGGCTGACCTTTCCCGAAATTCGCCGCCTGCGCAGCCAGACCGATGCCATCTTCGCGCTGGAGATGGAGAAAGTGAAGCGCATCCGGCTGCTTTCCTTCCTGCAGGGTTCGACGCTGAGCCTGTTGAAACTGGCGATCCTGTTTGCGCTGTTGTGGTTGATCTTCCGCGACGTGCTCTCGACCGGCGAGCTGATCGCGATGCAGTTCATTTCGGTGTCGATCTTCGCGCCGCTGCAGGAGCTGGGCAACATCATCCTGGCGCACCGCGAAGCCGAGGCCTCGCTGCTGAACTTCAAGACGCTGATGGACAAGCCGGTCGAGCGCCGTCCGCCCGATCCGGTCGAAGTCGGGCCGCTCACCGAACTGCGTTTCAGCGAAGTGCGCTTCCGTCACAAGGGCGCGCCCGAGGATGCGCTGGGCGGCGTGTCGTTCTCGGCCACGCTGGGGCAGACGGTCGCGTTCGTGGGGCCGTCGGGTTCGGGCAAGTCGACGCTGGTGAAGCTGCTGGTGGGCCTGTACACGCCGAATGGCGGCGAGGTGTCGTACAACGGCGTGCGCACGACCGACCTGCGCTACAACCGCGTGCGCCGCCAGATCGGCTTCGTGACGCAGGAGACCTATCTGTTCGCCGGGACGATCCGCGACAATATCCGCTTCGTGAAGAGCGATGCGACGGACGAGGAGATCGTGGCGGCGATGCGCGCGGCTTCGTGTGCCTACCTGCTCGAGCGCTCGCCCGAGGGTTTGGATACCGTCATCGGCGAGCGCGGCATGAAGCTGTCGGGCGGCGAGAAGCAGCGCCTGTCGATCGCACGGGCGCTGGTGCGCCAGCCGGCGCTGCTGATCTTCGACGAGGCGACGTCGGCGCTCGACTCGATTACCGAGGAGCAGATCACGAATACGGTGCGCGAGATTTCGGCGCGCGCGGCGCAGATGACTATTTTGATCGCGCACCGGCTGTCGACGGTGATGCATGCCGATACCATCTTCGTGCTGGAGAAGGGGCAGGTCGTCGAGAGCGGGACACATGCGCAGCTGCTCGAAGTGCGCGGTTTGTATTACGCGATGTGGCGCCAGCAGATTGGGGAGCGGCCGGTGCCGGTGGCCGCCGGTGTGAGTCCCGAGAATTGATTCTCGAGGTGCGAATGGTGTACCGCGTGGACGGAGTCCACCCTACGGTTAGTGGATGACGGTGCTGTTTTTGTAGGGTGGACTCCGTCCACGCGGTCTCACCCTTAGCGCAGCCCCAATAAAGCAAGCACCCGCTCGCGGCTGACGCCGACCAGCGCCGAGGTGATCGCCAGCAGCGACTCGTAATCGTGGTTGGCCGCCGTCGAGGCGAAATCCTGCGCCGTGATGGCGAGATCCTCGGCGCTCAGTTCGGATTTGGCGGCGCGCGCGCTGGCAGCGCTGAGCGCGGCGCTGGTGGCCTCCTGCGAGCGGCGTACGCGTTCCAATGCCTGCACCACGTCGCGCAGATTCTGGCGCAACGTCTCGGCGTTGCCGCTGCCGATGTTTTCGAGTTTGACGTCGGGCGCGATGGCCTCGGTGGCGACGCGGCCGCGGCCGGAGACGGCGATGCTGTCGCGTACCTGCGGCCAGTCGGCTTCGGCCGTCCTGAATTCGATGCGGCCCTGGCCGTCGAGAGCGGCACGCACCTTCACCGGCGCCAGCGTGCGGTCCAGGCGGGCGGCGATCTGTTCCGGCGTCATCTCGGACTCGAACGCGGCGGCCAGTTGCGGACCGCCGGCGCCGCCGACCGAGAACGACAGCGACACGGGCGCGGCCGCCTGCAGCGTGGCGGCGTCGAGGCCGTTGATGCGGAAGCGCTGCTGCGCCGGCGCGCCGTCCGAAAAGGAGAGGTGGGCGTCGACCGAGCCGCCGGCCTGGGCGCCGCGGGCGGCAAGCGTCGCGCCCAGCTGGCGGGCTTTGCTTTCCAGGTCGCGCGCGCCGCTCTTCATGCCGGCGAGTTTGGCGGAGAGGGCGGCTTTCACCGATTCGAGCTGGGCGGCGACGCGCTCGAGATAATCGCGTGCTTGCTGGGCGCTGGCGACGTCGCCCTGCAGACGCGCATCGAAGGCGTGGGGACGGCGTGCCGGCGCCTGCACGGCAGGGCGCGCGGCCGCACGCGCTTCAGGCGCTTTCTCCGGTACAGGCTGGGAACGCACGAGCGCCGACGCGCCTGTGGCGGCGCCGGCGTTGACGGTGGCATTGGTGTTGACCTGCAGTGGCGTGGAAGCGGGGCGGAGCGTGGTGTCCATCGATTACAGTGCGGAGAACAGGGACAGCGTGCCGATCCGGCCATACGCCTTGTAGGTCGCTTGCAGGGCCGTGGAATAGCCATTCAGTTCGGTCGCGGCGACGCCCATGTCGAGCTGGCCGATGTCGGTGATGGCCATCTGGTTCGACAGGCTGACGTTGCCGTGATTCGCGTCGAGCGTATCGAGGATGTTCTGCTTGCCGCCGACGACGGCGATCTTGCCCGACACCAGTTCCAGCGCGTCGTCGAAGCCGGCCAGGTTCGCTTCCAGCACGGCGCGCGTGGCCGGGGCGTTGACGTTCAGGCTGGCGCTGCCGAGCGTGGCGATGGTCGCGTCGAGGCGGTTGAGCAGCTGCTCCATGCCTTTGACGTTGTCGTTGGCGACCTGGGTCAGGCCGTTACCCACTACCACGCGCTGTTCGTTGACGTTGCCGGCATAGCTGTAGCGCGCACCGGCGGGGGCGGCAGCGTCGTAGGCCATCGGGGCGGTCGCGGTGTTCGTGCCCGAGAAGACGTAGCGGCCTTCCTGGTCGACGCTGTTGGCGCTGAACAGCAGGCTGTCGCGCAGCGCCTCGAGCGGGCTGACCATGGCTTGCAGGTCGGCCGTCGTGTTGCTGCCGTCGAGCGCCCAGACCAGCTGGTCGCGGCCGGCGGCGATGTCGTTCACCATGCTGCCCAGGTAGCCCTCGTTTTTCGACAGGCGGATCTTGATCGAGGCGATGTTGTCGCGGTACTGGCCGATGGCCGCTTCCTCGCGCTGCAGGCGCGAGACGCGCACGCTGTCGACCGGATCGTCCGACGGCACCCCGATGCGCTTGCCGCTGGCCATCTGCTGGGTCAGCTTGCTGAGGCGCTCCTGGTTCAGCGTGAGCGACTGGTTCATGTTCGACTGGTACTGGGCGGTGGCGATGCGCATGATTCTTCCTTAACCCATCATCGCCAGCGTGGCGTCGAACAGGGCGTTAGCGACCGACATGACTTTCATGTTGGCCTGGTACATGTTCTGGTATTCGACGAGATTGACGGCTTCCTCGTCCTGGTTGACGCCGCTGGTGGACTGCCAGTCGTCTACCGCATGGGTACGCATGGTCTGGGCGGTCGCCAGCGCGGCCTGGTTCTGCTGGCTGATGACGCCGAGCTTGCCGACCAGCTGGGTGTCGGCATCGGACAGCAGCACGGTGCCCAGGCCCGTGACGTTCACGGTCTGGCTGTTGATGCCGACCAGTTTCAACAGGTTGCCGGTGTCGCCTTGCGTGCCGTCGCTCGAAAAGGCGAGGTCGGTCGCCTCGAAGCCGGCGGCGACGCCCAGCATGTTGTTGGCGCCCGCGGTGAAGGTAAACAGCGGCTTGCCGGCGCTGCCGTCCATGGCATAACCGGCCGTGAGCTGGCTGTTGACCTTGTCGGCCAGCTGGCGTGCGATGTCCTCGGTGCCTTTTTGCATTGGGCGCAGCATGTCCTGCTCGTAGACGCTCAGGCCGCCGAGCTGGCCGCCGAGTTTGGCCGCATCCAGGCCGAAGGTGGTCGAGGCGAAGGTGAGCGTGAAACTCTGGGCGCCGACGCCGCCGACTGTCTTGAGTTCGGCGGCGACGTTGCCGATCACGAGGGCCTGGCCGGTCTTCAGGGAGACGTCGCGCACGCCGCCCGGCTGGTCCGACACTTCCAGCGCCATCTGGCCGGCCAGTTCGTCGATCGCCAGGTCGCGCGCATCGATCAGCGAGGATGCCGGCGCGCCGACCGCGTTCGCTGCCGTGATGCGCGCGTTGAGGGCGGCGATCTTGTTGACGTTGGCGTTGGCCGAATCGACGATCGCGCTCCTCTGCTGGCTGACCGATTGCTGCTGGGCGTTGTAGACGTTATTCAGGCTGTTGAAGCGCTGGGCCAGCAGGCCGGCGGCGGTGAGCACTTGCTGGCGCAGCGGGGTCGAGGTGGCGTTGTCGCCGGCGACCGCATTGAGCGAGGAGAAGAACTGGTCGACCGCGACGGAGAGGCTGGCGGTGTCGTCGCCCATCACGCGTTCGAGCTGGGTCAGGTAGGGCTGCGTTTGCGCATACTGGCCGGTCTCGCTGGCCGCGCGCCACATCTGCTGGCTTTTATAACCATCCGAAAAGCGCAGCAGCGAGCTGACCTGCACGCCATTGCCGACGGCCTTGCCGCTGGCGTCGGCACCGACGGCCGACAGCAGGGCGGCCTGGCGGGTGTAGCCTTTCGTCTGCAGGTTGGCGATGTTCTGGCTGGTTGCCGACAGCGCCAGCTGCGAAGCGAGCGCGCCCGACAGCGCGTTGGTCATGATGGTCATGGAGGTCTTTCTGGAGGAAACTGGGCCTACCTTGGACAGGCGACCGGCGGCGTGAAAATATTAAGTGCTGCCGGGCGTATTTTTGGCGGGCAGCAGCTGGCGCAGGATGGCGTCGGCGACACCGAAGGCGCGCTGGCCGGCCATCTGCTTCGAGAGGATGCCGTCGGCCATGTCCTGCATGTCCTGGTTGACTTTGTCCTTGAAGACGCTGTCCTCGTCGGCCATCTCGCGCGTGGTCGAACGCATGTCCTTCAACATCTGCGAGATGAAGAAGCTTTCGAATTCGACGGCGGCTTTCGTCGCTTGCGCGACGTGCGCTTCGTCTTCCGCGGCGGGCGTCACGGCATCATGCTTGACGACGCCGGCGCGCGGCAGCAGCGGATTGAGGGGCGTGGTGCGGTCCATCAGATCACCACCAGTTCGCCTTCGATGGCGCCGGCCTGGTCGAGCGCCTGCAGGATCGCCATGATGTCGTCGGGCGTGGCGCCCAGGCTGTTGACGACGTCGATGATCGTCTGCAGCTTGGCGCCGGCCGGCCACTTGAACATCTGGCGCCCGCCGCCCTGGTCGACCGACAATTGCGATTGCGGCGTGACGGCGGTCTGGCCGCGCGACAGGGGACCGGGCTGGCTGACGTTCGAACTTTCGGAGATTACGACCTTCAGCGCGCCGTGGGTGACGGCGGCCGATTTCACGCGCAGGCCATCGGCGATCACCACGGTGCCGGTGCGCGAATTGAACACCACCTTCGGTACTTCGGTGCCTGCTTCGACGGAGAGGTTCGAGAGCTTGGCGACAAAGGCCACGCGCTCGGTCGGGTTACTGGGAGCGACCACTTCGACGCTGGTACCGTCGGCGGTGGTGGCGACCTGGCCGAAGCGGCGGTTGATCGCTTCGACCACGTTGGTCGCGGTCTCGAAATGCGGGTGGCGCAGGCGCAGCAGCACTTGCGGGCGGGTGGCGAAATCGGTGGCGATTTCGCGCTCGATCATGGCGCCGTTCGGAATGCGGCCGGTGGTCGGCGTGTTCACCGTCACCGACGAGCCGCTCTTGCCGGACGCGGACAGGCCACCGACGACCAGGTTGCCCTGTGCCAGCGCATAGACCTCGTTGTCGGCCGCGCGCATCTGCGTCATCAGGAGCGTACCGCCGCGCAGGCTTTTCGCGTCGCCCAGCGAGGAAACGGTGACGTCGATCGCCTGGCCGCGGCGGTAGCCGGGCGGGAAGACGGCCGAGATCATGACGGCGGCGACGTTCTTGTTCTTGGCGTCCTGGCCCTCGGGCAGCTTGACACCGAATTGCTTGAGCATGTTCAGGACCGACTGGCTGGCGAATTTCACCTGGGTCGAGTCGCCCGAACCGTTCAGGCCGACGACCAGGCCATAGCCGACCAGCGGATTTTCGCGCACGCCCTCGATGCTGACCAGATTGCGCAGCGCCTGGGCGGCCTGCGCGGGCACGGCCGCGGCCAGGCCGAGCGCGGCGGCGAATACGATACGGGAAACGAGGGCAGTGCTACGAAATTGAATCATGTTCATCCTGGATTAAAACGGCATGAGGGGGCCGGTGAAAAACCGCGTCAGCCAGCCCGCCGAGTTGGCATCGGCCAGCACGCCCTTCGCCGAATACGCGATGCGGGCATTGGCCACGCGCAGCGACGACACCTGGTTGTCGGCATCGACGTCGGCGGCGCGCACATAGCCTTTCAGGCGGACGAATTCTTCGCCCTGGTTCAAGGTCATGTTCTTTTCGCCCGCCACCCGCAGCAGGCCGTTCGGCAGCACTTCCTGCACGATCACGGTCAGCGCGCCGGACAGGGCGTTCTGCTGGGTGCTGGTCGAGTCGCCGGCGAAGCTGCGGTCGGCCGAAATATCGACACCGGTCTTGCCGAAGGTTTTACCGAGGGCGCCCAGCGGGGTGATGCCCACCGACGAACCCTTGCTGAAACTGGTGCCGGCACGCTTGCTGGCCTGGGTGGTCTCCTGCAGGATCACGGTGACCACGTCGCCCACGCGGTAGGCACGCGCGTCCGAGGTGAGCGACAGCGCATCGCTGCTGAACACGCCGCCCGACACGCCACGTTGCACCGTGCGCGCCACCGGAACCGCATCCTCTTCAGGTGCCGCCGCGATCGGGGCGCGAGAAGCACAGCCGGCCAGCAACACCAGCATCATAGTTGCCGCAAGGCTAGAACGGAGCATTATCGGGCCGCCTGCGCCAGGTATTGCAGCATATTGTCAGCCGCCGACAACACTTTGGTGTTCATCTCATAAGTGCGTTGTGCGGCGATCATGTCGACCATTTCTTCGACGACCTGCACGTTCGAGCCTTCCAGCGCGCCTTGCTTGAGTTTGCCCAGCGCGCCATCGCCCGGACGGCCTTCGGTCGGCGCGCCGCTGGCGGCCGTTTCCGAGAACAGGTTTTCGCCCAGCGCCAGCAGGCCGGCCGGATTGACGAAGCCGGTCAGCGTCAGCGCGCCGATTTCGGCGGGCGCCGCCTGGCCGGGAATGGTGGCGGAGACGGTGCCGTTTTCGGCGATGGTGATCGCGGTGGCGTTGTTCGGCACGGTGATCTGGGGCACCAGCGGCAGGCCCGAGGCATTCACCAGGGTGCCGTTGGCGTCGATCTGCAGCTGGCCGGCGCGGGTGAAGGCGGCGTCGCCGTTCGGACGGCGCACCTGCAGGAAGCCATTGCCGGAGATGGCGACGTCGAGCTGCTGGCTGGTGGTCTGCAGCGAACCGTTGGTGAACACTTTCTGGGTGCCGACCAGGCGCGTACCGTTGCCGAGCTGGACGCCGTTGGAGACGGTGTTGTCGGCGCTCTGCGCGCCCGGCTGGGCATCGACCTGGTAGTGCAGGTCTTCGAACACGACGCGGTCGCGCTTGAAGCCGACGGTGTTGACGTTGGCGAGATTGTTGGCGATGGCTTGCAGCTTGGCGTCTTGCGCCTGCACGCCGGTCTTGCTGATCCACATTGCTGGATTCATGAAATTCTCCTGTCCTGTCAGCGGGCGTGCTTACGCGCCCAATAAACGGTTGCCCGCCTCATTCATCTTGTCGCCGGCCTGGAACAGTTTCATCTGCAATTCGAAACTGCGGTTCAGGGCCATGGTCGCGACCATCTCTTCGACGGCCGAGACGTTGCTGCCTTCGAGCGAGCGGCCGCGCACGGTGACGTTGGCGTCGGCCGGCAGCTGCTCGCCATTGCGGGCGACGATCAGGCCGGCTTCGTTTTTGGTCAGTTCCGGGCCTTCGGCATTCACCAGGCGCAGCTTGTCGATGGTCTGCATCGTGGTTGCGCCTTCGGCCAGCACCGAGATCGTGCCGTCGGTGCCGACTTCCACCGCCGAATGCGGCGGCAGCACGATCGGGCCGCCTTCGCCCAGCAGCGGACGGCCGGCCACCGACAGCGCACCGTTGGCGTCGATGTCGATCGAACCGGCGCGCGTGTAGGCTTCGGCGCCGCCGAATTCGACCGCGAAGTAGCCGCTGCCGGTGATCGCCACGTCGAGCGGACGGCCGGTTTCGCGCACGCTGCCGGGTTTGGTCGAGATGGCGTCGGCCTGGGTCTGGGCCATGTGCACATCGTCGTAGCCGTAGCCGCCCAGCGATTTCGTCGTCACCAGTTCGAGGTTGGCGCGAAAGCCCGGCGTGTCCATGTTGGCCAGGTTGTTGGCGTGGACCTGCTGGGCACGCAGCGTGTGCTCGGCGCCGGAGACGGCGGTGAAGATCAGTTTATCCATGGTGCGTCAGCGCTTAACCGAGGGCCTGCATCAGGGTTTGCATCATCTGGTTCTCGGTTGTGATGACCTTCGAGTTCGCCTGGTAGTTACGCTGCGAAGTCATCAGGCCGACCAGTTCCGAAGTGATGTCGACGTTCGAGCCTTCGAGCGAGCCGGTATTGAGTTTGCCGGCCAGGCCCGCGCCCGGGGTGCCGAACAGGGCCAGGCCCGACGCGGCATTCGCCTGCCAGCTGGTGTCGCTGGTGGCGGTGAGGGCGCCTTCGTTGCCGAAGGTGGCCAGGGCGATGGTGCCGACGGTCTGCTTCTGCTCGTTGCTGTAGCGCGCCACGACCGAACCGTCCGCCGCCAGCTCGACGCCGACGTAGGTGCCCGAGGCATAGCCGTCGGTGCTGTTGGTGGTGCTGGTCGCTTCGCCGGCGAACTGGGTGGTGCCGGTGTAGTCGATCGAGAACGTGATCGGAGCCGCGCCGTTGGTCGGGGTCAGGGTCAGCGCGCCGCTGTCGGTGCTTGGGGGCAGCTGGCCGAGGGCGTCGAAGTTCAGTGCTTTGGTGGCTGCGGGCGCTGCGCCGTCGAAGCCGTAGTGCACGGTGACGCTGTTGCTGGCGCCCTTGACGAAGTACTGCGACACGGTGTGCTGGGTGCCGAGCGAATCGTACAGGACCGATTGCTTGACCATGTTGTAGCTGTCAGGCTTGCTGGCGTCGAAAGTCGCGTTGGTTGGCGGCGCCCAGTCGGCCGACAGGTTGCCGACGAAATTCACGCCGGTCGAGGCCTTGGCGGCGATCTGGCCAGTCGGGATCTTGATGTCGCCCATGGTGCCGAGCGTGCCGTTCACGGACGGGCCATAGCCCTGCACCTTGCGGCCGACGGCGTCGATCAGGTTGCCGGCGTTGTCGGCTGCGAAAATGCCGACGCGGCTGTACGACATCGTGCCCTGGCTGTCGCGGCTGACGAAAAAGCCGCGGCCTTCGATGGCGGCGTCGAGCGAGCGGCCGGTCGATTCAACCGAGCCGTTGGTGCCGATGTTCTGGGTCAGCGAGCCGACCGAGACGCCGTTGGCCTGCTCGCCGGCGTACATGGCGGAGAAGTTGGCGCGGCTGCTTTTGAAGCCGTAGGTGCTCGAGTTGGCGATGTTGTTCGAAACGGCTTCCAGCTGCTCGTTGATGGCCTGGATACCGGAGAGGGCGATGTTGAAGCTCATGTCACGTTCCTTGAATTAGTTGGCGGCGACCGTGGTGGCCTTGCCGTTGAAACCAGTGATGGCGGACGGGTCGACGTCGCCGACACCAGCCACCTGCAATACGACGGCGCCGGTGCCCGACAGACGCACGCTGTCGACACGGCCGGCAAGTTCGACCGGGACGGCCGCGCCGTCGGCGCTCTGCGCCGAGATCGCGTAGCTGCCCGGGGCCAGGCCGAGAGCGGCCGGGTCGATCGTGAATTGTTGTGCGCCGGCCGCGTGGAACGGCAGCGACAGGGTATGCGCCTGGCCATCGGCGCCCGTCAACACCAGGTTGGTGGCGCTGCTGGCCGACGGCAGCCGGACGCTGCCCGACACAGGGTTGCCGTCCAGGCGCACGCGGTCGGCGGCGACGGTCACCGTCGATCCGACCTGGCCGCCCATCGCCAGCACCTGCAGGCTTTGCAGCACGCTGGCGCTGGCGCTGGTGGTTTTACTGAGGCTTTGCAGCGCTTCGGTTTGCGACAGTTGCGACAGCTGGTTGACGAACTGGCTCGGGTCCGACGGCGCCAGCGGATCCTGGTTGCGGATCTGGGCCACGAGCAGCTTGGTGAACATGTCCTTGTTGGCGGAGACGTCGGCGCTGGTCGAGACGGCATCGGCCTTGGCGCCGGCGGTGTTGTTTGGACTTGCGAGGGAATTATTGGTCAGCATGCGTTCAGGCTTCGCCCAGTTTCAGCAGCGACTGCTGCATCGATTTGATCCGGCCCAGCACTTCGACATTGGTCTCGAAGGCGCGCGAGGCGGACATCATGTCGGCCATTTCGGCCACGGAATTGACGTTGGAATAGACGACCATTCCCTCGGCATCGGCCAGCGGATTGCCCGGCTCGTAGACCTTGCGCACCGGGTCGGCGCTTTGCACGACGTCGAGCACCTGCACGCGCCCGCCGGCGTCGTTTTCCATCACTGCGGCAAACACGGGTTTGCGGGCGCGGTAGGCTTCGGCTTCCGACGGCGCGGCGGTGTCGGCGTTGGCCAGGTTCGAGGCGATGGTGTTGAGGCGCACCGACTGCGCCGTCATGGCCGAACCGGCGATGTTGGAGATGTCCTTGAAACTCATAATTATTATTGGCCGTTGATGGCTTTTTGCAGACCGCGCAGCTTCATGTTGATGAAGGTGAGGCTGGTCTGGAAGTCGGAGGCGTTTTGCGAGAACGCGGCCTGTTCGACGCCGATTTCGACGGTGTTGCCGTCGGCGCTGGGGTGGAAGGGCACGCGGTACAGGGCTTCGCCGTCGCCCAGCGACAGTTCGCCGTTTTCGTCCGAAGCACGTTCCTGCATCACCGCCGCGAAGTCGAGGTCGCGCGCCGTGTAGCCTGGTGTGCTTTCGTTGGCGATGTTCGCGGCCAGCACACGGGTGCGCTCGGCGCGCACGTTCAGCGCGTCGGCGTGGACTCCCAGTGCGTCCTTAAAATTAATCGTCATGGTCGATCTCCGTCGTGAACTGCAGTGTGTTTCGTTAGAATGGGTAACTCTTTGATGCCGGGGTTTGTTGCAATGATTGTTCGTGCCGCTCGTTTTATCGTCCTGCCGGTCCTGCTCGCTGCGCTGCAGGCAGCCGCCGCGCCCGCCGTCCTTTCCATCGCCAGCCAGGTCGAGGAGGCTGCCCGCGCCCAGCTGGAAGCACAGGCTGCCGCGTCGGGGCTGACCGACGCCCAGTTCGAATTGACCGTCGTGCCGCCGCGCGTGGCGCCCAACTGCCAGGGGCCGGTCCAGGTCGATACGCTCGATACCCGGCAGGCGACGCGGATGCGCTTTGCGGTGCGCTGCCCCGGGCCCGGCGCCGCCCGCCTGGAGTACATCGTACGCGCCCGGATCTCGGCGTCGGTGGCGGTCCTGGTCGCGCCGGTTGCCGCCAACGAGGTGCTCACCGACGCTCATCTTACCGTAGGGCAACGTGACATTACCAGTATTGCGGACCCTGTCATCGCTCCAAATGATGCTGTAGGGCAAACGAGCCGCAGATCGTTGCGTGCGGGCGACGTTCTCCGTAACAGTTCGCTAACGGCCCCGACCCTGGTGAAGCGCGGGGATGCCGTGGTAATGATTGCGCGTATCGAAGGGATCGAAGTCAGCACGGCCGGCGAGGCGCTCGACGCCGGTGCGAAAGGGGCAACGATCCGGGTGAAAAACAGCACCAGCGGCCAGACGCTGCGCATGCGCGTGGTCGCGCCCGGCACCGTCGAGCCGGTCGACATGCCACGTGTTAATCAGGTCAACCGTTAGATCCCTGCAACTTGCCCGCCAGGCGCGCCAGCTTGGCGGCGTAGGCCGGGTCGGTGGCATAGCCGCCCTTCGCCAGCCCCTGGGCAAATGCATGGGCGTCGCTGCCGGCGCCGATCGCGCCTTTGTAGCGCGGATTGTCCAGCAACATCTGGGCGTAGTCGCGGAAGGCGGCGGCGCCGTCCGGATAGGCACGGAAGCGTTCCTTCGTCTTGATGGCGGCGCCGCCGACGTATTCGGTGGTGGCCGCTTCGGCCACCGCGCCATCCCACTTGCGGCCCGCCTTGATGCCGAACAGGTTGTGGCTGCTGTCGCCGCCCGCATTGCGGATCGGACGCTGGCCCCAGCCCGATTCGAGCGCGGCGTGCGCCTGCACCAGTTCCGGGGCGACGCCGAGTTTATCGGCGGCTTCCCTGGCCCATGGCGCGATGTTGTCGAGGAAGGCTTGCTGGTCGTCGCTGTTCGAATCCCCGTCGGCTTCGGGCGCGGCCACCACCGCGGCGGCGCTGCGCGCATGCCACAGGCTGCCTTCCGGCGTCAACTCGGGCGTGGAGGCGCCGCCGCCGTTCTGGATGAAGCTGGCGACTTCGCCCTGGACGTCGGCGAAGGCACGCCCAAAACCGCTGCCGCCGCCGATGGCGCCCGTCGGCCGGGTCGGGGCGGTAGGCAGCGTCGCCGAGATGGCGCTTGTCGAAAAATCAGCGTGGCGCATAGGTACCGTCCGAATTGTGCAGCACGCGCTGCATCACGGTGAATTGTTCGGCCAGCAGGTTGCCGTTGCGGGTCGTGGCACCCTTGCAGGCGACGACCAGGCGTTCCAGTTCGTTCCAGGCGCTGGCCAGCCTGGCGCGCCCGGGTTCCGGCTGGGCCGCGATGAAGCCGGCCATCGTGCCGTCCGCGCCGTGCAGGGCGCGCACCAGGGCCACGCGCTGCTTGCGGCGTGCCTCCATCGCGTCCAGGGCGGGCGTCAGTTCTTCAGCCAAAGCACCGAGTTCGGCACCCTGGTGACGCAGCGCGGCCTGGAACTGGCGTTCGAGCAGGGAGTGAATGCTCTGCGCGGCATCGAGATCCTGCTCAACACCATTAATCAAGGCGGCCACCGCCTGCTGCCGGGTCATACGGCTCAGCGATGGGCTCACCTCGGTCCTCCGTGGAAGCGCTGGATCAGGCCGGCGAGGCGCGCCGGGTCGAACGGCAGCTCGCCCTTGGCCAGCGCGTCGCGCAGTTCGGCCACGCGCGCGGCGTCGAAGTCGGGTAGGGCGGCCAATGCCTTGGCGGCCGGTTGCAGCACTTCCGATTGGAGGGGAGCGTTGCTTGCCGCCGCGGGCGCCGCTGGTGCTGCTGCAGGCGTTGCGCCGCCGATCGCAGGCGTCATGGTCGGGGTGACGTTGGGTGCGCCGGTTCCGGTGATTTTCATGCGGGTACCTCGGGTTTTCGATTGAATCGTCATGGTTACTTCGCCAGTTGGCCGCGCAGCGACGCGGTGTCGTCCGCCGCCGTCTTGCCGGGCGCGCTGACCGACACGCCTTCGAGCAGCGTTTCGGTGGCGCCCGGCGCGCCGAACATTGCCGCCACCGAGCGCGATTGGGCGCGCGTCAGGATCATCAGTTCGATACGGCGGTTGATGCCGGCATCGGTACGCTTGGCGTCGAGCGGCGCGCGGTCGGCCATGCCGACCACCTGCAGCACGCTGTCGCCGCGCATGCCTCCCTGCAGGAGCTGGGCGCGCGCGGCCATCGCACGGTTCGAGGACAGCGACCAGTTCGACATGCCGGTTTTTTCGGCGAAGGTGTATTGTACCGAGTCGGTATGGCCGACGATCAGCATCTGGTTTTCCATCTGCGCGAACAGCGGCGCCATCTTTTGCAGCAGGCGCGCGAAACGTCCGGTCGGCAGCGCGCTGCCGCGCATGAACATGCCCTGGCGGTCGGTATCGTGCAACATGACGCGCAAACCGTAGGGCGTGATTTCCGATTGCAGGTTGGCCGCCAGGCCGGCGTCTTCGCTCATCTTTTCCAGCTTTTTCGACAGCAGGTTCAGGTCGGCCGGCGAATCGTAGGAGACGCGCGCTTCCGCGGCCGCTGCGCCGGCGCCGGCATCCTTGCCGGGACCCGGACCGGTACCGTCGTGCAGCGTCGGGAAGCGTTCGATCAGGCTGCCGCTGGGGGCGGTCGCGATCGACGGCCGGTCGCCCGGGCCTTCGAGCTGGCCGGCGGCGGCATCCTTCATCATGTTCTGCACCGCTTCCTTCTCGCGCGCGGCCATCAGCCACAGCACCAGGAACAGCGACAGCAGGGCCAGGCAAAAGTCGGCGAATGCGACTTTCCAGGCGCCGCCGTGCTCGTCGTGGTCGTGCTTGCCGCCGCCACGCTTGATGATGGTCTGTTCGTGCTGCTTGTCGTTGGGCTTGGACACTGCTTACCCCGTCATGCGGTCGCCGGTGCGGCGCCGCTTGTTCTGCGATTCGTCTTCGCCGCCCATGGCGTTGATCCACTGTTCCAGCTGGGCGAAGCTCGGCTTGGTGTTCAGCTGGATCAGGCGCCGGCCGGCGTCGATCGCCAGCAGGGCGGGCTTGCCGGCCACGTGGGTGCACAGCACCACCTTGACGGTTTCCATGGTCGAGGCTTCGCCGTTGACCAGCTGCTTCATCATGTTCGACAGCGGATCGAGCAGGCCGTAGCAGAAGAAGATGCCGATGAAGGTACCGACCATCGCCGCGCCGACCTTTTCCGCGATCGCGCCCGAATCGGCGCCTTCGGCCACCGAATACATGGCCATCACGATGCCGAGGACGGCGGCCAGGATGCCGAAACCGGGCATGCCTTCGGCGATCTTGTGCAGCGATTTCGACGGCTGCATGAGTTCTTCGTGGATGGCGCCGAGTTCCTGTTCGAGCACGCCCTCGAGTTCGTGGGCGTTGATCTTACCCATCGCCATCAGGCGGAAGTTATCGACGATAAAGGCCAGCAGCTTCGGCTCGTCCAGGATGCGCGGATAACGCTGGAAGATCGCGCTGTCTTTCGGTGCTTCGACGTGGGCGTCGAGGGCCTTGAGGCCACCGGCGGCCAGTTGCAGCAGTTCGTACATCAGCAGCAGCAGCTGGCGCTGGAATTCCGAATCGTGTTTTTTACGCGATGCGATTTTTTTCAGCTGGTGCGCCATCTCGGTCAGCACGTGCTTTTCGTTGCCGATCACGAGGGCGCCAAAGGCGGCGCCGACGATGATCAGGATTTCGATCGGGTGCCAGATCGCAGTGACCGTGCCGCCCATCAGTGCGAAGCCGCCGAACACGCAGCCGAGCACGATGAAAATACCTAGGAATTGCTGCATGACAGGCCTTTCTGGATGAGGATCATATTGTTTGTTTTTTAAACTTCAGCGCGCGCCGATGGCGGCTTTCATCTTGGCCAGCGCGCTCTTGTTGAGCTGGCAGACGCGGGCGTCGGACAGGTCGAGCACGGCGGCGATTTCCTTGTAGCTCAGCTCGAACTCGTAGATCATCTGGATCACGCGCTGCTCGCGCTCGGACAGCGCGCCCAGTGCCTGTTCCAGGCTGCGCCGCACCATGAAGGCTTCTTCCGGGCCGGGCATGCTGTTGGCGGGGTCGAGCGCTTCCTGCAGCACTTCGTCGAAGCTCATCATCTCTTCGGCGCCGTCGTCGAGCAGGTGCTGGTGGTACGCTTCCTGGGTGATGCCGAGCGCATCGGCGGCTTCCTGCGCGCTCGGCTCGCGGCCCAGCTTGCGGGTGAGGGCGCGCAGGCCGTCGCGCACGCGGTGCGCATCCTGGCGCACCGCGCGCGGACGCCAGTCCTGGCGGCGCAGCTCGTCGAGGATGGCGCCGCGGATGCGCAGGGACGCGAAGCTGCCGAAGCCGGTGTCGGGCGCGCCGTAGCGGCGCAACGCTTCCAGCAGGCCCATCAGGCCGATCTGCTCCATGTCCTCGCGCGACATGACGCCGGACACCTGCGAGTTCAGCTGGCGCACGATGCGCTTGACCAGCGGCGCATAGGCCACCAGATGCTGCTGCTCCTCGCGCGCGCTCATGCCGGCCGACGCCTGCTGGTAGCCGCCGGCGCAGGCAGCATCGGCGTAGTCGCCGTAATTGTCTGAAAAGGCCACGTGGTCCCCAGCCGTCATTCGACGATCAGCTTGCCGATCATGACTTCGCCGAACGGCTTTTCCCGTTCCTCGCTGGCATAGTTGGCATCGAAAGTCTTGTTCAACTGCGCGGCAACCTGCTCGACGGTCATGCTCGAAGCCTGCGCCAGCGTGAAGCTCGAGAGCGAGCGCACGGCGATCGCGCGCAGCAGCGGCAGGTGTTCCTTGGTCGGCTTTTCGCCCTTGGCGTCGGTGGCCAGCACCAGGTCGGCCGACAGGTAATGCGTCGTGCCCTCGTTCGGCGCGCGGCGCAGCATCACGATCACCTTGTCGAGCGTGACGTATTTGGGCGGCGCGTCCGACTTTTCCTTTTTCGGCGCAGCCTTGGGGGCAGCTTCTGCGCCATGCGCCGGTTCCTGCGACTTCATCCACCACATGGCGCCACCGGCCGCACCTGCGGCCACCAACACGACGGCGACGACGCCGAGAATCATCTTGAGCTTGCTGTTCATTGATCTTGTCAGGGTTATTCTTGATTGATTAGCTGCGGCCCTGGGCGCGACCGCTCAGTGAGAGACCGTCCAGCGAGAACGACGAAAATCCGCTGTTTGCTTCGGCCAGGGCATTGCCCGGGTCTTGTTCCTGCTGGCGCCCATCCTGCTGGCGCCCGCGGCCTTCACCGCCGGCGAACATCGGCGCCCCGTTAGCCGCGCGCGGCGTCGGGACGACGTTGACCGACACGTCGCTGAACTGGCGCTGGGCCAGGTCGTTGCGCAGGTTTTCGCTGACCGTCTGCAGCTGGCGCAGCACTTCGCCATGGGTTGCCGAGATCTGCACCTCGAGCGAACCGGCGCTGTGGCGGATCGCGATTTCCACGCGGCCCAGCATCGGCGGCTCGAGGCGGATCACGGCTTGCTCGGCCTTGCTGCCGACCTGAAGCTGGAGACGCTCGCCGAGCGCTTCCTGCAGGGTCTGGCGCCATGCGGTCGGCGGACCAGACAGCGTGACGGTATCGCCCGTGCGTTGAGGCGTGCCAGCGACCGGCGCGCTTGTGCTCGCCATGCCGGCGATGTTGGCGGCGCCACGCTCGGTGACCGGTGCGGCCTGGTCCTGCGGCGTGTCGGCGTTCGCTGCCGATGTATCGGCGGGAAGCGCGGCCGGCGCCGCCTTTGCAACCGCAGCCTGGACCGGCATGTCGGCCAAGGGCAGCGCAGGAGCGGCAGCCGGCCGGGCGGCCAGATCGGCGCGGCCTGCGCGGCCCGATGCAGGGCTGCCGACCGGTGGCGAAACCTCGGTATCGGCAGCCGGCGCCGGTTCTTTAGCGGCCGGCAGGGCTGAAGCACCAGGCAATGCGGCAACGACCGCCGCCAGCGTCGCCTGGGGAACTGGCATCAATGGCATCGGCATCGCCATCGCACCCAGCAGCGGCGTATCGGCGGCCTGCTGCTGTTCTTCGACACGGATGTCGTCCGCTGCCGGTGCGCCGTCGGGCGCAGCTGCAGCTGCAGTTGCGTCCACGTCCGTTGGCGCCATCTGGTCGAGGCCGAGCCATTGCGCGAACGCGAGCGCCGGTTGGACGAGCGCCGGCTGGGCGGCGTCCACAGTGTTGGGCACCGCAGCGGCTGCGTCAAACGTAGCCGGCGCAGCCGCATCGTTCGCAGCCGTTCCCTTGGCGGCAGGCGCCGGCCCGTTCAGGTTAGTCAGTGTCAGGTTCATTCTTGGTGTCCAGCCGTTTCCATGTCACCGGTGAGCGCGTACGCCATCCAGCCATCCTTGTTGTTGCGCATCCCGGCAAGCCGGGCGCCGAGCGCATCGAGTGCTTCGGAGCAGGCGGCGGCGGCGCCGTCATGGGCCGCGCGCAACTGCGCCAGTGCGGCCAGCTCGTTGCGGTTCCAGGCGCCGCGGGCGGCGAGCGTCGCCAGTTGCGGCGCCAGCGCGGCGGCGAGGGCGCCCAGGTACTCCCAGTCTTGCGCCGCGCCGGCTTCCTTGAAACCGGCGGCGAGCCTGCCGAGCGCTGCGCTCCTAGGCATTGCGTGCCTGTACGCCTTGCCAGCCCTGGCGGATCGTCGTCAACACGCCGACCACGTCGTCGACCATGGCCGGATCCATCTTGATGCCGGCGCCCTGCAGGCGCGACGAGCAGAAGTCATACAGGTTGGCCAGGTTGGCGACGGTGTCGCCGCCGCTGTCGAAGTCGAGCGAGCTCGACAGGCCGTTGATGATCTCGCAGCACTTGTCGATGCCGGCCGCTTTCTGTTCGTAGCGCTTGCCGACGATGTGGGCGCGCACGCGCGCCAGTTCGTCGAGCAGGCCGTCGGTCAACAGCAGGACGAGTTCGACCGGGGTTGCGCGCGAGGTCTGCGAGTCGAGATTGACCGCATGATAATTACCGTAAGCTTCTTGATAGGACATGGCGATGAGTTAGGCGTGAAGTTTAATCTTTGGCGCTGCTGAACAAACTGTCGAACAGCGAGGTGTTATAGGACATATTGCTTTGAACGGACTGCAGTTGGGTGAACTGCGCCAGGTAGCGCGCATAGGCGCTGTCGTACTGTTTGTCGAGTGCGGTCTGTCGTTCGGTCAGGCTGCTTTGCAGCTTGCTGACGGCATCCTTGCGGCTGCCGATCTGGCCATTCGCGCTGCTGGTCCAGAGCTTCAGGTAGCCGTCGAGCTGGCCGGCGATGCCGCTGGCGCCGGTCGTGGACGTACTGCCGATCAGCGTATCGAGGCCGGTCGGGTTCAGCGCCAGCGCCTTGTTCAGGCGGGTGCTGTCGAGCGTGAGCGTGCCCTGGCGGTTGGCGGTGATGCCGAAGTTGGCCAGACTGCTGGCGCCCGTGCTGCGCAAGGCGTTGACCATGCGGTCGCGCAGTGCGCGCACGCCGCTGTCGCCGGCAAAGGCGCCGGCTTCGCCGCCGCTTTTCGGGTCGCCCGGGCTGACCAGGCCGTCGATGGCCGTTTTCAGCTTGTTGTAGGCGTCGACGAATGCCTGCGCGTTCGCCGCCGTCCTGGTCGCGTCCGACGCCACCGTCAGCGTCACCGGCGTGCTGCCCGCGGCCTGCGCCTTCGTCAGCGTCATGGTGACGCCATCGATCACGGACAGCGTATTGCTCGCCTGGCGGATTTCGGTACCGGTGGCCGAGCCGACGCGTACCACCGCATCGAGTGCCGGCGCCAGCTCGTTGCGCGTGCCGCCCAGCTTGGCCGCGAGACCGGCATCCGTGCCCGTGCTGCTGACCGAAATGGTGTTCGCGAGGCCCGTCGTTTTCGAGGTCAGCACCAGTTCCGAGGTGGTCCCGGTGGTCACGACGGCAGCGGACATGCTGGTGTTATCGGCTGCGCCGTTGATCGCCGCCGCGAGCTCGCGCACGGTCCAGTTGGCCTTGGTGCCGAGGTCGATCGAAAACGAACTACCGCCCACGCCCAGCGTCAGCGAGCCGCCGCCGGCGAAATCGGTCATGCCGCCATACGAGACCTTGTGCGCGCTGGCGACCTGCTCGACAAAGAAGCTGTAGCTGCCCGGCGCTGCGTTGGCCGTCGCGCTGGCGCTGGCAATGGCGGTGTCGCTGAAGACCGCGCTACTGGCCGACATCGTCTTGTTCAGGCCCGTCAGCGAGGCAAGGCTGCTCTGGAAGGCACTCAGGGCCGAGCCGAGCGTGGTCAAGCCCTTTTCGGTGGCGGTTGTTTGCGCGCCCTGGCGCGTCAGGATCGCCTGGCGTCCCGACGTAAAGGATTCGGCCAGGGCCTGCGCGGTCGAAGCCGGATCGTAGTTGGTGGAAATGCCTGCCATATTGTTGTTCTCCTTGGAATTCGTGTTACGCCCGGCCCGCCAGCCATGACTGGGTAGCGATCTCGTCTTCACGCTTGCGCGCGGCACGATCCTGCTCGCGCGCCAACGCGTCCTGCTGCTGCTCGAGCACCTTGCCGAGCAGTTCGCGGCGGGTCCATGCCTGCGCCAGGTTGCGCTGCGAGACCGCCATGTTCGCCTCGTGCAGCTGGAGGTCGGTACGGTGGGTGTCGGCCAGTGCGAACACGGCCTGCTTGTACTGGCCGCAGTTCAGCGCCAGCGCGGGGGCCAAACGTCCCGCGCTTTCGCCTGACGCTCCGCTGCCTTCGGCCAGCGAGTGCAGGCGCTCGAGGTTGGCCGCGTAGCGCGCACGCGTCGCCTCCTGGCGGGCGAGTTCGGTCTGCAGCTTGTCGACCTCCGTGCTGCGCAGCTGCACCAGTGTGCCCAGGCTGTGGATCTGATCACGGCGATTCATTGCATCATTCCTTGCAGTTGCGGTACGCACGCGTCAAGCGGCGCGCCTTCGCGCGTGCCCTGGCACAGGAAGGCTTCGATGTGCGGCTGCAGGCGCACCGCGCGGTCGGTTTCCGGATCGGCGCCCGGCGTGTAGGCGCCCAGTGGAATCAGGTCGCGCACGCGCGCATGGCGCGCCAGCGAGGCTTTGAGTTTGCGCGCCGCGTTCGAGTGCTCGGGCGTGACCACTTGCGCCATGCAGCGGCTGATCGACTGGGCGACGTCGATCGCCGGATAGTGGCCGCGCTCGGCCAGTTCGCGCGTGAGCACGATGTGGCCATCCAAAATCGCGCGCGCCGTGTCGACCACCGGATCCTGCTGGTCGTCGCCTTCGGCCAGCACGGTATAGATTGCGCTCATGCTGCCCTCGGCGTGCTCGCCGTTGCCGGCCGATTCGACCAGTTGCGGCAGGTTCGAGAACACCGACGGCGGATAGCCGCGCGTGGCCGGCGGCTCGCCCAGCGACAGCGCCACTTCGCGCAGCGCCATCGCGTAGCGGGTCAGCGAGTCGACCAGCAGCAGCACGTTCTGGCCGCGGTCGCGAAAGTGCGCCGCGATCGAGTGGCACAGTTCGGTCGCCATCACGCGCATCATCGGCGACTCATCCGCCGGCGCCACCACCAGCACCGCGCGTTTCAAGCCTTCCGGTCCGAGCGACTTCTCGACGAATTCGCGCACTTCGCGGTTACGCTCGCCGATCAGGCCGACCACGACCACGTCGGCCACGGTCTGGCGCGTGATCAGGCCGAGCAGCACCGATTTGCCGACGCCGGAACCGGCCATCAGGCCGACGCGCTGGCCTTTACCGAGGGTCAGCATCGAATTGATCGCGCGCACGCCGACGTCGAGCGGCTCGTCGACCGGGGTCTTGCGCAGCGGGTTGACCTTCGGTGGGGTGAAGTTCAGCGGCTGGTCGCCGCCGAGGCGGCCGAGGCCGTCGATCTCTTCGCCCAGGCCATTGACCATGCGGCCCAGCCACGACGGGCCGATCATCAGGCTGGCTGCGGTTTTTTCGGGCAGCACGCGCGCCCCGGTGGCCAGGCCGTTCGCCTTCTTGAACGGCATCAGGTACGACACCTTGTCGCGGAAACCCACGACCTGGGCATCGAGCCAGCCACCGTCGTTGAGTTCGACGCGGCAGCGCTGGCCGGTGTGCAGCTTGCAGCCGACCGATTCCAGCAGCAGGCCCTGCGCGCCGACCAGGCGGCCGGTCGGCGTGGCGACCGGTACCGCGTCGATGTCGAGCGAACGCAGCGTCTCGAACAGGGCCGTCATGCCGCGTCTCCTTCCGTGGCGGCGACGGCGTCGCGCACCTGGTCCATGCAGGCGGCCAGGCGGCCCTGGCAGCCGGCGTCGACTTCATGGTCGCCCGCTTTCACGCGGATTTCGCCCGCGACGAGCGACGGGTCGGCGAGCAGGTTCCACTTCTTGGCACGCTTCGGATCGAGCTCGGTCACGCGTTTGAGTTCCTCGGGGTTCATCAGCACTTCGACCGTGTCGCGCGCCGGCGGCATCGCGGCCAGGGCTTCGTCGACCAGGGCCAGCAGCTGGGTTGGCTGCAGCGCCAGTTCGGCGCGGATCACCTGGCGTGCGATCTTGCCGACCAGGTCGACGACTTCCTTGCGCTGGGCGGTCTTGAAATCGCTTTTCAGTTTTTTCAGGGCGCGCAAGGCGGCGTCGACGGGTTTGCCGATCTGGTCGAGATGCGCCAGCGCCTGGGCGCGGCCTTCTTCCAGGCCGCGTTCGAGGCCCTCGGCCTGGCCGCGCGCAAAGCCTTCGGCGCGCGCCGCTTCGTAGCCGGCGTCGAAGCCATCCTGCTGGCCCTGGCGGTAGCCGGCGGCCAGCGCGCTGTCCCAGTCTTCCTGTGAAGGAGCACCAACGCCGCCGGCTGGCAAAGTACCGTTGGCGGCGCGCACCTGGTGCAGGGGCGGAAAGTGAAAAGGCCGGAACTGCTTCATTCGGCGGTGGCCTCGGCGAACAACTGCACGTCGATCTCGCCGGCATCGGCCAGCGCCTTGACGGCCACCATGATGTCCTTGCGCGTCTGCTCGATGCGCGACATCGGCACCGGACCCGAACGGCGCATCAGGTCTTCGAAACTCTGCGCCTGGCGCTTCGGCATCGCCATCAGGATCGCGTCACGCAGGGCCGGCTCGGCGCCCTTGAGTGCGATGGCCCACTGCTCGAGCGGGATGTCGTCGAGCAGGCGCGTGATGACCTGTTCGGTCTGGCGCGACAGGATGAAGAAGTCGTACATCGACATCTCGATCTGGGATACGACGTCCGGATCGTGGGCGCGCAGCAGTTCGACCATGCCGGCACGGTTGTTCGGCAGGCGGTTCAGGATCTCGGCGACCTGGCGCACGCCTTCCACGCTGGCGCTTTGCGTGTCGAGCGCGGACAGGCAGCGCGTGACCAGTTCTTCCAGTTCCTGCAGCAGGTCGCGGTCGATCTCGTCGAGGCGCGCGAGGTTCAGCAGCACCAGGTCGCGGCTGCTTTCGGGCAGCCCTTCGATGATCTGGCCGGCCAGGCTCGGCGCCAGGAAGGCGAGGAAGACGGCCTGCATCTGCACGTGTTCGTGCGAGATGAATTCGGCCAGCCACTTCGGCGAAGCGTACTGCAGGCGCGCCATCATCGGGCGGATCGCGTCGCCATAGATCGTGTTCAGGACGCTGTTGGCGATGTCGCTGCCCAGTGCCAGGTCGAGCGAGCGCTTCAGGTAGGTGCGCGAGGCGCCGTGCAGGCCACTTTGCTCGCGGTAGTCGTCGAAGAAATTCTGGACCGCGTACTTGACCGAATCGACCTTGATGCCGCTCATGCGCGACATCACCTGGGTCAGTTCGATCAGTTCGTCGCGCTCGAGGCAGCGCAGCACGGCGGCGGCCGGCTCTTCGCCGATCGACAGCAGGACGATCGCAGCTTGCTCGACCGGGGTCAGGACGGCGCCCTCGGCGTTATTGTTCAGTTCGGCCATGTTTTTTCTGCACCCATTGTTTGACGACTTCGGCAACGCGCTCCGGTTCTTTACCGGCCAGCACTTTGAGGTGATCGACCATCACATCGACGGCGGAGCCGGCAGGAGGCAAATCGTAGTTTTCGAGCAGCGGCACGACGGCGGCGGCGCCGGTGCCGGCAGCAGCGGGCAGCGCCGCGGCAGCCATGGCCGGGGCAGCGCTGGCAGTGGCGACATTCGGCAGCGCCGCGGTTGGGGCTGCGCCCGGTGCAGGCAGCGCCGGCGTCATGCGCGCCGTGACGGTACGCAGCATCGGACGGGCCAGCAGCAGGTAGGCGAGCAGAGCACCGACGATCCACAGGCCGTAGCGGACGGCGTCGACGATGGTGTCGCGCTCCTGGTACCACGGCTCGACCGGGGCCACGGCAGGGAAGGTCAAGGCCGAGACAGCCAACACGTCGCCGCGCGCCTGATCGATGCCGAGGCCGCCGCGCAGGATCTTGTCGATGTTCGCCAGTTCGGCAGGCGTGTAGCCGACCTTGGCGTTCGCGGCGCTGGCATTGTTCAGCACGACGGCGACGGACAGCTTGCGCAGGCGGCCGCGCGAACGCTTGATCTGGGTGATCGCGCGGTCGTAGGCGTACTGGCGGGTGGTCGCGTTCTTGCGCGAGTTGTTGTTGTCGTTGGCCTTGTCGGCGGCAGCAGCGGCGCCATCGGCGGCCGGCGCGGCCGGATCGCTTGGCACCGGCGGACGGTTCGACAGCGTGCCCGGCACACCCATCGCCAGGCGGCTCTTTTCCAGCTCTTCGCGCATCGCTTCGCTGGTGACCTTCGGCGCTTCGCCGTATTTTTCCTGGGTTTCCTCGATCTTGTCGTTGTCGATGTCGGCGGTGACGCTGACCTTGAAATTGTTCGCCCCCAGCACCGGACCGAGCAGCTCGTTGACGTTGGCGCGCACTTCGTTCGACACGCGCAGCGCGGCGGCGTCGCCTTGGCTGGCGCCCTCAAAACCTTCGCTCAGGTCGACGCGCGAGGACAGGTAGTTGCCGGCCTGGTCGACCAGCGACACACGTGCCGGCGACAGGCTCGCCACGCTGCCCGACACCATGTTGACGATCGCGGCGATCTGCTCGTTGCCGAGCGTCTTGCCCGGTTTCGTTGCGATCACGACCGAGGCCGAGCTCTGGTCCGAGGCGCCGGCGACGAACGAATTGCTCTTGGCGATGGCCAGGTGCACGCGCGCCGACGCGATCGCATCGAGCGTCAGGATGCTTTGCGCCAGTTCGCCTTCCAGGCCGCGGCGGAAGCGCACGTCCTGCACGAATTGCGACACGCCCAGCGGATCGTTCTTGTCCATCAGTTCGAGCCCGGCCGGCAGTTGCGCGGTCACGCCCTTGGCAGCGAACAGCATGCGCACCTTGCCCAGTTGGCCGGACGGTACCATCACCTGGCCGCTGTCCGGATGGATGCGGTAGGGGATCTGCTCGGCATCGAGCACGGTCATCATGTCGCTGGCCGCGACTTTTTCGCGGGCGCCGAAGACCGGCTTGTAGTTGGCCTGGTCCTGCCACATGAACATCATGACGGCAGCGGTGATGACCACGGCCAGCACCAGCAGCGGGGTCAGGTTGTTGCGCAGCGCAGGAGACAGCGCCCCGAGCCTGGCGCCGCCGAAGGCATTCTTGAGTTTCTCAATCACGTTGGGATTTTCCGTTCCGTATGGGGTTGACGATGCGCGTTGCCGTTACGTCAGACCGGGAGCTTGATCAGTTCATCCATCGCGCCCATCACCTTGTTGCGCACTTGCATCAACATCGAAAAGGACAGGCTGGCTTCCTGGCTGGCGAGCATGGCGCCGACCAGGTCGTCGCTTTTACCGCTGTCGACGTCGGCCATCTTTACGGCTGCGGCTTGATCTTGCGCATCGACACTCTGGATCGCATTCTTCATTGTTTGAGCAAAAGAGAAGTCGGTTTGCGCTGCAGGCGTTGCCAGGTCGACAGATGGTGCAATCGCCAGGCGCTGCGCGTCGTTTGTCAGTGCAGCAAGGTCGGCTTTGATCTGGCCGGCTAATTCAATTCCCATTTGTTAAATCCTATGCGTTCGATGTTGCCTGCGAGTGACAGGCTGAGTAGTTTTTTTGCGACATTTGACGATCAAAATTTAGCTTCTTTGCGGCAAATGTTAAATTCTGCGCATGTAAAACCTGCATCAAAAGGCGATTCAAAATTCAGCAGATTTCACGCTTTTCCCCCGTGAAACAGCCCGTTTCCCCGGGAAGTGGCGCAAATGAAGATACGATCTTACCGTAGGGCAACGGGGAATTCAAAGCGGAATATCAAGTGAGCCGAAACATCTAAGCAGGTATAATTGTTGCCTTCGGGAATGAAATAAAAATACGCTGTTTCAATCTCATCAATTCGCCTCATCAAATCGTATATGCCGCGCATTTATGCCACTTAACAATTCAACTGTTCAAGAGCGTCCGCATCAAGTGCTCGATCCGACCCTGTTGGGCCGGCCCGTGCACTTATTGCCGACCTTTGCGGCTGCCTTTGCCGAGGACATGACGGCCATGCTGTCCGCGCCGGGTTGGCGCCGCTACTGGAGCAGCTTCGAACTGGCACAAGTCGCGTTCGAGCGGGCGCCCGACAGCAGTGCCTTGCGCTGGCTCGGCATGGGCGGTGCGCACGGCGTCGCCGCCGTCGCCTTCGAGCGCGCGCTGCTGGTTGGCCTGCTCGAGGCGCGCTACGGCGGCAAGGGGCCTGCCAGGCCGCTGCGCGACCCGGCAGGGGAGCGCGTAACCGCTACTGAGGAACGCCTCGCGCTCACGCTGACGCAGCAGTTGTTCGAAGTACTGGCGATGCGGGTGCGCGTCGCCGCCAGCGCCGCCGGCGTGGAAGTCGAGCGGCGTGCCGCGGCTTCCGGCGCCACGGCGGTGACGCCGGCCGCGGCGCCCGCCAGGAACGCCTGGGTGCTCGCCATCACGCTGCGCGAGCCGCAGGGTGCCGGCACGGCGCAGTGTTACATGGCGCCCGACGCCCGCATGATGGGCCTGATCCTGCAGGCGCTGCAGCCGGAGCGCCCGCAACGCGCGGCGCGTCCGGGCGAATCGATCGGCACCAGCCTGAAGGTCAAGCTCGACGGCCGCCTGGTCACGCACGAAATCACGCTCGAAGCCTTGTTCGCACTGAAGGTCGGCGACGTGATCCCGGTTTCCGTCGGCCGTGCCGACGTCCTGCTCGACGATGCCCGCCTGTTCACGGCGGCGGTCGCCGAGCACAAAGGCAAGCTGTGTTTAACCTCTTTTGAAGACGCTGAATAAATGGACATGAACCTCAACGAGCAACTGGCCGACGACCTCCTGATCGACGACAACGTGGAAGTGGGCGCACCTTCTCGCAATCCACGCCTGCCGCAGATGATGCGCCGTATTCCTGTCACCCTGACGCTGGAAGTGGGCTCGGCCCGCATCTCGCTGCAGGACCTGATGGACCTGGGCCCGGCGAGCGTGCTGCCGCTGGACGCGGTGGCCGGCGAGCCGCTGGTCATCAAGGTCAACGGCGCCCCGATCGGGCGTGCCGAAGTGGTGGTCGCGGGCGAGCAGTACGGCCTGAAAGTGATCGATCTCGATGGCCTGAACCTGGACCTGATCACGGCATGATGTTATTCAAGAGCGGCGTGTTGCGCCGCGGTGCACCAGCTGTCGTGCTGGCGGGCGCCGCTCTATTTTTGGGAAGTGCCCCCGCCAGCGCCCAGGACCTGATGGCCGGCGTCATCCCCGGCGCGAATACCGGGATGAGCGTCAAGTCGCAGATCCTGGTGCTGATGACGCTGCTCGGGCTGTTGCCGGTGCTGGTCATGATGACCACCAGCTTCACGCGCTTCGTGATCGTGCTCTCCCTGCTGCGCCAGGCCCTCGGCCTGCAGCAAGGCTTGCCGAGCCGCGTCGTCACCGGCATCGCGCTGATCCTGACCTTGCTGGTGATGCGCCCGATCGGGGTGCAGGTCTGGAACGAAGCCTTTCTTCCTTACGACCAGAACAAGATCGGCCTGGAACAGGCCTTGAAGACGGCCGAAGTGCCGCTGTCGCGCTTCATGCTGGCGCAAACCAGCAAGAGCGCGCTGGCCCAGGTCGCGCACCTGGCCGGCGAAGCGCCGAACCTGAAGCCGCAGGACCGCGCCTTTACCGTCAAGCTGGCCGCATTCGTCCTGTCGGAACTGAAGACCGCCTTTCAGATCGGCGCCATGCTGTTCATTCCCTTCCTGATCATCGACCTGGTGGTGTCCTCGGTGCTGATGGCGATGGGCATGATGATGCTCTCGCCACTGGTGATTTCGCTGCCCTTCAAGCTGCTGCTGTTCGTGCTGGTCGATGGCTGGACCCTGACCGTCAACACGCTGGTCGGCAGTATCCACGGCTATTAGAAGATGATTGAATGAGTCCCCGATTTATGAGTCCCATCTATGAGTCCTGACATTGCGGTCGACCTGGTCGCCGAAGCGCTGCGCGTGGTGATGCTGCTGGTGATGGTGCTGGTGGTGCCCGGCCTGTTGATCGGCCTGGTGGTGGCGCTGGTGCAGGCAGCCACCCAGATCAACGAACAAACCCTGAGCTTCCTGCCGCGCCTGATGGTGACGCTGGCGGTGCTGATCCTGGCCGGCCACTGGATGACCGGCTACCTGATGGATTATTGCGTGTCGGTGTTCCAGCGCGCCGCCACCATCGCGAGCTAGATGGATTTCGTCAGCTATCTGCTGCCGCTGATCGGCGCGCTGTGGTGGCCGTTCTGCCGCATCATGGCGCTGCTGTCCTCGGCGCCGGCAATCGGCGACGGCATGGTGCCGATTCCGGTGCGGGCACTGCTGTCGCTGGTGCTCGCCTTTTTGATGCTGCCGCTGACGAAGAACATGGTGATGCCCGACCCGTTTTCGCTCGCCGGCGTGGTTGCCATGTTCGAGCAGGCGGTGATCGGCGGCGTGCTTGGCTTCGCGCTGCAGTTCGCCACCTCGGCGATCTCGATGCTGGGCTTCCTGGCGTCGAGCCAGATCGGCTTTTCGATGGCGCAGATGAACGATCCGGTCAATGGACAGCAATCCGACGTGATCTCGAGCCTGATGTCGCTGGTGGCCATTTTTGTGTTCTTCGCCATCGACGGCCACCTGCTGCTGGCCACCATCCTGGGCCAGAGTTTCAACGCCTGGCCGGTGGGGCAGGGGTTACAGGCGATGACGCTGCAGGCGGTGGCGCTGAACCTGGGCTGGGTGTTTGCCGCCGCCATGCTGCTCGCCCTGCCGATCGTGTTCTCGACGATGGTGGTGCAGGTCGGCTTCGGTTTCCTGAACCGGGTGGCGCCGTCGCTGAACCTGTTTTCGCTGGGCTTTTCGCTGGTGACCCTGTTCGGCCTGCTGATGCTGGTGCAGCTGGTGCGCTTCATCCCGGAACACTACATCCAGCTGACGAACGCGGTACTCGAAATGCTGCAGCAACAGATGAGGGCGGCCCGTGGCTGACAACGGCGACAAAACCGAAAAGGCCTCAGCCCAAAAGCTGAAAAAGGCGCGCGAGGAAGGGCAGGTCGTCCGCTCCAAGGACTTGTCGACTGCGATCGGCATCCTGGTCAGCCTGAAGGTGTTTTCGATGATGCTGCCGGATTACCTGGAGTCGTTCCGCTCCCTGTTCCGGCTGGTCTACGTGCCGCTCGGCGAAACCGGAGCCATCGAGAACGCGATGTCGGTGGTCTTCATGGCCGCCGCCATGCTGTTCGTGAAAATGGTGCTGCCGCTCGCGGTGGTGCCGCTGGCGATCGTCATCGGCGGCCTGGTGCCGGGCGGCTGGATCATGTCCGGCAAAAACATGGTGCCGAAAGCGGAGCGCCTCAGTCCCATCAAGAACCTGGGCAACCTGGTCAGCCAGAAGCACCTGATCGGCTTTGCGACCTCGGTGGCCAAGGCGGTGGTACTGGGCTTCGTGCTGACCCATGTGACGAGGTCGAGCATCTCGGCCTATGTCGACCTGCAGCGCCTGCCGCTGGGCGACGCCATCGTGCACGGCGGGACCATGATGTTCGACGCCCTGTTCGCGCTGGTGGCGGTGTTCGTGATCTTCGCCGTGCTCGACGTGCCGATCCAGGCCTTCCAGTTCGCGAAAAACCAGCGCATGAGCAAGCAGGACCAGAAGGAAGAGCACAAGACCAGCGAAGGCCGGCCGGAAGTGAAAGGGCGCATCCGCCAGCTGCAGCGCCAGCTGGCCCAGCGCAACGTGAACAAGACGGTGCCGACGGCGGACGTGGTGATCGTCAACCCCGAGCACTATGCGGTGGCCCTGAAGTACGACACCGACCGCGCCGAAGCGCCGTTCGTGGTGGCCAAGGGTGTCGACGAGATGGCCTTGTACATCAAGAGCGTCGCTGCCAACCACAAGATCGAGACCGTGACGCTGCCGCCGCTGGCGCGCGCGATCTACAACACCAGCCAGGTGCAGCAGCAGATTCCGGCCCAGCTTTACCAGGCCGTGTCGCAGGTGCTGAACTATGTGCTGCAATTGAATGCTTTCCGTGACGGCCGGCGCCAGGCGCCGCCCCGGATCCCGACTGACGTGGCCGTGCCACACCATTTGAGCGAGGTATCCGCTTCATGAATTCGTTGAACGCCTTTGTCGCCGAGCTGCGGCGCCAGAAGTACGCCGCCCCGGTCTTCATCCTGATGCTGCTCGGGATGATCATGCTGCCGCTGCCGCCGGTGCTGCTCGACGTCCTGTTCACCTTCAACATCGTGCTGTCGCTGATCGTGATCCTGGTCGCGGTGAGTGCGAAACGCCCGCTCGACTTCTCGGTCTTCCCGACCGTGATCCTCGGCACCACGCTGATGCGCCTGGCCCTGAACGTGGCGTCCACGCGCGTGGTCCTGCTGCACGGCCACGAGGGCACGCACGCCGCCGGTAACGTCATCGAATCCTTCGGCAACGTCGTCATCGGCGGCAATTTCGTGGTCGGCCTGGTGGTGTTCATCATCCTGATGATCATCAACTTCGTCGTGGTCACCAAGGGTTCGGAGCGTATCTCGGAAGTGTCCGCGCGCTTCACGCTGGATGCGCTGCCCGGCAAACAGATGGCGATCGACGCCGACCTGAACGCGGGTCTGATCAACCAGGAAAAGGCGACCCAGCGCAGGAAAGACGTCGCGGCGGAGGCCGACTTTTATGGCGCGATGGACGGCGCCTCCAAGTTCGTGCGCGGCGACGCGGTCGCTTCGATCCTGATCCTGATCATCAACCTGATCGGCGGTATCGCCATCGGCGCGCTGATGTACGACCTGCCGCTGGCGGACTCGTTCCGCGTGTATGCGCTGCTGACCATCGGCGACGGCCTGGTGGGCCAGATCCCGGCGCTGCTGCTCTCTGCCGCGGCCGCGATCCTGGTCACGCGCATCGGCGAAGCCGGCGACCTGGATAAACAGGTCGGCAACCAGCTGCTGGCGCAGCCGCCGACGCTGTTCGCGGCCGCCGGCGTGATGGTCATCCTGGCCTTGATCCCGGGCATGCCCTTCTTTACCTTCGCCGTGTTCGCCGTGGCCCTGGGCTATGCCGGCTACCGCCTGCACACGCGCGTGCAGCCGGCCGATACGGGCGGCGTGGCCGCCATCGAAGCGGCGCTGCGCGACGACCGCGCGCCGGAACTCGACTGGGAACAGCTGCCGGTGGTGCAGCCGATTTCGGTGGCCGTCGGTTACAAGCTGGTGAACATGGTCGACAAGGCGCAGGGCGAGCAGCTCACCAAACGCATCAAGGGCATCCGCCAGAGCCTGTCCGAATCGATGGGCGTGCTGCTGCCTGCGATTGGCGTGCGCGACGATCTCGCGCTGCGCCCGTCGCAGTATTCGGTCAGCCTGTCGGGCGTGGTGGTGGCCGAAGGCGAAGTGCATCCCGAACACCTGATGGCGATCCCGTCGCCGAACGTGTATGGCGAACTCGATGGCATTCCCGGCCTGGAACCGGCCTTCGGCATGGCCGTGACCTGGATCACGCCCGACCAGAAGGGCCATGCGCTGGGCCTCGGCTACCAGGTGGTCGAAGTGCCCAGCGTGATCGCGACCCACTGCTCGAAGGTGATCCGCGACCACCTGCATGAACTGTTCCGCCACGAAGACGTGCCGGCGCTGATGGAGCGCCTGACGGCGCTGTCGCCGAAGCTGGCCGGGGCGCTGGAAAAGGCGCTGAACCACACCCAGCTGCTGCGCGTGTTCCGTGTGTTATTGGCGGAGGGCGTGTCGCTCAAGGACATCGTCGTCATCGGCACCACGCTGCTGGATGCTTCCGAGACCACCAAGGATCCGATCCTGCTGGCGGCCGAAGTGCGCTGCGCGCTGCGCCGCCAGATCGTCTCGACCATGTTCGGCAAGAAGAAGGACATGCCGGCCTTTAATTTGTCGGCCGAACTCGAGAACATGCTGCTCGGTTCCCTGAACCAGGCGCGCCAGAGCGGCGGCGGCAAGGTCGCGCTGGACAACTACCCGATCGACCCGCAACTGCTCTCGCAACTGCAGATCAACATGCCGGTCGCGCGCGAGCAGATGAAGGGCCAGCACACGCCACCGCTGCTGCTGGTGCTGCCGCAGGTGCGCCCGCTGCTGGCGCGCTACGCCAAGCTGTTCGCGCCGGGATTGAACGTGCTGTCGTATAACGAGATTCCCGAGAACCGGGAAGTGTCGATCGTGGGGACCGTCGGGTAAGCATACGGTGTAACGCGTGGAGTCAGGAGGCTCGGCGCCCCCCCTCCACCCTACGAATACCGATGATTGTAGGGTGGACTCCCGAGTCCACGCGTGAAATATGAACAGATGCCAGCCTCACACCTGGAATGAAATATTCCTTCACCGAGCCGACTTCGGTGAAATAAAATTTCACCCCTGCGCCGGCAACATCAACGCCAGTTCCGCCACCGCCTGAAACACCGGCAAGGTCAACACCTGCGCCGCATCCTCCGCCGCCAGCAGCGCATGCGCCGAGGCCGCCGGCGCGATCCCCGTCCTGAAACTCCAGCGCACCACGACCAGCCCGGCACGCGCCACCGCCGCCTCGAGCGCCGGCTGCAGCGCGCGCAGGCGCGCCGCTGCATACGCATCCGGCGCCGCCAATTCGATCGCCACGCCGCCCGGCGCCGGCTCGACCTGCAGCGCGACGTGGGTGCCGTCGGCCAGCGCCAGCTCCAGCCGCAGCGCGGCCCGCGGGCGGCGCCGGCGCCCGCCACCGCCGTCGGCGCCCTTGCGCAAGACCTGCAGATGCTGCGCCTGGGCGTTCCCCGCATGCACCGTGAAGCGCCAGGCGTCGGCCGGCAACTGGCCGTCGAGCGGCCGCATGGGCGCGCGTCCGTCCTGGCCTGCAAGCAGCTGCAACGGGGCGAGGGCGCCGGCGCGCGTGCGCCATTCGCGCTCGGCCAGGGTCGCGCCATAGCTGCCGACCATCGCGCGCCAGTTGCCGGCGAGGGTACGGCCATCGGCCTGTGGGAAGACCATCTGGCGCGTCATGAATACCTGGTCGGGCCGCATCGCGGCGCCGTCCTGGTGCTCGGCGGCGCCGGCGCCGGCCTGCGGGTTGGCCAGCGGCTGCGATTGCGGCAGCGGCAGCTGGCTGTCCGCGGCGACGGCGAAAGCGACCGGTGCGATCGCCGTGATCGCAGTCGCCTGCAGCGAAGGCAGGACCGGGGGAAGCAGGGGAGCGGAGAGCGAAAGTGGGTTCATGGCGCGATCCAGGTAAAAAAAAGGCCAGCCTCGAAGCGGCTGGCCCGTGATACGTCCGGCCGGGTTCAGCCGGCGCCGGCCGTGATTACTGCAGCAGCGACATGACCATCGACGACATCTGGTTGGTCTGCTTGAGCATCGCGGTACCCGCCTGCATCAGCATCTGGCTCGAGGTCATCTTCGCGCTTTCGGTAGCGAAGTCGACGTCCATGATGCGGCCGGCTGCAGCCTGCGTGTTGGTGCTGATGTTCGACAGGTTGTTGTAGACGTGGTCGAGACGGTTCGAGGTCGCGCCGATCTTCGAGCGCAGCGTGCTGACCGAATCGATCGCCTGCGACAGCTCGTCGATGGTGGCGTTGGCATTGCTCACGCCGAGGGCGTCGGTGGTGCCGCTGATGTCGGTACCGACGGTCGAGGCGCCGGCAGCGGCGGTAGTGCCGCCCGAGTAGCGGGTGCTGGTGGCGGTCAGCTTGGTGTGCACAGCGGCCAGGTCGGTCGTGAAGTCGCCGGCCATGGTTTCGGCCTTGTCGGCGCCGATCTGGAAGGTGATCGAGGTGGCCAGCTTGCCCGTGTCCTTGTGCAGCAGGGCGGTGCCGCCGAACTTGGTGTTCTTCATGATGTTGCCCAGCTCGTCGGCCAGCGAGTCGTACTCGGCTTGCATCGCGGTGCGGTCATCCTTCGACGACGAACCGTCGGCGGCCTGGGTGGCCAAGTCCTTCATGCGCACCAGGATGTTGCCGGTTTCGTTCAGCGCGCCTTCGGCGGTTTGCAGCATCGATACCGAGTTCTGGGTGTTGCGCATCGCAACGGCCATGCCGCTGGTCTGCGACTTCAGGCGGGTGGCGATCTGCAGGCCGGCAGCGTCGTCGCTGGCCGAGTTGATGCGGAAACCAGTCGACAGGCGGGTCATCGTGGTCGACAGCTTGTTCTGGGTCGACGACAGGGAATTTTGTGCGGACAGCGAGGCGGCGTTGGTGTGAAGGCTCAGCATGGTTGGCTCTGTTTATCTGGTTGGTCAATGAGCAGTTCAGTTGCTCTCACAAGTACAAGACGACCGTTCTCATTCGTTCATTAAATTCCGCATGGAAATAATTTGAGTTATTTTTCGCGCGCGCAAAAAAAAAGCCAGCCGGAGAGCGGCTGGCCTTTGATCTTCCGGCCAGCAGGCCGGAATGTATTGCGATTACTGCAGCAGCGACATGACCATCGACGACATCTGGTTGGTCTGCTTGAGCATCGCGGTGCCCGCCTGCATCAGCATCTGGTTCGAGGTCATCTTCGCGCTCTCGGTGGCGAAGTCGACGTCCATGATGCGGCCGGCGGCGGCCTGCGTGTTGGTGCTGATGTTCGACAGGTTGTTGTAGACGTGGTCGAGACGGTTCGAGGTCGCGCCGATCTTCGAGCGCAGCGTGCTGACCGAGTCGATCGCCTGCGACAGCTCGTCGATCGTCGTGTTGGCGTTGGTCACGCCGAGGGCGTCGGTGGTGCCGCTGATGTCGGTACCGACGGTAGTAGCGCCGGCTGCGGTGCCGCCCGAGAAGCGGGCGCTGGTGGCGCCGATCTTGTCGTGCACGGCGGTCAGTTCGGTCGTGAAGTTGCCGGCCATGGTTTCGGCCTTGTCGGCGCCGATCTGGAAGGTGACCGATGCGGCCAGCTTGCCGTTTTCCTTGTGCAGCAGGGCGGTGCCGCCGAACTTGGTGTTCTTCATGATGTTGCCGAGTTCGTCAGCCAGCGAGTCGTACTCGGCTTGCATCGCGGTGCGGTCATCCTTCGACGACGAACCGTCGGCGGCCTGGGTGGCCAGGTCTTTCATACGCACCAGGATGTTGCCAGTTTCGTTCAGGGCGCCTTCGGCGGTTTGCAGCATCGACACCGAGTTCTGGGTGTTGCGCATGGCGACGGCCATGCCGCTGGTCTGCGACTTCAGGCGGGTGGCGATCTGCAGGCCGGCAGCGTCGTCGCTGGCCGAGTTGATGCGGAAACCGGTCGACAGACGGGTCATCGAGGTCGACAGCTTGTTCTGGGTCGACGACAGGGAATTTTGTGCGGACAGCGAGGCGGCGTTGGTGTGAAGGCTCAGCATGGTTGGCTCCAGTTGGTGGGGTTCAAGGAGCAGTTCATCTGCTCTCACAAGTACAGGACGACCGCCCGAAGCACTTCATTAAATGCCGTACGGAAATTTTTTCGAATTCTTTTTCTGAATGGTTCGTAACGAGAGGTGTGGCAAAGGTGTTGCGAGAATCCCGACATCCCGCCCCGGGGCGCCACTAATCTTGCCGCACGTAAACACCTCCCTCTATAATGGAAGGCCAGCGTGCCATCGTCGCCCGCCGTCCCGCACCACGCGCATCCGCGTCCGGCCCCACTCATCAGCAAAGGTACGTCATCATGGGAAAACACAGCAAAGGCGCACGTTTCACGTCCGCCAATCCAGCCGCGGCACGTGCGGCTGCACTGTTTGCCGAAGGCGTGGCGTTGCACCAGAACGGCCAGCTCGGGCGCGCCATGGCCGCCTACGAACAGGTGCTGCGCCTGGTGCCGAAACACGTCGAGGCCTTGCACCATACCGGCATCCTCGCTTTCCAGGGCGGGCATTACCAGGACGCGTCGCGCTTCATCGGCTCTGCGATTGCGCTCAGCCCCGACATGCCGGCCGCGCATGCCAATCTCGGCAACGCCCTGAAGGAGCTCGGCCGCTACGATGAAGCCCTGGCCAGCTACGAACGCGCGCTGATGCTGCAACCGGACGACGCCGACACGCTGTATAACCGCGGCACCGCACTCCAGACCCTGGCCCGCTACGACGAGGCGCTGGCCAGCTTCGCGCGTGCCCTCGCGCTCAATCCGGGCGACGTCGACGCGCTCAACAACCAGGCGGTGGTCCTGCATGAACTGCAGCGCAACGACGAAGCGCTCGCCAGCCTCGACCGCGCCCTGGCGCTGAACCCGGCGTTTGCCCACGCCGCCAACAACCGCGGCAACGTCCTGAAAGACCTCGGCCGCTTCGAGGAAGCGCTCATCAGTTACGAGTCGGCCCTGCTCGCCTGGCGCGAGTTTGCCGACGCCTGGTACAACCGCGGCATCATCCTGCACGTGCTCGGCCGTCCTGAGGATGCGCTGGCCAGCTACGACAATTTGCTCCACCTGAACCCCGACTCGGCCGCCGGCTGGCACAACCGCGCGCTGGCCTTGCAAGTGCTCAAGCGCCGTCCCGAAGCGCTGGCCAGTTGCGAGCGCGCACTGGCGCTGCAGCCGGACAACCCGGAAATCCTGCGCCACCGCAGCCGCCTGCTGGCGCAGCTGCACCAGCACGACGCCGCCCTGGGCAGTCTCGACCAGCTGAGCGCCCAGCGTCCCGACGATCCGAAGACCCTGCACCTGCGCGCCCAGACCCTGCGCGAACTCGGCCAGCTCGACGCCGCGCTGGCCAGCATCGACCGCGCGCTGGCAGCCGAGCCGAATCGCTACGAATACCTGCTCACGCGCGGTACGCTGCTGCGGTCCATGCTGCGCTACCCGGAAGCGCTGGCCTGTTTCGAAGAGACGCGCGCGCAGCGTCCGGATGCGGCGGCGAGCCACACCGATTGCGGCATCGTGCTGGCCGACCTCGGCCGCTTCGAAGAGGCCGGCACCGCCTACGACCAGGCGCTGGCGCTCGATCCCGACTTCGCGCTGGCGCGCTGGAACCGCGCGCTGCTGAACCTGCTTCTGGGCGACTTCGTCGGGGGCTGGCAGGATTACGAAGCGCGCTGGAACGTCGAGGCGCTCGGCGTATTCCATGAAAAGCGCGACTTCGACGCGCCGCTGTGGCGCGGCACCGAGCCGCTGGACGGCAAGACCATCCTGCTGCACGCCGAACAGGGCCTGGGCGACACGCTGCAGTTCTGCCGCTACGCACCCCTGGTCGCCCAGCGTGGCGCCCGCGTCATCCTGGAAGTGCAGCCGGCGCTGGTCGACCTGCTGCGCAGCCTGCCGGGCGTGCACCAACTGGTGGCCAAGGGCGACCCGTTGCCGCCGTTCGACCTGCATTGCCCTCTGCTGAGCCTGCCGCTGGCATGCGGCACCCGGCACGACGCCATTCCTGATCCGGGCGCCTACCTGGCACCGGACGCGGCCAAGCTGGCCGAATGGGCGGCCATTCTCGGCGCAAAGACGCGCCCGCGCGTCGGCCTGGTGTGGAGCGGCAATCCGCACCACCGCCTCGACCGCTACCGCAGCCTGCCGTTTTCCGTCATCGCGGGCCTGGTGTCGGAAAAATACGAGTTCGTCTCGCTGCAGAAGGAGTTGCGCCCGCTCGACAAGCTCGTGTTGCAGATGAAGCGCAACGTGCGCCATGCCGGCGAACGCCTGAACGATTTCTCGGACACGGCGGCACTGGTGGCGCAGATGGACCTGGTCATTACGGTCGACACCAGCGTGGCGCATCTGGCCGGCGCCATGGGCAAGCCGGTCTGGATCCTGCTGCCCGGCGGCACCCTGGCCGACTGGCGCTGGCTGTGCACGCGCGAAGACAGCCCCTGGTATGGCAGCGCCCGGCTGTATCGCCAGGAAACGGCAGGGGACTGGACGCCGGTGATGGCGCGCATTGCGGCCGACCTGGACGCACGGTTCGGGTGATGCCGGCATCCGGCGCCATCGTCATGCAGGAGCCGAACCCACGCCCGGCCTGTCCGGGCCGGGCCTGTCCAGACCGGGCCTGTCCTAGCGCGGCAGGGTCACGCCCGCGCGCGCCCTGACCATGTCGCTCGTCCCCTCGAGGTACTTGAGGAAGCCGAAGAGCGAGAACTGGTGCTGATAGTCGCGCGCGAAATCACGACACTGCGCGCGGTGCGCCTCGGGCGATTGCATGACACGTTCTGCCCGGGCACGTAAGCCGCCGGGTGCGCCGTCGAAGAACAGGCCACCGTAATCGCCGCCGAGGAAGGTCTCGTACTGCCAGTTCGACCCCATCAGGAAGCCCGACCGGTTGCCCATTGCACGCAGGGTACGGTCGTGCAGCGCGTCGTTGATGGGCGCCACATCGAGAATGCCGTAGCGGGACGCAAACTGGAACGCATTGTCCGACATTGCGTCAAACGAGAGAAACTCGTGGTGGCGGTTTTGCCTGAGCCGGAAACGGTCCCATCCGCGCCCGTAGATCTTGAGCGGCACATCCGCAAGTTCGTTGACGACATGCTCGGCCACCGCATTGCGATAAATCTTGTCGAGCAGCATATGAAGGTGCAGGCGTACCGCCAGCTCCGAGCTCTGCAGGTCCTCGCGGAGCATTGCCATCACCTCCGGATCGAGCAGGCCGTCGATGATGTCGTGATGATTCGTGCGGTTGCCATTCCTGAATTCACTGATGATCGCGTCCGCGGCAATGAGCAGGAAGTGTGCAACGCGTTGCTGCGAGGCGCCGCGCCATCCATCCAGGGTTGCGTCGAGATCGTCGATATTCTTGGGAAAGACGAAGAAATCTCCCTCGAATCGGCCCTGGACGCCGTCGGTAAACGGAACCGGCGGCGGAAAGAACGTTGCGTTCGTCTGGCGCGGCAGGTAGGTGTTTGCGAACATGGCGAACGACGCCATGCCGTAGATATGCTGCAACCATGGCGACATCGCCTTGTGATGAACAGGCATGTGGCACGGATGGTCGCCGTGATAACTGAGTACCGGCACCTTCAGCTCGTCCCAGACGGTGGTGGGGTCGGTGTCCGTCGCGCCGATCTGCGAGCCCAGGCCCTGCCACGAGACGACGAAATCGATGCCCCTGCTGTTGATTTCACCGAGCTCGTGCATGAGCGAATCGTCCAGGTTCACGATGTGCGTCGGGCGGCCCATCCGCTCGAACGCCTGCTTCATGCATGCGCTGAAGTAGCTGAAGGGATCGTTCTCTCCCCCGCGCCAGTTGATTATTACGATGCTCATAGTTGTGCGAGATGATCTTGAAGTGGGAGAGTGGTGCGACATGCCGTCGATGTGCAAAACGATATTGCCGGGATGATTTGCTGTCGCTGCCGTCATTCTAGATGGAAGCAGACTGTCAATGCAATCGGGCACCATCAGCACCCCGGGCCGCCGTGCCGACGCCGAAGCCTCACCCATAAGCGCCGCTCCATGCTGCTGCGGTACAATACCGGTCCCGCAAGCGCGGCGCCTCGAGCCGCCGCCCGACTCCTTCTTCGCCCCCATGACTCTCGAAACGACTTCTTCGCCTGCTCCAGGTGGCCGCCGCCTGTCGGTCGCCCCGATGATGGACTGGACCGACCGCCACTGCCGCGTCTTCCACCGCCAGATCACCCGCCATACCTGGCTCTACACCGAGATGGTGACCACCGGCGCCCTGGTGTATGGCGATGTCGAACGCCACCTGCGCTACGACGAGGTCGAGCATCCGATCGCGCTGCAGCTGGGCGGCAGCGAGCCGGCCGACCTGGCGAAGAGCGCGAAGCTGGGGCAGGAGTGGGGCTATGACGAGATCAACCTGAACTGCGGCTGCCCGTCCGAGCGCGTGCAGCGCGGCGCCTTTGGCGCCTGCCTGATGAACGAGCCGCTACTGGTGGCCGATTGCGTGAAGGCGATGCGCGACGCGGTCTCGATTGACGTCACGGTCAAGCACCGGATCGGCATCGACAAGAACGAGGACTACGGTTTCGTGCGCGATTTCGTCGGCACCATCGCCGATGCCGGCTGCCGCACCTTCATCGTCCACGCGCGCAACGCCGTCCTGAAGGGCTTGTCGCCCAAGGAAAACCGCGAGATCCCGCCGTTGCGCTACGAGGTGGCGTACGAACTCAAACGCGAGTTTCCCGAGCTGGAGATCATCATCAACGGCGGCGTGAAGACCGACGACGAGATCGCGCTGCACCTGCAGCACCTCGACGGCGTCATGCTCGGGCGCGAGGCCTATCACAACCCCTACCTGATGGCGAACTGGGATGCGCGCTTCTATGGCGACACGGCGGTGCCGAAGACGCGCGCCGAGGTGCTGGCGGCGATGGTGCCCTACATCACGGCCCAGCTGGCGCAATACGGCCCGCTCGGCCTGAAGCTCAACAGCATCACGCGCCACATCCTGGGCCTGACCGCCGGCCTGCCGGGCGCGCGTGCCTTCCGCCAGATGCTGTCCGATCCAAAGAAGCTGGCCGGCGCCGATCCATACCTGCTGCTCGAGGCGGCGGCGCACATCCGCAACATGTAATTGCAGTAGTGGGCACGGGCCTTTGGCGGCCCGCTACTTTCCCATTTTCCTTTCACCGCTGTGATAGCTTGCTCTCCATTGGCGGCTGCCGCACGCCTGTATTCTTGGCTCCTGAATCACATAATTTTCCGCACGGCATCCTCTGTAATTGGATTTACAAGAACAAGCGTGCCAATTTTCTTGCGTGTAGGAAATTTACTACACGGAAGTCAAAATTTGTGTAGACAGATCGCACCTGCGCTTGCTCTACAGCAAGAGCCAATCCATAATTTGCCCACTGAGTTGACGAGCGGCAATGGATGTTCGTCTTTCATGCAGTCGCACAATGTTGGCATTTCGGATGCGGGATCGCACCGGGCACATCTGACCAGGAGACAGGAAGCAAAATGAATGTATCGAAGATGAAAGTCGGCATGCGCCTCGGACTGGGCTTCGCCCTGGTGCTGGTGCTGCTCGTGACGGTCACCGTGGTCGGCATCATGCGCATGGCGCAGATCCAGGACCGCCTCGACCACGTGGTCAGCGTCAACAACGTGTCGAGCCGCGCCGTCATCGAAATGCGCAACAACGTGCAGGACCGCCTCGCATCGCTGCGTGTGCTGACCCTGATGACCGAAGCCACCGAGATGGAACCGGAACTCAAGAAGTTCAAGGACCAGACCGCCCAGTACGACGCAGCCCAGAAAAAGCTGAGCAACATCTTCGCCGCTGCCGGCAGCGACACCGAAAAGGCCTTGCTGGCAGAAATCAAGGGCCATGAAGCAGCCGCCATGCCGGCCATTGCCAAGGCGTCGGAACTGTATCTCGCGAACGACGCCATGAGCGCCACCCGCGTCATGATCAAGGAAGTGCGTCCGGTCCAGAAGAAGTGGACCGAAGCGCTCGACAAGCTGGTCGCCATGGAAGACGCGCAAAGCGCCCAGAGCCAGCGCGATGCCGAATCGGCGTTTGCCGGCACCCGTAACTTCATGCTGGTCATGCTGCTGGCGGCGGTTGCCATCGGCGTGGCCGCGGCCTGGATCATCACCCGCGGCCTGATCCGCCAGCTGGGCGGCGAGCCCGACTACACCACGAAAATCGCCGGCAGCATCGCCCACGGCGACCTGGCCATTGCCATCGACACCCGCACCGCCGAGAAGGGCAGCCTGCTGGCCGAGATGAACGAAATGCGCAACAGCCTGGTGCGCATCGTCGGCCAGGTGCGCCGCGGCACCGAGACCATCGGCACCGCCTCGCGCGAAATCGCCGCCGGCAACATCGACCTCTCTTCGCGTACCGAACTGCAGGCCAGCTCGCTGGAAAAGACCGCCTCGGCGATGGAAACCCTGACCACCACCGTGCGCCAGAACGCCGACCATGCCCGTGAAGCCAACCAGCTCGCGGCCAGCGCCTCGGACGTGGCGCGCAAGGGCGGCGACGTGGTCTCGCAAGTGGTCGGCACCATGGGCGAGATCAACAGCTCGGCCAACAAGATCGCCGATATCATCAGCGTCATCGACGGCATCGCCTTCCAGACCAATATCCTGGCGCTGAACGCGGCAGTCGAGGCGGCCCGTGCCGGCGAGCAGGGCCGTGGTTTCGCGGTCGTCGCCTCGGAAGTGCGCAACCTGGCGCAGCGTTCGGCGGCGGCGGCGAAAGAGATCAAGACCCTGATCGGCGACTCGGTCGAGAAGGTCGAACGCGGCAGCAAGCTGGTCGGCCAGGCCGGCGTGACGATGGAAGAGGTCGTGGCCAGCGTCAAGCGCGTCACCGACATCATGGGCGAGATCGCCAGCGCCAGCGCCGAACAGAGCGCCGGCATCGAGCAGGTCAACATGTCGATCATCGAGATGGACAGCATGACCCAGCAGAACGCGGCCCTGGTCGAGGAAGCGGCAGCCGCCGCCCAGAGCCTGCAGGACCAGGCGGGCGAACTGAGCCGCGTGGTCAGCATCTTCAGGCTGGTCGAAGGCGAGCAGCACAGCATCGAACCGGTGCCGGCTGCCCCGGTGGCAGCGGTAGCGGCCGCACCGGCAACGGCGCCGAAGCTGCCGGCAGCCCGCCCTGCGCGCCCGGCGCTCAAGAAGAGCGCCGCCGCGGCAGCGCCGGCCAAGGCGAAGAAGTCGCCGGTTGCCGCGGGCAGCGACGACTGGGAAGAATTCTGATTTTAATTTACGGCATTCGCCGGACTCACTGAAAGACCGCAGGCAGTCAGCGGCACATTAACTAGAACTACAAAGGAACGACAATCATGAAAAAGACCACCCTGAGCATCATCGCTTTCGCTTTCGCTTTCTCCGCCGTCGCCGGCTCGGCCTTCGCGGGTGAAACCCCGGCCTCGTTCGACCCGTCGAAGTGCAAGGTCGAATACCCGAAAGCATCGCTGATGAACGAAGAGCAGGGCACCACCTCGATGTCGTTCCTCGTCAACACCGACGGCAGCGTCGCCGATTCGAAGCTGGACAAGTCGAGCGGCTTCAAGGGCCTCGACAACGCCGCCAAGAAAGGCCTGTCGGCCTGCAAGTTCAAGCCGGGCCTGAAGGACGGCGCGCCGGCCCAGACCTGGGCCAAGGTCGACTACGCCTGGAAGCTCGACTGATTTCCTGCTCGATCCCGCACCAACGACAGCCGGCCTTGCGCCGGCTGTTTCGTTTTGTGGCGGCCCCATCTGTGCGCTGGAAGAATGGCCCGGAGAGTAGCATCAAGTTTCTAGTCTGTTAATGGAATCGGGCCAAATGTATCGATTGTAAGCACTTGCATCAGAGCTACTGTGCGCTGGAACGTTTGGCTATAGTGATCTCACACCGAACCGAAAGGAGCACTACCATGAAACGAATCCTCTTCACTGTCGCCGCTGCCATCATCAGCACCGCCGCCTTCGCCCCGGTGGCCCAAGCACAGCACACCCGCACCGAGGTCATCGTCGTGCAAAAGGCGCCGCCTGCGCTGCGCCGCGAAGCCGTCCCTGCGGCACGCCGCGGCTATGAATGGGTGCCTGGCTACTGGAACTGGACCGGCCGTCGCTATACCTGGGTTGGCGGCCACTACGAGAAAGTTCGCGCCGGCTACGTCTACGCCCGCCCGGAATGGCGCCGTGACCGCGGCGGCTGGGTCCTCGACCGCGGCGGCTGGCGCAGTGGCGACCGCGTTGCCGGTCCAGGCCGCGACCGTGACGGCGACGGTGTCCCAAACCGCCACGATGCGCGTCCGAACAACCCGAACCGTTACTGATCGGGCAGCGCCGGCGACAGTCGGCGCATGCAACGAACAGGCCACCTGCCGCTCGCCGCCAGGTGGCCTTTTTCATGAGCAGGTAATTTGCAAGTGCGTCCGGTGCCGACGGATTTACCAATTACAATATCGGACCTTACTTTCGCGACATATATGCTGAATCCGACCACCGCCCGCCACAGCAATGTCTTCGCCCGCCTGCTTGGCGTCACAATACTGACCATACTGTTTGCTGCCTGTGTGCAGGCGGCGCCAAGCACGGAGAAAGGCGCGGTCCCGGTGCGTATCGGCCTCGACGCCGAATTCGGCCTCGACAACAGCACCTCGGCCCAGGCCGTGGAACTCGGACTGCGCACGGCGATCGGCGAAATCAACCGTGCCGGCGGGGTGCTGGGCGGACGGCCGCTCGAGCTCGTCACGAAAGACCACCGGTCGCTGCCGGCGCGTGGCATCCGCAATATCGAAGAGTTCGCGCGCATGCCCGGCCTGGTCGCCGTCTTCGGCGGCAGGTTCAGCCCGGTCATCATCGAAGAGCTGCCGACGCTGAAGGCGAGCAAGACCCTGTTCATGGCGCCCTGGTCGTCGGCCGACATGATCGTCGATAACGGCATGCACCCGAACTACGTCTACCGCCTGTCGCTGCGCGACAGCCTGGCCATGCCCAAGCTGCTCGCCACGGCGCGCAAGCGCGGCCTGAACCATGTCGGACTGCTGCTGACGAATACGTCCTGGGGCCGCAGCAACCTGGCGGCGGCGGAAAAATTCGTCGCTGCCCACAAGGACGTCCGCATCGTGCAAACGGCCTGGTATAACTGGCGCGACCAGACCCTGGTGGCCAGGTACAAGGCGCTGCGCAATGCCGGCGCCCAGGCGATCGTGCTGGTCGCCAACGACGACGAGGCCGCCGTGCTGGTGCGCGAAGTCGCCGCCTTGCCGAAAGCCGAACGCATGCCGATCCTGAGCCATTGGGGCGTGACCGGCGGCGAGTTCACCCGCCAGGCCGGGCCGGCCCTGCACCAAGTCGACTTTACCGTGATCCAGACCTTTTCCTTCTTCAAGGCCGACAAGGGGCAACTGGACCATTTCATGCGCAACCTGGCCGCGGTCTCGCCGATCCGCCGCATCGAAGACATCCAGGGTCCGGTCGGCGTGGCGCACAGCTACGACCTGATGCACATCCTCGCCAAGGCGATCAACCAGGCCGGCAGCACCGACCGCAAGGCGGTGCGCGATGCCCTGGAAAAGCTGCGCACGCACCGCGGCCTGATCAAGTCGTATGCGCCGCCGTTCACGCCGGCGCGCCACGAAGCGCTGGACGCGCGCGAACTGCTGATGGCCCGCTACCGTAGCGACGGCGTGCTGGTGCCGACCGGCGACCGATGATGTGGTCGACCTTCCGCGCGGCGAGCCTGACGCAGCGCTTCGCGATCGCCTCGGCCATCCTGACCGCCGCCGCCGTGCTGCTGGTGGCGGCAGCGTCTTTCTGGCTGGTCGACCGCCAGCACGATGCTGCGAACGCGCTCATGCAGGAGCGTGAGACCGCCTTCAATGCGCGCATGGTGGGCAATACGCTCGCCACGCTGGCCTCGCGCATGGGCGACGTCGCCAACAGCCCGATCCTGGCCACCGGCCTGGTCGACAGTGCCGGCCGCGAAACCTATCTCGCTCCGTTCCTGAACAGCCTGCGCCAGATTAACGGCATCCCAGTCCAGGTATTGTTTACCGATTTCGAAGGCAAGCCGATCGCCGGCAATGGCCTCGAACGTTTCGATGACGAGCAGATGACCTGGCTGCGCGCGCGCATCGACCAGGGGACCGAAAGCGCGGCCATCTTCGAACGGCCCGGGGGCGCGGAGCTGGTCGGCACCAACCTCCTGCGCTATTCGCGCACCAATACGCCGGAGGGTGCGTTGTTCTATAAGGTCCGGATCAAGGATTTACGGCCGATTCCATCCTCCTTGATCCTCTGGGAGGGGAAGTCACCGGTGCCGTCGAACGGTCCCGGCCTCCAGATGCCCGTGCAAGTGCCCGGTGAATTTAGCCACTTGGGCCTGAAGCTGAAGGTCAACCTGTCCGGCATCAGCCCGGCGCTGCAAACTCCCTGGTCGCAGTACAGCCTGATCGGCGGGATTGCCGCGCTGCTGGCGCTGGGGGTGTTCCTGCTCGGGTCGCGCCTGTCGCTCGGCCTGACCCAGGACCTGCGCAAGCTCGAACAGTTCGCAGGAAAACTGGGCGAGGAGGGCATCGGCGCCGCGCGCGCGGAACTGGCCGGCAGCAGCGAAACGGTGACCCTGGCGCGCTCGATCAACCGCATGCTCGACCACCTGCACCGCCAGCAGGCGCACCTGCAGCGCGAGCACGAGCGCAAAGACGAGTTCCTCGCCATGCTCGCCCACGAACTGCGCAATCCGCTGGCCCCGATCAGCAGCGCCGCCCAGCTGCTGCGCGTGCTGTACGCCGACGTCCCCCGCATCAAGGACACCAGCGAGATCATCAGCCGCCAGGTCACGCACATGACGCACCTGGTCGACGACCTGCTCGACGTCTCGCGCGTCACGCGCGGCCTCGTCACCATCAACAAGACGCAGGTCGAACTCGGCGCCGTGCTGCGCGAAGCCGTCGAGCAGATCATGCCCGTCATCAAAGCCCGCGGCCACCACCTGACGCTCGACATCGCGCCGCAGCCGATGCCGGTCAGTGGCGACCGCACCCGGCTGATCCAGGTGGCGGCCAACCTGCTCAACAACGCGGCCAAGTACACGCCGAACGGCGGCCGGATCGTCGTGTCGCTGCAGCAGCAGGACGGCGCCGCGCTCTTGCAGGTGCGCGACAACGGCATCGGCATCGGTCCCGACTTGCTGCCGGTCGTGTTCGACCTGTTCACCCAGGCCGAACGCACGCCCGACCGCGCCCAGGGCGGTCTCGGACTCGGCCTGGCGCTGGTAAAGAAACTGGTCGAGCTGCACGACGGCAGCGTCGAGGCGCACAGCGGCGGGCAGGGGCAGGGAAGTACGTTCAGTATTCGCCTGCCCTTGCTGCCGGTTGCCGCTGACGTGGTTACCGCTATGCCGGGTGCGGTTATATCGAAAGCTACCGGCGCCATGCGCATCCTGGTGGTCGACGACAACGTCGACGCGGCCGCCACCTTGTCCATGTTGCTGGAGGCCGCCGGGCACCAGGTCGCGGTCGAACATTCGGCGCACGCGGCGCTGGCGATCGCCGCCGAACGGGACTTCGAGGTCATCCTGCTCGATATCGGTCTGCCCGACATGAGCGGGCATGAACTGGCCGGCGTTCTGAAACAGCTGCCGCGCTGCGCCGGCAGTGCGCTGGTCGCCGTCAGCGGCTACGGGCAGGCGCAGGACCGGAGGATGTCGCAGCAGGCGGGGTTTGCGGCGCATCTGGTCAAGCCGGTGGGGGCGGGGGAGCTGATCGAGACGATTGGACGGGTGCGGGCGGGCCGCAATGGGCAGGCGGCGCCGCTCGCGGGGTGAGCATGAACAGACGCGCTACTCGACAATGCGTTACAACGTAAAATAATGCCTTTCGCGCCTGCCCCCACTCTCCGTCCATGTCTTCGAGCACCCTGAACTTCCTGACCGGCGGTGGCAACACCGCAGAGTTGATCCGCGCTTTTCCGTGGCACGCCACCGCGCTCGGTCCCATCGACAGTTGGCCGGGCAGTTTGAAAACGGTGGTCGGCGTGATGCTGCGCTCGCCGGTACCGATCGTGACCCTGTGGGGGCCTGACGGTCATATGATCTACAACGATGGATATGCCGTGATTGCCGGAGGACGGCATCCGCAGCTGCTGGGGGCAAAAGTACGTGAGGGCTGGCCGGAAGTCGCAGCCTTCAACGACCACGTCATGAACGTGGTAATGGCTGGCGAGATCCTCAGCTATGCCGACCAGGAGATGACGCTGCACCGCAGCGGCAAACCGGAACGGGTCTGGATGAACCTCGATTATTCGCCGGTGGTCGACGAGACCGGTGCGATTGCCGGGGTCATGGCGCTCGTCATCGAAACCACGGCCAAGGTGCAGGCCGAGCGCCATATCCAGGGCGAGCGTGCGCGCCTGGCCGTCATGTTCGAGCAGGCGCCGGGATTCATGGCGCTGCTGACCGGCAGCGAACACCGCTTCGATTTCATGAACGAGGCCTTCAAGCAGCTGATCGGCGGACGCGCATGGCATGGCCTGGCCGCGCGCGAGGTCTTGCCCGAGCTGGCCGGCCAGGGCTACTTCGACACGCTGAACCAGGCCTTCGCAAGCGGCCATGCCGTCACCGGCCAGGCGATCCCGTTCCGCCTCGCCGGCGGGGACGCGACCGGCGCGGACGCGACTGGTTCGACGCGCTACCTCGATTTCGTCTACCAGCCGCTGAAGGACCAGGCCGGCGAGGTGTTCGGCCTGTTCGTCGAAGGCGCGGACGTCACCGAGCGCATCGTCGCCGAGTCCGCGCTGCGCGAGAGCGAAGCCAAGTTCCGCGCCTTTGCCCAGGCCATGCCGCACCACGTGTGGACGGCGCCGGCGCATGGCCAGCTCGACTGGTTCAACGAGCGCGTGTACGCGTATTCCGGCGCGCGCGAGGGCGAACTCGATGGCGACGGCTGGGCCGGCATCATCCATGGCGACGACCTCGCTTCGGTGGCGCAGCAGTGGAGCGACTCGATCGCCAGCGGCCGGCCCTACGAAGTTGAATTTCGCATCCGCCGCCACGACGGCGCCTACCGCTGGCACCTGGTGCGCGCGGTGCCGATGAAGGACGAGGACGGCCAGGTGATCCGCTGGATCGGCAGCAATACCGACATCGAAGAGCAGAAGGCGACGGCGCAGGCGCTGGCGACCCTGAACGCGACGCTCGAAGACCAGGTCTCCGAGCGCACCGCCGAGCGCGACCGCATCTGGCGCCTGTCGATGGACATCATGCTGGTGGCCGACTTCAACGCCCAATTGACCGCCGTGAACCCGGCCTTCACCGCGACCCTGGGCTGGCGCGAACAGGAGGTGGCCGGCAAATCCTTCCTCGACCTGGTGCATCCCGACGACGTGGCGTCGACTGTCGCCCAGGTCGGCTCGCTGAGCGGCGGCGGCCATGTATTCCGCTTCGAAAACCGTTACCAGCGCAAGGATGGCAGCTATTGCACGCTGTCCTGGACGGCCGTGCCGGATGCGCAGTACATCCACGCGATCGGGCGCGACATCACGGCCGACCTCGAGCAAGCCGCATCGATGCGCCGCACCGAGGCGGCGCTGCAGCAGGCGCAGAAGATGGAAACCATCGGCAAACTCACCGGTGGGGTGGCGCACGACTTCAACAACCTGCTGCAGGTTATCTCGGGCAACCTGCAACTGGTGGCGCCGGACTTGCGCGATCAGCCGCTCAGCCGCAAGCGCATCGAGAACGCGCTGGCCAGCGTCGCGCGCGGCGCCAAGCTGGCCAGTTCGCTTCTTGCGTTCGCGCGCAAGCAGCCGCTCGAACCGAAAGTGGTCAAGGTCGGGCGCCTGATCACCGGCATGGAAGACATGCTGCGGCGCAGTCTGGGCGAAGAGATCGACATCGAAACCGTGATCTCGGGCGGCCTGTGGAACACGGCGATCGACGTCGGCCAGGTGGAAAACGCCATCCTGAACCTGGCCATCAATGCGCGCGACGCCATGAACGGCAGCGGCAGGCTGACCATCGAGGTCGCCAACGCCATGCTCGACAGCAGCTATTGCGCGACGCATCCCGACGTCGCACCGGGTCAGTACGTGGCGGTCGCCGTCAGCGATACCGGCAGCGGCATGCCGCCCGAGGTCGTGGCGCGCGCCTTCGAACCCTTCTTCTCGACCAAGGCGGAAGGCAAGGGCACCGGCCTGGGGCTGTCGATGGTCTATGGCCTGGTCAAGCAGTCCGGGGGCCACGTCAAGATCTACAGCGAAGTCGGCGAAGGCACGACCATCAAGCTGTACCTGCCGCGCACGCACGAAGCGGAAGACAACTATGTCGCACTCGATACCCAGCCGGTGGTGGGCGGCACCGAAACGGTGCTGGTGGTCGAGGACGACGACGCCGTGCGCGCCATCGTGGTCGACATGCTGACCGGCCTGGGCTACCGGGTGCTCAAGGCCCCGGATGCCGGCGCCGCCCTGACCGTGATCGACAGCGGCGTGCCGGTCGACCTGCTGTTCACCGACGTCGTCATGCCGGGGCCATTACGCAGCCCGGAGCTGGCGCGCAAGGCCAAGGAACGCCTGCCGGACCTGGCGGTGCTGTTCACCTCCGGTTACACCGAGAACGCGATCGTCCACGGCGGCCGGCTCGACCGCGGCGTGGAACTGATCGGCAAGCCGTATACCAAGGAAAGCCTGGCGCGCAAGATCCGCCACGTGCTGGCCAACGAAAAGCAGAAGCGCATCGCCGCATCGGCACAGCCGGTGGCGCCGGCCCAGGTGCAGACGCAAGGGACGACCGTGCTGCTGGTCGAGGACCAGGACGATATCCGGGAAAACACGCGCGACCTGATCGAAGCGCTCGGCTACCGGGTGGTGGCGGTGGCCAGCGCCGAAGAAGCCATGCGCCATCTGTCGGGCGAGATCGGCATCCTGATGACCGACCTGCAGCTGCCCGGCATCCAGGGCGACGACCTGGCCCAGCTGGCCAAGGCGCAGTTCCCGGAGATGAAGGTGCTGCTGGCGAGCGGATTCGGTGCGACGGCGGGCGCAGGAATCGACATCCTGCCCAAGCCCTACACGCTGGCGACGCTGCGCGCGGCGCTGGCGAAAGCGCACGCCGCGCTCGTCACGCCGCTCGGCTAGCCGCCTGCGCCATCCGGGCGCTCGTCGAGCACCGGTGGATTGGCGACCAGGCGGCTGTCGAGCGGAATGTCGATGACGAAGGTGGTCCCGAGTTCCGCGCTGCTGTCCAGGCCGACGCTGCCGGCGTGGCTTTCCGCGACGGCGCGCACGTAGGGCAAGCCGATGCCCCAGCCTTGGGCCGTCCCCTGTTGCGCCGACTGCGCGCGCTCGTACATCTGGAACACGCATTCCTGTTCTTCCGGCGGAATCGGATCGCCTTCGTTATGCACCGTCAGGACCAGGCGGCCATGGGTCTCGTCTGCCCTGATGGTGATCGGCGTCGCCGGACAGCCGTATTTCACCGCATTCGCTACCAGGTTCTCGAGCGCGCGCTTCAAGGCGCCGCGGTCCCAGACGCCCCGGACGGCATGCCCGGTCACCCGCAGGCGCGCGCGACTGGCCGCACTTGCCTCGGCCTGCACTTCCATGGCAACGTCCATGATGTCGACCTCGCCGAGCGCCAGCTGCATCTTCTGGCCGCTGTGAAACGCCATCGTATGCAGCAGTTCGTCGAGCATGGTGCCCATGCGTTCGCTGTTGGCCAGGGCGCGCGCCGCCACCGTCTTGATCTTGGCGAGGTCGTCGGTCAGCAGAATCAGTTCGAGCGCCGTGATGGTCGCCGCCAGCGGACCACGCAAATCGTGCGTCAGCGCCGCCGCGAAGCCTTCGCGGAAACCGCTGTGGACGAGGAAGAACGCCTGCACGGCTTCGCGGATGCCCAGGTCGATCGAGGTATGGATGGCGTGCGCCTCGCGGTGGTCGAACACCAGCTGTGCGCGGTGCGCGACGTCGAAGATCGCCCAGCGCAACAACTGGTATTCCTCGATCAGGGTGGCGTGATCGTAGGACGTCAGGCGCGCCCGTTCGCCGCCGTGCTCGCCCGCCACGGAAGAGCCGTCGACCGCGGACCGGCGCGGATGGGCCGGGCTGATGCTCTCCAAAATATTGTCGTAGAAAACAGGCAGCGTATCGATCAGCAGCGGATGCTGCAGCGCCCGTGCCGGCAGCAATTGCTCGCGCACGCGCGCTTCCCAGGCAGCGAAGACATCATCGCGCAGCGCCTCCATGCGCTTGGCCGTGTCGGACAGCCGTGAGGAATCGGGTTCTTGATCGCTTGCGAGGGTCATTGCATGTTTCCGGGTCAGAGGGGCTAAACGAGGCAGCCCGCCATCATAGCGGAATGGATGTGTAATGACATGCCGAGTGTGACATCGGCGCCTCGAATGTGACATCAGGATGCTGGGCTTGGCGTGCTGTATTAAATGTGTCACAAGAAAAACTATATTGTCATGTTTTCATCTGAAATGTCATCTAAGCATCTATCATTGCTGATGAGTTCAATAGTGGAGATGTGGATGTTTGAAAAGGGAAACAAAGTCCGTCGTAAAGCCGGCGGGCCGGTCATGACGGTCCGGAGAACCGGCGACTTCAGTCCGGTTGCCGCGAACGGTGTCGATTGCGTGTGGCTCGATGAGAAGCGCAAGCGTTGCAGCGCGGTGTTCGATGCGGGGGACCTGGAGCAGGTAGGGGCCGAGCAACGCCAGTTGCATAACATGGCGTTGCAGCCGGCTACGGGGGAGGGGTAACGCCGGACGCAATTAACCATGAGTGGCCGAGCAGCACTCCGGTCTCGGCCGCAACGAAAAAAGGGTTACACGCCAAAGCATGTAACCCTTTCTTTTTACTGCGAATTCTTGGGGTGGCTGATGGGACTCGAACCCACGACAACAGGAATCACAATCCTGGACTCTACCAACTGAGCTACAGCCACCATTGTCTTGCTGTTTGTCTTCAGTGCTGCGAAGACAGAACAAGATTATACAAACTCCGGGGCGAACTGGCAACTCTAATTGTTCTGCCTGATCAACATGCCGCGGACCCCGTCCGCGACGACTTCGTGGGTCGGCGGATCGAGGCCGAGCAGGGACGAGAATGCCGCACTCAGGGCGGTGCTGCTGGCGCTCGTATAACCGTCGAGGCGCGCAGGAAGCGCGCTTGCCCCGCGCGCGATGCCGCCAGCCGCCAGCAGCCGCGCCAGCTGGCGTGCCACGGCTTCGCCGGTGTCGATCAGCGTGACCGGGCGTGCGGCGGCGGCGGCGATCAGGCGTTCGATCGATGCCTGCACCAGCGGGTAGTGGGTGCAGCCCAGCACCAGCGTGTCGGCGCCGGCGTCGAGCAGCGGGGCGATGAAGCGCTGCAGCAGGGCGTCGGTCTCGTTCGATTCGAGGGTGCCGAATTCGATCTGGTCGGCCAGGCCGTGGCAGGGCCGCAGCAGGAAGCGCGCGCCGGTGCTCTCTGCGACCTGGTCGCGCAGCAGCAGAAACTTGGCGCCGGCCAGCGTGCGTTCGGTGGCGAGCACGCCGACGATGCCGTTGCGGCTGGCGGCGGCGGCCGGTTTCAGGCCCGGCTCGACGCCGACGATGGGCATGCCGGGATAGCGTGCGCGCAGGGCGGCAATCGCGGCGACGGTGGCGGTGTTGCAGGCGACGACGATGGCCTTGGCGCCTTGCGCAACGAAAAAGGCGCCGATGGCGAGGACGCGTTCGGTGACGCGGTGTTCGGGTTTGTCGCCGTAGGGGGCGAAGCCGGAATCGGCGAAGTAGAGCAGGTGTTCGTGCGGCAGCTGCGCGCGGATGTGGCGCAGGACCGAGAGGCCGCCGACGCCGGAGTCGAAGATGCCGATGGGGGCGTCGGGGGAGGTGTGAACTGTGGTCATAGAGGCTAACAGCAATGCGCCACGCGAACTTGGTTTGAACGCGTGGGCGGGAGACCCGCCCACCTTACGGCCCTGATCGACGGTTACCGGTCGAGGCAACCGTTAGCGCAGGGTTTAGATCGCGTTGACCGGAATGCCTTTCAGCGATTCGATCTTGGCCGACCATTCCTTCGGACCGGTGGTGTGCACCGAGGTACCGGTCGAATCGACGGCGACCGTGACCGGCATGTCCTGCACGTCGAACTCGTAGATCGCTTCCATGCCCAGGTCTTCGAAGCCGATCACCTTGGCCGACTTGATCGCTTTCGAGACCAGGTAAGCCGAGCCGCCGACCGCCATCAGGTAGGCCGACTTGTGCTTCTGGATCGATTCGATCGCCATCGGGCCGCGCTCGGCCTTGCCGATCATCGAGATCAGGCCGGTCTTTTCCAGCATCATGTCGGTGAACTTGTCCATGCGCGTGGCCGTCGTCGGGCCTGCCGGACCGACGACTTCGTTGCCGACCGGGTCGACCGGTCCGACGTAATAGATCACGCGATTCGTGAAGTCGACCGGCAGTTGTTCGCCGCGGGCCAGCATGTCCTGGATGCGCTTGTGGGCGGCATCGCGGCCGGTCAGCATCTTGCCGTTCAGGAGCAGGGTCTGGCCCGGCTTCCAGGATGCGACTTCTTCTTTCGTCAGCGTGTTCAGGTCGACGCGCTTCGATTTCTCGGTGTCCGGGGTCCAGTTCACGTCAGGCCAGGTCGACAGCGCCGGCGGTTCGATGTACGAAGGACCCGAGCCGTCGAGCACGAAGTGGGCGTGGCGGGTCGCGGCGCAGTTCGGGATCATGGCGACCGGCTTCGATGCGGCGTGGGTCGGGTACATGTTGATCTTCACGTCGAGCACGGTCGTCAGGCCGCCCAGGCCCTGGGCGCCGATGCCGAGCGCGTTGATCTTGTCGCACAGTTCGATCCGCAGTTCTTCCAGCTTGTTCTGCGGGCCGCGCTGCTTCAGTTCGTACATGTCGATGTCTTCCATCAGCGATTCTTTCGCCATCAGCATCGCCTTTTCGGCGCTGCCGCCGATGCCGATGCCGAGCATGCCCGGCGGGCACCAGCCGGCGCCCATCAGCGGCACGGTCTTCATGACCCAGTCGACCAGCGAATCGGATGGATTGAGCATCACGAACTTGGTCTTGTTTTCCGAGCCGCCGCCTTTGGCCGCGACCTTCACGTCGACGGTATTACCTTCGACCAGCTCCATGTGGACCACGGCCGGGGTGTTGTCCTTGGTGTTCTTGCGCTCGAAATGCGGGTCGGCCACGATCGAGGCGCGCAGCTTGTTGTCGGCGAAGTTGTACGCGCGGCGCACGCCTTCGTTGACGGCGTCGGTGACGGTGCCGCTGAAACCTTCGAAGCGCACGCCCATGCCGATCTTCAGGAACACGTTGACGATGCCGGTGTCCTGGCAGATCGGACGCTTGCCTTCGGCGCACATGCGCGAGTTGGTCAGGATCTGCGCGATCGCGTCCTTTGCCGCCGGGCTTTGCTCGGTCTCGTAGGCGCGCGCCAGGTGCTGGATGTAGTCAGCCGGGTGGTAATAGCTGATGTACTGGAGCGCAGCGGCGACCGATTCGATCAGGTCTTCCTGTTTGATGACTGTCATGACAATTCTCTTGTGATGTTAGTGGCTGGTAAGTTAATGCTGTTTAGGCTGATGATGCGTCGAAGTGGTAATGCGGTCGGTCCAGGAAATGGCCAGGGCCGAGAGCAGGAATGCGCAATGGATCACGGTCTGGGCGATCAGGACCTTTTCGTCATAGCTGCCTGCGTTGATGAAGGTTTTCAGCAGGTGGATCGACGAAATGCCGATGATGGCCATGGCCAGCTTGGTCTTCAGGACCGAGGCGTTGACGTGCGACAGCCACTCGGGCTGGTCCGGATGGCCTTCCAGATGCATGCGCGACACGAAGGTTTCGTAGCCGCCGATGATCACCATGATCAGCAGGTTCGAGATCATGACCACGTCGATCAGGCCGAGCACGACCAGCATGATCGTCGTTTCCGTCAGCTTTTTCGGACCGTTGGTCATGCCCACGGCCTCGAGAATGTGGTTCAACGAGTTGACGTTGCCGAAGGCGGCGCCGATCAGGTCTTTCAGCTCGACCCAGAAATGGAAAACATACACGCACTGCGCCAGGATCAGGCCCAGGTAGAGCGGCAGCTGCAGCCAGCGGCTGGCGAAGATCAGGCTATTTAAGGGGGTGAGCTTGCGGTATGGAATTTGGGGCGGATTATGCGACATCGGGTGAAGCTCCAGGAGTGCGTCGAAAATACAGCCCATCATTTTACACCTCTGGCGCACGCTTGCAGATGGCCGTGTCGGTTTGGCCGGGGGTTGGTAAAATCGCATGGGAGCTGGGAAGGCGCGCGCTTATGCACGGCTGTGCCCGCTTATGCCCGCTTATGCTCGCTTATGCTCGTAAGGGACGAGTAAGGGCACGCGCCTATGGTGTCAGGCAAAACTACTACATGATGGAGACCGGCATGACTGAGAACGATAGCAACCAGGAAAACCATGGCCTGCAGGAAAACCGCGTGTTCGCGCCGCCGGCCGAATTCAGCGCCAACGCCGCCATCTCGGGCATGGAAGCCTACGACAAGATGTGCGCGGAAGCAGCGGGCGACTACGAAGGCTTCTGGGCCCGCCTGGCGCGCGAACACCTCGACTGGCAAACGCCGTTCACCAATACCCTCGACGAGTCCGACGCGCCATTTTATAAATGGTTCGCCGACGGCCAGCTGAACGCCTCCTACAACTGCCTCGACCGCAACCTTCTGAACGGTAACGCCGAAAAAACGGCGATCATCTTCGAGGCCGACAACGGCGCCGTCACCAACGTCACCTACCGCGAACTGCACGCGCGCGTCTGCAAGTTCGCCAACGGCCTCAAGGACCGCGGCATCAAAAAGGGCGACCGCGTCATCATCTACATGTCGATGTCGATCGAAGGCGTGGCCGCGATGCAGGCCTGCGCGCGCATCGGCGCGACCCACTCGGTGGTGTTCGGCGGCTTTTCCGCCAAATCGCTGCAGGAACGCATCATCGACGCCGGCGCCGTGGCCGTCATCACCGCCGACGAACAACAGCGCGGCGGCAAGTCGCTGCCGCTGAAATCCATCGTCGACGAAGCGCTGGCGCTGGGCGGCTGCGACAGCATCCGCGACGTCATCGTCTATAAACGCACCGGCGGCGACATCGCCTGGAATCCAGGGCGCGACATCTGGCTCAACGAACTGGTCGATACCCAACCCGCCGAGTGCGAACCGGAATGGGTCGACGCCGAGCACCCGCTGTTCATCCTCTACACTTCGGGCTCGACCGGCACGCCGAAGGGCGTCCAGCACTCGACCGGCGGCTACCTGTTGTGGGCCGCGCTGACGATGAAATGGACCTTCGACATCAAGCCGAGCGACGTGTTCTGGTGCACCGCCGACATCGGCTGGGTCACCGGCCACAGCTACATCACCTACGGCCCGCTGGCCGTCGGCGCCACCGAAGTCGTGTTCGAGGGCGTGCCGACCTTCCCGAACGCCGGCCGCTTCTGGGACACCATCGCCAAGCACAAGGTGAGCATTTTCTACACCGCGCCGACCGCGATCCGCTCGCTCATCAAGGCATCGGACGTCAACCCGGACGTGCATCCGCAAAACTACGACCTGTCCTCGCTGCGCCTGCTCGGCTCGGTCGGCGAACCGATCAATCCGGAAGCCTGGATGTGGTACTACAAGAACGTCGGCGGGGAACGCTGCCCGATCGTCGATACCTTCTGGCAAACCGAAACCGGCGGCCACATGATCACCCCGCTGCCGGGCGCGACGCCGATGGTGCCGGGCTCGTGCACGCTGCCGCTGCCGGGCATCATGGCCGCGATCGTCGACGAAGCCGGCGCCGACGTGCCGAACGGGCAGGGCGGCATCCTGGTCGTGAAACGTCCATGGCCGTCGATGATCCGTACCATCTGGAACAATCCGGAACGTTTTAAAACGAGCTATTTCCCTGAAGAGCTTGGCGGCAAGTACTACCTGGCCGGCGACGGCGCGATCCGCAACAAGGACACCGGCAATTTCACCATCACCGGACGCATCGACGACGTGCTCAACGTGTCCGGCCACCGCATGGGTACGATGGAAATCGAGTCGGCGCTGGTGGCCAACCCGAACGTCGCCGAAGCCGCCGTGGTCGGCAAACCCGACGACACTACCGGCGAAGCGATCTGCGCCTTCGTCGTCCTGAAGGGCGCGCGTCCGACCGGAGAAGATGCGAAGAAACTCGCCACCGAACTGCGCAACTGGGTCGGCAAGGAAATCGGCCCGATCGCCAAACCCAAGGAAATCCGCTTCGGCGACAACCTGCCTAAAACCCGCTCCGGCAAGATCATGCGCCGCCTGCTGCGCGTGCTGGCCAAGGGCGAAGCCATCACCCAGGACGTGTCGACGCTGGAAAACCCGGCGATCCTGGACCAATTGAAGGAATCCGCGTAATCGCGCTGAACGCGTGGACGTAAAACCCGCCCACGCTACCTTTATATTGTTGACCCCGTTGGCGGGCATGCACACCGTTACGTGCGTCGTAGGGTGGGCATGCCCACCGTTACGTGTGTCTCCGGTAATCGTCCACTCGCACCCCAGCTCAAATAACAAAGGCCGCTCGAAGCGGCCTTTTTATCAACCCGGCAGGCTTACGACCCAGCGAGCGGACTCCCCACCAGCCCCACCGCCAACTCCGCCCACACGAACACGAACCCCAGCCCAATCACGCCAAGCGCAATCACCCGCGCCTTGCGCGACCGTAGCTTTGCCGCCGCCACTTCAAACAGCAGCCCGGTCCCCGCCAGCAGCACGGCAGCAATCACAAAGTCGCTCCCCGTCCAATCAACTTCGCGCGTAAATTGCATCGCCACCAACGGCACCAGCAACATCGCCGCCGTCCCCAGCAACACCCGCAACAATTGTTTGCCGCCGATCTGCCTAACAGGTCCCTTGCCGCCTGCCATCGTGTTCATTGCCGTCTCCCGAATAGATAAGCCAGCTGTCAGTTTGCCAGCATCGCGGGATGGCTTCAACTGGTAAATACGCGAATGCCGTCCATTGTGGCCTGTCGTACCGATTGTCTGGATGCAAGCGATTACAATGGGTTTTTCTCAGCTGTGGATTCCAACTTGCAAAAGTTTTCGTCCCGATTAGCGTTACTGCACCTGGCCGTCACCGCTTGCTTCCTGCTCGGCGCAGCCAATGGCATCGGCTGGGTGTTTGACATTCCCTTGTTGGTATCGCTGTTCGAAAGCCTGCCGAAGATGGTGCCGGCGACAGCCACGCTGGTGCTGGCAAGCGCCGCCAGCCTCGGCTTGCAGGCGCGCCATCGCGTGCAATCGCCGGCAGGCAGCGCGATCGGCATGCTGGTGGCCCTTGCCGGCCTGTCGATGCTGGCCTGCCACATCGCAGGTACGGCGCCCAGCCCCTTCCTGCTCTCGGGTGTCGGCACGCAGTCGGCGCTGAGCCTGTCGGCGCCACTTACAGCGGGCATCTTTTTCATCCTGGGCGGGGCGCTGAGCCTGATGGCGCGCGACCGTCACGTCGAGCTGGCACAGATCGGCGCCATGGCAGTGCTGCTGCTGGCACTACTCAATTTCGCCGGCTACTTTTTCCTGGACACGCTCCTGTATAAAGCGTTGCCGGGCAAGGGCGTCTCGTTGCCGACCACCGCGGCCGCCACCCTGCTAGCCGGCGGCGTGCTGCTGCTGCGTCCCGACCAGGGCATCATGACGGTGATTGCGGGGTCGTCGCCCAGTGCCCGCATCGCGCGCCGCCTGCTGTGGCTGGCGCTGGCGGTGCCGCTGGTGCTGGCCGGCATTGCCGTGGCGGCGCTGCACGCGGGCTTGTACGACGCTGCGACGCTGCTGCCTTTGCTTGCCTGGGGAACGATCGTCTTGCTGGCGCTGCTGATCTGGCGTTTCGCCTGGCGCCTGTATGAGCTCGACATCGCCCGCGCCCGCGCCGAACAGGACCTGACCGGCGCATTTGCAGCAACTGCACGACGAGCGCGACCGCAAGGACGTTTTCCTCGCCATGCTCGCGCACGAACTGCGCAACCCGCTCGCGCCGATCCAGTCGGCCGCCGAACTGCTGCGCCACATGCGCAATCCCGATAGGGCGGGCATCGACAAGGTCGGCAGCATGATCCTGCGTCAGGTCGAGCACATGGTGCACCTGGTCGACGATTTGCTGGATGTCTCGCGCATCGGCCGCGGGCAGCTGGTGCTCGACGCCCAACCGGTCGACATCCGGGCAGCGATCAACGCAGCCTGCGAACAGGTGCGTCCGGCAATCGAGCGCAAGGGGCACCGCTTCCAGCTCGACCTCGTGCCGGAACCGGTGGTCGTGCTGGGCGAACATCAACGGCTGGTGCAAATCATCGCCAACCTGCTCAACAATGCCGCCAAGTACACGCCCGAGGGCGGCGAACTCGCGCTGCACCTCGCAGCCGATGCCCGGCAAGTGACGATCGCGGTGCGCGACAATGGCATCGGCATCGACGCAGACCTGCTGCCGCGCGTGTTCGACACTTTTACCCAGGCGATACTGACGCCCGACCGGAATCACGGCGGTCTGGGACTGGGGCTGGCGCTGGTCAAACGTTTGACCGAACTGCACGGCGGCACGGTACAGGCCGACAGCGCCGGCGCGGGGAGCGGCAGTACGTTTACATTGGTATTGCCACGGGTTTAGCCCGGCATTCGTTCTTCCGGACGCAAGGTCAACACCCGCGCCCCATGCCGGGTCACCGCCACCGTGTGCTCGAACTGCGCCGACAATTGCCCGTCGCGCGTGACGACCGTCCAGCCGTCGTCTTCGGTGCGCACCGCACGCCGTCCCTGGTTCAGCATCGGCTCGATGGTGAACACCATGCCTTCCTGCAGCACCAGCCCCGTTTGCGGTTTCCCCCAGTGCAGCACCTGCGGCGGCTCGTGCATCTCGCGGCCGATGCCGTGGCCGCAATATTCGCGCACCACCGAATAGCCGTTCTTCCTGGCGTGCTTTTCGATGGCGTGGCCGACGTCGCCCAGCCGCGCGCCCGGCCGCACCGCCTTGATTCCCTTCCACATCGCCTCATAGGTCACCTGCACCAGGCGCTCGGCCAGCGGTTTGACCTTACCGACCAGGTAGGTCTTGCTGGAGTCGGCGATGTAACCGTTCTTCTCCAGCGTGATATCGAAGTTGACGATATCGCCGTCCTGGAGGATCTCGGTCGGGGAGGGCACGCCGTGGCAGACCACGTGGTTGCGCGACGCGTTCAGGGCGTAGGCGTAACCGTACTGACCCTTGCTGGCCGGTCGCGCCTTCAACTCGTTCACGATCAGGCTATCGACCAGGTCGTTGACCTGCATGGTGGACATGCCGGTCAGGGTCAGCTTGTCGAGGTGGCTGAACACGGCGGCCAGCAACTTGCCGGACTCGGCCATCAGGGCGATTTCTTCGGGGCGCTTGGTCATGGCTAGGCCGCCCGCAGCGAGGGCGCGTTGACGCCGGCGGCTTTCAACTCGTCGGCGACGATCTCGTTGAAGGTTTTGTTGGGGTTCAGTTGGGACAGCATGCCGATCTTGATCCAGAACGCGGCCTGGGCGTTGATGGAGCGGTTGGTGACGGTGCTGGCTTTGCGGACCTGGTCGTGCAGGTCGTCGTCGATGTTGACGATGCCCATGGTTTGTACTCCTATATATGGAACGTATATGGAGTGTATATGGTTTTTCGAGCGGAGGGCAAGGGATTCTTGTTGGGTCTGTAGGGTGGGCACTTGTGCCCACGCGTCTGTATAGTTTGAAAATCGGTGGCTTGCTTTCACTGCAAAAACTTGATCAGAGGTACGGCGCGCGCCCTCGGCGCGCGGGGCCGTCGCCCTTTGGGGCGACGGCAAACGGGCGATTCGCCCACGTTCCGCGGGCCCGCCGCGCCCTGCAGGGCGACGGCTTTCGAATCCCCCACGCGAGGCGCGCAGGCGCCTCGCTTCTCTCCGCCAGGAAACAAATGAAAAAGCCACCTCGAGGGTGGCTTTTTCATTTGTTTCCTGGCGGAGAGAGGGGGATTCGAACCCCCGGTAGGCTATGAACCTACACACGCTTTCCAGGCGTGCGACTTAAACCACTCATCCATCTCTCCTGCATGCTTCGCCGTTGCGAAGCCGCCTATTATAGCAACAATTCTCGGCAGTTCAAGCACATTCCCGCGACGCCACGCCGGCTACCTCACGTAGCAAATATTTAAGCTTGTCATTTTGCTGTCATCGAGCCGACATTTTTGGCTGTTGTAATGCATGCATCCCCGCTGCACAGCAGGGCTCACCACCCTACCACCTACTCGGAGAATGCCAGCATGACCAACAAGGACCTCTCGCCGTCGCGGCGCAATCTGCTCAAGGGCGCCGTGGCCGGCGCTACCGCCTTGCCGTTCGTGGGCGCGTTCATGGCGCTGCAGTCGCAACAGGCGCGTGCCGCCAACGGTTCGACTGCACTGGTCGACAGCCCTTACGGCCCGATTCGCCCGACCGCCGACATGACCACCGGCCTGCCGCTGCTGCAGTTGCCGCCGGGCTTTACTTATAAAACCTTTGGCTGGCGCGGCGATACGATGGCCAATGGCATGCCGTGTCCGGGTGGGCATGATGGCATGGGTGTCGTGGTGTCGCGCAAGGTCGGGCGCAGCAGCGAACTGGTGCTGGTGCGTAATCATGAGATCGGTTCCACGTCGGCCGGCAACTTCCTGAATGCGCCGGGCGTCTACGACAACGGCACCAGCACCACCAGCACCACCAACAAGTTCGGCGGCGGCACCACCAATCTGATTTTCCGCGACGGCAACTGGGTCAGCATGACGCCGAGCCTGGGCGGCACGCAAACCAACTGTGCCGGCGGCATCACGCCCTGGGGCACCTGGCTTACCTGCGAAGAGGTCGGTTCGGATGCCGTCAGCGCCTCCGGCCGCAAGCATGGCTACGTGTTCGAAGTCCATTCGGACCCGGCGCGCACCACCGGCTTGCCGATCATCGGCATGGGCCGCTTTGCGCACGAGGCGGCGGCGGTCGATCCGGCCAACGGCAACGTCTACCAGACCGAGGACAGCTCGGGCAAGTCGGGCTTTTATCGCTATGTGCCGGACATCAAGACTGGCGCGCCGGGTTCGCTGGCGATGGGCGGCGTGCTGCAGATGGCCAAAGTCAAAGGCGTGCCGAACGTAAACCTGGCGACGGCGCCGTTGAATGCGCGCTATGAACTGGAATGGGTGCCGGTAGCCGATCCGGACGCGAACCGCGGCAACGCCGTCGGTCCAACCGGCATCGCGATCTCGAACGCGGCCGGCCCCTTCGTGCAGGGCTGGACCCTGGGTGCGCTGCGCATGAACCGTGGCGAAGGCATCTGGTATGCGCAGGGCAAGATGTACGTGATGGATACGTCGGGCGGCGCCGTCTCGCGCGGTGCGATCTGGGAACTCGACCTGGCGAGCCAGGTGCTGACCTGCATCTATTCGAGCCCGAGCCAGCTGGTCGGCAACATGGGCGACAACCTGACGGTCAGCCCGCGCAACGCTATCCTGATCTGCGAAGACGCCTCGACCGCCGCCACCGATCCGTTCGGCTTCGGCCAGCGCCTGATGGGCATCACGGGGCAGGGCGACGCCTACATCTTCGCCAAGAACAACGTCAACCTGAGCGCGGTGCAGCTGCAAACCGCGGGCAAGCAGACCGGGCTGGCAGGCGACCACCGCGCCAACGAATTCGCCGGCGCCTGTTTCGATCCGACCGGACGCTACCTGTTCGTCAACATCCAGACGCCGGGCATCACCTTCGCCATCGCCGGCCCATGGGCCAACGGCCCGCTGTAATCATTCACGACAACAAGGGGAATCCCATGCATCTCGCCAAACTCGCCGCCGCCGCCCTGGTCGCCGCGCTCTCCATCGCCGGCCCGGCCAAGGCCGCGCTGCTGCTCAACACCAGCGGTTCGTCCGCCAACACCGTCACCGACTACAGCACGCCTGGCGCGGTGTCGTTCGACCTCGACCTGCAGAACTTCAGCACCACCACGCTGCGCTTCGAAATCCAGGCCGAAGACCTGCTCGGCCCGCTGAGCCTGAACGCCCTGGTGCGCAACCTGAGCGGCACGGCGCTGAACCAGTTCCATTTCAACCTGAGCGGTATTTCCTTCCTGGCGGCCGGCAGCGTGACGCCGACCTTCGGCACGCTGGGCAGCGTCAGCAACGGTCTCGATGTCGCCAGCATCGGTTTTGCGACGCCGGAATGGGCTGAGTTCCACTTCGGTAACCCGCTGGCAGTGGAGGGGCAAACCGACTGGATTCTCGACACCAGCGGCCTGGCCGTCGGCGACACCTTCGCCATCAACGCCGAGATTCCCGAGCCGTCGACGCTGGCGCTGCTGCTGCCGACGCTGGGCCTGGCCGGCCTGATGGCGCGCCGCCGCCGCAAGGGCTGACAACCGGCTCCCGAAAACGGCGCCGGTTACGGTCGGCGCCGTTTTAATGTCTTTTTTGCCGAAGATAATGTTTTTAAAGGTCAAGTTGCCGACGGATTGGAAGTATGTGCTGACAAGCCGATGGGGTGTATTCCTACTGATCGACGGGATGCCTGCAGTGGTCAGGCAAGCCCTCGATGACTAGGATGTCCCTGTCCCGGCGCACTACGGGCCGGTACCTTAGTTTTCTTAATAGGAGGTAACTATGGCAGCAAATAACCAGGGCGGTAACAACGGCAACAAGCAGAGCGGCGATACCAGCAACCGCGGTTTCGCTTCGATGGACCCACAACGTCAACGCGACATTGCCAGCGAAGGCGGCCGCGCCGCACACGCATCGGGCAATGCGCACGAATTCAGCTCCGAAGAAGCGCGCCGTGCCGGCTCGATGAGCCACAAGAACGACGGCAACCAGCAGTCCGGTGGCAGTAACCAGGGCGGTGGCGGCAACGGGGGACCGCGCGGCGGTTCGCCCGAACAGCACGCACGCGCCGGCGAGCAAAGCCACAAGAACGACGGCAACAAGCAATCCGGTGGCGGCGGCAATCAAAGCACCCGCGGCGGTTCGCCGGAGCAGCATGCCAAAGCCGGCTCGCAGAGCCGCAAGAACGACGAATAGCATGCGTCGTCAACCTGCCTGAGACGGCCTCCTGTCGTCCCGGCAGTTCTGGAAGTAGCGGGGAGGGCGCTCACCTCTGCCGTGCCAATGCGCCGTTGCGCCGGTCGCCCGACCGGTTGCGCGGCGCTTTCGTGTTCGTTGGCCGCCACCCGTGGCAAGCTGACGACAGAACGGCACAATTTAGCTCTCGAAGCTTGCCGTTCACGCCGTGCAGCCACGTGCCCAAGTATTTCCGCGTAAAATTAATTATTTCGATACGGCAATATCAACATCATGGACCGATTCCCCGCCACGACCGCGGCGCCGGCCGCGGCGCTCAAGCTCTCCGAACTGATCGGATCGCTCAGCTATGCGCTCGACCTGACCGAAGGCCAGCCTGCCGGCCACTGCGTGCGCAGCTGCTGGATCGGCATGAACATCGGCCGCGAAGCCGGCATGAGCAGCGAACAGCTGTGGGAGCTGTATTACACGCTGCTGCTGAAAGACGTCGGCTGCAGCAGCAATGCGGCGCGCATCTGCGAGTTGTACATGACCGACGATCGCCTCTTCAAGCACGATTACAAGACGACCGGCGACAGCGTGCCGCAACTGCTGGGCTTCGTGTTCAAGCATGCCGGCATGAAGGCCGGGCTGGCCGAGCGTTTTCGTACCGTGCTGACCATGATTCGCGACGGCCGCGAACTCGGCAACGAATTCATTGCCACCCGCTGCCAGCGCGGCGCCGAGATCGCGCGCCTGCTGCGCTTTCCCGAGCGCGTCGCCGCCGGCATCTACAGCCTCGACGAGCATTTCAACGGCAAGGGCAGTCCGGCCGGACTGGCGGGCGAAGCGATTCCGGCGTATGCGCGCATTGCCTTGCTGGCCCAGGTGGTGGACGTCTTCCACACGGCGGACGGGCGCGACGCGGCGCTGGCGGAAGTGCGCGCGCGATCCGGCAGCTGGTTCGACCCGCGCCTGGTGGCCGCGTTCGAACGGGTGGCGCAATCCGATGCGTTTTGGGCCACCCTGTCGGCGCCGGACATGGACAAGATCGTATTCGCGATGGAGCCGCGCGAACACACGATCCCGCTGGACGACGATTATCTCGACGATATCGCCATCGCCTTCGGCCAGGTGGTCGACTCGAAAAGCCCGTACACGAGCGGGCATAGCGCGCGCGTGTCGCTGTACACCGACATGATCGCCGAGGAGCTTGGCCTGGACCGCGCGCGGCGGCGCTGGCTGCGGCGCGGCGCGATGCTGCACGACGTCGGCAAGCTCGGTGTCAGCAACCGCGTGCTCGACAAGGCCGGCGCGCTCGACCGCGACGAATGGGCGGCGGTGCGCATGCATGCCGAGTACACCGAATCGATCCTGTCGCGCATCGACGCCTTTGCCGAACTGGCGCGCATCGCCGGCGCCCATCACGAGCGCCTTGACGGCGGCGGCTACCCGCGCGGCCTCTCCGGCGACCAGATCGACCTCGAGACGCGCATCATCACCACCGCCGACATTTTCGACGCCATTACCGCCGAGCGCCCCTATCGCGGCGCCATTCCCGTGCCGCAGGCGCTGGAGATGATGGCAAAGACGGTCGGCACCGCGCTCGACCCGCGCTGCTTCGCGGCGCTGCAGCGCGCGGTAGTGCGCGCCGGCCTGATGGAAGCGGCGACCGAGGCGGCCTGAACACCGGGCGCCGGCGGCCAAGGCTGGGATAACATAAGGGCATCATCCCTACAGGACCTCGACCCGATGCGCCTACGTTTCGTTACCCTTGCGGCCTGCGCCGCCGTCAACCTCGCCAATCCCGCCCTGGCCCAGCAGGCGCCGGCTGTCTCCGAGGCGGCGCTGCGTGCCCACTTGTCCTTTCTCGCCGACGACCTGCTCGAAGGGCGCGGCACCGGCCAGCGCGGCGGCGCGCTGACGGTGCGCTACCTCGAAACCCAGGCGGCCGCCATCGGTTTACAGCCCATCCCGGGCGGCGGCTATCGGCAGAAGGTCGCCATCGAAGGCACGCGTCTGCTGCCCGGCAGCGAAGTCGTCTTCAGCGCCGGCGGTAAGCGCATCGCACCGAAGAACGGAGAGGGCATCGTCTTCGGCACCGGCAGCGGCCAGGCTAGCCTGGCGTTCGATGCGCCGCTGCTCTTCCTCGGCTACGGCGTCTCCGCGCCCGAAGAACAATGGGACGACTACAAGGGCGTCGACGTCAAGGGCAAGATCCTCGTCATGATGGTCAACGACCCGCAACCGACGAGCGAGGAACCGGACCGCTTCGCCGGCAAGGCCTACACCTGGTATGGGCGCTGGCTCTATAAATTCGAGGAAGCGGTGCGCCGCGGCGCGGCCGGTGCGCTGCTGATCCACACCACGCCGTCCGCCTCGTATGCCTGGGGTGTGCCGGCCAACAGCTTCTCGCACGAGCGCTTCCACCTGGCCGGCGCCGGCAACCGCATCGAAGGCTGGCTGCACGAAGACACGGCGCGCGAACTGTTTGCCGCCGCCGGCTTCGATCTCGACACGCTGCGCGCGCAGGCCGAGCGGCGCGACTTCAAACCGGTCGACCTCAAGACGGGTGCGCGCGTCGCGTTGAAATCGGCGATCCGCCAGGTCGAGGATTTCAACGTGGTCGGCATCGTGCCGGGCCTTGATCCAGAGCTGAAAGAGCAGGCGGTCGTGTATTCGGCGCACTGGGACCATTTCGGCATCGACCAGAACATTCCGGAAGGGCGCGACCGCATCTTCAACGGCGCGGTCGACAACGCCACCGGCAGCGCCGCGCTGCTGGCGATGGCGGCCGAGGCGGTGAAAAGGCCGGCGCGCCGCACCCAGGTCTTCCTGTGGCCGGCGGCCGAAGAGCAGGGCTTGCTGGGCAGCGCGGCCTACGTCGCCAATCCTGTCGTGCCGCTGGCGAAAACGGCGGCCAACCTGAACCTGGACAGCCTGAACTTCGTCGGCAAAACCAGAGACATCGGCGTGCCCGGCGCCGAGCGCAGCAGCCTGTATGGCACGGCGGCGACGGTGGCGCAAAAGATGGGCTTGAAGCTGGCGCCGACCATCCCCGACCTGTCCGGCGCCCACTTCCGCGCCGACCACTTCAATTTCGCCAAGGCAGGCGTGCCGGCCTTTAACGTCGGCTCGGCCGTGTTTTCGGGCGACGGCCACTTCACCTTCGAACACGATCAATCGCACGCGAGCGCCACCATGGTCGGCTTCAAGGGCGACTACCACCAGGTGACCGACGAATACCATGCGAACTGGGATTTGTCGGGCATGCTGCAGCAGACCCAGTTCACGCTGAACCTGGGCTATGCGGTGGCGAATGCGCCGGGCATGCCGGCGTGGAAAGAGGGCGACGCGTTCGGGCGCGTCAAGCGCTGAACCGCAGTTGGGATTGTCACGCGATCTTCATTGAAAGGATGTCAGGGTGTGCCGGGCGGCGAACCGCTTCGCCCACGCATGGTACGTACCGGCTCCGATCTCGTGTTCGACGATCTCGCCGGCGCGTATCACCGCGTGGGCAGAGCCCACCCTACGGGCACACCGTCCCTTTACCCGCGCGCTTGGCCTCGTACATCTGCCGGTCCGCTTCCTTGATCAGGTCTTCCGGACCGGCACTGGCGCCGGGCGTGAACACGGCCACGCCGATGCTCGCGCCCACGTGCGCCGCGGCGGCGCCGACGGCTACCGGATGCCCGAGTTCGGCGATGATCTTGTGCGCCACCTGGCGCGCGTCGCCATAGGTGTCGCTCATCGATTCGAGCAGCACCGTGAATTCGTCGCCGGCCAGGCGGAACACGCTGTCGGTCTTGCGCACCACCTCCTGCAGGCGCGCTGCCACCGTGCGCAGCACGGTATCGCCGGCGTCGTGGCCGAAGTCGTCGTTGACGGCCTTGAAGCCGTCCAGGTCGATGAACAGCAGGGCCATGCTCTTGCCGTTGCGCGCCGCGCGCAGCTGGGCGATCGGCAGGGTTTCGAGCAGGGCGCGCCGGTTCAGCAGGCCGGTCAGCATGTCGTGGCGGCTCTCGTATTCGCGCCGCGCCTCGTCTTGCTTGCGCGCCGAGATGTCGTGCAAAAAGGCCGAGAACGTCTTCCGGCCATGCAGCTCGAGGACGTTCATGCGCAGTTCCACCGTCAGCGCCGAGCCGTCCTTGCGCACCGCCGGTACTTCGATGCGCTTGCCCAGCACCTCCGAATTCCCGCTTGCCAGGTAGCGCAGCATGCCGTCGCGGTGGGCGCCGCCCAGCGCGGACGGGATGATCAGGGCTTCGAGCCGCCGGCCGACTGCTTCCAGCGCGCTGTAGCCGAAGGTCTGCTCGGCCGCGCGGTTCCAGACGATGACGGCCCCGGCCTCGTCGAGGCCGATGTAGGCGTCGTTGGCGTTCTCGATCACGCTGCGCAGTTCCAGTCCGCGCTCGTGCAGCTCGCGCGTGCGCTCGGCAACGCGCGCCTCGAGGTCGGCGTGCAGGGCATTGAGCGCGCGTTCGGCTTCCTTTTGCGCGCTGATGTCCTTGATCACCGAGACGTAGTATTCGATCTCCCCGCACGCGTTCAGCTTTTTGCTGACGTTCAGGTTGACCCAGACGAGGCCGCCGTCCTTGCGGATGTAGCGCTTCTCCATCTGGTACTGGTCGAGCTCCCCGGCGCGCAGCTGGCGCAGCAGGTCGAGGTCGAGATCGAGGTCGTCGGGATGGGTCACGTCCTGGAAGGTCCGGCGCTGCAGTTCTTCCGGGCTGTAGCCGAGCGTGCGGCACAGCGAATCGTTGACGCTGATCCAGCCGCCGGTCGGGCCCACCAGCGCGATGCCGATGCTGGCCAGGTCGAAGATCGAGCGAAAACGCGCTTCGCTGGCGCTGAGCACCGCTTCCGAGCGCAGCGCGTGGCGTCCGGCCACGGCCAGCCGTTCGCGGTACTGCACTTCCTTCTGCACGATGTCGGCCAGGTCGATCATGATGCACAGCTCGTCGGCGGTGAGCACCCGCGCCTGGGCGTCGATCGCGCACAGGGTACCAATCGCCAGCCCGCCGCTGGTGCGGATCGGCACGCCGGCATAGAAGCGGATGTTCGGCGCGCCGGTCACCATCGGATTGTCGGCGAAGCGCGCGTCGTTGCTGGCGTCGGGTACCACCAGCGGCTGGTCCTGCAGCAGGGCATAGCCACAGAACGCCAGTTCGCGCGGAATTTCGTGCTCGTCGATGCCAACGTGTGACTTGAACCACTGGCGGTTGGCGTCGACCAGCGAGAACAGGGCGATCGGAACGTTCAGCAAGCGGCTGACCAGGCGCGTCACGCGGTCGAAGACTGCCTCCTCTTCGGTGTCGAGCAGGTCGAGTGACCTGAGCATCTGCAGGCGTTCAATTTCGTCGGGTGGCGTGCTGGCTGCGGGCATGGGTTCCTGATCCAGGTGCGGGGCACTGCCGTGCCCCGTGCGAATAATTAATATCCTGTGACTGTAGCAGATCGGCGGCTGTTGGCAGAGCGCTAAGTGTGTCGTGTTTGTGTTGAAAAAACTGCGGAATTTGACATTTATTTGCATAAATTAACGAATGAACATCGAAATCGACAGTCATGCACCGTAGTATCTTGCCTTACGGCAATTCTGCTTTCCCTTGTTCTGACCGGCGGTATCGCAACCGGCCGCTTCCTGGAGTCATCGTGATCGATCAAACAAGCAATACCGGCGATATCGAAGTCCTGTCGTTCCGCCTCGGCTCGGAAGAGTACGGCATCAGCATCCTGAACGTGCAGGAAATCCGCGGCCATGAAGCCGTGACCCGCATCGCCAACGCACCGGCCTTTTTGAAGGGCGTGATCAACCTGCGCGGCCAGATCGTCCCGATCGTCGACATGCGCCTGCGTTTCAAGCTCGGCAGCGCCACCTACGACAGCTTCACCGTCGTCATCATCCTGAACATCGGCCGGCACGTGATCGGCATGGTGGTCGACAGCGTCTCGGACGTGGTCACCCTGGGCCGCGAACAGGTGCGTCCGGCGCCGCATCTCGGTGGCGGCATCGACGCCGAATGCCTGCATGGCCTGGGCACGGTCGGCGACCGCATGCTGATCCTGCTCGACATCGAGCGCCTGATGACCGCGCCCGACATGGGTTTGGTCAGCGCCGAGACGTTGCCGCTGGCGGCCTGACACACTCCGTTATCCCTCATTTCAACACATCCATGAAACTCGCAAACCTGAAAATCGCCCAGCGCCTGGCCCTGGGCTTCGGCGCCCTCTGCCTGATCCTGGTCGCCATCCAGACCTTCAGCATCACCATGCTTGGCAAGGTCAACGACGGCACCGCCGACCTGGTCGCGCGCCGCGTGCCGAACATCCTCGCCACCAGCGGCACGCTGTCGGAAGTGAACGATATCGCCATCGCGCTGCGCAACATGATCCTGTCCGCCGATCCGGCCGACCGCGAGAAGCAACTGGCCGAGATCGCCGCCTCGCGCAAGACGACCCAGGACAACCTGGACAAGCTGCGCCAGAGCGTGGCCTCGCCGGCCGGGCAGGCGCTGGTCGAGCGCATGACGGTGGCCAACGCCGCCTACCTCAAGGGCCAGGAAGAACTGGTCGCGCGCATCCATGCCGGCGACGAGGCGGAAATGCGCCGTTACCTGCAGGCGGTGCTGCGTCCCGCCCTGGCGGAACTCAAGGGTGCCGTCAACGCACTGCTGGACATGCAGATCGGTGTCGCCACCAAGACTGCCGCCGATGCACAGGGAGCCTTCGAGTCGACCCGGCTCTTGATGATCGTGCTGGCGCTGATTTCGGTGGCGCTGGCCGGCCTGATCGCCTGGTGGAACACGCGTTCGATCACGCGCCCGATGGCGCGCGCACTGGAAGTGGCCAACACGGTCGCCGCCGGCGACCTCACCAGCCGCATCGCCGTCGACAGCCTTGATGAAACCGGCCAGCTGCTGCAAGCCCTGAAAACCATGAACGAAAACCTGGTGCGCACCGTCGTGACGGTACGCAGCGGCACCGAGACGATCGCCACCGCATCAAACGAAATGGCGGCCGGCAACCTCGACCTTTCGGCCCGTACCGAGCAGCAGGCCGGTTCGCTCGAGGAAACCGCTTCCTCGATGGAAGAACTGACCTCGACCGTGAAGCAGAACGCCGACAATGCGCGCCAGGCCAATACCCTGGCCGAGGCGGCCTCGCAAGTGGCCGAGCGCGGCGGACGCGTGATCGGCGAAGTGGTCGGCACCATGGACCGGATCGACAGCGCGGCCGGCAAGATCGCCGACATCATCGGCGTCATCGACGGCATCGCCTTCCAGACCAACATCCTGGCGCTGAACGCGGCGGTCGAAGCGGCGCGTGCCGGCGAGCAGGGCCGCGGTTTCGCGGTCGTGGCCTCGGAAGTACGCAACCTGGCCCAGCGCTCGGCCGCGGCGGCCAAAGAGATCAAGGGCCTGATCGGCGACTCGACCGACGCCGTGCAGGCCGGCAGCAGGCTGGTCGGCGAAGCCGGCGCGACGATGCAGGAAATTGTCGAGAGCGTGCGCCGCGTGACCGACATCATGAGCGAGATCAGCGCCGCCAGCGCCGAGCAGACGGCCGGCATCGAGCAGATCAACGAAGCCATCACGCAGATGGACCAGGTGACCCAGCAGAACGCGGCCCTGGTCGAGGAAGCGGCGGCCGCATCGGCCTCGATGCAGGAGCAGGCGGCCAACCTGATGCGCGCGGTCAGCGTGTTCCAGGTGGGTGGTGATGCGGTTGCTGCCGTTGCTGTTGCTGCGGCGGCTGCGCCGGCGAAGCCGCGCGTCGTGCTGGCTGCGCCGAAGGCAGCCGCGCCACGCAAGCCGCTCAAGCATGCTGCGCCCGAAGCGGAGTGGGAAGCGTTCTGATTTTGTAGGGTGGGCTGTGCCCACGCAGTCGTACCGCTGCACACCGCGGCGCCCGCAAACAATCCGTGCCGTGTGCATGTCGGCTCTGCGCCGCGTTTCGACATGCATGCGCCGTACCGCGTGGGCGCAGCCCACCCTACGACCCCCAAGCCTGCGCAGCCATGGGCATTGCCCATGCTACGATCGCGTCATCCAACCAGAGGACGCGACAACGTGCCATCCCCCATCCAGCAAGCCCCCTTCGCCACGCTGCCCGACGGTAGCCAGGTCACCGTCTTCACGCTCACGAACACGTCCGGCATGCGCGTGCGCATCCTCGACTTCGGCGGCATCATCACCGAGATCCACGTGCCCGACCGCGACGGCGTGCTGGCCGACGTGGCGCTCGGCTTCGATACGCTCGATCCCTACCTGGGCGACAGCCCGTATTTCGGCGCCCTGATCGGCCGCTACGGCAACCGCATCGCCGCCGGCCGCTTCACGCTCGACGGCCAGGGGTATACGCTGCCCGTCAATAACGGCAAGAACCACCTGCATGGCGGCGTGCCCGGTTTCGACCGCGTGCTGTGGCGTTCGCGCATCGAGGGCGACGAACTGGTGCTGGAATACCGCAGCGCCGACGGCGAGCAGGGCTATCCCGGCACGCTCGACGCCACCGTGCGCTACGCACTGAACGACGACAACGACATCGTGGTGCGCTTTGCCGCCGTGACCGACCGCGCCACGCCGGTCAACCTGACCCAGCACAGCTATTTCAACCTGGCCGGCGGTGGCGACATCCTCGGTCACGAGCTGACGATCGATGCGGACAAGTTTGTCCCGATCGACCTCCATTCCATCCCGACCGGCGGCCTGGCGCCGGTCGCCGGCACGCCGTTCGACTTCCGCACGCCGGCGCCGATCGGCGCGCGCATCGGCGAAGACGACGAACAGCTGCGCCATGGCGGCGGCTACGACCATTGCTTCGCCCTGAACAAGCCGGCGCCGGGTGCCCTGAGCCGCGCTGCGCGCGTGCGCGACCCGGCTTCCGGGCGCGTGCTCGAACTGTTCACGCAAGAGCCGGGCGTGCAGTTCTACAGCGGGAACTTCCTCGACGGTTCGCTGAAAGGGAAGGGCAAGACCTACGCCCACCGCAGCGGCTTTTGCCTGGAGCCGCAGCACTTCCCCGATTCGCCCAACCAGCCGGCCTTTCCGAACACGATCCTGCGTCCGGGCGAAACCTACGCGACCGAGTCGCGCTTCCGGTTCTCGGTCGAGGCCTGACGAACGGCGTGCGCGGGTGAACGCGCCACGTTTTCACGCGCATGGCATGGGTTTCATTCCCACTGCATGACCCGGTCACGCCAGCGCAGCGAGTACTTTTTCGGCGCCCGTTCGGCGACTATAATCGGCACCATCCCGACTGCCGCGAGAGCACGGACCCCGAATGAACCGAGCGATGCGTGCATCCCCCCTGGACGCCGACCGTGTCGGCGTGCGCGCGCTGTTGCGCATGGCGGTGAACTGGCACGGCAAGCCCTGGCCGGACAGCATGCGCGCCGCCGTCGACCTGATGCTCGGCGCGCGTTTCCCCATGTTCGCGGCCTGGGGCGACGAGCGGCGCCTGGTCTATAACGATGCCTGCATCGCCCTGCTGGGCGAGCGCCATCCGGGCGCCCTCGGCCAGCCACTGGGACAGGTATTTCGCGATGCCTGGGCCGGCGTGCTGCCGGTGCTCGAGGCCGGCCTGGCAGGCGAGGCGGCGCTGGTCGAGGACCTGGCGCTCGAGCTTGGGCAGGGCGGGCGGGCGGCGCGCCGCTACATCACCTTGTCGGCCTCGCCGCTGCGCGAAGGCGGCCAGGTCAGCGGCGTGATGTGCATGCTGACCGATACCACCACGCGCGTGCTGGCCGAACAGCAGCACCGTTTCCAGTTGGAGCTCGGCGCAACCCTGCGCGAACTGCTCGACCCGGTCGAGGTCATGGAAGCGGCCAGCGCGCTGCTCGGGCGCCACCTCGCGGCAGGACGGGCCGGCTATGGCGAGATCGACCCCGCCGGCCTCGCCGTCACCGTCGAGCGCGACTGGACCGACGGCAAGGTCGCCAGCCTGGCCGGGGAGACGCGCGCGCTCGACAGCTTCGGACCGGCGCTGATCGCGCGCCTGCGCCTCGGCCAGACGCTGCGGATCGACGAGGTCGGCGCCGATGCGCTGGCCGCGCCGTATGCGGCAGGCTATGCCAGCATCGGCGCGCGGGCGATGATCGTGGTGCCGATCATCGAGGCCGGGCGCCTGGCCGCCATTTTCTACCTGCACGAAGCGGCGCCGCGCGACTGGAGCGCGCGCGAAGTGGCGCTGGCCGAGGACGTGGCGCGCCAGACGCGCGAAGCGGTGCGTCGCGCCCGCGTCGAGGAAACGCTGCGCGACGAAACGCGCATCCTCGAAGTGCTCAACCGCACCGGCCAGGCGCTGGCCTCGACGCTCGACGGCGACATGCTGCTGCAGGCCATCACCGACGCCGGCACCCAATTGAGCGGCGCGCGCTTCGGCGCCTTTGTCTACAACGCCCAGGACGAGCACGGCGAGCGCCTGCTGCGCTACACGGTGTCGGGTGCGCCGCGCGAGGCCTTCGAGCAGTTCGGCCGCGCTTATCCGGCGGCCTTCTTCCACCCGACCTTCCACAACGAAGGCATCGTGCGCAGCGACGACATCACGCGCGATCCGCGCTATGGCCCGCACGATGGCCTGGCAGCGCCGCCCGAGCACTGGCCAGTGCGCAGCTACCTGGCCGTGCCGGTGGCCGCGCGCTCGGGCGCCGTGCTCGGCGGGCTGTTCTTCGGCCATCCCGAGGCGGGCGTGTTCAGCGAACGCACCGAGCGCATCATCGCCGGCGTGGCCGCGCAGGCCGCGGTCGCCATGGACAACGCGCGCCTGTACGAGGCGGCGCGCACGTCGGCGCTCGAGCGCGACGCGCTGCTGCAGAGCGAGCGCGCGGCGCGGGTCGAGGCCGAGCGCCTGTCGCGCATGAAGGACGAGTTCCTGGCGATGCTGGCGCACGAGCTGCGCAATCCGCTGGCGCCGATCAGCAGTTCGGCGGCGCTCCTTGGCATCCAGTTCCGCGACGAGCCGCGCGTGCGCCAGGCCAGCGCCATCATCGGGCGCCAGGTCAGGCACATGAGCCGCCTGATCGACGATCTGCTCGACGTGTCGCGCGTGACGCGCGGGCTGGTGACGCTGCAGGTGGACGAGATCGACCTGTGCGAAGTCGTGCGCAGCGCCCTCGACCAGACCCAGCCGCTGATCGAGGAGAAAGCGCACCGGGTCGAGCTCGACCTGCCGCAGTGTCCGCTGCAGGTACGCGGCGACGCTACGCGCCTGATCCAGGCGGTAGCGAATATCCTCAACAATGCGGCGAAGTACACGCCGCCGGCCGGCACCATCCGCGTTTCGCTGGCGCTGCACGCGGGCCGCGCGCGCCTGCAGGTGCGCGACAACGGCTCGGGCATGCCGCCCGACCTGCTGCCCAGCGTGTTCGAGCTGTTCACCCAGGGCGCGCGCACGCTGGCGCGCTCGCAGGGCGGGCTCGGGTTGGGCCTGACGCTGGTGAAAAAGCTGGTCGAACTGCACGGCGGGGAAGTGGGCGCCGCCAGCGCCGGGGTCGGGCTGGGCAGCGTGTTCACGATCGAGCTGCCGTGCGCGCCGGCCGCGAACGCCGCGCCGGCCCATGCGGGTGCTCCCGACCTCGAGGCCTTCCGCCCGCTGCGCGTGCTCGTGGTCGACGACAACGCCGACGCGGCCGACAGCCTGGCCATGCTGCTGCGGGCGCAGGGGCACACGGTGATGGTCGAATATTCGGGGCGCGGCGCGCTGCGCCGCGCCCTGCGCGAAGCGCCCGATGCGATGGTGATCGACATCGGCCTGCCGGACATGGATGGCTACCAGCTGGCCACGCTGCTGCGCGCCCAGCTGGAAACGCGCGACGCGGTGCTGGTGGCCGCCACCGGCTACGGCCAGGAGCGCGACCGCGCGCGTGCGCGCGAAGCCGGCTTCGCGCACCACCTGGTCAAGCCGGTCGATATCGCGGCGCTGGTGCGCATCCTGCAGGCCGCGGCGAGCGGCACTTAGTCTTCGGTCAGCGCCGCCATCTGCGCCAATAAAGTCGCCCGGGCGGCGTCGATCTGGCGCGCATTCGTGCGCGAGGACAGCGTGGCGCGCTCCTTGCGGCCCAGGAAGTAGGCGACGCGTTCGGCATTCGCGCCGGACGGGTGGGGCAGGCCGTGCAGGATGCGGTCGCGCCGGATCACGCCTTCGCGCGCCAGCCAGTCGAGTCCTTCGGCGACGCTGCCGCCCATCGGGATGTACAGCGCATCGGGCATCCTGGCCGCCTCATGCGCAAAGTAGCGCAGCACCTGGTCGCGCAGGAAGGGCAGTTTCGCCATGCCCGGCGTGCCGCTGTAGTTCCTGCCGTCGACGAACACCGGATGGCGCAGGATGGCGCTGATCTGCACCAGCTGCGCGTCGGCGTGGAACAGCGAAGCGCAGCTGGCGATGCCGAGCCAGCGCTGCACGCCGATGGCGTCGAGCAGGGCCACGAAATTCGGCCGGATCGCGCCGCTGAAGGCGCCCGCCAGGCGTGCCGCGCGCAGCACCTCGGCCTGTGGCGCGCCGGCCGCCATCTGGCGCTGGGCCTCGGCCATCGCATTCTTCCACTGCGCGAAACCGGGCGCGATGCCGACCACGACGACGCGCGCCTGCGTGTTCACATGTTCGAACGGGATGTAGTGCACGCTGAGCCGCCCTTCGCGCGCCAGCAGGAATTCTTCGGACAGGTCGGCGGCGGAACCGATCGCCCCGAGATCGAGCGCGCGGATCGCTTCGGCGTAGGCGGGGAAAAGGACCGGGATCATAAAAGGACCGGGATCATGTATGCGTTCCAGTCGATCGGTACGGGCGAGTGTACATACAATTGAACAAATACAGTTATATTAAAGAAAATTATAGTTCCCATAACAAATTCGGTAAAGCATAAATGTGAACTGTTTGTTGCTTGCCTGCGTGCTGGGGCCGCTGGTGATAAGCTGGAGTTAGGAATCCGCTTCACTGATGAGGCCGTTTCTGACACAGGAGGAGGCCAGCATGCCCCAGGTCGCATTGATCACGGTTCACGGAATGGGCGAGACGCCGCGCGACTACGCGGCCGGCGTGTTCGGCGAGATGCGCACCCGCCTCGGGCCCGCATTGCGCGAGCGCGCCACCTTTCACGCGGTGTATTACCAGGACATCCTGCAAAAGAACGAGCAGCTGGTCTGGGAGCGCGTCGACAGCGCCAGCAAGGTCCACTACGACAGCCTCCGCAAGTTCATGCTGTTCGGCTTTGCCGACGCCGCCGGCCTGGAAAACCGCAAGGAAGATCCGGGCTCGGTGTACGAACTGGCGCAGGGCCAGATTGCGCGCGCGCTGCTGGCGGCGCATGTGTCCAACCCCGCCAATCCCGACCTGCCGGTGGTGTTCCTGGCGCATTCGCTCGGCTGCCAGGTGCTTTCAAGCTACATCTACGACGCGCAAAAGGCGCTCGGCGGCGGCCGCGCCACCGCCGGCATCTGGCGCGACATCGATGCCTGGTCGCGCCCGGCGCTGGGACGCCTGCTGACCGACCGCGAGAAGCATTTCCTGTCCGCCGGTACCTGCGCCGGGCTGGTCACGACCGGCTGCAACATCCCGATCTTCGTCGCCGCGCACAAGGAAATGCACATCAAGCCGATCGCACCGCCGACCGCGCTGTTCCACTGGCTGAACCTGTACGACCCGGACGACGTGCTCGGCTGGCCGCTGCAGCCGCTCTCCGCCGGCTACCGCGCCCTGGTCGAGGACCGCACCATCAATGCGGGGCAGGGCGCGGTAAATTGGTTGATGAAAAGCTGGAATCCGCTGTCGCACAACAGTTACTGGCAGGATGGCGAGGTGCTCGAGCCGCTGGCAGCGATGCTGAGGCGGCTGGTTTCGTAGGGTGGGCCGGGCCACGAGAGGCACTCGTGCCCACGCGGTACGGCGGTTGAATGCCGCGTCCATTCATATCGACACGCGACGTCCGCGAACTGCGGACGATGTGCGGTGCGCATGAGCACGACCGCGTGGGCTCGAGGGCCCGGTGAAGGCCATTGGCCTTGATGACCCCATACGGTGCACGGCGGTCTCGATTAATCCTTGCTGCCCTTGCGCGCCGCATCCTCGCGCTCCATGCGCGCACGTACGCCGCCGTCGACGCCGGTGGTGCCGGGCCCGACCCGCGGCTGGTGCACGGCGTTGCTGCCGTTCGGTGCCGGCCCCGCTTTCTCGAACTGCTCGGCATGCGCGATGTTGGCCGACACGCGCTCGACGAGGTCGGGTGCGATGCGGTGCGACCAGTAGGCGCCGCGCGCCTTCCAGCCGGCCGGCACTTCCTCGCGCGGATACACCGAGGCGCGCACGATGACGTCGACCACCTTGGCCGGGTCGTCCATCAGCGCCATGCGCGGCGCGTGGCCGGTGTAGTTGGCGGCCTGGTTGAAGAAGGGCGTGTCGGCGGCCCAGGGCAGCACGGTGCTGACCGCGATATGGCGCTGGCCGCCGAGGCGCAGTTCCTCGCGCAGCGCGCGCCCGAGGCCGAGGATGGCGGCCTTGGTGGCGGCATACGAGGCGTGGTAGGCCAGCGGGATCTCGCTTTCCACCGAGCCGATGTTGACCAGGGTGCCGGCGCCTTGCTGACGGAACTGGCGCAGTGCGACGTGGCTGCCGTAGATGACGCCTTTCAGGTTGACGTCGACCACGCGCGCATGGTCGGCCAGCGGGATCTTGTCGAACTCGCCGATGGCGCCGACGCCGGCATTGTTGATCCAGACGTCGATGCGCCCGAAACGCGCCACGGCCGCCGCGCCCAGGGCTTCGACGGCGGCCGCATCGGCGACGTCGGTGGTGACGACCAGCGCCTGGCCGCCCGCCGCCTGCACTTGCGCCGCGACCTCGTCGAGGACGGCGGTGCGGCGCGCGGCCAGCACCACGTTGGCGCGCATCGTCCCGAGTTTCAGGGCGACGCCGCGCCCGAAACCGCTCGAGGCGCCGGTCACGACATAGGTTTTGCCGGCCACCGCCGCCGCCTCGTTGGCATCGAGCGTGGTGGCGCAAGCGCCGAGCAAAAGAAAAGGCAGCAGCGCCAGCAGGCGCAGCATCGAGGCGAGGCCAGAACGGGTGTCGGTCATGGCAATCCTCATGCCCGTTCGAGCGTGAACAGCGGCCGGATGTCGCCCGCCAGCGTGCCGCGCGCATTGCGGATCTGCGGCTGGCGGTAGCGTTCCAGCACGGCGCGCTTGCCGTCGTCGAGCAGCCCTAGTTGGTCGAGCACGTTGTAGGTGACGGTGTGCAGGCCGCGGCTGTTGCCGTCGGCGATCTTGATGGCGATGCCGATCCCGCGCGAGCGGATGCCGATCGTCTGCACGGCGTCGGCGCCGACCTTGGCGACCCAGTCGCCGCCGCCCGCCGTCATCAGGACCAGGTCGCTGCGCTCGGTGCCGGAAACCATGTCCGGGTGCCCGGTCATGGCGTCGAACAGCGGGCCGAAGGCGCTGCCGAGGCGCGCGTCCTGCTGTCCTTGCGCGAGGCGCGCGAACAGGTGCGCGAGCCGGTCCAGCGGCAGCGCATAGTTCGGGGCCGAGCAGCCGTCGATCCCGGTCGGCATGGCGGACTCAGGCAGGTCGACGGCATCGGCCAGGGTGGCACGGATTGCGCGCTGCAGCGGGTGGCCGGGGTCGACGTAGCCGGCGGTCGGTGCGCCATGCTGGCGGCACCAGGCCAGGAAGCCGCTGTGTTTGCCGGAACAGTTGTGATGCAGCGGCGTCCAGGTGCGGTCCTGCGGCACCGGCAGGTTGTTGTATTCGTAGTAGAGCGGCACGCCGCAGCCGCATTCGAGCCGGCCGGCGTCGAGGTCGATTTTATCGAGGATCGAGCGCACGCCCGCCAGGTGCTGCTCCTCGCCCGAATGGCTGGCGCACAGCAGCGCTAGTTCGTCCTGCGCCAGACCGAATTTCGCCGGGCCGTCCGAGAGCAGGAAGGGCAGGGCCTGGAATGGCTTCAGGGCCGAGCGCGTAAACGTCTGGTAGTGCGGATCGCCGGCCCAGGCCAGCAGGCGGCCGTCGGTATCGACGACGGCGATCGAACCGGCGTGGACGTTTTCGACCGTGTAGCCGGTGGCAGGATAGCCGCGCGTGGTGGCAATGAGTGGAACGGGGGCAGCGTGCATGCTCGGATCTCGCGAAGTGGGGGATCCGTTCACTCTAATCCAGCCGCCGCGAAAGCGGCGCACCGCGCCGCCGGGCGATCCCAGCCTTACATCGGTGGCCCGAACTTGCCCGCCTGGTAGTCGCGGATCGCCTGCTCGATCTCGGCGCGCGAATTCATCACGAAGGGGCCGTGCGAGACCACCGGTGCGCCGATCGGATCGGCGTGGCCGAACAGCACCAGCGCGCCTTCGGGTGCCGACATCTCCAGTTCGTCGCCATCGCCGGCGAGCTCCACGAGATGAAAAGCGCTGATGCGGTCTTCGTACACGCCGACCTCCAGCGTACCGCGCACCACGTACAGGAAGACGTTACGGCGCGCCAGGTCGCCCACGTGCAGGCGTCCGCCGGCACGCAGTTCGATCGTGCTCATGAAGACGCCGGTGAGCGACTCGACCGGGCCGCGCGTGCCTTGCCACTCGCCGGCACTCAGGTGCATCGTCACCCGGCCCTCGTCGAGGCTCAAGGCGGGAATGTCTTCCTTCTGCAAACCGGTGTAGGCCGGCTGCGTCATCTTCAGGTGCGGCGGCAGGTTGATCCACAGCTGCAGGATCTCCAGCGGACCGCCCGTCTGCAGGAATTCGCGCGGCGAGATTTCGGCGTGAATCAGGCCGCTGCCGGCCGTCATCCACTGCACGCCGCCGGCGCGGATGATGCTCTCGTGGCCGGCGCTGTCCTTGTGCGTCAGCATGCCGTCGAGGATGAAGGTGACGGTCTCGAAGCCGCGGTGCGGATGCGGGCCGAAGGGCAGGCCGTGGTTGTGCGGCGGGTAGGTTTGCGGGCCATGGTGGTTCAGGAACAGGAAAGGATCGACCTGGTCCAGGTGGCGGCTGGGGACGGGACGCTGGGTCACCAGGTCGCCGATATCGTCGCGTAGCGCCGGGTGGATACGGCGTACGAGTTTGTTGGTCATGCTGGTCCTCGCTGGTTTGTCTTTCTTGCCAAGATACCGTAAATGTCTGATCGCCGTGCGCCGCGGATGCTGTGCTAGACTCGTTGCGCCTATGCAATGGAGACCGTCGAGACCATGAAACGCACCATCCTCGCCAGCATGCTGCTGGCATGCGCGCTGCACGCGCCCGCCGGCGCCGCCCAGCCCGGCAATGCCGTACCGAGCGAAGCCGCCGTCAAGGCCGCCAAGTATGCGGTAACCACTTACCGCACCGACGTCGTCAAGACACTCGCCGGCCTGGTCAGCTTCAACACCGTGGCCGACCCGAAGATCCCGTCGGACCAGGACCCGCAGCATATCGCCTTTAAAAACTACCTGAAAACCGAGACAGCCCGTCTCGGTTTCGATTTCGCCGACCACGGCTGGGTGGTCGTCATCGGCATGGGGAAAAGCGACGAGCGCGTCGGCATCGTCACCCACGGCGACGTGCAGCCGGTCGACCCGGGCAAATGGAAAAAGTCGCCGTTCGTGCTCGACCAGACCAGCGAGCCGGGCAAGCTGCTGGCGCGCGGCGCCGAGGACGACAAGGGTCCGATCGCCACCGCCCTGTATGCGATGAAGGCCTTGAAGGACCAGCAGCTGCCGCTCTCGAAGCGCATCGAGCTGTACGTGTACATGGGCGAGGAATCGAACTGGCAGCCGCTGGTGGATTTCCTCAAAACCCACGAGCCGCCGCAGATGAACATCACGCTCGATGCCGAATATCCGGCGGTGGTGGCAGAAAAGGCCTCGGGCACGATCGCCGTCACCTTCCCGAAGGCGAATGCCGTCGTGCCCGATGCAGGCACGCCGCACGTCGCCGCCTTTGCCGGCGGCTTCTTCGGCAGCCAGATCCCGGAAGACGCCAGCGCCACGGTCGCCAACGCGAGCGCGGCCATCGAGGCGCAGGTGCGGGCGCGCGGCGCCCAGCAGGAAGGCATGCACTACACGTTCGCGCGCAAGGGCGCCGACATCGAAGTGCGCGCACGCGGCGTGTCGGCGCACTCTTCGAAACCCGAGGATGGCGTGAACGCGGTGGCGATGCTGGCCGATGCGCTGGCCGTGCAGCCGTGGCCGAACACGACCGCGGGCGCCGCCGTGAATTACCTGAACCAGATGGTCGGCACCGGCCTGTACGGCGAGAAGTTCGGCAGCATCGCCTACCGCGACAGCTTCATGGGACCGATGACGGTTGCGCCGACCGTGATCCGCCAGAAGGAAGAGGGCATCGAGGTCTCGCTCAATCTGCGCCGTCCGCGCGGCAAGAGCGTCGAGCAGCTCACGAGCGAAGTGAATGCCGCGCTGGCCGCCTGGCAGGGGCGCAACCTCGCGCTGGCGAACGTCACCGTGCGCACCGGCGAGCCCTGGCTGCGCACCGACGCGCCGCAACTGCCGGTCCTGATGAACGTGTTTTCCTACTTCACGGGCATGAAGGATCCGAAGCCGGTGGCGATCGGCGGCGGCACCAACTCGCGCCTGTTCCCGAACGCGGTCAGCTTCGGACCGGGCATGCCGGGCCAGGTCTACACGGGCCACTCCGAACACGAGTTCATCACCCTGAAGCAGCTGCTGCTGAATTTGCAAATGTATACGGCGGTACTGGCCGAACTGGCGAAATAGCGCAGCATCCCGTATTTCGATCGTTAGCACAACGGCCCGTACAGGGCCGTTTTCCTGTGTGCGCTTCCGGTTGAGTTTGTCGGAATTTATCTTGCCAAAAACGGTAAATACGTCCAATCGTTATGTAGGTGCATACCTACAACGCCATCTGGCATGCATGAGGATGCTGCACCGCGACGCGCGTTTTCATAGGAGAGTGGCGATGTCCCGCACTACCTGCACTGTAGCCGCTCCGCTGAGTCATTAACTGTTGGAAAAAACATACGTTCTAGGCTGAAACTGTGGCGTAAACGCCATGTTAGGATCGTTCATTCGCGGTGACTGCAGGATTTTCTTGCAGGGAGTCCTGTTGCCCGAGTTTGTTGAACAGCCAGTGTTTGCAGAGATAAAGCGATGCCATGCACAGTAAAGAACTGACGAAGCCCGACGGACGACACTTGACGCTTTACAGCAGCCGGCCGATCGCCGACGGCATCGTTGCGCCGAGTCCGTTCCCGGAGCCGATGCATGCCAATCCGCACCTGCGCTGGCATCCGCTGCGCGGCGAATGGGTGACCTATGCCGGCTTTCGCCAGAACCGCACCTTCCTGCCGCCGCCCGAATACAACCCGCTGGCGGTAACGACGGACCCCGCCAACCCGACCGAACTGCCGCAGGGCGATTACGAGATCGCCGTGTTCGACAACCGCTTTCCGTCGCTGGCGCTGGACGCGCACGATCCGCCGCACCTGACGGTGCCGACCGCGCCCGCCAACGGCCATTGCGAAGTGGTGGTGTTCACCCAGGACCCGACCACGGCGCTGGTGCACCTGCCGCTGTCGCGCATCGAACTGCTGTTGCAGGTATGGGGCGAGCGCACGCGCCGCATCGGAGAGCAAGGCCATATCGAATATGTGCTGCCATTCGAAAACCGCGGCGCCGAAGTCGGCGTGACGCTGCACCATCCGCACGGCCAGATCTATGCCTATCCCTTCGTGCCGCAGGTGCCGGCGCGCATGCTGGCCGAAGAGCGCGACTATTACCTGCAGCACGGCGCCAGCCTGCTGTGCGACATGGCGCAGACCGAAGCGGCGGACGGACGGCGCGTGCTGTTCCAGGACGAACACGCGATCGCCTTCGTGCCGGCCTGCGCGCGCTATCCGTATGAAGTCTGGGTGATGCCGACCGCGCCGTGCCAGGACTTCGCCGCGCTGACCGAAGCGCAGCGCGCCGGCCTGGCGCGCTGCCTGAAAACCGTGCTGCTCAAGTACGAGACGATGTGGAACCGGCCTTTCCCTTACCTGATGGCCTGGTACCAGGCGCCGACGGACGGCATGGCGCATCCGGAAACCCAGCTGCACGCCCAGTTCTACCCGCCTTACCGTTCGCGCGACCGCCTGAAATACCTGGCCGGCACCGAGATCGGCGCCGGCATGTTCGCGATGGACGTGCTGCCCGAGGAGAAGGCGGCCGAGCTGCAGGCAGTAAGCGTATCGCTGGAGGAGGCCGCATGAGCGCCATGGAACGCGCCGCCGAAGTGGCGGCCAAGCTGGCGCTGCTGCGCGGCTGCCTCGACACCACCGGCGCCGGCGCGATCTGCCTGCGCGGCATCGACTGGTTCGCCTGGGTCACGGCCGGCGGCTCGAGCGCGGTGCTGCACACGGCGGAACTCGGCGTGGCCGAAGTGCTGGTCACGCGCGACGAGGCCGTGATCCTGACCGACGAGATCGAGGCGGCGCGCCTGCGCGACGAAGAAGTCCCGGCGGGATTCACTTTTCACGTTACGCCCTGGGCGCAGGTCGAACTGCGCGAGCGCTATGTGCTGGGCGTGGCCGGCGAAGCCCCCGTGCTGTCGGACCGGCCGCACGGCCTGGAGCAGCCGCTGCCGAACGCCTTGCGCCAGCGCCGCCTGGTGCTGACGCCTTCCGAACAGGCGCGCTACCGCCTGCTGGGACGCGAGGCCGCCGAGGCGATGACCGAGGTCATGCGCGCCGCGCGGCCCGAATGGACCGAGTACGAACTGGCCGGCGCCGGCGCCGCGGCGCTGTGGAAGCGCGGCATCCATCCGGCGCTGGTGCTGGCCGCCGGCGAGCGGCGCCTGCCCGCCTACCGCCATCCGACGCCGTCGCACGCGCCGCTCGGCAAGCGCGCGATGCTGGTGTTCTGCGCGCGCCGGCATGGCCTGTATGCGAACCTGACGCGCTGCGTGGCCTTCGGCGGCGCAGGGCCCACGGCACAGGAACAAAGCGCGCTGATGGAGGTGGAGGCGACCGGCCTGTCCACCGTCGTGCCGGGCAAATCGCTGTCGGCCGTGTACCACGCCTTTGCCGCGGCCTACCACCATGCCGACCGCCAGGGCGCGATCGACGAGCACCACCAGGGCGGCATCACCGGCTACCTGGCGCGCGAGATCGTCGCCACCGCCAGCACCGCGACGCCGCTGGAAGAAGGCATGGCCTTTGCATTCAACCCCAGCTTTGCGGGCCTGAAAATCGAGGATACCTTCCTCCTCGGCCCGCAGGGACTGGACAACCTGACCCTGGATCCGCAATGGCCCGCCGTGACCGTGCATGGCCGCCAGCGGCCCCTCTGGCTGGAGACAAACTGATGGTGACGACCGATTCCTTCTTCGGCGGCCCGCCCGCGGTCAACGCATCCGCACCCGGACGCGTGAACCTGCTGGGCGAGCATACCGACTACAACGACGGCTACATGCTGCCGGTGGCCACGCCCCAGCGCACGACGGTGGCGCTCAGCCCCAGCGGCGACGGCCATTTCGTGTTCTATTCGAGCACGCTCGACGCCAACGTCACCTTCGCGCCGGAGGCCAGCGCGCCGGCCGGCTTCGGCAGCTATATCGAAGGCTGCATCCGCCTGGTCGAAGCCGAAGGCGTGACAGTGCCGCCGCTGCGGATATGGGTGGCGACCGACGTGCCGGTCGGTTCCGGCCTGTCCTCGAGCGCCGCGCTCGAAGTGGCGACGCTGCGCGCGCTGCGCGAACTGCTCGGATTCGAACTCGACGACGTCAAGCTGGCGCGCATCGCCCAGCGCGCCGAGATCGAGTACGCGCGCGTCAATTGCGGCATCATGGACCAGATGGCGTCGAGCCTGGCCGACGAATCGCACATGCTGTTCATCGATGCGCGCACGCTCGAACACCGGCTGGCGCCGCTGCCCGAGGGCGTCGAGATCATCGTGATCGACTCGGGCATCGCGCGCAAGCTGGCCGGCAGCAAGTACAACGAACGGCGCGCCGAGTGCGAGGAAGCGTCGCGCAAGCTCGGCGTGAAAGCGCTGCGCGACGTGACCGACCCGGACAGCGTGGAAGCGCTGCCCGAACCGCTGCGGCGGCGCGCGCGCCACGTGGTGCAGGAAAACTTGCGGGTGCTGGAAGCGGCCGCCGGCGTCTCGGCCGAACGCTTCGGCGAACTGATGAACGCGTCGCACTTCAGTTTGCGCGACGATTACGAAGTCTCGATCCCCGAGCTCGACGAACTGTGCGCTTTGTTGCGCGCGCAGGACGGCGTGGTCGGGGCGCGCCTGACCGGCGCCGGCTTCGGCGGCGCCTGCGTGGCGCTGTGCCGCACCGGTCTTGCACAACAGGCGGCCGCGGCCGCACTCAACGAATACAACAAAAATGGGCGGGAGGGCCGCATTCTGATCCCGGTCCCGACTGAACGAAAGGAAAACAATGAGTCAATTTGAATATCCACGCCCGCAACTGGTACGCGACGACTGGCTCAGCCTGAACGGCAAGTGGCGCTTCCGTTTCGACGACGAGATGCGCTTCAAGCGGCCGGGCGAGATCACGGAATGGACCCATGAAATCGAGGTGCCGTTCGCACCCGAAACGAAAATGTCCGGTATCGGCGACACCGGTTTCCACCGCTTCTGCTGGTACGAACGCGAGTTCACCGTGATGCCGACCGAGGGCCGTACCATCCTGCACTTCGGCGCGGTCGACTACCTGGCGCGGGTCTGGGTCAACGGCCAGCTGGTGGCCGAGCACGAGGGCGGCCACACGCCGTTCGCGGCCGACATCACCGCGGCCATGAAGGCCGATGGCCAGCAGACCGTCACCGTGTTCGTCGAAGACGACCCGGCCGACCTGGCGAAACCGCGCGGCAAGCAGGACTGGCTGCTGGAACCGCACTCGATCTGGTATCCGCGCACGACCGGCATCTGGCAGACCGTCTGGGTCGAGCAGGTCGAAAAAACCTTTATCCAGAAGCTGAAATGGACGCCGATTTTCGAGACCTTCGAGATCGGCTGCGAAGTCTTCGCCGGCGGCGAGATCCGCGACGACATGTTCATCGAAGTCAAGATCTGGCACGGCGAGCACCTGCTGGCGGACGACCATTACAAGCTGCTGGGCGGCGAAGCGAACCGCAAGATCGCCCTGTCCGACCCGGGCATCGACGATTCGCGCAACGAATTGCTGTGGAGTCCGGAACGGCCGACGCTGCTCGACGCCGAAGTGACGCTGCGCTGTGGCGACCGTGTAGTCGACCGCATCCGCTCGTATACGGCGCTGCGCTCGTTCGCGATCAACCGCGACCGCCTGATGTTGAATGGAAGGCCATACCAGCTGCGCCTGGTGCTCGACCAGGGCTACTGGCCGGAATCCTTCCTCACCGGTCCGTCCGACGAACACCTCAAACGCGACGTCGAACTGGCCAAGCTGATGGGTTTCAATGGCGTACGCAAGCACCAGAAGATCGAGGACCCGCGCTACCTGTACTGGGCCGACAAACTGGGCCTGCTGGTGTGGGAAGAAATGCCCTCGGCTTACCGCTTCAGCGCCAAGGCGATCACGCGCATGGTGCGCGAATGGACCGAAGCGATCGAACGCGATTACAGCCACCCGTGCATCATCGTCTGGGTTGCCTTCAACGAATCCTGGGGCGTGCCGAACCTGACGCTGACCCAGGCCCATCGGAATGCCGTCGAGGCGCTGTACCACCTGACGCGCACGCTCGACGCGACGCGGCCGGTGATCGGCAACGACGGCTGGGAGGCGTCGGCCACCGACATCCTCGGCATCCACGACTACGACTGCGATCCGGAAAAGCTGGGCGCGCGCTACGCCGTCACCGATCCGGTGCGCACGCTGTTCGACCAGCGGCGTCCGGGCGGACGCATCCTGACCCTGGACGGCTTCCCGCACCGCGGCCAGCCGATCGTGCTGACCGAATTCGGCGGGATTGCCTACGATACCAAGGGCACGCCGGAAGAGGGCACCTGGGGCTATTCGCGCTCGACCACGGCCGAGGGTTTCCATGAACTCTACCGTGGCTTGCTGAAGGCGGTGAACGAAACCTTCATGTTCAGCGGCTTCTGCTACACGCAGTTTGCCGACACTTTCCAGGAAGCGAACGGTTTGCTGAATGCGGACCGCACGCCCAAGCTGCCGTTCGAGGTGATCTCGGCGGCGACGCGCAATGCGCAGGTGAGTCGCGTCAAGGCGGGCGGCGGAGTCGATCTCGATCCGACCTGAGCAGTGAAGTGATGGATGGCATGACGGCGCCAGTGTGCCGTCATGCCGCAGTAGAGTGGCGCAGTAAATGAATGCGTGAGGCCATGTGCAAGTGCGGGTCCGCTTACTGGTCTGCCAGGTCTGCCTGGGCTGCCACGTTCGCCGCGTGCGCGCTGGCGTTGACGGGCACGGTTGCGGCCGGACCGCTGGCATCGGCTGAATACGCGGCCACGCACCACCCGCCGGGGCCGGCGCCGGTGGCTGCGCGCCACCACGGCGGTCTCTACCGGATCAGCGGCGGCGGCCGCGTCGCCTACCTGTTCGGCACCGTCCACGTGGGCGAACGCTCCTTTTATCCGATGGCGCCCGATGCCGAGCGCGCACTCGGCAGGGCCGACCACGTCGTGGTCGAGCTCGATACCCTGGCGCCCGGCGAATTCGCCCGCGCGTTCGACAAGCATGGGCGCTACCCGGCGGGCGACGACATTACCCGCCACGTATCGAACGATACCCTGGCGCGCCTGCGCAGCGCCTTGCACGGCGAGGGCCTGAGCCTGGCCAGCATGGCGCATCTGAAACCCTGGCTGGTTGCCAACCTGCTCCTGAGCATGACCCTGGAACGGCAGGGCTACCACCGCAGCGAGGGCGTCGAACACGCGCTGCTGACCCAGGCGCGCCGGCGCGGCGCGCGCGTGGCGCAGCTGGAAAGCGCCGACTTCCAGCTGGCCTTGTTCGACAGCATGAGCCCGGTCGAATCCGAACGCTACCTGCGCGAAACCCTGGCCGGCCTGCGCGACGGCAGCCTGACCAGGCAGGCGCGGCGGGCCATCGAAGCCTGGCGCTCGGGCGACAGCGCCGCGCTCGACGCCGTGCTGCGCGATGCCACCGCCGGCCCCTCGGAAACGGCCGAGTTCACCCGCCGCAAGCTGCTCGGCCGGCGCAACCCGGACATGGCGGCGCAGATCGACCAGTTGATGGGCGAGGGCGGTGTACTGTTCGTCGGCGTCGGCTTGCTGCACCTGCTGGGCGACAACGGTCTGCCGCAGTTGCTGGCGCAACGTGGCTACCTGGTCGAGCGGGTGTACTGAAGCTGCGTCGAAGCCGCTGTGACGCTACGTTCACGCTACGTTCACGCCGCGTGCCATGTCGATCGACAACGAGATGCGCCTGTCGGTATGCCCCGTCCCGACTGCGAACGGGGCCGGCCGCGCAGCCTGGCCTCAGCGCACGATGGCGCCGCTGCTCAGGTTGACGCGGTCGCCACTGCGAAAGTCGGGCGTGGTTTCCTGCGTGACGACCTGGGTGCTGCCGTCGTCCATGCGCAGGGTAATGCGGTAGACACGGTCCGAGGTCATGGAGCTGCCGGTGGCGCCGGTGCTGCTGCTGCCGACAGCCGCCCCGGCCACCGTGCCGGCCCCGCCGATGCCGCTGCTGGCACGCGGCACCAGTTCGATCGAGACGACGGTGCTGTTCGGGCTGGCGCTGGAAGCGGTGGCGGCGCCGCTGGCGGAGGCGCCTTGTGCGCTGCCGCTGGCGGTATCGGAGGTGCTGGCCGCGCCGCCTTCGGTGGCACTGGCCGTGCCGGAGCTGCCGGAGCTGCCCGAGCTGCTGGACTGGTCGTAGCCCGAGGTACCCGTAGTGCCCGACGAACCCGAGGTGCCGGAACTGCCCGAAGTGCCGGAAGAACCGGACGTACCCGAGCTGCCCGACGACCCCGAGGTGCCCGAGGTGCCCGACATGCCGCCGGTGCCGGCGCCGGTGCCCGACATGCCGCCGGCCTCGCTGCCGCTGGTGGCGCCGGACGAACTGCTGCCGCTGGCGCCGGACGAGCTACTGCCGCTGCCCGTATCGCCGCTCGCACTGCTGCCGCCGCGCATGGCCGCGCAGCCCGTCAGGCCGAGCGCCATGGCCAGCAAGCCCGCCAGGACCACGCTCTGATGTTGTTGTTTCATGATCGATCCTCCGTTGATTTTGTCAGTGGGTATGCGTGACGATGACGTCTGCCACTGTGGTAAGAGGCGCAAACGGGCACGGCGTTCCAGCCGACTCGGGTGCGGCATGAGCCAGATCAAGCTGAGGTATTTTCAGGAAATTGCGCGGCGCGCCGGACTCAGCCAGGCTGCAGCGCCGCTTTCGGCAGCAGCAACCACAGGAGCGCGCAGACGACCACGGCCGCGCTGCAATCGACCATCCAGTCGCGCACGGCGGCGCCGCGGTAGGGGAAGAAACTCTGCACCGATTCGTCGATGGCGCCCATGAGGGCAACGGCCAGCACGGTCGCCACGCTCCGGCGCGCCGCACTGCCGCGGCTGGCGGTGAACCACAGCAGCGCCAGCACCGCATACGCCGTCGAGTGCAGCACGACGCCCGAGGCGTAATGGCCGATGTCGGCGCGCGCGCCGGGAATCGATCCGCCTATCAGAATCGCAAGAAACAGGATGAGCGCGGCGCCATAACGCAGCTTGTTCAGGCGTGGATCGAGCAGGAGGAAAGACAGGAAATGCGGCATGGTTGACCAGCTGAAAAAACGGCAACCATACCACGGTGTGCGGCCGTGCACATGCACGGCGGATGAGAAGGTCAGCCGGTCAGATCGTCAGGGCCGGGGCGCCGTCGGGATAGCGCGCGTCGAAACAGCTTTCGCATTCGGCGCAGAACAGGTGCGCCATGCGCACGGAGGTCTGGCGCAGCACCAGCTTGAGACTGCACTGCTGGCACTTCGGGCAGAGTTCGCGCACGTTGCCGAAGGTAAGGAGGGTCAGCGTGGAGTGCTCGCCCTCGAGGTGGTCGACTACCACCAATGGGTTAAGTTCACTGAGAACCAGGCAACCGATGCCCTCGTGCTGGCGTCGGCTGGCGGATGCGTGATCGGTGTGCTTTTCAGGGTGGTGAAAATTCATCGGTACGGCTCCCATGTCTGGTAAGTGGCAGCGCCGCCTTAAGTCATCATGTGGGCGTGACCCGCTTGCGGCGCACGAACTTCATCATAGTAAAAAGAACCCAGGCTTCAAGGCTGGTCTTCACATTGATGCAACCTGGGTGACTTTAACACGCTCCGAACAAAAAAATGCCCACCGGAGAGAGAGGTGGGCACAACCCAAGATCGGGCCAAGAGACATTGTTCGGTGGGTGTGCAACGCGTTTGCTTTGCACACCTGTCTGCAGTCAGGCATATCGGTTGCGTGTACTGCAGATGAACCCAGTATAGGCAAGGTTTGTTACTCAGGTATGACGTAGCGCAAGCTTTCGGCCTCTACAGCGAACAATTTGCTTCTGTGGCGATCTATCGACGTTGAGATATGTTGCTGTACGCTCGGGCAAAAAAATGCCCGCTTCAGGAGCGGGCTTAAAACTATTTTCTTGGAGGAGAATAGTGGAGACAGGTGCATTATGTTGCGGCGCGATATATTTGTCTAATTGTTAAATCAGATACCAGACATACGAACCGTGAATGGTTGAGCACACCTGCCGTTCCTGTTTCCATTTATTCGCGAACCGGCACCGTGTAGTTCAGCGGCAGGCGCCCGCCGTCGGCATACAGGGTCTGGCCGGTCATGTAGGAGGCGTCGTCGCTGGCGAGGAAAGAGGCAATCGAGGCCACTTCTTCCGGCTCGCCACAACGCCCCAGGGGCGTGCGCGACAGGATCGTGTGGCGCGCTTCCGGGCTCGACAACACGGCCTGCTTGGCCAGTTCCGTCAGGATCGTGCCTGGGCCGATGGCATTCACGCGGATGCCGTGCGGAGCGAGGCTGATCGCCGCCACGCGCGTGAGCTGGTTGACGCCGCCTTTCGAAATCACGTACGGCACCTGGTTCGGGATCACGAGTTCGGCGTTCACGCTCGACATGTTGATGATGCAGCCGCCGCTTGCGCGCGCCACCATGTCGCGCGCGGCCGCCTGGCTGCACAGGAACATCGATTTCAGGTTGACGCGCATGACGCGGTCGAAATCTTCCTCGCGCAGGTCGAGGAAGTCGGCCGCGTGGGTGACGCCGGCATTGTTGACGAGGATGTCGACGCGTCCGAAGGCGGCGATGGTGGCGGCGAACAGGGCGTCGACGTCGGATTTCTGGCTGACGTCGGCCACGAAGTAACGGGCAGCGTCGCCCAGCGCCGCGGCGGCCTCGGCCACTTCCGGGCGCACGTCGGCCAGCATCACGCGGGCGCCGTCGCGCACCAGGCGCTGGGCGCAGGCCAGGCCGATGCCCTGGCTGGCGCCGGTGACGAGGGCGATTTTATCGGCGAGTTTCATGGAGCGCTTTCACAGAGTTCGGTTGCCGTGATTGTAACGGCAGGCCCTGGTTCCGAGGAAGCTACAGCATGATCGGACGGTCGGGCAACTCGTTGGGACGCGCCCCATTCGCCGGGAAGTGTTCGCGCAGCAGCGCATTGACCTGCTCGATGGCGGCCAGGCTGGCATCGTGGAACTTGCCCTGCCTGAAGCCTTCGGTCATGGTGCGGCAGACGGTTTGCCAGGTCGCCGCGTCGATCTTGCGGTCGATGCCGCGGTCGGCCACGATGTCGACCTTGTGCTCGGCCAGGTTCACGTAGATGAGCACGCCGCAATTGTCTTCGGTGTCCCAGACGCCGTAGTCGGCGAACAGGGCCAGCGCGCGCTGGCGGTTGGTGACGCCATCCCAGACCTCGTCGGTCGGCAAGGATTTTTCGACGATAAAACGCACCTCGCCGCGGTGGGTCTGTTCGCCCGCCGTGATGGCGTGCGCCGCCGCCGCCAGCGTGCTTTCGGGGAATGCGCGCTGGGCATCGGCCTTGCTGCTGCGCCAGTGACGCAGGACGCGGCCGCAGCGTTGTCCGAACGATTGGTGTGTCATGTGGTCTGCCATTACCAGTCTCCCGAGGCGCCGCCGCCGTCGAAGCTGCCGCCACCGCCGCCGAAACCGCCGCCGCCGCCAAAACCGCCACCGCCGCCGGAAAAGCCGCCGAAGCCGCCACCGCCGCGCCCGGCGTTACTGAGGATGCTGCCCAGGATGAACCCGGTCGCGCCGCTGCCCCAGCCGCCGCGCGCCAGCCGTGCGCGGCGCGGCTTGAATACCGAGCGCAGCAGCATGAAGCCGAAAATCAACATCAGAATGCCAAACATACCGATCCCGCCTCCTTGTTCACCTGCGCCTGCATTGTTTCCCGCCGGAGCTACCTGCTGCGCCGGCTCGGGAAATCGTTCCCGGTTCAGCAGGGTGGCAATCGCGCCCACGCCTGCGACCAGGCCCTCGTAGTAATGGTTTTGCCGGAAATGCGGAGCGATGACGTCCTGCAGGACGCGCTTCGATTGCGCATCGGTCAGCACGCCCTGCACCCCGCGCCCGGCCTCGATACGCAAGCGCCGCAGCGAACTCGGGTTGTCGCGCGCGACGATCAGCAGCACGCCGTCGTCGACACCCTTGCGCCCGAGCTTCCAGGCATCGGCCACGCGGATGCTGTACTGCTCGATCGGTTCCGGCTCGGTCGATGTCACCAGCAGCACGGCGATCTGGTTGCCGCTTTTGGTTTCATGCTCGGCCAGCACCGCTTCCAGGCGCTGGCGCTGGTTCGCGTCCAGCATGCCGGCCTGGTCGGTAACGCGGGCGGTGAGGGGCGGCACCGGCTTCAACTGGGCCTGCGCCGGTCCCGCCAGGGCAAAGGCGAACACCAGCAGCCACAGGGTACGCAGCAGCGTCATCGTTATTTGCCGAAGTTGACCGTCGGTGCGGTCGAGATCGCTTTTTCGTTCTCGACCGTGAACGATGGCCGCGCCTCATAGCCGAACATCATCGCGGTCAGGTTGGTTGGGAACTTGCGCACGGTGACGTTATAGTCCTGCACCGAAGCGATGTAGCGCTGGCGCGCGACCGTGATGCGGTTTTCGGTGCCTTCCAGTTGCGATTGGAGGTCGCGGAAACTGGTGTCCGCTTTCAGTTGCGGGTAGGCTTCGGAGACGGCCATCAGGCGCGACAGCGCGCCCGACAGTTCGCCCTGCACCTGCTGGAATTTGGCGAAGGCTTCCGGATTGTTCAGCACTTCCGGCGTGATCTGGAAACTGGTGGCGGCGGCGCGCGCACGGGTGACGGCTTCGAGCGTTTCCTTCTCGTGCGAGGCATAGCCCTTGACCGTGTTGACCAGGTTCGGAATCAGGTCGGCGCGGCGCTGGTACTGGTTGACCACTTCGCCCCAGGCGGCCTTGGTGGCTTCGTCCTTGACCTGGAAATCGTTGTAGCCGCAGCCCGAGAGCAGCGAGCCTGCCAGGGTGGCAGCCGCCAGCAGGCGGGTCCAGCGCGAGAAGAGAGAGGTCATGATGTACTGTCCAGTGCGAGTTGTCGAATAGTCAAAAATATACAGCAGTCATCCGAGACCGGTCGCACGCTCGCGGACCTGTGCCCCGTGACGGGTACAATAGTGGGTTTGCACTAACACCGATCAAGGGGCCCAACGTGAATTTCATCGACAAACTCTCCGCGGCCTGGACCCGCAACGATTCGCTGCTGTGCGTCGGGCTCGACCCCGACCTGGGCCGTTTCCCTGCGCACCTGCAGGGCGAAGCGGACGGCATCGTCCGCTTCTGCACCGCCATCATCGACGCCACTGCGGACCTGGCCTGCGCCTTCAAGCCGCAAATCGCCTATTTCGCCGCGCTCGGCGCCGAAGACCAGCTCGAGCAAATTTGCCGCTACCTGCGCGAGACCTATCCGCACATTCCGCTGATCCTCGACGCCAAGCGCGGCGACATCGGCGCCACCGCGCACCAGTACGCGCGCGAAGCCTTCGAGCGCTATGGCGCGGACGCGGTCACGGTCAGCCCCTACATGGGTTCCGATTCGGTCGAGCCGTATTTCGCCTGGCCCGACCGCGGCGTGATCGTGCTGTGCCGCACCTCGAACGCGGGCGGCTCGGATTTGCAGTTCCTGGATGTCGGCGGCCAGCCGCTGTACCAGCACGTGGCGCGCCTGGTGGCCGAGAAATGGAACCGCAACGGCCAGTGCGCACTGGTGGTGGGCGCGACCTATCCGGAAGAACTGGCGCAGGTACGGGCGATCGTGGGCGACATGCCTTTATTGGTACCGGGCATCGGCGCGCAGGGCGGGGACGTGGAAGCAACCGTGCGCGCCGGACGCACCGCGGGCGGGGCCGGGATGATGATCAGCTCGTCGCGTGCGATCCTGTACGCGGCGCCGGCGGAAGGAGAAGATTTCGCGGCGGCGGCGAGAAGGGTGGCGCGCGCGACGCGCGATGAGATCAATCGGTATCGGGGCGATTGATCTCAGGCGGGTGTGCGGATGGAGTGGGGCTGTTGCCTGTGACGTTTGTGGTGTCTTGAATCCGCGTGGGCACAAGTGCCCACCCTACGGGACACGCTACCTTATTGGGTTTCGCATGATCTCGCTGCCCGCAGTGACCGTAGGGTGGACTCTTGAGTCCACGCGGACCAAACATACCGATAACAGTGCAGGCAACAGCCCCACAAGCGCCAGTAAATTCAATACCTGCTCGGCGCAATCGCCTCCACATACTCGTACAAGGCGCCGAGAATCTCCTCGGCGCGCTCGTCCGCCGTCTCCGACAGCGCATCGATTTCGCCGAACAGCTGATCCACCGTGCGGGCGCCGCCGGCGCCGTCGAACAGGCGTGCGGCGCGGTGTTCTTCCCAGTCCTGCAGCTCCGTTTCCGATAAGGTCTCGGGGAAGTTGCGCGCGCGGTAGCGGCGCAGCAGTTCGGCCAGGCGTTCGTCCTCGAACGACGGGCGCGCCGTGGCCAGTTGGGCCGGGCTCTGCATGCGCAGCGATTCGAGCTTGCGGCGGTCATTATTCGAGACGAAGCCGCCATACAGGTCTTCGTCGACGTCGGTCTCTTCCCTGGCGCCCGGCTTCTGGTACACCTGGGCCCAGGTCGCCGCCATGTCGGGACCGTTCGCCGCCAGTTGCGCATGCGCGCGCGCCTGTTCGACGTCGATGCCCCAGCGCGCCGCCTGTGCGCTGCTGAGCGTCTTCAAATTCCCGACCAGCATCGGCGACTTGTTCAGGTGCACGCTCTTGATCGGCAGCCGGGTCACGCCTTCGGGCAGGTCGGCGCTACGCGTGAACATGCGCTGACGGATCGTCTCGACGTCGAGACTGAACAATTCCGACGGATCATGACGGCAATCCCACACCAAAATTTCATTCTTGTTGGTCGGATGCTGGCCCAGCGGCCAGACCAGGCCCAGGCAACCCTGTTCGGCCGGGAACATGCCGGACACGTGCAGGAACGGCTGGCGCATGCCACGCTCGAGGTGCAGGCCCATTTCGCTGGCAACCTTGTCCTTGCGCCGCAGTTCGAGGCAAAAATCGAACAGGCGCGGCTGCTTGTTCCGGATCAGGCGCGCCAGGGCGATGGTGGCGCGCACGTCCGACAGCGCATCGTGCGCGGCGTCGTGCGCGAGGCCGTTGGCGCGGGTCAGGTCTTCGAGCCGGAAGCTCGGACGTCCGTCCGGATGGGTCGGCCATTCGATGCCGTCGGGACGCAGCGCATAGGTCATGCGCACGACGTCGAGCAGATCCCAACGGCCGCAATTGTTCTGCCATTCGCGCGCATACGGATCGAACAGGTTGCGCCAGAAAAGGAAACGCGTGACTTCGTCGTCGAAGCGGATCGTGTTGTAGCCGACGCCGATCGTATTCGGTTCGGCAAAGGCGGCTTCGATCTGGCGCGCGAATTCGTGTTCGGGCACGCCTTGCTCCAGGCATTGCTGCGGCGTGATGCCCGTGATCAGGCAGGATTGCGGGTCGGGCAAATAGTCGTTGGCCGGCTGGCAGAACAGCATCAGCGGTTCGCCGATCTCGTTGAGGTCGGCATCGGTACGGATCGCGGCGAACTGCGCCGGCCGATCGCGGCGCGGCTGGGCGCCGAAGGTTTCGTAGTCGTGCCAGAGGAAAGTGTGTGTACTCATCGTATGTTGATTGTTTTATTTTGCGTTTTGGTAGCTTGACGGAGCCTCGATAAACCGTAGCGAGCGGAAGGAATTTCGGCCGAGAAGCGCAGCTGTACGACTGTACAGCGAGCATCGCAGGCCGAAAGTACGACGCGCAGTAGGTTTATCGAGGCTCAACCACGTCAATCTCACACGCTCACACAATTGCGGCCGGCTTCCTTGGCCCGGTACAGGGCGGCATCGGCCGCTTCGATCAGGCTGAGTTCGTCGCCTTCCGGATCGAGCACGGCCACGCCGAAGCAGGCGGTCAGGTGCGGCATCGGCACGCGCATGTCGGGGAACAGCACCGCCGCGCGCATCTGCTGGCACAGGCGCTCGGCCACCAGATGGGCCAACTCGCCATTCGTTTCCGGCAGCACGGCCATGAGTTCCTCGCCGCCATAGCGCACCGCAAAATCCGACGGCCGCAGGCCATCGCGGATGACGTTCGCGGCTGCGCACAGGGCGGCGTCGCCGATCAGGTGGCCGTGGGTGTCGTTGAACTTTTTAAAATTGTCGAGGTCGACCATCAGCAGCGCCAGCGGGCTGCCCTGGGCACGGGCGCGCGCGACCAGTTTGGGCAGCATGTCGGCCAGCCAGGTGCGGTTGTACAAGCCGGTCAGGGTGTCGTTCAGCGACAGCTGACGGTAGAACTCGCCGAGCTTCTGGCGCCGGCGCAGCAGGGCGTTCGCCGCGCGGATGCGGAAGGACATCAAGCGCAGCAGGTTGCGCGCCACCGCGTTCGAATGGTCGATCAATTCCCAGGCCAGTTTCGATTCGATCACCAGCAGGCGCGTGTCTTCGACGGCATGTACCGCGTCGAGGTTGGCGTCGTCGTCCAGCACCGATTGCTCGCCCACGCTTTCGCCCGGCATGATGCGGTTGACGTTGCCGTCGCCGGTGCCGGCGTGGCTGTCGAGCTCGACTTCGAGCATGCCGGACAACACGATGTACAGGCGCGCCCGCACCGCATCCTCGATCGGTTCGCCGGCGCCCAGCTCGATCACGTCGCAATCGGCCAGCGCAGCGGCGGCGGCGCGCATGTCGGCGCCGCGAAACAGCTCCAGGTCGGCGACCTTGTAGCCTGCATTCCGAAATGGTCCGATAAGTTTCAAAGCGTTCCTCCGCGTGGTGCTAAACACAGTTCAGTAAAAATGCATGATAAACCATTCGCCACCCCGTTCCCGCTGGCGTTTCAGAAACAGCGGTGTTCCAATAGCGGCCATGAACGACTTCTCCCATCCCCTGGTCGATGCCCTCGGCATCACCCACCCGTCGGCGCCGGGCGCGCGCATCGTCTCGCTGGTTCCCTCGATCACCGAATTGCTGTGCGACCTGGGCCTGGCGCCACAACTGGCCGGGCGCACCGGTTTCTGCATCCATCCGGCCGACCTTGTCGCGGCGATCCCGAAAGTGGGCGGCACCAAGGACGTCAACCTGAAAAAGATCCGCGCGCTGGCGCCGACCCACGTGATCGTCAACATCGACGAAAACGAAAAGCCGACCTACGACGCCCTGGCCGAATTCGTGCCGCACGTCGTCGTCACCCACCCGCTGGCGCCGCGCGACAACCTGGCGCTGGCACGGCTGATGGGCGGGATCTTCGGCGTCATGGAGGCGGCCGAGCGCTGGTGCGCCGCTTTCGAGGCAGAGTATGAAGTGCTGAGGTCCGCGCCTTCCGGCCCCGCGCGCACCGTGCTGTATTGCATCTGGCAAGACCCATGGATGAGCGTGTCAAACGATACCTATATCGCGCGCATGCTGGGCGAACTCGGCTGGAAAGTGCCGGCCTTGCCCGATACCAGCCGCTATCCGCGCTTCGACTGGTCGAGCGAACTCGTGGCCGGGCTCGACGCGGTGCTGCTGTCGACCGAACCCTACCGTTTTACCGAGGCGCACGCGGATGCGCTCGAAAAACAGCTCGGCATTCCGGTGCTGCTGGTCGATGGGGAAATGATGTCGTGGTACGGCAGCCGGGCGCTGGCCGGGTTGCGCTACCTGCGCGCATTGCGCGGTTTGCTGGAGGGATAAAAAAAAGCGCGGCCGGGGCCGCGCTCGATTCCTGCCAAACTGCCGATTACATGCCGCTGGTCAGGTTCTTGTCCTGTTCAGGGACCAGGTCGCCGTCGACGTCGCCGATTGGCACTGGATCGCGGCGGGCCTTGTCGGCCAGGCGGCCCAGGGCGCTGTCGAGGGCGCGCTTGAGCTTGTTGCCGGCCTGGGTGATGGCCTGGTGCAGGTTCACCGCATGCTCGTTGACGACCACCGGCGCATAGCCCGTGACGTGCGCTTCCATCATGCAGCGGTTGCCGCCGTCGAGCTGTTTCTGGCTGTTTTCATTGCTCAGGTGAACTTCAACACGATGCACCTGGTCCTCGAAACGGCCGATGGCGCCTTCGACGACCGATTGCACATGCTCGTCCAGGCCTTGGTGTTTATCGATGGTACGGTCGGTATTAACATTGATTTGCATAAAGATAGCTCCGTTATCAAAGATCTTGGAGCCAATCTTACACTTTTTGTAATTTTTGCCGCGTCCCGTACGCTAATTCGATTTCGCCGCCTGTTCCGCCTTCTCGTGATGGGGAAAACGGTCCATCTTCGACAGCACCGGAAACAGCACCGCCCACAGTCCGGTGACGGCCAGGGTCGCGGCGCCGCCGAGCAGGATCGCGCGCGTCAGGCCGAACCAGCCGGCGGTCACGCCAGATTCGAATTCGCCCAGCTCGTTCGAGGCGCCGATGAACACGGCATTCACGGCGCTGACTCGGCCGCGGATCTCGTCCGGCGTTTCGTACTGCACCAGCAGGTGGCGCACGTATACGCTGACCATGTCGCCGGCGCCGAGTACGAACAGCGCGACCAGGGCGACCAGGAAATGACTGGTCCAGCCGAGGGTGAGCGTGGCCAGGCCGAACAGGGCGACGCCGCCGAACATCCAGGCGCCCACATGCCGGCGGATCGGCGCGAAGGCGAGCAGGATCGAGCACAGCGCAGCGCCGGCACCCGGCGCCGTGCGCAGCCAGCCGAGCGCGGTCGGGCCGGCGTGCAGCACGTCGTGCGCGTAGGCGGGCAGGAGGGCGGTGGCGCCGCCGAACAGCACCGCGAACAGGTCGAGCGAAATCGCCCCCAGCACGATCGGGCGCGAGCGCACGAAGCGCAAGCCTTCCAGCAAGGTGTGCCAGCTGACCGGCGCCGTGCTGCGCACCTGCGGCGCGCTCTTGGTCGACGCCATCAGCACGGTGGCGACCAGCAGCAGCGCCGCCGACACCATGTACACGGTGGTCGGCCCGAACACATACAGCAGGCCGCCCAGCACCGGGCCGGCGATCACCGCCACGTGGAAGGTCGAGGAGCCGAGCGCCACGGCCTGGCCGAAATCCTTGTCCGGCACCAGGTTGCGCAGCACCGCCTGCGAGGCCGGCATCATGAAGGCGCGCGCACTGCCGAACAGCACCAGCACCGCGAACACCGGCCACACGATGCGGCTGCCGCTGGCGGTGAACGCGAGCAGCAGGGCGCTCACCAGCAGCTGGGTCAGCATGCACAGCACGATGATCTTGCGCCGGTCGTAGCGGTCGGCCACGTGGCCGGCCCAGAGGATCAGGACCAGGAAGGGCGCGAACTGCGCCAGTCCGATCAGGCCGAGGTCGAACAGGCTGCCGGTGATCTGGTACACCTGCCAGCCGACGGCCACGCTTTGCATCTGGACGGCCAGCGTGCCGAGGAAGCGTGAGGAAAGGTAAAACGACAGGTTACGGTTGCGCAGGACGGCGAGGCCGCTGGACGACGAAAGCAGGGACATGAACGAGGCAGTTTGACAGGCGAGAAGCCGTCAATTGTGCCTCATTTAAGATGGGTCTGCTGACCCCATCATTGCGCCGCCAGGTCCGCTTCCGTCGTAAACGCATCCGCATAAAACTCTTCCGCCGGCAAGCCGCACTGCGCCACGTACTCGCCCCGCGCCGCGTCGACCATCACCGGCGCGCCGCAGGCATACACCTGCCAGCCGGAGAGATCGGGAATATCCTGCATCACCGCCGCGTGCACGTAGCCGCTGCGCCCGGTCCAGCCGTCTTCCGGCAGGGCGTCGGACACCACCGGCACATAGGTGAAGTCGGGCAGGGTCGTGGTCCAGGCCTGGCAGAGTTCGTCCATGTACAGGTCTTGCGGACGGCGCCCGCCCCAGTACAGGACGACCTTGCGGGTGGACTTCAGGTGCATCAGGTGTTCGACCAGGGCTTTCACCGGTGCGAATCCGGTGCCCGAGGCCAGCAGCACGATCGGCTTGTCGGATTCCTCGCGCAGGAAGAAGGTGCCGAGCGGGCCCTCGAAGCGCAGGATGTCGCGTTCCTTCATGGCGCCGAAGACGTGGTCGGTGAACAGGCCGCCCGCCAGGTGGCGGATGTGCAGTTCCAGCGGACGCTCCAGGCTTGGCGCGCAGGCCAGGCTGTAGGCGCGGCGCTTGCCGTCCTTGAGCAGGAATTCGATGTACTGGCCGGCGCGGTAGGCCAGCGCCTCGTTGGCCGGCAACTGCAGCGTGACGATCGCCACGTCCGGCGCGGCGCGCGTGATCGAGGCCACCCGGGTCGGCATCTTGCGGATCGGGTAATCGCTGCTGCCGCCGATCTCGCGCGCCTCGATGACCACGTCGCCCTCGGGCAGCGCGCAACAGAACAGCGACATGCCTTTCAATTTTTCCTGCTCGGAGAGGGCGCGCGCCTGGTGCGGCTTGTGCGTCACCGCGCCGCCGACGACCTTGCCCTTGCAGGAACCGCAGGCGCCATTCTTGCAGCCGTAGGGCAGGCCGACGCCAGCGCGAATCGCGGCTGCCAGCACGGTTTCGTCGGCTTCGCAGGCAAACTGGGTGCCGCTGGGCTGGACAGTGATCTGGAACGTCATACAATCCTCAAAATGAATTCTATTAATATGAACTGCACACATCGCATCGGCCGTCCGCGCCTGCTCCTGATCGGCTGCGGCGACGTCGGCATGCGCCTGCTGCCGCTGCTGGCGGCGCGCTTTCGGGTGTTTGCCGTCACGCGCGACCCTGAACATGCCGCGGCCATCCGCGCCGCCGGGGCGGTGCCGGTCCTGGCCGACCTGGATCAACCGGCCAGCCTGGCGCGCCTGCGCGGCCTGGCGCCCTGGGTGGTGCACCTGGCGCCGCCGCGGCCCGAAGGCATGCTTGACGTGCGTACCCGCAATGTGACCGCCATTCTACCCGCGGGGGCACACCTCGTGTATGTGAGTACGAGCGGGGTCTACGGCGATTGCGGCGGGGCGCTGATCGACGAAACGCGCACGGTGGCGCCGAAGAATGCGCGCGCCGCGCGCCGCGTCGACGCCGAACGGGTGCTGCGCGGCTGGGCGCGGCGCGTCGGCGGCAGCGTCGCCATCCTGCGCGTGCCCGGCATCTACGCGATCGAGCGCCTGCCCCTGAAGCGCCTGCGCGAAGGCACGCCGGCGCTGCGCGCGGAAGACGACGTGTACACCAACCACATCCAGGCCGACGACCTGGCGCGCATCGTCATGCTGGCGCTGTTTCGCGCGCGGCCCGGCCGGGTTTATCATGCGGCCGACGATACCCGGCTGAAGATGGCCGACTATTTCGATGCCGTCGCCGACGCCGCCGGGCTGCCGCGCCCGCCGCGCCTGGCGCGCGCCGCGCTGCGCGAGGTGGTGTCGCCGGTACTGCTGTCGTACATGTCGGAATCGCGCCGCCTCGACAACACGCGCTTGCGCCGCGAGCTGGGCGCGCGCCTGCGCTATCCGGACGTGCAGCACGCGCTGGCGCAATGGCCGCTGTAGAATAGCGCCCCTCCCAAAAGCATTTTACGAAGAGCCACCCCATGACGACCCTGACCTACGAAGCCTTCCTCGACGAAGTGACGACCCTGCTGACCGAGATCTACGACCTGGACGACGAGGCTGCGATCAAGCTGGTCGTCGATGCGCAGGCGAACGATTATTTCGTGGCGCACGACGACCACGAGGCGATGCGTACCGTCGAGCAGGCGAAGAAGGAGGCGACGGCGCTGTATGAGAGCAAGCGCAACAAGACGCAGACCCAGGGACGGCAGCAATTACGGGCGCGTCACAAGAAAACCTGACCGGTGTGGTGTTCGCAAGCGCACGCGCTGATGTCTTGCAACAGTCTTAACGACGGCCAGGACAGTTGAGCCAAAAAAAATTCCCGCCGCGGAAAGCCCGGGCGGGACGAGTGTGATATCAGGCTGACCTGGCAATTCCCGTACCCGTGCACCACGCGGTTTGCGCAATACCCGCCTTGCCAATGCCGGTACCCGTGCACCACGCGGTGTGCGCAGCAACTGCCTCGACAAGGCCGGTGCCCGTGCACCATGCGGCAGGCTGGTCGGCTGCCTGCGGATAGGGCACGTTGAACGTCGACTGATACAACTCGCGCATGCGACCGCCCGCCTGTTGCTGCATCTCCTCGCCATCGTCGCCTTCCATGCCGAGGTAGGGGTAATGGTGCAGGAAGTAGCCGAAAACCTGCTCGCAATCGCGGGCGTACTTCATGGTGTCGAGGATGTGGTAGTGCCAGAAGGTGTCGACGTCTTGCAGCGGGGCCATCTCTACCTTCGGGAACGCTTTCATCAGGTACAGGAAGCGGCGGTATTCGGTTTCGATTGCTTGCGCGCGCTCGGGTGACCAGCCTTCGCCGGATTCCACATGCATCAGCTTGGTCTTGATCGGGTTCAGGTCCAGGTTGGCAATGAGGGAGAAGTCGTCAGTCGGGATCATGATTTGTCCTTGTCTTGGGAACTGCATCGTTATTGTGGTTGTGGTGTGACGGTGAGCGAATTGATGCTGGGCAAGTGGGCGTCCTCCTTCTGATGACTGTCTTGTTGCAAAGCGTCGGTTTGCCGTTTAAGGATGTGGGCAATCGGCCTGCTGGCTATTACTTTCAATTCGTTTGATAAAAATCAGAATATTCGCGATGCGGACTGGCCGCAGCCTACTCAACTTGGTAGTTGCGTCGTACGAAGTTTGGGAGCGAAAAAGAGCCGCCACGGCAAGGCCGGGGGGGAGGTCGGAGGATGAATCGCTGCGCGTGTGCGAATCGGCGGCTTCACCAGGTACTAGCTACGTACCCCGCTCACGGATGATTGCTTCGCAGACCGGAATGGCCAGGGCCGCAGGGCAGGGCAGGCCGGCGGCACGGGGTAGCTGCCGGTCCTGGATGTCAACGACGCTGGTACGAGGCGGCCCGCATGCGGGCCGGGCGAAGAAGCCGGTGTACCGGGGACGACACCGGCCGCCTGCTCCAGCGACGCCCGGCCGGCGGGGATGTGACGTATCAGGCTGCTTGCTGGATGCCTGGGGAGACGCACCAGGCGGTCTGGACGTCGGCTGCCTTGACGATGCCCGGGGAAACGCACCAGGCGGTCTGGACGTCGGCCGCCTTGACGATGCCGGGGGAGACGCACCAGGCGGTCCGGACGTCGGCTGCCTTGACGATGCCCGGCGAGACGCACCAGGCCGTCTGGACGTCGGCCGCCTTGACGATGCCAGGGGAGACGCACCAGGCCGAGTTTGCCGCCCGGCCCAGGGCGGGATTCGATGCCGTTTGCACATCGGCGGCTTCAGGTACGCCGTCGGTTCGCAGCGGGCGCACATACGACAGGCCGAAGGTGGACTCATACAGCTCGCGCATGCGTTCCCCGGCTTGCTGATGCATTTCCACCGGGTTGTCGCCCTCCAGGCCGAGGTAGGGGGAATGGTGCACGAAGTAGCCAAAGGCCTGCTCGCAATCGCGCGCATATTTCATCGTGTCGAGAATGTGGTAGTGCCAGAAGGTGTCGACATCGACCAGCGGCGCCGTTTCCACATGGGGGAACGCTTTCATCAGGTACAGGAAGCGGCGGTACTCGATTTCGACCGCATTGGCATGGGCCGGGGACCAGCCCTCGCCCGATTCCTTGTGCATGAGTTTCGTTTTGATCGGGTTCAAATCCAGCGCGGCGATGAGGGCAAAGTCGTTATTCGAGATCATGATTTATCCTTAGTGTTGGCTGATAAGTTGTTATTGAATAGTTGGGTTCCGACAATCAACGACGTGGTGCTGACAAATGATGGGTCCTCCTCCTGCTGATCTTTTTCCCTGGTATTGACGCGTTGCAGTGATATGAATTGTCTGCCTCAAGTGTCCGAAAATCGTTGATTTTGCGCAAGTTGAGTGACGTCAACAAAAATTTGTCGCAAATTCGCCTGCGACGTGACGGGTAGTAGGACTACAAGATGGGATCTTCTGCGCCTACAGCTGGCTGCAGGCCGGGTCTGCGGCCGCAGGGGCCGGTATGGTGGCGACCGAGAGGAGGTTGTTGGCTGCGGGAATGGAAACATGGACGGTGGTGCCGAGATGGGGACCGCTGGTGATGATGCATTTACCGCCCAGGATCTTGACCCGTTCCTCGATGCCGACCAGGCCGAAGGACCCCGGTTTTTGCCCACCCGCCTTGGTCAGGCCGATGCCGTTGTCGCTGACGGTCATCGAGATCGATTCCGGGTCGATGGCGAGCTCGACCCGGACCTTGGTCGCGCGGGCGTGGCGCGACACGTTGGTGAGCGATTCCTGCAGGATGCGGAACAGCGTCGTGGCGCAGCGGTCGCTCACGTGCAGGTCGTGGTTGTGCGACACCAGTTCGCAGTCGACGCCCGTGCGCCGCTGGAATTCGGTGATCTGCCAGTCGACCGCCGCCGTCAGGCCGAGGTCGAGCACGTGCGGGCGCAGGTCGTTGATGATCTGGCGCACGCTCTTGATGGTGACGTCGATTTGCTCGAGCATCCAGCGTGCACGGGCATGCAGCTTCGGATGGCGCATGCTGGTGCGCGAGGCCAGCAAATCGACCTCGATGCGCAGCGCCAGCAGATTCTGGCCGAGGTCGTCGTGGATCTCGCGCGCAATGCGTTTGCGTTCACTTTCCTTGATGGTTTCAGCATGGGCCGCCAGGCGCCGCAGGTTGTCGTTGGTTTTTTGCAGTTTCGCTTCGCTGGCACGCAGTTCTCCGGTCATTTCCTCGGCCAGGCCGACGGCGCGCCGGCGCGATGAACTGAGCGTCTGGAACAGGGCGCACAGCAGGGCGGTGCTGATCGTCCCGGCCAGCATCGCGACCCAGGGGAGGGGCCTGTCGATGCTGGAATACAGGCTGCGTTTCTTTACGCTGAAACGAATGTCCCACCCGCTTCCGTCTGCACCCACCGGCAAGAGGGCAGCAAACTCGGCCTGTTCGTCGGGAGCGGCGTCGGGGAAGTTGTCGAAATACACGACGCGTCGATAAGCACTCGGCGACTTGCCTGCTTCTTCGACCGGGGCCATCCCGGTAATCGCAAGCCGCGTCGCGTTTTTCGGCATGGTATCGAGCACGCCCTGCGCAAGACGATCGACACTGAAACCGATGCCGACCGTCCCCAAGTAAGCGGCGCGGCGCTGGGCCACGTCCTGCAGGGGCATGGCGGCACGGTACACCGGCATGCGCATTGCAAGACCCATCACCTTCGATCCGGCCTTTACCGGAGAGCCCCCGGTAATCAGTTCGCCCGTGTCGCGCGATTGCGTCAATACCCGCAGGCCGCCCGGCACCGTTTGCATGTCGAGGCCGATCCGCCCGACCCAGGCCGTGCCCGGTTCGACAAACGACAGCACCGTGTACTCGGGCCGCCGCCCTTCGGGCCTGATCCTGGCGTTACGCCCGCGCCCATCGATGTTGTGCAACATGCGCGCTTCGAACCGGTCGCGTTCGGCGTCAGTGAAGTAATAGGCGAAATTGATCGACACCACGCCAGGGAAGTTGCGGGCCAGGTCGAGGGCGTCCATGTAGCGCCCAAACTGCTCGCGCGTGACCTCGTCCGACGCGCGGAACAGGCTGGCGGTGCCTCGCAGCAAATCGCCATAGGCCTTGAAGCGGCTCTCCAGGGTCGACTGGACGTTGCGCGCCATATGGCCGAAGCGCGTCCGGGCATCGTTTTCGACGGCTTCGCTGGTGATCATGTGCAGGGCGACACCGACGCCGAGCGACAGCAGGACGCCTGCCCACGAACCCGGCTTGATCGCGTTGACCTTCTTGACCCACTTGGCCGTGATCCCCATGTCGAATCCAGTTCCAAGACCTTTATTTGATTTGCATCAGAATCGCGCAGACCGGTCGGGCTGAAACCTGTCATTTCTACCAGTTGCGCGCATGGCAAAGGCGTCGCACATAAAAAATCCCGCTGCGGACAGACCGGAGCGGGATCGGATGGGGGCACAAACGCTTACTTGGCCCAGCTGTCCTTGAGCGTCGTCACGCGGTTGAAGACCGGCTTGCCCGGCTTCGAGTCGACCTGGTCGGCCACGAAATAGCCGTGGCGCTCGAACTGGAAGCGCTGCTCCGGCAATGCTGCCGCCATGCCCGGTTCGAGGTAGGCGGTGATGGTTTCCAGTGCGTTCGGATTGAGCAGGGCCTTGAAGTCCTTGCCGCCGGCGTCCGGATGCGCATCGAGGAACAGGCGGTCGTACAGGCGCACTTCCGCTTCCAAGGCCGAGGCGGCGCTGACCCAGGTGATGTTGCCCTTGACCTTGTAGTTGTCGGCGCCCGGCGTGCCCGATTTCGAATCCTCGAAATACTTCACGTGCACGGCGGTTACTTTACCGTCCGCATCCTTGTCGAAACCGGTGCACTCGACCACGTAGCCGTACTTCAGGCGCACGCGGCTGCCCGGCTGGTCGCCCACGGGCGGGGTAAAGCGGAAGTAGCCCTTGGTCGGGACTTCCATGAAGTCTTCCTGCTCGATCCACAGCTCGCGCGTAAACGGGAAGCTGCGCACGCCCATTTCCGGGTGGTGCGGGTGGACCGGCGAGGTGCACGGGTGCGCTTCGCCTTCAGGGAAATTATCGACGATCAGTTTTAACGGACGCAGCACGGCGATCGCGCGCGGCGCCTTCGGGTCGAGGTCGTCGCGCAGCGCGCCTTCGAGCGTGCTCATGTCGATCCAGCCATCCGACTTGGAGACGCCGATGCGCTCGCTGAACAGCTGGATCGATTCCGGCGTATAACCGCGCCGGCGCAGGCCGACGATGGTCGGCATGCGCGGGTCGTCCCAGCCGGAGACGATGCCTTCGTCGACCAGCTGGCGCAGCTTGCGCTTGGACATGACGACGTACGTCAGGTTCAGGCGCGACATCTCGTACTGGCGCGGCACCGGCGGCGTGAAGAAGCCGCCTTCGGTCGCGGTGGCCACCAGCCAGTCGTAGAACGGGCGGTGGTCCTGGAATTCGAGCGTGCAAATCGAATGGGTGATCGATTCGAGCGCATCCGACAGCGGGTGCGTGAAATCGTACATCGGGTAGATGCACCAGGCGTCGCCGGTGCGATGGTGGTGCGCATGGCGAATGCGGTACAGGGCCGGATCGCGGTTGGTCATGTTGGGCGAGGACATCGCGTCTTCGCTCATCTTGGCGCGCAGGATGTGCTCGCCATCCTTGTACTTGCCGGCTTTCATGTCGCGGAACAGTTGCAGCGACTCTTCGACCGGACGGTTGCGGAAGGGCGAGTTGGTGCCCGGCGTGCCGAAATTGCCGCGGTTTCGGGCCATGTCTTCGGCGCTCTGGCTGTCGACATAGGCATAGCCCTGCCCGATCAGGTATTCGGCGATTGCGTACAGCGTGTCGAAGTAGTCGCTGGCGTAGTGCAGGTATTCCTGGCCGCCTTGCTCCCACGAAAAGCCGAGCCACTTGACGCTGTCCATGATGGTGTCGACGTATTCCTGGTCTTCCTTTTCGGGATTGGTGTCGTCGAAACGCAGGTGGCAGCGGCCGGCGTAATCGCCCGCCAGGCCGAAGTTCAGGCAGATCGATTTGGCGTGGCCGATGTGCAGGTAGCCGTTCGGCTCCGGCGGGAAACGGGTGATCACCGAAGGCATACCTTCGCGCGTGTGGATGCCGGCCGCCAGGTCGTTGTCGATGATGGCGCGCAGGAAATTAGACGAAGGCGCAGGTGCCGCCGCTGCCTTGTTCTTGTCGTTGCTCATGGATGGTGTTTTGGATAGGTAAAGTTAACCGGCATTTTACCGTAGACAGCCCCGGCCAGGGTCCGCCTATGTGGTGGAGCGCACGGTTCGTCTCCCATGCAAGGATCATACTGGGGACACATCGCCTTCAGGCAAGGGCATGCGGCCGGCGCGCCACCGCGCCCTCGCTGTCGCATTGGCGTTTTCTATAGGATAATCTCGTTTTGCCGTTCCATCGGCACCCAGCCGGAGAGTTCCAAAGTGGAAAATTTATACGCGATCCTCGGCGTCGCGCCGAATGCCAGCGACGAAGAGATCAAGAAGGTCTACCGCTCGCTGGCGATGCGCTACCACCCCGACCGCAACCAGGCGCCGGGCGCGGAAGCGCGCTTCAAGGCCGTCACCAAGGCCTACGAGATCCTGTCGGACGCCGCCAAACGCGACGAATACAACCAGAGCGTCAACCATCGCATCGTGCTCGACGCCGAAGCGGAAGCCTTCGAGCTGTGGCGCTCGCTGTTCGCGCTCAACGGCGTCACGCTGCAAGTTTGAGTTCTACCCCATACCAGGACAACACATGAAACGAGTACATCCCGAATTCGCCTACCAGTCGCGCGAGCTCGAAGGCCAGATCGAAGGCACGCTGGGCGACCCGCCGAACAAGAAAAACTACCAGATGATGGTCGACGCCCTGGTGTCCGAGTATGCCGGCGGATCGGGCATCGACGACGTCAACCTGATGGCCTTCGCCCTCGTTGACAAGATCAAGTTCACGGACCCGAAGGGGCTGTTGCGCGAAGCGGCCGACTACGAAGGCGACGACCCGACTAAAGTGTTCGCCATGGCCGAGTGCACGGGCGAAGACGGCGCGGCCATGTACGCGTCGATGACGGAAAACCATCCGGAACTGGCGCGCCAGGCGATCATCACCGCCTTCCTCTACAAGCACCAGGGGCGCTGGGAAGACGACGACCAGTCACTCGAGCAGCTCGGCAAGAACGATGAGGGCGACGACGAGGACGAGGGAGAAGGCATGGTGTCGGACGACTTCAGCGGCATCTTCGACGGCGAAGGAGACGCGAATGAACGATAACTCAGTTGACAATGCGACTGACAGCGCCAACCTGCCCGCGCTGACCCGCCAGGTCAGCGAACTGGTGCTGGCCGGCTCGCTGGGACACGCCGAAGAGGCGTTCTCGCAGGCGGCCGACGAACATGGCGACTATGCCGTCGCCGAAGTGCTCTCGACCCTGCCGCCGCAAGTGACGGCCCTGCACCTGGCCGGCTTCGACGGCGCCAAGACTTCGCTGGCGACCATGCTGGTGCCGCCGAAGGCCTGGGCCGACAGCCTGGCCTACATGGCCGCGACCTGGCCCGACAACATGATCGAAGACGACCCCGAGCGCATCGCCGAAGGCCTGTTCAATCACGTGCACGGCGTGGTCTACGCCACCGACGACGAAGAGCGCCGCCACGAACTGTTGCAGGAAGCCTCGGCCACCGACCACGGCGCCACCGTGTTCGCCATCCTGTGGTCGCTGGCGCCGAAAGAGATCATGGAAGTGGCCGGCGAAATCAACCTCAAAGGCCGCTACGTGACGGGCCAGACCTCGTCCGACAGCGACATCATCCCGCTGGCGATCGACCTGGCCAAGGCCAGCGAAGATGGCTGGGAGCGTTCGCTGATCGAGCTGTTCCCGGAATTCAGGCACAGCAACGAGATGTCCGAGGCCGAGTTCCCGGACGACCCGGACGAAGATCCCGACTTCCAGCAGCGCAGCACGCGCGACCTGCTGTACCGCCTGCGCAAGCAGGTGCCGTCGGTGCGCTCGACGCCACGGCGCAGCACGCGCAAGAGCATCGGTTCGGACATCTTCTCGTGAGCGGAACGCCATCGATGCTGCCAGCCATCGTCATTGAAAAGCTGCCGCGCCTGGTGCGCGCGATCAAGCTGCTGCCGACCCAGGCCGACGCCGACGAATCGATCGGCCTGGCCGACGAACTTGCGTCGATCACCGCCATGGTGGCCGAGAAGTTCACCAACGACCGCACCGCCGAGGGTATCCAGCGCGCGCTGCTGCTGACCGTCGGCGGGGTGTCGCTCGGCCTCGAACACCTGGTCGACGACGACAGCGACGAGACCGCGCTCGACATCCTGATCGCCGACGGCGCCGAGTACGTGTTCCAGGCCGGTTTCCGCATGATCCGCGAACTGGCGGCCCTGCCCGAGGACAGCCTGGTCGGCGAATACGACAGCGACCCGGTGTATGCCGGGCGGCGTTTGAAGGAGCTGTTCGTCGACATCTGCACCGCCGACCCGGGCGAATCCTGGAGCGGCTACGAGCGCTACCTCGGCCAGGTGCGCCAGCGCGAAAGCGTGCAGGCGATCGTCGACGCCGCCAAATGGCTGCGCAAGAACCACTACGAAGGCCCGGTCACCGACCCCGACCTGAATGCCGAAGGCGTGATCGCGCTGGCGGTGATTTTCGCGGTGGACGGCGGCACCATCCACGCCCGCGCCGGGCAGAAGGACTTCGAGCGTTTCGTGAAAGCGGTCCGCAAGAACAATCCCGACTACGAGACCGGCTGGGCCGCCTTCCTCGACAAGGTGCCGGCGCCGCACCGCGCCATCATCGCCGAGCGCGTGCAAACCTACCGCGAGCACTGCACGGTCCTGCAAAGCATCCGCACCAAGGCGCCGATGACCCAGCTGATCGCCGAGCTGGAGAACTATGCGGGGTCGGAGCTCGATACCGAGTATCCGTAACCTGCGTTGAACGCGTTGGTCGTAGGGTGGGCGCCCCTGTGCCCACGCGGACACATGCGTTGTGTTAGCGGTGCTGATGCGTACACGTAACTGGCTTAGCAGGACGTAAGGTGGGCGGGTCCCCCGCCCACGCGTTCAACACGCGCCTGCATATCGTTGCGGCGTCTGGCAAATCAAGGCCCGCCAACGCCCCCTGCCGTTTTTCGCTATCATTGGCAGTCGAGTTCCACACCACCCCCATGTCTTCTCCCGCCATTGCCGCCGGCAGCGCCGACTTCAAACGCATCAACCGCGCCATGGCCTTCGGTGGCTTTTCCACCTTCGCGCTGCTCTACAGCGTGCAGCCCCTGATGCCGCTGCTGGCGCGCGATTTCGCCTTGACGCCCGCGCAAAGCAGCCTGGCCCTGTCGATCTCCACCGCCGCGCTGGCGATCTCGCTGCTGGTCTCGAGCGTGCTGTCCGAACGCTTCGGCCGCAAGCCGCTGATGGCCGCCTCGATGTTCAGCGGCGGCCTGCTCACGCTGCTCGCCGCCTTTACCAGCGACTACACCCAGCTCCTGCTGCTGCGCGCGCTGCTCGGCTTCATGCTGGGCGGGATGCCGGCCGTGGCGATGGCCTACCTGAGCGAAGAAATCGAGGGCAGCTCGCTTGGCCTGGCGATGGGCATGTACATCAGCGGCAGCGCTTTTGGGGGCATGTTCGGGCGCGTGCTCGCTTCGGTGATCAGCGACTTCTGGTCGTGGCGCGCGGCGCTCGGCGTGCTCGGCGCGGCCGGGCTGTACGCGGCCTGGGAATTCTGGCGCAGCCTGCCGGCCTCGAAACGCTTCCGGCCGGGGCAGGGCGGTTTTACCGGCCTGGTCGAGGGCTTGCGCCGCCACGCGCGCGACGCGGGTTTGCCCTGGCTGTTCGCCTTGTCCTTCCTGCTGATGGGTTCATTCGTGAGCCTGTATAACTACATCGGCTACCGCCTGCTCGGCCCTGAATTCGGCCTGCGCCCGAGCGCGGTCGGCGCCTTGTCGGTGCTGTATCTGCTCGGCATCTTCAGTTCGGTCTGGGCCGGCCGCCTGGCCGACCGCCTGGGCCGGCGCAACGTGCTGTGGCTGGTGATGTCGGTGATGTTCGCCGGGCTGTTGCTGACGCTGTTCGGCAACCTGGTGGCGGTCGTCGCTGGCGTCGGCCTGTACACCTTCGGCTTCTTCGCCACCCACTCGGTCGCCAGCAGCTGGGTCGGCCGCCGCGCGCGGGCGCCGCAGGCGCTGGCTTCGGCGCTGTACCTGTTCTTCTACTACCTCGGCTCGAGCGTGGTCGGCTGGTTCGGCGGCTACATGTGGGAGCACGGCGGCTGGCCCGGCGTGGTCGGCCTGCTGGGCCTGGTGCTGGCCGGCGCCATGCTGATCGCCTTGCGCCTGCGCGGCCTGGCGCCGCTCGAACCGGTCACGCCTGCGCCGCCGGGCTGAGCTCGCCTGAGTTTGATGCAGGTCATGCCTGCAGGCAGCATCGCCATCTTTCCCTCCGGTAGCATTGACGATTGGTAAGCATCCAGCTTGCCGTTGATTCGTCACATGGAGGAGTCATGCGGATGGCATTGCTACTCAGGGCGGCGACAGCATGAACGCGCCCGGCTTTTCTTCCCGCGGCCTGTTCGGCACAGGCCTTTCCCAGCACGCCCGGCTGATTACCATCGGCAGCAGCCAGGACAGCGACCTGCCCGAAGCGCTGGCTGCCGAAGCGTTTACCGGCCGCGAGGCCGTCAACGAACTGTTCCGCTTCGACGTCGATGCCCTGAGCACCTCGGCCGATCTCGACATCGACGCCTGCATCGGCGAAGCGTTGACCCTGGGTTTGCTCCAGCCCGACGGCAGCCGCCGCACCTGGCACGGCCTGTGTACCGAAGCCGCCTGGCTCGGCGCCGACGGCGGCGTGGCCCGTTACCGCCTGCGCCTGGAACCGGCGCTAACGCTGCTGGCATTGCGCCGCGACTGCTACATCTTCCAGGACAAGAACGCGCGCGACATCGTCACCGAACTGCTGGCCGATTATCCGCAAGTCGCCTTCGACTTCGACATCGCCCAGGACCTGCCGCCACGCGCGATCTGCACCCAGTACCGCGAAAGCGACCTCGATTTCTTCATCCGCCTGCTCGCTTCCGAAGGCCTCAGCTGGCGCTTCGAGCACGAGCCCCAAGGCCGCCACCGCCTCGTCATCTTCGACAGCCGCGCCATCGCGCCTGCCACGCCGGGCGGCGACATCATCCGCTTCCACGGCGTGCGCGCCACTGAGCATGACGACGCCATCGACGGCTTCAGCGCCCGGCGCCAGCTCGCCGCGAATGCGGTCGCCATCAGCAGCTGGGACCCGGCGCAACTGGTCGCGCCGGGGTGCGAACAGCGCTCGAACCTGGATGCGGGCGACGTGCCGACCCTGTGGCTGTTCGACGGCAGCGGTGAACGCATCGCCAGTTCGCGCGCCGCCGCCGACGCGCACAGCGAACTGATGCTGCAGGCGCTGGAGTTGGACAATAAAGCGTTCGAAGGCAGCGGCGCCGCGCGCAGGCTCGTTGCCGGACACAGCTTCCAGCTGACCCAGCACGACCGCTATCCCAGGGGCGAAAACGCCTTTACGGTGCTGTGGGTGCAGCACGAAGCACGCAACAACTTCGATACCGGCATCGCCCAAGCCGCGCATGGCAGCATCGAGCGCGGCACCTACCGCAACAGCTTCGGCTGTGTGCGCGACACGGTCGCCATCGTTCCCGCGCTGACAGCGGCACCGCATAAGATCACGGCACCCGGCGTGCAATGCGCACTGGTCGTCGGCCTCGCCGACTCAGTCGCCACCACCACGCGCGACCATCAGGTACGCATCCAGTTCGCCTGGCAGCGCGGCAGCCGGCCGAACGCCGGCGGCCTCGCACACGACACCGACGACAAGGGCTGTGCGCCCGGCGACGAACGTTCCGGCACCTGGGTGCGCGTGGCCGAAGCCGTGGCCGGTCCCAACTGGGGCACGCTGTTCACGCCGCGCGTCGGCACAGAAGTGCTGGTCGATTTCATCGAAGGCGACATTGACCGCCCGGTCATCGTGGCCCAACTGTTCACCGGAGCGGACCCGCCGTTTTCCGCCGGCGTCGACGGGAGCGCGAATCACGCAGGCACCCTGTCCGGCATCCACAGCCACAACTTCGACGGCAGTGGCTACAACCAGTGGCAGCTCGACGATACACAGGGACAGGTGCGCACCCGGCTCGCCACCAGCACCGCCAGCACCCAACTCAACCTCGGCTACCTGATCCAACAATCGCCCGGCTCCGCCCAACGTGGTGCCTATCGCGGCAGCGGCTTCGAACTGCGCACCGATGCCTGGGCCGTCGTGCGCGGCGCGGAAGGCGTACTACTGTCGACCAGCGCGCGTCCCCAGCAGGGCTGCGGCGTGACCTCCACGCAGATGGATGCGCATGAGGCGCTGTCGTTGCTGAAGGGCGCCGAGTCGCTCGGCAACACGCTGGGCGACGCCGCAGCGCAGCAGCAGGCGCTGTTCAGCAAGGATGCAGCCAAGGCGCAGGCCGACTTCATCGCGCAACTTGACCCGAAGGAAAAGGGCAAGCATGCCGGCGCGGTCAACGGCCAGACCGCGCTCAAGGCCAAAAGCGCATCGCGCGAGCTGGACGCCGAACAGCCGGTCGAAAAGTTCGGTGCCGCCATCGTGCTGATGGATTCGGCGGCCAGCATTAACTGGGCAACGCCGGCCTCCACCGTCATCTATGCCGGGCAGCAGTTGAGTTGGACCACACAGTCGGACCTGCACCTGACGGCGGCGCACACGGTGTCGTCGGTTGCGGCCAACGCGGCCAGCCTGTTCACGCACGGCGGCGGCATCCAGGCGATTGCCGCGAATGGGCCGGTGTCGCTGCAGGCGCATACGGATCAAGTCGAAATTGTGGCGGACAAGGAGATCACGGTGATCTCGGTGAATGACTGCATCGAGATCAAGGCGAAGGAAAAAATCGTGCTACAGGCGGGGCAGTCGGCGGTGACGCTGGAAGGCGGAAATATTACGTTTGCTTGTCCGGGGAAGTTTTCGGTGAAGGGAGGCAAGCATTTGTTCGACAAAGGATCGAAACAGGCGGCTGAGTTTCCGCATCTACCAAATGAAAAAAACAAGGTGAGTAACTTTATCGCGCTTAATTACCGCGACACGAGCGGGGAAGCGATGGCCGGTGTGGGTTACAAGATCAAGTTTGAAGATGGCGTTGTTATCAATGGAAAGCTCGATCAGAACGGAAATGCTCACCACGCTAATGTGCCTGAAAAACCAATCTGTGCAGAGTATGAAGATCGCACGCCGCTGCCTGATCAGCCTTGGGATCCGTTGAAAGCAATGCTATCCAAAGCGGAAAAAATGTTTGCTGGCTGAGAGAACTCTCTTTAAGGTGACATAAATGAACGACGAGTTCGAGAACGCATTAGCATGGTTCCGATCTGCTCCGGCAGAATGGGTCAAGAACGGTAGAGGTAACCTGGCCGCGGGTGCAGAATGGATTTGGGAGGTTCTTCAGGGAGATTTTAACGATAACGCCAGCACTGGGCAGGTTGTTACCGGGACGGTTATTTCAATGATTCCTTTCGTAGATCAATTGTGCGACGTGCGGGATCTGGTTGCGAACTGCCAAAAACTTGATGAGGAACCGGATCAATCATGGCGCTGGTTTTCGCTTGCTCTGACGTTGATAGGACTGATTCCTGGGCTTGGCTCTCTATTGAAAGGTTGTTTAAAGGTGTTGTTTGCAGGAATTCGGAAAGCCGGCGCAGCCAGCGGTCTGACACCACGACTATCCTTGCATTTTGACGAAGCGATTGTCCAGTTAAACAGGTTCTTTGCTCGTCCAGAAGTCGTTGCCGCACTCAAGGCGGTGAAGTGGGATAACCCTCATCGGATACTCGCAGCGGAAATCAAGAAAGTAGTCGCCAAGGTTAATGCAAGTGCTTTGATGAGTGCATTTGACCATGTAGCGGGAGCAGGAAAACAGATGCTTGGATTGGTGGCGAAATGGGGCGGCGACAATCTCGCTTCACGCGCGGTTGACCTGATTCGGAAGATCGATCAGGTACGAAGCGGCGCAAATCGCCACTTGGCGGAGGTTGTCGATCCGCTCCGAAATGCCTTAGCAACTTTGGCAAGGCGTCTGGAAATTCAAGCAGATATGGCACATCGCGCCTACTTGAATGCAGTGAATCCACATGCTTTTGCGAAAGTGTCGGAAGCTGAGGAAGTAACCGCGTTAAACAAAGTCAAACCAGCGTGGGTCGATAAGGCAGCAAGAATGTCTTATCCTGAGGTCACTCACCCTCCCGTAGTCCCTCCAGGTTGGACAAGTACGGTTGCTGATCCGAAACGCGGGCGACACCCGCTCAACGATGCGCATAAAACTTTCAATACTATTCAGGCATTGACAATCCCACCGGGGACAAAGCTCTACCGTATTGTCGATCCGACATCTTTCGATAACAGCATTTGCTGGATGAGTGAGGCCGAATTTAAAAAATTAAAGTCGAAAGACGATTGGAGGCGGCGTTTTGCTGTTTGGGCGAACTGGAATAGTAACGGTGAATTTATTGTTTATACCGTTCCGCCGGGCTTAGGCTTGAACGTGTGGGAAGGTATTACAGCATCTCAACAGCTAGGGAAAACAGATTTTGTGCTTGAGGGAGGTGCACGTCAAATAGTCGTCGACCCGTCACATATCAATATGTCGCATCTTAGTCCGCGAAAGAAGACCGGGTGGGGATATGATGAGTTAGGAACAAGTAATAATATGGTTGGTGTGCCTGTGCAACGTAATAACGTCCGTTAGGCGAGAAAATGAAAAAAAACATTAATGCTCAAGAAATTTTTCTTCTCGAAAGATACATCTCCGTCCAATATTTTGGTGAGCTACGCGATACTTGGGCTGGCATGGTCACGCATTTGGAAAATTGTCTAAGCAGTTTTATGCAAAATCTACCAAAGAACTATCGGGCACGACCGTTGCCGGAGCAGCCAGATGTTGTCTGGGGAAATCGAGTTATGCCAAATTTCAGGAATACATTGCAAGATTTAAATGCAGGATTCATTTTGCTAACCCATGGAGACTTCGAAGGACTCACACATGCGAGAGGGCCTCAAGGCGACTTCAAGGGACAAATGGATTATTGGTCTGGATGGATGGTAGAGTCAGACGAAAATATTTATGGAGAACTTTTGAACAAGGCGGTTACGTTGGCGGGCAATATTTCGCGGACCGAAAGGGCCGGATGGGGGCCCTTCGACTTGGTCGAATATGGTGACTACTTAGGGCCTTTAAATCCGCCAACGCAATGGCCTAGGTACAGAATCCAAAAAGATGTATCGGTTGCGACTGGACAGAAACTTGAAAAAAATGGCATTTATATGCCTGACGTGGACAGTAGCTGCGCGGAATTTTTGTCCCTTAGGTACAGCACCGCACCGGCTGCAAAGGTTCATGTTGGCCTGCGACCAATCTTGCATCCAACGACCGGTGAGAAGTATGCCGAGGAACCAATATTGGAGGATCAAGACTGTATTTGGTATCTGGTTGAACGTGTTTTAGGTCAACAGGACGACGTTCAGAACGATTCTGCATCTCAGCTGCAATACATCCGTGTTGCCGCCGGGACACACTGTCCTGAAACCGGGTTTTACTTCACACCTGCTGAGATTGGATCTCGACACTTGTTTCAGAAAGGCGAGCTAATGCCCAATGTTGAATCAGCTTATGGGCGCACCATTTGGCAATGGGACATAAATCAATCATCTTAGAATACGCATCAGTGCACGACGTAGTTCCGCGCCAAGCGATCTGCATGGCGCACCCCTTTTTGATCCAGCGCTAAACTAACCCACTCACTTCATGTTGAGGAGGTCATCATGCTGCAAGCCAATGAAATCCAGCAACGCTACAGCCACCTGCAACAGACCATCGGCGAAGCCGAGCAGGCGTGCAGGGCGTCGCAGGATACGCCGCCGGAAATGCGCGATTGCATCGAGCGCATTTCGCGGGAATTGAAGCAGGCCAGCGCTGTGATGCAGTCGAACGATGAGGCGCGGATCGTGCAGTGCGTGGACAGCCTGGAGGACATGGGCGACGAGGCCAAGCGCATCAGCCGCTCATCGCCGCAGATGCCGGCGCACCTGGAAGCGGTCGTCACCCGCGTGCACGCCGAGCTGTCCGACTTCAAGCACAAGCTGCACTAAGCGGTTCATTCCATCCGTCATGCCGGCCTTGATGCAGGACGCGCCGGGCCGGCGGACACGGAGCACGACGCGCCGGCATGTACGCATGCCGGCGTACCAACCACGCGAGCGGCCTAGACGCTTACACCACCCCGCGCGCCCTGAGCGCCGCAATCTCGTCGCCGCTCCTGCCCAGCACATCTCGCAGCACTTCGTCGGTGTGCTGGCCCAGCAGCGGCGGCGCCTTGTCGCTGGTCGCCGGCGTGGCCGACATCTTCATCGGGCTGCGCACCAGCGTGACCTTGCCGGCCGACGGGTGCGGCAGGTCGATCGCCATGGCGCGCGCCTGCACCTGTTCGTTGGCGAAGACTTCGCCGACGTCGTTGATCGGCCCGCAGGGCACGCCGACCGCTTCCAGCGCGGCGATCCATGCGTCGCGCTTGCGCGCGGCGACCATCTCGGCCAGCAGCGGCACCAGCACGTCGCGGTTGGCCACGCGCTGGGGGTTGGTGGCGAAGCGCGGGTCGCTTGCCAGTTCCGGGCGGCCGCCGGCTTCGACGAACTTCTGGTACTGGCCGTCGTTGCCGGCGGCGACGATGATGTGGCCATCGGCGCAGGCAAAGGTCTGGTAGGGGACGATGTTGGCGTGCGCGTTGCCCCAGCGTTTCGGCGCCTTGCCGCTGTTGAGGTAATTGCTGCCGACGTTGGCCAGCATCGCCACCTGCGTATCGAGCAGTGCCATGTCGATGTACTGGCCTTCGCCGCTGCGGTCGCGGTGGGTGAGCGCCGCCAGCACGGCAATCGTCGCGTACATGCCGGTCATCAGGTCGGTCAGGGCCACGCCGGCTTTTTGCGGGCCGCCGCCGGGCAGTTCATCGCGCTCACCGGTGACCGACATCAGGCCGCCCATGCCCTGGATCAGGAAGTCGTAGCCGGCGCGGTGCGCATACGGACCATCCTGGCCGAAGCCGGTGATCGAGCAGTAGACCAGGTCCGGCTTGATCGCCTTGAGCGACGCATAGTCCAGCCCATAGCGCTTGAGCTGCCCGACCTTGTAGTTTTCGAGTACCACGTCGGCGTGGCGCGCGAGGTCGCGGATCAGCGCCTGGCCTTCGGGGCTGGCGATATCGACCGTCACCGAGCGCTTGCCGCGGTTGGCCGACAAGTAATAGGCCGCTTCGCCGGTGTCGCGGCCCTCGGCGTCCTTCGCATACGGCGGGCCCCAGGCGCGGGTGTCGTCGCCACAGCCCGGACGCTCGATCTTGATCACGTCGGCGCCGAGGTCGGCCAGGTTTTGCGCGCACCAGGGGCCGGCCAGCACGCGCGACAGGTCGAGCACGCGGATATGGCCCAGCGCCTTGGGCGCGACGTTGACGTTGGCGGATTCGGTCATGGTGTTCCTGGCAAGGTTGACGAGGGGACGATTATAGCTGGCCATGTTCGGTGCCCTGCTAGCTGCGCGACCCCGGCTCGCGCAAGCCGGCATCGTTCAACTGTTCGGCAAACAGGTCGCGCTCGCGGTCGACGATGCTGTCCACGGTGCGCTCGTCAAGTCCCATCGATTCGAGCACGAAGGCTGACAGCTGCAGGCTCGCTTCCAGCGTCTCCGGCACTACCACCGTCGCGCCGGCGCGCTTGAGCGAACGCGCGTGGCGTTCGTCGCGCGAGCGCACGAACAGCGGCACCTCGGCGAAGTCGCGGCGAATGCCGCGCACGGCCTGCAGCGATGCGGCCGGATTGTCCATCGTCAGCACGATCGCCGGCGCTTCTTGCGCATTCACGAGACGCAGCAGTTCCGGGCGCGCCGCATTGCCGAAGTAGACCGGGATGCCTTGCGCGTGCAGTTTCGAGACCAAGGTCGCATTGTTCTCGAACGCGATGAACGGGATGTTCTGGGCCGAGAGGAGCTTGGCCAGCTGCTGGCCGACGCGCCCGAAGCCGGCGATGATGATCTGGCCGCGCGCACCCGCCAGCGCACCCGCGTCGTGCTCCGCCTTGCGCTCAATGAGTGCGCGTTCGTCGCCGTCGCCGATCATGCGCCCCAGGCGCGCCAGCAGCGGCGTGATGAACATCGACAGGCCGACCGCCAGCATCACGCGCGCGCCCAGGCCAGGCTCGAGCAGCTTCGCACTCACCGCGTAGCCGAGCACGATAAAGGCGAATTCGCCGCCCTGGGCCAGCAGCAGCCCGCCCTCGGCGGCGCGGCCCCAGGGCAGGCGCCCGGCGCGAAACAGCAGCGTCACCACCAGCGCCTTGGTCAGCACCAGGCCGCAGACGACCGCCGCCAGCCAGAGCGGGGCTTCCGCGATCTGGCGCGTGTCCATGCTCATCCCGACCGTCATGAAGAACAGGCCCATGAGCAGGCCCTTGAACGGTTCGACCATCAGCTCGACCTCGTGGCGGAACTCGGTCTCGGCCAGCAGCAGGCCGGCCACCAGCGCGCCCAGCGCCATCGACAGGCCGGCCGCCGCGGACAGGCCGGCGATGCCGAAGGTACTGAGCAGGATCAGCGCCATGAACACGTCCGGCTGGCGGTGGCGCGCGAAGGCCTTGAACAGCGGGTGGATCACGCGCCGCCCGGCCAGGTAGATGAGTGCGATGGCGCCGCCCGCCTTGGCCAGCGTGAGCAGCGCCAGCGTGGCGGCGCCGTCGCCGCCGCCACGCGCCAGCACGCCGAGGATGACCAGGATCGGCACCACAGCCAGGTCCTGCAGCATCAGGACGGCAAAGGCGGCCTGGCCGAGGCGGCTGCCGGTGCTGTTTTGCTCGCTCATCAACTGCATCACGACCGCGGTCGAAGACAGCGACAACACCAGGCCGAGGATGGCGGCGGTGGCGAAGGGTTGCCCCAGCAGCATGACGGTGCCGCCGATCAGCAGCGCGCTGGCCAGCACCTGCAGCGTGCCGGCGCCGAACACCCAGGCGCGCATCGCCCACAGGCGCGCCGCCGACAGTTCGAGTCCGATCATGAACATCAGGAACAGCACGCCGATTTCGGCCAGCATCGCGATGCCGGGACCGCTGGGGAAGGTGAGCCAGGCCAGCCACGGGAACTGGGGTGCTAGCAGCCCCAGGCCGAAGGGACCGACCAGGGCGCCGGCGGCGAGGAAGCCGAGCACCTGGTTGATGCGCAGGCGCTGCAGCGTGGGAATGAGGATGCCGGCGAGGATCAGGAAAAGGATGATTTCCCGGAAGAACGGGAAAGCGTGTTGCTCTTGCACGAGGGGGCGCCTTTGCGGTTGGTGGCTTGCATTGGCATTTTATAACGGGACGGTTGTTGCTGGACGGGGGGCGCTTGTGTCCATATGGAACGATGCCTCGACGGGGCAATACGCGTCGACACGTCGCAGGCATCCGCGTGGAGCACAGCGGCACCCGCCCAATGCGGACGTCGCAGGTCAGTCTGCGACGTCCTTGTGGCTTACGCTCAGAACCCGCCCGGCACCGCTTCGGCAGGCGTTTCTTCCTGCTGGCGATGGCCGCTGGCCACCGGCACGCGCGTTTCGGCGGTCTTGACCAGTTCGTCGTACTCGGGATCGGCGACGTTGCGCAGTTCGAGGTAGCGCTCCAGCGCGTTCTCCAGCTTCGGCAGCAGGACGCCGCGTTCGCTGTGCAGCACGCTGTAGGCGGGCCGCGCCGCGGCCATGCCGAGCGAGCTCGACGACTGCGCCACCAAAGCAGAGGCGTCGATGCCGGCCTTGCTTGCTGCCAGTTGCGCCAGTTCGAACCAGGTGACGGAACCACCGTTGTTCAGGTGCCAGACGCCGGCTTCGCGGTCGATGGCGAGGTCGAGGCAGGCATGCACCAGGTCCGGCACATAGGTCGGCGAGACGGTCATGTCGTCGGCGGCGGCGAAGGGCTCGCCGCGTTCGAGCGCGTTCAGCGCCAGCGTCACGAAGTTGTGCTTGTCCCAGGGGCCGAAGAAGGCGCTGGTGCGCACGACCAGGGCGCCCGGATGGGCAGCGAGCACGGCTTGCTCGGACTCGGCCTTGCTGCGGCCATACACGTTCAGCGGCGTGAGCGGATCGCTTTCCACGTACGGTTCTTCCTTTCTGCCGTCGAAGACCAGGTCGCTCGAGAAGGTGGTCAGGTGCACGCCATGGCGGACGCAGGCCGCGGCCAGGATGGCGGCGCCGGTGGCGTTGTCGCGCATGCAGCGCTCGACGTCGGTTTCGGCATCGTCCACGCGCACGTAACCGCTGGTGTTGATCACGGCCCAGGGCTTGTGCTGGGCCAGCGCCCGCTCGACCGAGGCCGGGTCGGCAATGTCCATGTCGTGGCGCGACAGCAGTTTATAGGCGAGGTGGCGCTTCTGGCAGATGCGTGCGAACGCGCGGCCCAGGGTGCCGGTGGCGCCGGTGATCAGGATCGGCGCCGGGTTGCGCCCGATCAGGCGCTGGCCGTCGGCGGCGATCGAGGTCAGCGCCGCCGGCGTGGCGACCGGCGTGCACAGGTAGCGGTCTGGACGGCGCCACCAGCCCGGGCCATGCAGCACCGGGTGCGACAGCGGCTGGCCGTTCGCCAGTTCGCGCATCATCGCGGCCAGCGCGGTCGGGCGCGGCATCGGCGAGCGCACGTCAAATGGGCCCGGTTCGTAGTAGCCGCGGTTTTGCGTGACCAGGCTGTTCCAGTCGAAGGAACCGAGCAGCGACCAGACGGTGACCGCGCGCAGGTCGACGCCATTCGTGCGCGCCGTCTGCGCCGCCTGCCAGATCTCGAGCAGCCAGCGCAGTTGGTCTTCGCGGTTGGCGTCGATGTGGGCTTCGGTGATGGCGATCGGCAGGCGGTAGCGGTCCCAGGTTTCGGTGAGCAGGGGGCCGATGCCGGCCGTTGGCGTGGCAAGTGCGCGCGACGCTTCGATGTCGGCGCAGGGGATGCCGTCGGCGACGCCGCGGTGGTGCTGCGGGTAGCGCTCCGGACGGTGGTCGAGCCAGCGCTCGCTCGTGACATAGTAATTGACGCCGATCACGTCCGGCGGGCAGGGGTTGTCGCGGAACCAGAGCAGGTCGGCCTGGTCGACACCGGTGCCGGTGAGGTATTTCCACAGCTTGTGTTCCGGGCCGACGGTGCCGCACAGCAGGTCCCAGGCCAGCCAGCGGCGCTCGTTGTAGAACTCGGCCACTTTGGCCAGTTCCGGCGTGCTGTAGGTCTTGCCGAGGTCGTCGGTCTGCACCAGCTTGGCGTTCGGGTTGACCTTGCGGATCTCGCGCATGCACAGCACCACGGCCTTGCACTGGATCAGCAGGGCCTGGATGAAACTTTTATCGTCGCGCGCATGCGGGTACCAGACGCCGTACAGGCCGGCGAAGCGCGCGGTGGTGCAGGGTTCGTTGACCGGGGTGTAGTACTCCAGCCATGGGTAGCGGGCGGCGACGGCGCCGGCATATTCGGCCAGGCGTTCGGGGAAGGCGGGGTCGAGCAGGCTGGTGTCGCGCGGGCCGCTGCCGTGGTGGATCAGGCCGGCGATCGGGGTGACGCCGGCATCGCGCAGGGCGGGGAGGCGTTCGTCGGGCCAGGACCAGTCGGCCTTGTCGAGGCCGTCGGGCGCGGTGCGTTCCCACAGGACGGGGTAGCGGATGGCGCGGATGCCGGTCGCGGCGAAGCGCTCGATATCGCAGTTGCGCAGGGCATGCCCATTGCGGTCTAACTGGCTAAAATATTGGTCTTGCACACGGTTGACAGTGCATTCAAGGCCGCCCCAAAGTTCGAGCGTGTCAAAAATTCCTTCATGGCTGCGTTGCATCGTCTCGCCGTACCCTTGTACTGTCTTCGACGATGCGCCTTGCCCTGAAAGTTTTTTGCCACGCTCTCCGAGTGGGCGGGGTTGGCTGTTCAGGCTCGTGTTATTCATGATTTCACCACTTGTTAGAATTTTTACAACAAAATACTTTTAGACGGTCACCGAAAACGTAAAGTTCGGAATAATTGACCGTTCTGGATCTGCATCGCTCGCTAACAAGGACAAGCGTTTTGGCGAACCAGCATGGCTAGCCGTAACGCTTCCCCCTGTCGCGTCCGGCTCGACTTCCGGTTGACAGCGCGCCGTCAACCTGCAAACATGCCATCCATGAAATTTATCAATCCACACTTCTCGCTTTGCACCTGGTGGCGCCGCTGACGACGCGCGGCCCAGACGAGAAGATGTGACTCACATGAACGCCGCCTCGATTCAGGCGGCGTTTTTTTTGCGCGGCGGACATCGGGGCATCAACAAGGAAAACCGATGAATTCTCCAATTACGAATCACGCCCCAGCCCCCGTCATCCTGACCGGCGACCGTCCAACCGGCCCTTTGCACCTCGGCCACTTCGTGGGCAGCCTGCGCAATCGCGTTGCCTATCAACACGAATACCGCCAGTTCATCATGCTCGCCGACGCCCAGGCGCTCACCGACAACATGGATGACACCGGCAAGGTACACCGGAACGTGGTCGAAGTGGCGCTCGATTACCTCGCGGTCGGGATCGATCCGACGCGCTCGACGATCTTCATCCAGTCCCAGGTCCCGGAACTGGCCGAGTTGACATTCTATTATCTTAATCTCGTCACTGTCGCCCGTTTGGAACGCAACCCGACTGTCAAAACGGAAATTGCGCTGCGCAACTTCGAGCGCGACATTCCGGCCGGCTTCCTGACCTACCCGGTCAGCCAGGCTTCCGACATCAGCGCTTTCAAGGCGACCCTGGTGCCGGTGGGCGAAGACCAGATCCCGATGATCGAGCAGTGCAACGAGATCGTGCGCCGCTTCAACCGCCTGGTGAACAAGGACATCCTGGTCGAGTGCAAGGCCCTGGTGCCGGAAATCGGCCGCCTGCCCGGCATCGACGGCAAGGCCAAAATGAGCAAGTCGCTCGGCAATACCATCAACCTGGGCGACAGCCCCGACCAGATCCGCGCCGCCGTCAAGCAGGTCTACACCGATCCGCTGCACCTGAAGGTCTCGGACCCGGGCCACGTCGAGGGCAACGTCGCCTTCCTCTACCTGGACGCGTTCGATACCGACAAGGCGGCGCTGGAAGAGATGAAGGCGCACTACACGCGCGGCGGCCTGGGCGACAGCATCGTCAAGAAGCGCCTCGACAGCGTGCTGCAGGACATGCTGGCCCCGATCCGCGCGCGCCGCGAAGAATTCGCGCAGGACAAGGGACAGGTGCTGCAGATGCTCAAGGAAGGCACGATGAAGGCGCGCGAAGTGGCGGCCGGCACGGTCGATGAAGTGCGCCGCGCGCTGGGGCTGTCGTACTTCTGACAGGTAGCGCGCAGCCGCAATAGGGCTGCGCAGACCCGTAAGGTGGGCGGGTCTTCCCGCCCACGCGTTCAACGCACGCGTGCAAACCACAGTGCGGCTATGCGTCGGCTGGTTGAACGCGTGGGCGGCGCAAGAGCCGCATCAGTGCCTGCTTTCGGGTAAAGCCGCCCACCTTACGTCCTGCTGCACGCCGGCCAGGCCGACCGTGCGGTACGGCCGGTACCGTCCCACGCTCCCTCCAAAGCACACGCTTGGCTCCCCGCCATGAGCCATGACAAGCTCCCTCCCGCTGGACATCACGTTCATCTCTACGGGAGGAAACGAATCATGAGCAAAGGCTTACGGCTGACCGAGAAATGGCTGCACCGCGCCCTGTGGCTGGTGGCGTTCGCGTTCGCCAGTTTTTTGATCGGCCTGGGCGGGCAATTGGTCGAAAACCTTGCCGACGTCGAAGAAGCGCCGACCCTGGAACAGTTCATCGACCCGGCGCAGCTGGCGGCCGTGCGCGCCGAGGAAGAGGGAGCGGACAAGCGCCAGAGCGCCGCGCGCGCCCAGCACGCGCAGGCGGCCGAGAAGCACGAGGTGGCCCGGTCGAACACCCGCTCGGCGCGCTCCACCTTCGACAACTGGCTGGCCACGCGCAGTGTCACCGCGCGTCCCGACCAGGACCCGGAACTCATCGCCCGCACGAAGACGCTCGATGCGCTCGAGGCGGACGAGCGGCGCGCGCTGGCCGCCGTCGAAACACAGCGCCAGGCGCTGCTCGACGCCGCCCAGCAAGCCGAGGCCGCGGCCCGGCGCCGCGCCGATCTCGAACTGCCAGCCCAAGTGAAACGCGACCAGGCCATCGCCACACAGGAACTGCGCGTATTCGGCTACCGCCTGGCCTTGACGCTGCCCTTGCTGGTCGCGGCCGGCTGGCTGTTCAAGCACAAGCGCAAGGGACCGTCCTGGCCGTTCGCCTGGGGTTTCATCTTTTTCGCGCTGTTCGCCTTTTTCTTCGAGCTGGTGCCTTACCTGCCCAGCTACGGCGGCTATGTGCGCTACATCGTCGGGATCATCGTGACCGTGGTGGCGGGGCGCTATGCGATCGCTGCGCTGCAGCGCTACCTCGCGCGCCAGAAAGAGGCCGAAGCGCTGCCGGACGCGCAGCGGCGCCGGACGCTCGGTTACGACACGGTGCTGGTACGGCTGGGGAAGGGCGTGTGCCCGGGCTGCGAACGCCAGGTCGACCTCAAGGATGGGGCGACCGATTATTGCCCGCATTGCGGCATCGGCCTGTTCAACCGCTGCGGCGGCTGCGCGACGCGCAAGAACGCGTTCGCGCGGTTCTGCTTTGCGTGCGGAACCGCGGCGAACACGCGCCTGGCGGATTAGAACGGGCCGGCTTTTCAGACCGGCCCGACAGCGGAACTTAGTCCTTCAAGTCGGCCGGCACTTTACCGCCATTGGCGGCCAGCTTGTTCATCACCTGGCGGTGCAGCCAGATGTTCATCTTGGCCGAATCGCTGGTGTCGCCGCTGTAGTGCAGTTCGGCAGCCAGTTCCTTGCGCGACTGCAGGCTGCTGTCGAGGTCGAGCAGTTTCAGCAGATCGACGATCGAGGTGCGCCAGTTCAGTTGCTGGCCCGATGCCTGCAGCTTGCTGTTGAGGATCGCTTCGACGTCGACCTGGTCCATCGCCACCGGGGCGGGGGCTGCAGCAGGTGCGGCGGCAGGTGCTGGCGCAGGTGCGGCAGCGGTCGGGGCGGCTGGCGCCGTTGGACGCGGTGCGGCTGGTGCATTTTGCGCCTGCGCTTTGGCTTGCGCTTCCTTGGCCGAAGGCGAGTTCGGGAAGATTTTATTGAAGATATTGCTCAGAATGCCCATGTGGTGCTCCTTTTGTTGTTGGGGGAAGGTGGTTCAGCGACGCTGGATGCCCTGCGCCATGTGGCCGAGTGCGATGGCGAGCGCCGCGGCGCCAAGCGCCTTGACCGCCGTCGGGTGCTCTGCATAAAAGTCGCCCATACGGTCGACAATGCTTGGATTCTGTTGTTCCGCTTTTTCGGCGATTTCCTTCACCTGCTCGGGCGAGACTTGCGAAGCCTGTTCCGGCGTGACGCGCGCATTGGCGCCGCCACCGAGCAGGTTGCCCAGCACGCCACCGAGCGCGCCGCTTTGGAGGGCGCCGATCACGGCCGGGCCGGCGCTGGCGATCAGCTGGTTCAGCATGCCGGCACGCTGGTCGGGATTGCTGTTGCCGAACATCTGCGCCAGCATTTGCGGGAAGGGCGGCGTCTGGTCCGAGCGCAGGGCCTGGGTCACGCCCTGGGCCACGGATTCGCGCGGGGCATTCTGCGCGGCGCGTTCGAAATCGTCCGGCGCTTGCGTCGGTGCCGTACCGGCGGCGTTACCCAGGTATTGCTGCAACAAGTTTCCTAAATCAAAAGACATGACGTTCTCCTGCATGAATGACAACAGGGATCGAGAGTAGGGCAGGAGGTCGGCGGCTTCGGTACGGTATCGAACGCTGTTGATATAAAACCGCCGCATCGGTGCCGACTAGCAATTTCACGCATGCGGCGCTAAGCTGACCGAATGCCGTATCTGCCCATTCTCCTGTTTGCCGCGATCTATGCGGGCGCCATGTTCGCCTGGGATCTGCCCTGGCTGGTCGGCGGCGCCTACCTGATGAGCAGCGCCACCTGCTTCGTCGCCTACGCGCTCGACAAGTCCGCCGCGCGCCACGGCACCTGGCGTACGCCCGAGCGGGCTTTGCTGCTGCTGGGACTGGTCGGCGGCTGGCCGGGCGCCGTGCTGGCCCAGCAATGGCTGCGCCATAAAACGGCGAAACGCTCGTTCCGGCAGCTGTTCTGGTGCACCGTGGTGGCCAACGTCGCCGGCTTCGTCTGGCTGTCGTCGCGGCTGGCGCACTGAGATGGCAGCGCGCATCACGGCACAGCGCGGCGCCTGGCCCTATCCGCGCGTGCTGGCCCACCGCGGCGGCGGCACGCTGGCGCCGGAAAACACGCTGGCCGGCCTGCGCGAGGGATTAAGACGCGGCTACCGCGCCATCGAATACGACATCATGCTCGCGCGCGACGGCGTGCCGGTGTTGATGCACGACCCCTATCTCGGACGCACTGTGGCCGGCTCCGGCAACGTGTTCGACTACGACGCGGCCGAGCTGGCATTGCTGGATGCCGGCGGCTGGTTCGCGCGCGCGCACGAGGGCGAACCGGTGCCGCTGTTCGTCGAGTTCGCCGGGTTCTGCAAGGCGCACGGGGTGTGGATGAACATGGAGATCAAGCCGGCGCCTGAATACGACATCGAAACCGGCGGCACCGTGGCGCGCATCGCCGCCGCGCTGTTTGCCGACGAGATCGCGGCCGGCGAGATGGACCGGGTGCCGTTGCTGTCTTCGTTCAGCATGCTGGCACTGGAAGCCGCGCGCGAGGTCGCGCCGCAGATGCCGCGTGCCTGCCTGATGAGCGAATTGCCGCCCGACTGGGAACGGCGCGCGCAAGCGGTGCAAGCAGTGGCGATTCATACCAATCACCGGCACCTGACGCCGCAGCTGGCGCAGGAGGTGCGGGCGGCGGGATATGGCTTGTTCTGCTATACCGTCAACGATCCGGCGCGGGCGCGCGAGTTGCTGGGCTGGGGTGTCGACGCCTTCTGTACCGACCGCATCGATCTGATCGGCCCGGATTTCATTTGAACGGTGACGTGCGGCGTTTCATAGGGCGGGCATGCCCGCCAGGAATCACGCACACCGATATCGTCCCAGGCAACAGCCCCGCGAACCCCGAAAAAACCCGTCATGTGGGCCTGTAAATAAAGTCACCATCGACTGCTATAATCGTTGCTTTACTTACCGCACTGCGCTCCTTCCGCCCCCACCAACATGAAATCTTCCGAAATTCGCGAAAAGTTCCTCAAGTTTTTTGAGTCCAAGGGCCATACGATCGTACGGTCCAGCCCCCTCGTGCCGGGCAACGATCCGACCATGTTGTTGACCAACAGCGGAATGGTGCAGTTCAAGGACGTCTTCCTCGGCCTCGATTCGCGCCCGTATTCGCGCGCGACGAGCGTGCAGCGCTGCGTGCGCGCGGGCGGCAAGCACAACGACCTGGAAAACGTCGGCTACACCGCGCGCCACCACACCTTCTTCGAGATGCTGGGTAACTTCAGCTTCGGCGACTACTTCAAGCGCGACGCCATCAACTATTGCTGGGAGCTGCTGACGAAAGTCTACATGCTGCCTGCCGAGAAGCTGACCGTCACCGTCTATTTCGAAGACGACGAAGCCTACGACATCTGGGCGGACGAGATCGGCGTGCCGAAAGAGCGCATCATCCGTATCGGCGACAACAAGGGCGCGCGCTACGCCTCCGACAACTTCTGGCAGATGGCCGACACCGGCCCGTGCGGCCCGTGCACCGAAGTGTTCTACGACCACGGCGCCGACATCTGGGGCGGTCCTCCGGGCTCGCCGGAAGAAGACGGCGACCGCTTCATCGAGATCTGGAACCTGGTGTTCATGCAGTTCAACCGCGACGAATCGGGCGTGTTGACGCCGCTGCCGAAGCCGTCGATCGACACCGGCATGGGCATGGAGCGCCTCGCCGCCGTGCTGCAGCACGTGCACAGCAACTACGAGATCGACCTGTTCCAGGCGCTGATCAAGGCTGCCGCGCGCGAAACCGGCGCGACTGACGTGAACAACAACTCGCTGAAGGTGATCGCCGACCACATCCGCGCGGCCTCCTTCATGATCGTCGACGGCATCATCCCGAGCAGCGAAGGCCACGGCTACGTCCTGCGCCGCATCATCCGCCGCGCGCTGCGCCACGGCCACAAGCTGGGTCAGACCCGTCCGTTCTTCTTCAAGCTGGTCGAAGACCTGAACATCGAGATGGGCACGGCATATCCGGAACTGCTGGACGCCAAGGACCGCGTCGCCCAGGTGCTCAAGGCCGAGGAAGAGCGTTTCGGCGAGACGCTGGAAAACGGCATGAAGATCCTGGAAGCGCAGCTGGCCAAGGATGCGAAAAACCTCGACGGCGCCACCGCCTTCACCCTGTACGACACCTACGGCTTCCCGCTGGACCTGACCGCCGACATCTGCCGCGAACGCGGCGTGACGCTCGACGAAGCCGGCTTCACCGCTGCCATGGAACAGCAGAAAAAGACCGCGCGCGCCGCCGGCAAATTCAAGATGGCCGCCAAGGTGGAGTACGCGGGCGAGAAGACCAAGTTCGTCGGCTACGAATCGCTGGTCCACAACACCCACGTGCTGGCGTTGTATTCCGAAGGCGTCTCGGTGCAGGAACTCAAGGCCGGCCAGGAAGGCATCGTCGTGCTCGATACGACGCCGTTCTACGCCGAATCCGGCGGCCAGGTCGGCGATCATGGCCTGATCCGCGGCGGTGCGGGTGCAGGTGATTTTGAAGTCGAAGACACGCTGAAGATCCAGGCCGAGGTGTTCGGCCACCATGGCGTGCTGCGTTCGGGGTCGCTGAAAGTCGGCGACACCGTGGATGCGCAAGTCGACCAGGCCAAGCGCGCGCGCACCATCCGCAACCACTCGGCGACCCACCTGATGCACAAGGCGCTGAAGGAAGTCCTCGGCAGCCACGTGCAGCAGAAAGGTTCGCTGGTCGATCCCGATAAAACCCGTTTCGACTTCAGCCACAATGCACCGGTGACCCAGGAGCAGATCGCCCAGGTCGAGATGATCGTCAACCGTGAAATCCTCGAAAATCACGCGACCCAGGCGCAGAACATGTCGTTTGATGACGCGGTCAAGCATGGCGCGATGGCGCTGTTCGGCGAGAAGTACGGCGACGAAGTGCGCGTGCTCGACATCGGCTCCTCGAAAGAGCTGTGCGGCGGCGTCCACGTGACCCGCACCGGCGACATCGGCCTGTTCAAGATCGTGTCGGAAGGCGGCGTCGCCGCCGGCATCCGCCGCATCGAGGCGGTGACGGGCGAAGGCGCGCTGGCCTGGGTCCAGCAGACCAACGCACGCCTGCTGGCTGCCGCGTCGGCGCTGAAGACCGGCCCGGACGAACTGCCGTCGCGTATCGCCCAGGTGCAGGACCAGGTGAAACTGCTGGAAAAGGAAATCGCCGCATTGAAGTCGAAGCTGGCGGCGGGGCAGGGCGACGAGCTGGTGAACCAGGCGGTCGACGTAAACGGCATCAAGGTGCTGGCCGCGACGATGGAAGGCGCCGACGTCACGAGCCTGCGCGAAACCATGGACAAGCTCAAGGACAAGCTAGGTACGGCCGCCATCGTGCTGGCCAGCGTGCTCGACGGTAAAGTCAGCCTGATCGCCGGCGTGACCAAGGACGCGACCGGTAAAGTGAAAGCCGGCGAACTGGTCAACTTCGTCGCCCAGCAAGTGGGCGGCAAGGGTGGCGGGCGTCCGGACATGGCGCAGGCGGGCGGGACCGATCCGTCGGGACTGCCGGCGGCGCTGGCCGGCGTGGCCGGTTGGGTGGGTGAGCGGGCGTAATCGTTCGCTGTAGGGAGGACGGCTCCGCCGTCCATGCGTTCAACGCATGGTAGAGCACCTGTTACGGCTGCCATGGCGCTGGTTGAACGCGTGGACGGGGGACCCGTCCACCCTGCCCATATGCCTGGTACACCACCCGCATCCCGCTTCAACGCATCAAAACGGTGCACCAACCCCTGCAACCTCCTGTAATCTTTCACCACGACAACCATTCCGGTGCAAGCACGCAACATTTCGTGACTATTTTGGTGCGGCGCGTCATAATCCAGAAATTGGAGTAGACTCCAAATCCAGTATCACCACCTAAGCAGGCATGCGATGAGCGACACCATTCTCGACACTGATACGATTCAATTCCAGAAGGATCTGGATGCGCGCGGCTTGAACTGCCCGCTGCCAATTCTCAAAGCCAAGAAGGCGCTAGCCGAGCTGGCTTCCGGCGAGGTGCTGCGCATCACGGCCACGGACACCGGTTCCGTCCGCGACTTCCAGGCGTTCGCCAAGCAGACCGGCAACGCACTGCTGCACCACTCGCACAGCAATGGCGAGTTTGTCTTCCTGATGCGCCGCAAGTAAGCGCTTTCCAGATCGACGGCGGGGCGCATGATGCCCCGCCCGTTCCTCTTTTCCCCTCGATCCGGCATTTTTGGAAGCATCCCTCTAGCCAAAAATCGCACGATCGTGCTTTAATTTAGTTCTGCAGCAGTTTTTCTCTTATAATCTGCACCACTTTAGCGAAGTCTACCTCTTCAATTTTTCAAAGGCACACCTATGAAAGTCCTGGTACCCGTCAAACGCGTGGTCGACTATAACGTCAAGGTCCGCGTCAAGTCCGACGGCAGCGGCGTGGATATCGCCAACGTCAAGATGTCGATGAACCCGTTCGACGAAATCGCGCTCGAAGAAGCGACCCGTTTGAAGGAAGCCGGCAAGGTCACCGAAGTGGTGGCGGTTTCGATCGGTGTGCCGCAGTGCCAGGAAACCCTGCGCACCGGCATGGCCATCGGCGCCGACCGCGGCATCCTGGTGGAAACCGCGGGCGACACCGAGCCGCTGGCCGTGGCCAAGATCATGAAGGCGCTGGCCGACAAGGAACAGCCGCAGCTGATCATCCTGGGCAAGCAGGCGATCGACGACGATTCGAACCAGACCGGCCAGATGCTGGCAGCCCTGCTGGGCTGGCCGCAAGCCACCTTCGCCTCGAAAGTCGTGCTGGAAGACGGCAAGGTCACCGTGACCCGTGAAGTCGACGGCGGCCTCGAGACCGTGGCCCTGAACCTGCCGGCGATTGTCACCACCGACCTGCGCCTGAACGAGCCACGCTACGTCACGCTGCCGAACATCATGAAGGCGAAGAAGAAGCCGCTGGAAACGATCAAGCCGGCCGACATCGGCGTCGACGTGACCCCGCGCCTGAAAACCCTGAAAGTCGTCGAGCCGGCCAAGCGCTCGGCAGGCATCATGGTGCCGGACGTCGCCACGCTGGTCGCCAAGCTGCGTACCGAAGCCAAAGTCATCTAATAAGGAAACATCATGGTCGCACTCGTCATCGCTGAACACGACAATGGCTCCCTCAAGGGCGCAACCCACCACACCGTGACCGCCGCCGCCCAGTGCGGTGGCGAGGTCCACGTGCTGGTCGCCGGCTCGAACTGCGGCGCCGCCGCCGAAGCCGCCGCGCAGATCGCCGGCGTTTCCAAAGTGCTGGTCGCCGACGCGCCGTACTTCGCCGACGGCCTGGCCGAAAACGTGGCCGAGCAGATCCTGGCCGTCGCCGGTTCGTACTCGCACATCCTGGCGCCAGCCACCGCCTACGGTAAGAACATCCTGCCGCGCGTGGCCGCCAGGCTGGACGTGGCCCAGATCTCGGAAATCACCAAGGTCGACTCCCCGGACACCTTCGAGCGCCCGATCTACGCCGGTAACGCGATCGCCACCGTGCAGTCGACGGACAGCGTAAAAGTCATCACCGTGCGCGGCACCGGCTTCGATGCCGCTGCCGCCACCGGCGGCTCGGCCGCCGTCGAGACCATCGCTGCTGCAGCGGACTTCGGCAAGTCGGCCTTCGTCGGCCGCGAGCTGGCGAAATCGGACCGTCCGGAACTGACCGCCGCCAAGATCATCGTCTCCGGTGGCCGCGGCATGGGCTCGGGCGACAACTTCAAGCTGCTCGAACCGCTGGCCGACAAGCTCGGCGCCGCCATGGGCGCCTCGCGCGCCGCCGTCGATGCCGGCTACGTGCCGAACGACTGGCAGGTCGGCCAGACCGGCAAGATCGTCGCACCGACCCTGTACATCGCCGTTGGCATCTCGGGCGCGATCCAGCACCTGGCGGGCATGAAGGATTCGAAGACCATCGTCGCCATCAACAAGGATCCGGAAGCGCCGATTTTCTCGGTGGCGGATTATGGCCTGGTCGGCGATCTGTTCGAGGTCATCCCTGAGCTGGTCAAGGAACTCGGCTAAAAACGTAGGGTGGGCACTTGTGCCCACGCGGTTCACCCGCCGCGATCGAGTAGCGGTGCGACGGGTGATGCGCACGTCAACCGCGTGGGCTCAAGAGCCCACCCTACAAGAACAAAACTCAGGCCACGCTGTCCGGCAAATGCCAGGATGCCGTGGCCTGTTCCATATCCAATCCTGAGGAGACCAAGGTGAGCTACCAAGCCCCGATCAAAGACATGCTGTTCGTCCTGAACGAACTGGCCGGCTTGCAGCAGGTGAGCCAGCTGCCAGGCTGCGAAGACGCGACCATCGATACCGTGGAAGCGGTGCTCGAAGAGAACGCGAAATTCTGCGGCGAAGTCGTTGCGCCGCTGAACCAGCCGAGCGACAAGGAGCCGAGCTTCTGGCACGACGGCCAGGTCACCACCGCCGCCGGCTTCAAGGTCGCCTTCCAGGCCTTTGGCGAATCGGGCTGGCAGGGCGTGCAGCACCCGGCCGAATTCGGTGGCCAGGGCTTGCCGAAGCTGGTCGCCACGCCGTGCACCGAAATGCTCAACGCCGCATCGATCTCGTTCGCCCTGGTCGCCCTGCTGACCGACGGCGCCATCGAAGCGCTGCTGACGGCCGGTTCCGACGCACAGAAAGCCCTGTACCTCGAGCCGCTCATCTCCGGCAAGTGGACCGGCACCATGAACCTGACCGAGCCGCAGGCCGGTTCTGACCTGGCCGCCGTGCGCACGCGCGCCGTGCCGCAGGGCGACGGTACCTACAAGATTTTCGGCACCAAGATCTACATCACCTATGGTGAGCACGACATGGCCGAGAACATCATCCACCTGGTGCTGGCGCGTACGCCGGACGCGCCGCCGGGCGTGAAGGGGATCTCGCTGTTCATCGTGCCGAAGTTCATGATCAACGACGACGGCACCCCGGGCGCGCGCAACGATGCCCACTGCGTCTCGATCGAACACAAGCTGGGCATCAAGGCCAGCCCGACCGCGGTACTGCAGTTCGGCGACAACGGCGGCGCCATCGGCACCCTGGTCGGCGAAGAAAACCGCGGCCTGGAATACATGTTCATCATGATGAACGCGGCCCGCTTCGGCGTCGGCATGCAGGGCATCGGCCTGGCCGAACGTGCATACCAGCAGGCGGTCGCGTTCGCGAAGGAGCGCATCCAGTCGCGCGACCTCGCCGGTTCCGCCGGTCCGGTCGCCATCATCAATCATCCGGACGTGCGCCGCATGCTGATGTCGATGCGCGCCCAGACCGAAGCCGCGCGTGCGCTGGCCTACGTCGGCGCCGGCATTTCCGACGTCGCCCACTACCACGCCGACGAAACGACGCGTAAGTCGAACCTCGCCGTCTACGAATACCTGGTCCCGGTCATCAAGGGCTGGTCGACCGAGATGAGCGAACACGTGGCGCGCGACGGCGTGCAGGTGCATGGCGGCATGGGTTTCATCGAAGAGACCGGCGCGGCGCAGCATTACCGCGATGCCAAGATCCTGACGATCTACGAAGGCACGACCGCGATCCAGGCCAACGACCTGGTCGGCCGCAAGACCGTGCGCGACGGCGGCGCGACCGCGAAATCGATCATCGCCCAGGTGCGTGAGGTTGAAGCTGCTTTGGGCGAAGTGCAGGGCGCCGATTTTGCGGCGATCCGCCGCCAGCTTGAACTCGGCTCGGCGGCGCTGGAAGAAGTCGTCGACTTTGTCGTCGCCAACGTCAAGTCGGACATCAAGGGCGTGTTCGCCGGTTCGGTGCTGTACCTGAAGCTGGCCGGCATCGTGCTGGGCGGCTGGCAGATGGCGCGCGCGGCCCTGGCCGCGCAGCAGAAACTCGATGCAGGGGAAGGTGACGCCGCCTTCCTGCGCGCGAAGATCGCCACCGCGCGCTTCTTCGCCGACCACATCCTGTCCGGCGCAAGCGGCCTGCGTTCGGCCATCGTCGAGGGCAGTGCCGGCGTGCTGGCGCTGGAGATCGATCAGTTCTGACCGATCTTGCTTGATGATAGGAAAGCGGCCTGCGGGCCGCTTTTTTTGCATTTGTAGGGTGGGCTCTGCCCACGCGGATACACCCTTTGCACGGCCAAATAAACAATTCCTTCCACTCAACCTGCCCGCCGTTACGTAATGGAAAAACGCGACCATTTTGCTGAGCTTGATCCAGGTTAAACGGGACATTACGGCCGCGTTCGTAAAGTCGTCTTACCCCATCCATACCTGGAGTTCACAATGACGAATTTGCTTACCCGTGCGATCCGCTTGCCGGCGCTCGCCGCTTGCTCCCTCTTCGTGCTGGCCGCCTGCGGCGGTGGCGGCGGTTCCGACCGGGGACCTGTACAAACCAGCCCCGACCCGGTCCAGCCGAGTCCGCCGCCCGCGCCCGATCCGACGCTCGCCACCACTTTCACCGATCTCGTGGCGGCGACCAGCGGCGCCGCGCCCGGATGGGGCGCCTGGAGCGCGCCTGCCGGGCGGGTGCCGGTCAGCGGCGTCGCCTGCACGGGCATGATCACCTACCATCAACACTCGCTGGTATCGATCTACAAGGAAGGCACGCGGCTCGGCTTGCCCGACAACCTGGGCCGCAGCGGCTGCACCTACGAATTGCATACCCACGACGTGATGGGCATGGTGCACATGGAAGCGGATGTCGCCAAGAAGTTCACGCTGGCCCAGCTGTTTGCGCTCTGGGGCCAGCCGCTGGGTGTGAACGGCACGGCCGGCCTGGCCGGGCCGGTGCGCTTCTACCTGGTCGAGAATGAGAAATTGACGCGTTATAGCGGCGACCCGGCTGCGCTGGAACTGGTGCCGCACCGCGAAATCGTGATCGTCAGCGGCGCCGCGCCGGCCGTGTTGCCGAAATACCGGTGGCCGACCGGGCTGTAAGCGCAGCTGCCGGCTCAGCCGTAGGCGCCGCCTGTATACATCAGGTCGAACAGGCGCGCGATGGTGGCGATCAGCAGCGTCGCGCCGACCAGCAGGGTGGTCACCAGCAGCACGGCCAGCACCCAGGTCGAGCGCGACGTGGTGCTTGAAGCGGCATTGAAGCGGGCATCCCATTTGTCGTCGGGCGTGAGGCCGATGACCAGCGCGCCGATGCAGGCGGCGATGGCCGAGACCAGCAGCGGCAGCAGCGCATAGAAGGAATGCAAGCCATTGGCGTTGCTGAAGATGATGCCGGCAATCGGCAGGCTGCTGATGTGCAGCAGGCCGATGCGGTCGACGCCGCCATGCAGGTAAAAGCGGTGCGCTCCCAGTGTCCCCAGGATGAGCGCCAGCGCGGTGGCCAGCGTCTTGTTTTTGTGTGCCATGCAGTTGCAGTTGTAAAGATGAACGGATGTGTTACACGAAAGGGAAAAGTATCGTCCATAAACGTCACAAAGGCATTAACTTTTATGTAAATCCAATGTATCGGCGGTCCGGGATGGAAGGGAAGGAGAGGGGCAGGTAGCGGCCGCGCCGAAAATAGCGGATAATGCCCGATTCAGCCGGGACTGCGCGCCCCTCTTATAAACGCTTGCTGGTACCCGGCATTGCGCGCTATAATCGTCGGCTTTCTCCGTCCAGCACAACTTTTTGGAATTATTATGGTCGTTATTCGTTTAGCTCGTGGAGGCGCCAAGAAGCGCCCGTTCTTCAACATCGTTGCAACCGATTCGCGCAACCGCCGCGATGGCCGTTTCATCGAGCGCATCGGTTTCTACAACCCGATGGCCTCGGGCGCCGAAGTGGGCCTGCGCATCACCGCTGACCGTCTGGCCTACTGGCAAGGCGTTGGCGCACAACTGTCGCCAACCGTCGCTCGCCTGGTCGCTCAGCAGACCCCGGCCGCAGCAGCCTAAAGCAAGGTACCAGGTTTGGCCGATTCAGTTGCAGCAGTTGCGAATGGGGCGCAAGCCCCTGACGACCTGACCCAGGTCGGGTATGTGGCCGGTGCCTATGGCATCGCCGGCGCCATCCGCGTCACGCCGTTCTCGACGGATGCCGATGCGCTGCTGAACGTGAAAACCTGGTGGCTCGACAAGCCGAGCCTGCGGTCCGTCACCGTGCGGACCGCGAAGATGCATGGCGGCGACGTGGTCGCCACCCTGGTCGGGATGGCTGGCCGCGATGCCGCGGAGGCGCTCAAGGGCGCTGCCGTGCACGTTTCGCGCGCCGAATTTCCCGCGCTTGAAGAAGACGAGTATTACTGGTCCGACCTGATCGGCATGGATGCGGTGAACCTCGAAGGCGAAGCCCTCGGTACCGTCATCGACATGATGAGCAACGGTCCGCAGTCGATCCTGCGCATCGAACCCGTCGCCGCTCCGGACAGCAGTGAAAAGGCGCCCGAGCGCCTCGTTCCGTTTGTGGACCAGTTCGTCAAGCACGTCGACGTGAAGTCGAAAAAGATTACTTTGGACTGGGGCCTGGATTATTAACCCGGTCCGTTCGAGACGAGGTCATGATGCAATTTGACGTCGTGAGCTTGTTTCCCGAGATGTTTGCCGCGTTGACGCAGTCGGGTGTCACCCGCCGCGCCTTCGAGCAGGAACGCTGGGGCTTGACGCTGTGGAATCCACGCGATTTCACGACCGACCGCCACCGCACCGTGGATGACCGCCCATATGGCGGCGGGCCCGGGATGGTGATGCTGGCCCGGCCGCTCGAGGCAACGATCGCCGCGGCCAAGGCGCGCCAGGTCGAACGCGGCTTGCCGCCGCCGCGCGTGGTGTTCATGTCGCCGCAAGGCAAACCGCTGACGCACGAACGCGTCATGGCGCTGAAGGATGAGCCGGGCCTGGTCATCCTGTGCGGCCGCTACGAAGCGGTCGACCAGCGTCTGCTGGACCGCGTGGTCGACGAGGAAATTTCGCTCGGCGACTTCGTGCTCTCCGGCGGCGAATTGCCGGCGATGGCATTGATGGATGCGGTGGTGCGCCTGTTGCCCGGTGTGCTGGGCGACGATGCCTCGGCGGTCGAAGACAGTTTCGTCAACGGCTTGCTCGACTCGCCGCACTACACCCGCCCCGACGTGTACGAGGGCGTGCCGGTACCGCCGGTTCTGATGGGCGGCAATCACGCAGAGATTACCAAATGGCGCCGCCAGCGCATGCTGGAGGCGACATGGCAGAAACGGCCGGAATTGTTGGACAAGGCGCGCGCAGCGGGCCAGTTGACGCCGGCCGACGAAACGTTTTTGGCGACGCTCCGTCCTGCGGAGTAAGCTGGAAAATGCACCGCATCGGTGCGAAACACAGGGGCATGTTGCCTTTGCGTTCAACCCCATCCTATACCGGGCATCGCAGTAATAACGACATGCGCCGGCAAGATGGTTTTTGGAGTCATAAGAATGAATCTGATTCAACAACTCGAACAGGAAGAAATCGCGCGCCTCGGCCGTGCCATTCCTGATTTCGCACCAGGCGACACCGTGATCGTCAGCGTCAACGTCGTCGAAGGCAACCGCAAGCGCGCCCAGGCATACGAAGGCGTCGTCATTTCGCGTCGTAACCGCGGCCTGAACTCGAACTTCATCGTTCGCAAGATCTCGTCGGGTGAAGGCGTCGAGCGTACGTTCCAGCTGTACTCGCCGCTGATCGCTTCGATCGAAGTGAAACGCCGCGGTGACGTCCGTCGCGCCAAGCTGTACTACCTGCGCGAGCGTTCGGGCAAGTCGGCACGTATCAAAGAAAAGCTGCCACAGCGTAAAGTTGCAGCAACCCCAGCCGCTCAGTAATCGCGTCTGTGGAGAGAGAAAAGGCATCCCCCGGGATGCCTTTTTCTTTATCGGCGAGTTGTAACACCGTTGTAACAAGGAGAACGTTTTGGTGAAGGTGCCCCTGGATCCCTCCCGCCTGCCGGTCGACGCCATCGCCGGCGAGCCCGCCATCGACCCCGCTTCCCTGACGGTGGAACACCTGCGCACGCGCTTCGCCCGCTCGCGCCTGGCCTGGACCCCGGAAACGCCGGACGAGTCCTGGATCACGCCGGGCTTCAAGCTGCGCCGCGCCGCCGTGCTGATACCGCTGGTCGAGCGCCCCGAGGGTTTGAGTGTCCTGCTGACCCTGCGTACCGACCACCTGTCCAGCCATGCCGGCCAGATCGCCTTTCCCGGCGGCCGTGCCGAAGAGCTCGATTCATCGCCGATCGAAACCGCGCTGCGCGAATCGGAAGAGGAAATCGGCCTGCACCGGCGCCACGTGTCGATCGTCGGCGTGCTGCCCGATTACATCACCGGCAGCGCCTACCGCGTCGCGCCCGTCGTTGCCCTGGTCAAGCCGCCGTTCGAACTGACCGCCGACCCGGGCGAAGTCGCCGAAATCTTTGAAGTGCCGCTCGCCTTCCTGATGAACGGCATGCACCACCAGCGCATGTCGGTCGACCTGCCGGAAGGGAAGGGCAGGCGCAGTTTTTACGCGATGCCGTATGAGCGCTTCTTCATCTGGGGCGCGACGGCAGGGATGCTGCGTAACTTGTTCCATTTCCTGCGTGCATAAAAAATCTTACAAGCCGTGATTTGATTATGGCGTTCACCTGCGCTATCGTAGCGGGCAGCGTGGTATTGCCATAACAAAAGAAGGACTTGCATGACATTTTTTTCCATCCTGTGCGCACTGATCATCGAACAGCTGAAACCGCTGCGCGCGGATAACCAGGTCTACGGCGGCATCAAGGGCCTGGCGATGCGTATCGAAGGCTGGTTCAATGCCGGCGAGCCGAAGAACGGCCGCATGGGCTGGTTGCTGATGATGGCGACCCTGGTCGTGCCGGTCGCGCTCGTCTATTGGGTGCTGCAATACTATGGCCTGGTGTTCCTGGCCTTTGCCTGGAACGTCGTCATCGTCTACCTGACGCTGGGTTTCCGCCACTACAGCCATTATTTCACCTCGATCCAGTTGGCCCTGAACAGCGGCGACGAAGCCACGGCGCGCGTGCTGCTGGCCGAGTGGGTGCGCATCGACACGGTCGGCATGGATGCCACCGAGATTGCCCGCATCGCGGTCGAGAAATCCCTGATCACCACCCACCGCAGCGTGTTCGGCGTGTTCTTCTGGTTCCTGATGCCGGCCGGGCCCGCCTGCGCAGTGCTGTACCGCGTCTCGGAATACCTGGCGCGCGCCTGGAACGAACCCGAACACATGCGCAACGAAGCCTTCGGCCAGTTCGCCGCCAAAGCCTTTTACTGGATCGACTGGATTCCGGTGCGCCTGACCGCGATCGCCTTTGCCGTGGTCGGCAATTTCGAGGACGCTATTTACGCCTGGCGCAATTTCGCCGACCGCTGGGCGGACGAGTCGCGCGGTATCATCCTGGCCGCCGGCGGCGGCGCCATGGGCGTGCGCCTGGGCACGCCGAACGAGAACGCGCCGCAACTGTTGCCGGTCGACGCCGCCATGGTCGACTTGAGCGATGCCGACACCGACGTCCTCCCCGGCGAAGAGCCGAGCCTGCGCGCACTGCAAAGCACGGTGGGACTTGTCTGGCGCGCCCTGATACTATGGATGATTCTCTTGTTACTGCTGTCGAGCATGGCCTGGCTGGGTTGACGCGAAAGGGCGCTCGCGCGCCCTGTCCCGAAAGTTGTCGAGACAAGCCTCGTGCCCAAGTCTTCTATAAGATATAATACCTGTCGTCTCCTCCACGCAGCATTCAAAAGCAGCACTATGGCCGAGTTACCGCATACCGGGACAGAAGGCGCCACCGGCGAATTCTTCATCCTGGGCCTCACAAGCAATGGCAGGCAGTTCCGCCCCAGCGACTGGGCGGAGCGCCTGTGCGGGGTCATGTCCTGCTTCCGTCCCGAAGGCAGCGGCGGGCGCCACGCCCACCTGCAGTTCTCCCCCTACGTGCACCCGACCGTGGTGAACGGCGTCAAGGCTGTCGTCGTCGACAACAAGCTGAAGAAAGCCGAACCGCTGGCCTATCACTTCGTCGTCAATTTTGCCAAGGATAACGACCTGCAAGTCGTCGACGCCTGCTTCGTCGAATTGCCGGGCGACCAGAAGACCTGAGTTCCACGGAGCGTTTGAGCTAACTCAAACGTCTCCAACCTTCCCGCATTAGCTTAAGTCCGTATCGGACGGCTACGACCAGCGGGGAGGAACTCACCATGAACATCAGCGACATCTGCACCATCCAGACCATCAGCTGCGGGCGCGACGAAACCGTGCAGGGCGCGGCGCTGCTGATGCGCAAGCACCATGTGGGCGACCTGGTCGTGGTCGACGGCGACGACGGCCAGGCCATTCCGGTCGGGATCGTCACCGACCGCGACATCGTTGTCTCGGTGGTCGCGCTCGGCCTCGATCCGGCCAGCCTGCAGGTCGGCGACATCATGAGCGACGACCTGCTGACCTGCGGCGAGGAAGACGACGTCTACCAGACCATCGAGCACATGCGCCTGCGCGGTATCCGCCGGGTACCGGTGGTAAACCGCAACGGCGGCCTGGCCGGCATCGTCAGTGCCGACGATTTGCTCGAATTCCTGGCCGAAGAGATGGGCGACCTGTCGCGCATCAGTGGCAACCAGCAAGCCCACGAGAAGAGGGCCCGCCACTAGAGCGCCCTGGCAAAGGAGAGTCGGACAGCCTGTCCCGCCGCCCCGCACCAGACTAGTGCGCGGCGGCATCATCCCGCACAACCATCTGTTACCATCGCCGCTGGCGCCGCACCAGGCGCACGCTACTGACGGGATGACATGAATTTGACGAACGACCAGCGCGGCTTGCCTGCGCACCTGATCGCGGGCGCCTTTGCCGCTTGTACCTTCCTTGCCGCCGGCAGCGTCCTGGCCGCGCCAAAAGCGGTACTGCCGAAAGGCGTCACCCTCGGCGCCTCGGTCGAAGGCATCACCGAATACCGGCTGGACAATGGCTTGAAGGTGCTGCTGTTCCCGGACAATTCGCGTCCCACCGTCACCGTCAACGTCACTTACCTGGTCGGCTCGCGCCACGAGAATTACGGCGAGACCGGCATGGCGCACCTGCTCGAACACCTGCTGTTCAAGGGCTCGAAAAAGAACCCCGACATCACGCGCCAGTTCGCCGACCGCGGCATGGATTTCAACGGCACCACCTCGCTCGACCGCACCAATTACTACGAAGTGTTCCAGGCGTCACCGGCGAACCTGGACTGGGCGCTGCAGATGGAAGCGGACCGCATGACCGGTTCCTTCATCGCCCAAAAGGACCTCGACTCCGAGATGACGGTGGTGCGCAACGAGTTCGAGAGCGGCGAGAATTCGCCTTCCAGCGTGCTGATGAAACGCATGCAGAGCATCGCCTATGACTGGCACAGCTATGGCCGTTCGACGATCGGCAACCGCAGCGACATCGAGAACGTCAGGATCGCCAACCTGCAGGCGTTTTATCGCACCTGGTACCAGCCCGACAATGCGGTGCTGCTGGTGGCCGGCAAGTTCGATGCGAACGCCACGCTGGCGAAGATCGCGCGCCAGTTCGGCGCCATTCCGAAACCGGCGCGTACGCTGCCCGCCTTCTGGACGGTCGAACCGACCCAGGACGGCGAGCGCAGCTTCGCGGTGCGGCGCCAGGGCGACGTCCAGATCGTCATGCTCGGCTACAAGGTGCCGTCCAGCCTGCACGACGACAGCGACGTGATGGCGTTTGCCTCGGCGATCCTGGGCGACGTGCCGACCGGACGCCTGCACAAGGCGCTGGTCGAAACCGGCAAGGCGAGCCAGGTATTCAGCTTCGGCGAAACCGGCTACGCGCCCGGCCTGCAATACATCGGCGCGGTGGTCAAGAAGGGCGAGCCGCTCGAACCGGTGCGCGCCGCGCTCACCGAGGCGGTCGAGACCTTCGGCGACAAGCCGCCGACCGGCGACGAGATGGCGCGCATCCGCCGCATGGTCGAAAACGAAATGGAGCGCAGCCTGAACGATCCGCAGCGCGTCGGCGTGGCGCTGTCCGAGACGATCGCGCTGGGCGACTGGCGCCTGTTCTTCACGGGCCGCGAGCGCATCAAGACCATCACGCCGCAAGAGGTGGCGGACGTGGCCAAACGCTACTTCCGGCGCGACAACCGCGTCACCGGCACTTTCCTGCCCGAAGATGCGCCGCAGCGCGCCGTGATCCCGCCGGCGCCGAGCGTCGAGAGCATCCTCAAGACGTTCAAGCCGCAAGCCTCGACCCTGGTCGCCGAAGACTTCGAGCCGACCCAGGACAACATCATGAAGCGCACCCAGCTCGTCACCAAAGGCGGCGTGAAGCTGGCGCTGCTGCCCAAGAAGAACCGCGGCGAAGCGGTGACGGTCAACCTGCGCCAGCACATCGGCGATGAGCAGAATTTGTTCGGCAAGGGCGCGGTGCCCGAACTGACCGGCGCCATGCTCATGCGCGGCACCAGCCGCTACACGCGCGAACAACTGGCCGACGAATTCGACCGTCTGAAGATTGCCGGCGGCCTGACCCACTTCCAGACCACGCGCGAACACTTGCCCGACGCCCTGCGCCTGGTCGCGCACGTGCTCAAGGAGCCGGCCTTCCCGGCGGCCGAGTTCGAGCAATTGCGGCGCCAGGCGCTGGTCGCCCTCGAATCCAGCCGCGCCGAGCCGCAGGCAGTGGCTGCGCGCGCGCTGGCGCGCCATTTCGACCTCTACCCGAAAGGCGACGTGCGCCACGCGAACAGTTTTGACGAAGACCTGGCCGAACTGAACGCAGCGCGTCTGGAAGACCTGCGCGCCTTCCACCGCGAGTTCTACGGCAGCGTGCCGGCCGAGATGGCGATCGTCGGCGACTTCGATGCGGCCGCCATCGCACCGCTGGTCGACGAACTGTTCGGCGCCTGGAAAGCACCGGCCAACGTGGCGCCGGTGCTGCGCCGTCATGCCGAGATCGCCCCCTTGAAGACCACGCTCGACACGCCCGACAAGGAAAACGGCTTTTATAGCGCGCGCCTGAACCTCGACCTGAACATCGACGATCCGGACTATCCGGCCCTGATGCTGGCCAATTACATCTTTGGCGAAGGCGGCCTGCGCTCGCGCCTGATGGACCGCATCCGCCAGAAGGACGGCCTGTCGTATGGCGGCGGTTCGCAGCTGGAAGCGGGTGACCGCGACCGGGCCGGCGCCTTTGGCATCAGCGCGATTGCCGCGCCGCAGAACCTGCAGCGGCTCGATGCCGCCATTCGCGCCGAACTGGCGCGCGCAGTGAAAGACGGCTTTACCGCAAGCGAACTTGCCGGCGCCAAATCAGGGCTGATGCAGCAGCGCCAGCAGACCCGCGCCGAGGATGGCGCGCTCGCCGCCGGCTGGACCGCCTACCTGTACCGCGGCCGCACCTACGACTGGTCGCGCCAGTTCGAAGCGAAGCTGATGGCGGTCACGCTGGCGCAGCTGAACGCCGCCTTCCGCAAGGCGATCGACCCAACGAAGCTGTCGGTGGTGATGGCGGGCGACCAGAGCAAGGTCAAGTCTGTGCCGTGAGCGCCGCCTCTTGGTGAATCCGCGCCAGGGCGGTAGAATGTTGCTCTTTAGCATTATTCGGCAATAAGCGTCGGTAACAGGCAGGAGCAGTTCATGAAGGGCAGGAAAGTGCAGGAGCAGGGAGAAGTTCAGGGCGTGATCTCGTTCGCCGGCAAGGTCGTGCTGGTGACGGGCGCCGCCAGCGGCATCGGCCGCGCGGTGGCGCTCGCATTTGGCCGGGCCGGCGCCGCGGTGGTGGTGGCCGACGTCGCCGTCGATGGCGGCCATTCGACGGCGGCGATGATCGTCGAAGGCGGCGGCAAGGCGCTGTTCGTGGCGACCGACGTCACGCAGGCAGGCGAGGTGGCCGCCATGGTCGACAAGACCGTCCAGCGCTACGGCCGCCTCGACTGCGCCGTCAACAGCGCCGGGCTGTTCGAAGAGGGCAGCACCCTGGCCGAACTCGACGAAGCGGTCTACGACCGCGTCATGAACGTCAACGTCAAGGGCGCCTGGCTGTCGATGAAATACCAGCTGCGCCAGATGGGCCAGCAGGGCAGCGGCGCGATCGTCAACCTGTCGTCGGCGTTTGGCGCGGTCGGCGCGCCGGGGCAGGGCGTGTATGCCGCCAGCAAGCACGCGCTGGCCGGACTGACCAAGAGCGCGGCGCTCGAGCATGCAAAAGACGGCATCCGCGTCAACGCCGTGTGCGCGGGCGCGGTGCGTACGCCGATGCTGGCGCGCGCGGTCGGACGCGAGCCGGGGCTGGAAAAGAAGCTGCGCGCGGCGCATCCGATGGGACGCTTCGCCGAGCCGGCCGAGATCGCGCATGCGGTGTTGTGGCTGTGTTCCGAGCAGGCCTCGTTCGTGACCGGGCACGAGCTGTCGGTCGACGGCGGGTTTACGGCGATTTGATTGTTCGTTAACACGAGGCGGGCTTTCAGCGTGGGCACGAGTGCCCACCCTACTTGGGCCGCGGCGCCTTCAACTTCGCCGCCGGCGGCACCACGCGGCCGGCGCGCAGGTCCTGCACCGTTTGCGCCACGGCGCGCGCCACGTTGCGCACTTCTTCCTGCACGTCGGTGTCGCGGTCGAGCGTCTCGTGGCTGTCGGCGTAGGATTCGTAATAGCCGATGAAGCGGTCGAGGGTGCCGAAGCTGCCCGAGTCGACCAGTCCCATCCAGTTCAGCCAGTCCGTCAGCGAGCGGCGCGTGCCTTCGATGCCGGCGACGTCGCCATGGACCACCAGGCCGAATGCGCGTCCGGCCAGGTGCTTCGGATAGTCCCAGCCGCCCAGTTCCATTTCCTTGGCCATCATCGCATCCTTGCCCTGGGTCGAACTCGGGTCCGGGTTACCGCCGTCGGCGCAGACCAGGCGGTCGATCATCAGTTTCAGGGTCGATGGCGTCTGGTACCAGTAGACCGGGGTCAGGATGATGACGCCGTGCGCGGCCACCCAGCGTTCGTAGATCTCGTTCATCCAGTCGCCGGTCTGGTTCAGCGAATGGTTAGGGTAGCAGCTGCACGGCCAGTGGCACAGCGGCATGGCGGTGGAGGCGCAGGCTTTGCAGGGGTGGATGTGACGGTCGTAATCGGAGGTCAGGCGCGACAGGTCGAGCAGGTCGGCCTCGATGCCGCACCCGGCCAGCGTGTCGCGCGCGATCTTGGTCAGGCGCCACGACTTCGACATCTCGCTCGGGCAACTGCCGTCGTTGCGCGCCGAGGCGTTGATCAAGAGGATGCGGCTGGGCGTATCGGGATTCTTCTGGTGGACTTCGGCGGCGAGGAGGCGGTCGCGCGCGGCCTTCCATTCGACCGACAGGTCGTAATCGGGATCGGCGAAGCCGACGCCCGCCTTGAGCGTGACCGGCGCCTTGCGCTTGTCCTGGTAGGCTTGCCAGGCGACTTCCTCGACCGCGGCCAGTTCGGTTGAAACTTCCTGGTAGGCGGGATCGAAAAAGCCCTCCATGAACTTGCTGCGGAACTCGTCGCGTTCCAGCCGTGGCGGCGCCTGCCCCGTGCGAACCGTCGTCATAAACATACCCTTCAGTGAATGAAGACCGATTATCGGTAATGTCCAGCGGTGGGGATGTACGCTGGCGTACGGTTGCGGCCATAAAAAAAAGCGGGCGGCGCACATGGCGCCCGCCCGCTTTTCAGTACGTCAGGAACCTTACTTCACTGGCGCCGGTGCGACGGTCGTCGTCGATGCCGTGGTTGCCGCTGCGGTGGCGCCGGTCGGCTGGCGCAGGGTCATGACCCACACGCGCGCCACGTCCGACAGGCCGCCGCCGGCCTTGACGCTCTCGAAGGTCGCGATTGCCTCGTCCTTGCGGCCGGCCTTGGCCTGGGCCGCGCCGAGGCGCAGCCTGGCTTCGTCGGGCTGCTTCAGGCCGCCCTTGGCGATACCTTGCTGGATGAAGGCGATGCCCTTGTCGTGCTGGCCCATCGTCGAATACGCCCAGCCGAGGTTGACCAGGCCGGCGCCTGTCTTCGCCTTGGCAGCCGAGGCTTCGCCGGCGGCGATGTTTTTCGCGTCGTCGGCCGCGCCCTTGTCGGCACGGGCGCGCAGCGCGTTGTGGGCCTTGGCATTGCCGCCCTTGCCCAGCACGCCTGCCGAGTAGCCGGCGTCGAGCACGTTCTTCGCTTCGGTCGGGAAGCCGTCGCGCAGGGCGGTTTCGGCCAGGTCGACGTAATCTTCCTCGCGCAGCGTCTTCATGGTGCCGAAGTAGAGGCGCAGCACCGGCAGGAAGTTATCCTGGCTGAAGCCCGGCTTGCGGATCACGCTCACGCGGATCAGCTCACCCCAGTACTCGTCGCTCGGGTAGTAGGTCACCAGCTTCTGGACGGCCGTCTCGTAGGCGGCGGTGTCCTTGGTTTCGTGGGCGGCGCTCATGAAGAGCTTCAGGTCTTCCTGCGACGGCGCCTTGCCGGCCTTTTCGGACTCGGCGACCAGTTGCTGCAGCTGGGTCTTGGCGCCGGCGTAGTCCTTGTTCAGGTACTGGGCGCGGATCTGCAGCGGACGGGCTTCGGCCATGTTGCCGCCCATCGATTCATAGCGCTTGAGCTGTTCGCTAGCGGCGGCGTAGTTCTTGGCGTTGTACTGGATGTTGGCGATCGCCAGCACCAGCTTGGCCTGGTTTTCCTGCGGCTCGAAGCCCGACTTGACGACTTCTTCGGCGGCGGTCAGGATGCCCTGTTCGTTGCCGGCCGCCGAGGCGGCCGCCATCTTGATGCGGTTCAGGATGTAGTTCTCGTACGGCGTCTTGTTCGGAATCGCGTCGGCCTGGGTGATGCGATTCTGCAGTTCGGCGGTATTCTTGGCGGCGATCAGCTGCTGGATGGTTGCCGAGTCGAGCAGCTTGAACAGCTCCGGGCGCACCGTGTTGGCCGGCGCGGCTGCTGCGGGCGCTGCCTGCTTCTGGGCGTGGGCGCTCGTCATCAGGGCAGGCGCGGTGTTCAGGCCGACGGCAGCCAGCAGCAGGCACAGGCGAGCAAGGCGGAAATGGGACATGAGTGATCCTTCTAAAAAGATGAGCGGAGAAAAACAAGAAATGCGATCCGCGGCAAGATGGCGATTTTGCCAAGCTTGAGCAAACGGGCATTGTCCCATAATTGGTGCCCGGACGGCGGCACCCTGCGCCGCAATTGTGCCGCAGGAGGGGCGCTGCCGGGGCCGGCGTTACATTGCGTTACCGTGTTTCAAACACGATAACGCAATCGGCGCTGGCGCTGACGAGTCCGACGATCAGAAACCCGGCACCGGGCACTGGCCGGCCGCTTCGATCTCGCCCGCCAGCCAGGCGTTGACCGCAGCCAGGGCCGGAGCGGCGAAGCCATAGGTCATCAGCGCCGGCGCATCGAAGTCGAGCGCCTGGTAGGGGTTCCACAGCGCCAGGTGCAGGTCGGGATGCCAGGTGGCGCGCAGGGCCGGGTCGTAGCGGCGGCGCGAGGTCGAGGCCAGGATGGTGAAGCGGCCATCCTGCGGCAATGCGCTCCAGTCGAAGCCGGCGGGATCGGCAAAGGTGACCAGTTCGACGTCGAACAGGTGCGCCAGTGAGGCGGCGATGCTGGCCGCCGGCACGCCGGCTTCGGAGACGCCGTCGCTGACCACGTCCTGGCGCGCCACCAGCCGGATGCGGCTGCCGGGCGCGGGACGGCGCACGGCGCCGCGGCTGCTCAGGCCGCGCTGCCAGGCGCGCGCCATCAGGGCGCGGTCCGCATCGTCGGTGGAGTAAATCGGCGCTTCGTCGGCGCCCGGTGCTTCGCCGGCCATGACCTCGCAGCCCGCAGTCGCCGCGATGGCGGCGCCAGTGTTGCTTGCGGCGCCTGCGGGATACGCGGCTGCCAGCTTGTCCAGCCGCGCCAGGCGTGCCTCCACCTCGGCCAGCGGCAATTCGCCCGAGCCGATCGCGGCGGCGATCGCGGCGACCGTCTCTTCCTGGTTTTCGCGCGAGCCGATCGCCATCACCATGTCGGCGCCGGCAACCAGTGCACGCACGGCGGCATGACCGACGCCGTAGCGGTGCGCGATCGCATGCATGTCCATGCCGTCGGTGATGACGACGCCCTGGTAATTCCACTGTTCGCGCAGGATGCCGGTGAGGATGGTGCGCGACATCGTCGCCGGATATTCGGCGTCGAGCGCCGGATAGACGATGTGCGCGGTCATCATGGCCGGTGCAGTGTGAGCACCCCGCGCTCCCTGCGCCGCCATGCGGAAGGGGGCGAACTCGAAGCGCTCCAGTTCGGCCAGCGGCTTGTCGACGGTCGGCAGCGCGCGGTGCGAGTCGACGTGGGTGTCGCCGTGGCCGGGGAAGTGCTTCACGCAGCAGGCCACACCCTCCGATTCGCTGCCGGCCATCCAGGCCAGCGCAATGCGGGTGGCGGTGGCGGGATCGGCGCCGAACGAGCGCTCGGCGATCACCGGGTTGTGCGGGTTGTTGTTCAGGTCCAGCACCGGCGCGAAGTTCCAGTTGAAGCCGAGCGAGCGCACTGCGCGCGCCACGGCGGCGCCGACCTCGCGCGCGAGATCGGGATCGTTGGCCGCGCCCAGCGCCATTGCCGACGGCGGCGCCGGCACCCAGGTCGAGCGCACCACGGCGCCGCCTTCCTGGTCGAGCGCGATCAGGGCTTGCGGTCCCATGGCTGCGCGCAGGTCCGCGGTGAAGCGGGTCAGTTGCGCTGCATCCGTCATGTTCTGGCGGAACAGGCAGGCGCCGCGCACGCGGTTCTCCTTGATGAAGGCGGCGGTGCCGGCATCGAGTTCGGTGCCGAACAGGCGCACCATGATCAGCTGTCCGGCGAGTTGTCTCAGGTGGTCCATGGGTTCAGTTGGCTTAGTTGGTCCTGGTGACTTTGCTCAGGTGGCGCGGCCGGTCCGGATCGAGTCCGCGCGCTTTCGACAGGTGTGCCGCCATCACATAAAAGGCCTGGATCGCGACGATCGGGTCGAGGTCGGGCGTGGCCGCCACCGGCAGGGTCAGGTCGCGTTCAAGGATGTCGTCGGGCGCGGCCAGCAGCACGCGCGCACCGCGCCCGCGCATTTCAAGCGCCAATGCCACCAGGCCGGCCTGCGCCGGTCCGCGCGTGGCGAAGATCAGCAGGGGATAACCGTCTTCGATCAGCGCCATCGGACCGTGCTTGATCTCGGCGCCGGAAAAGGCTTCGGCCTGCAGGGCCGAAGTTTCCTTGAATTTCAGGGCCGCTTCCAGCGCGATCGGGAAGCTGATGCCGCGTCCGACCACCATGATGTTGCGCGCCGGCGCCAGCACCTCGATCGCCGCCGACCAGTCGACCCGGGAGGCGGCGCGCAGGTCGGCGGGCAGGGCGGCCAGGCCCGCCTTCAGCTCGGCGTCGTCCTGCCATTCGGCCACCAGGCGTGCGCCCGCAACGAGGCTCGTGATAAAACTCTTGGTCGCGGCCACGCTCTGCTCTTTACCGGCATGCAGGGGCATGGTCCAGGCGGCGCTGTGTGCCAGCGGCGATTCGGCGTCGTTCACCAGCGCCACCGTGGTGGCGCCGCCGTCGCGGAAGTACTGGATCGGTTCGACCACGTCCGGGCTCTGGCCCGATTGCGAGATCGCGATCGCCAGCGTGCCTTGCGTGACCAGCGGCGATTTATAGAGCGTGATCAGCGACATCGGCAGCGAAGTCACCAGCCGCCCCATGCGCGACATGATCAGGTAGGCGACATAGCCGGAGGCGTGGTCCGAGCTGCCGCGCGCGACCGTCACGGCGCTGTTGAACCCGGCAGCGCGCAGCGTACGCCCCAGCTCCGCGTAGCGCTCGCCGTCCTGCGACAGTTGCAGGGCGACGCAATCGCCCGCGGACATGGCTTCCTGCAGCATGAGCGAGGTTTCGGTCACAGCGCTTCTCCTTCGATGTAGACGGCTTTGATGTTCAGGTCGCGGTCGAGCACGACGAAGTCGGCATGGCAGCCGGGCGTCAGGCGTCCGCGCCGGGTTTCGCCGAGATAGTCGGCGGCATTCGTCGACACGCGGCGCGAGGCTTCTTCGATCGACAGCCCGATCTTGACCAGGTTGCGCAGCGCGCCATCCATCGTCAGCGTGGAGCCGGCCAGGGTGCCGTCGGCCAGGCGCACGCCGCCCATGCATTTATGGACAACCTGGCGCCCGAGCATGTATTCGCCGTCGGGCATGCCGGCGGCGGCCGTCGAATCGGTCACGCAGAACAGGTGCGGGATCGAGCGCAGCGCCACCTTGATCGCGCCCGGGTGCACGTGCAGCAGGTCGGGAATGATCTCGGCGTACTGCGCATGCGCCAGCGCGGCGCCGACCATGCCCGGTTCACGGTGGTGCAGGCCCGGCATCGCATTGAACAGGTGGGTAAAACCGGCGGCGCCGTGTGCGATCGCGGCCACGCCATCCTCGTACGAACCGCTGGTATGGCCGATCTGCACGCGGATGCCTTCTTCGGCGAGCGTGCGCACCAGTTCCAGATGGCCGTGAATCTCGGGCGCGACCGTGATCACGCGCAGCGGCGCCAGGCGCTCGTAGGCCTCGACTTCGGCCAGCGTCGCTTCCTTGGCGAACGGTGGCTGCGCGCCCAGCTTGGCGGCGTTGATGTACGGGCCTTCGAGATGCACGCCGAGGATGCGCGCCTCGTGCTTGCCGCGCTCCCTGCAGGCGGCGCCGATGGCGCCGAGCGCGCGCTCGATGTCTTGCGGCGGCGCGGTCATGGTGGTGGCCAGCAGGCTGGTGGTGCCGTGGCGCGCGTGCAGGGCGGCGATGGCGTGCGGGGCGTCGCCGCCTTCCATCATGTCGCGCCCGGCGCCGCCGTGCACGTGCAGGTCGATGAAGCCGGGCAGGATGTAGTCGTCGCCATTGCTGGCGGGATCGACCTTGCCGCCCTCGATGGTATCGATGGTAGCGCCGAAACGCAGCTCGCCATGGACCCAGCCGCCAGAAGTGAGGATATTGCCTTTCATCCGTGCTTCTCCAGGTGGCGTTCGATCATGAAGAGGGCGCCGCGCGCGGAGTCGCCCTGGGCAGGCAGGCAGCGCGCCCGCGTTTCCGGCGGCAGGTAGGCCAGCAGCACTTCGCCCAGGCCGCCGCACAGGGCCAGCGGCAGGCTGTGGCTGCGGTCGAGCGCGTCGGCGATCTGCGCCACTTCCTGGCCGGCGTGTTCCAGGATCGCGCGCGCCACCGGATCGGCGTCGGCATGCATGACGACGAAGCGCGCCAGGCCGGCATAGGCCGTCTGGTTGGCGCGTCCGAGCCAGATCTGCACCGCGTCGCGGCTGCCGCCGCAGGCGGCGATCACGTCGCGCGCCAGCGCGCCGCCGGCCACGCGGCCGTCGAGCACCTGTTCGATATGGTTCAGCGCGCGCAAGCCCATCCAGGCGCCGCTGGCCTCGTCGCCGGCCGGGAAGCCCCAGCCGCCGACTTCGACCTTGCTGCCGTCCGCCAGCATCGCTTCGCCGACGCTGCCGGTGCCGATCGCCACGATCGCGCCCGGCTTGCCGCCGTGCGCGCCCATCAGGGTGCTGAAGCCGTCGGTGTCGAGCACGAGGGCGGCAAAGCCGGGATCGGCGGCGACGAATTGCGCCGCCCAGTCCTTGTTGTGGACGCCGGCCAGGCCGAGGCCGATCGCCATCGAGGACAGGGGAGGGGAGCCGACGTCGGCCACCGCGCAGGCTTCGCCGATGGCGGCGAGGATGGTGGTCCAGGCATTGGCGATGCCGTGGGAGAGGCCGGAGGGGCCGCCGGATGCTTGCGCCAGTTCGACGCCGTTGGGGTCGGTCAGGCGCACGCGGGTGCCGGTGCCGCCGCCATCGACGCCGATGAGATATTCGATCATGGGAAATGAGTGCCGGGGAGGTCAGGGCACTATAGGGAGGCGGGTTGAGCTTGTCAACAGGTATTTAATTGGTATTAGTCTTTCGTGCGCGCCGGGTGGGGAGATGCGGCGCCCGCAGCCCGGTTGTCCTATGAAGAGACCGGGCTGGCGCCGTATCTGAACTGGTATTGATGAGGTGGTATTGCTGGGCTGCGAAACAGAGTGTCCCAGGTGCCGGAGCCGGAATCACAGCTAGTATTTATGTAACTAACCAACAAAAAGCGCCGATCACTATAAACCCAGGTCGGCATGGCCGCACCCGGTCAGGTGCCGCGTACGAAGCGGCAATACGCGGCGCTGGCGCCTTCGCTGTGCAGGGCGCCGTTGTGTCCGGCCTTTTCCAGCAGCAGCAACTGCTTGTCCTGGCGCGGGATGGCGTCGAACACCTTCTTGCCCAGGCGTGGCGGGGTCATGGTGTCCTGGCCAGCGCTGATCACCAGCGCCGGCGACTGGAAGCGCGCGGCGGCGCTGCGGTTGTCGACCTGGCGCAGCGACGGGTCCAGTTCGATCCGCACGAAGGGCCAGGCATACCAGGGGATGTTGGATGACACCAGGTCTTCGGCGCTGGTGGCGGTGGTTTCCAGCACCGTCGCCAGCACCGGCCGCGCCGCGGCGACGTGGGCGGCCATGAAGCTGCCGAGCGACTGGCCGTGCACGATCACGCGGCCGGGAAAGCGCGCATTCACCGCGTCGAAGATGGCCAGCGCATCGGCCCGCATGTTGGCGACCGTGGGCGTGCCGCTGCTACGCCCGTAGCCGCGGTAGTCGAACACGGCGACGTTGGTGCCGCAGGCGCCCAGCACAGGCAGCAACGCGTCGCCGTGCTGGTCGAGATGGAACATGTTGCCGCCGAAATAGAGGATGGAGGTGCGCGCACCAGGCTGCTCAAGCAGCACGCCCTTCAGCATGGCGCCGTCCTGGCCCGCGACTGTCAGGTCGGTGGCGACGCTGGCCAGGCGTTGTGCGGGGACGGTGCCGGGCGCGTCGGGGCGGATGAAGTGACGCTCGGTCACGCGCACCTGGGCACATCCCGCCAATAGGATACTTATCGTCATCGCCAGCACTGAAGTTTGCATCATACCTCCTGTTATACTGATTGTAATGGAATAAAAAATTAACGTTAAACGATAATAAGTTAATGAATAACGATAAGTCAATGAGTGGCTACATCCGCTTGGTGCGTGTCCTCTCGGCTCTGCTCGCCTTGCTGCAGCTTGCCTACTTCCTGCTGTCCTGGGTCTTCCCCGAGCCGGTTCAGGTTGGACCCGTCACCATGCGCTTTTCTCCGCGCGGCATGGACGCGAACGCGGTTGCCAACTTGGCGCCCGTCTTGCGCTGGGCCGGCATCGGTTGCGCATTGCCCGCCTTGCTATTGCTCGGCTACGCGCTGCTGCGCCTGGACCGCATGCTGGGAGCCTGCGCCGGCGGCCGCATGTTCGCGCTGCGCACCGTCGGCCACATGAAAGCCTTTGCCGCCGCGCTGCTGGGGACGCTGGTGCTGACGGTGCTCGAACCGGCGCTGCGTGCCTTCGTGTGGCGCCATGGGTTGGGCAGCGGCGTGCAAGGCGTCCAGGTCGGGATCTCGTCGGAAGAGTTGATGCTGGTGCTGATCTGCGCGCTGTTCTTCGTGGTCGTCTCGATGATGCACGAGGCGCGCCGCATCGCCGAGGATAACGAGGGCTTCGTCTGATGGCCATCGTGATCGAACTCGACGTCCTGCTGGCCCAGCGCAAGGTGAAATCGAAGGAACTGGCCGCCTACGTCGGCATCACCGAGCAGAACCTGAGCCTGCTGAAGTCGGGCAAGGTGAAGGGCGTGCGCTTTGCGACGCTGGAAAAGATCTGCGAGCGGCTCGATTGCCAGCCTGGGGACATCATCCGTTACGTGCCGGGCGCAGCCCAGGAGGGGGAGGGGCTCGACATATAAGCGCCATCGGTTAGGCCAGGCGCGCCAGATCCGATATAGTGTCGAAAGGACATCGGAGCCTGCTCCCCCGCATTTGAATTCGCTGACACCTCCATTTCATGACGACCCGCACTTCCTGGTACCCCGGTTGGAACATCGTTGCCGCCGCCACCCTGCTGACCATGCTCACTGTCGGCATGCGTCTCGGCATCGGTCCCTTCTTCCTGCCGATGGCCGAGGACCTGGGTTTCAGCCGCAGCCTGCTCGCGTCGATCATCGGCATCGGCATGCTGTGCTACGGCCTGGCGATGCCGCTGGCCGGCTACCTGGTCGGGCGCCTCGGTACGCGCTTCGTGCTCCTGCTCGGCACGGCAATCGTGTTCCTGTCGACGGCGTGGACGGTGACGGCGCGTACCCCGGTCTCTTTCCTGCTCGCCTTTGGCGTCCTGATGTCCTTCGGCCTCGGCTTTACCAGTCCGGTGGCGCTCACGCCGGTCATCAGCCGCTGGTTCACGCGCCAGCGCGGCATGGCGCTGTTCTTCCTGTCGACCGGGTCGATGGCCGGCATGGCGGTGCTGACGCCGGTGCTGACCTTTGCCGTTGCCTCGGTGGGATGGCAACAGACCTTGCTGGGTTTCGCCGTCATCTTCGCTGTAGTCACGGTGCCGGCCGCACTGTTCATCATCCGCGACGACGCGCCGGCCGGCACCGACCTGTTGCCGGCTGCGGCCGGCAGCCCGCCGCAAACGGCGCCGCCGGTCCAGGCCAGCCTCGGCTTCGCCGCAGCCGTGCGCACCGCCCCGTTCCTGAAAATCGTGTTCGGGCTGTTTGCCTGCGGCTTCAGCATGAACCTGCTGGGCACCCACGGCGTACCGATGCTGATGGACCATGGTTTCGACGCCATGACCAGCTCCTACGGCATCGGCCTCATCGGCCTGGTGGCGATTCTCGGCACGCTGGTGCTGGGCCGGCTGTCCGACCACACGGCGCGCCGCAACATCCTCGGCGCCATTTATTTCGTGCGCGGCCTGGGCTTCTTCGCGCTGCTCGTGGTCGGCACCCACTGGGAGCTGTACATCGCCGCCGCCATCGGCGGGCTGGTGTGGGCGGGCAGCATCGCTACCTCGTCGGCCATGCTGGCCGATATCTACGGCGTGCGCCTGGTCGGCCTCATGTACGGCACCGCCTACCTCGGCCACCAGGTCGGCGCCATGCTCAGTTCCTGGCTCGGCGGCTGGGCCTTCGAGCGCTTCGGCACGCACTGGGTCGCGTTCGGCACCGCCGGCTTGCTGTTGCTGGCGGCGGCGGCCGTGTCGATGCGCCTGCCCTTGAAAGGATTTACCCTGATGGCGCCGGCCATGGCGGCGAAGGGCTGATCCGCTTTCAGCGCGGGAATCGATAAAGGCACGCGCTCCCTGTGGAGCGCGTGCTTTTTTATTGGTGCCTGGCCGTTTGTCGCGGAACGCGTCCATTTAGTTCGGCTGGCACGAATGACGCCCCGCATGAGCTCAGCCGGCACGTCGGGTTACAAGGTTCAGGTAGCCACGACACGCACGCCAGCGATGAAGATTTTCCATAGCCCACTTGCGTACCATGCAGCCGCCGTCATGCGCACCGGCGTCTACCTGGTCGCCATCCTGCTGGTGTGCTGGAACTACTGGATCAACCGCTATTTCGGCATGCCCGACATCGACCAGATCAGCTACCACCTGCAGTTCGGTGCGGAGGGGCTGGGCGCCTCCGATCCGGCCGTGGTGCGGCGCTTTGTGCGCTGGTGCGTCGTGGTGCCGCTGCTGCTGCTCGTGTGCGTGCTGCTGGCGGAACGCTGGGTCATCGCACGCGGCAAGCGGCTGTCGGCCCGCCTGCGCGCCGCGTTGCCGGTGGCGGCGCTGATCGCGGCCATTGCCCTCTGGCTGTCGCAGCTGTCGATCATGGAATTCGTTGCCGCCAACACCGGCCCCGATTACTTCGGCCAGCATTATGTGCCGCCCGCCAAGGTGGCAGTGCAGCGCGTCGAACCCAAGAACCTGATCCTGATTTACGTCGAGAGCCTGGAGGCCGGCTACAGCAACCGCGCAGTCTTTGGCGACAACCTGATCGCTCCCCTGACCGATCTCGCCGCCCGCAGTTTTGATATTGAACATTCCGACCAGTTCGAGCAGGTGCCCGGCACCGGCTGGACCATCGCCGCGATGGTGGCGACCGGGTGCGGCGTGCCGCTCAAGCGCATCACCGTGTTCGACGAGACGACCCAGGGCGACGTGGTGCAGGCCTTCCTGCCGAATGCCGTCTGCCTGAGCGACATCCTGGCCCGGCACGGCTATCGCAACGTGTTCATGGGCGGAGCCTCGCCGACCTTCGCCGGGAAAGGGAAATTCTTGCGCGCCCATCATTACCACGAGGTCCTGGGCCGCGAGGATTGGCAGCGCGATGGCGTGCCGGAAAACGCCATGAACGGTTGGGGGCTATACGACGAAGACCTGTTCGGACGCGCGCGCGCCCGGCTGGGCGAACTGCATGCCGCCGGCCAGCCCTTCAACCTGACGCTGTTGACGGTGGACAGCCACGAACCCTTCGGCCACCTGTCGCGCGGCTGTGCGCGCCGTGGCCATGCCGGTTTCGAGGGCGTGATCCGCTGCAGCGCCGACGATATCGCCGCCTTCGTCGACCATGTCGCCGCGCGTGGCTACCTGCTCGACACCAACATCGTGATCCTGGGCGACCACCTGGCGCGGCGCAATCCACTGACCCACAAGCTCGCCCGCCTGCCGGCGCGTTCGCTGTTCAACGCCTTTATCGGCGCGGCGGTGCCGGAGCGGAACCGCGCGCAGCTGGTGCACTTCGACTTCCTGCCCACGATTCTCGAATTCAGCGGTTTTACGGTCGAGGGCGGGCGCCTCGGGCTCGGTTACAGCGCCTTCAACCGGCACGCCGTCCAGCCCGCACCGCAGCGCCTGCGCGAGCTGCGCGCGTCCGTCATGAACCGCTCCGACAGCTACCGCGCGCTGTGGATTGCGGCGCGGCGATGACGTGGGAGAAACCTCAGTTGTGCCGGCGCTGTCCGCCGCGCTCGACCTGCACCAGTTCTTCGCGCCGTCCGCCGGCTTCCTCGCGTACCTGGTTCACCGCGGCGCTGCCGGGACCGCGCACGTCGATGTCGGTCTGGCGCACCGTCAGGCGGCGCGCGTGCAGCGTGCCGGCACCGCTGAGCTGGGCGCTGATGCGCTCGGCGCGGCCATCGAGTTCGACGTTGCCGGGGCCGCGCATCCTGAGCTGCACGCGCTTGCCGTCGATGCTGGCGCTGAGGTCGCCCGAACCGTGCAGCGACGCGTCGAGGCTGTCGGTGACGCGCGCCAGCGACACGTCGCCGGGACCGCCATTGTCGATGGTGGCGCTTTTCACCGTCAGGCCGCCGCCGTCGAGTCCGCCGGAACCGCTCAGGTTGGCGCGCAGTTCGTCGGCGCTGCCGGAGAGGGTCGCGCTGCCGGGGCCGCTCATGCGTAACATGGCGCGGCCGGCCTGCAAGCCACGAACGTCGAGGTCGCCGGAACCGTTCACTTCCGCCTCGAACTGGCGGATGGCGCCGGCAACGCAGGCATCGCCCGGTCCGCTCTGGCGGCTGTTGACGCTTTCTGCCTGCAAGTCGCAGGCGTCGAGGTCGCCCGAACCGTTCATCTCGACGCGCAGGTCGCGCGCGCTGCCACGCAGCCTGGCGTTACCCGGGCCGCTGATCTGGGCCACGGCGCGCGCCAGGCGCAAGTCCAGCGCTTCGAGGTCGCCTGAGCCGCTCATGCGCGCGCTCAGTTCGTTGCCCACACTTCCCAGGCGCACGTCGCCAGGGCCGGACATCGACAGCGCGAGGTTGTTTGCCTTTACCTGGCGCAGGTCGACGTCGCCGCTGCCGCTGCTGTTCACCTCGAACAGCCTGGCGTCGCCGCGGGCGCGGATGTCGCCGGGGCCGTGCGCGGCCAGCACGAAGCGCTCGCCCTTGCCCGCGTCCAGCTCGACGTCGCCGCTGCCGCTGCTGGTCAGGCTCGTCAAGCCGTTGGCGCCGATGCGCACGACGGTCTCGGGCTGGTCGCGTTTGCCGAAGTGGATATTCCAGCCGGAGCGCGCACGCTGGCGCACGACCAGGGTGCCGTTGCGCACCTCGGTTTCGATCTCGGCCAGCTGTTTCGGGTCGCCCGACAGTTCCAGGCGCGGCGCGCCTGCGGTCACGACGACGCGAAACGGCCCCGCCAGTTCGATGGCATTGAAGGCGCCGACCGGGCGCTGGGCGGTTGTAGTAGTGGTGCTCCTGCGGGACTGCTCGGCCGACACGGCCTGCATGCTGGCGGCACCCGCGCAGAGGAAGAGGGCGGCGAGGGCGGTGTGCTTGATGTTCATGGAGGTCCTTTGTTGTTTTTGTATGGCTGGGAGTCCGCACGATAGGCCAAAGCGAAGTGGTGCGTGCAGCCCAACCGATAGACGTGCAAAATCACGGTATGGACGATCGAAAACGGGCGCCGAACGGTGCCGCGTGCGTCCGCCAGACGAAAGGAACTCGTATGTCCACACTCACCGTTCGCAAGATCGAGGTCGACCTGTCCCAGGGGTTCGGGCGCCACTGGAATGGCGGCGACGCCTATCGCACCCAGCTGTTCAACGCCTTGTCGATGAGTTTCCCGCTCGGCGAACAACTGTTCATCGACGCCGTGCGCGCCGTGCCGCAGGAATGCCTGACGGACCCGGCGCTGCGCGCCGAGGTCAAAGATTTCATCGGGCAGGAAGCGACCCACCGCCACATCCACGTGCAGTACAACAAGGAGCTCGAGCGCCAGGGCTTGCCCTATACGCGCGAAGCGGCCACCCGCAAGCGCATGCGCCGCATCGACCGCATGAGCGTGCTGAGCCGGCTGGCGATCACTTGCGCGCTCGAACATTACACGGCGATGCTGGCCGACGGCGTGCTGCGCTATCCGCAGTGGCTCGAAGGCGCCGAGCCACGCATGCGCACGGTCTGGTCCTGGCATGCGGTCGAGGAAACCGAGCACAAGGGCGTCGCCTTCGATGCCTACCGCGCGGCGGGGGGCGGCTACTGGCGGCGCGTGCTCTGGTTTGTGCACGTGAGCGTCATGTTTGCTTTCGAGACCTTTTTGCAGACCGCTTTCAATCTGCACCGTGATGGCCAGCTGTTCAAGGCGCGCACCTGGGGCAATGCCTTGAAAATCTGGTTCGGCCGCAACGGATTGGCTTGGCACTTGCCGAAACCGGCGCTGGAATATTTTTCGCCATCCTTTCATCCCTGGCAGCACGACAACCGCCAGCTGATCGAAGCGTGGCTCGAGCACAACAATACGGCATGGCGGCCGGTACGCCCGGCAAGTGCCTGAGGGACGAAGCCGCTGCCCTCGAACGGCTGCAAGTGTCATAATGCGCATGTCGAGTGAGGAGAAACAAGTGATTCGTTACATGGGCACGCGCAAGAACAGAGAGGGCGCTACCGTCTACGTATTTATCGTGAATGGCCTCGAAAAAGAGGTCCGCGAAAATGCGCTCAAGCAGCATCCCGGCTGTTACGAGGCCTTGCCGGCAGCGGCCAAGGCGAAAATCGCCGCCAACCGCAACTGGCTGTCGAAGCTGTGACCCGGGTGCGCCGCGCCGCCGGCGGCGTGCTGCTGGCGCTCGCGTGCTCGGCGGCGCAGGCGCTGCCCTCGACCTTCGGCCCCGTGATCGGCAGCGCGCTGCTCTGCCGCAGCCAGCTCGACAACGCCTATTTTCATTCCTATATGACTGCTGCCTTCGGTCCCGCCATCAAGCACGAGGGCGGCGCCTTCTGGTTCAAGGGCGATGCGACCCTGTGGGGCAAGCAGGTACTTGAACTGATGGTCAGCGACGACACCGATCCGATGGTCTTCATCGCCGCCGTGATCGACAGCAAGCCGGACGAACTGGAAGCGGCGATCCATGCGGCGGTGGGTGTGCGCCACAAAGCAGTTGATGCGTCGCAGACGCCGTTGCGGGTGTCGAATCCGGGCAGCGTCATCGCTTATCACAACGATAAATCCAAAATATACTGCGCGAGGTACAAACCTCTTCCGCCAGGTCCTTAGCTCCGCATGTACACCAATTATTTCAACCTGAAGCAGGCGCCGTTCTCGATCGCCCCCGACCCGCGCTACCTGTTCATGAGCGAGCGCCACCGCGAGGCGCTGGCGCACCTGCTGTACGGCATCAACAGCGGCGGCGGCTTCGTGCTGCTGACCGGAGAAATCGGCGCCGGCAAGACCACGGTTTGCCGCTGCTTCATCGAACAGGTGCCCGACAATTGCCGCCTGGCGTATATCTTCAACCCCAAGCTGACCGTCGGCGAACTGCTGCAATCGGTGTGCGAAGAGTTCCGCATCGCAGCGCCCGGCGGGGAAGGGGGCGTCAAGGGCTATGTCGATGCGATCAACGCGTACTTGCTGGAATCGCATGCGCTGGGGCGTAACAACGTGCTCGTCATCGACGAAGCCCAGAACCTGGCGCCCGACGTGCTGGAGCAATTGCGCCTGCTGACCAACCTGGAAACGAGCGAGCGCAAGCTGCTGCAGATCATCCTGATCGGCCAGCCGGAACTGCGCACCATGCTGGCGCGCCCGGAACTGGAGCAACTGGCGCAGCGCGTGATCGCGCGCTACCACCTCGGGCCGCTGAGCACGCCCGAGACGGGCGCCTACATGGCGCACCGGATGGCGGTGGCGGGCAGCCAGGGCGCGCCGGTGTTTCCGGCCGCGATCGTGGCGCAGGTGCACCGCCTCACCGGCGGCGTGCCGCGCCGCATCAACCTGCTGTGCGACCGTGCGCTGCTGGGCGCCTATGTCGAGAACAGCCGCGAGGTGACGCGCACCATCCTGGCCAGGGCGGCCGAGGAAGTGTTTGCCGGAGAAGCGGCGGCGCCGGCGCGTCCGGCGCGCTGGCCGCTGGTGGCCGGGGCGCTGCTGGCCGGCGCCGCCCTCAGCGCGGCGGCTGCCTGGCAGGTGCTGCCGCATCGGGCCGCGCCTGTGGAAGCGCGCGCGGTCGCGGCAAAGGGAACGATCGCACCCGCCGCGGCGCCGGCTGCCGCCTTGCCGCGCGCGCACGCCGACGAAGCATCGGCCTTGCGCGCCCTGGGCACGCTCTGGGGCGCCGCCTTGCCGGCCGGCGAGCCGTGCCAGGTCGCGTTCCGGTTTGATCTGCGCTGCCATGCGGGCCGCGGCGGCATCTATGAATTGCGCCAGCTCGACCGTCCAGCCGTCATCACGCTGCGCGACGGGCGCACCACCAGTTATGCGGTGCTGGTCGGGATGGACGAGCGTAGCGTGACTTTGCTGGGTAGCGGGAAGGATGCAGGAAAACGCCAACGCGTCGATCTTGCAGCGCTGGCGCCGCGTTTCACCGGCGAATACACGACCTTCTGGAAAATGCCGCGCGCCTTCCGCGACCACCTGGCGCCGGGCGACCAGGGCGCGGACGTCGACTGGCTGGCCGCGCGCCTGGCCCAGCTCGGGGGCGCCGCCGCGCCGCCGGCGCAGCAACCGTTCAATGCGCGCACCCAGGACTTGCTGCGCGACTTCCAGGCGAAGCAGAACCTGAAGGCGGACGGCGTCGCCGGACCGCGCACCTACATGCGCCTCAACCAGCTGACCGGGGTCGCCGAGCCGCGCCTGCTCGCCGCCACCGGGACGGGACACTAAATGTCGTACATTCTCGAAGCACTCAAAAAGGCGCAAGCCGAACGCCAGCTGGGCAATGCACCCGATATCCATACGCCGGCCCCGGTGCACGTGCCGGCTGCGGCCACCACGGCGAACCGCAAACCGCTGCTGATCGGCCTCGGCGCGGGCGCCGTCGCCGCGGCCCTGGTGGCAGGGATCGCGTGGCGTTCGGCAGCGCCGGGAGGCGAGCCGGCCGTGCTGGCGCGGGCGGACACGCCGGCCGGCAACACGGCCGCACCGGGCGGGGCCTCCGCTGTTGCCGTGCCGCCGGCACCGGCGGTTGCCGTGGCGGATGTACCTCCGGTTGTCGACGCGCCGGTGGCACCGAGTGCGGCCCCGCGCGCCAGCCCGATGAACGTTGCCGCCGCGACGGCGCCTGCCGTGCCAGCGCCACCGCCACCGGCTGCGGCGCTACCTGCGGCACCGGTCCCATCAACGCCGGCGCCGCGCGTTGCTGCCGCACCCCCGGCGCCAGCCGCCACGCGCGACGCTGCACCCGAAGCGGTCTACCTGCCGGCACCGGCACGCACCCCTGAGCCACCGGCCGCACCGGTAAGCGCCCCTGATCCGGCCGCGGAAGAAACGCTGCGCACCCTGCAGCAACTGCCCGAGGCAATCCAGCGCGAGGTGCCGAAAGTGGCCGTCGGCGGCTACATCTACTCGCCCAATCCGGCCGACCGGCTGCTGCTGATCGACAAGACCCTGCGCCGTGAAGGCGAGGAGGTGGCGCCCGGCCTGGTGCTGGAACGGCTGATGCCGAAATATGCGGTGATGAATTATCGGGGTACCCGCTATCGTGTCGGTTACTGATTCCGTGTCCCCTCCTGCGCCCGCCGTGCTGGCCGTGGTCGGCTGGTCCGGCAGCGGCAAGACGACCCTGCTCGAGTTTCTCGTGTCAAACCTGGCGGCGCGCGGCCTGCGCGTCAACGTGGTCAAGCACAGCCACCACGACATCGAACTCGAACCGCCGCGCAAGGACAGCGCGCGCCTGCGCATGGCCGGTGCGGCCGAGGTGATGATTGCCTCGCCCTACCGCTACGCCATCCTGCGCGAGCTGCGCGGCGCGGCGGAACCGCCCCTGGCCGAGCAGTTGGCGCGGCTGGCGCCGGCCGACCTGACCTTGGTCGAGGGCTATAAATGGGAAGCGCTGCCCAAGCTCGAGGTCTATCGCCCGGCGCTGGGACGCGCGCCGCTGTACCCGGACGATCCGCTCGTGCTGGCGGTGGCCTCGGACGGCCCAGCTCCGCCAGGCGCAGCGCCGGCCTGGCTCGACCTGAATGCGCCGGAAGACGTCTTGCGCTGGCTCAGCGCGTGGTTAGTGACAAAGGCTAAAGTTTCCGGCGAAAAAACCGTTAATGGGGGATAACCCTCAACAGGAGACCGTCATGGACGTCACCAGCATCGCCAAGTTGTCCACCACTATTGCAGAGACCGGCCGGAAAGACGAAGTGGCGGTCACCATGCTGAAGAAGCAGCAGGACATGCAACAGGCGCACATGAGCCAGCTTCTCTCCGGCATCACCCCGCCCCAGCCAGCGCAAAACCTGCCGGCGCACCTGGGCAAGACGATCAATACCACTGCCTGATTCCTGACCTGCGTTTGACAAACCGCGTGCGCTCGAGAGCGCACCCTACGAACCGCAGCTTTTGTAGGGTGGAGTCCCGACTCCACGCGCTGGACCCTTTGATTTTTTCGTGACGCATACAAAATGGGACTGTAGGGTGCGCTCTCGAGCGCACGCCGTACATCCTCTGATGTGTCGATATGCCGGCGCCATACCGCGTGCGCTCAAGAGCGCACCCTACGAACCACAAAGAACCAGGCAAGGCCGTTCGCGGCACCGCACCGGGCGCCCGAAGGAAGAACGCGGCGCCAGGCCGGCGCCGCGGTGAACTCAATGGAAAGCGCGCAGGATGCGCTCTTCGCCGGTCATGCCGGCGCAATGCTCGGTGGCGAGGCGGGTCGCTTCCATCATGCGGCACAGTTGCGCGTCTTCGAAGCGTTCGAGCTCTTCGTTGGCGGCGTTCAGGGCCATGGCCAGCTTGGCGCGCGCGTTCTGGTAGAGGACGCTCGTGTACTGATCGGTGTTTTTCAGCAGCTCTTGCGCGTTCTCGATGACGAGGCGCAGGTCGCCGATCAGCCTTTCCTGCGTTTGCGGGTTTTCTTCCGGGGTTTCCATTGCCTTCACCCTTAAAAGACGGTTGGTCACGTCTTAAAATTAAAACAAGGACTACCGGTCGCGTTTGTCTGCGCGCAAACGTGCGCCGTAGAGGCTGGTAGTCCGCCTACTGCACGGAAATCCGCACGTCTCCCACGGTCACGGTCTGGCCGGTGCGGATCTTTGCGGTCTTGCGCAGTTCCTTCTTGCCATCGACCGACACCACACCGCTGGCCACCATGTTCTTGCCGGCGCCGCCACTGTCGACCAGGCCGACCAGTTTCAGCAGTTGGTTGAGTTCGACGAACTCGGATGTCAGTTCGAAAGTTGTCTTTTGCATACTATCCTCGGGAAAAATTGCACGTCGCACAATTGAGCTTGCCAAGGTGCCAAGGCAAGCTCATCGTGCGGCGCGGGGAGTGCTTACTCCGGATCGGGGCGCGTCATGTCCATCGGGACGATCCACTGGTCGAATTGTTCTTCGCTGACCAGCCCCGACTGCCGCGCCGCTTCGCGCAGGGTGATGCCCTCGTGCTGTGCATGCTTGGCAATCTGCGCGGCGGCATCATACCCGATGTGCGGGGCCAGTGCGGTCACCAGCATCAGCGAGCGCTCCATCAGTTCGCCGATGCGCACGCGGTTCGGCTCGATGCCGCGCGCGCAGTGCTCCTCGAAGGAACGCATGCCGTCGGCCAGCAGGCGCGCGCTCTGCAGGAAGTTATGCGCGATCATCGGCTTGAACACGTTCAATTCGAAATTGCCCTGCGAGGCGCCGACCGTCAACGCGACGTCGTTGCCGAAGACCTGGCAGCACAGCATGGTGAGCGCTTCGCACTGGGTCGGATTGACCTTGCCCGGCATGATCGAGCTGCCCGGTTCGTTTTCCGGGATCGTGATTTCGCCCAGGCCCGAGCGTGGACCGGACGCCATCCAGCGCACGTCGTTGGCGATTTTCATGAGCGCAGTGGCAAGCGTCTTGAAGGCGCCGTGGCTGGCGACCAGCGCGTCGTGCCCGGCCAGCGCCGCGAATTTGTTGGGCGCCGTCTTGAACGCCAGGCCAGTGCGCGAACCGAGTTCGGCGGCGATGCGCGCGGCGAAGTCGGGGTGCGCGTTCAGGCCGGTGCCGACCGCCGTGCCGCCGGCCGCCAGCGCCAGCAGGCCGGGCAGCGATGCGCGGATCGCGCCTTCGGCAAATTCGAGCTGGGCGACGTAGCCGGAAAACTCCTGGCCCAGCGTGAGTGGCGTGGCGTCCTGCAGGTGGGTGCGGCCGATCTTGACGATGTCGGCAAAGTCGCGCGCCTTGATTTGCAGGGTTCCGCGCAGGCGCGCCAGCGAGGGCAGCACGTCTTTCGAGACCGCCAGCGCCGCCGCCACGTGCATGGCGGTAGGGAAGATGTCGTTCGACGACTGGCCCATGTTGACGTGGTCGTTCGGATGCAGCAGGCGCGCCTGGCCCCGCTCGCCGCCGGCCAGTTCGGATGCGCGGTTGGCCAGCACCTCGTTCATGTTCATGTTGCTTTGCGTGCCGGAACCGGTTTGCCAGACGGCGAGCGGGAATTCGTCCGGATAGCGGCCATCGAGCACTTCGTCGGCGGCGGCGATGATGGCGTCGGCCTTGTCCTTCGGCAGCTTGCCGAGCGAACGGTTCACCGCCGCCGCGGCGCGCTTGACCTGGGCCAGCGCGGCGACCAGTTCCGGCGCCATGCGTTCGGTCGAAATGTGGAAATGGTGCAGCGAGCGTTGGGTCTGGGCACCCCAGAGGCGGTCGGCCGGGACGTCGATCGGGCCGAAACTGTCTTTTTCTATCCGGTTTTCCATGAACTTGTCCTGTTATTTATTTCGATGCGGGAGCTAAAGAGTGTATCCGAACACCCGTTAATTACGCTTAGGCTACAAATTCTTCCTTCCATGGCACTGCGTACTCCCCACATCCTGACGACACTGCTGCTTGCCGGCGCTACCGCCGCCGGCCATGCGGCCGAACTGGGCGAAGCCCGGGTAATGTCGCACATCGGGCAGGCGCTGGCGGCGGATGTCGAGCTGACCCTGGTCGAGGACCCGGGCACGCCGGTGGCGGTGCGCCTGGCCAACCCGGACGTGTACCGCGGCGCCAACATCGCCATGCCGCCGGTCCTGTCCAGCCTCGACATGCGTGTGACGCGGCGCGATGGCCGCCAGTTCCTGCATCTGACTTCCCTCAAGCCGGTCGAGAGCCGGCACCTGCACGTCTACCTCGAACTGGTCGACGCCGGCCAGCGCAGCGTGCGTCTGGTGACGCTGTGGCTGACGCCGGACCCGAACCCGGCGCCAGCGCCAGCGCCCGCGCCCGCGCCGGTAGCCGTATCCGCACCCGCTGCGCTCCCCGTACGCGAAGCCCAGGCCGACGCGCCAAAGGCCGCAGCGGCAGCGCGTCCTGTGCCGGCGCGCAAACCCGTACCTGCGCCGCGCCCGGCCGCCGCCCTGCAGGCAGGAGAGGAATACGTGGAAGAGGGCGCGCCTCCGGCAACGCCCGTCGTGCGCAAGAGCGCACCCAAGCCCAAGGCGGCGCCAAAGGCGGTCCACGAGACCAGGCCAGCCGCGCCCGCCGAAGCGCCGAGCTGCGCCCCGCAGGCGGCGAGCGCGCCCCTGAACGCCTGCGTGGCGCTGGGCGAAAAGAATGCAGCCTTGCACCACCAGTTGGGCCAGCTCGAGGAAAAAGTAAAGGTGCTGCAGGCAGGTGCGGGCGCCGCGCCATCGGCCGTGCCGGACGCCGCGGCGGCAGTAGCGCCGCCGGCCGCGGTCGAGGCAGTTGCGCCAGCTCCGATGGCGCAGGAAACCCCGAAGGATGCTGTAAAAGACACTCCCAAGGGTGCGCCGCGTATTCACCGCAAGCCGAAGAAGCCCGAGCCGCCGCAAGCGGAGACGCCGTGGCTGCTGATCGGCGCCGGCATCGCGGCCGTGGCCGCCATCGCCGGGCTGGTGCTGGCGCTGCTGCGCCGCCGCAAGCGTTCGCGCTTCGGCAAGATTCCACCCGAGCACAAGCCGGCCAAGCTGTCCACGGCGCCAGTTGACGGGGCAGCGAAACCGCAATTCATGGCGTCAGTCAAGGCGCGCCTGATGCCGGGACGCGCCAAGGCGGCGGCCGCGGCAGGGGCCTCTGTGCAAGCGCCGGCGCCGGCAGCCGAGGCGGTTTCGCAACCGGAATAACGTGCCCGACAGGGCGCGCACAATTGGTCTACACAAGCGCAAAAATTGCGCTATACTGAATTCGTTGGTTATCAAAACCACAAAACGAAACAGAGTCCGGCGCAGCCACCACCGATAGCGTGGCGCGGGTTCCGGATGTACGCTGCAAGGCGCCTGTTTTCGGAAGCGGTCAGGCTGCCAACAGCGGCAGAGGACGCCGGATGCAACCGGCAAAGAGGCGGCACCAGGTTTCCTGGTGTTGCTCTCCGAATTCATGTGGTCGATTGCATGGCAGTCGCACCGCAAAAAACGAAGGCGTCAATGGGCGCCTTTATTTTTGTCCGCTCACTGGCAACAAGCCGGCTGCTCTGGCGGCATTGGGCGGTTGCGGCTTCTCCCGGGGCGCCTGTTTGACGAACTGCGCCAGCGTCTCCAGCGGCTGCTTCGAGCGCAACATCGCGTCGGCAAGGCGCTGCGCCTGGTCCCGTTCCTTGCGCGTGAGGCGCGAACCCGGCTGGTCGCCAGCCGCCGCCTGGTTGGCCTCGTCTGCGCCGCGCCGCGCCAGCATGCGCAGCGCCGCGGCCGCCACCGTGTTGTGCGCTACACCCAGGCCGTCGCGGTACATCCGTGCAAGTTCGCCCCAGGCATGACGATAGCCCTGGCTCGCAGCCAGTTCGAACCAGTAGCGCGCCTGCCTGTCATCGCGGGCGGCGCCTGCGCCGTAAAGGCAGGCTAACCCGAGGTTGAACTGGGCGGTCGGATTTCCCCCCATGGCCGCACGCCTGATCCATTGGTTGCCGAGCGCGGCATTGCGCACGACGCCTTTGCCGCGCAAGTAGAGCATGCCCAGGTTATTCTGGGCATCGGCATTGCCGCGCTCGGCCGCCTTGCGGTACCAGACCAGCGCCCGGTCGACGTCGGGCGGGTCAAGTTGGGACGCGTAGATGCGCCCCAACAGAAACTGGGCATCGAGCACCCCTTTTTCGGCGAACGGCGTCGCCAGTGCGAGCGCGTGCGCCACGTCGCGCCGCGGCGACTGCGCGAGATACAGCTTCGCCAGGTCCAGCTTGACGTCGGCATGGCCCCCTTCGACGACACGCGACAGCCAATCGATTGCCGTGTCGTAGTCTTGCGGCACGCCAAGACCCTGGGCGTATGCCGTGCCCAGCTTGCGCTGGGCGAATACGCTGCCCTGGCTGGCGGCCCGGCTGAACCAGCGCACGGCCTGTTGCGCATCCGCCTTCACGCCTTGGCCGACCGCGTAGCACCAGCCCAGCAATTCCTGCGCCTTGATGTCGTCCTGCGCGGCCCGCGCGCTGAGGTCGGCAATACGCATGCCGTCGCAGGAGGCGCCGGCGCTTCCTGCGGCAACCGCTCTGCCGATGAGGCATATCCATAAAAAGAATACGCCTAGATAGTGCTTCATCAAATCTTCCCCCAAGCAATGTGATATGCGCCGGCGCCGCCATGAAGAAGTCAATGTAGCGGGCGCCTTGCTGGAGACGCTTGCGTGCCCGCAAAGTGTCCGCAAAGGATGAGGACGAAAAAAAAGCGCCCGCAGGCGCTTTTTTCGGAGAGGAGAAGAGCGGCTCAGTGCGTGCGCAGCGCGCGGTCCAGTTGGCCCATCCATGGTTCGGTCACGTCGCGCACGGCGCGGTCATTGGCCATGATCTGTTTCAGCAGGTCGATCTTGCGCAGGCGCTTGGCGCCATCCAGGGCCGGTACGCCGGTCGCCGCTGCGCCGGCCTGGGCCGCGCATTGCGCCTGCAAGCTGTCGAACCCGTTCCAGTCGCCCGATTGTGCCGCCGCCGCCATCTTGCCCGTCAGGCCGGCAATATTTTCATACATCGAGAGAACGTCGTTGGAGGTCATGTTGACACCGCTGCAATTTTTTTCGGCCGGATTCCCGGTTGTCTTCCTTTTACGGCAGAGCCCGGTCGAACTTTAGGGTTGTTTGCAAAAATAATTGAAAATTTTTCTCAACAGCTTGGCAACTGCACTGACAACTGCGTTGGCAACTGCGCGTGGCGGCAGGATTGTGCAGTCCAGCGCCTCTTTTTGCCGTCTGTCGCATTCCAGACCAGCCAGGCGAGCGCTTTCTGTACAGTGCGAACTGGGTCGCTGCGCCAGGCGCGGCGTATCGAGCACAGAAACACACCACATAGAAAACACATAAAAAGAAAGCGAGAGAGGGAACCATGAGACATCCACGCGCATCCCGCGCCACCCCCGCCCTGGCCCTGGCATTGACCCTGGCGTTCAGCACCACCACCGCTCCCGCCCAGGCCGAAGCCCCGTTTTCGTTCGCCGCCACGCCCGGCAAGCTGCCGAAAGACGTCATCCCGCTGCTGTACGACGCCCATCTGGTACCCGACATCAAGGCCGACACCTTCCGCGGCACCCAGCGTGTCGAGATCGAGGTGCTGCGGCCGACGGCGCGCATCGTCCTGAATGCCGCCAACCTGGGCATCGAGCGCGCGTCCCTGTCTGGCCGCGGGATGGCCGAACGCATGCTGGCGCCGATTCTCGACGACAAGCAGGAAACGCTCACTTTTGAACTCGGCGCGCCGCTGGCGCCTGGACGCTACGTGCTGGCGCTGGCATTCACCGGCCAGATCAACCGCGAAGGACGCGGCCTGTTCCAGGTGGGCTACAAAGCCGACGGCGCCGACAGGAAATTGATCGCCACCACGATGGAGCCGTCCGATGCCCGGCGCATGCTGCCGACCTGGGACGAGCCGGCATTCCGGGCAAAGTTCAAGCTCACCGTCGACGTCCCCGCCAGCTTCAAGGCCTATTCGAACACCCCGGTCGAGAAGCAGGAAAAGCTCGCCGGCGGCATGCAGCGCTTCGCCTTCGCGCCGACCCCGAAGATGCCGAGTTACCTGGTGGTGCTGGTGGCGGGCGAAATGGAGCGCGTGGCGGCGCGCCAGGACGGCGTCGAGATCGGCGTCGTCACCACCGCCGGCAAGCTCGGCTCGACCGCTTTCGCGCTGCAAGCCACCAAGGACCTGCTGCGCTACTACAACAATTACTTCGGCGTGCCGTATCCGCTGGCCAAGCTCGACCAGATCGCGATCCCCGGCGGCTTTAATGGTGCGATGGAAAACTGGGGCGGCATCGTCTACAACGAATCGACGCTCTTGTACGATCCGAAAAAGAGCCCGGAAAACGTCAAGAAACTCACCTTCGAAGTCAACGCCCACGAGGTGGCGCACCAGTGGTTCGGCAACCTGGTCACCATGGCCTGGTGGGACAACCTGTGGCTGAACGAAGGGTTTGCTTCCTGGATGGCGTCCAAGGCCACCGAACATTTTCATCCGGAATGGCGCCCCTACCTGGACGGCATCGCCGAGCGCGAGGGCGTACTGAATCTTGATGCGCGCAAGACCACGCACCCGATCCAGACCCGCATCGACAACGAAGAGCAGGCCGCCGGCGCCTTCGATTCCATCACTTATGTAAAAGGGCAGGGCTTCCTGCGCATGCTCGAAGCCTATGTCGGCGAGGACCCGTTCCGCAAGGGTATCCGTGCCTATATGGCGAAGCACCAGTATTCGAACACAACCACGGCAGATTTGTGGGCGGCGATCGAAAAGGCATCGGGCAAGCCGGTCAGTAAACTCGCCGGCGACTGGACCACCCAGCCGGGTTACCCCCTGATTTCGGTGAGCCAGGCCTGCGTCGACGGCAAGCGCCAGGTCACCTTGTCGCAGGAACAGTACCGCCTCGACGAGCCGGCGCCTGAAAACCGGTTATGGAGCGTGCCGCTGCAGGTCGGTACCGTCAATGGCAAGGCCTGGTACACGCTGCTGGCCAACCGCAGCACCACGATCACGCAGGGCGGTTGCGAAGGTACGCTGGTAGTCGACCCGCACAGCGTCGGCTTTTTCCGCATCCAGTACGACCGCGCCAGCTTCGACGCGCTGGCGGCAAACGCGGCGCGGCTACCGGACCCGACCCGCCTGAAACTCCTGACCGATACCTGGAGCCTGGTGGCCGCGGGGCGCATGCAGCTCGACGCCTACATGGCGCTGGTGGCCAAGTACGGCGACGAGCCGCGCCTGGCGGTATGGCAATCGATCCTGGGCAATCTCGGCACGCTCGACAATCTCGCGCGCGGCGAACCGGAGCAGGCGCCGATCCGGCGCTTCGTGATCGGCTTCGTGCGGCCGCGCTTTGCGCAGCTGGGCTGGGAGCCGAAGGCGGGCGAAGCGGCCGAAGAGCGTCAATTGCGCGCGCTGTTGGCGTTGAGCCTGGCGCGCGCCGGCGACGAAGGCGCGATTCAAGAGGCGCGCCAGCGCTTCGCGCGTTACCAGGCCGACCCGGCATCGGTCAGCCCGGAAATGCTCGACTTCGTCGTCAGCACGGTCGGCCGCTATGCCGACGGCGCCACTTATGCCGCCCTCGGCAAGCAGGTGGCCGCCGCCCGCACCGACGAGGAACGCAACCGTTTTGGCGGCGCGATGACGCTGGTGCAGGATCCGGCGCTGGCGGCCAGCGCGCTGAGCATGGCGGTATCGCCCGAGATCCCGGCCAACCTGTCGACCATGATCGTCTCGAGCATCGGCCGCGAGCATCCCGACCAGGCCTGGGAATTCGCGGTCGCCCATCGCGACGCCCTGCTCAAGAGTGCCGACGCCGTCGGCCGCAACCGCGCGCTCGCCTCGGTCGTGGCGGGATCGTCTGATGCGCGTCATGCGGATATGATGGAGCAGTATGTGGGCCAGAACTTCGGGCCGGACGCGCTGGTCGAAGCTCGTCGGGTCGGAAATGGCATTCGCGTGCGCGCGGCGCAAAAGGCGCGCCTGCTGCCGCAGGTGCGCGCCGCATTGCAGGCGCAGCAACAATAAAATAATAATCATCGAAAATAAACCAAGGAAAAGCATGAAGACTCGTTGGACCCCTGCCAAGACCGCCATCGTCCTCGCCCTGTGCGCGGGTAACTTTGCCACCTCCGGATTTGCCGCTGCCCAGACCGGCGTTGCGCCTGCTGAAAAGCCCGCCGCCACGAAAAGTCCCGCCATGACGGTGCTGCCGGGCGAAGACTTCTTCACCTATGCCAACGGCGACTGGCTCGCCAAGACCGAGATCCCGGCCGACCGCGGTTCCTGGAGCGCGATGGGCGCGCTGGCCGAAGACACGAATACCCGCATCGCCAAGATGATCGAGGACGTCGGCGCGGATAAAAATGCCAGCGCCGAGGCGCGCAAGGTGGCCGATTTCTACGCCTCCTACATGGACGAGGCCGGCATCGAAAAACGCGGCCTGGCGCCGATCAAGCCGATGCTGGCGAGCATCGCCGCCATCAAGGACAAAGCGGCGCTGGTGCGCGCGCTCGGCGGCTCGATCCGCGCCGACGTCGACCCGCTGAACTCGACCAATTTCTTCACCGAGAATTTGTTCGGCCTGTGGGTCGCGCAGGGGCTGACCGAGCCGTCGCGCAACCTGCCTTACCTGCTGCAGGGCGGCCTCGGTTTGCCGGACCGCGCCTACTACCTGGAAAACAATGCGCGCATGGCCGAGCTGCGCACCAAGTACCAGCAGCACATTGCCGCCATGCTCAAACTGGCCGGCATGGACAAGAGCGACGAACGCGCCGCGCGCGTGTTCGAACTCGAGCTGGCGCTGGCGCAGACCCATGCCACACGCGAGGATTCGGCCAACATCCAGAAGTCGAACAATGTCTGGACCGCCAAGGAATTCGCCACGAAAGCCCCCGGCGTCGACTGGAAGGAGTTCTTCAAGGCGGCGGGCCTCGACAAGCAGGAACGCTTCCAGGTCTATCACCCGACTGCCATCACCGGCGCAGCCCGGCTGCTGGCCGATGCCGACGTCGCCACCTGGCGCGACTACCTGGCCTTCCACAAGCTGAACCAGTATGCCAGCCTGCTGCCGAAGGCCATTTCCGACCAGCGCTTCGAGTTCACCGGCAAGACGCTGTCCGGCACGCCCCAGCAGTCGGCACGCTGGAAGCGCGCCCTGGGCGCCACCAACAATGCCATGGACGAAGCGGTCGGCAAGATCTATGTCGCCAAATACTTCCCCGCCGAGAACAAGGCACGCGTGCAGGCGATGGTGGCGAACATCATCGACGCCTTCAGCCGCCGCATCGAGAAGCTGGAATGGATGGCGCCGGCCACGCGCGCCCAGGCCCAGGCCAAGGTGAAGGGGATGTACGTCGGCATCGGTTATCCGGAGAAATGGAAATCGTACGAGGGCCTGAACATCGTCGCCGGCGATGCCTTCGGCAACACGGTGCGTGCCGAGGAGTTCCACTACAAGCAAGAGCTGGCCAAGCTGGGCCGCAAACCCGAGCGCACCGAGTGGGCCATGCCGCCGCAGCTGGTGAATGCCGTCAACCTGCCGCTGCAGAATGCGATGAACTTCCCGGCCGCGATCCTGCAGCCGCCGTTCTTCGACCCGAAAGGGTCGGACGCCGCCAACTATGGCGCGATCGGTTCCATCATCGGCCACGAGATCAGCCACAGCTTCGACGACCAGGGCGCCCAGTTCGACGCCCAGGGCCGCCTGCGCGACTGGTGGACGAAAGAAGACCTGGCGCACTTCAAGACAGCCTCGAACAAACTGGTCGAACAATACGGCGCCTATAAACCGTTCCCGGACCTGGCGGTGAATGGCCAGCTGACGCTGAGCGAAAACCTGGCCGACCTGGCCGGTGTGGCGGCGGCCTACGATGCCTTCAAGACGACACCGTCCGGCAAGACGCCTGAGGCAGACCGCCAGTTCTTCACCGGCTTCGCCCAGGGCTGGCGCAGCAAGGCGCGCGAAGCCTCGCTGCGCCGTGCCGTCATGACCGACGGTCACGCCCCATCCCAGTACCGTACCTATATCGTGCGCAACCTGGATGCCTGGTACACGGCCTTCGACGTCAAGCCGGGGCAGGCGCTGTACCTGGCGCCGCAGGACCGGGTGAAGATCTGGTAAATCGATGAGCGACGACCTCGACAGCATCTCGCGGCGCACCCTCGCGCATTACGAACGTAACGCGCAGGGTTTTTTTGCCGGCACCATCGACCATGACGTCAGCCAGAACGTGACGGCGCTGCTCGACGCGATCGAGGCGCCGGCGCCGTTCACGCTGCTCGACCTCGGCTGCGGCCCGGGGCGCGACCTGAAAACTTTTACCGGTCTCGGGCACCGCGCCATCGGCCTCGACGGCGCTGCCGAATTCGCGGCCATGGCACGCGCGTACAGCGGCTGCGAGGTCTGGCACCAGGATTTTTTGCACCTGGACTTGCCGCCGGCGTTGTTCGACGGCGTGTTCGCGAATGCCTCGCTCTTCCACGTGCCGTCGGCGGCGCTGCCAGGGGTGCTGGCGGCGTTGTACGGCACGCTGAAACACGGTGGCGTGCTGTTCAGCTCGAATCCGCGCGGCCACAACGAGGAGGGCTGGAACGGCGCGCGCTATGGCAGCTACCACGATTACCCGGCCTGGGAGCGTTACCTGGTGGCGGCGGGATTCGTTCCGCTGCACCATTACTACCGGCCACCGGGCGTGCCGCGCGAACAGCAGCCGTGGCTGGCCAGTCTTTGGCGCAAGCCTCGCAATGTTATTCAGCGAACAGAGTTGGGGGCGAATCCGGTCCAGGATGGGGCTTCGATTCCAACCGAAGAGGACTCATCATGAACGAGGACCAAATCAAGGGCAAGGCCAAGGACATTGGCGGCAAGATCCAGGAAAAGGTCGGCGAAGCCGTCGGCAGCCGCCAGCAGCAGTCCGAAGGGTTGTCGAACCAGGCTGAAGGCAAAGTGCAGGAGAAGGTGGGTGACGTGAAGGATATCGTCAAGGGAAGCTGATTCTTTCAGCCACAAATAACGAAGCCGCGACGTGTCGCGGCTTTTTGTTATCGGGTGGCGGTGCATTCAGGATTTGATCGAAGCCACCTTATCACCGCATGGACTCCCGAGTCCATGCGGTGGTACGCGATACTCGCGTACCGCTTAACGCGCCGGTAACCGCACACTTACTTCTCGGTTTCCTCCACCTTGTCGCCGAGCACATCCTCCACATACAGCATCTGCACCAGCACCTTCAAGGCGGCCGCCAGCGGGGTCGCCAGCGCCACCCCGGCAAAGCCGAACAGCGTCCCGAACACCAGCTGCATGACAATCGTCAGCGCCGGCGGCAGGTCGACCGCACGCGACTCGATCAGCGGTTGCAGCAGGTAACCCTCGACCAGTTGCACGCCCGCGAACAGCAGCACCGTGTACAGCGCCAGATCCGGGCTGATCGAGAACGCAATCAGCACCGCCGGCACGCCGGCCATGATCGGCCCCAGGTAGGGCACGAAATCGAGCAAACCGGCAATGATGCCGAGGATCAGCGCCAGCGGCACGCCCAATACCGACAAGCCGATCGAGGTCACGGTGCCGACGATCAGCATCGACACCGACTTGCCCAGCAGCCAGCTCGCCAGCGTATGACCGATCTTTTGCAGCACCTGGCGTGCCCGCCCGCGCTTCGATTGCGGCACCAGCTTGATCGCGCCGCTCGTGTACAGGTGCGGCGAGGCGGCGAAATAAATGCCGACGAACAGGATGATGACGACATTGCCGATCGCGCCCAGCACGCCGGTGAAGAACAGCCCGGCATTCGGCACCATCGACGACATCTGCTTGACGATCTGCTCCGGCGGCGGCAGGCCGGACAAGGCTTTTTTGAGCAGCGGGTGTTCGTTGACGGCGCTTTGCAGTTGCTGCAGCGACTTCGGCACCGCTTCGGCGAGTTTGGTCGACTGTTCGGAAATCTGCGGCGCCATCGCCCAGCCGCCCAGGCCGATCGCCGCGAACAGCAGCACGACCACCAGCGCCAGCGACCACTGCCGCTTGAGCTTGATCCGGTGGGCGAGCCGGTCCGACAGTTCGTACAGCAGCACCGCACACAGGATGCAGGCGAACACCAGCAGCAGGGCGTCGGCGGCGAACCAGATGGCGGCCAGGCCGAGGATGAAGAGCACGCTGATGCCGTCGACCAGGGCGGTGCGTTTCATCAGGCTGCGTTGCGGCGCTGAAGTGCCGGGCGCGTCCGCAGCAGTGTCGTCGGCGGGCCGGGCAGGGGAGTGGGCAGGGGAAGGCTCGCGCATAATCGGTTCCATTAACAAAACAATAATTAAACATTATCATTTGTTAAACCGAAACGGCGCATGGGTGGACGGATCCGACCCGCTGAACATATTGTCGAGCTATGTGAACGGCCGCACGGAACGCGGCGGCGAGCGGGCGTAATCTGTACCCATCGCGTCGTCATCCGACCACGCAATCACCGAAGGAGATCATCATGAACAAGGACCAAGTCGAAGGCAAACTGCAAGACATCGGCGGCAAGATTCAGGAAGAAGCCGGCAAGCTGGTCGGCAACACCGAGCAGGAAGCCAAGGGCCTGAAGAACCAGGTCGAAGGCAAGACCCAGGAAAAATTCGGCGACGTGAAAGAAAAGCTGAACGACGCCACCCGTTGATTCCCGCGCCGCCTGGCGCGTGAGCGATAAAAAAAGGCCCCGGCGTCGCAACACCGGGGCCTTTTCACATCCACGGCGAGGGCCGTGAAGCTTACTGGACTTCGTAGGCGCCGATATCGATCGCGCCGCGGGCGCTACGGGTGTTGCTCGAGGCCAGGTGCTTGTAGTGCGAAGTTGCCTTCAGCGACAGGCCGCCCGACGAGTTGCCCGGCGCCGAACCGGCGTTGATGATCAGCGCGTTGGCCAGCGGCGTCAGGTTGTAGCCGAGGCGGTCGACGAAACCGATGGCCAGCGACTGGAAGTTGGTCTTCTTGACTGCCGTCGTCTGGTTGGTCATCGCGCCGTAGCCGCTGAACAGGTTGTTGATCAGCTTGGCCGGGGTGGCGGCGTTCTTGACCACCACGAAGGTGCCGCGCGAGCTTTCGTCGTTGACGAAGGTGTTGTTCACCACGTACAGGTCGGTCTTGCGGTCACCCACGCCTTCTTCGCCATACGACACCAGGATCGGATTGTTCGACGAGGTCGGCTGCATGATCACGTTGCCGGTGATGTAGGTGGTGCCGCCGTTCGGCACGTTGATCTCGTAGCTCGGCCGGCCGGATGCGGTGCTGCCGGTTTCGCCCGTACGCAGGCTCGAAAAGCGGTTGTAGGCAATGGTGTTGTACAACGCGCGCGTCTTGAGGTTGTGGCCGACGTTGGCGTCGTGCGAGTAGTTGAAGCGGAAGGTCAGCTTGGCGACCTTGCCGATGTAGATGTTGTGGCTGTAGCCGTCGCCATGGCCGTTGTGGCCGAACTCGTTGTTTTCCAGGATCACGGTGCTGGCGGTGTTCTGGCCGCTCAGGATGCCGTTCTGGTTATCGTGCAGGAACGAATTGCGCAGCGTGAAGTTGGTGCCTTCGAGGCGCAGGGCGGCGCCGTTCTTGTCCGGCACGCGCGAGCCCAGCATTTCGACATTGTCGATCACGATATCGCTGCCGACCACGACCCAGGTGCCTTTGCCGAGCGCATTCCTGCCGGCGGCATCGATCACCGGACGGCCGTTGACGCCGCGGATGGTCAGCTTGCTCTTGTAGATGGCGCAGACGTCACCCGAATAGGTGCCGCCCTGGATTTCGATCACGTCACTCGCCTTGGAAGCGGCGAATGCCTGGCATGGGGTAGCGTAGGTCTTGCCCGGGCCAACCGTCAGGGTGGCGGCCGAGGCCGGTACAGCGATGGCAGCGCCGGCGATCAGAAGGGCGACTGCGGAGGTAACGCGCGTTGCGTTGATACGGGTAGCTAACATTTGAGAAATATCCTCTGGTTCGGGATTTGTCGAGTTTGTCTCGAGATCAGGAACATGAAGAATACCGTGAGGAATTAATTCTGTGGCGACACAATTTGTTACAAGAATTAGCTTTTTATAACTTCTTAAGACACAGTTCCCCTAGGAAAAACGATGCATTGGAGGGCAAATGTATCGCTAAAAAATATTTGTATAGCGTTGCGTAAACGCGACGTGCACTGTTGACTTTTTGTTGAGTTGTCAGAAATTTTGTGACATTCAGGGCAACTGATGAGCGAAACGACAATAAAAAAACCGGAACCTTCATATGGAAGTTCCGGTTTTTAAACAAGCAAGGTCAGTGCTTACTTCGCTGCTGTCCCGCCCAGGTTCTTCTTGAAGAAGCCTTCGATCAAGCCATACACGTGGCGCTGGCTGGCGCGGCCCGAGATGCCGTGCTTGGCGCCCGGGTAGGTCATCAGGTCGAACTGCACGTTGCGTTTGACCAGTTCGTCGATCAGGCGCGTGCTGTTGGTGAACAGCACGTTGTCGTCGGCCATGCCATGTACCAGCAGCAGCGGCGACTTCAACCCGTCCAGGTGCGCGAACACGCCGCTGCGCTCGTAGGCTGCCGGGTCCGACTTCGGCGTGGCGCCCACGAACTGCTCGGTGTAGTGGGTGTCGTACAGCGCCCAGTCGGTGACCGGCGCCACCGACACGCCCATCGCGATCTTGTCCGAGGCGGCCGCCAGCAGGCGCAGCGTCATGTAGCCGCCGTAGCTCCAGCCGAACACGCCGACGCGTTTCGCGTCGACAAAGCTCTGCTGCGCCAGCCAGTCGATACCGGTGACCTGGTCTTCGACTTCGTTCTTGCCAAGGTTGTTATAGATGACGTCGGTGAACGCGCGCTCACGGCGGCTCGAACCGCGGTTGTCCAGCGTGAACACCACGAAGCCCTGCTGCGCCATGTACTGGTTGAAGTAATTGCCCCAGGTACGGGTCACGCGCTGCGAGTGCGGGCCGCCGTAGGTGAACAGGAAGACCGGATATTTTTTCGCCGGGTCGAAATCGGCCGGCTTGATCATCGAGTAGTGCAGGGTCTGGCCATCCTTGGCGGCAATGGTGCCGTATTCGGTCGGCAGCAGGTCCGGCAGGTATTTGGCGAACGGGTGGTTCGCGTTCAGCTCGTTCTTTTCCAGCCATTGCACCATCGCGCCGTCGGCCTTGCGGATCGACACTTGCGGCGGCGTGCGTGGGCTCGAATAGGTGTCGACAAAGATCTTGCCATTGCCGGCGAATGCCGCTTCGTGCCAGCCGTCGCCGCTGGTGATGCGCGCCGGCTTGCCGGCGGTGCTGCCGTTCAGGGCCAGGGCGTAGGTCTGCTTGTCGATGACGGCGTCCTTGTTCGACGATACATAGACCTTGCCGGCGGCCTCATCCACGGCGAGGACGTTGTCGATGCCCCATTCCCCGCTCGAGATCGGGTTCAGCAGCTTGCCGTTCAGGTCGTACAGATACAGGTGGTTGCGGCCGCTGCGTTCCGACGCCCAGATAAATGCCTGGCGGTTTTTCAGGAAGCGCAGGTCATTGTGGATGCTGACCCAGGTCTTCGAAGTTTCCGTCAACAGGTTGCGCTGCGCCAGCGTGGCCACGTCGACCGCCACCAGGTCGAGGCGCTTCTGGTCGCGCGTCTGGCGCTGGTAGACCAGGGTCTTGCTGTCCGCGCTCCAGTCGGCACGGACCAGGTAGATGTCCTTTTCGGCGCCGAGGTCGACCTTGCGCGCGGCGCCCGTTTCCGGCGAGACGATGAACAGGTCCACCAGCACGTTCGGATCGCCCGCGGCAGGGTAGTGCTGGTCGATCACTTCGGTGCGGTCGGCAAAGATCTCGAAGCGGCGCACGACCGGCACCGGCGCTTCGTCGTAGCGTTTATAGGCAATGGCAGAGTCGTCCGGCGCCCAGTAGTAACCGGTGTGCTGGTCCATTTCTTCCTGGGCCACGAACTCGGCTTCGGCGTTGTGCACGGTGCCCTTGCCGTCCTGGGTCAACTGGCGCTCGGCGCCGGTCTTCAGGTCGATCACGACCAGGTTCTGGTTGCGCACGAAGGAGACGTAGCGCCCCTTCGGCGAAATCTTTGGATCGAGCACGTTACCCGACGCTACCTTGCGGGCGGCATCCGGCTTGGCGACGTCGACCAGGTACAGGTCGCCGGCGATCGGCACCAGCAATTGCTTGCCGTCCGGCGACCAGCTGTACGAAATGATGCCCGACAGGCTGGCCGTACGCGCGCGTTCGCGGCGCGCCTTTTCCTCGAGCGACAGGTTCTCGTTCGGCACCAGTTTCTTGGAGTCGACCAGGCGGCGCGTGGTCTTGTCCTTCATGTTGTATTCCCACAGGTCTTGCTGGAACTGGTTGTCGTCGCGGCCGCGCAGGAAGGTCACGCGTTCGCCGTCGGGCGACACACGCAGGGCTTTGACGCCAGGACCGGCGAGCGAGGTTTCGCCGTGAATGCGGTCGAGCGTGAGGCGTTCCGCGGAGGCGGGCGCGGCCGCAAGTGCGGCCAGGAGGCAGAGGAGAAGGCGCATTGATTGTCTCGATGAAAGTTAGCTTTATGCAACGGACGAGACGATACCAGAGTCCGGGGGTAAAAGCTGTATGTACCGTCGGTTCGACGCCACGCCAACGGCGAACTTGATAGTTATATAATTATTAATAAACTCACAAAGACAACCATGACCACATCTATCCTGCGTCTCCCCGGGGGCCTGCTTGCAGCGCTGTTCTTGAGCATGAACGCGGCGGCAACGCCCTTGAGCGCGATCGAAGGCGAATACGACCTGGTGTCGTCGACCACCGTCCCGGACGGCAACTGGAAGTTCACCAAGGGCCGCATCTCGATAACGAAATTCGACGAGCGCCATGTAACGATCCTGCACGCCTGCGAGTGGAAGAACAGTCCGAAGGAAGTGTGCAACGAGCGCTACGTGGCGCAGGGCCGGAACGGCAATATTTATCTGCAGGACATGAATACCTCGAACCAGCGCATGGCTTTCGACCCGGCGGCGCGGCGCCTGACGGTCGTCACGGAGGGCGTCAACGGCACGGTGCGGCGCGACGTCTACGCGGCCTCGAGTACGCCGCTCACCGACCGCGCGCTGGTGCGCCGCATGAAACGCGAGCGCGATGCCGTCGACGACCTGGTCGACCAGCCGCACTTCGGCCCTTACAGCAAGTGGGAGTTCGGCAAGAATCCGATCGAGGTCACGCGCCTGCAGTGAGTTGCGCCGCGTGTCGCACCTTCTGGCGCGACAGCTTTTCCATCGACCAGGTCAAGAGCACCGCGGCAATCGTCAAGCCCAGCACCAGCCCGATCCAGAAGCCGGTCGATTCCATCGGCGCACCTGGCGACCATGGGAACCAGCCCGGGGCAATGCCGAGGATATAACCCAGCGGCAAGCTAAAACCCCAGAAGGCGACCAGCTGGATGATCATCGGCGGACGCGTTACCTGGTAGCCGCGAATCGCCGAGGCGGTCGCTACCTGGGTCGCATCGGACAGCTGGAACAGCGCCGCGAACAACAGCAGGTGCACGCAGGTTTCCTGCACCGCCGGATCGGACGTGTAGGCGCGTGCGATTTCCCAGCGGAACAGGGCGATGAAGGCGGCCGACAACAGGCCGAAGGCGACCGACATGCTCACGCCCACGCGCGCCACGAATTGCGCGCGCACCGGATTGCCTTCGCCCATCGCCTGGCCGACCCGGGTCAGCAGGCCGATGCCGAAGCTGAGCGGCACCATGAATACCAGCGAAGAAAAATTCAGCGCGATCTGGTGCGCCGACACTTGCACCACGCCGAAGCGCGCCACCATCAGGCTGATCAGGCCAAAGGCGCTGACCTCGGCAAAATAGGTGACGCCGATTGGTAAGCCCAGGTGCAGCATGTGGCGGATTTCCTGCCAGTCCGGACCTTCCCAGCCGGTGAACGGATAGGTCATGCGGTAGACCGGCGAGATTTTTACCCAGATCACCATCGCAATCAGCATCAGCCACATGCCGGCCGCGGTCGACACCGCGCAGCCGACCGCCCCCATCCGCGGAAAGCCCCAGTTGCCGAACACCAGCAGCCAGTTGCTGGCCACCACGAACAGCAAGCCCATGATCGCGATGATCATGATCGGCTTGGTCTCGTTGATGCTGGTCGTGTAGCCGTACAGCGCGCGGTAGCAGGCGAAGGCCGGCATGCCGAGGCTGGTCACGTGCAGGAACAGCGCGGCGCGGTCGGCCACATGCTGGTCGAGGCCGATGTGGTCGAACAGCAGCGTGCACAGGTTGGTCGCCAGGCAGGCAATCAGGCCGATGCCCGCGCCTTTCCACAGCGCCTGGCGCACCGTGTGCGGGATCTTGTCGTAGCGCCCGCCGCCGATTTCGTGCGCGACCACGGTATTAATCGACATCATGATGCCCATCACCGTCACCAGCACGATCGACCAGACCGAGGCGCCCAGCGACACGGCGGCCAGCTCTTCCGCGCTCACGTGCCCCGTCATCGCGACGTCGGCCACGCCCATGCCCACGGTGGCCATCTGGCCGACCAGCATCGGCCAGGACAGTTTCCAGAGGGTGGCGATTTCCTGGCGGACGGGCGAGGGCGGAGCGGCGATGGTGGTCGAAGTCATGGGTGAAACCGGGTGCGGAAAGCCGTGATTTTACTGTCTTATTGCTAAGGCTGCGAATGCGCCGTGCGCACCTGCGGTGGCGTTGAAAACCGGGTGCGCAGCCATCACATACACACCAACTTCTTCATCCAACACTCCAGGAGCAAGCTCGTGGAATACAAGGACTATTACCAGACACTTGGCGTCGACAAGGGCGCCAGCGCGGACGACATCAAGAAGGCGTACCGGAAAATGGTGCGCAAATACCACCCCGATGTCAGCAAGCACGCGGACGCGGACGCGAAAACCAAGGAAATCAACGAAGCCTACGACGTGCTCGGCGACGCCGACAAGCGCGCCGCCTACGACGCGCTTGGGCGCGGCCATCGTGCCGGCGAGCAGTTCCATCCGCCGCCGGACTGGAGCGAGCATTTCGATTTCGGCGGCGCCGGTGCCGACGACTTCTTTGCCGACCTGTTCGCCCAGGCCGGCCGCTCGCGCCGCGGCGGCGGTTTCCAGATGCGCGGCGACGACATCCACGCCGCCATCACGATCGACCTGATTGATGCCTACCGCGGCGCCACCCGCACCGTCAGCCTGCGCGTGCCGAAAGCCGAGGGGCCTGGCCGCGCTACGATGCAGGAAAAGACATTGAGCGTGAACATCCCGCGCGGCGTGACGCCGGGCCAGCAGTTGCGCCTGGCGGGGCAGGGTCACGAGGGCCATGGCGGCGCCGGGGCCGGCGACCTGTATCTCGAAATCCAGTTCGCGCCGGACCCGCGCTACCGCATCGACGGCGCGCACGTCTACGAGAACGTGCCGGTCACGCCCTGGGAGGCGGCGCTGGGCGGCAGCGTGGCGGTGCCGACACCCTCCGGCACGGTCGAGGTGACGATCCCCGCCGGTTCGCAGAGCGGCCGCAAGCTGCGCCTGAAAGGCAAAGGCATCCCGGCTGCCACCCCGGGCGACCTGTACCTGATCCTGGACGTCGTGCTGCCGCCGGCCAACAGCGACAAGGCACGCGCGCTCTACCAGGCGATGGCGCGCGACCTCGCCTTCAATCCACGTACCCATGCTTGAGGAGGAACCGATGTTTGCGAACCAGACTATCACCGGCGTCCTGGTCGACGAGGCCGCCCTCGACATGATCGAACTGGCCCGCGCCTGCCGGGTCGAACCGGACTGGGTGGTGCGGCACGTGCAGGCCGGCGTGCTCGGCAGCGCAGCCCCGGCCCCGGCGCCGGCGGCGGCGCTGCGCTTTCGCAGCAGCGACCTGGCGCGGGCGCGGCGCCTGCTCGAACTCGAACGCCATTTCGATGCGGACGAGGAACTGGCCGCGCTCGTGATCGACCTTGCCGACGAGGTGCGCCGCCTGCGTGCCCGCCTGCATGCGCTCGGCATCAGGGATCGTTGAACCTGCCGCCGCGGCGCGCCCGAAGCGCGCGCCGTGCAGGCGGGCGTCCTCCTAGAATAGTGTCAGATGATTCACACACTTTCATATCAGGAGGTTACATGACCACAGATCAGGTAGAAGTACAGGAACCGGAACACGAAAAGGTGAACCGCCCGCCGCTGGAAGGCAAGCGCGTCGCCGTCGTCATGACCGATGGCGTCGAACAGGTCGAGTACACCGGCCCGCGCAGCTTCCTGGAGCAACAGGGCGCGCAGGTGATCCTGATTTCGCCGAAAGGCGTGGGCGCGGCGGTGCAGGGCATGAACCACGACGACAAGGGGGATATGTTCCCGGTCGAGATGAACATCCAGGACGCCCACCCGAACGATTTCGACGCCCTGCTGCTGCCGGGCGGCGAACAGAACCCGCTCGAACTGCGCAAGAGCCCGGAATCGATCGCCTTCATCCGCGAGTTCTACGCCGCCGACAAGCCGATCGCGGCCATCTGCCACGCGCCCTGGGTGCTGATCGACGCCGGCATCGCCGAGTCGAAAAATCTCACCAGCTGGCCCGATATCCAGGACGACATGAAGCAGGCCGGGGCCGAATGGATCGACCAGGAAGTGGTGATCGACGAAAAGCTGATCACCAGCCGCAAGCCGGACGATATTCCGGCGTTTAACGAAGCCTTGATGAAGGCCTTGATGGTGTCGGCGGACCTGTCGAATATGGGGGCGTCGTCGTAATTATGTGAATCATGCCGCGTGCCGAAGAGGCTATCTTCGGCCCGCGGCGGGTCTTGGTGATTTGGCCCGGATCGTCTCCTGATGATCTCGGCCTGGATCATGTCCCGTAGGGTGGGCACTCGTGCCCACGCGGATTCAACGCACCAATAGCTGTTCAGGCAACAGCCCCACATGCGCAATATTGCCGACCTCTGGCCGCGCTACGCCCCGCCAATCTCCCGCTGCACCTTCTTCGTCAACTTCCCAAACACCAACTCATACGACCTGCGCAACAACTGCGCCGCTTCCTCGTCGCGCAACGCCTGCGCATCTTCCACATACACCCACTTCGCCCGCGCCAGGTAGGGCGCTGGAATGATCCCTTTTCTATCCGTCAGTTCGAGGAAGCGCTCGTCCTCGACCTTGAAGCTGATGCCGGTGGCCTCGCCCAGGTTGGTGACGGCGAACATCTTGCCGCCGACGGAGAAGACCAGGTCGTTGCCCCACTTGGTGTCTTCAGTGACGCCAGGAAGGCTGCGGCAGACGGCGATCGCAGAGTCGAAATTCATGGGCGTACGCGGTGATGAATCAGCGCTGCGCGAAACTCGGGCCGCGGTCGAGGAAGATATCGATGTGGACCAGCAGGTGCCCGCCGACCGGCTGCCCAGCGATCTTGGCCGCGAGCTTGCCGGTACTGCCCAGTTTGAGTTCGAGCGCGGTGGCGAAACTGCCTTGTTTCAGTAACGGCAGCTTGATGGTGGCGATGCCGTCTTTCAGGACGGCTTGCATGGCGGTGTTGAGGTCCTGGGTTTCTTCGGGCGTGAAGGTGACGAAGCGCAGGGTGCCGCCGCCGAGTTCGGGGCCGGTGAGCAGGGCGTCTTCGGTTGGGGCGAGGAGGAAGGTAGTGGTGGAGGTGCGTTGTTTGCCGCTGATTTTTAGCATGGGTTTTCCAGGGTGAGGTTTGTGGAAATGCTAACACAGGACGAGCGAGCGGCTGAGCAGTGGAGGGCGGAAAATCGCTGCGCGATTTTCTATAGTCAGGCGAATCGGATAGCCGTTGCGCCCGGAGGCGCAACGTCGCTCGCAGGCTCGCCGCTGCGCGACTCGAAACCCCTGCTCGCCCCTCGTCCGTGCCGTCCGAGGATTCGATTCCCTCCGCCCAAACACCGACGAACAAAAAAACACACCCCCGCTGGCTTTCGCCAGCGGGGGTGTGTTTTTTTGTGCGGTGGTGGAGGCGGAGGGAATCGAACCCTCGTCCGCAAGCACTCTACAGACAGTTCTACATACTTAGCACTATCATTTAATTTAACCGGCACGACGGGGATGTGCACCCTGCGTACCAGCGAGTTACCTTAAATTTCGGAAGCAACCAAGTAACCCGGTTGAGTCCTAGCCTCTGTAAATGACTCTACTTGCCTTGCGGCCCACCCCAGAGGCGAGGTAGTGTAGAGCTAGCAGCAATTAAGCTGCGAGTGCGTACGAGTTATCGTTTGCAGTTATTGATTTCTGGATGTATTTACGAGGTAACCAGTCCTCGGTATGCCCTGCGCTGCTTTGCAACCCACGTCGAAACCAGGTCGCCCCCAACGAAATTACATTGTACTCCAATCGCGGGCGGTGTGCAGGTGTCTGCACAGGCCCGATCCAATCGTGCCCCGCGACGTTACAGACTGTTGCAAGTGGGTGTGCCCGGCATGCCACACAGTGTTCAAATTACAAAGGCTCGCGGGGATGGTCGGGTTTCTAAGGCACGTACGCGTGGGCTCGGAGAGCCCACCCTACGGTACGCGACTGTCTCAACTATTACTGGCCGTTGCGTTTGGCGACTTCGTTGCCGAGGTAGCCGCCGCCGATGATGCCGGCGAGGGTGGCGAGCTTCTTGCCGTTGCCGCCGCCGACCTGGTTGCCGATCAGGCCGCCGATGACGGCGCCGGTGCCGATGCCGACGTAGCTCGGCTGGGCAGGCGCAGGAGCGGGGGCCTGGCGGTAGGTTGGCTCTTCGTAGCGCACCGGCTGCGGGGCAGGGCGGTGCTCGACGACGCGGCGCTCGACCACGCGTTCGACGACGCGTGGCTTCGGTGCCGGTGCCTGCTTCACGACCGGGGCCGGTTCCTGCTTGACGATGACGACCGGGGCGGACGGGTTGTTGGCGGCTTGCACGTAGGTCGTCGTGCCCGGTGCGGCGCTCACGACCAGCGGGGCGGCCTGTGCGGTCTGGGCCGGCGCGGCGTACTGCGCCTGGGTCTGCATCGCGGCTTGCAGCTGGGTGGGGGCGAGCGGGGCGGCGGCGGTGGGCGCCAGCACGGCTTGCGGCTCGGGAGCGCTGCGCGACGATGGCAGCATGCCGGTGATGGCGGCGGCGCCGGTCAGGCTGACGATGATCACCGACACGGCTGCGGTGGCCATCAGGGGATGAATGCGGGTGGCGGTTGCGGTGGTGTTCATAATCTGCTCCATCTGTTGTTGCGTTGTCGATGGATGCAGATTACGGAAGTCGGCAGTTACACGGTAGACAGAAACCCGTTTCAGTCGTAATCAGTTGTAACGTCAGACGGCGGCAGCGACAGGCATGCGTGCAACGCTACGCAGCAGTTCCAGCAGGTCGAGCGGCGTGGCGCACAGGTAGTCGGCGCCCCAGGTCTGCGGTTCGATGGCGCCGCAATAGCCCCAGGCGCAGGCAACCGTCAGCATGCCTGCCGCGCGGCCGGCTTCGATGTCGCGCAGGTCGTCGCCGACGTACCAGCAGGCACTCGGCGCGATGTCGAGCCGGCGTGCGCCTTCCAGTAGCGGCGCCGGGTGCGGTTTCGCGAATGGCATGGTGTCGCCCGAGACGATGCAGCCGGCGTGCGCCAGGCCGATCTGCGGGATCAACGGATCGGTGAAGCGCGCCGGCTTGTTGGTGACCACGCCCCAGGCCATGCCGGCCTCCTCGATGCCCTGCAACAGTGCATCGACGCCCTCGAATAGCCCACTCTCTTCCGCCATGTGCGCCTGGTAGCGGTCGAACCATCGGATGCGCAATTCCTCGTAGCCGTCGTCGCCCGGCGCCAGGCCGAAGGCGGCGCCGATCATGCCGCGCGCGCCGGCCGAGGCGGTCGGGCGCAGTACGCTGTAGGGCGTGGGCGCCAGGCCGCGCTCGGTGCGCAGCCAGTTGACGGCGGCGGCGAGGTCGGGCGCGGTGTCGGCCAGCGTGCCGTCGAGATCGAACAGGACGGCGCGCGGCGCTGGAATGAAAGCAGGGGAGGTCATCGAATCGAAAGCGTCAGATTGGTTTGGTCAAACGGGCTTGGTACAGGCAACCATGTAATTCACATCGGTGTCGTTGTTGAGCGAGTAAATCCTGGTCAGCGGATTGTAGGTCAAGCCCTTCATGCCCTCGACCTGCAGGCCGGCGGCGCGCATGAATTGCGAGAGTTCGGCCGGCGTGAGGAACTTGCCGTAGTCGTGGGTACCGCGCGGCAGCATGCGCAGCACGTATTCGGCGCCGATCACGGCCAGCAGGTAGGCTTTCGGATTGCGGTTGATGGTCGAGAAGAACAGGTGTCCGCCCGGTTTTACCAGGGCGGCGGCGGCGCGCACGATCGAGGCCGGGTCCGGGACGTGTTCCAGCATTTCCATGCAGGTGACGATGTCGTACTGGCCCGGTTCCTCGGCGGCCATGTCTTCGGCGGCGATCAGCTTGTAGCGCACGTCGACCCCGGATTCGAGGCCGTGCAGGTCGGCGACCTTCAGCGCCTTTTTCGACAGGTCGATGCCGGTCACTTTCGCGCCCTTGCGCGCCATCGATTCGGACAGCACGCCGCCGCCGCAACCGATGTCGATCACGTTCTTGCCGGCCAGGGGCGCGCGCGCGTTGATCCATTCCAGGCGCAATGGGTTGATTTCATGCAGCGGACGGAATTCGGAAGTCGGGTCCCACCAGCGGTGGGCCAGCTCGCTGAATTTGTTGATTTCGAGAGGATCGGCGTTCGTAGTCATAGGTCGGAATAATAACGGGAAAGTTTGTCCTGCGACGGACAAAAAGAATCGGCGAAAAAAAACCCCGCCGCAGCGGGGTTTTTTAATGAAGCAAGATTACTGCGGACGGCTGCGGGTACCGACGACTTCGATCTCGACGCGGCGGTTCTTCGCGCGGCCAGCCGAGCTCTGGTTGTCTGCAACCGGCTGCTTCTCGCCCTTGCCTTCGGTGTAGACGCGGTTGGCGTCGATGCCTTTGCCCTGCAGGTAAGCCTTGACGGCTTCAGCGCGGCGGATCGACAGCTTCTGGTTGTAGGCATCGGTGCCGATCGAGTCGGTGTGGCCGACGGCGATGATGACTTCCAGGTTCATGTCGCCCAGCTTCGAGGTCAGCTCGTCGAGCGACGACTTGCCTTCAGGCTTGAGGACGGCCTTGTCGAAATCGAAGAAGGCGTCAGCCGAGTAGCTCACCTTTTCCGAGGTCGGCACAGGCGCCGGCGCCGGGGTTGGGGCTGGGGTTGGCGCAGGGGCTTCGACTGGTGGTGGCGGCGGGGCGACGCACTTGCCGTTCTCGAGCTTTTCTGGTGGGACGCACAGCGGCGCGTCGCAGCCTGGAACGGCATCGGCCGGGGTCCAGTAGCCGGTACGCCAGCACAGGCCGAAAGGATCGCGCGCGATCACGCCGCGGCTGTCCTGGACGTAGGCGCTGTACGGCTTGTTCGCCTGAATGTCGGTCGTCAGCGGAGCGTACGGTGGTGCGCTTTGTGCGAACGCACTGCCAGCCATCGCTGCCGAAGCTGCGAGCATGAGGGTTGCAATCTTCTTCATATTTTTTGATCCTTTCGGGTTTTATATCTCTTCGCTGCGAAACTTATACCATTCACGACAACGTAGGCAGAATACTAACACCTTTTGCAGTCGTGTTCGTTTCGCATTATGAAACATGCAATTAACTTCTGGGCCATTTTGCCACATTCACACCATCCGCACTGACTGCGCTTGCGCAATGATGGTGCATGATAAATCGACGTGTTGTTTCTTCGCAACAATCTTGTCAGTAGCGCCGCTAGCTTGACCGAGGTTTATGACGTGCATGTGTCAAATCAACAAGTGTGCCGATTAGTGCACACAATAGCGTGCAAGATGTCAGTTAGGCAAATCTCGCCCACTGTATAGGTGCATGGTAGAATCATCCGTTGGAACATAACCATTAGCTGAAAGCAGTCGACCCGCCCAATGGATCAATTCGCAAAAGAAACAGTCCCCATTTCCCTCGAAGAAGAGATGCGCAAGAGCTACCTCGATTACGCGATGAGCGTGATCGTGGGCCGTGCGCTGCCGGATGTGCGCGATGGCCTGAAGCCGGTGCACCGCCGCGTCCTGTTCTCGATGCACGAGAGTAATTACAACTACAACCGTCCGTACGTGAAGTGCGCGCGCGTGGTTGGCGACACCATGGGTAAGTACCACCCGCACGGCGACTCGTCGATCTACGACACGCTGGTGCGCATGGCCCAGGATTTCTCGCTGCGCTACACGCTGGTCGACGGCCAGGGCAACTTCGGCTCGATCGACGGCGACAGCGCCGCGGCAATGCGTTATACCGAGTGCCGGCTCGACAAGATCGCCAGCGAACTGCTGGCCGACATCGACAAGGACACGGTCGACTTCCAGCCGAACTATGATGGCAAGGAAAAAGAGCCGACGGTCCTGCCGACCAAGATCCCGAACCTCTTGATCAACGGCTCGTCCGGCATCGCGGTCGGCATGGCGACGAACATCCCGCCGCACAACCTGGCCGAAGTCATCAACGGCGCCCAGCATCTGCTGCGCAACCCGGAATGCACGATCGACGAACTGATCGAACTGATTCCGGCGCCGGACTTCCCGACCGCCGGCATCATCTATGGCGTTTCGGGCGTGCGCGACGGTTACCGCACCGGCCGCGGCCGCGTGGTGATGCGCGCCAAGACCCACTTCGAAGAATATGGCAAGGATGGCGGCCGCATCGCGATCATCATCGACGAGCTGCCGTACCAGGTGAATAAAAAGTCGCTGCTCGAGCGCATCGCCGAGAACGTGCGCGACAAGAAGCTGGAAGGCATCAGCGACATCCGCGACGAGTCCGACAAGTCGGGCATGCGCGTCGTCATCGAGCTGAAGCGCGGCGAAGTGCCGGAAGTGGTGCTGAACAACCTGTACAAGCAGACGCAGTTGCAGGACACCTTCGGCATGAACATGGTGGCGCTGGTCAACGGCCAGCCGAAGCTCCTGAACCTCAAGCAGATGCTCGAGTGCTTCCTGTCGCACCGCCGCGAAGTGGTCACGCGCCGCACCGTGTTCGAGCTGCGCAAGGCGCGCGAGCGCGGGCACATGCTCGAAGGCCTGGCGGTCGCGCTGGCGAACATCGACGACTTCATCGCCATCATCAAGGCGGCGCCGACGCCGCCGGTGGCGAAAGTCGAACTGATGGGCCGCGGCTGGGATTCGTCGCTGGTGCGCGAGATGCTGCTGCGTACCGCCGAAGGCAGCACCATCGGCGGTATCGACGCCTTCCGTCCCGAGCACCTGCCGAAGCACTACGGCATGCAGGCCGACGGCCTGTATAAACTGTCGGACGAGCAGGCCCAGGAAATCCTGCAGATGCGCCTGCAGCGCCTGACCGGCCTGGAGCAGGACAAGATCGTCAACGAGTACAAGGACGTGATGGCCCACATCGCCGACCTGCTCGACATCCTGTCGCGTCCGGAACGCGTGACCACCATCATCAGCGACGAGATGGTGCAGATCAAGAACGACTACACCGAGAACAACAAGGACGGCCGCCGCTCCGCCATCGAGCACAACGCCAGCGACCTCGATACCGAAGACCTGATCACGCCGCAGGACATGGTCGTGACCCTGTCGCACACCGGCTACATGAAGTCGCAGCCGATCGCCGAATACCGCGCCCAGAAGCGCGGCGGGCGCGGCAAGCAGGCGATGGCGACCAAGGAAGAGGACTGGATCGACCAGCTGTTCATCGCGAATACGCACGACTACATGCTGTGCTTCTCGAACCGCGGCCGCATGTACTGGCTGAAGGTGTGGGAAGTGCCGCAGGGCTCGCGCAATTCGCGCGGCAAGCCGATCGTCAACATGTTCCCGCTGCTGGACAACGAGAAGATCACGGTGATCCTGCCGCTGTCGGGCGAAAACCGGACCTTCCCGGAAGACCACTACGTGTTCATGGCGACCTCGCTCGGCACGGTCAAGAAGACGCCGCTGCGCGATTTCTCCAACGTGAGAAAGGCCGGCATCATCGCGGTCGATCTCGACCAGGGCGACTTCCTGATCGGCGCCGCGCTGACCGACGGCCAGCACGACGTGATGCTGTTCTCGGATGCCGGCAAGGCCGTGCGCTTCGACGAGAACGACGTGCGTCCGATGGGCCGTACCGCGCGCGGCGTGCGCGGCATGAACCTGGAAGAGGGCCAGAACGTGATCGCGCTGCTGGTGGCCGAGAACGAACAGCAGTCGGTGCTGACCGCGACCGAGAACGGCTTCGGCAAGCGTACCCCGATCACGGAGTACACCCGCCACGGCCGCGGCACCAAGGGCATGATCGCGATCCAGACCACCGAGCGTAATGGCCCGGTGGTGGCAGCGACCCTGGTCGACACCACTGACGAGATCATGCTGATCACGACCGGCGGCGTGCTGATTCGCACCCGCGTGTCCGAGATCCGCGAGATGGGCCGCGCGACGCAGGGCGTGACCCTGATCGCGGTCGAAGACGGCACCAAGCTGTCGGGCCTGCAGCGGATCGTGGAAACCGATCTCGAGGAAGTCGAGATCGAAGCCGCGCCGCAGTAAAAGCTGGAGAAAGGAGGGCGCTGCCCTCCTTTTGTTTTTTGATGCGGCAAACCTGGAGTAATGATGAAACGTCTCGTTGCAACGATGTGCGCGCTGGCCTTGTCGGCACCGGTATTGGCCCAAACCCAGGCGCCGTCTGCGCCCGCAACGGCGGCGAGTGCCGACCCTGCGCTGACCCAGAGCGTGCGCGAACTGCTGACCCTGATGAAGTACCGCGAGCAGTTGACGGCGCGCCTGCAGCAAACCGCCCAGGCCATGCCGAAGGCCGTGCTCCAGGCCCAGGCGGCCCGGATCAACGCCAATTCGAAGCTGACCGAAGAGCAGAAGAAGGCCGAGCTGGCCATCGTCTCGAACGACATCCCGAAGGGCATGGTGGCGGGCCAGCGCGTGCTGTCCGATCCGAAGCTGGTCGACGATATTTTCGAGCGCGTTGTTCCCATGTATGCGCGCCAGTTCACGCAGGCCGAGGTCAACGAGCTGCTGGCCTTTTACCGCAGCCCGGTCGCGGCGAAACTGCAGGGTGCGCTGCCGCAAATCATGCAGGAGACAAACCAGCTGACCCAGGACATGATCAAGGAGCGCCTGGCAACGGTGATTCCCCAGGCCCCACGGAGAAAATAAGGAGCAGGCAAGCCAGTGACCCAGGTATTCAATTTCTCGGCCGGCCCGGCCGTCCTCCCGCAGGCGGTGCTGCAGCAGGCCGCCAGCGAGATGCTCGACTGGCACGGCAGCGGCATGTCGGTGATGGAGATGAGCCACCGCGGCCCCGAATTCATCTCGATCTATCGACAGGCCGAAGCGGATTTGCGCGAGCTGCTGGCGGTCCCGGCCAACTATAAAATCCTGTTCATGCAGGGCGGGGGACTGGGCCAGAACGCCATCATCCCGCTCAATTTGCTGGGCCGTGTACGCGAGCCGGCGACCATCGACTTCGTCCACACCGGTTCCTGGTCGGGCAAGTCGATGAAGGAAGCGGCGCGCTACGCCAACGTCAACGTGGCGGCATCAAGCCAGGCCGACCGCTTTACCAATGTGCCGCCGCAGGAGTCGTGGAAGCTGACCGAGGGCGCCGCCTACCTGCACGTCTGCACCAACGAAACCATCGACGGCGTCGAGTACAACTTCGTGCCGCAGACGCCGGACGGCGTGCCGCTGGTGGCGGACATGTCCTCGCACATCCTGTCGCGCCGGATCGACGTCTCTCAGTACGGCGTCATCTTTGCCGGGGCGCAAAAGAACATCGGTCCGGCCGGCCTGACGCTGGTGATCGTGCGCGAGGATTTGCTGGAATACGCGCTGCCGATCTGCCCATCCGCCTTCCACTGGAAGAACGTGGCCGAGCACGACTCGATGTTCAATACGCCGCCGACCTATGCGATCTACATCGCCGGCCTGGTGTTTGCGCACCTGAAAGCGCAGGGTGGCGTGGCGGCGGCGGAAGCGCGTAATATCGAAAAAGCACGGCTGCTCTACGAAGCGCTGGACCGGGACGATTTCTACAGCAACCGTGTCGACCATGCATGTCGCTCACGCATGAATATCCCGTTCTATTTACGCGACGAGTGGTTGAATGAGCAATTCCTGGCCGGCGCGAAGGCGCGCGGGCTGCTGCAGCTGAAGGGCCACAAGTCTGTCGGGGGTATGCGGGCGTCCATTTACAATGCGATGCCGGTCGAAGGGGTGCAGGCCCTGGTCGATTATTTGAACGAGTTTGCGGGGCGGTAAACCAATATCGGTCGCATACGCTCGTACCGGTGGCGCACCGTAGGGTGGGCACTCGTGCCCACGCTTTCATGCGCGTGCATACCGCAACATATCGTCGGACGCCGCCGTTAATCATCCGATGAACGCGTGGGCTCAGGAGCCCACCCTACGTTACACAGCGGCCAACGAATAAGACCTTAGCTAACATGACAGACAAACTCACCCCCCTGCGCGAACAGATCGATGCGATCGACGCGCAAATCCTCGACCTCCTGAACCGGCGCGGCCGCATCGCCCAGGAAGTCGGCCACGTCAAGGCCGAGACCGACGCCCCCGTGTTCCGCCCCGAGCGCGAAGCGCAGGTGCTGCGCGGCGTGGCCGAGCGCAATCCCGGTCCGCTGAAGAACGGCGACGTGCAGACCATCTTCCGCGAAGTGATGTCCGCCTGCCGCGCGCTGGAAAAGCGCGTCACCGTCGCCTACCTGGGCCCGGCCGGCACCTTCAGCGAGCAGGCCGTGTACGCGCAGTTCGGCAGCGCCGTCGCCGGCTTGCCCTGCGCCTCGATCGACGAAGTCTTCCGCGCCACCGAAGCCGGCACCGCCGACTTCGGCGTGGTTCCGGTCGAAAACTCGTCGGAAGGCGCGATCAACCGCACGCTCGACCTGATGCTGGCCACCACCAGCATCATCAGCGGCGAAGTGTCGATTCCGGTCCACCACAGCCTGATGAGCAAGACCGGCAGCATGGACGGCGTCACTGTCGTCTGCGCCCATTCGCAGGCGCTGGCCCAGTGCCAGGTATGGCTGAACCTGCACCACCCGCACGTCGAGCGCCGCGCGGTCGCCTCGAACGCCGAAGCGGCCGTCATGGCGAGCAAGGACGCCAGCGTCGCCGCGATCGCCAGCGAGATGGCCGGAGAGCAGTACCAGCTCGGCGTGGTGCAGGCCCATATCCAGGACGACCCGCACAACCGCACCCGCTTCGTCGTCATCGGCAGCCTGCAAACCAATCCGTCGGGCGCCGACCGCACCTCGCTGGTGCTGGCCGTGCCGAACACCGCCGGCGCCGTCTATAAACTGCTGGCGCCGCTGGCCACGCATGGCGTGTCGATGACGCGCTTCGAGTCGCGCCCGGCGCGCATCGGCACCTGGGAGTATTACTTCTATGTCGACGTCGAAGGCCATCGCCAGGACCTACCTGTTGCGCGCGCGCTGAAGGAGTTGCAGGACAACGCCGCCTTTTTCAAGCTGCTGGGTTCCTACCCGGTCGGCCTTTAATTCCCCTTATTTGAGTCCACGTCATGTCGAAATTCGGTCCAGAATACGTCCGCGCCATCGCCCCTTACCAGGCCGGCAAACCCATCGCTGAAGTCGCCCGCGAATTCGGTCTCGACGAAGCCAGCATCGTCAAGCTCGCCTCCAACGAAAACCCGTTCGGCGTGCCCGAGTCGAGCAAGCAGGCGATGGCGCAAGCCGCCGCTGAACTCGGCCGCTACCCGGACGCCAACGGGTTCGAACTGAAGGCCGCGCTGGCCGCGCGCTACGACGTCCCGGCCGATTGGATCACGCTCGGCAACGGCAGCAACGACATCCTCGAGATCGCCGCCCACGCCTTCGTGCAAAAGGGCGAGTCGGTCGTCTTCGCGCAGTATTCGTTCGCCGTGTACGCACTCGCCACTCAGGGCGTGGGCGGGCGCGCGATCGTGGTGCCGGCCGTGAACTACGGCCACGACCTCAAAGCCATGGCCGCCGCCATCGAAGCGGACACGCGCCTGGTCTACGTCGCCAACCCGAACAACCCGACCGGCACGTTCATCGGCGCGGACGAGATCGAAGCCTTCCTGCAGCAGGTGCCAGGCAACGTGGTCGTCGTGCTCGACGAAGCCTATAACGAATACCTGGCGCCGCAATACCAGTTCGAGTCCGCCAACTGGGTGCGCAAGTACCCGAACCTGATCGTCTCGCGCACCTTCTCCAAAGCCTATGGCCTGGCCGGCCTGCGCGTCGGCTTCGCCATCGCCCAGCCGGAGGTGACCGACCTGATGAACCGCATCCGCCAGCCGTTCAACGTCAATTCGCTGGCCCAGGCGGCGGCGATCGCGGCGCTGAACGACAAGGAATTCCTGGAAAAGGGCGCGCAGAACAACGCCGAGGGCTATCAGCAGATGATCGCCGCCTTTGAAGAGCTCAAGCTCGAGTACGTGCCTTCGTTCGGCAACTTCGTGCTGGTGCGCGTGGGTGATGACGATCAGGCCGGCGCGCGCGTCAACCTGGCCTTGCTGAAGCAGGGCGTGATCGTGCGTCCGGTCGGCGCCTACGGCTTGCCGCAGTGGCTGCGCATCTCGATCGGCCTGCCGCAGGAAAACGCGACCTTCATCGAAGCGCTCAAACGCGCCCTGGCAAACGGGGACAACTAAATGCTGGGCAAGGTTGTCGTCATCGGCGTCGGGCTGATCGGCGGCTCGTTCGCGCTGGCCTTGAAACAGGCCGGCGCAGCGCGCCAGATCGTCGGCATGGGACGCTCGCCCGAAGCGCTGGCGCGTGCATTGGAGCTGGGCATCGTCGACAGCGTGACCGACTCGGCGCAAGAGGCAATGGCAGGGGCGGACCTGGTGCTGCTGGCCGCACCGGTCGCCCAGACCGGGCCGATCCTGGCGGCGCTGGCGCCGTACCTGGACCTGGGCACGGTCGTCACCGACGCCGGCAGCACCAAGTCGGACGTCGTCGCCGCCGCGCGCGCGGCGCTGGGTACAAAGGTAAAACAGTTCGTGCCGGCGCACCCGATCGCCGGGCGCGAATCGAACGGTCCGGATGCGGCGCTGGCCGCGCTCTACCAGGGCAAGAAGACCGTGATTACGCCGCTGCCGGAAAACGCCGACGGCGACGTCGGCCTGGTGGCGGCCGCCTGGCGCCTGTGTGGCGCGATCATCCACACGCTCACGCCGGCGCAGCACGACCGCGTGTTCGCCGCCGTCAGCCACCTGCCGCACCTGCTGGCCTATGCACTGGTCGACGACATCGCCAATAAACCGCATGCGGACCAGCTGTTCCAGTACGCCGCCAGCGGCTTTCGCGACTTCACCCGCATCGCCGGCTCCTCGCCCGAAATGTGGCGCGACATCAGCCTGGCCAACCGCGACGCACTGCTCACCGAGCTCGATGCATATCTGGCACAATTGACCGTATTGCGCGGACGGCTCGCCGCCAACGACGGGCCGGGCCTCGAAGTCATCTATACGAACGCGCAACGCGCCCGCCGCGCCTGGAGCGAGGCGATTGAAACCGCCGAGCCCGCGCCGCCACAGAGTCAGGAACCGGAATGACGCAGCAAACATCGAAACACTACCCGCAGCACATCGACCTCGAGCCCGTGATGCACGTCGAGGGCACGGTGCGCCTGCCGGGCTCGAAGAGCATCTCGAACCGCACCCTGCTGCTGGCCGCGCTGAGCCAGGGCACGACCACCATCCATGATTTGCTGGCCTCGGACGACACCATGGTCATGCTGGGCGCGCTGCGCTCGCTCGGCATCCGCTGGGATGAAGTCGACGAACGCACGGTGGTCGTCCATGGCAATGGCGGCGTGCTGCCGAACGGCGAGGCCGATCTCTTCATGGGCAATGCCGGCACCGCGATCCGTCCGCTGACCGCGGCGCTGGCGGTGATCGGCGGCGACTACACGCTGCACGGCGTCTCGCGCATGCACGAGCGGCCGATCGGCGACCTGGTCGACGCCTTGAACGACATCGGCGCCCAGGTCGAGTACACCGGGGAGCAGGGCTTCCCGCCGCTGCGCATTCGCCGTGGCCACATCCATGCAAATCGGTTATCGGTGCGCGGCAACGTGTCGAGCCAGTTCCTGACCGCGCTATTGATGAGCGCACCGCTGATGGCGCGCGGTCACGCGGTGACGATCGACGTCGTCGGCGAACTGATCTCCAAGCCGTATATCGAGATCACGCTGAACCTGATGCGCCGCTTTGGCGTTTCGGTAGACCAGAACGGCTGGGCTTCGTTCACGGTCCAGCCGGGCCAGCATTACGTGTCGCCCGGTGCGATCCACGTCGAGGGCGATGCGTCGTCGGCGTCGTACTTCCTGGCGGCCGGCGCGATCGGCGGCGGGCCGGTGCGGGTCGAGGGCGTGGGGCAGGACAGCATCCAGGGCGACGTGCGCTTTGCCGATGCGCTCGAGCGCATGGGCGTGACCATCACCCGCGGCGAGAACTGGATCGAGGCGCGCGGGAATGGCGTATTGAAAGCGATCGACGCCGACTTCAACCATATTCCGGACGCGGCGATGACGATCGCGGTGGCCGCGTTGTACGCCGACGGGCCGAGCACGCTGCGCAACATCGCCAGCTGGCGCGTGAAAGAGACCGACCGTCTGGCGGCGATGGCGATCGAGTTGCGCAAGGTCGGCGCTGAAGTGGAGGAGGGGCCGGATTACATCCGCATCACGCCGCCCGAGGAGTTGCTGCCGGCCGTGATCGATACCTATGACGACCACCGCATGGCGATGTGCTTCTCGCTGGCCGCGCTGGACGGTAAGGCGCGCCGCGGCAACGCCATGCGCATCAACGATCCGAAATGCGTGGCCAAGACGTTCCCCGACTATTTCGAAGCGTTCGCGGGGATCGCCCGCAACGAGTTGTTCTAAATTCGTGTTTTAAACAAGAGGTAACTAATGCCCAACTCCCACATCCCCGTCATCACGATCGATGGCCCGACCGCATCCGGCAAGGGCACGGTCGCGGCGCGCGTCGCCGACCGCGTCGGCTACCACCTGCTCGACTCGGGCGCGCTGTATCGCCTGACGGCCCTGTCCGCCATGCGCGCGGGTGTTGCGCTGGACGATGACCGCGCCGTGGCGCAGCTGGCGGAGACCCTGCCGGCGACATTCTCGAACGGCGGCATTTTCCTGGCCGGGGAAGAAGTCGGGGAAGTCATCCGCGCTGAGGAAGTGGGCAACAACGCGTCGAAAATCGCCGCCTTTCCGAGCGTGCGCCAGGCCCTCTACGCCCTGCAACTGGGCTTTCGCAAGGCGCCCGGCCTGGTGGCCGACGGGCGCGACATGGGCACGGTGATTTTCCCCAACGCGCGCCTGAAAGTGTTTCTGACGGCAAGTGTGGAAGCGCGGGCTCAGCGGCGATATAAGCAATTGATTGACAAAGGATTTTCTGCTAATATGGACGATCTGCTTGCCGATTTGCAGGCGCGCGACGACCGCGATACCCATCGCACCGTCGCCCCGCTGGTGCCGGCAGAAGGCGCGTACATCCTCGATACGTCGGATATGACGGTTGATGAAGCAGTGGAGCAAGTGCTCCATTGGCACACGCTGTTGTAATCGCTGTTGTAACCGTTTGGTGCCTGCGACGGCATTTCGCCCTGCAGGTGTTGTTTTAACCTGACCCAGTTCAGAACCGCACCCTTGCCGGTCCTGCTGGCTAACATGTAAATCACCTATGTCTACTACCACCCAAGATACCGGTATGGAAAGCTTTGCCGCCCTGTTCGAAGAGTCGCTGTCGCGTCAAGACATGCGCTCGGGCGAAGTCATCTCGGCTGAAGTCGTGCGCCTGGATCACAACTTTGTGATCGTCAACGCCGGCCTGAAGTCGGAAGCTTTCATTCCGGTCGAAGAATTCAAGAATGACCAGGGCGAACTGGAAGTCCAGATTGGCGACTTCGTTTCCGTGGCCATCGAATCGCTGGAAAACGGTTTCGGCGATACCATCCTGTCGCGCGACAAGGCCAAGCGCCTGGCATCGTGGCTGGCTCTGGAAAAGGCAATGGAGTCGGGCGAGATCGTCACCGGCACCGTCAACGGCAAGGTCAAGGGCGGCCTGACCGTCCTGACCAACGGCATCCGCGCATTCCTGCCGGGTTCGCTGGTCGACACCCGTCCGGTCAAGGACACCACCCCGTTCGAAGGCAAGACCCTCGAATTCAAGGTCATCAAGCTGGACCGCAAGCGTAACAACGTCGTGCTGTCGCGTCGCGCCGTCATCGAAGCTTCGATGGGCGAAGAGCGCCAGAAGCTGATGGAAACGCTGAAGGAAGGCACGGTCGTGACCGGCGTCGTCAAGAACATCACCGACTACGGCGCGTTCGTGGACCTGGGTGGCATCGACGGCCTGCTGCACATCACCGACCTGGCATGGCGTCGCGTGCGTCACCCGTCGGAAGTGCTGTCGGTTGGCCAGGAAATCACCGCCAAGGTCCTCAAGTACGATCAGGAAAAGAACCGCGTCTCGCTGGGCGTCAAGCAGCTGGGCGACGATCCATGGACCGGCCTGTCGCGTCGTTACCCGCAAGGCACCCGCCTGTTCGGTAAAGTCACGAACCTCACCGACTACGGCGCGTTCGTCGAAGTCGAGCAGGGCATCGAAGGCCTGGTGCACGTGTCGGAGATGGACTGGACCAACAAGAACGTGGCCCCGAACAAAGTCGTGCAGCTGGGCGACGAAGTCGAAGTCATGGTCCTGGAAATCGACGAAGAGCGTCGCCGTATCTCGCTGGGCATGAAGCAGTGCAAGGCGAACCCATGGGACGACTTCGGCATGACCCACAAGAAGGGCGACAAAGTCCGCGGTTCGATCAAGTCGATCACCGACTTCGGCGTGTTCATCGGCCTGCCAGGCAACATCGATGGTCTGGTGCACCTGTCGGATCTGTCGTGGACCGAAGCCGGCGAAGAAGCAGTCCGTCGCTTCAAGAAGGGCGACGAGCTGGAAGCCGTCGTGCTGGCCATCGACGTCGAGCGCGAGCGTGTTTCGCTGGGCGTCAAGCAGCTCGAAGGCGACCCGTTCAACAACTTCGCTGCACTGAACGACAAGGGTTCCCTGGTCACCGGTACGGTCAAGTCGGTTGAGCCGAAAGGCGCCGTCATCGCCCTGAACGAAGAAGTCGAAGGCTACCTGCGCGCTTCGGAAATCTCGCGTGACCGCGTGGAAGACGCCGGCACCCACCTGAAAGTGGGCGACAAGGTCGAAGCACTGGTCATCAACATCGATCGCAAGGCTCGCAGCATCCAGCTGTCGATCAAGGCGAAAGACAGCGCTGACACCCAGGAAGCGATGAGCAAGCTGTCGTCGTCGTCGGACAGCAATGCCGCATCGGGCACCACCAGCCTGGGCGCACTGCTGAAGGCAAAGTTCGATAATAAGAACTAAGCAAGAACTAATTGGCTCACTGAGGCGAACAGATGACCAAGTCCGAGCTGATTGCACGACTGGCTGAGCGTTATTCTCAGCTGGTCGCGAAAGATGCGGAGTACGCAGTCAAGACCATCCTCGATGCGATGACCAACGCCCTGGCGACCGGGCAGCGCATCGAGATCCGTGGTTTCGGCAGCTTTGCGCTCAACAGCCGCCCGCCCCGCATCGGCCGCAACCCGAAGTCCGGCGACAAGGTGATGGTGCCCGAAAAACGGGTGCCCCACTTCAAGCCGGGCAAGCAGTTGCGCGAGCGGGTCGACGCGATGGTCGGGCAACCGATCATCGAAGACTGAGTCGTCTGCCAGCGTGCAGGCAACAGAGAACGGCGTCCTTCGGGCGCCGTTTTTTTTTCGTCGAACAGACCCGTAGGGTGGGTGGGTCTCCCACCCACCCTACGTCCCTCCGGCAAGCGTGCCTCATCTTTGAAAATAACCCCCAGATATGCGACACTGCGCCTTTGCCCCACCCACCGCCAGGCCCACCCGATGAAATTCGTTTCCACCATCGCCGGATTTATCCTGTTCGTCCTGTTTTTCGGCTTCGCGCTGAAGAACACGCAGGAAGTCGACCTGCACTTTTTCCTCGGTTACGAACTGCGCGGTCCGCTGGTGCTGATGCTGCTCGCCTTTTTCATCGCCGGCGCGGCGCTCGGCATCCTGGCCATGTCGCCGACCGTCTTCCGCCACCGCCGCGAAGCCTCGCAGCACAAGAACACGGTGCAGGCGCTGCAGAGCGCCGCCGGTACCGGCACTGCCCAGCCGGCGGCGGATTCGGTGGCCGTCGTGGCCGCGCCGCCGCGCTAATCAATCAAGCAATCAAGAACAACAAGCTATGGAATTTGAAACCTGGTGGCTGCTCGCCGTCCCCGTCTTCTTTGGCCTCGGCTGGATCGCCGCCCGGGTCGACATCAAACAGATCCTGTCCGAATCGCGCACCTTGCCGCGGGCTTATTTCAAGGGCCTGAACCTGCTGCTGAACGACCAGCCCGACAAAGCCATCGATGCCTTTATCGAGATCGTCACGCTCGACCCGGAAACGGCCGACATGCACTTCGCGCTCGGTAACCTGTTCCGCCGCCGCGGCGAGATCGAACGAGCGATCCGCGTCCACCAGAACCTGCTGGCGCGGCCCGACCTGCCGCTCGAACAGCGCACCCAGGCCCAGTACGAACTCGGCATGGATTACCTGAAGGCGGGCCTGCTGGACCGCGCCGAAGAAACCTTCAACGGCCTGGTCGACGGTAGCTACAGCGTGCAGGCCCAGCGCGCGCTGCTGGAAATCTACCAGCGCGAAAAGGAATGGAGCCGCGCCATCGACGCCGCCGCCGGCCTGCAGTCCTCGGGCGCCGGCGCGCGCCAGAAGGAAATCGCGCAGTTCTACTGCGAGCTGGCCCAGGATGCGCTGGTGCGCACCGACCTGGCGGACGCGATGGCCCTGCTCGACAAGGCCCTGCACGCCGACCGCAACAGCGTACGCGCCACCATGCTGCTGGGCGACGCCCTGCTGGCCCAGGGCGAAGTCGAAAGCGCGATCTCGACCTGGAAGCGCGTCGAGCAGCAAAGCGTGCCGCACGTGGCGCTCGTCGCCGGCCGCCTGATGGATGGCTACCGCCGCGTCGGCCGCCCGCAAGAGGGCGTCAACCTGCTGCGCTCCTACCTGGCCGAAGCCTCGTCGATCGACCTGATCGACGTCGTCTTCAAGGCCGTGATCGAACTCGACGGCGTGGAAGCCGCCAAACAGCTGGTGATCGACGAGCTGCGCCGCAACCCGACCCTGCTCGGCCTCGACAAGCTGCTCGAGGCGCGCCTGATGGATGCGCCGGCGCACATCTGGGAAGAGCTGTCGATGGTGAAGAACCTGATCCACGGCTACACGGCGAAGCTGGCGCGCTACCAGTGCGGCCATTGCGGCTTCAAGGCGCGCCAGTACTACTGGCAATGCCCGGGTTGCAGCCGCTGGGAGACCTACCCGCCGCGCCGCACCGAAGAATTGAACGTGATGAATTAAATACCGATGACGACCGCTACCCCAAGCCGCCTGCTCGACGGCGCAGACTACCTTCACACCGCCGCCCCGCGCCTGGACAACGTGCGCATGCTCGTCGTCGGCGACGTCATGCTCGACCGCTACTGGTTCGGCGACGTCGCGCGCATTTCGCCGGAAGCGCCGGTGCCGGTGGTGCGCATCGAGCGCCGCGAAGAACGCCTTGGCGGCGCCGCCAACGTCGCCCGCAACGCGGCCGCGCTGGGCGCCCACAGCGGCTTGCTGGGCGTGGTCGGCGCCGACGAAGCCGGCACCTCGGTGGAGACGCTGCTGCGCGACTCCAGCATCCACAGCTACCTGAAACGCGACGCGGCGATCAGCACCATCATCAAGCTGCGCGTCATCGGCCGCCAGCAGCAGATGGTGCGCATCGACTTCGAGGACGCCCCCACCGAAGACGTCCTGCGCGACAAGCTGACCCAGTTCAAGGCGCTGCTGCCGCACTACGACGTGCTGATCTTTTCCGACTACAACAAGGGCAGCCTGGTGAACGTCGCCGAAATGATCGGCGCCGCGCGGGCGGCCGGCAAGGTGGTGATGGTCGACCCGAAAGGCGACGACTTCTCGGCCTATGCCGGCGCCACCATGCTCACGCCGAACAAGTCGGAACTGAAGCGCATCGTCGGCAGCTGGAAAGATGAAGAACAACTCACCGCCAAGGCGCAGGCCCTGCGCGTCGACCTCGGCCTCGACTCGCTGCTGCTGACGCGTTCGGAAGAGGGCATGAGCCTGTACACCGAACACGAGGTGCTGCACGTGCACGCCGACGCGCGCGAAGTGTTCGACGTCTCCGGCGCCGGCGACACCGTGATTGCCACCATGGCCGCCATGCTCGGCGCCGGCGCCCCGCTCGACGTCGCGCTGGCCACCGCCAACCGCGCCGGCGGCATCGTGGTCGGCAAGCTGGGTACGGCGACGGTCACGCGCGACGAGCTGTTCCCGGGTTGAGCGAAACGGTTCGGCCGCGGAACGTAAGCCGCTAACCGTCGTGCACCGTAGGGTGGGCTCCCGAGCCCACGCGTTACGCACGGCTCCTCGGTCGAAATGCGGTACGTATCCAGGACGCTTTGCACCGCGTGGACGGAGTCCACCCTACGCTTTGATGCCGCTCAAGCCCGCCACGTCAACAAGCTTCATTCCGCCGCGTTAAGCGCGGGTGGACGGCACCCGCCGTCCGTATTCCCCAATGGAGACTTTTTGATGATCAAGAAACTGATGCTTGCCATTGCCGCGCTGGTCGCTTCGACCGGCTTCGCGTTCGCCCAGGTCGACGTCAACAAGGCCGATGCCGCCGCCCTCGATGGCGTCAAGGGCGTGGGTCCGAGCATGTCGAAAGCGATCCTGGACGAGCGCAGCAAGGGCGAGTTCAAGGACTGGGCCGACTTCCAGAAGCGCGTCAAGGGCGTCGGTGACAAGAAGGCGGCCAAGCTGTCCGAAGCCGGCCTGCAGGTGAATGGCCAGGCCAAGGAAGGCGCAGCGGCGGCGGCCAAGCCGGAGAAGACCGCCAAGGCGGCCCCGGCAAAAGAGGCGAAGGCCAAGCCGGCCGAGGCCCCCAAGGCCAGCATGTAAGCCGGTCCTGCAGCGCCGGAATTTTTGCATGTAAAGACGGTAACAGGCGGGGCGGGGCATGAGAAGATAGAGAATCGAAAAGCAACGATTCCAAGGACCTTCATGCCTCGCCTCCGTAGTGATGTTCGTGTTACCGCCGCCCTCGTCGCCGGCTTGTTCGCCTCCAGCACCTCCTTTGCCGCACCTGCCGCACCGTCCGCTCCCGACGTCTCCCGCCACCAGCCGCAAATCGACAAGATCGTCGCCGAGATTTCCCCCAAGCGCATCGAGAACTACGTGCGCAAACTGGTGAGCTTCGAAACCCGCCACACCATGTCCGACACCACCTCGGACACCGTCGGCATCGGCGCCGCGCGGCGCTGGATCCGGTCGGAGCTCGAACGCTGCGGTGCCGGCACGGGCCTGCAAGTGTCCTTCGACAGCCACATCGCCCCGGTGTCGGCGCGCATCTCGCGTCCGACCGAAATCGTCAACGTAGTCGCCACGCTGCCGGGCACTCAGGATGCGTCCAAGGAACGCCTGTACGTCGTCAGCGGCCACTATGATTCCCGTAACACCGACGTGATGGACGCCTCCGGCAAGGCGCCGGGCGCCAACGACGATGCCTCGGGCACGGCGGCCGTGATGGAAATGGCCTGCGTGATGGCCAAGTACAAGTTCGATGCGACCCTGGTGTTCCTGGCGGTGGCCGCCGAAGAGCAGGGCTTGCTGGGCGCCGGCCACTGGGCGAAGCAGGCGCGCGCCAGCAACCTGAACGTCGCCGGCATGTTCACCAACGACATCATCGGCAGCTCGCGCGCCGACGACGGCAAGATCGACAACAAGCAGGTGCGCCTGTTCGCGCAAAGCATTCCGGCGACGAAGGAGATGAGCGAGGCCGTGCGCCAGCTGGTGGCCACCGGCGGCGAGAACGATTCGATCTCGCGCCAGCTCGCGCGCCACACCAAGGAGCAGGGCGAGCGCTACGTGAAGGGCTTCAAGGTCAGCGTGATCCAGCGCCACGACCGCTACCTGCGCGGCGGCGACCACATGCCGTTCCTGGAGCAGGGCTACGCCGCCTTGCGCTTCACCGAGCCGAACGAAGACTTCTCGCACCAGCACCAGAACCTGCGCACCGAAAACGGTAAAGTCTATGGCGACCTAATCGAGTTCGTCGACTTCGACTACACGGCCACAGTGGCCAAGGTGAACGCGGCCACGCTGGCCTCGCTGGCGCTGGCCCCGGCCGCCCCGCAAGGCGTCAAGGTGCGCACCGACAAGCTGGTGAACGATTCGACGCTGGTGTGGCAGGCCAATCCGGAACCGGACGTCGCCGGCTACCGCATCGTCTGGCGCGAGACCACGGCCGCAGGATGGCAGGGATCGAAGTTCGTCGGCAACGTGACCGAGGCCACCGTGAACCTGTCGAAGGATAACTATTTCTTTGGCGTGCAGGCGGTCGACAAGGACGGCAACGTCAGCGTGGCGACGTATCCGGCGCCGCTGCGCTGATCTTGTAGGGTGGGCACTTGTGCCCACGCGGACGCACCTTTGATGGTCGAAACATGATTTCGACTCGTATCCGCCGCACCGCGTGGGCGGGGCCCACCCTACAACCCCGACGTCCTCATACGCACTCTTGCGTCCCGGTTTAGAATGGTGTTTTGAAGAACCGCAAGAGAGCAACATGGCCTATAAAACCATCGAAGATACGATCGGCAACACCCCGCTGGTGCAGCTGGTGCGCCTGGGCGGCGCGGATGCCGCGGCGCGCAACAACATCATCCTGGGCAAGCTCGAGGGCAACAACCCGGCCGGCTCGGTGAAGGACCGAGCGGCGATGTCGATGCTGAAGAATGCCGAGGAACGTGGCCAGATCAAGCCGGGCGACACCATCATCGAGGCGACCTCGGGCAATACCGGCATCGCGCTGGCGATGGCAGCCGCCATCCGCGGCTACAAGATGATCCTCCTGATGCCGGACAACCTGTCGATCGAGCGGCGCCAGAGCATGGCCGCCTACGGCGCGCAGATCGTGCTGACCCCGAAGACGGGCGGCATGGAATACGCGCGCGACATGGCCGACCAGATGCAAAAGGATGGCAAGGGCATCATCCTCGACCAGTTCGCCAACCAGGACAACCCGCTGGCCCACTACGAGACGACCGGGCCGGAAATCTGGCGCGATACCGATGGGCGCGTCACCCATTTCGTCAGCGCCATGGGCACCACCGGCACCATCATGGGCGTGTCGCGCTACCTGAAGGAACAGAACGAGGCGGTGCGCATCATCGGCGCCCAGCCTGAAGAAGGCTCGTCGATCCCGGGTATCCGCAAATGGCCACAAGCCTACCTGCCGAAGATCTTCGACAAGTCGCGCGTCGACCAGGTGGAAAACGTCAGCCAGGCCGCAGCCGAGCAGATGGCGCGCCGGTTGGCGGCGGAAGAGGGGATCTTCTGCGGCATCTCGGCCGCCGGCGCCTGCGAAGTGGCGCTGCGCATTTCGCAGACCGTCGAGAATGCGACGATCGTGTTCATCGTCTGCGACCGCGGCGACCGTTATCTTTCTACCGGGGTATTCCCTGCCTGAGCAAGCAGGCACGGCATGACAAAAGGGGCGACCGTATCGCCCCTTTTTTACGTCCATCCTTCCCATGCAGGCCACTTCGCAAGCGGCCGCGTGAGAATCAAGAGAACATTACTCGCCGCTCGACGCCGATGGTGCCGCGCCTTCTTTTGGCTTGAACTGCTTGTCGCTGATGCGGAACTTGTTGCGGCGGTCGCCCATCAGGTAGCGCAGGTCGCGGATCGACAGGTCGCTCACTTCGTGCATGCGGATCAGGAGCGATGCGCCGACCGGCAGGCGGTGGTGGCGGATCTTCGAGATCACCGGCGGCGCCACTTCCAGCGCGCGCGACAGGGCTGCGTCGTTCTTCAGGCGCAGGTTCTCGATCAGGGTATCCAGCAGGCGGTTCGGGTTGTATTGCAACAGTTCATCCGACTCCGCATCGCTGCTCATATCAATGCCGACTTGGTTTGTCATGATTTCAAATATTCCTATTGTGGGTTTACGGAAAGTCGCTTGCAGCGTTTCGATTCCGGAAGTCTTTCGAAAAAATCTACTCAATTGTACAACTAATTCAGGCTCTAGTACTTATGAGCAATAGAATTCGGTGTGAAGCCTCGGCCCTGTTGTCTAATCGCAACAATAGCCGCAATGCAATTCTCTCACAAACTCACGTAGAAAATAATTGTTTTTTAATTAAATACGAGTGTAGAGGAAACAGAAGTTGCGTGCCACACGTTTCAGAATGATATGTAGGAATGCTAACAAAAGCGGGAGTATGCAGTACCCATGAATGTTTCCATAGAGTACAGAGAGTAGGCGGGAAAGGATACCCCAGGGGAGTACCCTATGCAGGGAACGCCGCTGGGGCGAAAAGCGGCGACTTCGCTGTTACACGTTGTTACAAATTAATGAAATGTATAGACGGCTCTATAACGTCTGGCCAGCCCGTGCCGTGCGCACGGCTCGTCCCAGGTCGATCACCGACATGGCATAGAAATAACTGCGGTTATATTTGGTGATGGCAAAGAAGTTATCGTTGGCCGCCCAGTATTCCGTCGCCTCGGCGCCGTTTTGCAGGTCGATCAGGCCGTACAGCCGATCCGCCGGCAGGGCTGTCGCCGGCACGACGCCGGCGGCGGCCAGTTCGTCGGTCCGCAGGGTAGCGGCCAGGCCGCGTTCGAGCAACGGTTCCCAGGCGCGGTGGGCGGCGACGTCGACCCGGATCGCGTGCGGGCCGGCGTCGCGCGGATTCCAGCCGTGCTCGATCAGGAAATTGGCAACGCTGCCGATCGCGTCCGCGGTCGAGCCGCGCAGGTCGATGTGGCCGTCGCCGTCGAAGTCGACGCCGTATTTCAGGATGTTCCCCGGCATGAACTGCGGCATGCCGACCGCGCCGGCGAAGGAGCCCAGCAGGGTGAACGGATCGATGTTTTCGTGGCGCGCCAGCAGGAAGGCGTTTTCCAGTTCGCCGCGGAAGAAGATGCTGCGCGCCGCCTTGTTCGGCGCTTCCGGATAGGCAAAGGCGAGCGTGGTCAGCGTATCGAGCACGCGGAAGCGCCCGGTGTCGCGGCCATAAATCGTTTCGACGCCGATGATGCCGACGATGATCTCGGCCGGCACGCCATAGGTCGCTTCGGCGCGCGCCAGCGCGGCGGCGTTCTCGTTCCAGAAGCGCAGCCCGGCGTTGATGCGGATCGGCTCGATGAAGCGGCTGCTGTAGGCTTGCCAGTTCTTGGGTTTGCCGGGCGGCGCCGGTTTCACCAGCTGCACCGCCGACTCCACGAAGCGCACCTGGCGCAGCTGCGCTTCCAGCACTGCGCGATCGAAATCGTGCTTGATCACCATCTCGCTGATGAACTCGCGCACGGCTTGCCATTCGGCGAAATTGACCTGTTCGCCGTCGTAATCGATCGACGACGCGGCAGCGACGGTGGCCACGGCAGCCGCCGCAGCGATTGCCTTGCGTGCCTTGGGTGTTTTCGGCGGGGTGGATTTGCCGGGCTTGCCCTTGCTGGCCTTGGCCGCCTTGGCCTTGACGATCTTCGCCTTCGATGGCGGATGCCTGGCGGCGGCGCTGGCGTCGAGCTGGGGAGCTGCTGCGAAAACGAATGCGGTGATAAGTGATACGAACTGTTTCATCTGACTTGCGAAAGTAGGCGCTTCAGGGTCACGGCCAGGTGCGGATCGTCGCGGCGCGGCGCGTAGCGCCAGGCGCTGTAACGGCCGAGGAACTCGGCGGCCGCCGCCTGCGCGGGCGCTGCCAGGGTTCCCGCCGCAACGATGCGCGCGCCGTAGGCGCTCGGGCCTTCATCTGCCGAACGCGCCAGGCCCAGCCGGGACAGGCGCGTACACAGGGCCGAGTATAGCGCATCGATCGGATCGGTCTCCCTGCGCCGCAGGAAGAATCGGACCAGCAGCAACACAGTTATCAGGCCGGCCACACCGACCGGCATGCGCCAGTCGAAGAACGAGGACTGCACGTCGTCGACCAGGCTGGCCTGGCGCTGCGGCGTATAGTTGAGCACCCACTGGTTCCAGCCATTGTTGATGGCGCCGGCCGCGTGGCGCATCTGGGCGATCCACGGGCTGCTGTCGCCGCCGATGCGCATGAAGCGTCCCAGGCCTTCGATGCCGAAGGGCGCGCGCGGCGGGATTGCCCCGTTCAGGCCGCGCTGCACGCGTTCCGGCGCAACCGCCGCGGTCGGGTCGATGCGCACCCAGCCGCGTCGCGCCAGCCAGACCTCGGCCCAGGCGTGGGCGTCGGACTGGCGCACGGTGACGTAGCCGTCGAGCGGATTGAATTCGCCGCCCTGGTAGCCGGTGACCACGCGCGCCGGCACGCCGGCAGCGCGCATCAGGAAGACAAAGGCGCCCGCGAAATGTTCGCAAAAGCCGGCGCGGCTGCCGTACAGGAAGTCGTCGACGGCATCGCGTCCGAGCAGTGGCGGATTCAGGGTATAGACGTAGTTGTCGCGCCGGAAGCGCTGCAGTACGGTGTCGATGCGTTTGACCGGATCGGGCTCGGCGCGCAGATCGAGGCCGGCCAGCAGCGCGCGCGGGTTGCTGTTGCCGGGCAGTTGCAGCCAGTGATCGGCGCCGGGTGGCAAGCCGTGCTGCTGCAGGCGGTAGTCCAGGTGCGAGCTGACCCGGTAGCGCAGGCGCATCTCGACCGGAAAGCTCGTCGTCAGTTCGAATTCGCCAGAGACGTTGGCGATGTTCCCGTCCAGTTCCGGCAGGCGCCGCGGCATTTCGAGGGCGAACAGCCAGCGCGACTGCGACGGCTCGAGCGTGACTTCGTAGTCGAGCGGCGGACCGGCGACCGACAGCGCCAGCGGTTGGCGAGCCGAGCCTGCCGCCAAACGCGGATCGAGCCGGGTCCAGGTGCGTCCGTCGTAGGCGCCCAGCACCGGACCGCGCCAGTACATCTGTTCCTGCGAAGGCGCGCGGCCCTCGAAACGCACGCGGAAGGCGGGCTCGCCCGACTGCGCCAGGTTCGCCATCGTCCCCGGCGCCATCGACTCGGACAGGCCCGAACGGGCGCTGCTGGCGTCGCCCGGCACGCCCCACAGCGGCCCCTCGATGCGCGGGAACAGGAAAAACAGGGCGAAAGCGAGTGGCGTCGCCAGGCCCAGCACCTTGGCGCTCATCAGGAAACGCTGGCGCAGCGGCGGCGGCGTGCCGGTGAACTGGAAACTCAGCTGGGCCGTGAGCAGCGCCAGCACCGATACGGCCATCAGGAGCGCGGTGCCGATGCCCTGCTCGTAGAAGAAGTTGGTCAGCACCAGGAAGAAGCACAGGAACACGACCACGAACAGGTCGCGCCGCGCATGCATTTCCAGCATCTTGAAAGTCACCAGCAGCACCAGCATGGCGACCCCGGCATCGCGCCCGAGCAGGCTCTGGTAGCTGTGGGCGACGCCGAACATGGCGGCGCCGGCCAACGGCAGCAGCAACAGGCTGGGCGGCATGCGCTTGCCCTGCAGCGTGATCACGCCGCGCCATAGCAAGGTCAGCGCGCACAGCAGCGACACCCAGGCCGGCAGGTGGGCGGTATGCGGCGCCAGCACCAGCAGCGCGGCGAACAGCAGCAGCAGGGTGTCGGCCTTGTCGCGCGGCAGGGCGGCGAAGCGTGCGATCACGGCCTTCATCGTGTGCCTCCCAGACCGTGCAGCGCCAGCGCGCGCAGGCAGGCCGCCTGGTGGGCGACACCGTTGGCCGCCTCGAACTGCTCGGCGCCGAGGCGGAAGGCATAGGGCAGGGCGCGGCTTTCCGCTTCCAGCACCCAGCGCGTCATGCGCGACAGGCGCAGCTCGAGGTCGAGCCGGGGCGACAGCGCGGCCAGGTCGAGCACCAGTTCGGTGCGCGCGCCGCCTTCGAAATGCTTGGTGGCGAGCTGGCCGCCGTCGCGCGGGTCGAGGCGCGCGATCTGGCGCCAGGCCAGGCGCCGCAGCGGGTCGCCGGCCTGGTAGGGGCGCACGCCGGCAAAGTCGTCTTCACCGGCGTGGCCGGCGCCCTCGCTGTGGCTGCTGGACTCGGCCGGCAGCGGCGGCGCGCCTTCTTCGGGAAAAGGATAGACCAGGGCGCGCGCGTCGGGACGCCAGTAGCTCCAGGCGCGGAACAGCCCGAGCGGGAAACGGGTGCTGAGCGTCAGGCGCGGCGCGTCCAGCCAGCCGCGCGTGTCGCTGGGCAGCGCCAGGCGCACCGTCGCGCTGCCGTTGGCGGGGATGTCGACCGCATGGCGCGGCTCGCCCGGTTTGGTGCTATCGGCGGCGGCGATATCGACCGCGATCGCATAGCGCGCGCGCCGGCTGGTGTCGCGCAGCTGCAGTTCGAAGGTCGCTTCCTGGCCGGCGAACACGTTCGGCGCGCGCACCGGATTCAGGCGCAGGTAAGCCAGGTTGCGCCAGGTGAGCAGCATGTCGACCACGGCGCAGGACAGGGCGAGGAAGGTCAGCGCATAGCCGAGGCCGAGGTTGTAGTTGATCGAGCCGATCAGGAGCACCAGCAGCAGGGCGCCGAAGCCCAGGCCGGGGCCGGTCGGCAGGATGAAGATGCGGCGCTGGCCGAGCAGCAGCTCGCCCTTGTCGACGGCGGCGGCTTTGCGCGTACGCAGGGGCAGACCCAGGCGCCGGGTCAGGCTGGAGCGCGCCATCGTCGGGTCCTCAGACCGGCACCGATTTTTGCAGCTGCAGCACCAGGTCGCGGCTGGCCAGCGCCAGGCCCTGCGCCGATTTCACCGGCCGCAGGCGGTGCGCACAGACCGGCACCAGCACCGCCTGGATGTCTTCGGGCAGCACGTGGTCGCGGCCCTCGAGTGCAGCCCAGGCGCGCCCGGCCTGCAGCAGCGCGATCGCCGCGCGCGGCGACAAGCCTTCGGCGAACAGCGTGCCCGAACGCGAAGCCTGGGCCAGCGCCTGCACGTAGTCGATCAGCGAACTCGACGCATGGATCGAGCGCAGCGCGCCTTGGGCATCGATCAGCTCCGCCGGGTTCATGGCTGCTTCCAGCGTGCGCAGCATGGCGCGCCGGTCTTCGCCCATCAGCAGCGCGCGTTCGGCGGCGGCGTCCGGATAGCCCAGGGACAGGCACATCAGGAAGCGGTCGAGCTGCGACTCGGGTAATGGAAAGGTGCCGACCTGGTGCGCCGGATTCTGGGTGGCGATGACAAAAAAGGGCTCGGGCAGCGGCCGCGTCATGCCGTCGGTACTGACCTGGCGTTCTTCCATCGCTTCCAGCAAACCGGACTGGGTTTTCGGCGTGGCGCGGTTGATCTCGTCGGCCAGCAGCACTTGCGTGAAAATCGGGCCGGGGTGGAAGGCGAAACCGTTCTTCTCGCGCTCGTAGACCGAAATGCCGGCCACGTCGGCCGGCAGCAGGTCGCTGGTGAACTGGACGCGGTTGAATTTCAGGCCGAGCGAGAGGGCCAGCGCATGCGCCAGCGTGGTCTTGCCGACGCCGGGCACGTCCTCGATCAGCAGGTGCCCGCCAGCCAGCAGGCAGGTAAAGGCGAGGCGGACTTGCTGGTCCTTGCCGACCACGATCTGGCCGACCTGGCGTGCGGCGGCGTGCAATTTGTTGAACATGCTGTTTGATCCCAATGGTCGTATGCTGCGGGGCTGCAGGCGGCATGGTAGATTAGCGTCATTGGCAACTATTCTTTCCGGCAGCGCAGCATCCCGACGATTCTAAGCGAGAACCGCCGATCCCGGTGTATGGCTGAGCAGAAGCTGGAAGCGCGCGATCATGAGCACAGCAATCTACAGCCATCCCGACTGCCTGAAGCACGACATGGGCGGCTGGCATCCCGAGTCCCCGAGCCGCCTGCAGGCGATCGAGGACCAGCTGATCCTGGCCCGGCTCGACGGCTTGCTCGAGCGCCGCCTGGCGCCGCTGGCCGAGATCCCCGCCGTGCTGCGCAACCATACCGAAGGCGCGCTGGCGCTGGTGCGCGACCATATCCCGGCCACGCCCGGCGACACCTATCCGCTCGATGGCGACACCCTGCTGTGCCACGCCAGCTACGACGCCGCCCTGCGCGCGGCCGGGGCGGCGCTGGCCGCGACCGATGCCGTCATCGCCGGCGACATCGCCAATGCTTTTTGCTCGATCCGGCCGCCCGGCCACCACGCCACGCCGCGCGAGCCGATGGGCTTTTGCCTCTTCAACAACGTGGCGATCGCCGCGCGCCATGCACTGGAAGCGCACGGACTGGAGCGCGTCGCCATCGTCGACTTCGACGTCCACCACGGCAACGGCACCGCCGAGTCCTTCCGCGACGATCCGCGCGTGCTGATGGCCAGCTTCTTCCAGCATCCGTTCTATCCGTATTCGGAACCGGAACCGATCACAGACACCAACGTCAACGTACCGGTACCGGCGAAGAGTGGCGGCGACGTCGTGCGCCAGGTGGTGCAGGAATACTGGCTGCCGGCCCTGCATGCATTCAAGCCGCAGATGATCTTCATCTCCGCCGGCTTCGACGCCCACCGCGACGACGACATGGGCGGCATGGCCCTGGTCGAGGCCGACTACGCCTGGATCACGCAGCAGGTGATGGCGGTGGCGCGCGCCTACGCGGGCGGGCGCATCGTCAGCTGCCTCGAAGGCGGCTATGAATTGTCGGCGCTGGCGCGCAGCGTCGTCGCACACCTGAAAGTATTGGCGGAACTTGATTAGCATCAAATAATATTTGCATTTTCTGTAATGCAACAAACTATTCTCTTCTTTCATCCGTTCAATTGACTCTCTTCTAGCTCGGGCATACAGTCGGCTGAGGCTATCCCGGTCGACCGGGGTAGGCTCTACGCCGCAAGACGCGGCTGCGCCTGGCTTTGGCGGCAGTGAAGGCGACCGAGACAGGCGTCCACTCAAAAAGAGGAGATATTTGTGAAGAAAGCATTACGAATGGTAATCGCGGTCTGTCTCATGGCCGCATCGAGCTTCGCAGCGGCAGCCAACTACACGCTGTGGGTCAACGGGCGTACCGGCGGCGGCGTGGTCGGCAACTACGACAGCTGGACCTACTGGGGGCCCGGCACCACGGCGGCTGGCGTCAACAAGAAATCGGTCAACTGGGATGGGCGCAGCAGTATCGCTTCGCAAAGCGGCAAGGTCCGCGATGCCCTCGACTGCTTCTGCACCGGTAATAACTGGTGCTACGTCGTCACCCACAGCGCCGGCGACCTGATGATGGGCTACACGCTGGCGAATTACGGCGGGTCGGCACGGGTCAAGAAGAATGCCGTCGCCAATTCCTCGGGCGTGTGCGGCAACAGTGACGGTGCCTCGCAAACCGGCTGGAACATCAAATGGGTGCGCGCCGCCTCGGGCGCCGGCGGCGGCTCCGAGCTGTCCGACGTCGGCTCCTGGGCCGTCTCCGAACCGCTGGTGCAAGACCTGAAAACGACCACCGCGCGCGCCATGTACAACCACAACACCACGCGTAACGTCTGGTTCTACATGTATGCCGGCGCCAAGGGCACCGCCTATTCCGGCATCCTGCCGGGGCAGGACGACGAAGCCGTCGCTTACCACAGCACCGGTGGCGTGGCCGGCAGCGGCGGCGGCTCCTACTGCAATCCGAGCGACTGGTTGTGCAACGACCTGACGCTGGGGACGGCCGCCAACGAGGGCGGCAGCGCCAAGTGGAGTTATCACTCGGTCAGCTTCCGCGACGATAGCGAAGCCTATAACCACTACGCGAACGGCAACTGGGGCGGCATCGTCGGGGTCGTGCGCAGCGCCGTGGTGAACAGTGCCCTCTGATCGCCAACCGGGCCGCCCTGGCGGCCCACGTTCCTGGCTGCCGCTGGTGCTGCTGCTTGCAGTGTTGGCGGCGGTCCTGTGGCTGGCCCTGCGCGACGATGAGCCGGCGGTGGCCGCCGCGGCGGTCGCCGTCAACAATGGCCAGCCGCGCGGACCGCAGTTCTTCGGCCAGGTCGACGGCCAGCCGGCGCCACAATTGCCGCCGGCCGAACGCGCGCGCCAGCGCCAGCAACTGGTCGACAACTACGCGCTGGCCGACCACACCTATTGCAGCTACCGCGAGGGCAGCACGTATCCGGCGCACTCGCGGCCGATGTCGCAGAATCCCGACCAGGCCTATCCGAACCGGCCGGTACTGGAAACCAATCCGATGCGCGGCGACGACCGCCGCGGTGTCGACCGCCGCAGCAACCCGGACATCCTGATCCAGACTTCGCAATCGCGCGTCTTCCTCGCCGCCGGCGAGACGGTGGCGTTCTCATTGCGTGCGGTCGAGCCGCAAGGCGCCATCGTGCCGATGGTGATTACGCGCGCGATTGCCGCCGGCCTCGTCACGACCGGCGGGCGCGCCACCACCCAGGTGCCGCTCGCCTTTGCCGACGATGGCACGGGCGCCGATCCGGTCGCGGGCGATGGCGCCTTCGGCGCCGTACTCACGCCCGGCCAGACTGGCCTCGCCGGCTTTCACGGCACCATCCGCACCGAAGTGCGCTACACGGCGGGCGGCAGGAATGGCGTGGTGATCTTCGACGTCATCTATTCGCCGAAAGTGCCGGCGGTCTGGGCCGGCGCGCCGCGCGAAGTGCTGGAAGACGGTTCGCTCGCCTTTGTGCTGCGCGCCGAGGTGCGCCAGCCGGGGCGCTACATCGTCACCGGCCGCATCGACGACGCCAGGGGACGCCCGTTCGCGCTGGCTACCTTCAACGAGGTGCTGGGACCGGGGGCGAACGACATCAAGCTGGTCGTGTTCGGCAAGCTGATGCATGACGGTGCGCCGGCGCTGCCCTTGACCCTGCGCGACGTCGACGGCTACCTGCTCAAGGAGAATACCGATCCCGACCGCGAGCTGATGCCGCGCCTCGAAGGCCCGGTGCTGACCAGCCGCGCGCAGTCCCTGAAAGGCGTGTCGGATGCCGAGTGGAGCAGCGAGGAGCGCGACCGCTACCTGACCGAATTCGCACGCGACCGCAAAGGGGCGGCGGCGGAACTGGCGAAGTTCGATCCGTCGCAGCCGCTGCCACCGAGCGCGTGCGGGCCGGTGAAATAGGCCTTGCCGGCGCCGCCGCTGCCAGTGGCGCCGGCGCCTGTCCACTGTTCGGTATCGTTGTTCCAACGCCGCTTCGATGCCAAACCGTGCGCGGTTGACCTGCGGCCCGCCGCGTCACCAGAATGGTTCTCCGCGGTCGGCCGTCGACACGTCCCACTGCAACCACAACAATGGAGGATGACATGGGACGATCCGCGCGCCTTGCCCTTTCGCTGTGCCTGCCCGGCCTGCTCGCCGCCGGGATGGCCGGCGCCACCAACTACAGCTTGTGGGTCAACGGCCGCACCGGCGGCGGGGCGATCGGCAACTACAACGACTTCACCTATTTCGGCCCGAACGCCACGCCGGCGGGCGTCAACAAGAAATCGGTCAACTGGGACGGCAGGAGCGCAGTCTCCGCACAAAGCGGCATCCTGCGTTCGGCGCTCGACTGCTTCTGCACCGGCCAGAACTGGTGCTATGTCGCCGTCCACAGCGCCGGCGAACTGCTGGTCGGCTATACGCTGGCCAATTACGGCGGCAGCGCGCGGCCGGTCACCAACGCCCAGCCGAATGCGGCCGGCGTGTGCACGGGCGGCACCGGCGGCTCGCAAACCGGGTGGAATATCCGCTGGGTACGGACTTCGGCGGGCTCCGCCGGCGGCAGCGAACTGGCCGACATCGGCGCCTGGACCACGAGCGAGCCGCTGGCCCAGCAGCAAAAGGTGGCCACTTCGCGCGCGCTGTACAACCACAACGACACGCGCGGCATCTGGTTCTATCGCTACGCCGGCGCGGCCGGCACGCTGTACTCGTTCGCGCTGCCGGGCCAGGACGACGAGGTGGTGGCCTACCATAGTTCCGGCGGCGCCTCGGGCAGCGGCGGCAGTTCGCTGTGCAATCCGGGCGACTGGTTCTGCAACGACCTGACGCTGGGTTCCGGCCCCAACCAGGGCGGGCGCGCGAAATGGGCCTTCCACTCGGTGGTGTTTCGCGACGATGGGGAAGATGTCGGGCACTACACGGAGCGCAACTGGAGCGGCGTGACTTCGCTGGTGCGGCGGGATATGGAAGCGTTTGCGCGTTAGGGAGGAGGCGGGGCGGGATAACAGTCTCCCGGACTGTTCTCCCGGTCCGTCCATCGACTATCCAACATCACCCCGCGCCGGCACCCGCGCCGGCCCGCGCCATCCGCTTCTTCTCGGCTGCGCTCGGCCGCTTGCCTACGACGTACACCACGTACATCGGCTCGGCCGTGCCTGCCTGCGGCTGCGCCAGCTCGGTTTCCGGCGCCACGCCCGCGCGGCTGGCCGGCTCGACCTTGCCTTCCAGGCAGGCCGCCAGCACCAATGCCCCGAACGCGCCAAAAATCCACACCTCGACGTTGCGCGCAAATCCGCCGGCCCTTTTCATCGCGTTTTCCATACCGTTCCCCTCGTCCATGAGCACGGCCAGGAGCGGCCGTCCTGTCATCGTGCCCGTGCCGGATGACTCGATATTGCAACGAATCAAGCCTAAATCATTCCTATTGGAAACAGAACGACACTGCGGCGGGACGCTGGCCTCGAGGGCAGCGTAAAATACCGCCTCGTTCGCAGAAATTTGAAAGCACAGCATGTCGATACAATGGTTCCCGGGCCACATGAACTCCGCCAAGAAGCAGGCGGAAGAACAGATGGAATTCATCGATCTCGTGGTCGAGGTCCTCGACGCGCGCCTGCCCGAAGCGAGCTGCAACCCGCTGGTCGACCGCATGCGCCAGTTCCGCCAGCGTCCCGTGCTGAAGATCCTCAACAAGATCGACCTGGCCGACCCCGCCGCGACCGCCGCCTGGAAGGCGTACTACGACGCCAAGCCCGGCGTAACGGCGTATCCGATGACGACCAAGAAACCGGCCGACGTCGCGCGCATCCCCGCATTGGCGCTGTCGCTGGCGCCGCACCGCGGCGTGCCGACCAAGCCGCTGCGCATCATGATCATGGGTATTCCAAACGTCGGCAAATCGACGCTGATGAATGCGCTCCTGAAAAAACGCGTGGCCAAGGTCGGCGACGAACCGGCCGTCACCAAGACCCAGCAAAAACTGTATCTCGACAAGCACACGGTGCTGGTCGACACCCCGGGCCTGATGTGGCCGAAGATCGACATGCCGAGCGACGGCCTGATGCTGGCGGCCAGCCACGCAATCGGTACCAATGCGCTGATCGAGGAAGAAGTCGCCTTCTTCCTGGGCGACGTCCTGCTCGAGCGCTACCCGCAACTGCTCACCGCCCGCTACGGCTTCAAGACCGAGGGCCTGGACGGCATCGGCGTGGTCGAGCAGGTGGCCGCGCGCCGCGGTTTCCGCGTGCGCGGCGGAGAGTACGACGTCGAAAAGGCAGCCCACGTGCTGCTGCACGACTACCGCAGCGGCGCCATCGGCCGCATCAGCCTGGAGACCCCGGACACCCGCGCCGCGCGCCTCGAAGCGCACCGCATCGAGAAGGAAGAGAAAGAGCGCATCGCGGCCGAGAAGGCGGCGGCCAAGGCGGAAGAGGCCGCACGCGGCAAGCGCGGGACGTAAGCAGGGCTTCGTGCGCGATGCCGGCTGTTCACCACATCGGCTGTTCGCCACGTCGTTAACCGCCAAATATCGCGATCCGTAGCGTGGACTCCTGAGTCCACGCGTTCACCACATGCATCCCCGCACCTCCAATATCCCTTGTCAGGTATATAATCCACCCCGTTCTGGTGCCCGCGTGCGCAATCTGCGCGCGCAGTTAAACGGGAAACACGAAGCCACGGCGCCCCCGGCGCCAGGCCAACGTGTGCTGCCCCCGCAACGGTAAACAAGCGTCGCCCCGGCGACCGGCCGCCTCCAACACCACTGTGCCGCGCATAGGAAGGTGAGGCGGTCAGACTTGCGAGCCCGGATACCGGCCAGGACAGGTGGACCAGCTGAGAGCGCCTGACAAAACCTCATGGCGGCGTTGCATGGCCTTGCCCTGGGGCTTTGTCAGACGCTCTCTTTGATGTCCGTTGAATCCGGCTTGCGGGGACGCAGGGCGGATGACCCCTATTCGAAGAATCACAACATGACTTTTGCTGCTGTTTCGCGCAGCGCGCCGGCCGTCAAGCCGCTCGCGCTGGCCTGCGCTTTCTCCCTTTCCCTGTTCGCCGGCGCCGCCCATGCCGACGAGGCCGACATCTCCACCGTCCACGTGACGGGGCCACGCTTCCCGAGCGACGCCGCCTTGCCGGCCGTCGGCGCCACCGTGATTACCGCCGCCGAGATCCGCAGCGCGGGCGTCAACGACGTCAACGCCGCGATCCGCAAGATCGGCGGCGTCTTCGGCCGCCAGAGCCTGGACGGCTCGCCCGACTTCGGCCTCGACCTGCGCGGCTTCGGCACCAACAGCGGCCAGAACCTGGTGATCCTGGTCGACGGCGTGCGCATGAACGAGAACGAGCTGGCCGGCGCCGTCCTCTCCAGCATTCCGGTCGATACCGTCGAGCGCATCGAGATCGTGCGCGGCGGCAGCAGCGTGCTGTATGGCGAAGGCGCCACCGGGGGCGTGATCAATGTCATTACCAAGCGCGGCAGCGAGCCTGGTTACCACGGTTCGCTGGTGCTCGAAGGCGGCCAGTTCGACCAGCACGATGCGCGCGCCACGCTGCGCCATGGCGAAGGCCCGCTGTCGTTCGACATCGCCGCCGCCCACCAGGCCACCGACAACGACCGCCGCAACGCCGAATTCCGCCAGAAGACCGTCAGCGGCGGCGTGCAATGGGCGCAGGATGCGACCCGCCTCGGCGTGCGCGTCGAGAGCGCGCGCCAGGACCAGCGCTTGCCGGGTTCGCTGACGCTGGCCCAGTTCAACGCCAATCCACAGCAAACCACTACCCCGAACGACTTCGGTACGCTCGCCAGCGACCGCGTGCTGGCCTTTGCCGAACACCGCATCGGCAGCGTCGAACTGGCGGCCGAGCTGTCGCACCGCGAACGCGAAGTGGGGTCGGCCTATGATTTCGGCGGCTTCCTCTCCGAGTCGACCTACAACAGCCGCCAGACGCAGTTCTCACCGCGCCTGCGCCAGCTGTCGCAATGGAATGGCATGCTCAACGAATTCGTCGCCGGCGTCGACCTGATCGATTGGGAACGCCGCACCACCCTTGGCTCGAACGCCAGCCAGGATTCGCGCGCGCTCTACCTGCGCAACGAGATGCGCTTCGGCGGCGAGCGCAATGCGCGCCTGGCGCTGGGCGCGCGCCACGAGAAGTTCAAGAAGGAAGAAGCCAACGCCAGCCTCGGCGTGCCGAACGGCGAACAATCGCAGAACGGCTGGAGCGTGGAAGGCAGCATCGACCCGGTCGCCGGCGTGACCGTGCATGCCAAGGCAGGGCAGAGCTACCGCCTGCCGAACGCCGACGAAAACGGCTTCCGTTCGACCAGCGGCCTGCTCGACGTGCAGACTTCGCGCGACCTGGAACTGGGCGTGACCGTGGGCGACAAGGCGCGCCAGGTATCGGCGCGCGTGTTCCGCCACCGCCTGGAAAACGAGATTTTCTATGACCCGACGGTGCCGCCGTTCGGCGCCAACACCAACCTCGATCCGACGCGCCGCCAGGGCATCGAGCTCGACGCCCAGGCCGACCTCGGCATGGACCTGCGCCTGTCCGGCCACTTCCAGCACGTGCAAGCGGAATTCACGGATGGCCCGAACGCCGGCCGCGAGATGGTGCTGGTGCCGAAGAACGTGCTGACTGCGCGCCTGGCCTGGACGCCGGCCAACGGCCACAGTGCCGACATCGGCGCGCAATACGTGTCGAAGCAGCGCTACGGCAGCGACTTCGGCAACGATTGCAGCACGCGCATCCCGTCGTACACGACCTTCGACGCGCGCTATGCAGTGAAAGTGGGCGCCTGGGAACTGGCCATCAATGGCTTGAACCTGGCCGACCGCCAGTACTTCAGCCAGGCTTTCGGCTGCCGCAGCGGCATCTACCCGAGCGACGGCCGCCAGCTGAAGCTCTCGGCGCGCTACGACTTCTGATGTAGCCCGCGGCCATGGACGCCTTCCTCGTCGTCTCGCCCACGCGCCGGCGCGCCACCCTGGCGCTGCTGGCCGCGGGGGCGCTGCTGGCGCTGGCCGGGGCCGGGCTGGCGGGTTCGGTGCCGCTGTCGCCCGACGAGCTGCCGCAGGCGTTGGCCAGCCTGCTGGGCGGCGCGCCCGACGGCATGGCCGCGACCCTGCTCGACCTGCGCCTGGGCCGCGCCAGCAGCGCCTTCGTCACCGGCGCCGCGCTGGCGCTGGCCGGCGTCATGATGCAGGCGCTGGTGCGCAACCCGCTGGCCGACCCCTACGTGCTGGGCGTGTCGGCCGGCGCCGCGGTGGGCGCGCTGGCCGCCTTGCTGTTCGGCGCGGCGCTGTGGGTGGTGGACGTGGGCGCGCTGGCGGGAGCGGTGGGCATCTCGCTGCTGCTGTACCTGCTGGCGCGGCGCGACCTGGGTGGTGGCCGCGGCAGCGTGCGCACCGGAGAATCGGGCGTATTGCTGCTGACCGGCGTGGTGCTGGCCTCGGCCTGCATGGCGCTCGTCACCCTGATGCTGTCGGTGGCGCCCGAGTCGCGCCTGCGCGGCATGGTGTTCTGGATGATCGGCGACCTGGCCGGCAGCTCCTGGCGCCTGCTGCCGTGGATCGTGCTGGCCGGCGCGCTGCTGCTGGCGCTGCGGCGCGCGCGTGCGCTCAACGTCATGGCGCTGCATGCCGATGCCGCCGTCACGCTGGGCGTGCACGTGGCCGGGCTGCGCCGCTTCCTGTTTCTCTGTTCCGGCCTGCTGACGGCGTGCGCTGTGACCACCGGCGGCAGCATCGGCTTCGTCGGCCTGGTGGTGCCGCACGCCTGCCGCCATGCCTTCGGGCCGGACCACCGCATCCTGCTGCCCGCCGCCGCCCTGGCCGGCGGCGGCTTCCTGGTGCTGGCCGACACGCTGGCGCGCACCGTGCTGGCGCCGCAGCAGCTGCCGGTAGGCGTGCTGACCTCGCTGATCGGCGTACCCGTTTTCCTGTTCCAGCTGCACCAGCTGCATTTGCGCGCACGATGATCGAAACCCAAGAACTTATACTGCATACCGATGTGCGTGCCAATGCGCGCCTGCTGGTCGAACGGCTCGACTGGCGCGTCGCGGCCGGCGAGAGCTGGTGCGTGATCGGCCCCAACGGCGCCGGCAAGAGCACGCTGCTGCGCACGCTCGCCGGCCTGCGCCAGCCCGACGCCGGCCAGGTCATATTGGCCGGCAAGCCACTGGGCGCATGGCCACTGCCGGCACTGGCGCGCGAACGCGCCTACCTGGCGCAATCGCGCGGCGACGCCTTTGCCTACCGCGTCATCGAGACCGTGCTGATGGCGCGCCATCCCTACCACGCCGACCGCTACTGGGAAGGCAGCGACGACCATGCCGCCGCCGAACAGGCGCTGCGCACCCTGGACGTGCTGCACCTGGCCCAGCGCGACGTGCGCACGCTCTCCGGCGGCGAGCGCCAGCGCGTCGCCATTGCTGCGTTATTGGCCCAGGATACGCCGCTGCTGCTGCTCGACGAGCCGGCCAACGCGCTCGACCTGGCGCACCAGGTGGCGATGACCAACCTGCTGGCCGGCCTGTGCCGCAACGAGGGCAGGGCGGTGGTCAGCGTCGGCCACGACCTCAACCTGGCCTGGAGCGGCGCCACCCATGCGCTGCTGCTGCACGGCGACGGGCAATGGCGCGCCGGCCCGGTGCACCAGGTGATGCGCGCCGACCTGCTCGGCGCCTGCCTCGGCCACCCGATCGCCGTCATCGAACATGGCGGGCGCACCATCTTCCTGCCCGAGGCCCCGCCGGCCGCGGACGGCATCGTCCGGAGAGTCCAATGAAAATTGTGTTGTCACTGTTGCTGGCGCTGTGTACCGCTTCCAGCCAGGCTGCCGTCGCCGTGGTCGACGACAGCGGCAAGCAGGTCGTGCTGGCGCGCCCGGCGCAGCGCGTAATCTCGATGGCGCCGCACGTGACCGAACTGCTGTTCGCCGCCGGCGGCGGCGCGCGCATCGTCGGCGCCATGAACTACAGCGACTACCCCCTCGAGGCGCGCAAGATTCCATTGATCGGCTCGAACAGCCAGATCGACCTCGAGCGCGTGATCGCCATGAAGCCGGACCTGCTCGTCGTCTGGCAAAGCGGGAATACCGCGCGCCAGATCGCCCAGCTGCAAAGCCTGGGCATCCCGGTCTTCCACAGCGAACCGCGCAACCTGGAAACGGTGGCCACCAGCCTGGAGCGCTTCGGGCGCCTGCTCGGCAGCGACAAGGCCGCCAATGACGCCGCCACCCGGTTCCGCGCCCGCGTACAAAGCCTGCGCACGCGCTACGCCGGACGGCCGCCGGTCGCGGTGTTCTACCAGGTCTGGGACAATCCGATCTACACTTTGAATGGCGACCAGATCGCCAGCGATGTGATCCGCCTCTGCGGCGGCAAGAATATTTTCGCGGACCTGAAAACGGTCGCGCCCCAGGTCGGCATCGAGGCGGTGCTGCAGCGCGATCCGGAAGCGATCTTCGGCGGCAAGCGCTACACGCCGCAAGACCGCGGCTTGAGCATCTGGGAACCCTACCGCGGCATGACGGCGGTACGGCGCAAGAACCTGTTCGAACTCGACGGCGAATCGCTGACCCGGCCCGGTCCGCGCGTGGCCGACGGCGCCGCGCTGCTGTGCGCGCGGCTGGAAGAAGCGCGTGCCCGCCGCTAACGAGCGGTGAAGTGCGCGGTAAGCGTGCGTTACAGCCGTAAGCAAATGCAAAAAATCGCGCCGGCGCCGGAGGGGTGGCCGAAAAAGTGGTAATCTCGCGATCGTTTTCTTCAATTACCGAACAGAGGATCTTTCATGCGCCGTTCCCTGCGTCTTGCCATCATTGCCGCCAGCCTGGTCGCCAGCACCGCATTTGCTTCGCCCACCAATCCGCAAAGCGGCGTCGAGTACACGACGCTGGCCACGCCGCAGCCGGTGCAAACCGTCGGCAAGAAAGTCGAAGTCGTCGAATTCTTCGCTTACCACTGCCCGGCATGCTATGCATTGGAACCTGGCCTCAAGGAATGGGTCAAAAAGCAGGGTGACAAGATCGTGCTGCGCCGCATCCACCTGCCGTTCCAGGGCGCGGCCGATCCGGAAGCGCACCTGCACCTGACGCTGCAGGCGATGGGCAAGGAAGAAGAGTTTCACAGCAAGATCTTCAACGCGGTGCACGTGGGACGTGTGCGCCTGATGAAGGATGAACAGATCATCGACTGGGTCAGCAAGAACGGGATCGACAAGGCGAAATTCATGGAAACCTGGAATTCCTTCGGCGTCATGACCAAGCTGCGCCGCCAGGGCCAGCTGACCACCAACTACCAGGTCAGCGGTACGCCGACGATCATCGTCGACGGCAAGTACCAGACTTCGCCGGGCCAGGTCGCCGACAAGCTGAAAATCCAGGGCACCCCGCAACTCATGCAGGCGCACTTCCAGGTCCTGGACGCGCTGGTCGCAAAGGCAGCCGCCACGAAATGAGCGAAGGTGAACGCAAAGTCCTCGAACTGTACGAGGGCGCCCGCCCCCGGGACGAGAATTTGTTCGAGACCAGCAACGTGAATCACTGGGCCTGGTCGCTGGCCATCATCCTGTTCGGCCTCGTGATCTGGCTCTGCATTGCCCTCATCAATGCGGAAAACCAGCGCTACGCCCTGATGACGAACCGGTGCCCCGACCCGGTCTTCAAGACCGGCGTCGACAAGGCCTGCCTCTACACCGTGCGTTCGCGCGACCACTGGTGGGAACACCTGTGGTACGGCTTCACGCACGTCAAGCCGGATCCGAAATAAGCTGGAAGAGGGCGGTTGTGCCTGGCGCTGCCGTCCGGCTGCCCTGGGAACGGTACCGGACATGTTGCGGTATGCATGGGCACGAACGCGCGGGCATGCCCGCCCTACGGTACACCCGGCCCGACCATATGCACCGAGATAATTGTAGGGTGGACTCCCGAGTCCACGCGTAACGCCGGCACATCGAAACGCAACGCCCGGCCACCGCAACCAATCACCCCTGCGGCACCACCACCACGAACCGCGCTCCACCCAATACCGATTCCGTCACCTGCACCGTCCCCCCGTGCAGCCCCACCGCCTTGCGCGCAATCGACAACCCGAGCCCAAACCCTCCGGTGGCCCGGTCGCGGCTGCGGTCGAGCCGGTAAAACGGTTCGAACACATGCTCGCGCTCCTCGAGCGGAATCCCCGGCCCGTCATCCTCGACCGCGATCGTCACCCGCGCCCCATCGCGCCGCGCCGTCACCCGGATCGTCGACGCCGCATACTTCTGCGCATTCCTGACCAGGTTCGACAAGGCCCGCCCCAGCAGCCGCGCATCGGCCCGCATCTCCCCGACCTCCGCCGCGCAATCGATGTGCAAGGCCGGTTGCGCCGGCGGCAGGCTCGCCTCGACCGTGCGCAGCAGTTCCGCCACGTCGAGTGTTTCCAGCAGCAATGCCTGGCCGCTGTCGAGGCGCGCCATGCCGAGCAATTCGTTGACCAGGCTGTTCAGTTCCGACAAATCGCCTTCCATCGCCGCGATGCGCTTCTTGAGAACCGGGTCGTCGGTGCGCGCGTCGAGCAGCTCAAAGGCGAATTCGAGGCGCGCGATCGGCGTGCGTAGCTCGTGCGAGACCGAATGCAGCAGGTTCTTTTGCGACACCAGCAATTCCTCGATGCGGTCGGCCATGTGGTCGATGCGCTCGGCTAGCGGGTAGATGCTGGCCGAAGGGCGCATGCGCGCCCGCGCCGACAGCTTGCCGGCACCGAATTCGTCGGCCACGCGCGACAGCGATTGCAAGCCCTGCCAGTGCGAGCGCGACCACAAGGCGATCGGCAGCAGCAGGGCCAGCGCCACGATCACGTAGCGCACGGCTTCCATCTGCAGCGCCAGGCTGACGTCGATCGGCAGGTCGCGCGCGTGGATCACCTCGTCCTCGCTGCCGATGTAGCGTTCGCCGCGCAGGTCGACGCGCCGGTAAAAGGATTTGCCGCCGACGTCGAGCACGACGTCGCCACGGTCGAGCGCGCCCAGGCTGGCGGCGGGCAGGAACGTGCGCGCGGTGGTGATCGGAATCAGGTCGTAGCGCGTGTCGGACACTTCGCGCACCCGGTTCAGGCGCGCCAGCCACTCGTCGGCGGGCGCGGCATCGACGTACTGCTCGATCAGGAAGATCTGCGCCGAGGCCTGGCGCCGCGCGATGTCTTCCAGCGGATCGCCGAACAGGCGACTCATGGCGAAATAGATGACGAAGGTTGCGGCCGTAATCGACAGCATGACCAGCATGAAGAAACGAAAAAAGATCCGGTTCACCCGAATCCTCGCGCATCGTTTTCGCCTTGCCGTTTCACCGCCATTCGTTTTCTCCCATCGACATTGTATAGGAGCAAACATTTCAGCGCAGGCTTACAAATTCACGACAATTCGTCGACATCTGATGTGAAAATTGAAACAGGCAAGCGGTTAGGATGATTCCTATCAGGTTTTCCGTTTGCCCACTCGGCATGCGAGTGTCAGTGGGTTTTTTTATTCCGGTCGCCGCCGCGCGTGCGACCACCCGAGCGCCGCCCTGCCATGCGGGGCGGGCTCTTCCAGTTATTTGCACACGGGAAAACAAGACACTTGGGAGCCAGGCTTGCCTCAACGTAAAATACTGGCATCCAGGCTTTCGATTCTTTCACCCATGACCAAGCTTTCCGCCATGGCCGCCCTGGCGTTTTCCGCTGCCGCGGGGGGCGCCGCTGCGCAGATGCCGGCGACCAATCCGATGCCCGACGGCAGCCGCGACATGTATGTCGGGCTGGGCCTGGTGTCGGCGCCGCGCTACCAGGGCGCGCAGGGCAGCGAGCGCGCGGCCTTGCCGGTGCTGCAGGTCCAGTGGAGCAATGGCGCCTTCGTGTCCGGCATGCGCGCCGGCATTCACCTGTCGCGCACGCCGCAAGTCGAGTTCGGTCCCTTGCTGGAATTGCAGCCACGGCGCGACCGTGAAGGCACCGGCGGCGAGTTCGACGGCGTCGGCACAATGCGGCTGAACCTGGTCGCCATGCCGCTGGCCGCCAGCGGCGGCGACCGGCTGGCCGGCATGCCGGTCATGCGCCGGCGAGTGCAGGGCGGGGGCTTTCTCAACTATTACCTGACGCCCGACTGGCGTTTCACCGGCAGCCTGCTGTACGGCGCTGGCAATGCACGCAACGGCAGCAAGCTCGAGCTGGGCGTGCAGCGCCTGGCGATCGCCGTCGCCCCGCACCACCGGCTGGCGTTCGACGCCGGCGTGACCGTGGCCGACCGCCGCTACAACATGGCCTTCTTCGGCGTCAGCGAATTCGACTCGTTTACCAGCGGTAATCCCGTCTTCGCCGCCGGCGGCGGGCTCAAGGATGCGCGCCTGGGCGTGCGCTGGCACTGGGCCTGGTCGCCCGCCTGGATGCTGACCTCGCAGGTGCAGGCCACGCGCCTGCTGGGCAGTGCCCGCCAGAGCCCGCTTGTCGAGCGGCCGACCAACCTGACGGTTTCGACCGCCATCGCGTACCGCTTCTGACGATGCCACTGGCCAGCCACCTCACTGCCTGCTGCACCCTGGCGCTCGTTGCCCTGTCGGCCTGCATGCAGGCGCGCGCCGCCGACTGGGTCAGCTATCGCGACGCCTACCGCGCCATGGTCGTCTTCGAAAAATACGGCGGCCAGAAGAACTTCCTGCTCAGCCAGTTGCAAGTGGCGCCGCAGGAGCGCGGCGCCTCGCTCGACGGCGTGCAGCTGACGCTGGCCGGCAAGACGAACCAGGTCAAGCTGCCGCTCGATCCGCTCGGCCGCACGCCGTTTCCGCTGCTCAAGGGCGCCTACGACGAGAACGTCGCCCTGCTGCTGAGCCGCCGGATCGGCAACTTCAACCTGCGTCCGCGCGTGTCGATCGCGTTGCAGCCCGACGGCGTCTACGAGGAAGGCGAACTGCGCGCCGCCTGCGAACAGGCGCTCGGCTTCGCCCGCTACCGCGACGGCTCGCTGCGCACGCGCCAGTGCGGCGGCGTGCGCTTCGTGTTCGCCAAGCGGGCAGGGGAGGTAAATGTGCGCCTGCACCGTGCCGATGGCGGCGACGTCACGCTGGCCGTGGCCCCGGGCGTGGCTTTTCCGGGCGACAGCGACGACGGCTTCCCGACCGTGCTGTACCGCTTCGGCGGCAACGAGCGGGTGCAGCTGGTGACGGCCGATCCGCCGCTGGCGATCGTGCCGTTGTTTGAGTAGGCATAGACTAGCCCCAGGCCGACGGGGAGAAAAGATAACCTTCTCCCCACACCGTCTTGATCTTCTCCGACTTCGCATCGTCGAACTTGCGCCGCAATTTCGAGATGCAATTGTCGATACTGCGGTCCAGTCCGTCGAACTCGATGCCGCGCATCTTCTTCAACAGCTCGTCGCGCGACAGCACGCGGCCGGCGGCCTCGGCCAGGACCAGCAGCAGCTTGTATTCGGTATTGCTGAGCACGCAGAGCTGGTCGCGCCAGTACACGGTGCGGTCGGCGCCGACGATGCGCAGCGCGCCAAAGACGAGTTCGCCGCTGTCCTGTGCCGACCTGGGCGCGGTTTTCGGCTGGGTGCGGCGCAGCAGGGCGCGCAGGCGCGCCAGCAGCACGCGCGGCTGGACCGGCTTGTTGACGAAATCGTCGGCGCCTTGCTCCAGGCCCGAGACTTCGTCGTAGGAATCCTCGCGCGCGGTCAGGATCAGGATCGGCACCTCGGATTGTTCGCGGATCTGGCGGCACACGACCATGCCGTCCAGGCCGGGCAGCATCAGGTCGAGCACGACGATGTCCGGCGCAAACGCCTGGAAGCGCGCCAGCGCCTCGTCGCCGCGCGTGACCAGCTCCACCGCGAATTCGTAGCCGGACAGATATTCGGTGACGAGTTCGGCCAGGCGCGCGTCGTCTTCCACCAGTAATACTCGGTACATACAGGTCTCCTCTCCCGATATTGTATAGAAGCAATCGCGTTGGCGCAGGATTACTACATTCTGGCGACAGTTCGATACATTTTCGGTACAAATCGACGAGATCGCCACTCGCATACGGGATTCGAAAACGAAAAGAGCCGCACATGGCGGCTCCTGGAAGGTAGAGGAAAAATCAAGCCATCTTTGCGCTCAGGTCCCGCATCGCGTCGACCAGCTTGTCGACGTCATGCACGCTGGTCCACAGGTGCGTGGAAATTCGCATCGCGTAATGGTCGCTCGGCGCGCCAACCACCGGCACGTTCACGTTGCGGATCACGAAGCCCGGGCTGTAGTCGCTCAGCAGGCGCGCGACGAACTGGCCCGACTTGGCGCTGTCGAGGATGTCGCTGGGGTTGCGGAAGGGATTGAACGAGGTCAGCGCCGACACCAGTTTCGGATCGTCCTTCGGCGAATACAGGCTGCCCACGCCCCAGAATTCGGCAATGCGTTCCTTCAGGTAAGCCGACAGGGTGAGGTCGTAGGTCTCGACCTTCTTGCGGCTGAGCTGGTCCCACACGCCGCAGGCCGAGACCAGCGCATGGTGCATCGGCGTGTGCAGGCTGCCGCACGCGGTGATCACCGACGCGATATCGTAGGTCGCGGTGCCGTTGGTGGTGCGGGGGCGCGGCGTCCAGCTGCTGGTGTGGATCGGATACCAGTTCGGCAGGGGCAGGGGATTCGAGGCGCGGATCTTGTTGCGCACCACCAGGATGCCGGTCGAGCCGGGGCCGCACTGCCACTTGTGGCCGGCGCCCGACATGAAATCCATGCCGAAGTCCGCATAGTTATACGCCATCATCCCCGGCAGGTGGGCGCCGTCGACAATGCTGATCAGCTCGTTGCGCTTGGCCACTTCCATCAGTTCGGCGATCGGCAGCATGGTGCCGGTTTTATACGTCGGCGACGACCACATCATGGCGCGCACCCGCTTGCCCTGCGTGCGCAGTGCGCGGATCTGGTTGTCGAACAGCGTGACATAGTCTTGCGCGGTCTGGTTGTTGCCGACCGGGAGCGACACGCGCGAGATCTCGATGCCGTAGCGCGCGGCTGCAATCGCCAGCGGCACGTCGCCGCCCGGATGCTCGTGGTTGGTGGTGACGACCACGTCGCCCGGATTCCATTGCAGGCCGAGGATCGCATGGCACATGCCGGACGAGGTGTTGGCCGAGAACGCCAGCTCGTCCGGATCGACGCCGAAGCCGGGCGCCACCTGGGTCCGTTCGGCCAGCAGGTTGGTGTAGCCGCTCAGGCACTCGGCCGCCTTGGCGCGGTTTTCCTGGTCGAACAGGTCGAGCGACACGATCGGCATCGAGCCGGCGGTACCGACGTTCATGAAGCGCTTGGCCGGATTCAACGGGAACATCGCGTTCACCGTGGCCCAGAAGCGCTCGTCGGCCAGCAACTGGTTGCGCAGGTCGTCGGCGCGGCTGCCGGCATGGCCGCTGCTGCAACCGGTCAGCGGGGCGAGGGTGGCGGCCAGCGCGCCGGACCCGAGGATGCGCAGGAAGTCGCGCCGGTTGCGGCTCCAGTGTTCGGGGACGGTGGCGAGGTCTGTCGGGGAACCGGTGTTGTCGTGTTTTACCGTAAGGTCTTGCATCCTGGTCTCCTGTTGAGTTATCGATGCCGCATTCAGCGGCGTGCCGCGACGATGGCGATTTCGATGGCGGCGTCACGCGGCAGGCGTGCCACCTGGATCGTTGCCCGCGCCGGTGGATCCTTCTTGAAGTACTGCCCGTAAATCGCGTTCATGGCCGCGAAATCGTTCAGGTCGCGCAGGTAGACCGTGCTCGAGACGACATCCTCGAAGCCCAGCCCCTGCGAAGCCAGCCCATGGCCGATGTAGTCGAGAACCAGCCTGGTCTGCTCCTCGGTGGTCGCGCCCTCGATGGCGGTGCCGGCCTTGTTCAGGGCGATGATCCCGGAGAAATAGATCAGCTTGCCGTGGCCGATCATTTGCGAGTACGGCCCAATGGCCGGGTAGATCTTGTCGGTCGACAGGACGACCTTGCCGCCGCCGGCGCCGGGGATGGCGCAGCCGCTGAGGGCGAGCGCTGCAGCGATGGCACAGGCCGAGACGATGCGTTTTTGAATGTCCACGCTTTCTCCTTGATCAATGGTCTTGAATAAATTGCTAAGAATCAGCAAATGTGCCGGACCATTAGACGCTCGATTGCGCACTGGAACAGTGCGTCGGTGTCAGCCCTTGTGATGGATCAATCTGTTGCTGGGAAAGCGTTGTGGGAACGCAGCGTCGTATGCGGGCGGCATGCCAGGACACGGTATGAGAGAGGCGTGGCACAAAAGAAAACGGCCCGCTCGATGAGCGGGCCGTTCATGGCTCGTTCCGGCCGTAGCCGGACAAACGCTGCTGGTATTACGCCAGGTTCTTGTTGACGAATTCCCAGTTGACCAGGTTCCACCACGATTCCACGAACTTGGCGCGGGCGTTGCGGTAGTCGATGTAGTAGGCATGTTCCCAGACGTCGCAGGTCAGCAGGGCCTTGTCGTCCGACGCCAGCGGGGTGTGGGCGTTCGAGGTGTTGACGATGTCGACGCCGCCGTCGGCCTTTTGCACCAGCCAGGTCCAGCCCGAACCGAAATTGCCGACTGCCGACTTCGAGAACTCTTCCTTGAACTTGTCGAACGAACCCCACTTGGCGTTGATCGCATCGGCGACCGGGCCGGTTGGCGCGCCGCCGCCGTTTGGCGTCATGCAGTTCCAGAAGAAGGTGTGGTTCCAGACCTGGGCCGAATTGTTGAAGATGCCGCCGGACGACTTCTTGACGATTTCTTCCAGCGACATGTTTTCGAACTCGGTACCCTTGATCAGGTTGTTCAGGTTCGTGACATAGGTCGCGTGGTGCTTGCCGTAGTGGTATTCCAGGGTCTCGGCGGAGATGTGTGGCTGGAGGGCGTCTTTTGCGTACGGCAGCGGTGGCAGAGTATGTTCCATGTCTTATTCCTTTATTGGTTAGCAACGAATTAATTCTTCGGAAACGGCGCATATTCTAAACCGGATGGGCGGACGCTGCTTGTTTGCTGGCGAAAGCACAAGTCTCCCTTACTCCAGCCGGTTCTGGACGCTCGATACTTTCACTTCGGCACTGCCTTCAGCCAGGCGCACCGTCAGCACCTGGCGCGCCTTGATCTCGCCCGGTTTGCGCAGCGCGTGCCCTTCGGCATTGCTGACGATCGCATAGCCGCGCTCGAGCGTGCGCTGGGGATTGAGCAGTTCCAGCTGGGCAGCCAGGGCATCGAGTGCGTCGCGCCGCTGTTTGACCGCGCTGCACAGGCTTGCGTTCAGGTGGCGGCCTTCGGAGATGATCTGGGCGCGCAGCGAGCGCACGTCCGGGCGGTGGCGCGCCCAGCGCTGCTGCAGCTGGGCCAGCAGCAGGCCGCCGCGGTTGAGCGGCGCGCGTACGGCATGACTCGAGCTCGCGGCCATGGCGCGCAGTTTCAGGCGCTGGTGCGCGATCTGGGCGGTTGGACTGAGCAGGCGGCGACTGAGGTTATCCAGCCCCTGGTTCGCTTCGGACAGCTGGCGCCGCATGGCGCGGCGCAGGTCGGTGGCGTCCGCCGCGAGCGAACTCATCCAGTCGTCGCGCGGGGTGGCGGCCAGTTCCGCCGCCGCGGTCGGGGTGGCGGCGCGCATGTCGGCGGCGAAGTCGGCAATGGTGACGTCGGTTTCGTGGCCGACGCCGGCAATCACGGGAATGCTGCAGGACGCGATCGCGCGCGCCACCACTTCTTCGTTGAAACTCCACAGGTCTTCGATCGAGCCGCCGCCGCGGCAGACCAGCAGCACGTCGACCTCGGCGCGGCGCGACGCCGTCATGATCGCCTCCGCAATCCTGTCGGCCGCGAACTGGCCCTGCACCGGCGCCGGGTACAGCACGATATGCACGTGCGGCGCGCGCCGCTTGAGCGCGGTGAGAATGTCGCGCAGGGCCGCGGCTTGCGGACTGGTGACGATGCCGATGCTGCGCGTAAACAGCGGCAGCGGGCGCTTGCGGTCCTGGTCGAACAGGCCCTGGCTGGCGAGCTTTTCCTTCAGGCGCAGGAAGGCCTCATATAGCTGGCCGACGCCGGCGCGGCGGATCGCCTCGACATTGATCTGGTAGTCGCCGCGCGCGCCGTACAGGGTCACCAGCGCGCGCACCTCGACCTTGTCGCCTTCGCGCGGCACGAAGCCGGCGTACTGGGCGCGGCTGCGGAACATCACTGCGCGCACCTGGGCGGCGTCGTCTTTCAGGGTGAAATACCAGTGGCCGGAACTGGCGCGCGTGAAATTCGAGATCTCTCCGCCGATCCAGGTCAGGGGAAACGAACGCTCGAGCAGGCGCGCCACTTGCGCATTCAGGGCAGTGACGGTGAGGACGGGCGGGGCGGCGTAGGTGGCGTCGGAATCTGGATTGTTCAGCATGGTCTATTGGCGGACAGTGGAGCGGAAAGCTTATGGCACAAGCGGCGCCGGGCGACAAGGGCTTTTTGTGCGAAATCGCCAGGCTATGGGTACGCCTTATTTGCTGGCAGCAAAGGTTGATTTGTTTAAAATCAATCACTTAAGAGGGGCGCCGTGCACTTGGACACAATCTTATCCACAGAAAATGTGGGGAACTCGGCAGTGCTGCTTGTCCACTGCCGTAAAAGCGTGCAGGCAGTGCTTTGTTATTTGTAATCAGCCACTTATCGATGCCGTGCTGATCTTGCGCACATTGTTTTCCACAATTTGTGTGCATAGACGTACAGGCTGGGTTAATACACGCCTTGGCCCGAGCATTTGATGCCGGGAATGCCGGTATGGCAGAGAATGTTTGCAAGATATGGGCTTGTGCAAAACATTTGAGCAGTGCAAATTTTTCCTTTGAAATCAAGGCGCTTGTATTAGCTCGAGGTGTTTCCTCACAATTTTGTCCACAGAAAATGTGCAGAAAGCTGGATGGGGTCCTTCATCACGGCAGGCGACTGGACTTCGGACACTATCGCCGGGTTTGCCACAAAAACAAGCAGGCTGTTTAATGCTAATCGAATCAAGCACTTACCTTGGCCGAACTGGGCTTGCGCACATTCATATCCACAGAAAGTGTGCAAAGCCGGTTGGCCGGCGGGCCAGGCATCGATCTCATGTGGACAAGAGCCGTTGCCTCATTTCGCGCCATAGGGTGTTTTTTGTTTTAAATCAATTACTTATCTTAGTGGCGAGGGTGTTGCACACAATTTTGTCCACAAAAAATGTGGGAAACAATCTGCATACACGGCTGTTTTGAACGTGCATCTGACATGCTGCATTTTTAATCGCGAAAATAATGCTGAGAAAAATCAAGTACTTAAGGCAGATGAAGCACCATTGCGCACAATTTTATCCACAGAAAATGTTTGCAAGTGACTGTCGGCAAGACGGAGGTGGTAATAGCCAAGCAGGCACACAAGACTGAAGTTTCTCTACATGCTGCATTATTGCGCAATGGATAAATTCCCTTAAAAATCAACATGTTTTGATGCAGCAGGGGTCCTTGCGCACAATTTTATCCACAGAACTTGTGCAGAACTGTACTTGCCGCATTGCTGCCAACTTGCTACATTGCCGGATTCGTTCTCATCCTTGGTTTCACTCTCTTCTTCATTCTTCAGGAGTTCACTTGTTCGCCATTCTTCAAGCCGCAGGCTGGCCCATCTGGCCATTGTTGATCGCCTCCATCGTCGCCCTGGCCTTGATCATCGAACGCCTGATTTACCTGCGCCGTGAAAAGATCTTGCCGAAGCAATTGCTTGGCGAAGTCATCCAGGTCTACCGCAACAAGAAGGCTACCCCCGACGTCATCAATACCCTCGAGCAGAATTCGCCGCTCGGGACCGTGCTCGCTGCCGCGCTGCGCAATGTCGACGCCCCGCGCGAAGTGATGAAGGAATCGATCGAGGAAGCCGGACGCGGCGTCTCGCACGGGCTCGAACGTTTCTTGACCACCCTCGGCACGATCGCTTCGCTGGCGCCGCTGATGGGCCTGTTCGGCACCGTGGTCGGCATGATCGAAATCTTCGGTTCGCAAAACGCCGCCGGCGGCGCCAACCCGGCCCAGCTTGCCCACGGCATCTCGATCGCGCTGTACAACACCGGCTTCGGCCTGGCCGTCGCCATGCCGGCCCTGGTGGCCTACCGCCACTTCCGCGCCCTGGTCGACAGCTTCATCGTCGACATGGAACTGCAGGCCGTGAAATTCGTCGACGTCGTGCACGGGGCGCGCAAATGATGGATTTCCGCCGCGGCCGCAAGCGCGAGGATCCGGAGATCAACCTGATCCCGTTCATCGACGTCCTGCTGGTCGTCCTCATCTTCCTGATGGTCTCGACCACCTACAGCAAGTTCACCGAGCTGCAGATCACGCTGCCCACGGCCGACGCCGAGAAGGTGGCCGACAAGCCGTTCGAGATCAACGTCACGGTCGACGCCAAGGGTAACTACACGGTGAACAACACGCCGGTCTCCTTCAGCAGCGTGGCCGGCCTCGCCGACGACCTCAAGGCGGCCGCCCGTTCCGGCCCCAACGGCCAGCCGGTGGCCGACCCGGTCATCATCGTCAATGCCGACCAGTTCGCCATGCACCAGATGGTGATCAACGTGCTGGAAGCGGCGCGCGTGGCGGGCTACGACAAGCTCACCTTCGCCGCCCAGACCGGCGGCAAGAAGTAAGCTGTACGCGAGCGGCGCCGGCTGGTGCTGCCCGCGTTTCTTTTATGTCTACAAACAGTTCCCTCGAATCGATCATGACGCGCGCCTGGCTGCGCCGCGGGCCGCTTGCCTGCGCGCTGTGGCCGGTTTCCCTGCTGTTCCGGCTGCTGTCGGGCCTGCGCGCCGCGCTGTACCGCCTCGGCGTCAACAAGGCGGGGCGCTTGCCGGTGCCGGTGATTGTGGTCGGCAATATCTTTATTGGCGGTACCGGCAAGACGCCGCTGACGATCTGGCTGGCGCAAGCGCTGCTCGACGCGGGCTTGCGGCCGGGCGTGATCTCGCGCGGCCATGGCGCCGAGGGAGAAGCGCCGCGCGCGGTGACGTTCCAGTCGAGCACGCTCGACGTGGGCGACGAACCGCTGCTGATCGCACGGCGCACCGGGGTGCCGGTGGTCGTCGCGCGCAAGCGTGTCGAAGCGGGCAGGGCGCTGCTGGCCGCGCATCCCGAGGTCGACGTCCTGATCACCGACGATGGCTTGCAGCATTACGCGCTGGCGCGCGACATCGAGGTCGTGCTGTTCGACGGCCGCGGTGTGGGCAATGGCTGGCTGCTGCCGGCCGGTCCCCTGCGCGAGCCGCCGTCGCGCCGGCGCGACTTTACGGTCGTCAATGCGCCGGAGATCACGCCCGCGCTGGCTGCCAGCGTGGGCGGTGCGCCGTATCAGATGCAATTGATCGGCGACACGGCCGAACAGTTGAACAACCTGTCCGAACGCCGGCCCCTGTCCGCTTTTGCCGGCCGGCGCGTGCTGGCGGCGGCCGGGATCGGCAACCCGGGCCGCTTCTTCGCCATGCTGCGCGGCGCCGGCTTGAGCTTTGCCGAACTGCCCTTGCCCGACCATTACGATTTCCGCGAGAACCCGTTTGCGGACGTCGACGCGGATGTCATCCTGATCACGGAGAAGGATGCAGTAAAATGTGGGCAACTTGAAAACCTGAAGGACGATCCACGCTTGTGGACCGTCCCGGTCACGGCGCGCATCGATGCCGCGCTGGCCGAACATATTGTGGAGAAATGTCGTGGACGCTCGCCTGCTTGATATCCTGGTCTGCCCGTTGTGCAAGGGACCGCTCGAATACGATAAGAAGGCCCAGGAACTGACGTGCCGCCCCGACCGCCTGGCCTACCCGATCCGCGACGGCATTCCGATCATGTGGGCCGACCAGGCGCGCAAGGTCGAGCCTGTCTAAGCGGGGCGCGATGAGCTTTACCGTCATCATCCCGGCGCGGCTGGCCTCGACACGGCTGCCGAACAAGCCGCTCGCCGATCTCGGCGGCAAGCCGATGGTGGTGCGCGTGGCCGAACGCGCCCGCGCCTCGGGCGCCGCGCGCATCGTCGTTGCCACCGACCATCCGGACATCCTGGCCGCCTGCGCCGCGCATGGCGTCGAGGCGCGCATGACGCGCAGCGACCATCCGTCCGGCACCGACCGCATCGCCGAAGTAGCGCGCGAACTCGGCCTGGGTATGGACGAGGTCGTGGTCAACCTGCAGGGCGACGAGCCGCTGATCGACCCGGCCCTGCTGGCCGCGTGCGCCGGCCGCATCGGAGAGGGGGTGCCGATGGCCACCTGCGCCCACCCGCTGCACGCCGCGGCCGACGTCTTCAACCCGAACGTCGTCAAGGTCGTGCTCGACAAGGCGGGCAAGGCGCTGTATTTCTCGCGTGCCAGCATTCCCTGGCACCGCGACGCCTTTGCCGCTACCCGCGACCGGCTGCCGCTCGACTATGCGCCGCTGCGCCATATCGGCTTGTACGCTTACAGCAACGCCTTCCTGCAAGCCTATCCGGGACTCGAACCGGCGCCGCTGGAACAGGTCGAAGCACTCGAACAGTTGCGCGTGCTCTGGCATGGCTATCCGATCGCGGTCCACGTCACCGACAGCGCGCCCGAGGGCGGCGTCGACACGCCGGAAGACCTGGCGCGGGTGCGTGCGCACTACCGGTCTGACTACTCATCTTGATCTGTGTGGCAATTGATTGTTGGACTGACTGCGGCATATCAATAAACCGATAATCAGCCGCTGTGATTGGCTTTGGGGCTTACTTTTGTGGTAAGTTTCGTTCCAAGGTAGTCAGATATGCATCAATTCGCATTTGTTGCCAACACAATTACAAATTTCAACATTGTTTTAGGAATTATTCATGCGTCTCATTCTGTTAGGAGCGCCTGGCGCCGGCAAAGGCACCCAGGCTAACTTCATCAAGGAAAAATACAATATCCCGCAAATCTCGACCGGCGACATGCTGCGCGCGGCGATCAAGGCCGGCACCGAGCTCGGCCTGGCGGCGAAAAAAGTAATGGACGCAGGCGGACTCGTGTCCGACGATATCATGATCGGGCTGGTCAAGGACCGCCTGCAGGAAGCCGATTGCGCCAACGGCTACCTGTTCGACGGCTTCCCGCGCACCATCGCCCAGGCCGACGCCATGAAGGACAACGGCATCAATGTCGACTACGTGCTGGAAATCGACGTGCCCGACGAACTGATCGTCGAGCGCATGAGCGGCCGCCGCTCGCACGCCGCCTCGGGCCGCGTGTACCACACCAAGTTCAACCCGCCGAAAGTGGCCGACGTCGACGACGTCACCGGCGAGCCGCTGGTCCAGCGCGACGACGACAAGGAAGAGACCGTCAAGAAGCGCCTGTCGGTCTACCATAACCAGACCGAAGTGCTGCTCGGCTATTACAACAAATGGGCGCAGTCGGGCCTGCCTGGCGCGCCGAAGTACCGCAAGATCACCGGCGTGGGACCCGTCGAACAAGTACGCGACGCGGCATTCGCCGCGCTGTCGGAGTAATACCCAGGCGGACAGCGATGTCCGCTTTTTTTTTCGTTCCCGGATGCACTCCGGGCGCCTGAGATCGGCTTCAGGGCAAGGCGCATGCGTCGAAGACAGTACGAGAGTACGGCGAGACGCATGCAATGCCGCCATGGAGCCGGTATCAGGTGCCCGGCGCACCATAGGTTTGTATCAAAGGTTTGCAGTACGCAGTGAGTCAGACTGCTTCGCCGAAGAGGTGGGCATCTTTCGTTGTGTTGTTGTGACTTGATCTGAAAACTAAGGGGACGATATGGCTGCAAACTATCTCGCGTTTGCCGTGGCATGCGGCGTCATCGCGGTACTCTACGGGCTCTGGGCCCGCGCCTGGATTCTCAAGCAGGACCCCGGCAATGCGCGCATGCAGGAAATCGCGCAAGCCATCCAGGAAGGCGCCTCGGCCTACCTCGGGCGCCAGTACCGCACCATCGGCATCGTCGGGCTGGTCTTGCTGGTTGCCATCTACGCACTGCTGGGCGGCCGGACCGCGCTCGGCTTCTTCGCCGGCGCCGTGCTCTCGGGCTGCTGCGGCTTCATCGGCATGAACGTCTCGGTGCGCGCCAACGTGCGCACCGCCCAGGCCGCCGCAACCGGCCTGAACCAGGCGCTGGGCGTCGCCTTCAAGGGCGGGGCGATCACCGGCATGCTGGTGGTCGGCCTGGGCCTCCTGGGCGTGACCCTGTTCTACTGGTACCTCACCGCGACCGGCGATGGCGCCCGGACGCGCCACGCCGTGATCGAGCCCTTGATCGGCCTCGCCTTTGGCGCTTCGCTCATTTCGATCTTCGCGCGCCTGGGCGGCGGCATCTTCACCAAGGGCGCCGACGTCGGCGCCGACCTGGTCGGTAAAGTCGAGGCCGGCATTCCCGAAGACGACCCGCGCAACCCGGCCGTGATCGCCGATAACGTCGGCGACAACGTCGGCGACTGCGCCGGCATGGCGGCCGACCTGTTCGAAACCTATGTCGTCACCCTGATCGCCACCATGCTGCTCGGCGCGCTGCTGGTCGGCGGCGAGAACGGCGCGGCGGTCGTCTACCCGCTGCTGCTGGGCGCGGTCTCGATCATCGGCTCGATCGTCGGCTGCTCGATGGTGCGTGCCCGCCCGGGGCGCAAGATCATGTCGGCCCTGTACACGGGCCTGTGGTGGGCCGCCGGGCTGTCGCTGGTCGGCTTCATCGTCGTCACCTGGCTGGTCTGGGACGACAGCGTCATGCGCGGCAGCATGCTGGGCTGCGCCATCGTCGGCATCGTGCTGACCGGGCTGATGGTCTACATCACCGAGTACTACACCGGCACCGACTTCAAGCCGGTGCGCCACATCGCCGAAGCCTCGACCACCGGCCACGGCACCAACATCATCGCCGGCCTGGGCGTGTCGATGAAATCGACGGCGTATCCGGTGCTGGTGGTCTGCATCGCCATCCTGGTGGCCTACCAGCTCGGCCAGCTGTACGGGATCGCGATCGCGGCGACGTCCATGCTCTCCATGGCCGGCATCATCGTCGCCCTCGACGCCTACGGCCCGATCACCGACAACGCCGGTGGCATCGCCGAGATGAGCGGCATGCCCGACTCGGTGCGCGCCATCACCGATCCGCTCGATGCGGTGGGCAACACCACCAAGGCCGTCACCAAGGGCTATGCGATCGGCTCGGCGGGCCTGGCCGCGCTGGTGCTGTTTGCCGACTACAGCCATGCGCTCGATACGGCCGGGATGTCGATGTCCTTCGAATTGTCGAACCCGATGGTGATTGTCGGCCTGTTCATCGGCGGCCTGATTCCCTACCTGTTCGGGGCGATGGCGATGGAGGCGGTGGGGCGCGCGGCCGGTGCGGTGGTGGTCGAGGTGCGGCGCCAGTTCCGCGACATCAAGGGCATCATGGCCGGCACCGGCAAGCCCGAATACCACAAGGCGGTCGACATGCTGACGGCCTCGGCCATCCGCGAGATGATCATCCCCTCGCTGCTGCCGGTGGTGGTGCCGGTGGCGGTCGGCATGCTGCTCGGTCCAGCGGCGCTCGGTGGCCTGTTGATGGGCACCATCATCACCGGCCTGTTCGTGGCCATCTCGATGACGACCGGCGGCGGCGCCTGGGACAACGCCAAGAAATACATCGAGGACGGCAACTTCGGCGGCAAGGGCTCGGACACGCACAAGGCGGCGGTCACCGGCGATACCGTCGGCGACCCCTACAAGGACACCGCCGGCCCCGCCGTCAACCCGCTCATCAAGATCATCAACATCGTCGCGCTGCTGATGGTGCCGCTGCTGCCGGCCGCCGGCTGGGTGGCCGTCTCGGAACCGGACGTCGCGCAACTGAAGTGGTCGCCCAAGCCGGGCGCCCAAAACGGCATGCAGCCGGCCAGCGCCGCGGCGCGCACGACAGTGGCGCAGGAGCCGCGTGAGCGGCATTGAAGGCTGTTCGATGCACACCAGCGGCTGCTGCCATTGCTGATAGCCGCTGTGCACCGTAGGGTGGGCTCCCCGAGCCCACGCGTACACCGCTCGAACATCGGCTCATTCATTATCGGCAACGTTGTTCGAAGGTCGCAGACGCGTTGGCTCGGGAGCCCAGACCGGGTAGGGTGGGCACTCGTGCCCACGCAGTCTCACCGCTCGTGCGCCAGCGCCTTCATTGTGGAACGTGGCCTGCATCACCGGCAACGATGTTCACATGGCGCAGACTGCGGCGCCCAGCCGTCAGTGAACAACATCAAGGCAGCCTCAAGCACCTCCCAGCGCTTCCTTGAGCGCCGCCGCCAGCGACGCATGATCCGAATCCCCGTGATAACGCTCGCCATTGATGAAGAAGGTCGGCGTGCCATGCGCTCCCAGCGCGCGGCCGCCTTCGGCATCCGCCTCGACCCGGCCGGCGTGCTTGCCTTCGTCGAGCTCGCGCGCAAAACGCTGCGCATCCAGGCCCAGGCTCGACGCTACCGCCGGCAAGGCATCTTCGTCGAACATGCCCTGGTTCTCGAACAGCGCGTCGTGCATTTCCCAGAACTTGCCCTGGGCGCCGGCCGCCTCGGCCGCTTCTGCCGCGGCGAAGGCGAACGGGTGCAGGTCGACCAGCGGCAGGTGGCGATAGACCAGGGCCACGCGTCCGCCATGCTGGCGCATCAGTTCGGTGAGCGCGGCATGCGCGCGGGCGCAATAAGGGCACTGGAAATCGCCGTATTCGACGAGGACGACCTCGGCATCGCGCTTGCCGCGCAGATGGTCATGTTCTTCGATCTTGATGCTGTTGCTCATCTTTCCTCCTGTATTCAAGCCTGCTGAGGAGGTCATCATGGCATGCAACACCGGCGCCTGCCGCGCGTTTCCGAACATCACCAATTGCCCGCTGGCGCAGGCGATCAGAACACGCACATCCGGTTCGCCTCGGCCCGCAATTCGGCGCGAAAATCCGGATGGGCGATGGCGATCAGTGCCTGGGCCCGCTCCTTGGCCGATTTGCCGCGCAGCTGGGCCACGCCGTATTCGGTGACGACGTAGTTGACGTCGTTCTTGCTGGTGGTGGCGTGGGTGCCGGGCGTGAGCGTCGGCACGATGCGCGAAATCGTGCCTTCCTTGGCGGTCGAGGGCAGCACGATGAAGGACTTGCCGCCACGCGAACGGTTGGCCGCGCGCACGAAATCGACCTGGCCGCCGGTGCCGGAATAGGGCAGATGGGCGATGCTTTCGCTGCCGCATTGCCCGAGCAGGTCGACCTGCAGGCTGGCGTTGATCGAGACGAGCTTGTCGTTTTGTCCGGCGATATACGGGTCATTCGTAAAATTCGACGGGTGCATTTCGAGCATCGGATTGTGGTGCATGAAGTCGTACAGGCGGCGCGAGCCGAGCGCGAAGGTCGCCACCATCTTCCCCGGCAGCAGGGTCTTGCGCCGGTTCGTCACCGCCCCGCATTCGACCAGCGTCAGGATGCCGTCGCCGATCATTTCGGTGTGTACGCCGAGGTCGTGTTTATGGGTCAGCTGCATCACCACCGCATCCGGAATGCCGCCGTAGCCGATCTGCAGGGTCGACCCGTCTTCGATCATGTCGGCCACGTATTTGCCGATCGCTTCCTGCACCGGACCGATAGTCGGGAGCCCCACTTCGAGGATCGGCTCCCTGCTCTCGACCAGGTGCGTGACCTGCGAAATGTGGACGTGGCAGTTGCCGTGGGCGAAGGGCACATTCGGATTGACCTCCAGCACCACCGCGCGCGCCTTGGCCAGCGCCGCCATGGTGTAGTCGGCGCCCAGGCTCAGTGCAAAATAACCTTGCGCGTTCATGCTGGAGGCCATCGCGAAGACCACGTCGGCCGGCATCAGTCCGCGCTCGATCAGGGTAGGGATCTCGGAAAAATAGTTCGGGATGAAATCGCACCAGCCGCCCTGGCCGCTGGCGCGCGAAGCGCCGCCGAAGAAGAGGGCGGCGTGGCGCACGTGCTGCGCCGTGTCCTGCTCAAAATAGCCGTACTTGCGCATCGCCAGGATCTGCGCCACGCGCACGTTGCGCCAGCGCGTGCGCTCGTTCGACAGCGCCGTGAGCAGGGTGGGCGGTTCGCCGACGCCGGTCGGCACGATGATCATGTCGTCGTCGCGCAGGTGTGCCAGCGCATCGAGGGCGCTGCCGCGCCTGGCTTCGTAGAGTTCCTGGACCGTCTGCATTGCCGTCTCCAATGTTGTTTTACGCCTCGGCGGGCGTATCGAATACCTAGGCTAACCCGGAAAGCTGACGCAAACATGACACGGCAACGATGGCTGCCAGCGGACGAAAGCGCGCGCCATGCGCGGCCGCGGCGGCAGATAATGGTTGCATGAATCAGCCGCCAATGGAGGCGAACATGAAGCACGCAAAACATTCGAAGCCGCTACGCGCCGTCCAGATCGCCCTGGCCCTGCTGGTGGCACTGGCGGCCAGCACGGCGGCAGGGCAGTCCCAGACGCAGGCGCCCCAGACCACGCCAGTCCCGGCGCCCACGGGACCCAGCTATGGCCCGGTGCTGCCTCCGCAGCCGCTGAAATCCGAGCCGGGCGCCCAGCCGGAACGGACCCCGCAGGCGCAGGAAGAAAAAGCCGGCGCCGCGCCAACCGGCCGCGCGCTCGAGGTCGACCCTTCGGCCCGTCCGGCGCCGCAGCCGGCAGCTCCGGCCAGGGCCGACAAAGCCAAGGAGCAGAAGCGAGCAACCAACCGCAGCGCCCGCCGCTCGGCGCCGCAACGGGTCGACGTCGTGCCCGCGGTCGTGCCGGGCGCGCCACCGCTGGCGGCACGGCCGCCCGCCCAGCCGACCGCGATCGTGCCCGGTCCGGCGCAGATCAACGGCTGCCTGGGCGGGACCTGCACCGATACGACGGGGACGACGTATAACACCGGCGCCGGCAACGCGGCCGTCAGCAGCCAGGGGCGGCTGTGCACGCGCAGCGGCAATACGATGCAGTGCTTTTGAGCCGGATGCCCGTCAGTTAAACCAAGTTTCCCGGGAAAGAATGATCAGACCCGTAAGGTGGGCGGCTAAACGCGAATGTGTGCAAGTTCGCTGCGTGGATGCCGCCCACGCGTTCAACCACACCTTGAAACTTCGCGACCGATCGCCCGCTGGCTGAACGCGTGGGCAGCGCATATGCCGCTGGTCCGCAAACTGACGAGTAGAGCCGCCCACCTTACGCGTTTGCGCATCGTTCTCGACATGACATGTAACTTGACCGGCACGGCTCTACGCTTTTACGACAAACGTGGTTTTTCCATCCAAAAATTCGCTACAATCTCCAGGTTGACGTTAACGTAAACGTCAAAACGACCGGACAAAGCGAAAAGGGAAAACCATGCAAATTCAGAACAATGTGTTCATCATCACCGGCGGCGCGTCGGGCCTGGGAGCGGCAACTGCGCGCATGATTACGGAAGCGGGCGGCAAGGTCGTCATCGCCGACGTGCAGGTCGAGGCCGGCACCGCGCTGGCAACGGAACTGGGCGGCCAGTTCGTCAAGTGCGACGTGACGTCCGAGGCCGACGGCCAGGCGGTCGTGGCCGCCGCCGTGGCCATGGGCACGCTGCGCGGCCTGGTCAATTGCGCCGGCGTCGCGCCGGCCGTGAAAACCGTCGGCAAGGACGGTCCGCATCCGCTGGACGTGTTCCAGCGCGCCGTCAACATCAACCTGGTCGGCACCTTCAACATGTCGCGCCTGGCGGCCGAAGCGATGGGCAATACCGAGGGAGCCGAGTACGGCGAGCGTGGCATCATTATCAATACCGCCTCGGTGGCCGCCTTCGACGGCCAGATCGGCCAGGCGGCCTACGGTTCCTCGAAAGCAGCCGTGGCCGGCATGACGCTGCCGATGGCGCGCGACCTGGCGCGCAGCGGCATCCGCGTGATGACCATCGCCCCGGGCATCTTCGAGACGCCGATGCTGATGGGCATGCCGCAGGAAGTGCGCGATTCGCTCGGTAAGATGGTCCCGTTCCCGCCGCGCCTCGGCATGCCGAAGGAATACGCCCACCTGGCCAAGGCGATCATCGAAAACGTGATGCTCAACGGCGAAACGATCCGCCTGGATGGCGCGATCCGCATGCAGCCAAAATAACGGGAACCGCGCAAAACCGTAGCGAGCGGCAGGCATGGTGGCCGAGAAGCGGAGCCGTATGGAAGTACGGTGAGCATCGCAGGCCGCCAGGCCAACGCGCAGTAGGTTTTCCGCGGTTCCAGAGCCATCTGACAATTTGATGTAGGATGCCAACGGTATCGGGCATGCGACCTGGGTCGCATGCCCGTTTTGCTTTTGGAGAAACGATGATCAAGTTGAAGACGTTCGCCTGCGCCGCAGCCCTGCTGGTGTGCGCTGTCCAGCCGGCACTGGCCCAGAAGGTCGGCCAGGATACCGCCCAGCGCGCCCCTGAGATCGCCACCGGCTATACCGAAAAAGCCGGCTGGGCCGCACGCAAGTACATGGTGGCCGCCGCCAATCCGCTGGCGGTCGAAGCAGGCTACGAGATGCTGAAACAGGGCGGTACGGCGATCGACGCCGCCATCGCCACCCAGCTGGTACTGACCCTGGTCGAGCCGCAAAGTTCGGGCATCGGCGGCGGCGCCTTCCTGGTGCATTACGACGGCAAGAAGGTGCAAGCCTTCGATGGCCGCGAGACGGCGCCGAAGGCGGCAAACGAACACCTGTTCCAGAACCCGGACGGCACCGCGGTGTCGCGCACGACCGGCGTGGTCGGCGGCCGTTCGGTCGGCGCCCCGGGCGTGCTGCGCATGCTCGAACTGGCCCACAAGCAGCACGGCAAGCTGCCATGGAAAACCCTGTTCGCGCCGGCGATCCGGCTGTCCGAGCGCGGCTTCGCGGTCAGCCCGCGCCTGAACGGCTTGCTGACCTGGGACGCGCACATCCGCAAGGACCCGGCGGCCCTGGCCTATTTCTACGATGCCAAAGGCCAGCCATGGCCGGTCGGGCACATGCTGAAGAACCCGGCCTTGGCCAAAACCCTGCGCGAGATCGCCGCCGGCGGCGCCGACGCCTTTTATAAAGGCCATATCGCGCGCGACATCGCCGCCAAGGTCAAGGCGCACCCGACCAATCCGGGCCTGTTGACGGCGAAGGACATCGCCGACTACCGCCCCAAGGTGCGCGAGCCGGTCTGCAGCGACTACCGCGTCTACACCGTGTGCGGCATGCCGCCGCCGTCCTCGGGCGGCATCGCCGTGGCCCAGATGCTGGGCATGTTCGAAACGCGCGACATGGCGAAACTGGCGCCAACCGATGGCGTGCCTGGACCGGATGCCGTGCACCTGTTCTCGGAAGTAGGGCGCCTGGCCTATGCCGACCGCAACCGCTACGCCGCCGACACCGATTTCGTCCCGCTGCCGGGGCGCGGCTTGCCGGCGCTGATCGACAAGGCCTATCTGGCCAAACGCGCGGCCCTGGTCGGCGAGCGCTCGATGGGCGAAGCGCCGGCCGGCAATCCGCTCGGACTCGACGTGGCCTGGGGCACGGATAACGCCATCGAAACGCCATCGACCTCGCACCTGGTGGTGGTCGACAGCCACGGCGCCGGCCTGTCGATGACGACGACGGTCGAAGACGCCTTCGGCTCGCGCCAGATGGTCGACGGCTTCATCCTGAACAACCAGTTGACCGATTTCTCCTTCGATTCGAAGGATGCCAACGGCCCGATCGCGAACCGCGTCGAGCCGGGCAAGCGTCCGCGCAGCGCCATGTCGCCCACGGTCGTGTTCGACAAGAAGAGCGGGCAACTGGTGCTGGCGGTCGGCTCGCCCGGCGGGCCGGCGATCATCAACTACGTCGCCAAGGTGCTGGTCGGAACGCTCGACTGGGGCTTGAACGTGCAGCAGGCGATCGCCTTGCCCAACTTCGGCAGCCGTAACGGTCCGACCGAACTGGAAGCGGGGCGCTTCCCGCAATCGACCGTCGACGCGCTGAAAGCGAAGGGCCATGCCGTGCGCCAGAGCGAACAGAATTCCGGCCTGCACGGCATCATGCGCCTGCCGATCCACGGCGAGCCCTACTGGTTCGGTGGTGCGGATCCGCGACGCGAAGGGGTGGCGAAAGGCGATTAAGCCTGGCCAGAAGGGCAATAATTGCCTTGAGGCTTTGTTTTGTTTGATAAGCTGCCGGGGTGGATCTACAAACGACACCCCCTTCCTTCGTTGCCCGCTTCCTGAGGACGCTACTGGCGCTGCTGCTGGCCGTCTGCTGCGGCGTGCCCGCCTGGGCCGCGCCGGCGCCGACCCTGCGCTTCGAGCACCTCAGCGTCGAGGATGGCCTGGCCCAGGAATCGGTGCTGGCGATGGCGCAGGACCGCGACGGCTTCATGTGGTTCGGCACCCAGTACGGCCTGTCGCGTTTCGACGGCTACCGCTTCGTCAATTTCCGCAACGCCGTCGGCGACCCGGCCACGATCGGCAATAACTGGGTGCGCGTGCTGCATGTGGACAAAAAGGGGCGGCTGTGGATCGGCACCGACGGCGGCCTCGACCTGTACGACGCCACCGCCCAGGCCTTCCGCCATTACCTGCCGGACGAGCCGGCCCGGCGCGGCAACGGCAACCGCCACGTGCGCGCCATCGTCGAGGACGGCAAGGATGGCCTGTGGCTGGCCACCGCCGACGGCCTGCAGCATTTCGACATCGCCAGCGGGCATTTCACGACCTGGCACCATGCCGCGGGCGATCCGGACAGCCTGTCCAGCGACGACGTCAATGCACTGGCCCTGGACCGGCGCGGCCGCCTCTGGATCGGCACCAGCGCCGGCGTCGACAGTTTCGACCCCGCCGAACGCCGCTTCGAACACCACTCGCTGGCCACCCGTGGGCGCCAGGCGGTGCAGGCGCTGCTGGCGGACGCGGCCGACAACCTCTGGATCGGCCTGCTGGGCGGGCTCGAGCGCATGCCGCTGGCGGCGGGCGCGCCGTCAAAACGCTATGGCGCCACCGACGGCATCCCGCAAGTCTGGATCTCGGTCCTGTATGACGACGGCAAGGGCGGGCTCTGGGCCGGTGGCCACGACGACGGCCTGTACCGCTGGGACGCGGCGCACGACCGCTTCGAGGCCAAGCGCCACGTCGTCACCGACAGGCACAGCCTGGCGGACGACCACATCTCTTCGCTGTTTCGCGACCGCGTCGGTACCTTCTGGGTCGGCACCTGGTATGGCGGCGTCTCGCACGTCGACCTCGGCAGCGGCGGCTTCGCCCGCATCCTGCGCGAACACGACGGCCCCGGCATCCCCGCGGACAACCGCGTGCGCGGCCTCGACAACGACGGCGGCGGGCGGCTCTGGCTGGCCAGCGCCAGCACCCTGCAACTGTACGATCCGGCCAAAGCCGGTCCCGAGGCCTACCGCGCCTGGCGCCACCAGCCCGGCAACCCGAACAGCCTGATCGACTCGTCCGTGAACGCCGTCGTGCGCGACCACGACGGCATCGTCTGGATCGGCGGGCGTACCGGCATCACCCGTTTCGACGTCGAGAAAAATCGCTTCACGCGGCGGGTGCTGGTGCCGGGCGACGTCAACGCCAACAACGTGCGCGCACTGACGCTCGGGCGCGACGGCGCGGTCTGGATTTCCACACGCGGCGGCCTGCACCGGATGGAGCCGCGCAGCGGTGCGCTCGAATCCTGGCGCCACGATCCGAACCGCCAGGCCAGCCTGTCGGACAACAGCGTGCGCCCGGTGCTGGAAGACCGGCGCGGCCGGCTCTGGGTCGGCAGCTTCAACGGCCTCGACCTGCTCGACCGCGCCAATAAACGCTTCCGCCACTTCCGCCACGATCCCTATAATGCCGCCAGCATCAGCCACGACGAAGTCCACGCGCTGCTGGAAGACCGCCACGGCAACATCTGGGTCGGCACCGCGGTCGGCCTGAACAAGATGGTGACCGCCGCCGACGGCTCGGTCAGCTTCGTGCGCTACACCACGCGCGAGGGCCTGGTCGACGATCCGGTGGCGGCGATCCTGGAAGACCGCGACGGCATCATCTGGATCAGCACCAACAATGGGTTGTCGCGCTTCGACCCGGCCGCCAACGTCTGGCGCAGCTATACCGCCGCCGACGGCACCATCGACGGCGCCTATTTCGACAGCGCGGCCGTGCGCGCGCCCGACGGCACCCTGTACTTCGGCGGCTTCAACGGGATCACCGCCTTCGATCCGAAGGGACTGCGCCACAACGTCAGCGCGCCGCGTGCGGTGATCACCGGCATCCAGGTCTTCAACCGGCCGGTGCAGCAGGCCTATCCGGGCCTGTTGAACGGACCCGTGGAAAGTGCGCGTGCGATCACGCTGTCCGCGAGCCATTCGGTGTTCTCGCTCGAGTTCTCGGCCCTGCACTACGCCGCGCCGAAGCGCAACCGCTTCGCCTATAAACTCGACGGCTTCGACCAGGGCTGGGTCAACGCCGACGCCGACAAGCGTTTCGCCACCTACACCAACCTCGATCCGGGCCAGTACGTGTTCCGGGTGCGCGCCGCCAACAAGGACGGCGTCTGGAGCGAGACGCCGGCCACGCTGGCCATCACCATCGAGCCGCCGGTGTGGGGCACCTGGTGGTTCCGCGGCGGCGCGGTGTGCCTGTTCCTGGGCGCCTGCTATGCCGGCTATGCGCTGCGCGTGCGTGGCCTGTCGCGCCAGAAGCTGCGCCTGGAGCGCCAGGTCGATGCGCGCACCGAGGAGATCGCCCTGCAGAACCGCCTGCTCGAGCGCCAGACCGAAGAACTGCGCCAGAGCGAACGGGCGGTGCGCCGCAACACCGACGAGCTGGCTGCGGCCAACCGCGCCCTGTACGACAACGAGCAGCGCCTGCAACTGGCCAAGCAGCGCGCCGAGGATGCGGCGCGCCAGAAATCCGAATTCCTGGCCAACATGAGCCACGAAATGCGTACGCCGCTGGCCGGCGTGATCGGCATGCTCGGCTTCGCGCTGCGCGACGGCGGCGTGCGCGAGAGCACGCGCGAACAGATCGCGCGCGGCCAGGCCAACGCCCAGTCGCTGCTGGCGATCATCAACGACCTGCTCGATTTTTCCAAGATCGAGGCCGGCAAGCTCACCATCGAAAACATCGACTTCGCGCTCGACGCCGCGATCAATAACGTGGTCGGCCTGTTCGGCGAGCAGGCCGCCGCGCACAGCGTCGGCTTCGCGATCGACCTGGCCGACGACTTGCCGCGCTTCGTGGTGGGCGACCCGACGCGCCTGCGCCAGGTGCTGATCAACCTGCTCGGGAATGCCTTTAAATTTACCCCAAGCGGGCAGGTCACGCTGCGCGTCGAGCGCCGGCCCGAAGACCAGACGCTTGATGCCCAGAACATGATACGTTTTTCGGTGCAAGATACCGGAATCGGTATCACGTCCAGTGCCTTGCCGCGCCTGTTCCAGAAATTCGAACAGGCCGACACCACCACCACGCGCCGCTATGGCGGCACCGGCCTCGGGCTGGCGATCTGCCGCCAGCTGGTCGAGCTGATGGGCGGGCACATCGGCGTCACCAGCACGGAGGGCGAGGGCAGCACCTTCAGCTTCGTGCTGCCGCTGCCCGACGGGATCGAGCCGCCGACGGTAGCGCATGCGCCGTGCACGCCGCACACCCACCGCCTGCGCGTGCTGTGCGCCGAGGACTTCGCCACCAACCAGATCATCGCGCGCATGATGGTCGAGGAGATGGGCCACCGGATCGAGGTGGTCGAGAACGGCGCGCTGGCGGTGGCCGCCTGCGCGCGCACCCGTTTCGACATCGTGCTGATGGACGGGCGCATGCCCGAGATCGACGGCGCCACCGCCACGCGCCTGATCCGCGCCGGCGGCACGCTCGACGCGCCGGTGCTCGACCAGCACGTGATGATCGTCGCGCTCACCGCCAACGCCAGCGACGAGGACCGCGACCGCTACCTCGCCTGCGGCATGGACGGCTTCCTGGCCAAGCCGATCGACGAAGCGGCGCTGCACCATCAACTGGGCCGCGCGATCGAGCGCCAGCTGCAGCGTGGCATTGTGCTGCCGCCGATGCAGTTGTCGCTGCCTGTCGCAGGGTCCACTGCTGTACCGACCACGGCTGAACTGGATGTTATGTTCGGCGTGGCGGACGCGGACAGCGCGCCCGTGCCGGCGGCTCCGGCTCCGGCTTTGGGCCTGCAGGCGCGCATGCGCGCGGCCTTTGCCGCCGACCTGCCGCGGCGCCGCGCCGAACTGCGCGCGGCCCTGGACGCGGGCGACAGCGAAGCCTGCGCGCGCGTGCTGCACGGACTGCGCGGTAGCGCCGCGCACCTGGGTGCGTCTGAACTGGCCGACTTGTGCGCGGGCCTCGAGGCGGCGCTCGACCGCGGCCGGCTGGCGGAACTGGCCGCCGCGCTGCCGCGCCTGGATACCACCCTCGACACGTTTGAACGGCTTGCGGCCTGATCCGGGCAAGCGTCCTATAATATTCTTCAGGGCAACGACTTACCGAAGATGACAATGGCGGCGATGAAAGTGCTGGTGGTGGACGATGACGTGGTGTCGCGCATGATGTTGATGCATCTGGTCGACAACTGCGGCAACTACGACATCCTGGAAGCCGAGGATGGCGCCGACGCCTGGCGCCAGCTGCAGGCGGGAGTGCATCCTGCGATCGTCTTTTGCGACCTGCGCATGCCCGGCCTGTCGGGTGCCGAGCTGCTGGCGCGGGTGCGCGCCGCGCCCGGGCTGGCCGGCCTGCCGTTCGTGCTGGTGTCGGCGGCCAATGACCCTGAGACCATCGGCGCGGCCGCGGCGCTGGGCGCCACCGGCTACGTCACGAAACCGTTTCGGATCGAAGGCTTGCGCCCGCACCTGATGGCGCTCGACGACGACGACACGCCGGCGGCCAGCCTGCGCCGCCTCGGCATCGACGCGGCGCGCCTGGCGCTCTACCTGGGCGGGCTGGAGCGGCAACTGCTGGAGGCGGGCACAGCCATCGACGCCGCCCTGGCGGCAGGCGATACGGGCGCGGCGCTGGAACGGCTGCGCCGGTTGCGCGAAGGATGCGTCATGCTCGGCCTGCGCCGCGCGGCGACCGGGCTGGCACGGACCGAAGCGGTCCTTGATGCGGCAACGGTGGCGCAAGCCTTGCACGCGGCGCGCGCGGCGGTTGCTGCCCAGGCGGCTGCCCTGAAACGCGGCAGCTGAGGGCCGGCCTTCAGTTCGTCTCGGCTTCCTTCTTGCGCTTGTCGGCCTGGGCCGGTTTGCGCCAGGTGATCACGCGGTACAGGTACCAGGCCAGCATGGCGCCGAGGACGGCTTTCGACACCGGGTCGACATAGGTCGCCACTTCCTTGTAATTATTCTCGAGCAGGAAACCGGCCGCCGTCAGCAAGCCGGTCCAGGCCAGCGAGCCGATGCTCGAGTACAGCAAAAACTGCTCCAGCGACATCTTGCCCAGGCCCGCCGGGACCGAAATCAGCGTGCGCACGGCGGGAATCAGGCGCCCGAACAGCACCGCCTTGCGTCCGTGCTTGCGGAACGATTCCAGGGCCTGGTCGATATCCTCGGACGTGACTGTCAGCCAGCGCGCGTGGCTGCCGCCGGCGATGCGCTTCAGGCGCTCGCAGCCATACACCTTGGCCGCGTAATACCAGGGCAGCGCGCCCGCGACCGAACCGGCGGTGCCGGCCAGCAGCACGCCCACCAGGTTCAGGTCGCCGCGCGCGACGACGAAGCCGGCAAAGGGCATGATCATTTCGGATGGAATCGGCGGAAAGATATTCTCCAGCGCCATCAGCGCGAACACGCCCAGGTAGCCGCTCTTTTCCAGGAACTCGGTAATGAACTCGAACATCGCGTACTCCAGACAGGCTCGGGAATGGCGATGATAGCGTGGATGAAAAAAAGCCCGCGCACCCGGGCGCGTGGCCCGGGCGGCGGAGCAACGGGTCAGCGCGTGACCACGTAATACTTCAGACCGGCTGTATTCGACTTCGCGCCACCCGTTTGCACGACGGCGACGTGGTTGTCGTTGGCGCTGTGGAAAATCGCCGTACCGTAACTCTGGCTGCCGCCGATGACAGGCAGGGCGATCCTGGTATCCGCGAACAGCAACGGTCCGGTGAAGCGGTGGTAGCTCGACTCATAGGTATGGACACGCAGGTAGGGATAGCTTACCGAAAAGTCGTATTCCCAGTTCGAAGCAACCGCGATTGCTTCGTCGGCGCCGGCCGAGTGGCTCAGCGCGACGATGCCCGTCAGGTTCAGCTTGCCGACATAGCGCAGGTTATCGGTGCGGAAATACGTGCCGGCGCTGGTGAACAGCAGCTCTTCGTCGGCGCTCAGGAACAGCGGCGCGGGCATGGAATAGTCGCCGTGGTAGGGCGATTCGCCGACCTCGGTCACCGCACCGTTGGCATCGAGCGAGAAATAATCGATGTCGACCGGCGACAAGCCGTCCGACACGACGAAAGCGCGGCGCTTGATCCCGGAATAAGTGCCCTGCATGGTGCCGTAGAAGCTCCATCCCTGGGGACGGCCAAGCGTGTCGGTCAGGTCGGCGCCGGTCTTGCCGTTGATTACGCTCACCGTCTTGCTGGTCCACTGGCCGCCGGTCTGGCCCGCCAGGTAGATCAGCGCGTTGTTGGTCACGAAGGCTTCGGTCTGCGAATCGCCGGTCGCGCTCGAGCGCACCAGGGTCGCGCTGTCGACGTCGACCAGGCTGACCACGCCTTCGTGCAGTACCGCCGCCAGCTTGCCGTCGGGACTCAGCTGCATGGACTTGACGGTGGCGGGCAACGGCACCTGGCGCAGCGTACCGCTGAACGGATCGACAATGCTCAGCAGGTTGGGTGCGGCCGACACCAGCACCAGGCGGTCGAGGCCGCGGCTGTAGCGCGTGATCAGCGGTGCGAACGGCAGGCTGGTCGTCGTCGTGGTCGCCGATAGCGCCTTGATCGTGACGTAGGCAATGCCGCTGGCCTTGCCGTCGCTGACGGTGACCGAAGCAACATAGGTGCCGGCGATATCGGGCGTGAAGGAGAGTTGCGCGCCCGACGAACTGATCGTCGCCGTCGATGCGGCCGGTTTGGCGTCGAGCGCCCAGCTGTAGCTGAGGGTGTCGCCATCGTCGTCGTAGCTGAAGCCCGCGCTGGCGCTGCTCGGCGCCCCCGCCAGTACCGACATGCGGCTCTTGTCGACCACCGCCACCGGCGCGGCATTCCCGCTGGCCACGGTCAGGATCTGCTCGGAATAGGCGCCGGTCGTATCGGTCACGCGCAGGAGCACCACGTAGGAGCCGCTCTGATCGGTGGTCAGCTGGACGGTCGGCAGGTTCGAAGCCGACAGGCTGGCGCCGCTGCCCGTCGGCTTCGACTGCAGGGTCCAGGCATAGGTGAGGGCGTCGCCGTCGGCGTCGGTGCTGCCGGTACCGCGCAGGGTCACGACCGTATTCGCGGGCAGGCGCAGGGTCGGCCCGCTCGGCAGGGCGATCGGAACGGCATTCGTGGCGATCGCCGCCACCGGACGGCGGTTCTTGACCGAGACCGTGGTGGTATAGCTGCTGGCAATGCCGGACGGCGCCGTTGCGACCAGGCGCACGACGTAGTCGCCCAGCGCGTCGGGAGTGAGCTGCGAGAAGGCACCGGTGGTGCTGTCGAGCGCGGCGGTACTGGCGAGCGGCTTCGACACCAGCGTCCAGGCATAGGTCAGCGCCACGCCGTCCGGATTGCTGCTGCCGGCGCCGCTGAGCGAAATCCTGTAGCCAATCGTGCCGTCGATCGTGCTGCTGCCGCCGTTGAGCGGACCATTGTCGATCGAAGCCACCGCCACCACGGTCGGGGTGGTGCCGACGGCCTGGAAGGGATACACGGCTTCGCTATAGGCGCCATGCGGATCGGTCGCACGCGCACGTACCTTGTAGACGCCGGCCAGATCGGTACTCAGGCGCGCCATCCTGCCGTCGATGACCAGGGCAGCGCGGCTGCCGGCCGGACTTTCGATGATGTCCCAGGACGTGGCGACGGCGTCGCCGTCGGCATCGCGGCTGTTGCTGCCGTCGAGCAGAATGGTAGCGCCGACCGTCACATTGGTGGTCGCCGCAACGCTCGGCGTGTCCGTATAGTGCGCGCTGACGGCAACCGAGCCGACCGGCGCGGCATTCGCGGACACGACGATCGATGCCTGTTTGTCGGCCGTGGCGCCCTTGCCGTCGCTGATGCGCACGCTGACGACATAGGTGCCGGCGACATCGGGTTTGATGACCAGTTCCGCGCTTGTGTTCTGGACCGTCACGCTGCTGCCGCCGGGCTTGGAGACCAGGGTCCAGTTGAACGACAGCTTGTCGCCGTCCGGATCGGTGCTGCTGCTGGCATCGAATTTCACATCCGAACCCGTGAAGGTGCCGGCGTCGGCTACGCCCGCTGCCGATACCAAAACTCCGGACAGTGCCAGCCCACCGGCAGGTGCACGGTTTCCGGAAATCGGGGCCGCCGAACCGCCACTATCGCCACCGCCACCGCCGCCACAGCCGGCAAGCAGCAAGGCAGTCGCCAGCGCCCACGCGCCCAACGGAGCGCGCAGGGCGCTCCCGATCATCATTTTCATTTTTGTAAGAAGTAATAAGAAATGCCGGCAAGTATATATTCATATTTGCAACATTTTCTCGAAATATGATGAACGACGGGCACCCGTCACGGAAGTTTCGTGGTGGATATGGAACAGTGTGAGAATGTGTGATCCTGTACGGCCTTGCGCCAGGAAGCGCGGCGCGGCTTTTGGTGAATTTGTAGCGCTTGCGCCAAACCGCTGTGTCAGCAGTGCCGCCAGAAAGTAAAGCTCGCGGCTATCGCTCTGGAGAAGCATTGCGCGGGCAACGGTGGAACGTGTCGGCTGTGCTAAGAACGTGGTGACCGACGTGCGGAAACGTGGAAGGGAATTGCTGGTAATTACACGACCTGTACGAAATCGGGTGGTCCCCCCGACTGGAATCGAACCAGTATCCCACGCTTAGGAGGCATGTGCACTATCCATTGTGCTACGGGGAGGACGCTGGTGCCGCCGCTGGCGGCACCCTGCGGTTCGGCGAGCGGGCCCTGCATGGCAGGCCGGTATCGTGAACCGAGTGCAATTATAGCCGACGAAAGCAGCTAATTTGGAAGACTATTGGAAGTGTCGCCGCCGCAATCGGTACAATGGCGGCTTCTTTCACCTTCTTCCGCCGTGCCGCGTCCTCTCAACGACCTTCGTGAGACCACCGCGGGTGGCTTTCTCACAAGATTATGGCTGTCATTTCCCTCTCGTCCGCGCAACTCGCGTTCGGTCACGTCGCGCTGCTCGATCACGCGGACTTTTCCCTCGAAACCGGCGAACGCGTCGGCCTGATCGGGCGTAACGGCACCGGCAAGTCGTCACTGCTGAAAACGATCGCCGGGCGCTTCAAGCTCGACGACGGCTTGCTGGTCATGCAGCAGGGCCTCAAAATCGCCTATGTTGAACAGGAACCGACCTTCGATCCGGAATCGACCGTGTTCGACGCCGTCGCCGCCGGCATGGGCGAACTGCAAGGCATGCTGGCCGAATACGAAGCCCTGACCGGCCAGTTCGGCCAGGGCGACGACGATGCGCTGATGGAGCGCATGCACGTCATCCAGGTCAAGCTCGACGCCACCGATGGCTGGAACCTGAGCAACAAGGTCGATACCACGCTCGACCGCCTCGGCCTGAAGGCCGATGCGAAGATGGGCACGCTGTCCGGCGGTATGCAAAAGCGCGTCGCGCTGGCCGTGGCGCTGGTGTCGGCGCCGGACGTGCTGCTGCTCGACGAACCGACCAACCATCTCGATTTCAAATCGATCATGTGGCTCGAAGGCTTGCTGCGCGACTTCCGCGGTTCGGTCCTGTTCATTACCCACGACCGCAGCTTCCTCGACAACGTCGCCACCCGCATCATCGAACTCGACCGCGGCAAGCTGCTGTCCTTCCCCGGCAATTTCTCGACCTACCAGGAACGCAAGCGCGAACTGCTGGCCAACGAAGAAGTCGAGAACGCCAAGTTCGACAAGTTCCTGGCCCAGGAAGAAGTCTGGATCCGCAAGGGCGTGCAGGCGCGCCGCACGCGCGACGAAGGCCGCGTGCGCCGCCTGGAAGCGCTGCGCCTGCAACGCGCGGCACGGCGCGACACGCAGGGCCAGATCAAGCTCGACGTCGGCATGGGCGAGCGTTCCGGCAAGATCGTTGCCGAACTCGAAAACGTCTCGAAGGCTTACGGCGAAAAAGTCATCGTGTCGAACTTCACCGGCACGATCCTGCGTGGCGACAAGGTCGGCCTGATCGGCCCGAACGGCGCCGGCAAGACCACGCTGCTGAAAATGATCCTCGGCGAAGAAACGGCCGACAGCGGCACCACGCGCCTGGGCACCAAGCTTAACGTGGCGTACTTCGACCAGATGCGCACCCAGCTCAACGAAGAGGCGAGCCTGGCCGACACTATCGCCCCGGGCAGCGACTGGGTCGAAGTCAACGGCCAGCGCAAGCACGTGATGACGTACCTGAACGACTTTCTGTTCGCACCGGAACGGGCCCGTTCGCCGGTCAAGTCGCTCTCGGGTGGCGAGCGCAACCGCCTGCTGCTGGCGCGCCTGTTCGCCAAGCCGGCCAACTGCCTGGTGCTCGACGAACCGACCAACGACCTCGACATCGATACCCTGGAACTGCTCGAAGAACTGCTCGAAGACTACACCGGCACCGTCTTCCTCGTCAGCCACGACCGCACCTTCCTCGACAACGTCGTGACCCAGGTGATCGTCGCCGAAGGCCAGGGCCAGTGGCGCGAATACGTGGGCGGCTACAGCGACTGGGAACGCGTCAAGGCACAAGCGCCCCAGCCGTCGGCCCCGGCCGCCAAACAGGCGCCGGCCAAGGCTGCCGAAGCGCCCGCCGACACGGGCGCCAAAAAGGTCAAGCTCAGCTACAAGGAGCAGCGCGAACTGGACGAACTGCCGAAACTGATCGCCTCGCTCGAGGACGAGCAGTCGGCCATCACCGCCCAGCTCAACGCGCCCGACTTCTACAAGACCAACCCGGCCGACGCGCGCCGCATCAACGCCCGCTACGCCGAGATCGACGACCTGCTGCTCGACGCACTCGAGCGCTGGGAAAAGATCGAAGCGCGCTCGCGCGGCGAGGGCTGACGTCTCACTGAGCCTCACACTGCTATAAAACCCGGGTCTTCAGGTCCGGGGCAAGTCTCGACGGCGGACGCGCCTTGCGTCCCGCCATCGGCTGCATGCCACAGTGCAGCCAACACCTCTTCCCAGCAGCCGTTCGCGGCCGCCATCACCCGACAAACATTAGCCCGCGCAGCGCTGCGCTTATCCCTTTGCGTCAAACGCGTGGGCGGAACTCATGCGTGTGGGCGGCGGTCAGAAATGTAACTGTCGCGCTGTACAGCCATCCGCTGGTCCAGCAATGCCTTTCGAAAGAACGACATGTCGAGAATTCGTCTGCATCCGCTCGCTTTCCTGGCCGGCGTCCTGATTGTGACGCCGGCCGCGGCCATTCCCGGCACCCCGCTCGACCTGTACGGGCGCATCGGCTGGGCGCACGACGACAACCTGCTGCGCATCCCCGACGGCGCACCGGCCTTCGACGGCCGCCGCTCCGATTCCTGGACCACCTTCGAATTCGGCGCGGTGCTCGACAAGAGCATCCGCCGCCAGCGCCTGCTCGCGGTCGCCAAGCTGTCGAAAGTAAAATTCGACCATTTCCGCCAGCTCGACTACGACGGCCGCGACCTGCAGGCGACCTGGTACTGGGAACTCGGCAACCGCTTCTTGGGCAAGCTCGGCGCCACCCATGCGCAGACGCTGGCGCCGTACACCGATTTCCCCAGCGACGAACGCAACCTGCGCAAGGAGCGGCGCAGCTTTTTCGAGGGCGCCTGGAAGCTCCATCCGCGCTGGGAGGCACGCACTGCGCTGTCGCGCGCCCGTTTCGACTACGAACTGGCCGCCCAATCCTTCAACGACCGCACCGAGGAGGTCGTCGAACTCGAAGGGCGCTACCTGGCGCGCAGCGGCAGTAGCGTCGGCCTGGTGCTGCGCCGCATCGACGGCAGCTATCCGAACCGGCGGCCGTTTGCGGCAGGCGTGCTCAGCGACGACTTCAGGCAGGAAGAACTCAAGGCGCGGGTCGACTGGAAGGCGGGCGGCTCGACCACGCTGCAGGGCCTGGCCGGCTATGCGCGGCGCACCCAGCCCTCGTTCGGCCCCGGGCGCACGAGCGGCGCCAACGGCCGCGTCACGCTGCTGTACGACTCGGGCCGCAAACTCAGCGGGCGCGCGTCGGTATGGCGCGATTTCGCCCCGCTGGAAAGCCCCGTGGTCAGCTACACGCTGAACAAGGGCATCAGCCTGGGCGCTACCTGGAACGCCACCGGCAAGATCCGGGTCGAGGCCGACGCCGTCCACGAGCGGCGCGACTACAACCCGCGCAACGGTTTCGCCGGCAGCGGCAGCCTGGACGACACGCTGCGCTCCGCCAGCCTCAAGGCAAGCTGGACAGTACGGCGCAAGCTGACGCTGTCCGCGGCCTGGGTGCACCAATCGCGCAGCGGCTCGCCGGTGCTCGGCATCGGCGACTTCAAGGCCAATACGCTCGCGATCAACGCCAGCGCCCAATTCTGAGCCGGTCACATGCGATGACGGTCAACGACATCCCGCTCATCTCGTTCTTCCAGCGCGTGCTCGACCCCCTGATCATCATGGGTTCGCTGTACGTGTCCTCGCTCGTCTGGCGCGAACCGTTTTCGGGCTATTCGCTGGTGCTGATGGTGCTCGCCTTTTTCATCTCGTCGGCGGTCTATCAGCATATCGATCCCTACCGTACCTGGCGCAGCGGGCGCATGCTGGCCTATGCGCGCGACACCGTGTTCGGCTGGTGCGTGACGATCGGCGTGCTGTACTTCCTCGGCTCGGCCAGCGGCCTCAAATATTATTACGACGAACGCGTGCTGCTGGCCTGGGCGCTTGCCACCCCGGCCGCCTTGCTGGCCAGTCACCTGCTGGTGCGGCGCGTGGTGGGGCGGCCCATGCGCGGCAGCGAGGTGCGTTCGGTCATCGTGGTCGGCGCCAACGAGGTCGGCGCCAAGTTCGCCGCCATCTGCGAGCACCATCCCAACCTGTTCATGGGGATGCACGGCTTCTTCGACGACCGCGCCAGGGTGCGCCATCCGCCGGGCCTGCGCCATTCGGTGCTGGGCGGGGTCGGCGACGTGATCGGCTACGTGCGCAGCAATAACATCAAGCTGGTCTTCATCAGCCAGCCGATCTCGGCCCAGCCGCGCATCCGTCACCTCATCGACGAATTGCAGGACACCACGGTCTCGGTGTATTTCCTGCCCGACGTCTACGTGTTCGACCTGATGCAGGCGCGCTTCGACAACGTCGGCGGCATGCCCGTGATCGCCATCCGCGAGACGCCGTTCATGGGACTGAACAGCATGGTCAAGCGCGCCAGCGACATCGTCTTCGGCAGCATCATCCTGGTCCTGCTCGCGCCGCTGATGCTGACGATCGCCGTGGCCGTGAAGTGCACCTCGCCGGGGCCGGTCATCTTCCGCCAACGGCGCTACGGCCTGTACGGCGAAGAGATCATGGTCTGGAAATTCCGCTCGATGTGGGCGCTCGACGACGGCAATCAGGTCGTGCAGGCGCGCCGCGGCGACGAGCGGGTGACGCCGGTCGGCCGCTTCCTGCGCCGCACCTCGCTCGACGAATTGCCGCAGTTCGTCAACGTCCTGCAGGGAAGCATGAGCATCGTCGGTCCACGGCCCCATGCCGTCGCCCACAACGAGCAGTACAGGAAACTGATCAAGGGCTACATGCTGCGCCACAAGGTGAAACCGGGCATCACCGGCTGGGCTCAGGTAAACGGTTTACGCGGCGAGACCGCCACGCTCGACCGCATGGAAGCGCGCATCCAGTACGACCTCGACTACCTGCGCAACTGGTCGGTGTGGCTCGACCTGTGGATCATTTTAAAGACAGTGCGCGTGATTTTGACGCGTGAGAACGCGTTTTAGAGCAAAGCGCTTAACTGCGGCTTAAACGGGCCGCGCCAAGCGGATCGCCGCTTCGGCCGTACCCGAGGACGGTGCAGGATGATCGTTCGCGCGCGCCGCACTTCAGACGTCATCCGACAGCGTTTTTGGTTCCCTGAAAAACGGCGATGCCCGTCAAGAGATGTGCGTCACACGACAGGTAGGCTTGCACAGCAATGCATTCGATGATGGGCATGGCAACCGATATCACAACCGGGTCGGAGGTAACCTTGAATCATCCAGAACCCCGTATCTACGTGGCCGGTCATCGCGGCCTGGTCGGCTCGGCCATCGTGCGCGCCCTGCGTGCCCGCGGCCACGCCCACATCGTCACGCGTAGCCATGCCGAACTCGAACTGACCGACCAGCCGGCGGTACGCGCTTTTTTTCTCGCCGAGCGCATCGACCAGGTCTACCTGGCCGCGGCCAGGGTAGGCGGCATCCATGCCAACAACACCTATCCGGCGCAATTCATCTACGACAACCTGATGGTGCAGGCGAATGTCGTGCATGAAGCCTGGCGCGCGGGCGTGGCGCGCCTGCTGTTCCTGGGCTCTTCTTGCATCTACCCGCGCCTGGCGCAGCAGCCGATCCGCGAGGATTACCTGATGGAGGGCGCACTTGAGCCCACCAACGAACCCTACGCCGTCGCCAAGATCGCGGGCATCAAGCTGTGCGAGAGCTACAACCGCCAGTACGGTACCGATTTCCGCAGCGTCATGCCCACCAACCTGTACGGCCCGGGCGACAACTACCACCCGCAGAACAGCCATGTGATCCCGGCCCTGGTGCGGCGCTTCCACGACGCCAAAGTAAACGGAGCGGACGAAGTTGTCATCTGGGGCAGCGGCAAGCCGATGCGCGAATTCATGTACGTTGACGACATGGCCGCCGCCAGTGTCCACGTGATGGGCCTGGCGCACGGCACCTATGCGGCCAGCACCGAGCCGATGCATTCGCACATCAACGTCGGCACCGGCGTCGACATCAGCATCCACGACCTGGCGCACATGGTGGGCGAGATCGTCGGCTTCGAGGGACGAATCGTGTTCGATGCCGGCAAGCCGGACGGAACGCCGCGCAAGCTGCTCGACGTATCGAAGCTGCGCGCGCTCGGGTGGAGCGCCAGCACGCCGCTGCGCGACGGCTTGCGCCATGCGTATGCGGCTTTTCTTGCGGCGCAGGTTACCGATGTGGCGGCCTGACGGCGCAGCCAGATGCGGGATCAGGCCGTGCTTTTCATCATTGTCGAGGACCTATGTTGACTATCGCGCGCAAGGCAGGATCGGGAAACAGGCCAGGCCGCCGCGCCGCCGCGGTGGCCGTGCTGCTGGCGGCGCTGGCGGGATGCGGCGACAAGGCGCCGCCGGCCCGGCCGGGCCAGGCGCTGGCGAACGTGAATGGCGAAGAAATCACGGTGCTGCAACTGAACGAGGAAATGCAGCGCGCCAACGTACCGGCCGCGCGCCAGCAGCAGGCCAGCAAACAATTGCTGCAGGCGCTGATCGACCGCGAACTGCTCGAGCATGCCGCCGTCGGCGAAAAACTCGACCGCGACCCGAAAGTCATGGGCGCAATCGAGCGGGCCCGTTCGCTGATCGTGGCCCAGGCCTACATGCAAAAACGGCTCGCCAAGGTGGCGCCGCCGACGCCGGGCGAGGTCGAGGCCTATTACAAGGCGCATCCCGACTACTTCGACAAGCGCAAGCAGTTCCGCATGGAGCAGCTCACGCTTGCCGCGCGCGACCTGACGCCCGAGGTGCGCGCCGCGGCCGACGGCGCCCGTTCGCTCGAGGAAGTGGCGGTCTGGCTCGATGCCCACGGCATCCGGTACGGGCGTTCCCAGGTCACGCGCAGCACCGCAGACCTCAACGCCGGGCTGGCGAAGAAACTGCTGGAGATGCCGAAAGGCCAGCTGTTCAGTGTGCGCGAAGGCGAGCGCGCCATGTTGCTGGCGCTGGCCGAAGTGCGCGACGCGCCGCTGCCGCTGGCGGTCGCCGCGCCGCAGATCGCGCAATTTCTCGTCACCCGCAAGCACAAGGAACTGGCGGCGGCCGAGGTCGAACGCTTGCGCCAGGGCGCGAAGATCGAATACCTGAACAAGGATCTGGCGCTCGATGCCCACAGCCCGCCGGCGGCGCGGCCGGAGGGCGCGGCAGGTGCGCCGGGGGGCGCCGGCCAGCAGCCATCCGCAGTGCCGGTGGCAGCACCGGCAGCGCCGGCGGCAGGGAACGGCGCACCCGCAGCCGCCAAGCCCCAGCCCGTGCCCGACAACGCCGCCCTCGACCGCGGCGTTGCCGGCCTGAAGTGAATTCGGACATGGACCCACCGACAGGAGCGATCATGACTTCACTACGACACTGGATTGCCGCCGCCGTGCTGGTGCTCGGGGCAGGGTTTGCGACGGCGGCCGAAGTACTGCTCGGTCCGGGCGACGTGGTGCGCCTGTCCGTGTATGGCAGCCCCGACCTGTCGGTCGAGACGCGCGTGAGCGAAGGCGGCACGATCACCTTCCCGCTGCTGGGACAGGTCGCCGTGGGCGGGTTGTCGGTGGCGGCGGCCGAGAAAAAGATCGGCAATTTGCTGGAAAAGGGCGGCTACCTGAAACAGGCCCAGGTCAACATGCTGATCACGACCCTGGCGAGCCAGCAGGTGTCGGTGCTGGGCCAGGTCAACCGGCCGGGGCGCTATCCGGTCGAGGGGCGGCGCAAGGTGCTCGACCTGCTGGCGATGGCGGGCGGCGTCAGCGCCGAAGGGGGCGACCTCATCAGCCTGGTACGCACGCGCTACGGCAAGACCGAACGCGAAACGATCGACATCGTCGACATGGTGCGCAAGGGCGAGCTCGACAAGGATGTCGAGGTGGCCGGCGGCGACATCATTTTCGTTGAACGCGCACCGCGCGCCTACGTCACCGGCGAAGTGCAGCGGCCCGGCGCGTTTCGCATCGAGCGCGGCATGACGGTGCAGCAGGCGATCTCGGCCGGTGGCGGACTGACCCCGCGCGGCAGCGACAGCGGCATGCGCATCACCCGGCGCGAGTCCGACGGCCGCGCCGTCACGCTCGAAGCGCGCGCCAGCGATCCGGTGCAGGTCGACGACGTGATCACCGTGCGCGAGAGCTGGTTCTGAGCCGCATCGGAGCCCGCATATTGGAGCCGTCATGAACCTGCGCCAATTTCTCTCCTTGCTACGCGCGCGGCGGCGCCTGATCCTCGCGACCCTGTGCGCGACCATCCTGCTGGCGCTCGGCTGGAGCCTGATCCAGAGCAAGACCTATACGGCGACCGCCTCGGTGCTGCTGAACTACAAGGGCGTCGATCCGTTGACCGGCCTGACCATGCCCGGCCAACTGCTGCCCGGCTACATGGCGACCCAGATCGACATCATCAGCAGCAAGAACGTCGCCCTGCGCGTGGTCGACCGGCTGCGCCTGGCGAGCAGTCCCGCCGTCATCGCCCAGTTCCAGGAAGCGACCGAGGGCAAGGGTACGGTGCGCGACTGGCTGGCCGACCTGCTGCTCAGGCGGCTCGACATCAAGCCGGCGCGCGAGTCGAGCGTGGTCGAGATCAGCTTCAAGGGCGCCGACCCGGCGTTTTCTGCGGCGGTGGCGAACGCCTTTGCCGAGGAATACCAGAACGCCAGCGTGCTGTTGAAAACCGAGCCGATGAAAAAGGCCGCCTCGTATTTCAACGAACAGACGAAACAGTTGCGCGACAACGTCGAAAGCGCCCAGGCGCGCCTGTCGAAGTACCAGCAGGAAAAGGGCATCGTCAGCCTCGACAACAACCGCGTCGATGTCGAACTGTCGCGCCTGAACGACCTGTCGAGCCAGCTGGTGGCGGCGCAGGCGGCCGCGCTCGAAGCAACCTCGCGCGAGCGCATGGCGGGCGAGGGCGCCGCCAATTCGCCCGACGTGGCCAACAATCCGCTGATCCAGAACCTGCGCGTGGGACTGGCCGCGGCCGAGGCCAGGCTGGCCGAGGGAGCGGCGCGCTACGGCGCCAGGCACCCGCACTACCTGGCCGCGCGCGCCGAGGTCGAGAAGATGCGCGCCGACCTGAATGCGGCGCTCGGGATGGTGTCGAAAAGCGTCGGCGGCAACGCGCAAGTCCTGCGCCAGCGCGAAGACCAGTTGCGCGAAGCGCTGGCCGCGCAAAAGACCCGCGTGCTCGAACTGAACCGCACGCGCGACGAACTCGGCGTCCTGCTGAAAGACCTCGACAGCGCCCAGCGTGCCTTCGACGCCGCCAGCGGGCGCTTCTCGCAGACCCGGATCGAAGCGCAGGCGGAACAATCCGACATCGCCGTCCTGAATCCGGCGGTGGCGCCGGCCGAACCGTCCGGGCCGCGCGTGCTGCTCAATACGCTCGTGGCGATCCTGCTCGGCACGGTGCTGGGGCTGGGGCTGGCCCTGCTGCTGGAACTGTTGCAGCGTCCGCTGCGCTCGGCCGGCGACGTGCAGGAGCTGCTCGGCATTCCCGTGCTGGGGACCATCGAATGGCACGCGCAGCCGCGCCGCGGCGGCTTGCCGGCGCTGTTCAAGCCGCGCCGGCCCTTGCGCCTGCACTGAAAGGATTGTTGCGATGAATTCACCGATCCTGTCGCCGTTGCCGCCCGAGGCGTCCGATATGACGGACGCCGTGGACGTGACCGACTCCCGCATGGGCGTGCTGCTGCTGGAGGCGGGCAAGCTGACGCGCGAAGATGCCGAGCGCGTGCTGCGCATGCACCGCGACCTCGGCATCCGCTATGGCGAAGCGGCGCTGCGCCTGGGGCTGGTCGGCGAGGACGACATCCGCCAGGCGCTGGCGCGCCAGTTCGCCTATCCCTACGTACTGCCCGGGCAGGCCGGCTATTCGGCGCGCCTGGTCGCGGCCTACGAACCGTTTTCGCCCCAGGTCGAGGCGCTGCGCGCGATCCGCAGCCAGCTGATGCTGCGCTGGTTCGCCCGTGGACGGCGCGCGCTGGCGATCGTCGGCGCCGACCCGGACGATGGCGCGGCCCTGGTCGCCGCCAACCTTGCGGTGGTCCTGTCGCAGCTCGGCGAGCAGACGCTGCTGGTGGACGCCAACCTGCGCGGCCCGCGCCAGCACGACATCTTCGGCTTCAAGCCGCGCCAGGGCCTGTCCGACCTGCTGGCCGGACGCACCGGCCTCGACGTCGTCCACCGGGTGCCCGATTTCGTCGACCTGTCGGTGCTGCCCGCTGGAACCCTGCCACCCAATCCCCAGGAACTGCTCAGCCGCGATACCTTCCGCCGCCTGCACACGCTGCTGGAACGCCGCTACGACATCCTGCTCTACGACCTGGCGCCGTTCGGCGCCGGCGTCGACGCGCTGGCCGCGGCCAGGCAGGCCGGCGGTGTGCTGCTGGCCGCGCGCAAGGACCATACGCGCGTGGCCGACGTCGCGCACATGGCCGAACAACTGGTCGAGGCCGGCGCCGAAGTCGTCGGCGCCGTCGTGATGGAGTTCTAGTGAGCGCGGACGCACGCTCCGGCCTCGCCGTTACCGGTGTCGAAACGGGTGTCGAAACGGGTGTCGACGCCGGCATTGGCACGGGCGCCGGGTCCCCGCGCCCGGCCACGGCCGACGGCTGCGCGCGGCCCCGCGCCATGCTGGACACGCTGGGGGCGGCGCTGGCCGCAGCCGGCCCCGAATGGTGGCCGGTCTGGCTCGGCCTGGCCGTGCTGTTCCTGCCTACTTTTGTGAGCCTGTTCAGCGGTGCCTGGATCGGCGAGGAGCAGGGACACGGGCCGATGATCTTCGGCCTGGCCCTGTGGCTGATCTACCGCAAGTGGCCCGAGGTGCGCGCCCTGGGGCCGGCGGCGGCGTCGGCCGCCGGCTGGCCGGTGCTGGCCTGCGGCCTGCTGCTGCACCTGCTGGGACGCACCCAGCACATCCTGATGTTCGAGATCGGCGCCATCGTCCTGACCCTGGCCGCCGTCGTGCTGGTCAAGCGCGGCGCGGCGGCATTGCGCGTACTGTGGTTTCCCTTCTTCTTCATGCTGTTCATGGTGCCGCTGCCGAGCGAATTCGTCGCCGCCGTGACGATGCCGATGAAGATGGCGGTGTCCTGGGCCACCGAACAGCTGCTGTTTGCCGCCGGCTATCCGGTGGCCCGCTCGGGCGTGATCCTGCAGATCGGCCAGTACCAGTTGCTGGTGGCCGATGCCTGCGCCGGCCTGCAGACCCTGCTCACGCTCGAGGCGTTGGGGCTGTTCTACCTGAACCTGATGCGCCACCCGTCGGCCTTTCGCAATGTCGGGCTGGCGCTGCTGATCGTCCCGATCTCGTTCTCGGCCAACGTGATCCGCGTGATCGTGCTGACGCTGGTCACCTATTACCTGGGCGACGCCGCCGGGCAGGGCTTCCTGCACGGCTTTGCCGGCATGGTGCTGTTCCTGACCGCGCTGGCCCTGATCCTGGCGGTCGACTCCGGCCTGCAATGGATGGCGCGCCGGCGCGGCAGCGTGCGAGGGCGGGGATCATGAGCCGGCGCTTCCTCTCCAGTCTGCTGCTTGGCGTGGCGATGGCCGTCGCCTCGGCCTTGAGTATCGCGCTGACACCGTCGCCGAAAGCGGTGCCGGCGCAGCCGGCGTTCAGCCTGGAAACGATGATCCCGGCGCGCTTCGCGACGTGGCGCATCGATCCGCACATCATCCCGCTCACGCCGAATCCCGAGCAGCAGGGCGTGCTGGAAAAGATCTACGACCAGACCCTGTCGCGCACCTATGTCGACGCGGCGGGGCGGCGCGTGATGCTGTCGATCGCGTATGGCGGCGACCAGAGCAAGGCGCTGCAGTTGCACCTGCCCGAGGTCTGCTACGTGGCGCAAGGTTTCGAGCTGGTGCGCGACGGCAGCGATCGCCTTGCTACGCGCTATGGCGTGCTGCCGGTGCAGCGGCTGGTTGCGCGCCAGCAGGAGCGCAACGAACCGATCACCTACTGGATCACGATCGGCGAACACGCCACCCGTTCCGGCATCGAACAAAAGCTGCGCCGCCTGGCATATGGCCTGTCGGGCGAAATCCCGGACGGCATGCTGGTGCGGGTATCGAGCATTTCGAACGACGAGCCCGCCGCCTGGCGCGTGCAGGACCGCTTCATCGCCGAACTGCTGGCCGCGCTCGGCGCTCCCGATCGCACCCGCCTCATCGGCAGCGGCCCCGGCTGACGCCGCAAGCGACCGCCATGGCCGACGCCTTCCTCCAGTATGTCTTCACCTCGCTGCCGTTTGCCGTCGTGGTGCTGCTGGCGCTGGCCGGCGTGCTGGCCGCCGGGCTCGGTCTGGTATGGCCGCGCCTGCTGGTCTACCCGTATCTGTGCGCCTTTTTCTGGATGTCCTCGACCACCTACGGCAGCCTGGGCGTATTCGTCACGCCCGGCCTCTACAGCCGAGGTTCGGGCCTGTTGCTGTTCCCGGTCGTGCTGTGGACCATGCTCGGAGTGTGGTGCTGCGCGCGTGTCGCGGCCGGGTTCCGGCGCGGCGCGGCCCCCGAATGTAACCTGCGGCCCTGGTTCTGGGGCTGGGCGGCGCTGCTGTGCGCCCACGTCGGCGCGGCGGTGCTGGCCGGCGTGCCGCCCAGGGAAGCGCTGGCGCCCTCGGGCTTTTCCAACATCGTCTGGATGGGGCCGCTCGTGGCGCTACTGCTGCTGGCATTTCGCACCCGCGAAGAGGCGATCGAGCTGGCGCGCTTCGTCATGCTGGCCGGCCTGGTGCGCGCGCTGTACGGCCTGGGACGCTGGGCGGCCTTTGGCGGCGACCCGAATAATGTGTACGCGAACATGAACGCGATCCGCATCCGCCTGACCTTCTTCGACATCAACGACAGCCTGCTGTGCATGATGGCTTGCGCGATCGCCGCCGTCGGCTTGTTCGGGCCGCGTCCGGCTGCCCCCGCGCCTGTGGCCGCACATGCGTCCAGGGCGGCGAGCCCGCGGACCGGACCCGGTCCGGTCTGGCGTGCCCTCGAATGGCTGACCCTGCTGGCGACGGCGGCCTGCATCGTGCTGTCCTACCGGCGCAGCGCCTGGATCGGTTTCGTGTGCGGCTGCGCGGTGGTGCTGCTGCGTTTTCCGCCGCTGCGGCGCATCCAGCTGGCGCTGGCGGCGCTGCCGCTGGTGGGCGGCGCGCTCGGCTATGCCGCCCTGAGCCGGCTGGGCCAGGCCAAGGGCAGCAGCGGCGGGCTGGCCAGCCTGCTCTACGACATGCAGTCGCGCCGCTTCGGTCCCGAAAGCGAGCGCGTGCTGGAACTCAAGCTGGTGCTGGCCGACATCCTGGCGCGGCCGTTCACCGGCATCGGCGCCTGGGGCCGCTACACCGGCTACCAGCAGATTTCCTGGCAAGCCAATCCGGACGGCGGCCTGTTCGTGCACAGCGGCATCCTGCACGTGGCGCTGAAGGCAGGCTTGCCCGGCCTCGCGCTGCTGGCGGGTACGGTGTGGGCCTTTGTGCTGGCTGCGCGCCGCAGCTTGCGCATCCTGCCGCCCGAATTGCTGGGCCTGGGCACGGCCGGCGTCGCCGCCGTCGCCTTCATGATCCCCGACGTCCTGATCGGCACGCCGTTTCCCCAGGTGCGCACGACGCAAATGCTGGCCGTTGCGCTGGCCCTGCCGTATGTGGCGCTCGCGGCGGCGGCCGTTCCGGCTCCGGCCAAACGCGGCACGCGCCTGCGCCTGCGTCCCGACGTGGCGCCCGCATGAGGCACACAGCATGCATGCCGCCAACTATTCGCCATGAACCTGCGCCTGCTCCGCAATGCCTGGTCGAACCTGCTCGGCGCCGCCGTGCCGGCACTGGCGGCGCTGGCGACCGTGCCCCTGGTCGTGGCCGGGCTGGGCGAGGCCGGCTACGGACTGTACGCGCTGGTGACGGCGATCGTCGGCTATTTCGCGATCATCGACATCAACGTCACCGCCGGCTCGGTCAAGTTCATGGCTGGCCAGCATGCGCGCGGCGAGCATGGGCAGGTGGCCGCGACCTTTTGCTTCGGCCTGGTCGTCTACCTGTCGATCGGCGTGGCGGGCGCGCTGGGGATTGTTGCCGGTGCCGAGATGCTGGTGACGCGCGTGTTCGCGGTGCCGCCGGCGTTGATCGTCGAGGCAGTGGACTGCTTGCGGCTGGCCGCGCTCGGCTTCCTGTGCGGCCAGCTGCAGGGCTACCTCAACAGCGTGCCGCAAGGCCTGATGCGCTTCGACGTGTCGGGACGGATCGAGATGGTGTTCGGCACCCTGGTGCCGCTGCTGACGGTGGCGGTGTTGTCGATGGGATTTGGCCTGTTCGAAATAATCGCGCTGCGCGTGCTGGCGAGCAGCGTGCATTGCCTGGTCCTGTGGCGCGGCATCCGCCGCTTGCTGCCGGAACTGCGCTGGCGCTGGCCGAACCGCGGCCTGCGCGCGAGCATCCTCGGCTTTTCGGCCTGGTCCTTCTTGTCGCGCTTCGCGGCCCTGTCGTATGCGCACGCGGACAAGCTGATCATCGGCGCCCTGGTCGGCGTCACCGGCCTGGCGTATTTCACGGTGGCCTCGACCCTGGCCAACCGCGTGCTGGGGCTGACCTTTCGCCTGTCGGGTATCTTTTTTCCGGCAGCCAGCGCCCTGGCGGCGGGGGGCGAACTGGCGCGCCTGGACCGCGCCTACGTCAAGGCGACGCGCTACGTGGTCTACCTGAACGCCGCGATGCTGGTGCTGCTGGCCGTGTTTGCCTATCCCTTGCTGGTCCTGTGGATGGGCCCGGGTTTTGCCCGCAACGGCGCGACCGTGCTGGCGCTGATCGCCCTGGCGCAATTCATCGATTCGCTGACCAGCCTGCCGTCGCTGGTGAACGACGGCATGGGTCATCCGCGCCTGTCCGGCCTGTTCGCGGTGGCGCGGGCGCTGGCCGGGCTCGGCATCGTCTACCTGGGCGTGACCGGCTGGGGCATCGTCGGCGCGGCCTGGGGCCACCTGGCGGCGTCGGTCGTGTTCACGCTGGCCTTCGTCGTCGTGGTGCACGGACGCACCGTGCCGACCGGCCTTGTGCGCCTGTGCACACATGCCTACCTGCCGGGGATGGGCGCGGCGGCGGCGGTGGCGCTGGTGGCCGCCCTGGCCGAACATCTGTTCGACCGCGGCGTGGTGGACTTCGTGCTGATCCTGGCCACTACGGCGGGCCTGCTGGCGCTGCTCGGGATGGCGTTCATCGCCGAAGCTGGCGACCGGCGCTGGGCCTGGGCGCGCGTCAAGGCGCTGGCGGGAGGGTGATCGTGCGCATCCTGCTCGTTTCGGAAGATTTGCCCGGCGCCCAGGTCGGCGGCCTCGGCAAGCACGTGGTCACGCTCGGCAATGCGCTGCTGGCGCGCGGCCACGTCGCCTGCATCCTCGGGCGCAGCGATTGTGGTCCCGACGGCGCCGGACAGATCGGCTTCGCCGGCCGCTTCGAACCCGGCTTCGGGTACGGCCACCAGGGCTGGAAGGAAAAGCAGCTGGGCGTGTTCAATCCGCTGAAGCGGCCGTTTTTCGCACGCCGGATCGCCGCCGCCATCGAGCGCCATGCCGCCGCCTTCGACGCCGTGCATTACCACGGTCACTTGCCGGCGGTCGGCCTGTACGTCGATCCGCAGGTCAATTTCGTGCAGACCCGCCACGACCAGGGCAGCGAATGCCTGGTGCACCTGCGCTTTCGCGCCGGCGCGGTGTGCACCACGCGCAATCCGCGCGACTGTGCGGCCTGCATCCGGCGCGATGCCGGCGCACTGCGCCGTGCGGTCACGGGCCTGGCCGTGGACGGCTACCGCCATGCCAGCGCGCGCGCCTTTGCCGCGCGCAAGACCGTGTTCGTGTCGGATTTCCTGCGCCGCCAGTTCCTGCGCGCGGTGCCGGGCGCCGACTTGCGGCGCTGCCGCGTGATTCCGAACTTCGTCGATTACGCCATGCTGCGCCGGGTCGCTGCCGCCGCGCCTCTGCCGCGGGCAGGGGAGGTGGCGCTGGTCGGGCGGATCGACTCCGGCAAGGGTTTTGGCGAATTCCTGGCCGCCGCCAGTGGACGCCTGCCGGCCCATGCCCGTATCAGCATCGCCGGCGACGGCCCCGAATGCGCGCCGCTGGAAGCACGTTTTGCGGCGCCCGCGGTGCGCTTTCTCGGCTGGCAACCGTATTCGGCGGCGCTCGCGCTGGCGGCGCGCAGCCACGCCTGCGTGGTGCCCTCGACCTGCGAGGAGGCGTGCAGTACCACCGTGCTCGAAGCGCTGGCGCTGGGCAAGCCGGTGCTGGCGCTGGCACGCGGCGGCACGCCGGAACTGGCCAGCTACCAGCAATACCCCGGACAGCTGCGCCTGGCCGACAGCATGCCGGAGCTGGTCGCGCGCCTGTGCACGACGCTGGAGACGCCGCCGCAACCGCCGCCGCCCGGCAATACCTTCGGCGCCGACGCCGCCCACATCCTCGACCGCCTGGTGGACCTGTATGAAGAATGAACCGCGATTTTCAATCGTCACCTGCACCTGGAACAGCGCCGCCACTCTGGGCGACACGCTGGCTTCGCTGCAGGCCCAGACCTGGCGCGACTTCGAGCATATCTTCGTCGACGGCGGCTCGCGCGACGGCACCCTCGACATGCTCGCCGCCTATGACGCCGACAAGCGCATCCTGCACGACGTCGGCGGCGGCATCAGCCGCGCCATGAACCGCGGCATCGAAGCCGCGCGCGGCGACATTGTCGCCCACCTGCATGCGGACGACTATTACGCCGGTCCCGAGGTGCTGGCGCAGGTGGCGCACGCCTTCGAAGCCAGCGGCGCGGCCTGGGTAGTCGGCAAGATCCAGGTGTTGAAGGAAGGACGCCTGCTGCCGCCATACCCGCTGCATCCCTTCAGCTACGCAGCCTACGCGGCAGGGCAGGCGACGATTCCCCATCCGGCCACGTTCGTGCGGCGCGAATGGTTCGGGCGCGTCGGCGGCTTCGACCCGGGTCTGCGCTATGCGATGGACATCGACCTCTGGCTGCGCTTGGCCGCCGCCGCACCGCCGGTCCAGCTGGACGCGACCCTGGCTGTGTTTCGCGAGCATGCCGGCAGCATCTCGACGCGCAACAAGGTGTGCGCCCGCGCCGAGGAATTCCGGGTGCGCAAGCGCCATGCGCACCGGGCGCCGCTGGCGTTCGCGGTGTATTGCATGCGTTACCTGAAACGCATGCACCGCGTGCGCAGGGTTTTTAGCAGTGAGCAAGAACTTAGTTGAAATATGCGCAGTCTTACGCATTGTGAGCAACATTGTACCCATCGGTACGGCCGCAAAGGCGCTCGGCGTCTCAACCAGCACCTTGCGGCGCTGAGAGGCCAGCAGACGACTGGTCCCAATCCGCACCGAGGGTAATCAACGCCGATACGACTTGGCTGCGCTGCGTCCCGAACTGCACCATGGGGCGCGGGCGTTTCACCGCACGATTGCCTATAGCTTCGAGGAAGAACTGGCAAACGATGTGCTGGAGATCATCACGGTGTTTTCGGCTCGGCTCTACGGTAGCCGCAGCCATCGGAACCAGAAGCTCATCGACGGTGTCAGACAAGCGGTGAAGGAGGCGCAATGATCCTGGCCCACCGTATCCGGCTCAATCCCAACAGGGTGCAGGCAACGCATCTGGCGCGTGCGGCCGGAACCGCGCGCTTCGCCTACAACTGGGCGCTGGCCGAATGGCAGCGGCAGTTCGAAGCATGCAAAGCCGACCCGGCCTTGCCGAAGCCGAATGAGGCGGCGCTGCGCCGCCAATTGAACGCCATCAAGCGCGCACAGTTTCCGTGGATGCTGGAGGTAACAAAGAATGCCTCGCAGATGGCGATCATCCAACTTGGCCGCGCCTTCCAGAATTTCTTCGAGAAACGGGCACGCTACCCGAGGTTCCGCCGCAAAGGGTTCAATGACCGCTTCACCTTGACCAACGACCTGTTTCGCGTCGATGGCAAACACATCCGTATTCCCAAACTCGGGTGGTTGAGAATGCGCGAAATCCTGCGATTCACGGGAAGGATCGTTTCCGCCTCCGTCTCGCGAAGGGCCGGCCACTGGTATGCCAGCATCACCGTCGACACCGAGAACGCACAGCTACCGCCAGCCAAAAACCAAGGCGCGGTAGGCATCGATTTCGGTGTGACGCACTTGGCCACCTTGTCGACAGGAGAAAAAGTTGCAGGACCGAAAGCACTGCGAACCTTGCTGGATCGATTGCGGCGCTTGTCACGCAGCCTGTCGCGCAAGGTTACAGGCTCTTGCAATCGCAAAAAAGCAAAGGCCAGACTGGCGCGTTTGCACGCCAGGATTGCCAACGTACGCGCGAACGGCTTGCACCAGCTCAGCACCAGTATCGTCCGGCGTTTTCATACCATCGGCATCGAGGACCTGCACGTCAAGGGTATGCTCGGCAACCGCTGCCTGTCGCGTACAATTGCCGACATGGGTTTTGCAGAACTACGCCGCCAACTTGTGTACAAAACGCAGCGGCGCGGTGGACAAGTAGTCGTTATCGACCGCTGGTACCCCAGCAGCAAAACCTGTTCCTGCTGCCGCTGCAAGCTTGAGGCACTTGGCCTGGCCATCCGTCAGTGGACATGCCCTGAATGCGCAGCGCTGCATGACCGCGACATCAACGCAGCAATTAATTTAAGAAATATGGCGGTGAGTTCCACCGTGTCAGCCTGTGGAGGGGAAGGCGCTGGCCTTGTGTGTGAAGCGCAGGACGAAACCAGCCCCAGCGAAGCAGGAATCCAGCGGAAAGTTAACGATGCTTAGCTTTGCGTAAGTCTGGGAGAACGGCAAGCGTGATTCCCGGCTGACAAGGCCTGTTGGTGCTTTGTCTTTGTGAACAAAACACAGGGGTTAGCAGTGTGAAATTCAGGGCAAACAACTGTGTTGCTCTGAGGTCAGATTTCCGTGATGCAAGCGAAAAAAGGATGAGTTCGCGAATAAAGTTGCCGTTGTTCAATTTCTTACTGCGGTAACATCATTTCGTTCGAACGGCGAGCTCTGCATAAGTTGTGCACCAGGCGCCGTTCCCAGCAGTGTGCGGACGGCCAGCCGGTCGCGTTGGCAGGTCCGCCGCACTCATCCATCGTTCTCGGAGCATCATTCATGAAATCCCATCTTCGGGGCCTGGTCCAGGCCCTTGCCCTGGCGTCGCTGTGTGCGCTGTCCCTGAATGCGCACGCGGACTGGGCCCAGGCAACCGATCCGCTGATCGTCCAGCCGGGTCCGGCGGGCGGCGCCGTCCAGGCGCAGAATCCGCCGGGCTTCACCTGGGCGCGCCACCCGGCCGGACCGGCCGCGTATGACATCGAAATCACCCCCGCCGGCGGCGCCCCGACCGTCGCCGTCGTCGAGCGCAACTGGTACCTGCCGGCCAAGGCGCTGCCGCTCGGTAATTACACCTGGCGCGTACGCCCGAGCGGCGGCGGCGACTGGTCGACGCCGCGCAGCTTCTCGCTGACGGCGCGCTCGACCGTGTTCGAAGTGCCGGACAACGCCACGCTGCGCACGCGCATCGCCGCCAAGGCGCGTCCGCGCGCCTTGCCGCCCTCGTTCACCCTGTATTCGACCTGGAGCGCGGGCAAGAAGGCCGAGCTCGATCCCTACGTCAGCCGCATGACCAACGAGATCAAGCTGCAGATCAATGCCTTGCCGGCGCTGAACGATGCGCGCTGGCCGATCACGATCGCCACGCCGCTGACGGCCGCCATGGCCTCGCAGCAGACCGACATCCGCCAGCGCATCAACGAAGCGAGCCGCCAATTGGAAGCGGCCGCGGCGATGTGGCGCATGAAGCGCGATCCGCTGTTCCTGAACGAAGCACTACGCAAGGGCGACCAGTTGGCCAGCCTCGACCCGAAAGGCCCGACCAGCTATGCCAACCAGGACCAGGCGACGCGCCAGATCTCGGTGTCGCTGATCAAGGCGGTCGACTCGCTCGCCGGCGACCTCGACGGCTCGCGCAAGGCGCGCTGGCTGGAAACGGTGCGCGTGCGCACCGAGGAAATCTACCGCAACCTGGCCGGCGACAATGGCCGCCTCGACCAGTACCCGTTCGATTCGCACGGCAATACGAGCCTGGTGTTCCTGGTGCTGATTTCCTCGCTGTCGCTGGGCGACATTCCGGAAGCGCAGAAGTGGTTCGACTTCTCGTTCCGCGCCTACGCCAACGCGCCGTCGCCATGGGCCGGCCCGGAAGGCGGCTTCGCCAACGGTACCGCCTATGCCGAATACGCGGCCGGCTACCTGGTGCAGCTGTGGGACCCGCTGACCCAGGCGACCGGCGTGAATTTCTACGCCAAGCCGTGGGCGCTCGGCTTCCTCGACTTCGCCACCCAGTTCACGCCGCCGGGCTCGAAGATCCACGCCTTCGGCGACGGTTCGGAAACCAAGCCCGACACCCGCGTGTTCCACGCCTTCGGTTCGCGCATGGTGTCGCCGCGCGCAGCCTGGTACGTTTCGAAACTGGGCGGCACCGAAGACACGCTGTCGCTGCTGCAGGCGCCGTACCCGATGCCGGTGGCCGACACCAAGACCCTGGCGCCGCCGTCGAACAGCGCGTATTACCCGAGCATCGGCTGGGTTGCCATGCACAGCGACATCGGCACCAGCGCGCGCAGCTCGCTGTTCTTCAAGTCCAGCCCCTACGGTTCGTTCAACCACAGCCACGGCGACCAGAACGGCCTGCTGCTGTCGGTGGCGGGACAGCCGCTGCTGGTGAAGGCGGGCTGGTACGACTGGTACGGTTCGCCGTACTGGACCGACTGGTACCACCAGACCCGCTCGCAGAACGCGATCACTTTTGATGGCGGCAAGGGCCAGCTGGTGAACGGCTACCGCGAGCAGCTGCAGCGCAACGGCAAGATCATCGGTTTCGCCGCCCAGCCGAGCTACGACTTCGCCGAAGGCGACGCCACCGCGGCCTACGGTGGCCAGCTGACGATGGCCAAGCGCCAGGTCTGGCACCTGCGTAACGCCAATAATGCGATCCTGGTGCGCGACCGCCTGTCGGCGACCGTGCCGCACACCTATGAATTCAACCTGCACGCCCCGGTGGCGATGACGGTGGAAAGCCCGGCCGCGGTGAAGATCGCCGTCAACGGCCAGTCGGTGTGCGTGCGTTCGCTCAACGGCGACGCCAGCTTCAAGCAGTGGATCGGGCCGGGCGCCAAGGCCAACGTGGTCGAAGACCATGGTGCCTTCTACCTGCCGAACGACGGCAAGTCGGTCGCCGAATTCCTGGTGCTGCTCGACGTCGGCTGCAAGCGGCCGGAAGTCAAGGTCAGTACATCCGGCACCGTGCGTACCGTCACTGTTGCGGGGCAAAGTGTCACGCTGAACTGAACGCGGGTGGGCTGCCAGCCTACGCTATAGTCGGTGCGCCTGACCGGTGCAGCGGCGTGTGATCAAAAACGTCCCCGCGGCCCGCGTGCTCCGGGGACGTTTTTTTGCGCTCGATGGTGGAGGCGATGAAACAGGTATTCCTGATCCATGCGCACAAGGACCTCGCCCAGCTCAATGCGCTGCTGGCGAGGCTGGCCGATCCGGACTTTATTCTCTACGTCCATCTCGACCGCAAGTGGAACGTCGATCCGGCCCGGGTCGATGCGCGTGCGCACCAGATCCGGCCACGCCGCGACGTGCGCTGGGGCGCGTTCAGCCAGGTGGAAGCGACACTGGCCTCGGTGCGCCACGTGCTCGCGCGCGAAGCCGCCTTCGACAAGCTGCTGTTTCTGTCGGCCCAGGATTATCCGCTGCTGTCGAATGCCGCCCTCAAGAAAGCCCTGGCGGCGCTCGCGGGTGTCGAACTGATCGACACCGTGCCGCTCGGCCCGCAGGGCTGGGCGGCCAATTACCGCTACGAATATTTTTATCGGGAGGGCAGCGCCTTGCCGCTGCGTATGGTGCTGGCGTTGGCCAACCGCAGCCTGCGCCTGCTGGGGCGCACGCGCCGCTTCCCCGCCGGCCTGCAACCCTGGGGCGGCTCGACCTGGTGGACGCTGTCGCGCCCCTGCCTGGCCGAGTTGCTCGAGCAGGCCGCGCGCCGTCCGGAACTGGCGCGTTTCTTTCGCACCGTGTTGTGCGCTGACGAAATGTTTTTCCAGACCCTGGTGATGGCCTCGTCCGCCCGGCAGCGCGTCCTGGGGCGCAACTACCGCTATGTGCAGTGGCCGGACGGCAGCATGCGTAGCCCGCAGGTGCTGGTCGAGGCCGATGTCGAGCGGGTGTGTGCTTCCGGCGCCCATTTCTGCCGCAAGTTGGAGAGTGGCAGCAGCGATGGGTTGCGGGCGCGGCTCGATGAGGCTGCCTCGGATACGGGCAGCCTGCAGGGGGGCGGGGAGAAACAGCAGTAACTGTCATACCGTTCAGTCGAGCCCAAGCGAACAGTCTCCCTGCGCCAAGCCTTGCCGCACTGTCCGAATTTCGTTAATCGTAGGGTGGACTCCCGAGTCCACGCGTTCGCACCTTTGCATATCCCGGCGCTCGGGAGAACCTTTACGCATGCGCTTCGGGGTTACGCGGCGCTTTCGTGATGCATATGCTGCAACGCGTGGACTCGGGAGTCCACCCTACGGATCGCGACAATGCGGCCGGCACGGATACGGGCAGCCTGCAGGGTGAGAAAGCAGTAGCCAGCCACCCCTCCTTGATCGCCCTCAATCGCGCGCCCCGCGCGCTTGCCCCGCGGCGGGCCGGATTTCGCAAGGCCTGCGCTAGTATCGACGCGACACCTCGACAGGCTCCCATGCGCACCCGCTCGTTCTCGATTGCCTTCATCGTCCGCGACCCGCTGCCGCCGCTGCGCGCCGACGTCGCGACCCTGTTCGGCGCCGAGATGCCGCGCCACGGCGTGTTCACCGAGCTGGTGGGGCAGGGCGGGGAAGCGGGAGGCAAACCCTGGGATGGCGGCGGCATGCACGTCGTCGGCAGCCTGAAAAACCGCTTCGCCAGCCTGCTCGCGCCGCTGTGGGATGCGCTCGGCCTGCTGCGCGCCTGGCGCCGCGAGCGTCCCGACTGCATCCAGGTGCGCGACAAGGTCGCCAGCGCGCTGCTGGGCCTGCTTGCAGCGCGCCTGCGGCGCATCCCGTTCGTCTACTGGATGTCGTTTCCGATCGTCGAAGGTTTTGAAACGCGCCGCGCCGCCATGGCGGAGCAGCGCCGTTGGGTGGCCTGGCTTGGGCATGCGCTGCGCGCCGCGCTCGCGCGTCCTGTCGTTTATCGGCTGGTGCTGCCGCGCGCCGACCACGTGTTCGTCCAGAGCGACGCGATGCGCGACTGGCTCGCCCGGCGCGGCATCGCCTTCGAGCGCATGACGCCGGTGCCGATGGGCGTCGACGCCGCCGTGTTCGACCGCGCCGCCATCGTCCCCAGCCGCGATCCGCGCCTGGCCGGCCGGCGTGTCGTACTCTACCTGGGGCGCGTGGCGCAGTCGCGCCGCTCCGACTTCCTGCTCGACGTAATCGCCTGCCTGCGCGCGCAACTGCCCGAAGCCTTGCTGGTGATCGCCGGCGAAGCGCCCTCGACGGACGAAATGATCTGGATGCGCACCGCCATCGCGACGCGCGGCCTGTCTCACCACGTGCTGCTGACCGGCTGGCTGCAGCAGGCGGATGCGCTCGGCTATGCGGTGCGTGCCGAAGTGGGCCTGTCGCCGATTCCGCGCGGGGCGCTGTTCGACGTCTCGTCGCCGACCAAGCTGGTCGAATACCTGGCCCTTGGCATTCCCGGCGTGGCCAACGACATCCCCGACCAGCAGCGCGTGATCGAAGACAGCGGCGCCGGCCTGTGCGTGCCGATGCAGGCCGAAGCGTTTGCCGCCGCCACCTTGCGCCTGCTGCGCGAACCCGAACTTGCCGCACGCTGTGCCAGCCGCGGCCCACCCTGGGTAGCGGCGCACCGCACCTACGGCGTCCTGGCGCAGGGCGTCGCCCGTGCCTACCAGCGCATCCTGGCGCCATGTGGACCCGGTCGCTGAAAGCCACGCTGCGCTCGTTCGCGCGCACGCTGCTGCGCGGCCTGTGGGGCCGCTTGCTGGTCTACCCGCGCCTGGCACGCCACGAGCGTTCGGCCGAAGACTTGAATCGGTACATTGCCGAGCGCGCGCGGCGCCTGGGCGTCGCCGTCGCGGCGGACGGCACCCGGCTGCGCCTTGCTGATACGCACGACTCGCAGGGCGCGCACGGTCCGTTCACGACCAAGACCATGCTGCGCGAGCACCCGGAACGCTTCCTGCGGCCGCGCACGCCCGGTTCGCCCCTGCGCGCGACGATTCGCACCAGCGGCACCTCGGGCACGCCGCTGTCGCTGGTGCAGACCCTGGGCGCCGTCATCCGCGAAGAGGGCTTCGTGCAGCGCCAGCTGCGCTGGATCGGCTGGCGCCCGGGCGAGCGGCGCGCCTGGATCCGCGGCGACATCGTCTGTGCCGACCGCCCGCCGGACGGGCGCTACTGGTGCCACGACCGCTGGGGAAGGATGCTGCTGATGTCTTCGTATCATCTGTCGGAAGCGACCATCGGCGCCTATGTCGATGCGCTGGAAGCCTACGACCCGGTCGTGCTGCATGCCTACCCGTCGTCGGTGGCGGCGCTGGCCGCCTGGCTCGATGCGCACGGCCGGCGTTACCGGGGACGGGCGCTGCGCGGCGTGCTGACCTCGTCGGAAACGCTCGAGCCCGGCGTGCGCACGCTGGTCGAGCGCAGCTTCGGAGTGCGCGTGTTCGACTGGTACGGACAGGCCGAGCGGGTCGTGGCGATCGGCACCTGCGAGGCGGGCAGTTACCACGTGCTGACCGATTACGGCGGCGTCGAGCTGCTGGCCGGCGCGGACGGTACGTATGAGCTCGTCGGCACCACGCTGAACAACCCGGCCATGCCGCTGGCGCGCTACCGCACCGGCGACCGCGTCGTGCCGGGCGATGGCCGGCCGTGCGCCTGCGGCCGCGTGTTTCCGACCGTGGCCAGGGTGATCGGGCGCCAGGAACGCAGCATCCATTTGCCGGACGGGCGCATCGTGACACGCCTCGACCGTGTGTTCCAGGGGCATGACCGGCACCTGATCGAGGGCCAGGTGTTGTATGGGAACGACGGCCGTTTCCGCTTGCGCATCGTCGCCACCCCAGGCTTTACGCCCGCGCACGAGGCCGATTTGATCGCTGCCTTCCTGCTGCGCGTGCCCGGCGTGGAGGTAGGGGTGGAGCGGGTTACGGCAATTGCACGCGGACCCAACGGAAAGTTCGAATTTATCGCGCTCGAGGGCTGAACCGTGCGCGGAAAGGGCAACTGATAATGTATGATCGAAATATTGTGCCTTTATCAAGAATAGTGAACACGCCTCCCACCACCAGATCGTCGGACCCCCGTGCTGCCGGAGTTCGCGCATGAAAGCGCGCGCGCCGCGCATCCTGATGCTGGGTACCGCACCCGAGGGGCGGGGTGGTGTGGCGGCGCTGGTGGCGGCATTGCGTGCGGAAGGCCTGTTCGAGCGGGCGCAGGTGCGCTACGTCAGCACCCACCGCGAAGGCCGCCCGCTGGCCAAGCTGGCAGCGGCGGCGCGCGGTGGCTGGCAAACCTTGCAGGCTTGCCTGTTTCGGCGCCCGGCCATCGTGCACGCGCATGCGGCCTCGCACGCCAGCTTTGCGCGCAAGTCGCTGCTGCTGTGGCTGGCGCGCTGCGCCGGCTGCCAGACCATTTTCCACCTGCACGGCGGCGGTTTCCGCCAGTTCGCCACCCATGAATCGGGCGCCCTGATGCGGCGCTGGATCCGCCATACGCTCGAGCGCAGCTCGCTCGTGATCGCCCTCACCGAAGGCTGGGCCGGCTTTCTGCGCGGCTTCGCCCCGCGTGCGCGCGTGACGGTGGTGCCGAACGCGGTGCCGCTGCCGGCAAGCACGGGTCAAAACGCCGAGCCGGGCCGCATCCTGTTCCTCGGCCGCGTCGAGGCCGCCAAGGGCGTGGCCGAGTTGCTCGACGCCATTGCGCTGCTGGCGCCGCGTTTTCCGGAACTGCACCTGGTGCTGGCCGGCAATGGCGACCTGGACGCCTGGCGCCGCGCCGCGCTCGAACGCGGCATCGAGGGGCGGGTCACGTTGACCGGCTGGCTCGACGCCGCCGCCCGCACCGCGCAACTGGCACGGGCGAGCGTGTTCTGCCTGCCCTCGCACGCCGAAGGCTTGCCGATGGCATTGCTGGAAGCCATGGCGGCCGGCAAGGCCGTGGTGGCGAGCGCCGTCGGCGGGATTCCCGATGCCCTGCGCGGCGGCGAGAACGGCTTGCTGGTACCCGCGCACGATAGCGCCGCGCTCGCTGCCGCATTGGCAAGTATGCTGGCGGATGCCGGCCTGCGGCAAAGGCTGGGCGAACGCGCGCGCGCCACGGTGGCGCGGCACTATTCAACCGAAGCGGTATGCGGCCGGCTGGCTGCGATCTACAACGACCTGGTGGGGAATCGATGAGTGCTACAGTACGCATGGTTTGGTGGGTGAATCGTCTGCGCTGCATGTCGGTGGCCGAGATCGGCTACCGCGTGCGCCGGATGGCACGCACGAAAATGGCCCGTGGGGCCGCCTTGCGTGCCGTATCGCCAACAACAGCCACGGCAGCGGCCTTGCCGCGCACACGCAGCTTCAACGTCCGCGGCGCCCCGGCGCTGGGCCTGGCCCAGGTCGACGCCCTGCTGGCCGAAGCCGACCGCATCTGCGCCGGCCACGTCGTGCTGTTCGCCGACCGCAGTTTCGACGTCGGCGTGCCGACCGTCTGGAACCGCGACCCGGACAGCGGCGTCACCGGCCCCTCGGTGTTTGCCGGCGACATCGCCATCGACAACCCGGAACTGGTTGGCGACATCAAGCACGTCTGGGAACTGAACCGCCACCTGCACCTCGTGCGCCTGGCGCAAGCCTGGAGCGTCAGCGGCGACGTGCGCTGGCTGCATGCGCTCGAGCAGCAGCTGCGCAGCTGGCTCGACCAGTGTCCGCCGCTGAACGGCCCCAACTGGACCAGCCCGATGGAGCTGGGCATCCGCCTGATCAACTGGGCGCTGCTGTGGCAACTGGTGGGCGGCGAGGCGAGCACGCTGTTTGCCGGCGAATCGGGCCAGCGCCTGCGCACCGACTGGTTGGATAGCATCCACGCCCATTGCCGCACCATCTCGCGCAACCTGTCGCGCCACTCCTCGGCCAACAACCACCTGATCGGCGAACTGGCCGGCCTGTTCGTGGCGAGCTCGGTCTGGCCCTGCTGGAAGGCGTCGGGCGCCTGGATGGAACAGGCGCGGCGCGAACTCGAGCAGCAGGCGCGCCTGCAGTATTCGCTCGACGGCGTCAACCGCGAGCAAGCCTTTGGCTACCACGTGTTCTCGGCCGAGTTCCTGTTCGTGGCGGGACTGGTGGGCCAGGCCTGCGACGTGGCGTTTTCGCGCACCTACTGGAGCGTGCTGCAGCGCGCGCTGCGTTTCCTGCGCTCGGTGCGCGACGTCGGCGGCCACGTGCCGATGGTCGGCGACAGCGACGACGGCAGCGTGTTCCGCCTCGATGCCGCCGGCAGCGACCGCGCGGCGCAGCTGCTGGCCCTGGGCGAAACCGTGTTCGGCGGCCAGCCGTCCGATCACCCGGGCGTGCGCTGGCTGCTGCATGCGCTGCCCGGCAAGCGGCCCGATGCCGACCCGCACGAGTCCGACACGGGCTGGTCCTTCCCCGACGGCGGCTACCTGCTGTTCGGCTCGCATTTCGGCGAAGAGAACGAAATCAAGGGCATGCTCGATTGCGGCCCGCTCGGCTACCTCGGCATCGCGGCGCACGGCCATGCCGACGCGCTGTCGATGACGCTGTCGGTGGCCGGGGAGCAAGTGCTGGTCGATCCGGGCACCTATTCGTACTGGCAGGAACAGAAGTGGCGCGATTATTTCCGCGGCACCTCGGCCCACAACACGGTGCGCGTGGACGGGCGCGACCAGTCGGTCTCGGGCGGGCGCTTCATGTGGCTGCGCAAGGCGCGCGCGGCCATCGAGCGCATGCCGGCTTCGCCCCATGAATTCGATTTCCGCGGCTCGCACGACGGCTATACGCGCTTTGCGGATCCGGTGCGCCACCTGCGCAGCGTGCGTTACGACGCCGCCAGCAGCACACTCGTCGTGCGCGACGAGGTGGCCGCGAAACGGGCCCATCCGCTCGAACTGTTCTGGCACTTTGCGCCGGAATTGAACGTGCGCCTGACCAGCACCGGCCTGCACGTGCGCGGCAAGCGCTTCGCGCTGCAGATGCACGCCACCGGCGCCGACCTGAAGCTCGAACTGGTACGCGGCGCCGAGAACCCGCCGCTGGGCTGGTATTCGCGCTGCTACGAATCGAAGGAGCCGAGCGACGTGCTGCGTATCTCAACCGTATCGTCCGCCGTTCCGGTGGAATGCAGGTTTACAATAACGTTTTTTTAATGTTGTCCGTTTTCCATAATTATTACAGCGGTATAGGGAAGTCTGAACATGCTCATTTATCTGGTCGCGGGCGCGAGGCCCAATTTCATGAAGATCGCGCCGATCGTGCGTGCGCTGCAGGCGCAGTCGGCACTGTCGTTCAAGATCATCCACACCGGTCAGCACTATGACCGCGAGATGAACGACGTCTTCTTCGAGGAACTCGGCATTCCGCAACCGGACGTCTTCATGGCCGCCGGCGGCGGCAGCCATGCCCAGCAGACGGCAAAAATCATGGTCGGCTTCGAAGAGTTGTGCATGGCCGAACGTCCGGCCGCCGTGCTGGTCGTGGGCGACGTCAACTCCACGCTGGCCTGCTCGATCGTCGCCAAGAAACTCAACATCCCGGTCGCCCACGTCGAGGCCGGCCTGCGCAGCGGCGACATGTCGATGCCCGAGGAAATCAACCGCCTGGTGACCGACAGCATTTCCGACTGGTTCTTCGTCACCGAACCGGCGGCGCTCGAACACCTCAAGCGCGAAGGCAAGCCCGATTCGGCGGTGCACTACGTCGGCCACGTGATGGTCGACAATGTGCTGTTCCAGGCGGACAAGCTCACCCACGCCGATACCTCCGGCTTCGAGACCGCCGCGTTCAAAGCAACGGCGCAGCAAAACGGTGGACGCTACGGCGTCGTCACCATGCACCGCCCGAGCAATGTCGACGACCCGGTCATGTTCGCCCGCATCGCCGGCGCCCTGAAGGAAATCGCAAGCGAACTGCCGCTGATCTTCCCGGTGCACCCGCGCACCCGCGCCAACATCGAAAAATTCGGCATCGACCTGGGACCGAACGTGACCCTGGCCGGCCCGCAAGCCTACATGGCCTTCCTCAACCTGTGGAAGGACGCAGCCGTGGTGCTGACCGATTCCGGCGGCCTGCAGGAAGAAACCACGGCCCTGGGCGTGCCGTGCGTGACCATCCGCGAGAATACCGAGCGTCCGGTGACGGTCGACGAGGGTTCCAACGTGCTGGCCGGCACCGATCCCGAGAAGATCATGCTGGAAGCGCGCAAGGTCTTGCGCGGCGAAGGCAAGCAGGGCCGCCGCCCGCACCTGTGGGACGGCAAGGCCGCCGAGCGCATCGTCGAAGTATTGGCACGTGAATTAGCGCTGAAAGCCGCCTAGGAACCACAATGACCCCCGCCATCACGATGATGGGCTGCAGGATCGACAATCTGTCGATGGAGGAAACCCTCTGCCGTATCGAGGAATTCATCCGCTCCGGCCAGCCTCATCAGCACGTGGTGGTGAACGTGGACAAGCTGGTCAAGGCCAGCCGCGACGCCGAACTGCGGCGCATCATCAATGCCTGCGCCCTGGTCAACGTCGACGGCATGCCGGTGGTGTGGGCATCGCGCCTGCTGGGCAAGCCCCTGAAGGAGCGCGTCGCCGGCGTCGACCTGTTCGAGGCGCTGATGCGCAGGGCGGGCGAGCGCGGCTGGCGCGTGTTCCTGCTGGGAGCGCGTGCCGAGGTGGTGGCCGCGCTGGCCGATACCTATGCGCACCGTTATCCGCAGCTGGCGATTGCCGGCTGGCGCGACGGCTACTGGCGGGGCGAAGCGGAAGAAGCAGCGGTGGCCGCTCAGGTACGCGACAGCCGCGCCGACCTGCTGTTCGTGGCGATGGGTTCGCCCAGGAAGGAACAATTTCTCCGGCGCTGGCAGGACACCATGCGCGTGCCGTTCGCGATGGGTGTGGGCGGCACCTTCGACGTCGCGATCGGCCGCGTGAAACGGGCGCCGCGCTGGATGCAGCGCGCCGGACTGGAATGGTTTTACCGTTTTTTGCAGGAACCGCGGCGCATGTTCCGCCGGTATTTTATCGAGGACATGGCCTTCGTCTGGCTGCTGGTCAAGGAAGCGGCGCAGGGGCGCCGGCATTGAATACATAAAAAGCGTTCCACAGGGGCGCCATCCGAAGCAGGGAAGAAGGCGGCTCTTGAAAGCCGCTACCGAAGGACAAGAGGGGGACGGTTTCCAAAAAGCCGTTCTGGAGCGCCGAAACAGGCGCGCAATATTTGTGAAGAGAGTGACGACAATGAAGATTCTGGTTACTGGCGGCGTGGGCTATATCGGTTCCCATACCGTCGTCGAGTTGCAAAATGCCGGGTACGACGTGGTCGTGGTCGACAATCTCTCCAACGCCCAGCGCTCGGTCCAAGAGCAAGTGCAAAAGATTACCGGCAAGTCGTTCGCGTTCGTCGACGCCGACATCCGCGACCGCGCCGCCATGGAAGCGGCCTTTGCCGCCCACAAGGTCGACGCGGTGATCCATTTCGCCGGCCTGAAAGCGGTCGGCGAATCGGTGGCGCAGCCGCTGCGCTACTACGACAACAACGTGTCGGGCAGCGTGGTGCTGTTCGAGACGATGGCGAAATTCGGTGTCAAGACGCTGGTCTTCAGCTCCTCGGCCACCGTCTACGGCGATCCGGCCTCGGTGCCGATCACCGAGGATTTCCCGCTGTCGGCCACCAATCCCTACGGCCGCAGCAAGCTGATGATCGAAGACATCCTGCGCGACCTGGTGAAGGCCGAGCCGGACTGGCGTATCGCGCTGCTGCGCTACTTCAACCCGGTGGGCGCCCATGAAAGCGGGCTGATCGGCGAATCGCCGTCCGGCATCCCGAACAACCTGGTGCCCTACATCGCCCAGGTCGCCACCGGCCAGCGCGAAAAGCTGTCGGTATTCGGCGGCGATTACCCGACCCCGGACGGCACCGGCATGCGCGACTACATCCACGTCGTCGACCTGTCGATCGGCCACGTGAAAACGCTGGACAAGCTGGCGCAGGGGCCGGGCCTGGTGACCTATAACCTCGGCACCGGCCGTGGCAACAGCGTGCTGGAAATGGTACGCGCCTTCGAAGCGGCCAGCGGCCGGCCGATCGCCTACCAGATCGTCGACCGCCGTCCGGGCGACATCGCCAAGTGCTATGCCGATCCGGCGCGCGCACGCGACGAACTGGGCTGGGTGGCCACGCGCGACGTCGCGCAGATGTGCACCGACACCTGGCGCTACCAGACTTCGAATCACTAATCACTAGTCACTAGTCACCAACGTAACAGGGCCTCGAGCGACCGGCGCGCAGCAGGTCGGTGGAGGCCCCACCAAAGGGCGGTTGAAAATGAAAGCAATGATTCTCGCGGCAGGCAAGGGCACACGCGTTCGCCCGCTCACCTACGATCTTCCGAAACCGATGATTCCGCTGCTGGGCAAGCCGGTGATGGCTTACCTGGTCGAACACCTGAAAAAGCATGGCGTGACCGAGATCATGGTCAACGTCAGCTGGCTGCACGAAAAAATCGAGGAGTATTTCGGCGAGGGCGAGCAGTTCGGCGTCCAGATCGGTTACTCGTTCGAAGGCTATACCACCGACGACGGCACCATCGTGCCCGAGCCGATCGGCTCGGCCGGCGGCATGAAGAAGATCCAGGAATTCGGCCAGTTCTTCGACGACACCACGATCGTGATGTGCGGCGATGCGCTGATCGACCTCGACCTGAAAGCGGCCCTGCTCGAACACCGCCGCAAGGGCGCGATGGCCTCGGTCATCACCAAGGAAGTCCCATGGGACAAGGTCTCGTCCTACGGCGTCGTCGTCACCGACGAACAGGGCCGCATCACCGAGTTCCAGGAAAAGCCGAGCCAGGAAGAAGCCAAGTCGAACTTCATCAGCACCGGCATCTATATTTTCGAACCCGAAGTGATCGACCTGATCCCGCCGGGCGTGACCTTCGACATCGGTTCCGAACTGTTCCCGCTGCTGGCCGAACGCGGCTTGCCGTTCTATGCCCAGGGCCGCCCGTTCAACTGGCTCGACATCGGCACCATGTCCGACTACTGGGAAGTGCTGCAGACCGTGCTGACCGGCGAAGTCAATCACATGGACGTGCCCGGCACCCAGATCGAACCGGGCCTGTGGGTTGGCCTGAACACGAGCATCGACTGGAACGGCACCACCATCGAAGGTCCCGTCTACATCGGTTCGGGCGTGCGCATCGAAGCGGGCGTGCACATCGTCGGACCGACCTGGATCGGCCACGGCAGCCATATCTGCGAAGGGGCGGAAATCGTACGCAGCGTGTTGTTTGAATATACGCGGGTGTTGCATGATGTAACACTCAACGAGATGATCGTATTCAAGGAATATAGTGTCGACCGCGCCGGAGAGATGAAGCACGCCTCCGAATACAGCTCCGAGGAATGGTTGAATGCACGCGATCGCCGCCGCAGCAGCCGCAAGGAAAACGCAGGACAGAAAAAAGTAGCAAGCGGTAATACTCGATAGAAAGCAGACGCATGAAAATTTACCCAGTGATTCTCTCCGGCGGCGCCGGTACCCGATTGTGGCCGCTGTCGCGCGCCGTGCTGCCGAAGCAGTTGCTGCCGCTCGTCGCCGACAAGACCATGCTGCAGGACACCGCGCTGCGCGTGGCCGGCCTGCCGGGGCTGCAGGCGCCGCTCGTCGTGTGCGGCAACGACCACCGTTTCATGGTGGCCGAACAGCTGCGCGCGGCCGGCATCACGCCGCTGGGAATCCTGCTCGAACCGGTCGGCCGCAATACCGCGCCGGCGGTGGCCGCGGCGGCCCATTACCTGAAGGCGATCGATCCCGAGGCGGTCATGCTGGTGCTGCCGGCCGACCACGTGATCGAAAACACGGGCGCCTTCCGGGAAGCCGTCACCCGCGCCGCCGGCCTGGTTGCGGGCGGCGGCCTGGCCACCTTCGGCATCGTGCCGCAGGCCCCGGAAACCGGGTATGGCTACATCCGCCGCGGCGCCGCCCTGGCCGGCTGCGACGATTGCTACCAGGTGGAACGTTTCGTCGAGAAGCCGGACCTGGCCACCGCCGAAGGCTTCGTCGCCGATGGCGGCTATTACTGGAACAGCGGCATGTTCATGTTCGCCGCCGACCAGTACCTGACCGAGCTGGCCCGGTTCGCCCCGGCCATTGCCGCCGCGGCCGAAAAGGCGGTCGCCACCGGCTACCGCGACCTCGATTTCTGCCGCCTCGACGAAGCCGCCTTTTCCAGCTGCCCGTCGGACTCGATCGACTACGCGGTCATGGAGCACACCGCCAACGCCGTCGTGGTGCCGGCCGACATCGGCTGGAGCGACGTCGGCTCCTGGTCGGCCCTGTGGGAAGTGCAGCAGCACGACGAGAACGGCAACGCCCAGCGCGGCGACGTCTACCTCGATGGCGTCAAGAATTCGCTGGTGCGCGCCGAGAGCCGCATCGTCGCCGTCGTCGGCCTCGAAGACGTGGTCGTGGTCGAGACCAACGACGCCGTGCTGGTGGCCCACAAGAGCGCGGTGCAGCGCGTCAAGCAGGTGGTCGACCACCTGAAGTCGACCGAACGTACCGAGCACCTGCACCACACCCGCGTCTACCGCCCGTGGGGCCACTACGAAGGCATCGATGCGGGCGACCGCTTCCAGGTCAAGCGCATCACGGTCAAGCCGGGCGAGAAGCTGTCGCTGCAGATGCACCATCACCGCGCCGAGCACTGGGTGGTGGTGTCGGGCACGGCGCGCGTGACCTGCGGCGAGAAGATCAGCCTGCTGTCGGAAAACGAGTCGACGTATATTCCGATCGGCATGAACCACCGTCTCGAGAACCCGGGCAAACTGCCGCTGCACATCATCGAAGTGCAGTCCGGCAGCTACCTGGGCGAGGACGACATCGTCCGCTTCGAAGACATCTACAAGCGCTCGTAAGCGATAGTACGATCCAGTAAAAAACGGACGGCAACGTCCGTTTTTTTTTCGTCCGTGCGGCCGGATCGTCCTCTCTCCAATCGAACAAGGTTCCCCAGGTCAACAGTGTGAAGGCCCCTCCCGGTGCGGCATACAATGCAGGGTGAGTGAACCTGCCCGGAGGTGATGATGAAGACGCGCCTTGCATTCGCTACCGCCGCTGCGCTGCTGGCACTGGCCGCACCGCAGGCCGCCGCCCAGAGCGGCGCGCCGCCGCTGGACCCGACGCTCGAAGGCCAGCTCGAACGCTGGCTCGGGGCAGGCGACCAGATTTTCGAAAACGTCTACACACGCCAGGGCGCGGGCGACACCTCGCTCGACTTCCACGCCGCCGCCGACGGCCGTGGCCCGACCTTCACCCTGCTGCGCGTGAGCGATCCGGCGGGCCGGGCCTGGTTAATCGGCGGCTACAATCCGCAAAGCTGGGATAGCGACGACGGCTGGCATTTCACGCCGCGCGACTTCCAGCGCACCGCCTTCATCTTCAACTACACGGTGCCGGCCGTGTACCGCCAGGTGCCGGTCGGCTTCGAGCTGCCCAGCCAGGGCAGCTTCCAGACCTTCAATGCCCTCGACCAGGGGCCGACCTTCGGCGCCGGCCCCGACCTGCTCGTCGACGATGCGCTCGACACGGCGCTGTCCTGGCGCCTGAGCTATGGCGATCCGGCCGGGGAAGGGCGCAGCATCATCGACGGTTCCGTCGGTGGACGCTTCTTCGCCATCGACGCGATGGAAGTCTATGCGGTCTCGCCGATCCCGGAGCCGGCGACTGCCGCCATGCTGGCCGGCGGCCTGGCACTGGCGGGGCTGGCGCGCTTGCATGCCTTGGCGGCGCGCCGCCGCCCGCGACGGGGCGAGCGCATGGAAAAAGGCGGGCCGCAGGGACCGGCGACGAACCTGTCCGCCTGACGGGCGGCCATGGCTTGCCGCGCCCGCGGTGACTGCCGTCGTCGCTGCATCCTTGCGGTGCTGCTGGCGCTCGCCTGCGCCACGCCGGCGGCGCCAGCGGAGGGCGCCCTCGATGCGCGCACCCTGGCGATCGTGATCAACGACGACGATCCCGACAGCGTCGCCATCGGCGCCTATTACCGGCGCCGGCGCGCGATTCCCGCCGAGAACGTCGTCCACGTGCGCATTCCGGGACGGCCGGCGGCGCTCGACCCGGCGCGCTTTCGCCTGCTCAAGGCGGAGATCGACAGCCGCCTGGGGCCGCAGGTCGAAGCCGTCCTCATGCTCTGGAGCGCACCCTGGAAAGTGGGCTGCCACGGCATTACCGGGGCCTACACCCTGGGCTACGACCCCGCCCTGTGCACCGACACTTGCGCCGCCGGCAAGCCGAGCCGCTATTTCAATGCATCCGGCGGGCGTCCCGTGCGCGACTACGGCATGCGCCTGTCGATGCTGTTGCCGATCGCCTCGCGCGAGGAAGCGCAAGCCCTGATCGACCGCGGCGTGGTCAGCGGCATGCGCCGCATCCCGGCGCATGCCTGGTACCTGACGACCTCGGAAGCGGCGCGCAATTCCCGCGCCGGCTTCTTTCCCCGGGCCGGTTACCGCCCGGCGCAGGCGCTCACGATCCACCGCCTGCAAGCCGATGTGCTCGAGGGCGCCGGCGACGTGCTGGTCTACCAGACCGGCAAGGCGCAGGTCGACAAGCTGGACACGGTCCGCTTCGTGCCCGGCGCCCTCGCGGACCACCTGACCTCGCATGGCGGTGAACTGGAAGGCGGCACGCAAATGAGCAGCCTGCGCTGGCTGGCGGCGGGCGCCACGGCCAGCTACGGCACGGCGGGCGAACCCTGCAACCACTGGCAGAAATTCCCGAACCCAAGCGTGCTGCTGCGCCACTATCTAAACGGCGACAGCGCCATCGAAGCCTACTGGAAAAGCGTGGCCTGGCCAGCCCAGGGCGTCTTCATCGGCGAGCCGCTGGCGGCGCCGTTTCAGGACCGGTTTCACGCGCGCTCGCGCACGGTCGTGCGTTAAGTTTCCCTGTGGAATCAATGTGTTGTCGCCTTACCTCATCTAGACGAGTGCTGCATTGCACTTTGTCATTCTCCTGTCAAATTGTCTCCGTAAAATTATTTCTAGTAATAAAATGACTAGCAGCATCGACAACAAAGATTCTGCCCCCTCATCCTTTCTAGGAAGCCCATGAAAATGCACGTTGCAACGAATACGCCAGCCGGCCGGCTGACGCTCCTGGCCGCATTGCTGGCCGGATTATCGACAAGCGCGCTTGCCGCCTCGCCCGACCTCGTCATCAGCCAGGTCTATGGCGGCGGCGCCAGCGGCGGCTCGACCTACAACCGCGACTTCATCGAGTTGTTCAATCGCGGCAGCGCGCCGGTTTCCCTGAAGGGCAAGAGCCTGCAGTATGCGTCGGCAACGGGCGCCAACTGGTCGTCCTTCAATGCCTTGCCGGACGTGACCTTGCAGCCTGGCCAGTACTTCCTGGTGGCGGGCAATCCACAAACCGCGGGCGCCGACATCGGCACCATCGACCATAACTGGGCGATGTCCATTTCGGCCACCGCCGGCAGCGTGGCCGTGGCCAACACCACCGCCCAGCTGAGCGCCGCGACCGAAAACACCATCATCGACCTGGTCGGCTACGGCGCGGCCAACCGCCGCGAAACGGCGCCGACGGCAGTGCTGTCGGTTTCGACCCAGGCCCAGCGCCTGGCGGCCGGCTGTACCGATACCGACAACAATGCCGGCGACTTCGCCGTCGTCGCGGCCAGCCTGCCGCGCCGTTCGACCACGCCGCTGAACGCCTGCGGCGGCACCGGTCCAGGCCCCGACCCCGATCCGGTCGCCCAGCCGATCGTCCCGGCCTGCCCGGCGACCCTGCAAGTCACGCAAGGCAGCACCGGCAGCGCCGCCATCACGGCGCGCGACATCGACAGCATCGTCAACAGCGCGGTCCTGAGCGCGGGCGCCGTCACCGGCATCGAACTGCGCAATTTCATCGCCGCATCGGGCATCGGCGCCACCGCCAGCGCCACCCTGAGCGTCGGCGCCAACGTCGGCGCCGGCAACTATCCGGTCACGATCACCTTCGGCAACAACGATGGCCAGAGCGCCAGCTGCAGCGTCAACGTCAGCGTCGGCGGCCAGCTGACCATCCCGCAAATCCAGGGCACGGCGCCACGGTCGGCGTTTGCCGGCACCGTGCAGACGACCCAGGGCGTGGTCACCGCCGTCATCAGCGGCGGTTATTTCATCCAAGACCCGAACGGCGACGGCAACCCGGCGACTTCGGACGGCCTGTACGTGTTCGGCTCGACCGCCGGCATCGCCGTGGGCGACCTGGTGCGCGTCACCGGCACCGTCACCGAGTACACCCCATCGGGCGCCAACCGTTCGTATACCGAACTGACGAACGTCTCGGCCACCAGCAAAATCGGCACCGGCAGCGTCGCGCCGACCAATGTCGTGCTGCCGAACGCCAACCTGGCCGACGTCGAAGGCATGCTGGTGCGCTTCACCACGCCGCTGACCGTCAACGGCAACGCCTACGTGGAAGAGCGCGGCGAACTGACCCTGTCGGCCGGCCGCCGCGAAATCCCGACCAACCGCTACGTGCCGGGCTCGCCCGAAGCGCGCGCACTGGCGGCCAGCAATGCGGCCAACATGATCGTGCTCGACGACGGCATCTTCGTCACCCCGACCACGATTCCTTACCTGTTCCAGGATGGCACCGTGCGTGCCGGCGACACCGTCACGGACCTCACCGGCGTGGTCGATTTCGGCGCCATGGGCGGTGGCGGCGCAGCGTTCAAGCTGCAGCCGACGGTGACGCCGACCTTCTCGCGCACCAACGAGCGCCTGCCGGCGCCGGTCGTTGCCGGCGGCAACGTGCGCGTGGCCAGCGCCAACGTGCTGAACTTCTTCACCACTTTCACCAACGGCAACGATGCCTGGGGCCGCACCGGCCAGGGCTGCAAGATCGGCAACACCACCAACCGCTCGAACTGCCGCGGCGCCGACAACATGGCCGAATTCGTGCGCCAGCGCGACAAGATCGTGTCCTCGCTGGTGGCCGTGAATGCCGACGTGGTGGGCCTGATGGAAATCCAGAACAACGACGACATCGCCGCCGGTTACCTGGTCGAGCAGCTCAACAACGTCATGGGCGCGAACACCTACGCCGTCGTGCCGAAGCCGGCCGCGACCGGTACCGATGCGATCCGCGTGGCGATGATCTACAAACCGGGCGCGGTCAGCCTGGTGGGTGGCGCATTGTCCGATGGCGACGACGTCAACAACCGTCCACCGATGGCCCAGACCTTCAAGGCGGCCAACGGCGGCAAGTTCTCGCTGGTGGTCAACCACCTGAAGTCGAAGGGTGGCTGTGGCGGAGGCGCCGGCAACACCGACAGCGGCGACGGCCAGGGTTGCTGGAACCTGGCCCGCGTCCAGCAGGCCGCACGCCTGCGCGACTACTTCCTGCCGCAAGTGGTGGCTGCCGCCAACGACGCCGACGTGCTGATCGTGGGCGACATGAACGCCTACGGCATGGAAGATCCGATCCGCCTGCTCAACGCGGCCGGCTATGTGAACGAAATCGAGCGCTTCGTGCGTCCGACCGGCATTCCTTACTCGTACGTGTTCGGCGCCGAGAGCGGTTACCTCGACCATGCACTGGCCAGCAGCAGCCTGTCGCCGCAAGTGGCCGGCGTGACCGAGTGGCACAACAATGCCGACGAACCGGACGCGATCGACTACAACATCGAATCGGGCAACGGCCAGGATCCGTACCAGGCCGGTCCTTACCGCGCGTCGGACCACGATCCGGTGGTGGTCAGCCTGAACCTGGCGGGCACGACCGTGGACGTGACCGCGTCGACCTCGATCACCCGTTCGGCCGTGACACTGGTGCGCGCTACCGGTAAATTCAGCGCGACCGTGAAGGTCACCAACACCAGCGCCGTAGCACTGAGCGGCCCGCTGCACCTGGTGCTGGAAGGCTTGCCTGCCGGCGTCACGCTGGACAACAAGAGCGGCCAGCAGGGCGGTGCGCCTTACCTGACGTTGCCGGGCACCACGCTGGCGCCGGGCGCGACGGTAACCGTCACGACCACCTTCGTCAATCCGTCGAAAACCAACATCGTCTATACCGCCAAGATCGTCAGCGGCACTTTCTAAGGAACTGAAACAAAATGACCAACCTGAAAAACCTGTTCTCCCGCGCGCTGCTGGCGCTGATGCTGGCCACCGGCGCGGGCGCCGCATTGGCCGGCCCGAGCTACCACGTCACCGTCAATACCAGCGGCTACACCGGCACCGGCGTGCTCGACTTCCTGCTGCTGGGCCAGGAAACGCCACCGGCGACGACTGTTACGCTGAGCAATTTCAGCGGTAACTTCGGCGATGTCAGCACCATCGAAGGCGATGCCAGCGGCAGTATCGGCGGCAACGTGGTGCTCGGCACGGAGGCGTTCTTCAACCGGTTCACGCAGACCCTGACCCTGGGCCAGATGTTCGGCTTCGACCTGGAGTTCAACACCGCCGCCAGCGGCGATCCGCTGAGCTTCAGCATCGGCCTGTTCAGCGACGTGCTGGACACCTACCTGGGCGACGAGAACGGCACCCTGGTGCAGTTCGACCTGACGCCGGGCCAGCCTGAAGTGCTGACGGTCGCCGCACCGATCGCCGCTGTCGGTCCAGTGGCTGCCGGCGAAGTGCCGGAACCGGCTACCCTGGCTTCGCTGATGTTCGGCCTGGCCCTGATGGGTTCGAGCCTGCGCGCACGCCGCAAGTAATTGACAAGTAAGCAACTACCGCATCATCCAGAAGGCACATCCGGCGCAAGCCGGGTGTGCTTTTTTTATGGCGTCAGCTACCCTGTGCGGCACGGCGCATCGCGTCGATGCGGAAGGCTTCGGCATTGCCGTCGATGATGCGCAGGCCGGCGCAATTCTCGGGCTGGCAATCGGGCAGCGGCTGCTGGGCGGTGACGGCCTGGACCGGAGTGGCGGCCTGCCCTGTGGCCTGGGACACCGACGAAGCGGAAGCCGTGGTTGCCACCTTGACGGCGGCGCTGGCGTCGATCGCATCGGTCGGGGCGCCGGCGCCGCAGGCGGTCAGCAGGGCCAGCAAGGAAGTGGTGAGGAGGGTACGGACTTCGGCAACATTCATGATAGTGCTCTGTGGAAATTTATTACTGATGAGCTTATTGTAGTCAATAAATTTTCAAGTGGAAATTTATTTTAGTAATTGACAGAAGATAATGAACTTTTGCACGCATGTTGAGCGACGTTGCATACATTTAGGTATTGATTTGAAGAAATAGCCGTACGGAAACAAATAAGTGCCAAAGGGATACGTGGCATGGGCGCGACGTTCCGTTTCTCAACAAGGGGTACGCAGAAAATAGCCGGACTTTCGCCGTTGCCGGGCTTGAAACGAATCGCCCTTGACCGGTCCAGCAGTGCGGGCGATGATCTGTGCCATGCGAACACTTCTTCTCTCCCTGATCATGGCCTGCACCGCTTGTACGACGGACGCTGGAACACCTCCCGAACCTCAACAGCCGGCGCCTGCGGCCGCTGCCGCCACGGCCGGCGACGCCAGCGTCGCCGCCCTCGACCAGATCCGCGCAATGATCGGCGACGCCGCCTGCAGCGACGCTTCCCAGTGCCGCACCTTGCCGGTCGGCGCGCGCGCCTGCGGCGGACCGGAAGCCTACCTGCCGTATTCCACGGCGAACCTGTCCGAGCCGGCCTTGCAGGCACTGGCCGCGCGCTACAAGAGCGAGCGCGAGGCGCAGAACGCGGCTTCGGGCATGATGTCGAACTGCCGCTTCATCCCAGATCCGGGCGCGGTCTGCCGCGCCGGCACCTGCCAGCTGGGAACCGGCGAGCCGCAAGTGCGCTAAGCCCATATCAGCAGAGAAAATAAAAAACGCTGCGTGTCCGAAGACACGCAGCGTTTTTTTTGCCGGCAGGTCCGTTGCCGGACCTGCTTGCCAAACTTAGTTCAGCAGTTCGGCGGTACGGGCACCACCAGCGGCGAGCTTGGCGGTTGCGCCGGCGGTCGGCACCGGGTTGGTGGCGTCGACTTCCAGCAGCGTGGTCGAGAGCGGCGTGGTGCCGTTCAGGTACTGCACCGCGCCCAGGTAGCGCTGGCCGGCGCTCAGGCCCGACCAGCTGGCGACTGCCGAGGCGGTGCCGCCGACGAAGACGCTCGATGGCAGGTTGACCTTCAGGTTGCCGCCGGTCTCGTCCTTGGCGACGACCCACGATGCCAGGGTGTAGGTCGAGCTGCCGCCCGTTGGGTTGTAACCTGCAACGCAGACACGGTAGGTGCCGGCTGCCGGCGCCATCAGGGTCACCATCTCGTTCGAGGTGGCGGTGCCGCTGTAGCCGACTTGCACGCCTGCCGCGTTGAACACGAACAGGTCGAGGTCGTCAGGCTGGCCGGCCTTGAAACCGCTGGTGTCGATGTCGCGCAGCGAGAAGCGGGCCACCATGGTGTTGGCAGGGACCGTGAAGCTCGTTGCCACTACGCCGGCCGAGCCGCCGTTCTTGCACTCGAGCGCGCCGCCGTCGGCCGCCAGGGTCTGGCGCACCGTCTGCTCGTTCAGGGTGGCAGGCTTGAGGCCGCCCTTGTTCGCGCCCAGCTTGCCGGAGAAACCGCTGCCGACGGTGAACACGCTGTTGCCGCTCACCTGTTCGCTACGCAGCGAGGCCGCGGCGCTGAAGGCGGTCGGACGTGCGGTCAGCGGGCTGCGCACCACGTGGGTGCCGTCACGCCATTCCAGCGCGCCGAAGGCGTACTGGTCCATCGCCGCGGTGGTGCGGGTCAGGTTGACGGTGAAGGTACCCTTGGCGCCAGGCGCCAGGCTCAGCGTGGCAGGGCTGACGGCGACCGTGAAGCCAGGCAGCGAAGCGGTGGCGTTGTAGGTCGATTGCTTGTCGCTGACGTTGGTGACGGTACGCGTCATGGTCAGCTTGCCCAGCACCGCGCCGGCGGTCAGCGACGGCAGGTTCAGGTTGTAGGCCGGGATGCTGCCGGTGCTCGCGCAGGTGGCCGCGGACAGGGCGTTGGCGCCGCACATGAAGCGGATGTAGTCGGTCGTGGTGACGTCGTACACCAGGCCTGGATCGGTGGCCTTGTTCGGCACCACGTGGCCGGCGCCCTGTGCCCATGGCAGCAGGCCGTTGGCGGCGCCCGGTTGGTTGTCGTTGATGGTGGTGGCGGCGGAGGTCATCAGGGCCGACTTGATGGCGGCAGGCGACCAGGTCGGGTGCAGCTGCTTGAGCAGCGCGCCGAGGCCGGCCACGTGCGGGCTCGACATCGAGGTGCCCTGGTAGAAGGCCCATGCCGCGCCCGGCACTTCGCTGCCGTTGGCGATCGCGTCGCGCTCGGCCTGGGTCTTGACCGGGGTGACGCCGGCCAGGATGTCCACGCCAGGGGCGGTCAGGTCAGGCTTCAGGATGTTGTTGTAACCCTGGTTCGGGCCACGCGACGAGAAGCTCGCCATCACCGGCGCCGGGGCCGTGCCCACTTGCGGGGTCCAGGTCGAGATCGACACGGTGGCGTTCGGGTTGGCTTGCACGTAGGTGCGCAGGGCGGTACCGTCGGCCAGGCTGATGTGCACGGACGGGACGGCATGCACTTCGGCGATCAGGGCGTTGGCGGTGTCGATCAGGACCATGCCGGCGCCGCCGGCTTCGGCCACGGCGCGGCTCTTGTCGGTACGGGCGCTGTTGCCGCGTTCGCACAGGACGACCTTGCCGTTGACCAGGCTGGCGTCGAGGGCGGAAGCGGCGCTGCCGCCGTAGGTGGTGCGGTCGGCCGCGGTGTAGCACAGGCGGCGTGCCAGCTGGTCGGCGGCGTTCAGCGAGGCGAACGGCACCAGGCCGGCGTCGCGTGCCGAGATGGCGCGGGTGGCCGGCAGGGCGTTGGTGTTGAGCGACGCGCCGATGTACTTGGCGCCGGTGCCGGTGGTGGCGGTGGCGCCGTTCAGGCGGTTGTGGGTCGATGCGGCGACCGTGGTAACCCACGGGCTCAGGTGGGCGACGGCATTTGCCGGGCCCGAGTTGCCGGCCGAGGCGGCGACGAACACGTTGGCGTCGGCGGCGCCGAAGAAGGCCATTTCGACCGGGTCGGTGACGCTGGTCTGCGAGCCGCTGATCGAGAAGTTGATGACGTTCACGCCATCCTTGACTGCCTGGTCGATGGCGGCCACGCTGTCCGAGTTGTAGCAGCTGTTGCGGGTGCCGCTGCCGTCCGGATTGGTCGGGTCGATGAAGGTCCAGCAGACTTTATAGGCGGCCACGCGTGCATGCGGGGCGATGCCGCTGGCCTTGCCCATGGCGACGCCATTGACGCTGACGGCGACGCCGTTGTTGCCGCCGGCGGTGCTGGCGGTGTGGGTGCCGTGGCCGCCGTGGCCGCTTGGGCCGTCGACCGAGTCACGCGGCGAGACGAAGTCGGACCAGTGCTGCACGCGGCCGCTGGCCTTGAAGCCGGTGTTGAAGTAGCGCGCACCGATCAGCTTGTTGTTGCAATGGTCGGCGGTAAAACCTTCGCCGGTCTGGCAAGCGCCTTTCCAGCTGGCCGGGACGGCGCCGAAGGCCTGGGTGGCGGCGCTGTCGAAGGTCGGTTCGCCATTGCCGTCGACGCGGTCGGCGAAGGCCTTGTTCTCGGGCCAGATGCCGCCGTCGACGATACCGATGATGACGCCGTCGCCGGCCTTGTCCTTGCCGCCCGGCTGCTGGTTCCACAGGCCGTCAGCCTTGTCCAGGCCGAGGAAGGTCGGGGTGTAGTTGGTGTCGAGCTGGCGCGCTTCGTCGGCGTCGATCGCGGCGACGGCCGGGTTGGCCTTCAGGGCCTTGACTTCGGCGTCGGTCAGCATCGCGGCGAAGCCGTTGAGCACCACGTTGTACTTGTGGGTCAGCTGGGCCTCGCCCACGACCGACAGTACGTTGTTCTGTTTTTGTTCCAGGTAGCCGATGTAGGCTTGCACGTTGGCCGCGGTGACGTCGAGGCGCTGGCCGGCGGCCGGTTTGGTCGCTGCCAGGCCGGCGACGCCGCCGGTGTAGGAAGCGACAGGCTTGTCGGCCAGTTGCACGATGTAGGAACGGCGCACTTCCTGGGCGGAAGCGTTCATTGCGATGCCGGCCACCAGGGTGAGCACGGCGAAAGAGACGGGACGCAGGTTCATTTATTCAAATCCTTGTTCTGTGAAGGTAGCTGCCGGTGTTGCTTATTCGCTGCTTATGCGCTGCTTATTTGCTGCTTATTTGCTGCGCTTGTTGCCGCGGCGGCGTGCGCTGGTGCCCAGCCCGGCCAGGCCGAGCAGCATCAGGGCGATCGAGGTCGGTTCCGGGACCACGGCCAGGTTCAGGTTGTCGAGCGCGAACTGGGCCTGGTTCTGGGTGAACTCGCGGTCCGCGTTGCAGGCGCCGGTGTCGTCGAACAGGCAGGCGCTGATGGCCAGGCCGGTCAGCGTGGTGCCGCGGAAGGTCGGATCGATCATGAACTGGTCGAAGGTGAAGCTGCCCGCTTCGTTCTGGCCAGGGAAATTGCTTGCCATGCTGATGGTGCCGCCGGCGGCGGTGGTGCCGGTCAGGACCAGTTGGCCGTAGCTGAAGTTCGGCAAACCGCCGGTCGGTGCGACGAAGGCGAATTCCAGGCCGTTGACGCGGAAGCCCGCGGCGCCGGCAATGCTCAGGTTCAGCACGCCGTCGTTGAGGCCGGCGAAATAGGTGCTGCCATTGCCGGTCGGGCAGGAAGCGACGAAGCAGGCAAAGGCGTTGTTCGAATCGACCAGGGCGCCAACCACGCCGAAATCGCCGGCATCGGCGGTTGCGCTGTTATCGACGCGCATGGTGAAGCGGCCTTCGGTGAATGCGTCGCCGGTGTTGTAGGCGGTGTCGCCGGCATTCAGTTGCTCGCTGACGATGTTCTGGACGTTGTCGAAGGTGACCACGCCGGCACTGGCCGGGGCGGCGATGGCGCCGAGGGCGCCGATGAGCGAAGCGCACAGCAGTTTTTTCAGAGCACCAGGGGTACCGGTGCGGACGGCGTGTTTCATTGGGTGAGTCATCAGTCTGTCTACCTTATCGTTAAATTTTTGTGGCTTGATTGTTGCTGTGCTTCTTGCTCATTTTTACCCCGCATATGCCTGCTGGGTTGTCGATGAATATATCAAGGGCAACAAGTTACATGTAAAAAATTGTAACGTGGAAAATACATATTTTCTTTGGGTTCTCCATACAAAATTCTGTTTCCCCTATGAAAAACTGGACCGACCAGTTTGTTGACCCGGATGTCAAAAATTTGCGACACGCTTGCGTTACGTCAACAAAGGGAATTCCTTGCGTGCAAATAAAAGTTCTATAAGGAATGGAAATGGCGCGGTCGGCTGTTGCCCTAGTTCAATGGTCAAAATCGCGACGTGCAAGCAAGCGACGTCGTAACAAAGAAAAGTTGTCGTTCGAGATATCAGCGTGGTAGCCTTGCACGCCGATTCCGATGTGTTCCAGACAGCAAGTCCTGGGTGGCGCTCGGAATGGCGGCCGTGCGGTTTTGTTTGTGGAGCAATCGAGGAGTCAGTCGGATGTGTGCAGCAATGAAACAAGGCCGGACCTTGCGCCGGCATGAAGGCGGCTTCACGCTGCTCGAGTTACTGGTGGTGATCGTGATCATCGGCTTGCTGGCCGCCTACGTCGGCCCCAAATATTTCAGCCAGCTCGGCAAGTCCCAGGTCACCATTGCCAAGGCCCAGATCGAGGCATTCGAAAAATCGCTCGACACCTACCGGCTCGACGTCGGCCGCTATCCGACCGCCGAAGAGGGCCTGGCCGCCCTGATGAGCGCGCCGCCCGCGGTGGCGCCGAAGTGGAACGGTCCCTACCTGAAGAAGGGCATCCCGGCCGACCCGTGGGGGCATCCTTACCTGTACCGTTCGCCGGGCAGCAAGGGCGAGTACGAGATCGTCTCGACCGGGCGCGACGGCCAGCCAGGCGGGACCGGCGAAGACGCCGACGTCAGCTCGCAGTAAGCAGTCACTGCTGCGTAACAAACCGCACCCATACTCACGACCCCACGCCTACCGAAAGCGGTTTCCATGCAGTTTGTCGTCCGCACCCTTGCGCCTGACATGTCGATCGCGAGCGAGGTCATCGACGCGCCCGACGAGGCCGACGCGCGCCGCCAGTGCGAGTCGCGTGGCCTGTACATCAGCGCGGTCGAACCGGTCGGCCGTGGTCTCGGCAGCCGCAAGAGCAAGCGCCACCTGTCGCTCGTCCTGTTCAGCCAGGAATTGCTGGCGCTGCTGTCGGCCGGCCTCGGCATCGTCGAAGGACTCGAGGCGTTGCTGGAAAAGGAAACCAGCCCGGGCACGCGCGGCGTGCTCGAACGCCTGCTCGGCGGCCTGCGCGAAGGCAAGCGCTTCTCCAAAGTGTTATCGGAGCAGCCCGACCTGTTCCCGCCGCTGTACGTCGGCATCGTGCGCGCCGCCGAAGGCACCAGCGACCTGCCGCGTTCGCTCGCCCGTTTCATCGATTACCAGCAGCGCATCGACGTCGTGCGCGCCAAGCTGGTCAGCGCCGCCATCTATCCGGTCATCCTCTTGATGGTCGGCGGCGGCGTCAGCGCCTTCTTGATCGGCTACGTGGTGCCGCGCTTCGCCGAGGTGTACCAGGGAGCCGGGCGCGACCTGCCGTGGATGTCGAAGATGCTGCTCGGCTGGGGCCAGTTCGCCGCCAGCCACGGCGCCCTGCTGGCGAGCAGCGCGGGCGCCGTGCTGGCCGCAATCGTGCTCGGCCTGCGTCACCTGGCCCGAAGCGGCGCGCTGGCGCGCCTGGTCGAGCGCCTGCCGGGCATCGGCGAGCGCGTGCGCATCTACGAACTCTCGCGCCTGTACCTGACCCTCGGCATGCTCAGCGAAGGCGGCATCGTCATCGTGCAAGCGATCGAAACCGTGCAGGGCATGGTCTCGCCGGCCGTGCGCGACCGGCTGAGCGCCGCGCGCGCCGTGATCGAAGCCGGCCAGCCGCTGTCGACCGCCTTCGAGGCACATGGACTGACCACCCCGATTTCGCTGCGCATGCTGCGCGTGGGCGAGCGCACCGGCGACATGGGACCGATGCTGACCCAGTCCGCCGCCTTTTACGACGGCGAGATCAGCCGCTGGATCGACCGTTTTACCCGTACCTTCGAGCCGCTGCTGATGGCGGCCATCGGCCTGATCGTGGGCGCCATCGTGGTGCTGCTGTACATGCCGATTTTTGACCTTGCCGGAGACATGTCCTGAACGCGCCCCTGCCTGATTCCTCCATCGAAGACTCGCCCCAGGCCAGCATCGACGCCGGCGTGCTGGCGCGCGCCCGCGCCGCCAGCCGCGCCTCGCACCGCCCGCTGGTGGCCGAGCTGGAAGCGGCCAGCGGCCTGGAGCCGCGCCAGATCGTGCGCGCGCTGGCGCGGCCGTTCGGTTTGTCGGTGATGGAAACGGCCGAGATGCTGGGCCAGGCGCCGGCCTTCGACCTGCTGCCGCTGGCCTCGGCCCTGGCGCGCCACTGCGTGCTGCTGCGCGGCGCCGACGGCCGCCTGACCGGCGTGCTGCCCGACCCGTTCGACCTCGACCTGCAGACCTGGCTGGCGACCTGCGCGCGCGCCAGCGCCGCGGCGCCGCTGAACCTGCGCCTGGCGCTGCAATCCGACATCCAGGCTTACCTGTCGAAGCAGGAAGAATCGGCGCGCGCCGTCGACACCCTGGCGCCCGGCGCCAGCGAAACCCGGCGCGACGGCAAGACCGCCGCCGTGCTGTCGTTCGCCTCGGTCTCCGAAGGCGCCAGCCCCGCCGTCAAGCTGGTCAACTCGACGCTGTACGACGCGCTGAAAGCCGGGGCCTCGGACATCCACCTGGAAAGCACGGCCGGCGGCCTGGCGGTGAAATACCGTATCGACGGCGTGCTCGATCACGCGACCTCGGTCGGCGGCATCGAGACGGCCGAGCAGATCATCTCGCGCCTGAAAGTGCTGGCCGAACTCGACATCGCCGAACGGCGCGTGCCGCAGGACGGCAGCTTCCGGGTCGAGGCCGGCGGGCGCGAGATCGACCTGCGCGTGTCGATCATGCCGAGCATTCACGGCGAAGACGCGGTGATCCGTATTCTGGATAAACGCGCGATGATCGAAGCCTACGGCTCGCTGACGCTGGAAGCACTCGGCTTCGATGCGCCTTCGCTGGTGACGCTGCGCACGCTGGCGCAGGAAGCCTACGGCATGCTGCTGGTGACCGGCCCGACCGGTTCGGGCAAGACCACGACCCTGTATGCGGCGCTGACCGAAATCCACAACGGGCGCGAAAAGATCATCACCATCGAAGACCCGGTCGAATACCAGCTGCCCGGCATCCTGCAGATCCCGGTCAACGAAAAGAAGGGCCTGACCTTCGCCAAGGGCTTGCGTTCGATCCTGCGCCACGACCCCGATAAAATCATGGTCGGCGAGATCCGCGACCGCGAGACGGCGGAAATCGCGGTGCAGTCGGCGCTGACCGGCCACCTGGTGCTGACCACCGTTCACGCCAACAACGTGTTCGACGTGTTCGGCCGCTTCACCCACATGGGCATCGATCCGTATGCCTTCGTGTCGGCCCTGAACGGCATCTGGGCCCAGCGCCTGATCCGCACCAACTGCCCGCACTGCGCGGCGCAGTACACGCCGACCGATGCCGAACTCGAGGGCGTGCACCTCGAACGCGCGGAAGTGGGCGACTACGTCTTCATGCGCGGCAAGGGCTGCGGCGATTGCCGCGGCACCGGTTACCGCGGCCGCCGCTCGATCGCCGAGATCCTGACGCTCAACGACGAGATCCGCGAGCTGATCGTCGACAAGCGTCCGATCCGCCAGATCAAGGCCGCCGCGCACGCCAACGGCACGCGCAGCCTGCGCCTGGCCGCGCTCGACCTGGTGCGGCGCGGCGCCACCACCCTCGACGAAATCAAACGGGTGACCCTGCATGCTTGAACGCCGCTTATTCCAACTGCGGCAAACGCTGCGCATCGGTGTCGGCGCCGACAGCCTGGCGCTTATCCAGGCCAGCGGTGGCTTGACGCGCCGTCCGGCCCTGCGCCTGCTGGCCGAAGCCCGTTTCGACCCGGCCGAGGGCAGTGCGGGCCTCGGCAATGGCTTGCGCCGCCTGCTGGCCGACGCGTCCGCGGCCGGTCGCACGGCGACGATCGTGCTGGCCGACGATTGGGCGCGCCTGTGGCAAGTGGCGCCGCCGGCGAGTGCCAGCCGCATGGCCGACCTCGAGGCGGCCGCCGCGCTGCGTTTCCAGTCGCTGTTCGGCGCGCCGGCGGCCGGCTGGCGCATCAGCGCCGACTGGGACGCCGACCGCGCCTTCCTGGCCGCGGCGCTGCCCGCGTCCTTGCTGGCCGGCCTGCAGCAGGTCGCAATCGAGGAACGCCTCCACCTGGTCGGGATCGTGCCGCAGTTCGTCGCCGCCCTGAACGGCTGGCGCAAGGCGCGCCGCGCGGGCGCCTGGTTTGGCGTGGTGCATGGCGCGGTGCTGACGCTGGCCGTGTTCGACAAGGGCGCCTTCGCCGCCGTGCGCACGGCGATGGTGCCGCCCGGCGCCGACGGCGCCTGGTTCGCCGCCCACGTCGCGCGCGAAGCCTTGTTGACCGGTGTGGCGGAACCCGCCCTGGTGCAGGTCTGTGGCGCCGCGCCGCGTGCCTGGGCCGCACCAAGCTGCATGCTGCTGGGGAGCGTGCCGGAACCCGAATGGTCCGATGCGGCGCGCCTGGCGGCCAGCGGGAACGGAATATGAAAAAAGTACGTATCGATTTCGCGGCGCCGAGCCTGCGCCGCACGCTGTTCCACACGCCGCGCCCCGCCTGGCTGCTGCTGGGCGCCGGCCTGTGCCTGTGCATCCCGGCGGCCTACCACGCCAATGCCTACCTGGCGGAGGAGCGCGCCTTCGAGGCCGAGCTGGCCGCGCGTAGCGCCCGCATTGCGCAGGTACGGGCGCCGTCGGCGGTGCAGCTGGCCGCCAATGTGCCGGTGGCCAGCCCGGCGCAGGCCGCCGCCATCAATGCCGCGATCCTGCAACTGAACCTGCCGTGGGGCGGCCTGCACGATGCGATCCGTGCAGCCACGCCGGCCTCGGTGGCGCTGCTGGCGGTGGAGCCGGACGCCAGGCGGCGCGTGCTGCGCATCACCGCCGAAGCGCGCAGCAGCGACGACATGCTGGCCTATGTCGAACGCGTGGCCGACCAGGAATGGTTTGCCGGCGTGGCCCTGACGCGCCACGAAATCAATGAACAGGATCCGAACCGGCCGATCCGCTTCCAGTTCGATGCCCAATGGAGACAGCCATGAAGCGTCATGCCTTCGCCGCCATCTGGCTGCGCCTGCGCATCGCGCTGGCGGCGGCCAATCCGGTCGCCCTTGGCGCCCTGGTGCTGTGCATCGGCGCGGCCGCGGCGCTGGCCTGGCTGCTGCCGGCGCGCGAACTGGTCGAGGAGGGGCGCGTGCTGGCCCGGCGCCAGGCCGCGCTGCCGGCCGCGGCAACCGCCGCGCCAGTGCAGGCAGAACCCGCCACCGACGAATACCACCTGGCGCTGTTCAATGCCGCGCTGGGCGACCGCCGCCATGCCGAGCGGCAGGTGAAAACCCTGTTCGCGCTGGCCGCGAAATCGGGCCTGGTGCTGCGCCAGGGCGAGTACAAGGCCGCGTTCGAGCGCAATGCGCGCCTGCATACTTACCAGGTGACCTTGCCGGTGAAGGGCAGCTACAACGCCATCTGGCAGTTCGCACTGGGCGCGCTGCGCGCGATTCCGTTCGCGGCCCTCGACGAGATCAGCTTCAAGCGCGACGCGATTGGCGAGGCCGAAGTGGAAGCGCGCCTGCGCATCACCCTCTACCTGCTCGACCGTCCGGGAGAGGGATCGTGAAGACGCGCCACATGATCATGGGCGCCGCCCTGGTGGGCGCGGCCGCGCTGGTCGCCTTTGGCGACAACAGTCCGGAGGGCGAGGTGGCCGAGCCGGTGGCCCGTACCGTACCTGCCGATCCGCAGCTGGCCGCACGTGCGCAAGCCCCGGCGGTGCTGCCGCCGCAGGCCGCGCTCGAATCTGCGCCCGAATCCGCGCGCGCGCAGGCAGCCGGCGCCAAGCCCGCGCCGCACATCCTGCGCCTGCTGCCGCGCCAGGCGCTGGTCGGGCAGGGCGATGGGGCCGGCGACGTCTTCGCCAGCCGCGACTGGACCCCGCCGCCGCCACCGCCGCCGCCACAGCAGGCCGCGCCGCCGCCACCGCCCCCGACTGCGCCGCCGCTGCCGTTCACGCTGCTCGGCAAGGCGCTCGAAAACGGCGCCTGGGAAGTCTACCTGGCGCGGGCCGGCAAGACCTATGTCGTGAAACCGAAGACCGTCATCGACGGCACTTACCGGGTCGACGCGATTGCGCCACCCTTCCTGACCCTTACCTATCTGCCCTTGAACCAGGTTCAACAGCTTAATATTGGAGCATTCGACTGATGGCTAGTCATCCGAATGGCATGCTGCGGCGCATGCCGCGTGCACTCGCCGCATCGCTGCTTGCGTTGTCGCTGTCCGGCTGCGCCGGCCATGCCGCTTTCCGCGCGGGCCAGGAACTGGTCGCGCAAGACCAGGTCGAAGCCGGCCTCGCCAAATACCGCGAAGCCGTCGCCGCCGACCCCGGCAATGCCGCCTTCCGCGCCGGCCTGCTCAACGCGCGCGACCGCGCCGCCACCCGCCTGCTCGACAGTGCGCAGCGGCGCATGGCGGCCGGCCAGGCGGCGCAGGCGGCCGAGGATTACCGCCGTGTGCTCGCCTTCGATCCCGCCAACGAGCTCGCGCGCGCCGGCCTGATCCAGGTCGAAGCCGACGGCCGCCACGTGCGGCTGATGGCCGCCGCCAACGAGGCCTTCGAGCAAAAGGACCTGGAAACGGCGCGCCGCCATGCCGCGGCGATCCTGACCGAACGTCCGGACTACGAGCCGGCGCGCCTGCTGGTGGCGAAGATCGACGAAGCGGCGGCCAAGCCGGCGCAAGGCGGCCTGGCCGCCGCCTATCGCACCCCGATCAGCATCGAATTCCGCGACGTGGCCATCAAACAGGTCTTCGAAGTGATCGCCATGCGTTCGGGCCTGAACTTCGTGTTCGACAAGGACGTCAAGACCGATGCCCGCACCTCGATCTTCCTGAAGAACAGTAACGTCGAAGCCGCCATCTACTTCCTGTTGATGAGCAACCAGCTCGAACAGCAGGTCATGGACGGCAACACGGTGATGATCTATCCGAACACCGCCGCCAAGCTGCGCGAATACCAAGAACAGACGGTCAAGACCTTTTATCTTGCGAATGCCGACGCCAAGAACATCGGCAACACGCTGAAAACCATCGTCAAGTCGCGCGACGTCGTGATCGACGAAAAGCTGAACCTGGTGATCGTGCGCGACAGTCCCGAAGCGATCCGCCTGGCGACCCGGCTGGTGGCCCTGCAGGACGTGGCCGAGCCGGAAGTGATGCTCGACGTCGAGATCCTCGAGATCAAGCGCAGCAGCGTCACCGAACTGGGCGTGGCCTGGCCGACGACGCTCGGCTTCGCGCCGCTGCAGGCCGCCAACGGCACGCCGCTGACGATCGACACGCTGCGCGCGCTCTCGAGCAGCAGGATCGGCGTGACCGGCGCCACCGCCAGCCTGACTGCGAACCGCACCGACGGCGACTCGAACACGCTGGCCAATCCGCGCATCCGCGTGCGCAACAAGGAAAAGGCCAAGGTCGTCATCGGCGACAAGGTGCCGAACATCTCGGCCACCGTGTCCACCGGCGGCGTCGGCAATTTCGCCACCGAGAGCGTGACCTATGTCGACGTCGGCCTGACGCTGAACGTCGAGCCGACCATCTATCTGAACAACGAAGTGGCGATCCGTATCGCGCTCGAAGTGAGCAACGTGGTCGATACCTTGCGCACCAATTCGGGCTCGGTGGCGTACCGCATCGGCACCCGCTCGGCCAATACCATGCTGCAGTTGAAGGATGGCGAAAACCAGGTGCTGGCCGGCCTGATCAACAACGAAGACCGCAGCAGCGGCAACAAGGTGCCGGGCCTGGGCAACCTGCCGATCGTGGGGCGCCTGTTCGGCCGCACCAACGATACGCTCGATAAAACCGAGATCGTGCTGTCGATCACGCCGCACCTGGTGCGCACGGTGCAGCGTCCGCCGGCGGCGACCTCGGAATTCAGCGCCGGTACCGAAGCGAACTTCCGGCGCCGTCCGGACGCGCAGCCGATCCAGGTGAGCAGTGCCGCACTGCGCACGCCGGCGGCGCTGCCGGGCCAGGCGCCCGCGGCGCAGCCGGCTGCAGGTACCGCGGCACCAGCCCCGGGCCAGAGCCTGCCGTCGTCGGCGCTGCCGGTTACGCCGTCGTTGACGGCGCCTGCGCCGGCCGCGCCGGTGGGCGTGCTGGTGACGCCGGCACCGACTGGCGTGGTGGTCACGCCGGTCCCGGCGCCGCAGGGTGTGCCACAGAACCAGGGCCAGTAAGGTGCATCGCGTCGTCCGCGGCTTTACGCTGATCGAACTGCTGGTGACGCTGGCGATCCTGGCGCTGCTCGGCACGCTCGTGCTGCCGGTGGCGCAGGTGACTGCCCAGCGCAAGCAGGAGCAGGAGCTGCGGCGCGACCTGCGCGAACTGCGCCAGGGGATCGACGCCTATAAAAAGGCCTACGACGAAGGGCGCATCAAGCGCGCGGTCGGGGCCACCGGCTATCCGCCCAGGCTGGAACTGCTGGTGGAAGGGGTGCCGGACCTGCGCAGCCCGAAGCGCACCAAGATCTTCTTCATGCGGCGCCTGCCGCGCGATCCCTTCAATCCCGATCCGTCGCTGTCCGATGCCGAGACCTGGGGCAAGCGCAGCTACGCCAGCGAAGCGGCCGAGCCGCGCGAAGGCGACGACGTGTACGACGTATATTCGACTTCGACCCGGCCCGGCCTGAACGGCGTGCCGTACAACCGGTGGTGAGCATGACTTCTGTCCCCGCCCGCAGCCGCGGGTTTACGTTGATCGAGCTGCTGGTCGTGCTCGGCATTATCGCCTTGCTGCTGACGCTGGCCGTGCCGCGCTTCTTCCCGAGCATCGACAAGTCGAAGGAGACGATCCTGGCCGAGAACCTGCGCAACACGCGCGACATCATCGGCCAGTATTACAGCGATACCGGGCGCTATCCCGATTCGCTCGAACAGCTGGTCGAGAAAAAATACCTGCGCGCGCTGCCGCTCGATCCGCTCACCGAGCGCACCGACAGCTGGACCGTGATCCCGCCGGAAGACGGCGCGCTGGGCGGCGTCTACGACCTGCGCAGCGGGGCGCCGGGCAACGACCGCGGCGGCAAGGCCTACGCCGACTGGTAGCGCCGATGATTTCAATGCACGCGCGCCCGCGGCGCTCATTTTCACATGAGGCCGGCTTCACCTATGTCGGCATGGTTGTCTTCGTGACCATCATCGGCATGGTGGGCGCGGCCACATTGAAGGTGGGCGCACTGCTGGCGCGCGCCGAGGCGGAAAACGAGTTGCTTGCCATCGGCGCCGAGTTCAGCGCGGCGCTGGCCAGCTATGCGCAGGCCACGCCGCCGGGCCAGCCGCAGCAGCCGGCCACGCTCGAGGCCTTGCTGCGCGACCCGCGCTTCCCGACGCCGCGCCGCCACCTGCGCCGCATCTTCGTCGACCCGGTCACCGGCCGCGCCGAGTGGGGACTGGTGCGCGCGGCCGAAGGCGGGCCGATCACCGCGGTCTACAGCCTGTCGCAGGCCAGGCCGCTGAAGATCGCCAATTTCGAAGCGCGCTTCGTCAATTTCGACAACCGCCAGCACCTGTCCGAGTGGCGCTTCACCGCCAACATGCAGGGGCCGAACAATGGGCAGGCGCCGGGCGCGGCGCAGCCAGCAGGCGAACAGGCGCCGGTGACGATGTTCCCGCCGCCGCCCGAGCCGACTGCGCCCGTCGCGGCGCCGGTCGAGGGGCAGGCGGTGCTGCGCGAAGTGGTGCCGCCGCCGTCGCCGGAGACGCCGGAGCCCGAGGAGCCGGAAGAGGGCGAGAAGGCCGAGGAGCCGCCGGCGGAAACGCCGGCGCCGGTTGAACCAGCGCCGGCGACCCAGTCCGGCGTGTGATTATTTGGCGCGGCGCTTGAAGTCGCGCGGGCGGAAGCCGAGTACGCCCAGCACGCCGAAATAGCTGATCGCGCTGACAGTAATGATGGCCAGCAGGGCGCCGGCGCGCAGGAAGGGTTGCGCGCGCAGGCCGATCCAGTCGAACTGCGCCTGGCCGAACCACGCCACCGTCCCCATCACCGCCGCCGCCGCCACCACCTTCAGGAAGAAACCGACCCAGCCCGGTTGCGGCAGGTAGATGCGGCGCTTGCGCAGGCCGGTGTAGAGCATGGCGGCGTTGATGCAGGCGCCCACGCCGATCGACAGCGCCAGGCCGGCCACGCCCAGCAGCGGCACGAAGACCAGGTTCAACAGCTGCGTGACCACCAGCACGCCGACGGCGATGCGCACCGGCGTGCGCACGTCCTGGCGCGCGAAAAAGGCCGGCGCCAGCGTTTTCACCAGGATGAAGCCGAGCAGGCCGGCGCTGTAGGCCATCAGGGGCAGCGACGAGGCGATCACGTCCTGGTTGTCGAAGGCGCCGTAGTGGAACAGGGTGGCGATCATCGGCTCGGCCAGGGTCGCCAGACCCACCCCGGCCGGAATGGCGAGCAGGAAGGTCAGGCGCAGGCCCCAGTCCAGCAGCGAGGAATATTCGGCGGTGTCGCCTTCGGTATTCGCCTTGGCCAGGCCGGGCAGCAGGATGGTGCCGAGGGCCACGCCGAGCAGGGCGGTCGGCAATTCCATCAGGCGGTCGGCATACTGCAGGGCCGAGACGGCGCCCGCCGCCAGGGAAGCGGCGATGGTGGTGTTGATCAGGAGGCTGATCTGGGCGGCGGCCACCGCAAACACGGCCGGCCCCATCTTGCCGAGCATGCGGTGCACGCCGGCGTCGCGCAGGCCGACCAGCGGATTGACCGCCAGGCGCGGCAGCATGCCGATTTTCAGGAGCGAAGGGATCTGCAGGGCGACCTGCAGCACGCCGCCGATGCAGACGCCGACGGCCATCGCATAGATCGGCTGCGCGAAATAATCGGACAGCACCACGGCGGCGAAGATGAACGACAGGTTCAGCAGCACCGGTGTGATGGCCGGGATCTTGAACTGGCGCCAGGTGTTGAGGATGCCGCTGGAGAGCGCCACGAAGGCCATGCAGGCGATGTACGGGAACATCATGCGCGTCATGACGACGGCGGCGTCGAAGGCGGCCGGTTCGCGCTGCAGGCCGCCGCCGATCAGGTAGATGAGTACCGGCGCGGCCAGGATGCCGGCCACGCTCACCAGCAGGGTGGCCCAGATCAGCACCGTGGCCACGTGGTCGACCAGGGTCTTGGTCGCTTCCTGGCCGTGTTTGGTCTTGTACTCGGTAATGATCGGCACGAAGGCCTGCGAAAACGCGCCTTCGGCAAACAGGCGGCGCAGCAGGTTCGGCAGGCGGAAGGCGATGTTGAAGGCGTCGGTGAAGTTCGAAGCGCCGAAGGCGGTGGCGAACAGGCTTTCGCGCAGCAGGCCGGTCACGCGCGACACCATGGTCATGCTGGAAATGGCAGCGAGGGTCTTGAGCAGATTCATGGGGCGAGATTATAGCTGGGCAACACCCCGCGCGGCGCCGATCAGGCAACAAGAATCAAGAATGGTTTGCCAGGATAGGGTTGTATCGCTATAATCGTGGGCTGTACTGAATTCTGTTAGCAGACACAATGTTTTGGCAGGCACTGGAATGGGCCAGTTTGACTCGCTAATGTTTGCAAACGCAACTTGACCCCGATTTAGGAAATTCCATGGCAAATACCGCACAAGCGCGCAAACGCGCTCGTCAAGCAGTTAAGCAAAACGCACACAACAGCTCGCAGCGTTCGACCCTGCGTACCGCCATCAAGGCCGTCCGCAAAGCCATCCAGGCAGGCGACAAAGCTGCTGCAACCACCATCTTCCAGTCGTCGGTCTCGACCATCGACAGCATTGCCGACAAGAAGATCATCCACAAGAACAAGGCTGCTCGCCACAAGAGCCGCCTGGCTGCTGCCCTGAAAGCCCTGTCGGCTTAATCAGCGGACGGCGCGCGGCTCCGGCCGCGCTGGCAGTACAGTGGAAGAAGAACCCGCCCGACTCCGGTCCCGGCGGGTTTTTCCGCTTGTGGGTTGGGGTTCGTAGGGTGGGCACGCGTGCCCACGCGGGATCACGGTCGAATCACACGCGCCATCGCATCGAATGGTGCGGCATGCATGCGCACGACCGCGTGGGCACCAGTGCCCACCTTACGAACTGCGGGCCGACGTCCACGCCAGGCATCCGACCGCCAGCATCGAATTGCTGACCACCCAGGCCCCGTGCCGGTAGAGCAGGCCGGTGCGGCTGCGGTCCTGGATGTCGAGCGCCCACACGTCGCCCGCGGGCGAGGACCACAGGATGCGCCCGTCGACCGCCTCGATGCCGGCGAAGACCTGGCTCGGCGCCGTGCCGGGCTTGAAGAACACCATGGTCGTGCTCACGTCCGGCGGCGGCAGGGCCGCGACCGGTCCGCCGACCAGCACGGCCAGCACCAGCGCCGCGGCGCCGCGCCGCCCGCCACCCGTCGTGTCAGCGTTGCGGCGCAACCACCAGCCAAGCACGACAAAGGCGACGCCGAACACCACGAACCACAGCAGATCCCAGAACAGCACGTTGTCGGCGTCGAGCCGGATGCGGTGGATGCCGAGCACCCAGTGCGACAGGATGCCGTCGACGATGTGCCAGATGCCGAACCCCAGCGCCGCATTCGCCAGCAGCAGGCGCTCGCCGCCGCCGCCCACATGGTGGCGCCCCTTCCACAGCTTCCACAGGCCGGCCAGCGCCACCACATACATCAGCAGGTGGAAGAAGCCATCGGCCATGATCTGCACGCGGATGTCCTGGAAGGGCGGGCGCGTGACCAGCGACAGCAGGTGGTGCCATTGCAGGATCTGGTGCAGCAGGATGCCGTCGAAGAAGCCGCCCAGGCCGAAGCCGAGCAGGTAGCCGGCCCAGCCGAGCGAGCGCTGTCCGGGAATGATGAAGGCGTCAAGCTGGCGTACGGTCATTGGCGGCTCCTGGCGGGGTACATCGGCGGAAGGGATCGGCGCAAAACATCGGCGGATCGGGCGTGCCGCTATCCTAGCGCGTTCGAGCGCCGGCCCGCGCCGCGCTGCCGTGCAGGCTACCGGCGGTCATCAAAGCTGTAGCGCACAGTAAAATACTGGTGCATAATGTGAAACGCTCGTCTTATGTCTTATAGAAGACCTGCTGCCAACGAGCTTGCCGGCAGTGCATCGGCGGACGGCCTTCCGTCCCGATTCCCCTTCCCCGGCAGGTGGAGTAGCATGAAGGGCGGGGCGCGCGGAAAGTCGCCGTCGTACACGTTCAGCGCGAGCGAAGACAAGCGTTACTTACAACAAGTTGAACCATCGCGAAACGTTCGCGAGAACCGAGGAAAAAGCTCATGAGCAGTAATCCGACCATCATCTACACCCTGACCGACGAGGCGCCGCTGCTGGCGACCCACGCCTTCCTGCCTGTCGTCAGCACCTTTACCAAGGCCGCCGGCATCGATGTCGTCGCGAGCGACATCTCGGTCGCGGCCCGTATCCTGGCCGCCTTCCCGGAAGCCTTGACGCCGGAACAGCGCGTCCCGGACGCCCTGGCCGAGCTGGGCAAGAAGACGCTCGAGCCGGATGCGAACATCATCAAGCTGCCGAACATCAGCGCCTCGGTCGGCCAGCTGGCCGCCGCCATCAAGGAATTGCAGGAAAAGGGCTACAACCTGCCCGACTATCCGGCCGACGCCAAGACCGACGAAGAAAAAGCCATCAAGGCACGCTACAACAAGTGCATCGGTTCCGCCGTGAACCCGGTGCTGCGTGAAGGTAACTCGGACCGCCGCGCCCCACGCGCCGTCAAAGAGTACGCCCGCAAGAACCCGCACTCGATGCAGCCATGGTCGCCGGCTTCGCGCACCCACGTCTCGCACATGACCCACGGCGACTTCTACCACGGCGAAAAGTCGATGACGGTGCAGGGCGCGCGTGACGTCAAGATGGAACTGATCACCAAATCGGGCCAGACCATCGTCCTGAAGCCGAAGGTCGCGCTGCAGGATGGCGAGATCGTCGATTCGATGTTCATGAGCCGCAAGGCGCTGCTGGACTTCTACGAACAGCAGATCAACGATGCCAAGGAAACCGGCATCCTGTTCTCGCTGCACGTGAAAGCGACGATGATGAAGGTCTCGCACCCGATCGTCTTCGGCCACTGCGTGCGCATGTTCTACAAGGAAGCGTTCGAAAAGCACGCCGCATTGTTCGACAGCCTCGGCATCAACGTCAACAACGGCATGGCCGACCTGTACAACAAGATCGCCACCCTGCCGGCCTCGCAGCGGGAAGAAGTCGAGCGCGACCTGCACGCCTGCCAGGAACACCGTCCGGCGCTGGCCATGGTCGACTCGGCCAAGGGCATCACCAACTTCCATTCGCCGAACGACGTCATCGTCGACGCGTCGATGCCTGCGATGATCCGCGCCGGCGGCAAGATGTACGACGCCAACGGCCGCCTGAAGGAAGTCAAGGCCGTCATCCCGGAATCGACCTTCGCCCGCATCTACCAGGAGATCATCAACTTCTGCAAATGGCATGGCGCCTTCGATCCGAAGACCATGGGCACGGTACCGAACGTCGGCCTGATGGCCCAGCAGGCCGAGGAATACGGTTCGCACGACAAGACCTTCGAAATCCAGGAAGACGGCGTCGCCAACATCACCGACCTGGCAACGGGTGAGGTGCTGATGAGCCAGAACGTCGAGCAGGGCGACATCTGGCGCATGTGCCAGGTGAAGGACGCGCCGATCCGCGACTGGGTCAAGCTGGCCGTGACGCGCGCGCGCAACTCGGGCATGCCGGCCGTGTTCTGGCTAGACCCGTACCGTCCGCACGAGAACGAACTGATCAAGAAGGTCAAGACCTACCTGAAGGACCACGACACGAGCGGCCTGGACATCCAGATCATGTCGCAAGTGCGCGCGATGCGCTACACGCTGGAACGCGTCAAGCGCGGCCTGGACACCATCTCGGTGACCGGCAACATCCTGCGCGACTACCTGACCGACCTGTTCCCGATCATGGAACTCGGCACCAGCGCCAAGATGCTGTCGATCGTTCCGCTGATGGCAGGCGGCGGCATGTACGAAACCGGCGCCGGCGGTTCGGCTCCAAAGCACGTGCAGCAGCTGGTGGAAGAAAATCACCTGCGCTGGGATTCGCTCGGCGAGTTCCTGGCCCTGGCCGTGTCGCTGGAAGACCTCGGTATCAAGACCGGCAGCAACAAGGCCAAGGTGCTGGCGAAAACGCTCGACGCCGCGACCGGCAAACTGCTCGACAACCGCAAGTCGCCATCGCCGAAGACCGGCGAGCTCGACAACCGCGGCAGCCAGTTCTACCTGTCGCTGTACTGGGCGCAGGAACTGGCCGCGCAGACGGAAGACGCGGAACTGGCGGCTTACTTCGCGCCGCTGGCCAAGAACCTGGCCGAGAACGAAGCCAGGATCGTCGCCGAATTGCTCGAAGTGCAGGGCAAGCCGGTCGATATCGGCGGCTACTACAAGGCCGACGATGCGAAGGTGAAAGCGGTGATGCGTCCGAGCGCGACGTTCAATGCGGCGCTGGAGTCGCTGGGCGCGTAAGCAGGCTTAGCGAGGAGTAAAACCCCGCCCGGCGAATAGCCCGGCGGGGTTTTTTATGTTCGATCGATACGTTGGTGCTTGGGACGTAGGGTCAGCGCTTGGCGCTTCGCAAAGCCGCGACCGGCACTTCGACGAACTCGCCCGGCATCAACGGATGCGTCTGCAGCGAAAATGGCCCGATACTGCTGCGCACCAGCCGCAGCGTCGGCAAACCGACGGCCGCCGTCATGCGCCGCACTTGCCGGTTCTTTCCTTCTTCCAGCGTGATCGCGATCCAGCCGGTCGGCTTGTCCTGGCGCGTGCGGATCGGCGGGTTGCGCGGCCATAGCCATTCGGGTTCGGCAATGCGCACCGCGCGGCAAGGTTTGGTCACAAAATCGCCCAGGTCGATCGGCGCCTGCAGGCGCGCCAGCGCTGCCGCATCGGGTACGCCGTCGACCTGCACCAGGTAGGTTTTCGCTTCCTTGTGATCCGGGTGGGCGATCTTGTGCTGCAGGGCGCCGTCGTCGGTCAGCAGCATCAGGCCTTCGCTGTCGGCATCGAGCCGGCCTGCGGGGTAGATGCCGGGAATGGTCAGGTAATCGGCAAGCGACTCCCTTCCTTCCTGCGGCGAAAACTGGCACAGCACCTGGAACGGTTTATTGAAGAGAATAAGCGGCATGAATAATGTCTGGAACAAAAGGAGAGGGCGGGTAAGAGCGCGGGCGCCAAGGCATGGCATCTGGCAAAATACTGGTGCATAATGCAAGTCGCCATCTTATGTCTTATAGAGGACTGGCGAATTCGTCGCTATTGTAATGCAGAGCCTCTTGCGGCCACCTGGGAGAACACGATGTACCAACATATCAACGTACCGGCCGAAGGCCAGAAGATCACGGTCAATCCCGATTGCTCGCTGACGGTCCCGGACAACCCGATCATCCCGTATATCGAAGGCGACGGCACCGGCCTCGATATTACCCCGGTGATGCTCAAAGTGGTCGATGCGGCGGTGGCCAGGGCCTACGGCGGCGCGCGCAAGATCAGCTGGATGGAAATCTTTGCCGGCGAAAAGTCGACCGCCATCTATGGTCCCGACGTCTGGCTGCCGCCCGAAACGCTCGAAGCGGTAAAGGATTACGTGGTCTCGATCAAGGGTCCGCTGACGACGCCGGTGGGCGGCGGCATCCGTTCGCTCAACGTCGCGCTGCGCCAGGAACTCGACCTCTACGTCTGCCTGCGCCCGGTGCGCTACTTCAAGGGCGTGCCTTCGCCGCTGAAGCAGCCGGAAAAGACCGACATGGTCATCTTCCGCGAGAACTCGGAAGACATCTACGCCGGCATCGAATGGGCGGCCGATTCGGAAGGCGTGAAGAAAATCATCGCCTTCCTGACGCAGGAAATGGGCGTCAACAAGATCCGCTTCCCGGACAGCTCGGGCATCGGCATCAAGCCGGTCTCGCGCGAAGGCACCGAGCGCCTGGTGCGCAAGGCGATCCAGTACGCGATCGACAACGACAAGCCTTCGGTGACGATTGTCCACAAGGGCAACATCATGAAATACACCGAAGGGGGGTTTCGCGATTGGGCGTATGCGCTGGCGCAAAAGGATTTCGGCGCCGAATTGATCGACGGCGGTCCATGGTGCCGTTTCAAGAACCCGAAGAGCGGGCGCGACATCATCATCAAGGATTCGATCGCCGACGCCTTCCTGCAGCAGATCCTGCTGCGTCCCGCCGAATACAGCGTGATCGCCACCCTGAACCTGAACGGCGATTACGTCTCCGACGCCCTGGCGGCCCAGGTCGGCGGCATCGGCATCGCGCCGGGCGCCAACATGTCGGATTCGGTGGCCATGTTCGAGGCCACCCACGGCACCGCGCCCAAGTATGCGGGCAAGGATTACGTGAATCCGGGCTCGCTCATCCTGTCGGCGGAAATGATGCTGCGCCATATGGGCTGGACCGAGGCGGCGGACCTGATCATCTCCTCGATGGAAAAGGCGATTGCCTCCAAGCGCGTCACCTACGATTTCGCGCGCCTGATGGAAGGCGCGACGCAAGTGTCGTGTTCGGGCTTCGGCGAGGTCATGATCGAGCAGATGCAATAACCTGCTTGCGGCGATGGAGCCCGCTTCCAGACGAGGCGGGCTTTTTATGCATGATGGAGCACGGACGAAAAAAAACCCCGCGCTTGGCGGGGTTTCTCGCTTCCGAGGGCGGAATTACATGCCCTGGATGTTGGAAGCTTGCTTGCCTTTAGGGCCTTGCGTGACTTCGAATTGGACTTTCTGACCTTCTTTGAGGGTCTTAAAACCGTTCATGTTGATTGCGGAGAAATGCGCGAACAGATCCTCGCCGCCGTCATCTGGAGTGATGAAGCCAAAGCCTTTGGAATCATTGAACCACTTAACAGTACCAGTTGCCATAAAGAACTTTCAAATATAAACAAATCACACGAGCCATAAAAGCAAGAAGCTTCTTGCCCCCTCCTCAGCCTGCTCACTTCTTATCAACAAGTACATAAGTACATGTCAATAGTTGCATTGTTAATGCACTAAGTTTTGAAGTCAAGCCCTTTGATGAGACTGTCGTTAATTTTTCCATACGCCATGCACATGGGGTCAAAGCCGGCTCTTGATTTCTGCAAACGGAGCGCCATCTGCGCTTTCAACGGAAAACAAGTAAGATGAAGGCGAGTCGAAGTGAGCCGGTCGCGTTGATCTGACTGCATCGATCTGGCCGCATCGAATGAACGCATTGAATGACGTTTTCGCTTTGCATCATCCTGGAACGCTTTAGAATACGCCCATGGCAACCAAGCACGATACCGAACAGCTGCTGGAGCGGCAAGTCGTAAAACCACCGCCCCTGTATCAGGTGGCGTTGCTGAATGATGACTACACACCGATGGAATTTGTTGTAGCAATCATTCAGGAGTACTTCAACAAGGATCGCGAGACGGCGACGCAGATCATGCTTTCCGTGCACCGCCATGGTAAAGGGGTGTGCGGCGTGTTTTCCAAAGATATAGCGTGTACCAAAGTGGAGTTTGTCTTAACGCATGCGCGCAAGGCGGGGCATCCCCTGCAGTGCGTGATGGAGGAAGTATGATTGCGCAGGAACTTGAAGTATCCCTACACATGGCCTTTGTCGAAGCTCGACAGGCACGGCACGAGTTCATTACCGTGGAGCACCTGCTGCTTGCGCTCCTCGATAATCCCTCGGCCGCGGAAGTCCTGCGTGCGTGCGCGGTCAATATCGACGACCTGCGCAAGACCCTGACCAATTTCATCGGTGACAACACCCCGACCGTGCCCGGCACGGGCGAGGTCGACACCCAGCCGACGCTCGGATTCCAGCGCGTGATCCAGCGCGCGATCATGCACGTCCAGTCGGCCTCGAACGGCAAGAAGGAAGTCACCGGCGCGAACGTGCTGGTGGCGATCTTCGGCGAGAAGGATTCGCACGCCGTCTACTACCTGCACCAGCAGGGCGTGACGCGTCTCGACGTCGTCAATTTCATTTCGCACGGCGTGCGCAAGGACCAGCAGATCGATAGCCAGAAAGCGTCGGAAGGCGTGGAAGAAGCGCAGGTCGAAGGGGCGACGAAAGAAAGCCCGCTCGACCAGTTCACCCAGAACCTGAACAAGGCGGCTGCCGACGGCAAGATCGATCCCCTGATCGGGCGCGAGGAAGAAGTCGACCGCGTGATCCAGATCCTGTGCCGCCGCCGCAAGAACAACCCGCTGCTGGTCGGTGAGGCTGGTGTCGGCAAGACCGCGATCGCGGAAGGCCTGGCATGGCGCATCGTCCAGGAAGACGTGCCCGAGATCCTGCAGAATGCCGTCGTGTTCTCGCTCGACATGGGTGCGCTGCTGGCCGGCACCAAGTACCGCGGCGATTTCGAGCAGCGCCTGAAGGCCGTCCTCAAGCAACTCAAGGACACGCCGAACGGCATCCTGTTCATCGACGAGATCCACACGATCATCGGCGCCGGTTCCGCATCGGGCGGCACGCTCGACGCATCGAACCTGCTGAAACCGGCCCTGGCGAACGGCCAGCTCAAGTGCATCGGCGCGACCACGTTCACGGAATTCCGCGGCGTGTTCGAGAAGGACCATGCCCTGAGCCGCCGCTTCCAGAAGGTCGACGTCAACGAGCCATCGGTCGAGCAGACCGTGCAGATCCTGCGTGGCCTGAAGTCGCGCTTCGAAGAACACCACGGCGTCAAGTATTCGTCGTCGGCGCTGTCGACCGCGGCGGAACTGGCGGCGCGCTTCATCAACGACCGTCACCTGCCTGACAAGGCGATCGACGTCATCGACGAAGCGGGCGCGGCCCAGCGTATCCTGCCGAAGTCGAAGCAGAAGAAAACCATCGGCAAGACCGAGATCGAGGAAATCATCGCGAAAATCGCGCGGATTCCCCCGCAAACGGTCAACCAGGACGACCGCAGCAAGCTGCAGACGATCGACCGCGATCTGCGCAACGTCGTCTTCGGCCAGGATCCTGCGATCGACGCGCTGGCCTCGGCCATCAAGATGGCGCGTGCGGGTCTCGGCAAGCAGGACAAGCCGATCGGTTCCTTCCTGTTCTCCGGTCCGACCGGTGTCGGCAAGACCGAGGTGGCCAAGCAGTTGGCGTTCATCCTCGGCATCGAGCTGATCCGCTTCGACATGTCGGAGTACATGGAGCGGCACGCCGTGTCGCGCCTGATCGGTGCGCCGCCGGGCTATGTCGGCTTCGACCAGGGTGGTCTGCTGACCGAGGCCATCACCAAGAAGCCGCACGCGGTGCTGCTGCTCGACGAGATTGAAAAGGCCCACCCGGACATTTTCAACATCCTGCTGCAGGTGATGGACCATGGCACGCTGACCGACAACAACGGACGCAAGGCCGACTTCCGCAACGTGATCATCATCATGACCACCAATGCGGGCGCCGAAAGCCTGACCAAGCGCTCGGTGGGCTTCGTGGATTCGAAGGCGGCAGGCGACGAGATGGCCGACATCAAGCGCATGTTCACGCCGGAGTTCCGCAACCGCCTGGACGCGACCATCAGCTTCCGCGCGCTGGACGAGGAAATCATCCTGCGCGTCGTGGACAAGTTCCTGATGCAGCTGGAAGAACAGCTGCACGAGAAGAAGGTCGAAGCCATCTTTACCGAGAAGCTGCGCAAGTTCCTCGGCGCGAAAGGGTTCGATCCGCAGATGGGCGCACGTCCGATGTCGCGCCTGATCCAGGACATGATCAGGAAAGCCCTGGCCGACGAGCTGCTCTTTGGACGCCTGGTCAATGGTGGACGCGTCACGGTCGACCTGAACGAAAAGGACGACGTCACGCTCGAGTTCCCGGAAGGGGACGCGCTGCCGCCGCCGGCGCCAGCCGAGACGGTCGAGATCGAGTAAGCCTCGGCTCTCCACAAAAACCGCGCCCTGTGCGCGGTTTTTTTTTCGTCTGCCGTAGGTGGCGTGCCGTCGTCACCTCCAATACCAGGAACAGAGCACAGACCCGTAGGGTGGGCGGGAAACCCGCCCACCCTACGTCCTGCCGCACACCTCGCCTTGTACTCCCTTTATTTACATGTATGCACGCCAACCCGGCTGCGCGCTATGGCAAACTCATGCTCCCTAGCAAACTCTGCCGTCGTGACCATGACCGTTTTCCGCACCATCCTCGCGCTGTCCCTTGCCCTCATCGGCACGCAGGCCAGCGCCGCCGATCCGTATTTCCGCTTTCCCGCCGTGCGCGGCGATACGATCGTGTTCACCGCCGAGGGCGACCTCTGGCGCACCACGGGCGCCGGCGGCAAGGCCACGCGCCTGACCACCCATCCGTCCGCCGAAACCCACGCGGCGATTTCGCACGACGGCAAGTTCGTCGCCTTTGCGGCCTCCTACGAAGGCGCGCAGGAAGCCTATGTAATGCCGCTCGAAGGTGGCTTGCCGAAGCGGATCACCTTCGAAAATGGCGGCGTCACGGTGCTGGGCTGGACCGCGCAGGGCGAGGTACTGGTCAGTACCGAGAATTCGACCGGGCCGGCCAAGCACCGCGTGGTGGCGTTGCTCGACCCGGTGAAGCTGACGCGCCGCGTGCTGCCGCTGGCCGACGCCAACGACGCCGTGCTCGACGATGCCGGGCGCACCGTGTATTTCACGCGCATGGGCCTGTCCATGACCAACGATAACGTCAAGTCCTACCGCGGCGGCGCCCATGCCCAGCTGTGGCGCTTCGACCTGGCGGCGAAAAACGAAGCCATGCCGCTGTTCAAGGGTGACACGGCCAACAACCGGCGCGCGATGTGGCATGCGGGGCGCCTGTACTTCATCAGCGACGCCAGCGGCGCCGACAACCTGTGGACGGCCAATCCCGACGGCAGCGACCGCCGCCAGCTGACCAGGCACACCGAATGGGACGTGCGTAGCGCCTCGCTCGGCGACGGCCGCATCGCCTACCAACTGGGCGCCGACCTGCGCCTGTTCGACATCGCCCGCGGCGCCGACACCCTCCTGAAAGCGAGCCTGGTGTCGGACTTCGACCAGCAGCGCATGCGCCGCGTGAAGTCGCCGCTCGAGGCCTTGAGCAGCATCGACGTGGCCGGCAAGCTTGAACGCATCGTGCTGACCGCGCGCGGACGCGTCACCATCGCCGGCACCGGCAGCGGGCGCCGCGTCGAGATCGCGGTGCCGGAAGGTGCGCGTGCCCGCGGCGCCGTGTTCAGCCACGACGACAAATGGGTGTATGCCGTGGTCGACACCAGCGGCGAGAACGAGATCTGGCGCTACGCCGCCGATGGCTCCGGCCACGGCGAGCGCCTGACCCATGACGGGGCCAGCCATCGCCGCAACCTGTACCCGTCGCCCGACGGCCGCTGGCTGGCGCACACCGACAAGAAGGGCCGCACCTGGCTGCTCGACCTGGCCACGAAAGCCAATGTCGTCATCGACGACGCCGGCCTCGAAGGCCACGATCCGTCCGACCAGGTGGTCTGGTCGCCCGACAGCCGCAACCTGGCGTTCGTGCGCGTCGGCAGCCGCGAACGGCGCGACCAGATCGGCATGTTCAACCTCGCCGGCAAGCAGCTCGCCTTTGTCACGACCGACCGCTACGAAGCCAGTTCGCCGGCCTTTTCCCCGGACGGCAAATGGCTGTACTTCCTCTCGGCGCGCCACTTCAACGTCGGTAACGTCTCGGTCTGGAGCGACCGTAACATGGGGCCGGTATTCGACAAGCGCGTCGGCGTGTATGCGCTGGCGCTGCAAGCGGACGTACGTTTTCCGTTCAAGCCCGAGGACGAGCTGACCAAACCGGAAGAAAAGTCGCCCGAAGCGGCGGCCAGGGCGGCTATCAAGGCGCCCGGCAGCGACGACACCAGCGGCGACAAGAGCGTAGCGGTCGCCGCCGCTGCGGCGGTCGCCGCGGCCGGCGCCGACAAGCCGAAGCAGCCGCCGCCGCCGACACCGGCGATCGCTTACGCCGGCCTGCGCGAGCGCCTTTATCAAGTGCCGGTCGCACCGGGCAACTACCGCGCGCTGGCGGTCGACGACAAGCGTCTCTACCTGCTCGAAGCCGGCGATGACGAAGCCGCCAAGGGCACCCTGAAAACCCTGGCGATCGCGCGTAGCGCACCGCAGCCGGAAACCTTTGCCGCCAACGTGCGCGAGTTCGGCCTCTCGCTCGACCGCAAGCACGTCTTCTATCGCACCTGGGCCAAGGGCACGCCGGGCGACATGCTGATCGTCGACGCCGGCCCGAAGGCGCCGGCCGACCTGTCCAAGGCCAAGGTCAAGATCGACGACTGGGCGGTGACCTCGAACCCGCGCCTGGAATGGAAGCAGATGTTCAACGATGCCTGGCGCATGCACCGCGATTTTCTGTACGACGCGCGCATGCGCGGCATCGACTGGAATGCCGCGCGCACGCGTTACGCGCCGCTGGTCGAGCGCGTCACCGACCGCGCGGAACTCGACGACGTGCTCGGCATGATGGTGGGCGAGGTCGGCGCGCTGCACTCGCAGATCCGTCCGGGCGACGTGCGCCGCGCCGCCGCCGAAGGCACCCCGGCCAGCCTGGGCGCCGTGCTGACGCGCGTCGCGGAAGGTTACCGGGTCGACCGCGTCTACCGCAGCGAACCGGAGCTGCCATCGGAAGCGGGGCCGCTGGCCGCGCCCGACGTCAACGTCAAGGAGGGCGACATCATCACGGCGGTGAACGGCAAATCGCTGCTCGAGGCGCGCGACATCGCCGACCTGTTGCTCGACACCGCCGGCAAGCAGGTGCTGCTCAACGTGAAGCCCGCCGGCGGCAAGCCGCGTGCGCTGATCGTCACGCCGGTCTCGATGGCGACCCATACCAGCCTGCGCTATGCCGACTGGGAACAGGGGAGGGCGCAGCAGACCGAGGCCGCCTCGAAAGGCAAGATCGGCTACCTGCACCTGCGCGCGATGGTGGCGCGCGACATCAATGCCTTTGCGCGCGACTTCTACGCCAACATCAACAAGGAAGGCCTGGTCATCGACGTGCGCCGCAATAGCGGCGGCAACATCGACAGCTGGATCATCGAAAAGCTGCTGCGCCGCTCGTGGTCGTTCTGGGCCTCGAACGGCCAGCAGCCCTACTCGAACATGCAGAACACCTTCCGCGGCCACCTGGTAGTGCTGATGGACGAGTTGACTTATTCGGACGGCGAGACCTTCGCCGCCGGCGTCAAGGCGCTGAAGCTGGGGCCCCTGGTCGGCAAGCGCAGCGCCGGCGCCGGCGTCTGGCTCAGCGACGGCAACGGCCTGCTCGACAACGGCATGGCGCGCGTCGCCGAAAACGGCCAGTTCTCGAGCGATGGCGAGTGGCTGATCGAAGGTGTGGGCGTCACGCCCGACGTCGAGGTGGACAACCTGCCGCACGAAACCTTCGCCGGGCGCGACCGCCAGCTGGAAGTGGCGATCGAACTGCTGCAGAAGAAAATGCAGGAGCAGCCGGTCAAGGCGTGGAAGCCGGCGGCGATCCCGGCGATCAAGCGGTAAGGGCGCATGCGCTGATGGCGCGCCGGCGACGAACCGGTTGCGCATCGGCCGCATGCGCGTGGGCGCGGAGTGCGCGCATTTGGCATTCACGATGTGGTCATATTCCATGGTTACATTACGGAAATTGTCAACGAATGTCATGCGCATGTCCCCCGCCAAACTCCAGACCGGCACCAAGATCCTCGGTTCCTTCGTCTTCGTCTCGCTCTTGCTTGCCCTTATCACCCTGGTCGCCCTGTGGCGCATGCATGCCGCCGATGCGATCACGCGCGACCTGGTGCAGGACAAGCTGGCCAAGCAGCAGCTGGCATCCGACCTGCTCGGCGTGGCGCGCCTGAACGGCCTGCGCGTCATGTCGGTTGCGCGCAGCGATAGCCTCGAGCTGGCCGATCTGTACAAGGCGCAACTGCGGGGCGGCGAACAGCAGGCGGCGGCGATCGAGATGGGCATGCGCGCACTGCCTGCTTCCGGCGCCGAAGTGGCGCTGCTGCGCGCGCTGCGCGAACATGCGGCGGCGTTCGCCAAGGCGACACAAGCCGTATTCGCCGCCAAGGACATCGGCCGCACCCAGGAAGCCGAAGAACTGCTCTCCAGTGCGCTGGAACCCGCTTTCGCCCGCTATGACGCCACCCTGGAATCGCTGCTGAAGCACCATGCACGCCAGGCGCACCAGCTGGCCGACGATTCGGCCTCTGCCTCGGCCTTCAGCCGCGTACTGCTGTTGGCGCTCGGCGCGGCCGCGCTGGCGGCGGGCGCCGTGCTCGGCTGGATCCTGACGCGCAACATCGTCGGGCCGCTCAAGCAGGCCGTGAACCTGGCCGAAGAAGTAGCGCGCGGCGACCTGCGTCCTCGCATCCGGCATCGCCGCCAGGACGAAATCGGGCGCTTGTTCGATGCCCTGAACGGCATGACGGGCGGCGTCGCGGCCACTGTGACCGAAGTACTGCGGGGTGCGCACGGCATCGATGCCGCCTCCAGCGACATCGCGGACGGCAACCAGGAGTTGTCGCAACGCACCGAGCGCCAGGCAGGCGCGCTGCGCCAGACCGTGTTTGCGATGGAAGAGCTGACCGGGGCGATCGCCAGCAACAACATCAGCGCGCGCGATGCGAATGGACTGGCCCAGTCGGCATCGCAGGTTGTGGGCGAGGGCGCCGCCGCCGTGGCCCAGCTGGTGCAGCGCATGGAAGCGATCAAGGCGTCGGCGGACAAGATTGCCGACATCACCAGCATGATCGACAGCATTGCATTCCAGACGAATATTCTGGCCTTGAATGCGGCGGTGGAGGCGGCGCGCGCCGGTGCGGAAGGGCGCGGCTTCGCGGTGGTCGCGGCCGAGGTACGCAACCTGGCCCAGCACTCGGCCGGGGCTGCCAGGGAAATCAAGGAGCTGATCAAGGAATCGGCCGGCGAGATCGAAGCGGGCACCGGTATCGCCCGGCATGCCGGCGACACCATGCACGTGGTACTCGACAAGGTACGGGAAGTGGCCGCACTCCTGGGCGCGATCCACGGCGCCAGCGAACAGCAGGCCAGCGGCGTGGCAACTGTCGGACGCGCGATCGCCGAGATCGACCTGTCGACCCGGCAGAACGCGGCGATGGTGGAGGAAGCGGCTGCCGCAGCCGCCTCGATGCGCGAACAGGCGGCGGAGCTGTCGCGCCTGGTCGGTACCTTCCGGCTGCGCCAGCAGGCAGACAGTCCGGGCGTGCTGGCCGCCGCCTGACGCGGCCGCGCTTATACGGCGCCGAGCGCGCGCGCCAGATCCGCGCGCTGGTCCTCCACATGCTCGATCCCGACAGAGAGCCGGATCAGCGTATCGCTGATCCCCAACTCCGCCCGCTGCGCCGGCGGAATCGTCGCATGCGTCATCAGGGCCGGATGTTCGATCAGGCTTTCGACGCCACCCAGGCTTTCGGCCAGCGTGAACACGCGGCAGCTTTCCAGGAAGCGCCGAGCGCCGGCCAGATCCGACTCCAGTTCGATGGAAACGATGCCGCCGAACCCGCTCATCTGGCGCCGCGCCAGCGCATGTTGCGGGTGCGTTTCCAGTCCCGGATAAAACACCTTGCGCACCTTCGGCTCGCGTTCCAGCCACTGCGCCAGCGCCAGCGCGTTGGCATTGCTGCGCTCGACGCGCAGGGCCAGCGTCTTGATCCCGCGTAGCACCAGGAAGCTGTCGAACGGTCCCTGGATGGCGCCGACGGCGTTCTGGATGAAGCCGAGCTGCTCGCGCAACGCAAGGTGATGCGGCGCATTGCCGAGCACCGCCACGCCGCCGATCACATCAGAGTGGCCGTTCATGTACTTCGTGGTCGAATGCACGACGATGTCGATGCCCAGTTCCAGTGGACGCTGGTTGATCGGGCTGGCGAAGGTATTGTCGCAGACGCTGACGATGCCGCGCTCGCGGCACAGGGCCGCAATGGCCGCCAGGTCGGCGAGTTTCAGCATCGGGTTGGTCGGCGTCTCGACCCAGACCAGGCGCGTATCCGGCGTGAGCGCGGCCGCCAGCGCTTGCGGGTCGGCCAGGTTCACGTAGGTAAAACGGTGCCCCGCGCTCTTGCGGCGCACGCGCTCGAACAGGCGGTAGGTGCCGCCGTACATGTCGTCGCCGGCGACGACGTGCGAGCCGGCGGGCAGCAGTTCCAGCACCGCCGAGATGGCCGCCAGGCCGGAGGCGAAGGCGAAGGCGGCGCTGCCGCTCTCGATATCGGCCACGCAGCGCTCGAGCGCCCAGCGCGTCGGGTTGTGCGAGCGGCCGTAGTCGAGCCCCTTGTGCACGCCCGGACTTTCCTGGGCAAAGGTCGAGGTCAGGAAGACCGGCGGCATCACGGCGCCGGTGGCGGGTTCCGGCGCCTGGCCGCCGTGGATGACGCGGGTGGCCAGGTGCAGTTGATTGTCGGGTGAAGTCACGATAGGGTCCTGCGCAGGTGGTTGAGGAGGTCGAAGCGGGTGATCAGGCCATAGAACTGCTCGCCATCGGCGATCACGGCGGTGAGGCCGCGGTCGAGGATGTCGCGCAGCTGGGCCATGCTGGCCGAGGGCAGCAGCGTCTGCAGGTGGGCGGTCATGGTGCTGGCGACGGGCGTCTGGAAGCGCGCCGCTTCCTGGGTCACCGCTTCTTGAGTTACATGAAGCAGCAGGTCCGATTCGTCGATGATGCCGACCAGGCGGTTGCGCTCGACCACCGGCAGCTGGGCCAGGTCGCTCGAACGCATGCGGTTGAAGGCGGTCATCAGGGTGTCGGCCGGCGCGACGGTGACGACTTCGCCGGCGTCGAAACGGCGTCCGATCAGGTCGCGCAGGTCGCCCAGTTTCGGGCGCTGCAGCAAGCCCTGGTCGACCATCCAGCCGTCGCTGTAGACCTTGGTCAGATAGCGGGTGCCGGTGTCGCAGACAAACGTGGCGACGCGCTTCGGTGTGGTCTGGGCGCGGCAGTATTTGAGGGCTGCGGCCAGCAGGGTGCCGGTGGAGGAGCCGGCCAGGATGCCTTCGTGTTGCAAGAGGGCGCGCGCGGTGCCGAAGCTTTCCTCGTCGCTGATGGAATACGCGCAGCGCACCCGCGACAGGTCGGCGATGCCGGGAATGAAATCCTCGCCGATGCCTTCGACCGCCCACGAACCTGCTTCCCTGGCCAGGTGCCCGGTGTTGATGTAGTCGGCCAGGATCGAGCCTGTCGGATCGGCCAGCACGAAGTCGAGCTCGGGCTGGACGCGCGCGAAATAATTCGACAGGCCGGTCAGCGTTCCCGAGGAGCCGACGCCGACCACGATCGCATCGAGTTCGTGGCCGGTCTGTTCCCACAATTCGGGGCCGGTGGTGGTTTCGTGGGCGCGCGGATTGGCGGGATTGTTGAACTGGTCGGCGAACCAGGCGCCGGGGACGTCGCGCGCCAGCCTGGCGGCCACGTCCTGGTAGTACTCCGGGTGGCCCTTGCCGACGTCGGAGCGGGTCAGGTGGATCTCGGCGCCCAGCGCTTTCAGGTGCAGGATCTTTTCGGATGCCATCTTGTCGGGCACGACCAGCACCACCCGATAACCCTTGATGCGGGCCACCAGCGCCAGGCCGAGGCCGGTATTGCCGGCAGTGGCCTCGACCACGGTGCCGCCGGGTTGCAGGCTGCCGTCGAGTTCGGCCTGTTCGATCATGGCACGGCCGATGCGGTCCTTGATCGAGCCGCCCGGGTTCTGCGATTCCAGTTTTAAAAACAGCTGGCACGGACCGGTGTCCATGCGCGTGACTTGCACCAGCGGAGTGTTGCCGATCAGGGAGAATATGGCTGCCTGAGTTGCCGCTTGAGACGTGTGTTGCATATTGCGTTGCATATTGCCTCCAGAGAAGCGCCTTGTGGGCGCCGCAGACTCGGAAAAACGCAGAAGAGGAGGGCGCGGATAGCTGCCCTGTCGTGGTGAAAAAGACATGGTACGGCGGTTCGGGAGACCGTGTTTTGCACTGGCGCGAATCGTGATCGAGCCGATTCCTTACCGCTGGGGCGCGACCCTGGCACGGAAAAGTCTTGGCCAGGAAATAACATATTCGACGATGGATATACGCTTATTTACGCTTCCTCAGCGATGGCGAACGGGACTGGAGGCAGAATTGGCGCGCGCTTTCGGCGGTAAAAACCAGGCAGTGGCGCCGATGCTACAAACAAAATTCGAGCAATTGCTCCATATGCAACTTGTTATACTGGAGCATCAATTTCCTTCTTCACCTACCCCATGACCACCAAACGAATCCTCGCCTTCGCCGCCAGTTGCGTACTGCTCCTGGCTGCCTGCGGCGGCAGCAACGACGGCGTCGAGCTCGGCGCATTCCCGGCCCTGAGCAAGACCGAGGGCGATGCGCCGTTCGAGCTGACGGCGCCCTCGTCGGCCAGCCCGGCCGCCTTCAGCTTCAGCAGCAGCGACCCGCGCGTGGCCACCGTCGAGGGCAAGGTCGTGACCATCGTCGCGGCCGGCAGCGCGACCATCACGGCGCGCCAGGGCGAACTGGGCAGCTACAACCCGACGTCCACCAGCGCCGTGCTGACGGTGGCAAAACGTACCTGCACCCTGCCGCTGGTGTATGACAACGGCCAGTGCATCGCCCCGGCCGCCACCGAATCCTTTGTGACGCGCGAGGGCCTGACCTGGATGCCGGCCACGGTGGCGCTGACCTGGGCCGAGGCCGATGCCTACTGCAAGAACACGAAAATCCAGGGCACCAACGGCTGGAAGCTGCCGACCCAGTTCGACCTGGCGGCACTGGCAACGTCCGGCATGTTGACTCAGAAGGGCTGGGCGCCAGGGGACGCCTGGACGGCCACCGCCGGCAGTACGGCGGACAGCCACTTTGCGGTCAACCTGGCCAGCGGCGCCTCGAACGCCTTCCCGAAATAGAACAAGGCTTACGTCACCTGCGTGCGTTCCTGACGCATCAGGACTCGGCTTTAGAGCCCATCCCAGTAGGGAGGAGGAAGTTGATGACGACACGCGCGTAGGCGATGCATGACAAGCGGGGGCAAGTCGCGAGGAGGCCGCTTGGCGGCGCCACGCAACGACGAGTAACGCAGCATCCGCTTGTCAGGTGCGTCAGCAACGACTCATTCCCTACTGGGATGGGCTCTTAGCCGCCGGCACAAGGTCGTGCGGCTGATGCCGAAGTGGCGCGCGGCGGAGTCGCGCTGGCCGCCGAAGCGTTCCATTACTGCGGCGATGCTTTCCGCAGCTGGCGCTGTCTGCACAGCCGGCGACATGCTTGTGTTGCCGCTCCCTAGTTCCGGGCGCAACCCCAACAAAAATTCGGCATCAGTGACTGCAGCGGCTCGACCGCCAGGAACCGCGCTAGCTGTGTCATCAAATTGCGCATACCGACTACCTCAGCAGGAAACAAAAGTCAATTTCGATTAAGTTATCGCCTCATAAGTATAAGTAATTTCGAATGCGCTTTCGGACGTCGGTGGGAACGAGGGTATTAATTAAAATTTCTTATGACTGGGGCGGTGTATCAAAAGAAGTATCAAATGTTTTTTCGATCAACGTTTTTAGGCAAATGACCGAAATTTTCTGTTTGTATTGACCACCGTCAACGTTTTCTATTTGGTAGATCTCCCATTCAAAATCATTATCAGGAACTTTCCTTATTTTTCCATAACATGTGAAAGCGTCCTTAACCTGTTTTTCTACGTCCACCTCTACAGCCCATGCGACAATATAATCTACAACGGCGAGTGCGTGATTAAAAGGACCATTGTTATTGAATTCGAACTTATATTCGACTGAACAGATGTTCGATTCTGCTAGCGGAGAAGCTATCGTCTCGTTAATTAAGCCTAAGCTGTCAATTCCCTGAGTTGAAAAAGTAACAATGCGCCTCCAGTATTTATCGAATCCTTTATTTTTTGGAAGGAAGCTGGATAGTTGTGAATAAAGTATTCCGACAAGATATTCCTCGCCAGGTTTAGGGGATAGAAAAAGGTGTGAATGATTATTTAGATCAATTATGCGGAAGCGCTCGCGAGTTTTTAATTCCTTTTTCGCATCTTGTAAAATTTCGATTTGGTCATTTAAAAGAGTTTCGGAACTCTCCTTTTTTAACCTAGACAATAATTCTGAGAATACTACGTCAGTTTTCTTCTGGGCATCAAAAAATTTCTTGATTTCCGTTCTGAAATCTGGATCTGAAAGAGTGTCGTAAGCGTTTTTGCTAAGGGCATTTCTATTCGTTACTAAATCAAAGTCGCCTTCTAAAATTATCGAATAGTGACTCGGACTGTCACCTTCAGATAAAACTTCATAATCATCAAGGCCAGATAGAAGTTCCTGATATTTGCAAATCTTAATTCCTTTAACCGCAATGAAAAATCCACGGTGCTCACTTAACCGAATGCCGGACATCGCTTTTCCCTTTCGGGCCAAGTACTTATATTCAGCATGCGCCCTTCTATTGCCGTCGATCGTCAATATTATCGAGAAATTCTGGCCATTTACTGAAAAGCTTTTTGCGGCTCTACTATAAAATCGGCCGTCCCTCAAACGTGAAACATGGGCCGGAGACTTAATTGTGGGATCTTGCTTTCCAGCAGAAGGGACTAGTAGATAAGGATATCCAAACGGGATTGATGTTGCTTTCTTATTGGCAAATATGAAAAATTTAGCTTCCACAACTGATGCAGACACCTGTTGACGCTGGCTAGGCGAAAAGCCTTCTGAAGCTGTAAGATACCTGATGTCGCCATGTCGGGTGTAAAGGCGAATGTAATTAACGATGTATGATTCTTCAGGATTGTTGCCGATGGCAAAATATTTTCCGAAGTTTTCAGTGTCTAACTCATCAATTATAATCAAGGTCATTGATGCTGTTTTTGAATTAGATACTATATCTTCAATATATTTGATCGCTTTAGTCGTATCAGCGTTAGGGCTGGTAAAAAACGAGCTAATTTCCGATACGATATTAGTTGTTTTTGACGGCGTGATGTCGTAATTAACATCCAAATTATTACGCGGATTATCGATAGTTACAACGTTCCACTGCTTTTTTGAAGCATTGGTTAGCGAAGCTACAAACACGCGACTTGAAGCAAAGCAAAGTTTAGAGCCCTGGCATTTATAACCAATCGCGTCACCTTGTTTCTTAGTTGATTTTCCAATCGAAAAGAATGCTTCCCATGGGCTAATGCCATTGGCTTTTTGTTTTGTGTCTAATCCTGATCCATCGTCGAGAAAGATGAACCCTTTTCGTTCTTTTAGTGGCGCATAGTAGATATTTTTCGCTCCAGCGTCGTAGGAATTCGAAATGAGTTCCCTAATAACTTCGCAAGGATCGTTTCGGTTTACCGATAACTCGCCTAGAACATGTTTAAATTCGATCTGTGGTTTCAAAATTATTCCTAACGATTACTTGAGTGCCATTGGTAATTGCCAATATAATTATTTAAATTATTTTTGGATATATTTTCAAATAAAATTAAAAAATTAGTAGATTTTAATGATTGAAAACTTAAAAAAGTGGCTTGTGGTCGACATCTAGTGTACGGGGAGCATTCCGTCGAGGCAAGCAAGACTATTCTTGGTCTGTCATGAACCAGCTTTTAGCCGCCGCCACAACGTCGTGCGGCTGATGCCGAGGTGGCGCGCAGCGGCGTCGCGCTGGCCGCCGAAGCGTGTGAGTACGGCCGCCAGGCTTTCCGCTACCGGTGCGATCGGTGTTTCAGCAGAGGACGGCGCGTCTGCATTGTCGCTGGCGCCTTGTAGTGCTCCCAACTCCGGCGCAATCCCCAACAAAAAATTCGGCGTCAGCGCCTGCAGCGGCTCGGCCGCCAGGAACAGCGCCAGCCGTTCCATCAGGTTGCGCAGTTCGCGCACATTGCCCGGCCATGGGTGGCGCAGCAGCAGCGGCGCGCAGGCCCCGATTTCGGCGTGCAGGTTCGGATGCGGTTTCGCGCCCAGCGCCGCCAGCGACTGCTTGAGCGACCATTCGGCCAGCGGCACGATGTCGTCCTGGCGTGCGCGCAGCGGCGGCAAGGCCAGGCGCAGCACCGCCAGCCGGTAGAACAGGTCGGCGCGAAAGCGTCCTTCGCGTACCCGCGCTTCCAGGTCGCAGTGGGTGGCGCTGACCACGCGCACGTCGATCGGCACCGGCCGCGTGCCGCCGACGCGCATCACCTCGCGCTCCTCCAGCACCCGCAGCAGGCGCGTCTGCAAGCCGAGCGGCATCTCGCCGATCTCGTCGAGGAACAGGGTGCCGCGGTTGGCCGCCTCGAACAGGCCGGCGTGGCCGCCGCGGCGCGCGCCCGTAAACGCCCCTTCCTCGTGGCCGAACAGTTCCGATTCCAGCAGCGACTCGGCGATCGCGCCGCAATTCACCGCCACGAAAGGCCGGTTCGCGCCCAGGCTGCGCGGACCCTCGCGGTGGATCGCCTGGGCGACGAGTTCCTTGCCGCTGCCGGTCTCGCCATGGATCAGCACCGTCGCCGGCGAGCGCGCATACAGCACCACGGTCTGGCGCAGCCGTTCCATCGCTTCGGATTCGCCGCGCAGGTCGTTCAGGCCGCGCCGCGCACGGCGCGATTCGTTGGCCGGGCCGCGCCGGATACGGTTCGCCTCCAGCTGGGCCAGGCGCGCGAGCTCCAGCGCGTCATCGAAGGCCTGGCGGATCGAGGCGGCCGAATACAGGAAGATAGCGGTGAGACCCGCTTCCTCGGCCAGGTCGGTGATCATGCCGGCGCCGACGATGACCTCGATCCCGGCCGCCTTCATCTCGTCCATCGCCGCGCGCGCATCCTCGCGCGTCACGTAACTGCGCTGGGCCACCGGCAAGCCGAAGGTGGCGCTGAACTCGGCCAGCTCCGGCAGCGGCTGCTGGTAGCTGATCACGCCGATGCGACTCGACACCTTGCGCGCCCGCGCCAGCGCGCCCATCACGTCGTAGCCGCTGGCCTTGGCCACGATCACCGGCGCCGAGACCCGGCCCTTTAAATAGGCGCCGTTGGAGCCGGCGGCAATTACCACGTCGCAGCGCTCGTTGGCCATGCGCTCGCGGATATGGCGCGCCGCCTCGTCGAAGCCGAGGTCGATCGGCTCGATGCTGGCGAGATGGTCGTATTCGAGCGTGATGTCGCGGAACAAGTCGGCCAGGCGCGACACGGACACGGTCCAGATGACAGGTTTGTCGAAGTCTTGCGGAGGAGGGGAGAAGGGACGCATGTTGCAATTTTACTGCAACATGTTTCACTTGGAACGCAAAGTGAAACATTGTGCGGTCTCAAGGATGAGTTCACCGAAAGCTAAGTGATTGAAACGATGCTGTTTTGCGGTTGTCCAATGTACTGGCACGCTAATTGCAACAAGGGTTGCATCCATTCGTTGATCCACCAGGAGACCCCATGATCCAATCCGCAGGCGCCGCGTTCCGCAAAGCCGTCCAGGAAGAATCGCCACTGCAAGTTGTCGGCGCCATCAATGCCAACCATGCGCTGCTCGCCAAGCGTGCCGGCTTCAAGGCGATTTACCTGTCGGGTGGCGGTGTCGCCGCCGGCTCGCTCGGCCTGCCCGACCTCGGCATTTCGAACCTGGACGACGTGCTGACCGACGTGCGCCGCATTACCGACGTCTGCGACCTGCCGCTGCTGGTCGATGTCGACACCGGCTTCGGTTCGTCCGCCTTTAATGTTGCGCGCACCGTGAAATCGATGATCAAGTTCGGCGCCGCCGCCATCCACATCGAAGACCAGGTCGGCGCCAAGCGCTGCGGCCACCGTCCGGGCAAGGAAATCGTCTCCAAAGGGGAAATGGTCGACCGCATCAAGGCGGCCGTCGACGCCCGCACCGACGAGAATTTCGTCATCATGGCGCGTACCGATGCGCTGGCCGTGGAAGGTATCGATGCCGCCATCGAGCGCGCGGTGGCCTGCGTCGAAGCTGGCGCCGACATGGTGTTCCCGGAAGCGATGACCGATCTCGCCATGTATTCGCGCTTCGCGAAAGCCGTCGGCGTGCCGATCCTGGCCAACATCACCGAATTCGGCTCGACCCCGCTGTTCACCGTCGAGGAGCTCAAAACGGCCGACGTCGGCATCGTGCTGTATCCGCTGTCCGCGTTCCGCGCCATGAACAAGGCGGCCGAAAACGTCTATACGGCGATCCGCCGCGACGGCAGCCAGCAAGCCGTGGTCGACACCATGCAGACCCGTGCCGAACTCTACGAGCGCATCGGTTACCATGAATTCGAGCAGCACCTCGACGCCTTATTCGCCGCACAGAAAAAATAAACCTGAATTGGAGATCACCATGACTGCTAATTTGTCCCAACCTGCGCCAACCTTCAAGCCAAAAAAATCCGTCGCCCTGTCGGGTGTCGCCGCCGGTAACACTGCCCTGTGCTCGGTCGGCAAGTCGGGTAACGATTTGCATTACCGCGGCTACGACATTTTGGACGTCGCCACCACCTGCGAATTCGAAGAGATCGCCTACCTGCTGGTGCACGGCAAGCTGCCCACCGTCGCCGAACTGAAGGGTTATAAAGCCAAGCTGAAGATGCTGCGCGGCCTGCCGCAATCGGTGAAACTGGCGCTGGAAGCGCTGCCGGCCGCCAGCCATCCAATGGATGTGATGCGTACCGGCGTCTCGGCGCTGGGTTGCGCACTGCCCGAAAAGGACGACCACAATGTCCCCGGCGCGCGCGACATCGCCGACCGCCTGATGGCGTCGTTCGGCTCGATGCTGCTGTACTGGTACCACTACAGCCACAACGGCAAGCGCATCGAAACCGAAACGGATGACGATTCGATCGGCGGCCACTTCCTGCACCTGCTGCACGGCTTCGCGCCATCGGACGAGTGGGTGCGCGCGATGCACACCTCGCTGATCCTCTACGCCGAGCACGAATTCAACGCTTCGACGTTTACGGCTCGCGTGATCGCCGGCACCGGTTCCGACATGCACTCGGCGATCACCGGCGCCATCGGCGCGCTGCGCGGCCCGAAGCACGGCGGCGCCAACGAAGTCGCGCTCGAGATCCAGAAGCGCTACGAAAACGCCGACGAAGCCGAAGCCGACATCCGCAACCGCGTGGCGAACAAGGAAGTCGTGATCGGCTTCGGCCACCCGGTCTACACCATCAGCGACCCGCGCAACGTCGTCATCAAGGAAGTCGCGCGCTCGCTGTCGCAGAGCGCCGGCTCGATGAAGATGTTCGACATCGCCGAGCGCCTGGAATCGGTCATGTGGGAAGTGAAGAAGATGTTCCCGAACCTGGACTGGTTCTCGGCCGTGTCGTACCACATGATGGGTGTGCCGACCGCGATGTTCACGCCGCTGTTCGTCATCTCGCGTACTTCCGGCTGGGCCGCGCACATCATCGAGCAGCGCATCGACAACAAGATCATCCGCCCGAGCGCGAACTATGTCGGTCCGGAAGACCTGCAGTTCGTGCCGATCGCAGACAGAAAGTAATCAGAGCATCACCATGAACAACGCCTACCGCAAACCCCTGCACGGTACCAACCTGCATTACTTCGACGCGCGCGACGCCGTCGACAGCATCCAGCCCGGCGCCTGGGATGGACTGCCTTACACTTCGCGCGTACTGGCCGAAAACCTGGTGCGCCGCTGCGAGCCAATGGCGCTGGTGCCGTCGCTGAAACAGCTCATCGAACGCAAGCGCGACCTCGACTTTCCCTGGTTCCCGGCGCGCGTGGTCTGCCACGACATCCTCGGCCAGACCGCGCTGGTCGACCTGGCCGGCCTGCGCGACGCCATTGCGCAAGAGGGCGGCAATCCGGCCCTCGTCAATCCCGTAGTGCCGACCCAGCTGGTGGTCGACCACTCGCTCGCCGTGGAATGCGGCGGCTTCGACCCGGACGCCTTCGCCAAGAACCGCGCCATCGAAGACCGCCGCAATGAAGACCGCTTCCACTTCATCGACTGGACCAAGAAAGCCTTCCAGAACGTCGACGTGATCCCGCCCGGGAACGGCATCCTGCACCAGATTAACCTCGAGCGCATGTCGCCCGTCGTGCAAGTAAAAGACGGCGTCGCCTTCCCGGACACGCTGGTCGGCACCGACTCGCACACGCCGATGGTCGACGCGCTGGGCGTGATCGCCATCGGCGTCGGCGGCCTCGAAGCCGAGAGCGTCATGCTGGGGCGCGCCTCCTACATGCGCCTGCCGGACATCGTCGGCGTCGAACTCACCGGCAAGCCGCAGCCGGGCATCACCGCCACCGACGTGGTGCTGGCGCTGACCGAGTTCCTGCGCGCCTCGAAAGTCGTGTCGACCTATCTCGAATTCTTTGGCGAAGGCGCATCGAACCTGACCCTGGGCGACCGCGCCACGATCTCGAACATGGCGCCGGAATTCGGCGCCACCGCCGCGATGTTCTACATCGACGAGCAGACCATCAAGTACCTGCGCCTGACCGGGCGCGAGGACGAGCAGGTCAAGCTGGTCGAGGACTATGCGAAGGAAACCGGCCTGTGGGCCGATACGCTGACCAACGTCGACTACGAGCGCGTGCTGCGTTTCGACCTGTCGACGGTCGTGCGCAACATCGCGGGCCCGTCGAACCCGCACAAGCGCGTGCCGACGTCGGAGCTGGCCGCGCGCGGCATCTCCGGCACGGTGGAAAACGAGCCGGGCCGCATGCCGGACGGCGCCGTCATCATCGCCGCCATCACCAGCTGCACCAACACGAATAATCCGCGCAACATGATCGCCGCCGGCCTGATCGCGCGCAACGCCAACAAGCTGGGCCTGCAGCGCAAACCCTGGGTGAAATCCTCGCTCGCGCCTGGCTCGAAAGCGGTCTCGCTGTACCTGGAAGAAGCGGGCCTGATGCCGGAACTGGAAAGCCTCGGCTTCGGCGTCGTCGCCTTTGCCTGCACCACGTGTAACGGCATGAGCGGCGCGCTCGATCCCGTCATCCAGCAAGAGATCATCGAACGCGACCTGTACGCCACCGCCGTCCTGTCGGGCAACCGTAACTTCGACGGCCGCATCCACCCGTACGCCAAGCAGGCTTTCCTGGCCTCGCCGCCGCTGGTGATCGCCTACGCGATCGCCGGCACGATCCGCTTCGACATCGAAAAGGACGTGCTGGGCACGGACAACAGCGGCAAGGAGATCCGGCTGGCCGACATCTGGCCATCGGACGAGGAAATCGACGCCGTCATCGAGCAGAGCGTGAAACCCGAGCAGTTCCGCAAGGTGTATACGCCGATGTTCGCACGCGTGGCCGACGATGGCGAAGCGGTCGCGCCGCTGTACGACTGGCGCGAAATGAGCACCTACATCCGCCGTCCGCCGTACTGGGAAGGCGCGCTGGCGGGGCACCGTTCGCTGTCGGGCATGCGTGCGCTGGCGGTCCTGGGCGACAACATCACCACCGACCACCTGTCGCCGTCGAACGCGATCATGATGGACAGTGCCGCCGGCGAATACCTGTTCAAGATGGGCTTGCCGGAGGAGGACTTCAATTCGTATGCCACCCACCGCGGCGATCATTTGACGGCGCAGCGCGCGACGTTTGCGAATCCGACCCTGAAGAACGAGATGGTGCGGAACGAGGACGGTTCGATCCGGGCGGGTTCCCTCGCACGGATCGAACCCGAGGGGCAGGTCACGCGCATGTGGGAAGCGATCGAGACCTACATGGAGCGCAAGCAGCCGCTGATCGTGATCGCCGGCGCTGACTACGGCCAGGGTTCCTCGCGCGACTGGGCGGCCAAGGGCGTGCGCCTGGCGGGCGTGGAAGCGATCGTCGCCGAAGGCTTCGAGCGCATCCACCGCACCAACCTGGTCGGCATGGGCGTGCTGCCGCTGGAATTCCAGCCGGGCGTCAATCGCCTGACGCTGGGCCTGGACGGCACCGAGACCTACGACGTGCTCGGCGAACGCACCCCGCGCGCGACCTTGACCCTGGTGGTCAACCGCCGCGACGGCCAGCGCATCGAAGTGCCGGTGACCTGCCGCCTCGATACGGCGGAAGAGGTGTCGATCTACGAGGCCGGCGGCGTGCTGCAGCGCTTTGCGCAGGACTTCCTGGCGTCTTCCAAGGTCGCTGCATAAAGGCATCCGGGACGCATCTGGGAACCTGTAAGGTGGGCGGCTGCGCCGCCCACGCGTTCAACCAGCCATGATCGGGCGCGACACGTGTTCGATAAATCATACGTGCGTTGAACGCGTGGGCGGCAAAGCCGCCCACCTTACGTCCCTTCGATCACCGATAGGAACTACTTACATGCCACACCAACCCCAAATCAAAATCCCCGCCACCTACATGCGTGGCGGCACCTCGAAAGGCGTCTTCTTCCGCCTCGACGACCTGCCCGAAGCCGCGCGCGTCCCCGGCCCGGCGCGCGACAAGCTGCTGCTGCGCGTGATCGGCAGCCCCGATCCCTACGGCAAGCAGATCGACGGCATGGGCGGCGCCACCTCCAGCACCAGCAAGACGGTCATCGTCTCGACCAGCACGCGTCCGGACCACGACGTCGACTACCTGTTCGGCCAGGTCTCGATCGACAAGCCCTTCGTCGACTGGAGCGGCAATTGCGGCAACCTGTCCTCGGCCGTCGGTTCGTTCGCCATCAACGCCGGCCTGGTCGACCGCGAACGCATTCCGCAAGACGGCATGGCGACGGTGCGCATCTGGCAGGCCAACATCGGCAAGACCATCATCGCCCACGTCCCCATTACCGGCGGCGTGGTGCAGGAAACCGGCGACTTCGAACTCGACGGCGTGACCTTCCCGGCGGCCGAAGTCCAGCTCGAATTCATGGACCCGGCGGCCGAGGAAGAGGGCGGCGGCGGGGCGATGTTCCCGACCGGGAACCTGGTCGACGACCTCGACGTGCCGGGACTCGGCACGCTCAAGGCGACCATGATCAACGCCGGCATCCCGACGATTTTCGTGAATGCGGCCGACGTCGGCTATACCGGCGCCGAACTGCAGGACGCCATCAACGGCGACCCACGCGCGCTGGCCATGTTCGAAACCATCCGTGCGCATGGCGCCGTGCGCATGGGCTTGATCAAGGATACCGGCGAAGCCGCAGGCCGCCAGCACACGCCCAAGGTCGCCTTCGTCGCGCCGCCGCTCGACTACGTTTCCTCCAGCGGCAAGCGGGTGGCCAGCAGCGACATCGACCTGGTCGTGCGCGCGCTCTCGATGGGCAAACTGCACCACGCGATGATGGGCACGGCGGCGGTCGCGATCGGCACCGCGGCGGCAGTGCCGGGCACGCTGGTCAACCTCGCCGCCGGCGGCGGCAAGCCGGATGCGGTGCGCTTCGGCCACCCGTCGGGCACGCTGCGCGTCGGCGCCGAAGCCGTGCAGGCGAACGGCGCGTGGAGCGTGACCAAGGCGGTCATGAGCCGCAGCGCGCGCGTGCTGATGGAAGGCTGGGTGAGGGTGCCGGGCGACGCGTGCTGACCCTGCATTCATTGTTGGCCCGGCCCGGCGGCTGCAACCCCCGCGTTGCAGCCGCCGGGCTTTTTGTCGCCCCATGGTAGAGATTCTCCCGTTGCTAGTTTATTATCCATGCAACATGGAGCGGCCCGGTTGAGAGGCGGCCCAGTCGGGGAGCTCCAGGCATGGACAGCATAAACAATATATCCACAACCGTGGCGGATGCGCTGCGCCTGATCCCGGCGCCCGCCTGCGCCTGTGACGCGAGCGGCATCGTCGTCGCTGCCAACGACGAGATGGCGGCGCTTGCCGGCCTGGCCTTGCAGGGACGTTCCCTGTTCGATGTGTTCGATGCGTCGACGGCGCCGCTGGCGGCGGGTGAGCTGGCGGCGGCCCTGCATGGTGCACGCTGCTGGCGCAGCACGCTTGCCGTGGGCGGCGAAGCGATCGCGGTCGAGGTGCGCGCCCGGCCGCTGCCCGCCGGCGGCGGCGCGTCCGGCGCCATCGTCCTGTTCACCGACGTCAGCGCCTGGGAACGCAGCCAGGCCGCGCTGTGCACCACCGTGCGCGAACAGAACGCGATTCTCGGGCATGCGCCGGTGGGCATCGTCTTCACCAAGCCGGGCCTGCTCAAGGAATGCAACCCGCGCCTGGCGCAGATGATCGGCTACAGCGTCGACGAACTGGCCGACCGCGACCCTGGCGAGATGTTCGCGTCGCAGCAGGCCTTTGACGCATTCCGCACCGAAGCCTTTGCCGCGCTTGCCGAGGGCAGGATCTACGAAAAGAGCGACTGCCAGTTCCGGCGCCGCGACGGTTCGCTGTTCTGGGCGCGCGTGCGCGCGAGCGCGGTGATGCCGGGACGGCGCGACGCCGGCATCATCTGGATCGTCGAGGACGTCAGCGAAACGCACCAGGCGCGGCGCGAACTGCAGGCGCTGCTGAACAATGCCTCGCTCGCCATCCTGTTCACGCGCGAGCGACGCATCCGGCGCGCCAACGCCGGTTTCCTGCACATGTTCGGCTATGCGCCGGGCGAGTGCGAGGGACTGCACGTGGAGAAGCTGTACCCGAGCGTGGAGGCATTCGCGGGCATCGCCGCCCCCACCTACGCGCTGCTGGCGGAAGGGCAGACCTACCAGACCGAGACGGAGCTGGTGAAAAAGGACGGCACGCCGCTCTGGGGCCAGATCATCGGCTTTCCGGTCAACCCGGACGACCTGGCGCAGGGCTACGTCTGGATTGCCGAAGACCGCACGCGCCAGCGCCGCGACGAACAGCAGTTGCGCGAAGCGCTGCAGGAAAACCAGGCCATCTTCGATACCGCGGTGCTGGGCATCGCCGTCATGGAGAACGGCCGTATGCTGCATGGCAACCGCAAGATGGAAGAGCTGTTCGGCCACGCGCCGGGCGGCATGGAGTGCATCGCCGCGCGCTCGCTGTATCCGGACGACGGCGCCTGGGAGGCGGCCTGGCTCGACACCGCGAACGACTTCGTGGCCGGACGCGTCTCGGTCAGCGAACGCCTGCTGGCCAGGACCGACGGCAGCACCTTCTGGGCCCGCCTGTCGGGCCGCCCGTTCGACCTGGCCGATCCGGCCGGACGCAGCCTGTGGCTGGTGGACGACGTCACCGCCCAGCACGAAGCCGCCGCCGCCGTGCGCCGCGCGCGCGACGATCTGGAACTGCGCGTGGCCGCGCGCACCGCGGAACTGGCCGGCGCCAATGCGCTGCTGCAGGACGAGATCGTCGAACGGCGCCAGGCCGAGGCGCGCGTGCATCACATGGCCTACCACGACAGCCTGACCGGCTTGCCGAACCGCGCGCTGCTGGCCGACCGCCTGGAGCGCGCCATCCTGGCCGCGCAGCGCGCCGGCACGCGCCTGGCCGTGATGTTCCTCGACCTCGACCGCTTCAAGACGATCAACGATTCGCTCGGCCACGCCACCGGCGATTTTCTGTTGAAAGAGGTTGCCAGACGCCTGTGCCAGGCGGTGCGCGCCAGCGACACCGTGGCGCGCCTGGGCGGCGACGAGTTCGTGGTGCTGATGCCCGGCATGGGCGGGCAGGAAGAGTGCGGCGCGATCGGCGACAAGATCATCGAGGTGCTGGGCGTGCCGGTGCGCTTCGAGGGGCACAGCCTGCACATCTCGCCCTCGATCGGCATCTGCGTGTATCCGGACGACGGCGGCGACGTCGACCTCTTGATGCGCCATGCCGACGCCGCCATGTACCAGGCCAAGGCGGCCGGACGCAACAACTACCAGTTCTTCACCGAGCGCATGAACGGCGAGATGGCGCGCGAGTTTGCCATTCGCGCACTCGAGTCGGACCTGCGCCAGGCGCTCGCCAACGGCGAGTTCGAACCCTTCTACCAGCCGATCATGGACATGGGCAGCCTGCGCGTGCACGCGCTGGAAGTGCTGTTGCGCTGGCGCCGGCCGGGCCACGCGGACAACCACGGCCTGGTGCTGCCCGACGACTTCATCCCGACGCTGGAAGAAAACGGCATGATCGTGCCGGTTGGCGAATGGGTGATCCGGCGCGCCTGCGAGCAGAGCATGGCCTGGCAACGGGCCGGGCTGGCGCCGGTGCCCCTCGCCATCAACCTGTCGGCGCGCCAGTTCATGCACCGCGCACTGGTGGCCTCGATCCAGCGCATCGTCGACGAAACCGGCATCGATCCGGCGCTGGTGGAATTCGAGATCACCGAGACCGCGCTGATGCAGCACGGCGAGCAGACGCTCGAGATCCTCGACCAGATCAACCGCATGGGCATGCGCCTGTCGATCGACGACTTCGGCACCGGCTATTCGAGCCTGGCCTACCTGAAGCGCTTCCCGGTCAGGAAGATCAAGATCGACCGCGCTTTTGTCCGCGAACTGGAAGCGAGCAGCGAAGACCGCGCGATCGTTGCCGCCGTGATGGCGCTGGCCAACAGCCTGGGGCTGCAAGTGGTGGCCGAAGGCGTCGAGACCGCCGCGCAGCTGGCGCTGCTGCGCGATTATGGCTGCCAGTACGTGCAGGGCTGGCTGTTCGCGCGCGCGCTCGACAGCGAGGCGGTGCAGGCGTTGCTGGTGGAAGACCAGAGCAGCATCGCCGTGACGTTTTAATCGATCGTCGCGATCACCGGCGTATGATCCGACGGCTGCTCCCACTTCCTCGGTTCGCGGTCGATGGTGCACGCCGTGCAGCGCCGCGCCAATTCGCGCGACAGTAAAATATGGTCGATGCGCAGCCCGCGATTGCGGCGAAAGCCCAGCATCCGGTAATCCCACCAGCTGTACTGCTTTTCCGGCTGTTCGAACATGCGGAAGGAATCGACCAGGCCGAGATCGACCAGCGCCGCCATCGCCGTGCGTTCCGGTGCGGAGCAATGGATCTGGCCGGCCCATTCCACCGGATCGTGGACGTCGCGGTCTTCCGGGGCGATGTTGTAGTCGCCCAGCAGGGCCAGTTGTGGATAGGCGCGCAGCTCCTCGCCCAGCCATTCGTGCAACGCTTTCAGCCACGCCAGTTTATAAATGTATTTGTCGGAATCGACCGCTTGTCCATTCGGGATATAGGCGCACACGAAACGCACGCCTTCGATGGTGGCGGCAATAATGCGCTGCTGCGGATCCTCGAAACGCGGATTATTCTTGACGACATCCGCAATCGGAAAGCGCGACAGGATGGCGACGCCGTTATAGGTTTTCTGGCCGGTATAGGCGACCTGATAACCCGCCGCATTTATTTCCGCGAGCGGGAACTTATCGTCGGTGAGTTTCGTCTCTTGAATGCAGAGCACGTCAATCGGGTTCGCTTCCAGCCAGCGCAGCAGGTGGGGCAGGCGTACTTTCAGCGAGTTGACGTTCCAGGTAGCTATTTTCATGTCGTTGCGTGGTGATCTACGCGGCAGACCTCCCGCCGCGACTGCGCGCAGTATCCACGCTCGACGCCAATCCTGCAACTTTCGCGCGCCATGTCCCGCCATGGCAAAGCGTTGTATTTTATTTGCTCAAATTACAAGCGCAGTGCTCCGGCGACAAGTTTGTGGTTTAAAATATATTGTCGTTTCGCACGGATGATCGCATGGATCATAATATGCGCTAGCAATATGTAACAACTGCAGTATAAGATGTCACATTTCCTCGCTATTACTCAAGAGGAACGTTCAGTTGTTTTTACATAACTCGCGCTGTAGTATTCCGATTGAACGGCATGCGCCGTTCACGCCACCGCGGCGCACGATTGAGATTCATTCGTGCAAGGCTTTTAGTGGTGAAATGGTACTATGGTGAAATATTGCTGTTTCGATAGCGAGTATCCGTACCCATATGAAAAGGACAGAGATGCGCAGTGCATTTGAAGCATGGGCCCAGCGCGATGGCCATATCGTTCGTCGCCGTGAAGACAAGCCCGAGGAATACCTCGTCTACGAGACCCAGCGCCGTTGGGTGATCTGGCAAGCGGCACTGGCGCATGGCGCGAATGCCGCCGACGCCGCGCCGTCGAAGTTCGCCGGTGCGGAAGCCGCCGCCAAGGCGGTGCAGCCGGATGAGGCCGCTGTGCGCAACCGCGTACTCAACGAGGTGCTCGACGCCTTCAGCGACCTGGACGAAGACACCGGCATCGAAGGCGTGCTGAAGGTCATCCAGGGCCTGAAGAAGAAGCAGAAGGCCACGGCCGAGCAAGCCTGAGGGGACGGGGTTGATCCAGTACCGCCATTACAAGGGTGGCCTGTACGAGCTGGTCTGCGAGGCCACGCTCGAGGCCGACCTCACGCCCATGATCATCTACCGCGCCCATGACGGTTCGATCTGGGCGCGGCCGAAGGCGGTGTTCTTCGAGCTGATCGAGGTCGACGGATTGCTGGTGCCGCGCTTCGCGCCGGTTTCGTAAACTCATGAAATAAAATTTCATGAATGGGTAGCATTTGAAATAATATTTCATTGTTGCCATGATGCGGTGCCGGTGAAACGGCGGGCATGCCCGCCGTTTCACCGTCCGCAAATCGTTGCGCAAAAAAACGGGCCGCATCAAGCGGCCCGTTCTCATTTCATTCAACCGTTTTAAACACGGTTCATCAGGAACGTCGTCAGCAACGGTACCGGACGACCGGTCGCGCCCTTGGCGGCGCCGCTCTTCCACGCCGTGCCGGCGATGTCGAGGTGGGCCCAGGTGTAGTTGCGGGTAAAGTTCTCGAGGAAGCAGGCGGCCGTGATCGAGGCGCCGCCCGGGGTGCCGATATTGGCGAGGTCGGCGAAGTTCGACTTCAGCTGCTCGTTGTACTGCTCGCCGATCGGCAGGCGCCAGGCGCCGTCGCCGGTTTCCTTGCCCGCGTCCAGCAGTTCGTCGGCCAGTGCGTCGTGGGCGGCGTCGTGGCGGGTGAACAGGCCGCTGTTGTGGTGGCCCAGCGAGACGATGCAGGCGCCCGTCAGCGTCGCGATGTCGACGACCGCCGCCGGCTTGAAGCGCTCGGCGTAGGTGAGGGCGTCGCACAGGATCAGGCGGCCTTCGGCGTCGGTATTGAGGATCTCGATGGTCAGGCCGTTCATCGCGGTGACGATGTCGCCCGGCTTGGTGGCGCGGCCCGACGGCATGTTTTCGCAGGTGGCGACGATGCCGATCACGTTCAGCTTGAGATTCATTTCGCCGATCGCGCGGAAGGTGCCGAGCACCGAGCCGGCGCCGCACATGTCGTACTTCATTTCGTCCATGCCGGGACCCGGCTTGATCGAAATGCCGCCCGAGTCGAAGGTGATGCCCTTGCCGACCAGGACCACCGGCGCATCCTTCTTGTTGCCGCCCATGTGCTTCAGGACGATGAACTTCGGCGCTTCGTCGCTGCCCTTGGCCACGGCCAGGAAGGAACCCATTTTCAGCGCTTCGAGCTGCTTGCGCTCGAGGACTTCGACGTCGAAGCCATGGTCGTCGGCCAGCTTGCGGGCGACGGTGGCGAGATAGGTCGGGGTGCAGATGTTCGGCGACAGGTTACCCAGTTCGCGCGTCAGGTTCATGCCGTTGGCGATGGCAATGGCTTGCGCCAGCGTGGCCTTGGCCGCGGCGTCGGCCAGCGGCAGCGCCAGGGTGACCTTGCGCACGCCGGTGCGGGCCGGATCCTTCTTGCTTTTTTGCGCGTCGGTGCGGAATTCGCTCTCGGTGGCGGCAAGGACGATGGCGCGCATGGCCCAGCTTGGGTCGCGCTCTTTCACTTCCGTCATCGGAAATGCGATAATGGCGTCCGCCGCGCCCAGCGACGCGAAGGCTTTGAGCGTCGCGCCGACCGCGGTCATGAAATTCTTTTCGCCTACCACCTCGTCGGCGCCCATCCCGACCAGCAGCACGCGCTGTGCGGCCACACCGGCCACGCCGCGCAGCAGCAGGGTCGAACCGGCCTTGCCGGTGATGTCGCCCGACTTCAGTGCCGCAGTGATTTCGCCCGTCTGATCGAGGGCTTGCGCTGCCTGCGACAGTTTTTTATTTTCGAACACCGCCACCGCCACGCAGCCGCTTTTGGCCGCGTTCAGGGTGGTCTTGGTGTCGAATGCTTTTATGCTAAAGTCCATTTGATTCTCCGTTTCGTTTTGTGCGCCGGGTCTGCAACGGCTGTACGACCACTGCTCAACCTGCAATTATAACTATCGAATGATTTTCCATCGCGCCCTGCATCGTGAACTGGCCAGCGCAGCCGGGGCAACCTTCACGGTATTGTTCACGGTGTGCGTCACCTGGACCCTGATTGCCATCCTCGGCCGGGCCGCGGGTGGACGGGTCGCATCCGGCGACGTCGTCGCATTGATTGCGTTTCAGTCACTGAATTATCTGCCAACTGTCCTGATCCTCACCAGCTTTATTTCGGTGCTGGTCGCCGTCACGCGCAGCTACCGCGATTCCGAAATGGTCGTCTGGTTCGCCTCGGGCCAGTCGCTGCTCGCGTGGATCCGTCCCGTGCTCACCTTCGGCATTCCGCTGGTGCTGCTGGTGGGGGCGGTGTCGCTGGTGGTGGCGCCCTGGGCGAAGATGAAGAGCGCGGAATTCATCCAGCGCTTCGAAAAGCGCGAAGACCTGAAGCGCGTGGCGCCGGGCCAGTTCCGCGAGTCCTCGTCCGCCGACCGCGTGTTCTTCGTCGAAGGCAGCACCAACGGATCGACCGTGGTCAAGAACGTGTTCGTCAGTACCAACCAGGCCAATGGCGGCAGCTCGATCGTGGTCGCACGCGAAGGCGTGGTCGAGTCCGACGGCAAGGGTGGCCAATACCTGGTGCTGAAGAACGGCCGCCGTTACCAGGGTGTGCCGGGCCAGGCCGATTTCCAGTCGATGGAGTTCGAACGCTACAGCATGCGCGTGGCGACCAGGGTGCCGGTGCTCGGCGCCGACGTGCCGCTCGACGCCTTGTCGACGCCGGCGCTGCTGGCCGTGAACAACCAGTACACGCGCTCCGAACTGCTCTCGCGCATCTCGCAGCCGATCGTCTGCCTGGTGCTGATCCTGCTGGCCATTCCGCTCGGCTTCGTCAACCCGCGTGCGGGCAGTTCGGCCAACCTGATCCTCGCCTTGCTGATCTTCTTCACCTATAACAACCTGGTGAAGATGGTCGAGGCCAGCGTCAAGAAGGAGCGGGTCGATTTCGCCCTTGCCTGGTGGCCGCTGCACCTGGTCGTGGGACTGATCGTCGTCGGCCTGTTCGCGTGGCGCCTGAACGTGAACCACCATTACCACCCGCTGGTGCTGCTCAATGCCTGGAAGCGCAAGCGCCTGTTGAAGAAGGCGCCGGGTTCGGCCCAAGACTCGGCCCAGGTGGAGTCACGATGAAAGTCTGGTCATGAAAGTGTTACAACGCTACTTTGCCGTCAACATCACGCAGGCGGTCGTCTTCGTCCTGATCGCCTTCCTTGGCCTGATCTCCTTCATGGACCTGACGCGCGAGCTGCCCCAGGTCGGCAAGGGCGACTACAGCTTCCAGCACGCGCTCTTGTACGTGGCGCTGATGCTGCCCGCGCACGTGTATGAAGTGATGCCGGTCGCCGCACTGATCGGCACCATCTATGCGATGTCGCAGTTCGCCCAGACTTCAGAATTCACGATCATGCGCGCTTCGTCGATGACGACGCGCATGGCCGGCTGGATGCTGTTCAAGATCGGCATCGTGTTCGTGGTCGTTATGTTCATCTTCGGCGAACTGATCACGCCACGCACGGCGCCGCTGGCGGAAAAGGTGCGCACGGCGGCGCGCGGCAGCACGCTGGCGTCGGAATTCCGCTCGGGGATGTGGACCAAGGATAACCTGCACGCCGAGGGCGCGAACGGCGCGCGCGGCGCGATCACCGGTTCGCGCTTCTTCAATGCGCGCACGATCCGCCCGGATGGGTCGCTGCTCGACGTGCGCCTCTACGAATTCGACAACACGATGCGCATGCGCGCCCTGATCACGGCGAAGAGCGCCACCTTCAGCGGCAACGGCACCTGGCGCCTGCAGGACGTCAGCGAAACCCTGTTCACCAACAGCCGCACGCTGCCCGTGCCGGGCGCGCCGGTGCCGGCCGGCCAGACCATCCAGAGTACCTACGGCCAGGAGACCAGCGCAGTCGCCACGCGCCAAGTCGCCAGCCTCGACCTGGTGTCGGAAATCACGCCCAAGATCCTGCAGGTTTCGCGCCGCGATCCCGAGCGCATGTCGGCCAACGAACTGGCGGTGTACTCGCGCCACCTGGTCGAGAACCGCCAGGAGAGCGAACGCTTCCGCATCGCCTTCTGGAAGAAGATCGTCGACCCGCTCGCGATTTTTGTCCTGATGGCGCTGGCGCTGCCGTTCGCCTACCTGCATACGCGTAGCGGCGGCGTCAGCCTGAAGATCTTCATCGGCATCATGATCGGGGTCGGCTTCATCCTGATCAATTCGTTGTTCTCGCACCTGGGCATGCTTTCGACCTGGCCCGCCTTCCTGACGGCGGTGGCCCCGAGCCTGCTGTTCCTGCTGCTGGCGATCGGCGCGTTGCGCTGGGTGGAGCGGCACTGATGGCACCAATGAAAAAAGCGCTGGTCCTGTTCGCCCACGGCGCGCGCGCCGCCTCGTGGGCCGCGCCCTTCGAGCGCCTGCGCGACCTGACGGCGGCGCGCCTGCCCGATTGCACGGTGCGCCTCGCGTTTCTCGAACTGATGGAGCCGCGTTTGCCGCAGGCGGTGGCCGAACTGGTGGCTGCAGGCGTCGACGAGGTCGCGATCGTGCCGGTGTTCTTGGGGCAGGGCGGGCATTTATTACGGGACTTGCCGCTGCTGGCAGAAGGGCTGCAGGCGGCGCATCCGGGACTGCGCCTGACGGTTGCGGGCGCTGTCGGGGAAGACCCGGGCGTGCTGGCGGCGATGACGGACTATTGTGTCCGGTCAGTCGGGTAAGTAGGGCGGGCATGCCCGCGTACGGCGGTGGACCCGCGTGGCCCACCGGCGAGACCCGGTGGGCATGCCCACCCTACGATTCAATCCAGGTCGGACGCGCTGTGCCGCTCCGGCACCTGCTCCTCCGGATTCCCGCGTACACGATTCACCTTGCGACCGCGAATCACCGCCGGACGCGCCGCGATCTCGTCGGCCCAGCGCCGCACGTGCTTGTACTCGTGCACCGACAGGAATTCGCCCGCCTCGTACAGTTCGCCCTGCACCAGCGCGCCATACCAGGGCCAGATCGCCATGTCGGCGATCGTGTATTCTTCGCCGGCAACGTAACGGTGGTTCGCCAGCTGGCGCTCGAGCACATCGAGCTGGCGCTTGACTTCCATCGCGTAGCGGTCGATCGGGTATTGCAGCTTTTCCGGCGCGTAGGCGTAGAAGTGGCCGAAGCCGCCGCCCAGCAGGGGGCCGGAACCCATCTGCCAGAACAGCCAGTTGAGCGTTTCGGTGCGGCCGGCCAGGGTGGTCGGCACGAAGGCGTTGAACTTCTCGGCCAGGTACAGCAGGATCGATCCGGACTCGAACACGCGCACAGGCTCGCCGCCGCTGCGGTCCATCAGCGCCGGGATCTTCGAGTTCGGGTTGACATCGACGAAGCCGCTCGAGAACTGCGCCCCTTCGTTGATGCGGATCAGCCAGGCATCGTATTCGGCGCCGCTGTGGCCCGCCGCCAGCAGCTCTTCGAGCATGATCGTGACTTTCTGGCCGTTCGGCGTGGCCAGCGAGTACAGTTGCAGCGGGTGCTTGCCGACCGGCAGTTTCGCCTCGTGGGTAGGACCGGCGACGGGCCGGTTGATGTTGGCGAACATGCCGCCATTGGACGCGGGCGGCGTCCAGACCTTGGCCGGCGTATAGTTCGCCTCGTTCGATTGTTCGGTCATCGATGTTCTCCTCGTTGGTTGTCGGATGCGCAGCTGCCGCCATGGGCGCGCGCCTTGTCATTCCTGAACGAGAAGCTTACCCGACTCCACGCGTTCGCGTCGGCAGGTCCCTGTTTTCCGTTACTTCCATGACAAGCTTCGCCGCGAACTGGCCAAGCCTTGTTCCACGTCATGGCAATGCGCCGCCGTCCGGTTTGACAGTGCTTGGGAACCCGCCCACACTGCTCAGGCATTTCCGAATGTCCCACCTACCGGCCAACGTCCCCATGCTGCGATCCTTGCTGAAACAGCTCATTGCCAGGCTCCTGCGCGCACGCGCGGGAGAGGGGGCGGCGTGGCAAGGCATGCGCTTGCCGGGCGGCCTGTTCGCGCAGGCGCGCTGCGTCCGCCACATCGACGCCACCGCGCGCCGCGTCGCCGCCATGGGCGCCAGGATCACGCATTTATCAGGCCGCCTGCATGCCGGCAGCGTGCCGGGACTGGTCGACGCCGACCGCAACCTGCGGCGCATGCTGGACGAACTGAAGGAAGAACTCAGCACCATGCGCCGCGACATGGCGCGCTGGCATAGCCGCGAATGCGCAGGGCGCGCCGGCAAGCGGCTGGAGGCGGCGATCGCGCGCCTGAACCGCGTGAATGCCGACACCCACGCGGCGGCGGACCTGCTGCTGCGGCAGATCGAGGAATACGACGGCGCGCAAGGCGCCTGCCCGGTTTGAAAAGACGCAGGCGCGCCGGGTCAGCTGTTCGCCAGCGGCTGCACCGATGACGCCAGCGCGGGCTGGTGCTCGCGCAGGCGCAGCGCCGCGCCGATCATCACCAGCACCGGACCATGCGCGGCGTGAAGTCCGCGTGCCAGGTCGGACAGCAGCAGGCGTTCGATCCGTTCGTCGGGCCGGCTGCAGTTTTCCACGACCACCACCGGCGTATCGGCCGGCCGTCCTTGCGCCAGCAGGCGTTCGGCGGTGGCGGCGGCTTCGCGGCCGCCCATGTACTGGACCATGGTGTCGGTGTGGGGCAGGGCGGGGTGTTCCGGCTGGTCGGGGCCGGTGCTGGAGGTGAAAAAGGCGACGCTGCGGGCGACGCCGCGTTTGGTCAACGGTTGCCGGGTAGCGGCGGCGGCAGCCACCGCGGTGGTGATGCCGGGGACGATTTCGACGTCGATGCCGTGCGCTTCGAGTGCGCGCAACTCCTCGTCCGCGCGCCCGAACAGCATCGGGTCGCCGCCCTTCAGCCGCACCACGCGATTAAATTTGAAGACGCAGTCGACCAGCAGCGCGTTGATCGCATCCTGGGCCGTGGAACGCTGGCCCGAGCGCTTGCCGACCGAAATCAGCTCGGCGCCCGCGCACAGTGCCAGCATCTCGGGCGTGACCAGCGCGTCGTAGAGGACGACGTCGGCTTGCGCCAGGATGCGCGCACCGCGCACCGTGATCAGGTCGGCGGCGCCGGGGCCGGCGCCGACCAGCCAGACCTTGCCGGCAGCTTTCCCGGACCGTATCGGTTCGTCGTTTTCCAGCAAAGCCATACCTCGCTCCAGCTCTAGTGTTATTCGCCCAGGCGAATCATACCCGCGGCAACGGTCTGGTGCGTGACTTCATCGATCAGGATAAAAGCGCCGGTGGCGCGGATGTCGCTGTAGGCATCGGCCGCCAGCGGCTGCTGCACGGTCAAGTGGATGCGCGCGATGTCGTTCAGCTTCAAGCCTTCCGCCGGATGGCGTTGCTGGGTATTGATGTCGAGGATGGTATCGACCCTGGTCACCTTGGCCGCCGTCTGGCGCGTGCCATGCTTGATCCAGTACTTGCGGCGCGCATCGAGCGGCTCGTCCGACATCCAGCACACGTCGGCCACCACCTGCTTGAGTTGGGTCGCCGGGGCGGCGGCGCTCGAGAGCGTATCGCCGCGCGAAATGTCCAGGTATTCCTCGAGCAGCAGCGTCACCGACTGGCCGGCCACGGCCACGGGCAGGCTGCCGTCGAAGGTGAGGATCTCTTTCACCGTTGCGTTCTGGCCCGACGGCTGCACCACCAGCTTGTCGCCGACTGCCACCTTGCCGGACTCGATGCGGCCCATGTAGCCGCGGAAGTCGTTCGCTTCGTGGCCGTTGTGACGGGCAACGAGCTGCACCGGGAAGCGCAAGGGTGCATCGTGGGCTTCGTCGTAGACGGTGATGTTTTCCAGCAGCTCGATCAGCGTAGGCCCGGTGTACCAGTCCATGTTGCTCGACGCCTCGACCACGTTGTCGCCGGCCAGCGCCGACAGCGGGATCGCGGTCACGTCCTTCAGGCCCAGCGACTGCGCGAATTCCTGGTAGGCGCCCACGATGCGCTCGTACACGCCCTGGTCGTAATTCACCAGGTCCATCTTGTTGACGGCGACGATCACGTGCTCGATCTGCAGCAGCTTGGCAATCGTCGAGTGGCGCTTGGTCTGGATCAGCAGGTCGACCTTGCCGTCGTCGTGCAGCCTCACTTTCGAGACATCGACCAGGATGATCACGGCGTCGGCGGTCGAAGCGCCGGTCACCATGTTGCGGGTGTACTGCTCGTGGCCCGGGGTGTCGGCGATGATGAACTTGCGCTTCGGCGTGGCGAAATAACGGTAGGCGACGTCGATGGTGATGCCCTGTTCGCGCTCGGCTTCGAGGCCGTCGGTCAGCAAGGAGAGGTCGATGGTGTCGCCCACGGTGCGCTTGTGCTTCGAGCGCGAGACCGCGGCCAGCTGGTCGGCGAAGATGCCCTTGCTGTCGAACAGCAGGCGGCCGATCAGGGTGCTCTTGCCGTCGTCGACGGAGCCGGCGGTGATGAAGCGCAGCAAGCTGTGTTGGGTGAGATTGTCTGTCATGGCGTTCATCAGAAATATCCTTGCTTCTTGCGTTTTTCCATCGAGGCTTCGGAGGTCTGGTCGTCCATCCGGGTCGCGCCGCGTTCGGTTACCTGGGTCACGGCGGTTTCGGCGATGATCGCCTCGACGGTCGACGCATCCGACGACACCGGGCAGGTGCAGCTGATGTCGCCCACGGTCCGGAAGCGCACGGTTTGCGTCTCGACGCTTTCGCCTTCCCTGGCCGGGGTGAGCGGCGTCAGCGGCACCAGCAAGCCATTGCGCGGAATGACTTCACGCTGGTGGGCGAAATAGATCGACGGCAGGGCCAGCTTTTCGCGGGCGATGTACTGCCACACGTCGAGTTCGGTCCAGTTCGAGATCGGGAACACGCGCATGTTTTCGCCCGGGTGGACGCGGGTGTTATACAGGTCCCACAGTTCCGGACGCTGGGCCTTCGGGTCCCACTGGCCGAATTCGTCGCGGAAGGAAAAGATGCGTTCTTTGGCACGGGCTTTTTCTTCGTCGCGGCGCGCGCCGCCGATGCAGGCGTCGAAACCGTGTTCGGCGATGGTTTCCAGCAGCGTCACGGCCTGGGCCGCGTTGCGCGAGTCGGTCGCCGGATTACGCAGGCGCACCGTGCCTTTGCGGATCGATTCCTCGACCGAGCCGACGATCAGGCGCTCGCCCAGTTCGGCGACGCGCGCGTCGCGGAAAGAGATCACTTCGTCGAAATTGTGGCCGGTATCGATGTGCACCAGCGGGAACGGGAATTTGCCTGGACGGAAAGCCTTTTCGGCCAGGCGCAACAGCACGACCGAGTCCTTGCCGCCCGAGAACAGCAGGGCGGGGTTCGTGCATTCGGCCGCCACTTCGCGCAGGATGTGGATCGCTTCCGATTCGAGGGCGTCGAGGTGGCGCGCGTTGACGGTGGCCAGGATGCCGGCGTTGTCAGAGAGGTTGGTCATGAGATGCCTGTTCTTTCAGTGTGGCTCAAGCTGCCACGGATTTGATGCGAATGAGTTTGCCGTCGACGACATGGAGGCCGCATTCCTTCGATTCCGGGTTTTCCCACCACCAGCGTCCGGCGCGCACGTCCTCGCCCGGCTGGATCGCGCGGGTGCAGGGTTCGCAGCCGATCGACGGATAGCCGCGGTCGTGCAGGGCGTTGTAGGGTACATTGTTGGCGCGGATGTATTCCCAGACTTCGGCCTCGCTCCAGTCCGCCAGCGGATTGAACTTGTCCATCATGTGCGCCGGATCGTCTTCCTGTACCGCCAGGTCCGAGCGCGTGGCCGACTGCGCGCGACGCTGGCCGGTAATCCACGCCTTCTTGCCGGCCAGCGCATGGCCGAGCGGCTCGACCTTGCGGATGCGGCAGCATTCGCGGCGCATCTCGACGCTGTCGTAAAAGGCGTTCAGGCCGTTCTGTGTGACATAGCGCTCGACTGCCAGCGGGTCCGGGCGGAACAGGGCAACTTCATAACCGTAGGTGGCCTTGACGGCGTCGAGCACCGCCAGGGTCTCCTTGGGCAGGCGCCCCGTTTCCAGCGAGAAGATACCGATTGGCAGCTTGGCGCGCAGGATCAGGTCGGTCAGCACCATGTCTTCGGCGGCCAGGCTCGACGCGAACACGGCCGGCGAAAAGTCGGCGGCGATGCGCGCCAGGATGGCCTGGGTGTCGCGCACGCGGGTGGCGAGTTCACTCATCGTTGAACCTCAGATGCCCGCGCCGACGTCGGTGTGCTCGAGCGGCACGTCGCGTTCCTTGCGGCGGAAAAGCGGCAGCGGCTGGTCGACCGAGGCCTGGTAGGTTTCGGAAAACACGGTCAAGCCCTTCAGCGCGTCATGAATCGAGCGGTCCTGGCGCGTGGCGTAGGCATTGAAGCCGACGCGCGACATCGAGAACAATTGATCGCGCAGCACGTCGCCGATCGCGCGCAGTTCGCCCGTATAGGCCAGGCGCTTGCGCACGTTGTAGGCGATCGAATAGCCGCGGCCATCGGAAAATTTCGGGAAGTCCACTGCGATCACGGCGAAGCGGTCGGCGTCGCCTTTCAAGGCTTCGAAGCGCTCGTCGGCGGCGATCCACACGCCGAGTTCGGCACGGGCCGCCAGCGCTTCTTTCTGCGCCAGCCAGACCGCCAGGGGAACGATCACCTTGCCTTCGGGGACGACGACGGTTTCGGCCGCGTCGCCCTCGGCCAGGCGCAGCACGCTCCAGTCGTCGGGCACCACTTCACGGCCGCGGATAATTTCTTTATGTGCTTCAAGCATGGTCTTCCCCTACTGGTGCGCCCTTGGAGATGGGCGTGGCGTACACGTGTTCCTTGAATGGTGCGATGCCCAGGCGCTGGGCGGTCTCGACGAAACGTTCGCCTTCGAAGCGGTTGTTGACGTATACCTGCAGCAGGCGGTCGATCACTTCCGGCATCTGGCCGCCCGAGAACGACGGGCCGATGATCTTGCCGATCGCCGAGTTGTTGCCCTGGGCGCCGCCGATCGACACCTGGTACCACTCGCTGCCGTCCTTGTCGACGCCGAGGATGCCGATCGAACCGACGTGGTGGTGGCCGCAGGCATTGATGCAGCCCGAGATGTTCAGTTCGATGTCGCCGATGTCGTGCTGGAAGTCGAGGTTGTCGAAACGCTCGGCAATGGCTGCCGCGATCGGGATCGATTTCGCATTCGCCAGCGAGCAGAAATCGCCGCCCGGGCAGGAAATGATGTCGGTCAAGAGGCCGATGTTCGGCGTGGCCAGGCCCTTCGATTTGGCCAGGGTCCAGACCTCGAACAGGTCCGATTGCTTCACGTCCGCCAGCACCAGGTTCTGCTCGTGGGTCACGCGCAGTTCGCCGAAGCTGAAGCGGTCGGCCAGGTCGGCCACGAAGTCGATCTGCTCGGCGGTGGCGTCGCCCGGCGGCACGCCGGTCTTCTTCAGCGACAGCACGACCGAGGCATAGCCCGGCACTTTATGGGGCTTGACGTTGCGGTTGATCCAGTTACCGAAGGCACGGTTGTCCGGGTGCGCCAGCAGCGGATCGCTGTCCGGCAGCGTCGCGTAGGCCGGCGCTTCGAAGTAGGCGGCGACGCGGTCGTATTCTTCGCGCGTCAGGGTCTCCGGACCATCCTTGAGGTCTTGCCATTCTTCTTCGACCAAACGCGCGAATTCCTCGACGCCCAGGGCTTTCAACAGGATCTTGATGCGGGCCTTGTACTTGTTGTCGCGGCGGCCGTACGAGTTGTACACGCGCATGACGGCTTCGGTATAGGTCAGCAGGTGCTGCCACGGCAGGAAGTCGCGGATCACGCTGCCCAGGATCGGGGTACGGCCCATGCCGCCGCCGGCCATGAACTTGAAGCCGGCTTCGCCCGCTTCGTTGTGCGTGAGCGTGAGGCCGATGTCGTGGATCGCGATCGCGGCGCGGTCTTCCACGGCGCCGTTGATGGCGACCTTGAACTTGCGCGGCAGGGCGATGAATTCGGGGTGAAAGGTGCTCCACTGGCGCAGGATTTCCGCGAACGGGCGCGGGTCCATGATCTCGTCGGCCGCGACGCCAGCGAACTCGTCGGTCGTAATGTTGCGGATGCAGTTGCCCGAGGTCTGGATGGCGTGCATTTCCACCGAGGCGAGGTCGGTCAGGATGTCCGGCGTCTGCTCCAGTTCGATCCAGTTGTACTGGATGTTCTGGCGCGTGGTGAAGTGGCCATAGCCGCGGTCGTACTTGCGCGCGATGTGCGCGAACATGCGCATCTGCTTGCTCGACAGCAGGCCATAGGGCACCGCGACGCGCAGCATGTAGGCATGGCGCTGCATGTACAGGCCGTTTTGCAGGCGCAGCGGCAAGAACTCTTCTTCGGTCAGCTCGTCGTTCAGGCGGCGCGCAACCTGGTCGCGGTATTGCGCAATGCGCTCGCGGACGATGAGATGGTCGTATTGGTCGTAACGGTACATGGGAGGTATCCTGGTAGGTCGGACTCTAAGCCCGGTAAGCTGGATGGAATGGTAAGCCCCCGCAGCTTTATTCCAAACGACTGACAATTTATTTGCTTATATACGGTAGGGGCATAAGCATTCGCATAAAATAGCGGCTGGCGTTTCGACAACTTAAACAACAACAGGAATGAACCTTCATCAATTGCGCTTCGTGCGCGAGGCCGTGCGCCAGAACTACAACCTGACCGATGCCGCCAAGGCCTTGTTCACCTCGCAGCCGGGGGTGTCGAAAGCCATCATCGAGCTCGAGGAAGAGCTCGGCGTCGACATTTTTACGCGCCATGGCAAGCGCATCCGCGGGCTGACCGAGCCGGGCCGGCTGGTGCTGGAATCGGTCGAGCTGATCATGCAGGAAATCGAAAGCCTGAAACGCATCGGCAAGGAATACGCGGCCCACGACAGCGGCAGTTTTACCATTGCCACGACGCACACCCAGGCGCGCTACATGCTGCCGAAGGTGGTGCAAGCTTTCATGCAGAAGTTCCCGAAGGTACGCCTGTCGCTGTTGCAAGGCAACCCGAAGCAGATCGCCGACATGGTCAAGACCGGCCAGGCCGACCTGGCGATCGCGACGGAGGCGATTGCCGCCATCGACGGACTGGTCACGCTGCCGTGCTACCAGTGGGAACACGTGGTGGTGGTGCCGCCGGAACACGAGCTGCTGCGCTCGAAGGCCGTCTCGCTGGAAGAGATCGCCGGCTATCCGCTGATTACTTACGACGCCGCCTTTGCCGGGCGCAGCAAGATCGACCACGCGTTTTCGCTGCGCGAACTGAAACCGGACGTCCTGCTCGAAGCGATCGACGCCGACGTCATCAAGACCTATGTCGAACTGGGCATGGGCGTGGGCATCATCGCCGGCATGGCCTTCGATTCCGAGCGCGACCGCAACCTGCGCACGATTCCGGTCGGCCACCTGTTCGGCATGAACGTGTCGCGCGTGGCGGTGAAGCAGGGCGCCTACCTGCGCAGTTATATTTATACTTTCATCGAGCTGCTGGCCCCGAGCCTGACGCGCAAGATGGTCGAAGCCGCGATGCGCGGCGGCGAAAACTACGAGCTGTAAGAGAACCGAATGAACAATCAACAAGTTGCAAAATATTATGCCCTGCTGGGCGAGTCGCTCGAGGACAAATACCTCGAGCCGGACATGGACGAAGACATCGACGACATGAGCATCCACCTCGGCAACGTGCTTGCCGGGCACACGGTGCTGGAACTGGGCTGCGGCACCGGGTTCTGGACCGAGGTGGTGGCCGAGTCGGCGCTGTCGGTGCTGGCCGTCGACATCAACGCCAACCTGGTCGATATCGCGCGCGAGCGGCCGATGGCCGAGGGCAAGGTCACTTTCCGTGTGGCCGATGCGCTCGACCTGCCGGAAGACATTGGACAATTCTCCGCGGTGCTGGTCAGCTTCCTGTGGTCGCACCTGAACAAGAAAGAGCAGGAGCAACTGCTGGCGACGCTGAAGAAGCGCCTCGGCAAGGACGTGCTGCTGGTGATCCTCGACGATTCCTTCGTCGAAGGCTTCAGCGAAACCATCGCGCGCACCGATGCGGACGGGACCACCTACGAAATCCTCAGCACGCTTGAGGGCGAGCGCTTCGAAGTGCCGAAGAGTTACCAGTCGGACAGCGCACTGCGCAAGCGCTTGGGGAATGTCGGCAAGGAGATCAAGATCGAGCGGGTCGAGTTCTTCTGGATCCTGACCTGCAGGCTGAAATGACGTAGGGTGGGCACTCTGTGCCCACGCGGTGCTACAGATGATGGTCGAAACGTTTGATGTGACACGCAACCGTCGGACCGCGTGGGCTCAAGAGCCCCCCTACAGTGCTTACTAAACAAAAAAACGCGCGTGATTCACGCGCGTTTTTCATTCATGCGCCTGATCAGAACGCGTGGCGCACACCCACCGTGAACGCGGTCGGGTCCGCACCCAGCGCGGTCGCCACCGGCGTCACGTTGGTCGAGGACGAATTCAAGCCGAAGGTGCCGCGCCCGTTGTTGCGCATCGAACCGAACGAGGTGTACAGGTTGGTGCGCTTCGACAGCGAGTAGGTGTAGGCGATGGCCCAGGCGTTGCCGCGCGCACCGTTTTCGATTTCGTTGCGCTGCACGTTCACGAAGAACTTGTTCACGCCCATGGTGTACGCGGCGCCGAGGTTGATCTGCTCGAATTCGTTGTTGGCGCCGGCCTGGTCGGCTTGCAGGTAGTTGGCCTTGATGTCGAAGTCGCCCAGCTTCACGCCGGCGCCGACGGCCATTTCCTTGTCGTCTTCCGTTGCCAGGCGCTCGAGGCGGTGGTAGCCGGCGCCGCCATAGAATGGACCGTTCGTGTATTCCAGCGCCACGCCGACCAGGTTGCCCGATGGGCCATCGGTGGTGCGCTCGCCGGCCGAGTAAGCGGCCAGCACGGCGAAGCCCGACATCGGCGCGCTCTTGAAGTTGACCGAGTTCGACAGGCGACGGGTCAGGCGGTTGGTGGTGAATGCCGACAAGTTACTGCCGTAGAAGCCCTGGCCGAAGACGTCGGTGGCGGCGGCGACCGAGGCGATCGGGCTGTATTCGCGGCCGACCGTCAGCTGGCCGAAGCCGCCCTGCAGGCCGACGATCGAACGGCGGCCGAACAGGCTCGAATCGGCCGCGCCGGTGTCGAGCGCGACGCCGGCTTCGATGTTGAAGATCGCTTTCAGGCCATTGCCCAGGTCTTCGGTACCGCGAAAGCCCAGGCGGCTGCTCGACTGGTTGCCCGAATTGATGACGGTGCGGCGCTTTTCGCCCGGTGCGTCGGTGTCTTCGCTGGCGATGGCCGCGTCCATGATGCCGTAGACGGTGACGTTGGTCTGCGCATGCGCGAACAGCGGAAGGGACGTGATCAGCGCGGCGGCCAGGGCTTTGTATTGCATGAAGATCTCCAATAAGTGGGCAAAGGGTTGAGTTGGCATTCCGGCAAACTCAAGGTCCAGCGCATCTTATCGGGGCAATATTTCCTGTTGATGACAGCTTGATACGACAGCGGTCAGACCGTGTGGTCTTTTACGGGCAGCACGATGTCGATGCGCGTGCCGGGCGCTTCGTCGGCGCTGATGGTGATTTCGCCGTTCAGCGCCCAGACCCGTTCGCGCATGCCCACCAGGCCCAGCGATTCGGCCTTTTCCATATCGGCCTCGCGGATGCCGCGGCCATCGTCGCGAATCGTCACCAGCAGTTCGCCGTTGAGGCGGTACAGGTTCATCGTCACCCGCGTGGCGTGGGCATGGCGGGCGATGTTGGTCAGCGCTTCCTGCACGATGCGAAAGATCGCGGTGCTGGCCTGGTCGTCGAGGCGCAGTTCGTTTTCGTCGGCCAGCAAGTCGCAGGCAATGCCGTGGCGTTCGACGAAATCGTCGCGCAGCCCCTGCAGGGCGAAATACAGGCCGCCTTCGTCGAGCGCGCGCGGGCGCAGGTTGGTGGCGATGCGGCGCAGCGAGGTGATCGCAGTGAGCAGGTTGCCGTCCATGCCGCCGATCAGGCGCAGCGCTTCGGGCGTGCCGCCGCAGGCCTCGGTCAGCAGGCTCAGGTCCATGCGCAGCGAGGCGAGCAGCTGGCCGAGGTCGTCGTGCAGTTCGCGTGCGATGTGGGTGCGCTCTTCCTCGCGGATGGTTTGCAGCGCCGACGACAGCTGGCGCAGCTGGTCGTGCGAACGGGCCAGCTTGCGCTGCACGCGCTGGCGCTCGGACACGTCGCGCAGGATGATGGTGTAGACGGTGCTGCCGTTGTGGCGGGTGTCGACGATCGAGCCTTCGATGGCGAAGCGCTCGCCGTTCGCGCGCAGGCCGGTGCCGGCATAGTCGGTGCCGCGCCGGCCGGCGCGGCCATCGGCCTGGAAATACTCGAGCGGTTTGGCGTCCATCGCCTGCGGCGCGCGGATGAAGCGCGCCAGCGGACTGCCTTCCATCTCTTGCACCGCCACCCCGAACATGCGCGCCGCCGTCGGATTGGCCAACACGATGCGGCTGCTGTCGTCGGCGGCGATGATCGCTTCGCCCGCATTGTGGACGATGCGCCGGCTATGGCGTGCCGGCGCATCGGCGGCGCCTTCGCCATCGTCGGCGCTGTTGGACCCGTTGGACCCGTTAGTCCCGGTCCTGGCCAGCAGGCGCCCGCCAAGGAAGCCGAGCGCAAGCATCGCCAAGCCACGCCCGCGCGAATGGGCACTGCGCTGTCGTTTCATGTGGATATGTGCCTGCGGTAACGTCCGCGAAGGCGGACCAAACGCTACGATACGGCGGGCGGAAGGCGCTACGGTTGAGCGGGGACAAAGGCGTTATAACCGGAACCGTAGGGTGGGCACTCGCGCCCACGCTGTCGTACCGGTGCATACCGCGATGGTTGAAAACATCCATCCCGGTTCGCGCAACCGGGTCTCAGCAATATTTCGACATGCATGTGCCGCACCGCGTGGGCACAAGTGCCTTTCGTGGCCCGGCCCACCCTACGGTGCACGGCCATTAACAATTTCCATAGGTGCCACGTGGCAGCGGCTAACAGGTCGAGCCAGCCTTACATCTGCTTGAACAAATGCAGGAAGCTCCTGCTTACTTCCAGCTTCTCCGGCCGCCCCTTGACCAGCACCAGGTGGCGCCCGCGGATGTCGCGCGTGACGCCTTCGATGGCGTTCACGTTCACCAGCGTAGCGCGGTGGATCTGCCAGAACAGGGCAGGGTCGAGTTCGTCGGCCAGGTCGCGCACGGGCTTCCTGATCAGGGCTTCGAAGCTCGCGGTCTGCACGCAGGTGTATTTTTCGTCGGAGCGGAAGAACAGGATGTCCTCGACCGGGATCATGCGCAGATCCTGGCCGATGCTGGCCTGGATCCATTGCAGGTGCTTCGGCTTGGGTGCCGCGATCTTTTCCGCCAGCTGCGACAGCATCGCGGTGACGCTGTCGTTGACCACGGCGCCGGGCTTGCCCAGGCGCGCTTTCAAACGTTCGACCGTCACCTTCAGGCGCTCTGGTTCGGACGGCTTCAGCACGTAATCGACCGCGCCCTGTTCGAAGGCTTCGACCGCATACTGGTCGTAGGCGGTGACGAACACGATCTGGCTGCGGTCGCCAATTTCGCGCGCCGCTTCCATGCCGGTCTTGCCGGGCATGCGGATGTCGAGGAAGGTCAGGTCGGGCTTGCACTGACTCACCAGTTCGACGGCTTCTTCGCCATTCTTCGCTTCGCCCACGATCTGCAGTTCCGGCCACACCTGTTCCAGGCGCATGCGCAGCTGGTCGCGCATCAGTCTTTCATCATCGGCAATAATCGCGGTCGGCATGGTCGTGGTCCTGGCGGAAAGAGAGAGTGACAATTATTCAACGAAACGGCGCAGCAGGCAAGCCATCGATTAGTGTCTGGAGGCCGGCTTCGGTACGGGTTGCGCGGTCGTGTAGGGCACCTCGACCATCGCGATCACGCCGCTCGGGCTGTTGGCCGCGATATGCAACTGGCCGCCGTCGCCGTGCAGCAGGCGCAGGCGTTCGCGGATGGTCGGCAAACCGAGGCCGGTGCCGGTGCTGGGCACCACGCCGAAGCCGACGCCGTCGTCGGTGACGGTCACGCGCAGCTTGTCGGCGGCGACGTCGGCAACGACTTTCAGGGTGCCGCCTTCGGGCTTGCATTCGAGGCCGTGCTTGATCGCGTTTTCGACCATCGACTGCAGCATCATCGGCGGAAAGGCGGCGCTGCGCAGGTTGTCGGGGATGCGCATGTCGACCGTCAGGCGCTCTTCCATGCGCATTTTGAGCAGGTCGAGGTAGGCGGTCACCATGTCGACTTCGCGCCCGAGATTGGTCACCAGGTTGTTGTCGCGCATCTGCGGCAGCACCGCGCGCAGGTAGAGGATCAGGCTGCGCTGCATGGCCGAGGCGCGCGGCGGATTGGTTTCGATCAGGTGCTCGACCGAAGCGAGCGTGTTGAACAGGAAATGCGGCTCGACTTGGGCCTGCATCATCTGCATCCTCGCTTCCGACAGCTGGCGCTGCATCGATTCGCGCTCGGCGGCGGCATTCGCGCTTTGCGTCTGCTGCTCGGCGCGCTTCTTGCCGCCCATCAGCGCCTTGATGCCGAACAGCGCCAGCACCAGCAGGAACACGAAGCTGTTGAACCAGGTCGAGGCCTGTTTGTGATAACGCGACACCTTCGCTTCGGCCGCATCGTCGACGGCGCCTTCGATCGCCACCGACAACTCTTCGGCAATCTGCGGCGGCAGTTCGATGTGGACCGCATCGCTGCCGGGGTTGGCGCCTTTCGGCAAGGCCAGGTCGGGCGCCGCCGGCGTGGCGGGCGTTGCCGGCATGCCGGGCGCCGCCGGCGGCAGCGGAGGCGCTTCGGGCGGCTTTGGTTTGTTGCGCGGATTGAAACGGATGCCGCTGTCGTCGATGACGATGCTGGTCTGGTCGCGCCGCGCGGCGCGCTCGGCCGCGGCAATCTCGACCTCGCCGCCGGAAAACAGTTCTTCCTGCAGGATGGCGCCGGCGATCAGGGTCAGCGCGGCGAACAGGAAGAACTTCCACCACGACAGCTGGGTCACCCAGGTGGCGACGGCATCGAAGGCGCGGTAGAGCGACGACAGGATGCCGGAAAAATAGTGATGGGTCGAGCTGCGCGCTTGCATGTCAGGTCTTGTCGTCGATTCGTGGGCGCAGCGAGTGTACCGCGTCCCTGCCGCCCGGTGCCCATCCGCCTTGTTCAAATAGCATGCCGGTGTGGCGGGGAAGCCCCGGATTGTTGGAATGCTGCAACTTTACCCCGCCGGTCGCCCCGCTGCATGCGCTTTGCGACAGCCTGCACGATGCGGGGCGTGGAATGCATATCGCGCCGCCGGGGCCGTTTGTCCGCCGCCAAAAGCGTCCATAAAACCTGACAATAGGAAACATTGCGCGGTATGATAAAAGCCATCCCTATGCTCTTTCGACGAAAGGATCCGCCGATGTCCGCCGCGCCAACCCCTGATGTTCCGAATAAATTCCGTCTCGTTACCCGCAGCGATTTCGATGGCCTGGTGTGCGCCGTCCTGCTCAAGCACCTCGACCTGATCGACGAGATCCTGTTCGTCCACCCGAAGGACATGCAGGACGGGAAAGTGGCGATCAGCAGCCGCGACATCACGACCAACCTGCCGTATGTGGCGGGCGCCCACCTGGCGTTCGACCACCACCTGTCGGAGACGATTCGCAACACCGGCCTGCGCAACAACCACGTGATCCAGCCCGACGCCCCCTCGGCGGCGCGCGTGGTCTGGGACCACTACGGCGGCGACAAGGTGTTCCCGCTGGCCTGGCACGACATGATGGCCGCCGTCGACAAGGCCGACAGCGCACGTTTTTCGCGCGAAGAAGTGCTCGAGCCGGCCGGCTGGAACCTGCTGAACTTCCTGATGGATGCGCGCACCGGCCTGGGCCGCTTCCGCGACTTCCGCATCTCGAACTACCAGCTGATGATGGAACTGATCGAGGCTTGCTGCAACCATTCGATCGACGAGATCATGGCGCTGCCGGACGTGCAGGAACGCACCAGGCTGTATTTCGAGCACAGCAACCTGTGCAAGGAACAGATCCGCCGCTGCGCGCGCGTGCACGGCAACCTGGTCGTGCTCGACCTGCGCGAGGAAGCCACCATCTTCGCCGGCAACCGTTTCATCATCTACGCCCTGTTCCCCGAAACGAACATCTCGATCCACGTGCTGTGGGGCCTGAAAAACCAGAACACCGTGTTCGCGACCGGCAAATCGATCCTGAACCGGACCTCGAAGACCAACATCGGCGCGCTGATGCTGGAATATGGTGGCGGCGGGCACGAGAATGCGGGGACCTGCCAGGTGGACAATGCGATGGCGGAGGATGTGCTCGGCGCGCTGATTCAGCGGATTACCAGCGAAGGTTGAAGCGTTGGGCGAGCAGGGTGGGACTGTTGCCTGTCCCGTTCGCTGTGTGCTGAATCCGCGTGGGCGGAGCCCACCCTACGAGGTTGTGAAAAAATCGCCATGGCGGCGTTGCGCCGCCTTGCCGTACCCACGTACTGTCTTCGGTGGCGCGCCGGGCGGCCGTATCCCTTGCCCTGACGATTTTTTCACAACCTCTTACGGGACACGCTACGTATCCGGGTCTCGTATGAATTCGCCGTTAGCGGTGACTGTAGGGTGGGCTCCGCCCACGCGGATCAAGCAGACCGATAACACAACAGGCAACAGCCCCTTTTACGCCGGCATGCGATCGCGCACGAGGTCCCGCGCCGCCTCCACCGTCACCGGCTCCGACAGCAGCACCCCCTGCAGCGCCTCGCATCCGTGCATCGTCAAAAACTCGCGCTGCGCCCGCGTTTCCACCGCCTCGCCGATCACCTGCATCCTGAGGTTGTGCCCGATATCGATCAGCGTGCGCGCCATGGTGCTGCCGTCGCCGTCGGGTTCGTCGGCGGCGATTGCGTGGACCGATTGTTTCGACAGTTTCAGCTGACTGACGGACAGTTCGCGCAGGAAGCCGAGGTCGGTCATGCCCTGGCCGAATTCGTCGATCGACAGCGTCAGGCCGAGCGCGCGTAGCTGGGTCGCCAGGTCGCGCACCTGACCCGGGTTGCGCATCACGGTTTCCTCGCGCAGCTCGATCTGCAGGCTGCCCGGCGTCAGGCCGTAGGCGACCAGGCGCGACGCGATGTTGGCCACGAAATCGTGCTGGCCGTATTCGCGCGCCGACACGTTGACCGTGACCGGCACGTCGTTCACGCCCAGTTTCTTGAGGTCGCTGAGGAAGGCGCAGGCCTGGTCGAGCACCCAGGCGCCGAATTCGACGATGCGGCCGTTTTCTTCGGCTTCGGCCAGGAAGGCCGACGGCAGCAGCACGCCGTGCTCGGGATGGCGCCAGCGCAGCAGGGCTTCGAAACAGGTGACCCGATCGCTGCGCGCATCGATGCAGGGCTGGTACAGCATGAACAGTTCGCCCCGTTCGATGGCGTGCGACATGCAGGCGTCGAGGCGCTGGCGCGCTTCGGTGGTCGATTTCATGTCGTTCGAAAAGAAATACACCTCGTTGCGGCCGGTGGCCTTGGCGTGGTACATGGCGACGTCGGCCGAGCGCACCAGGTCGACCGAGGTCAGGCCGTCGTGCGGATAGACGGCGACCCCGAGGCTGGCGCCGACTTCGATTTCATTGTGCATGAACGACACCGGCTGGGTCAGCCCCTGGCGCAGGCGCTCGATCATGCGCAGCGTGTAGCGCAGCGACGGCTGGTTGACCAGCACCAGCACGAATTCGTCGCCCGACAGGCGCGCCACCGTGTCGCTGTCGCGCACCGAGGCCTGCAGGCGCCGCGCGACCACCTTCAATACCACGTCACCGGCCTCGTGGCCGTAGGTATCGTTGATGCTTTTAAAATTGTTCAGGTCGATCAGCAGGATGCCGACCAGCACCTTCTGGCGCTGCGCCATGTGCAGCGCCTGTTCCAGCCGGTCCCACAGCAGGTTGCGGTTGGCCAGGCCGGTCAGGGCGTCGTGGTTGACCTCGTGCTCGAGATGGGCGGTGCGCTGCTTGGTCACGGTGACGTCCATGATGACGCCGATGAAATGGGTGCCCTCGCCATGTTCACCCTCGACCGGAGTGATGGAAAGGTCGTTCCAGAACAGGTCGCCGTTCTTGCGCCGGTTGCGCAGCACCACGTTGACGGGCCGGCGCGCGGCGATTGCTTCGCGCAGCTGGAAGCGCTCGTTCGCGTCCAGGCCGGGCGCGGCCATGAAGCGCGAGTCGCGTCCGATGACCTCCTCGGCGCTGTAGCCGGTGATGCGTTCGAAGGCGGGGTTGACGTATTCGATCGGGCAGTCGCGCCCGTCGGTGCCGGTGATGACGATGCCGTTGCTGGCCGCGTGCAGGGCGCGCTCGCGCAGGCGCAGCATGCGTTCCTGCTGGCGGCGCCGGGTAATGTCGATCCCCATGCCGAACAGGTATTGCCCGCCGTTGCAGTCCACCCGTGCCCCGCACAGCAGCATCGGCGTTTCGCGGCCGCTGCGTGCGACCACGTCGGCCTCGATGGCGACTTCCTCCCCGTTCTCGAACACGCGGCGGATGCTGTCGGCGATCAGCGGCCGGGTCCGCAGGTCGAACAGTTCGAGGGCGCTGGTGGCCGCCATCTCGTCGGAACTCAGTTCGGTCATGCGCTCATGGTTGCGGTTCCACAGCACGAACCGGTTGTCGCGGTTGAGCGCGTAGATGGTACCGGGCAGGAAATCGGCAACGGCCGCGAGCGGCGTGCGCCCGACCAGGACCGCGTCGGGCGTGGCGTCGGTGTGGACGTTGTCGATGGCGGCCACCCAGAAGTGCGTCGCGCCGTCGGCGCCGGTTTGCGGCGTCAGCGCCAGTTCCGCCTTGACCGTGCTGGCGTTGGCGTGGCGCAGCACGACGCGATTGGTATGCCCGCGGTTTTCGGCCAGGCCGCGGCAGCGTTCGCCGCGGTCTTCAGGGGTGGTGCCGACCAGCAAGGCGCCGAGCGGCTGGCCGATGATGGTGCCGCCCGTGAAACCGAGCAGCTTTTCGCAAGCGTCGTTCCAGCTCATGACGATGCCCGCCCCGTCGAGGAGAAAGGCGGCGTTGGCGGTCGGTACGGGCGTGGTCATGCTGGGCGCCTTGTAATGGATGGCATCCTCAGTTGGACCCGTGCAGCCTACACCCGTTCCCCAACCCGTGTCGCGGTTGTTCCAAAACAAAAAGCCACGGCTGAGCGTGGCTTTTTGCAATCTGCGCAGGGCAGGGGCTTCAGGCCGCCGCCGTCTCCTGTTTTTCCGGCAACGCGATCTGGTTGTCGACGCTGAACTGGTAATCCTTGAACACGTGCTCGGCGCTCATGATCTGGTAGTCGCCATTGGCCAGCTTGTGCGTGGTGTCCTTCAGGCGATAGGTGTAGTGCCCGCAGGTCCAGCAATTGTAGTTGCGCATGTGCGTGCACAGGCAGGTCTTGTCGAACACCGGTGGGTTCTTGACGTCCGGATTGGCCAGCACTTCGCGGTTGTACGAATTGATGTAGGCGCAATTGCCGGTGGCATCGAGCAGGTAGCCATAGGATTCGCAGCCGGGACGGATGCCGGAACCGATCGCCGGCGTGCTTTTCAGCATGCGCATCGGGTAGCCGGTCGGCGAAATGCCGTTGACGATGATGTCTTCCTCGCTGGCGCGGAAATATTCCTGCTTGACGCTGTCGGGCATGCCGCACTCGCGGGTGACGGTGAAGCGGGTCGCCACCTGCACGCCGCCCACGCCTTTTTCCAGGAATGCCACCGCGTCGGAACCGGTGAACACGCCGCCGGCCGCGATCAGCGGAATGTCGATGTTTTCCGCGCGCATGTAGGCAAGGATCTCGTCGATGATCAGGTGCAGGTCGTAGTTCTTCCAGTCGAAGCCGAAGCCAAGGTGGCCGCCGGCGAGGGGGCCCTCGACGATGATGAAATCGGGCGGGCGGTTCAGCTTCGACACCTTGCGCAGGAACAGCTGCAGCGCGCGTACCGAGGACACGATGATGCCCAGCTTGGCTTCGCGGAAGCGCGGATGGTCCTTGATCAGCTCGAAGGAACCGAGGTGCAGGCCGGCCGACATGGTGATGCCGTCGATGCCGGCGTCCAGCGCCGAAGCCAGGCGCGTGCGCAGGGTTTCCTTGGGCGCGTTCATGGTCAGCTTTTCCATGCAGTTCACGAAGATCAGGCCATCGCCCTTCTTCGCCGCCATGGTCGCGCCCACGTGCAGGCGCGTCGCTTCGGCCAGGCGTTCGAGGTCGAACTGCACCACCGCCTTGTCCATGTTGTTGATGTTGAACTTGTAGAGCTTGGTCTTGTCCTTGACGAAGGTCGTGTCGAACTTGCGGTCCGAGACGTCCTGCACCATGGCATCCGAGATATGGCCGATGCCGCCCAGGCGCGCCGCTTCCAGCGCAAGCTCGGAGGTGGAAATGTCCACGCCCATTCCGCCGATCATGATGGGCACGTATTCTTTATTGCCCAGACGCAGGCGGAAATCATCAACACGTTTCATTGCTATCCTTAGACTACCTCAGTTGCTTTATGCCTTGTTTCCGCTCAAACAGGAAATGACTGATACGAGCGAGTTTGTGCAGCCTCAATTCTACCCCAAGCATTTTAGGGAAGCCGCAAGGAGTGCGCTGCCCCGCAGAGAGGGGCGGGACGAATCCGCGCCGGGCGTTGCGTGCGCGCCGCTCGGCCGTCGTCCGCTCAGCCGGTTGCTCAGTCGCGGAAGTTGTTGAACGCCAGCGGCAAGTCCTGGATATCCTTGCGCAGCAGGGCCATCGCAGCCTGCAGGTCGTCGCGCTTGGCGCCGGTGACGCGCACCGTTTCGCCCTGGATGCTGGCCTGCACCTTCATCTTGCTTTCCTTGATCGCCTTGGTGATCTTCTTGGCGTCCTCGGTCTCGATGCCGTTGCGCACCTTGATGACTTGCTTGACCTTGTCGCCGCCGATCTTTTCCACTTTTTCCGCGTCGAGGAAGCGCACGTCGACCTTCCGCTTGGTCATCTTGTTGACCAGCACGTCATACACCTGGTTCAGCTGGAAATCGGAATCGGCGAACAGCGTCAATTCCTTTTCCTTTTGCTCGACCTTGGCGGAGCTGCCCTTGAAATCGAAACGGGTGGTGATTTCCTTGTTCGATTGCTCGACGGCGTTCTTGACTTCGACCATGTCTGCTTCGCAGACCACGTCAAACGATGGCATGGTGGTTTCCTTTGGCTTGCACATTTATAAGTGGCAGTATTTTAACGGACAAGCTGGAATAGAACGACCGTTTTCGCCGCCGGCGCCGGACTCGCCCCTGCAATGGTTCTATAATCGACCGGTTTCCGTCCCGCTAAATACCAGAAATCCATGTCCACAGAGCTCACGATCGAACACGACGTTTCCCTGCAAGGCTTTAATACCTTCGGCCTGGCGGCGCGCGCACGCCACTACCTGCGCGTGACGGACGCGTCCCAACTCGACGCCTTGCAGCCGGCCAGCCTGCCTCCTTTTGTCCTCGGCGGCGGCAGCAACGTGCTGCTCACGCGCGACATCGAAGCCCTGGTGCTGCACATGGCGATCAGTGGCCGCGCGCTTATTGGCGAAGCGGACGGCAAGATCCTGGTGCGCGCCGGCGCCGGCGAAAACTGGCATGCTTTCGTCGACTACACGCTCGAACAGGGCCTGGGCGGCCTCGAAAACCTGTCGCTGATTCCCGGCACCGTGGGCGCCGCGCCCATTCAGAATATCGGGGCTTATGGCCTGGAAATCAAGGATGTGTTCCATTCGCTGACCGTCCACGACCTGAACACTGGCGCAAGGCGCACCCTGGGCGCGGACGAATGCCGCTTCGGTTACCGCGACAGCATCTTCAAGCACCCCGAGGGCGCCGGCCTGGTGGTGCTGGACGTCACCTTCGCCCTGCCGCGCGCCTGGCAGCCGAACCTGCGCTATGCCGAACTGGCCCAGGCGGTCGAGGCGGCCGGCATCGCGGCGCCGACGCCGCGCCAGATCAGCGATACCGTGGTGGCGATCCGCCGCCGCAAGCTGCCCGACCCGGCGCAGATCGGCAATGCCGGCAGCTTCTTCAAGAACCCGGTGGTGCCCGCGGAGCAATGCGCAGCGCTGCTGGCGCGCTTCCCGCGACTGGTGCATCACCGCCAGCCGGACGGCAGCGAAAAGCTGGCGGCGGGCTGGCTCATCGACCAGTGCGGCTGGAAAGGACGGAGCCTGGGCGCGGCCGGCGTCTATCCGAAGCAGGCGCTGGTGCTGGTGAACAATGGCGGCGCGACCGGAGCCGAGGTGCAGGCGCTGGCGCTGGCGATCCAGCACGACGTGCGCGAACGCTTCGGCGTCGAGCTGGAACCGGAACCGGTGTTCATATAGATTTTGTAGGGTGGACGCCGTCCACGCGGTACACAAGCTGCGATCCAGAAACGCACATCACCGCAGGTTCGTCAGCGTTCCTGGTTGCCGTATGCAGAGGCTACGTTATTTGCACTTGTCGTCGTCTGAATGACCGCCGTACCGCGTGGACAGAGTCCACCCTACAACTGCCTGGCGCTACGCGCGGAAGGCCACGACCCGATTCCGCCCACGCGACTTCGCCGCCTGCACCGCTTCGCCGGCACGTGCCAGCATCGCCTCGAACATGCCGTCTTCCGACGGCAGCGTGGACGCCACCCCGACCGACATCGTCACGATGCGCCGTTCCGGCAGCGGATGCGCCAGCGCCAGGCCCTCGAGCGCCGCACGGCAGGCTTCGGCCACCTGCACGGCGCCGTCCAGGCCGGTGTCGGGCAGCAGGATTGCGAACTGCTTGCCGTCGTAGCGCACGGCCAGGTCGGACGCGCGTTTCAGCTGGCCTGTCAGCACGCCCGCCATCCTGCGCAGGCACAGGTCGCCCGCGTCGCGCCCGAGGCGGTGATTGAAATAGCCGAAGCTGTCGACGTCGCACACCAGCAAGGAGAGCGGCTGTCCGTTGCGCCGTGCGCGCTGCCATTCGCCCTGCGCCACCTGGTCGAAGCGGCGCCGGTTGGGGATGCCGGTCAGGCTGTCGACGCCATCGATCCGGTCGAGTTCGGCCTGGGCACGGGCCAGCAGCGCCTGGGTCTCCTCCAGGCGGCGCAGCGCGTCCGCGCGTTCGAGCAGCGCCTGCCCGGCTTGCGCGTGGTAGTGCAGGCGCGCCAGCAATTCGGTTTGGGTCGGCAATTCGGCCAGGTAATCGCTGGCCCCGGCGCCAAAGGCGGCCTCGCGCCCTGCATTCTCCGCATGCGGCGCCAGCACCAGCAGGGGCAGGGAGCCGAGGACGGGATGGGCGCGGCAGGCACGGATAAAGTCACTGCAGTCTTCGCGTCCTCCCAGCGCACGTACCAGCACCATGGGGCACAGGCTGGCCGCCTGTTCCAGCACCTGGGCGGCGTCAGTCAGCACCAATTCGATGTCATCCGCACCGGCTAGCATCTCGCGCAGCGCGCCGGCAAACGGCGGCGCGCCGACCAGCAGGACGCGGAAAGGGCTGTTCAGTGACGCAATGGAAGGTGCGATAGGCATCGGTTTGGCTGAGTGGCGAAGCGGGGTGGACAGGGCGGACGCATTCTACCCTGAGGACCAGCATCGCATTGTAACTGAAGAGCCATGCGTCCCCGTGCGAATTGTTGCATTTCATCTACTTCCGGTGTCCGTTTGCAAGGGGTTGGGCGCCTGCCGCGCCATCGAGTATGCTTGCGCTTCCATTCTGGAGGAGATCCGCATGAAAGCCATCGTCACCGGCCACACCAAGGGTCTCGGCGCCGCCATCGCCGCCGAGCTGGTCCAACGCGGCATTCCAGTGCTGGGCCTGGCGCGCAGCCGGTCCGACGGCGCCGCCTCGGGCTTGCTGACCGAGATCGACGTCGACCTCTCCGACAGCGCGGCGCTGGCCGCTTTCGTCACGGGTGGGGCGCTGCGCGACTGGCTGGCGGACGCCGGGACCACGCTGCTGGTGAACAATGCCGGCGTCGTCGCACCAGTCGGTCCGCTGGCCGGGCAAGACCCGCTGGCCGTCCTGCGCGCCGTGACGCTGAACGCGGCCGCGCCGCTGGCGCTGGCGGCCGCCGTCGTGCGGCACAGCAGCGGCGAACGGCGCATCCTGCACGTCTCGAGCGGCGCCGGCCGGAATGCCTATCCTGGCTGGAGCGTCTACTGCGCCACCAAGGCCGCGCTCGACCGCCATGCCGAAGCGGTGCTGCAGGATGGCGACGAAACAGTACGCTGCTGCAGCCTGGCGCCGGGCGTGATCGATACCGGCATGCAGGCCGAGATCCGCGCCACGCCGGAAGCGAATTTCCCGATGAAGGAACGCTTCGTGCAGATGAAGCAGGAAGGGGCGCTGGCCACGCCCGAGGAGTGCGCACGCAAGCTGGTGACCTTATTGCTGTCCGAGGATTTCGGGCGCGAGGCCGTCGCGGACCTGCGCGACTTTTAAGTCGGGTCGGATGCGCACCGTAGGGTGGGCTCTCCGAGCCCACGCGGTACGGCGGTTGATCATTGGCAAGCATCCGCAGTCGGGTGTATTTTTAGGCCGCGAGCGATATTTCACGGTTGCAGGTGCAGGACACGTGCGTAACGCGTGAGCTTGGAGAGCCCACCTGCAGTGCACAGCAGCTAACAAAAAAGCCGCCCGAAGGCGGCTTCCATTTGCAACACGCGGCTGTATTACTGCCCGCGCTTCGCGCGTGCCTTCGCCGCGATGCGCATGCGCAGCGCATTGAGCTTGATGAAGCCGCCGGCGTCGGCCTGGTTGTAGGCGCCGCCGTCTTCGTCAAACGTTGCGATGTTCATGTCGAACAGCGAATCGGTCTTCGAATCGCGCGACACCACGATCACGTTGCCCTTGTACAGCTTGACGCGCACCCAGCCGTTGACGGTCGCTTGCGTGTGGTCGATCAGCGTCTGCAGCGCGACGCGTTCCGGCGCCCACCAGTAGCCGTTATAGATCAGCGAGGCGTAACGCGGCATCAGGTCGTCCTTCAGGTGCGCCACTTCGCGGTCGAGGGTGATCGATTCGATTGCGCGGTGCGCGCGCAGCATGATGGTGCCGCCTGGCGTCTCGTAGCAGCCGCGCGACTTCATGCCGACGTAGCGGTTCTCGACCAGGTCGAGGCGGCCGATGCCGTGCTTGCCGCCGACGCGGTTCAGTTCGGTCAGCACTTCGGCCGGCGTCATGCGCTTGCCGTTCAGGGCGACGATGTCGCCGCGCTCGTATTCGATGTCGAGGTACTCGGCCTGGTCCGGCGCCGCTTCCGGGCTGACGGTCCAGCGCCACATCGATTCCTCGGCTTCCGCACTCGGGTTTTCCAGGTGGCGGCCTTCGAAGGAGATGTGCAGCAGGTTGGCGTCCATCGAGTAGGGCGCGCCGCCGTTCTTGTGCTTCATGTCGACCGCGATGCCAGCGTCTTCCGCGTACTTCAGCAGCTTTTCGCGCGACAGCAGGTCCCACTCGCGCCATGGAGCGATGATCTTGACGTCGGGTTTCAGTGCGTAGGCGCCGAGTTCGAAGCGGACCTGGTCGTTGCCCTTGCCGGTCGCGCCGTGCGAGACGGCGTCGGCGCCGGTTTCGTTGGCAATTTCAATCAAGCGTTTCGCGATCAGCGGACGCGCGATCGAGGTGCCGAGCAGGTATTCGCCTTCATACACGGTGTTGGCGCGGAACATCGGGAACACGAAGTCGCGCGTGAATTCCTCGCGCACGTCGTCGATGTAAATGTTTTCCGGCTTGATGCCGAACTTGATCGCCTTGGCGCGCGCCGGCTCGAGTTCTTCGCCCTGGCCGAGGTCGGCGGTGAAGGTGACGATCTCGCAGCCGTAATTGTCTTGCAGCCATTTCAGGATGACGGAAGTGTCGAGGCCGCCGGAGTAGGCAAGCACTACTTTTTTGATGTCGCTCATGGAAATTCCAGTGTGGAGAGGGAGGTGGGGGTGTGGTCAGCCGGTCCTTGCGGACCGACGATCAAACAAGGGTGGTGCTAAAAATCAGTTGTCTTCAATCCGGTCAAGCAGCAGGTATTCGATCAGCGCCTTCTGCACGTGCAGGCGGTTCTCGGCTTCGTCCCAGACCACCGATTGCGGTCCGTCGATGACCTCGGCCGCGACTTCCTCGCCGCGGTGTGCCGGCAGGCAGTGCATGAAGATCGCGTCCGGCGTGGCGCGCGCCATCTTGGCGGCGTCGACGATGAAGCCGTCGAAGTCCTGCAGGCGCTGCGCGTTTTCCTTCTCGAAGCCCATGCTGGTCCAGACGTCGGTGCTGACCAGGTGTGCGCCTTCGCAGGCGTCGGCAGGATTGTCGAAGCGGGTGTAGCGCGTGGTCGAGACCAGCGCCGGGTCCAGGTCGTAACCCTTCGGCATGGAGATGTTCAGGTGGAAGCCGAAGACCTCGGCCGCCTGCAGCCACGAATACAGCATGTTGTTGGCGTCGCCGATCCAGGCCACTGTCTTGCCGGCGATCGGGCCGCGGTGCTCGTAGAAGGTGAAGATGTCGGCCAGCACCTGGCACGGATGATGTTCGTTGGTGAGGCCGTTGATCACCGGGACGCGCGAATTGGCCGCGAAGCGTTCGATGATGTCCTGGCCGAAGGTGCGCACCATGATGATGTCGCACATGCGGCTCATCACCTGGCCCGCATCCTCGACCGGTTCGCCGCGCCCGAGCTGGCTGTCGCGCGTGTTCAGGTAGATCGCCGCGCCGCCCAGCTGGTGCATGCCGGCCTCGAAGGAGAGGCGGGTACGGGTCGAACTCTTCTCGAACACCATCACCAGCGTGCGGTCGACCAGCGGGTGGTACACCTCGTAGGCCTTGAACTTGCGCTTGATGACCTTCGCGCGCTCGATGACGTATTCGAATTCGTCGAGCGAGAAGTCGGAGAACTGCAGGAAGTGCTTGATCGCTTTGGTGCCTGGCATGTCGTGTTCTTCAAAGAGAGTATCCCTTTGATTATAAGGGTTTTGCTTGACGGTAGGGAAAGCAGCTTAATACAGCGTCTGCGCCGACTCGTGCAGCAGCTGCCCGTACAGCTCATGCCGGTGCTTCGCGATCTTGCCTTCGGCCAGTGCCGTGAGCACCGCGCACTGCGGCTCGGCCAGGTGACGGCAGTTGTAGTACTTGCAGCCGCCTAAATACGGCTTGAACTCGACGAAGGCGCGCTCGAGCATGCCTTCGCTGAGGTGGTACAGGCCGAATTCCTGGAAGCCCGGCGAATCGATGATGGCCGCTCCATCCGGCAGCCAGTACAGGCGCGTAAAGGTAGTGGTGTGCTTGCCGGTGTCGAGCGCGGCCGAGATTTCGCGCACGGCGATGTCGGCGTCCGGCACCAGCAGGTTGATCAGCGAGGACTTGCCCATGCCCGACTGGCCGATGAAGATCGAGGACTGGCCGGCCAGCAGCGGCCGCAGCACTTCCAGCGCGTGTTCCGGGTTGGCGCGCGCCGATACTTCGTGTACCGGATAGCCGAGCGCGGCATAGACGCCGGCGCGTTCGCGCGCGCGCGGCAGCAAGTCCTCGACGTCGGTTTTATTCAGGATCAGGTGCGCCTCGATGCCGGCCGCCTCGGCCGCCACCAGCGAACGGGAGACCAGGTCGTCGGCGAAGCCCGGTTCGGTGGCGACGACGATGAACAGGCGCGAGATGTTCGCCGCCAGCAGCTTTGATTTGTACTGGTCCGAGCGGTAGAGCAGGGTGGTGCGTTCGGCGATCTTTTCGATCACGGCCTGGTCGTTCGAAGTTTTCACCAGGTGCACCACGTCGCCGACGGCGACATTCGTCTTCTTGCCGCGCGTGACGCACTGGAGTTTTTCGCCGTCCGCATCGGCCAGGTAATGGCGCCCGTGCGCGGCGATGATGGTGCCGGTCAGGCTCGGTTGTTCATTCATGCGCGTGTCCGTTCTTCGTAGATTGCGTCGGCTTTCGCAGCGCAGATAAGGTCGTTCATGGAAATGGCGTTGCCCGCCGAATGGGTCGTCCAGGCGACGATGCAGTGGCGATAGCGCACAATCAGTTCGGGGTGATGGTCCTCGCCGTGGATCATCCCGGCGAGCGCATTCACGAAGGCGATCGTCTCGTGGTAGTCCCTGAATTCGAACGCACGCACGATGCGGCTGCCGTCCACGCGCCAGTCCGGCGCCTGCGCCATCAAGGCGGGCAACCCGGCCGGGCTCAAGGCCGGCGCGCCATGCGTGCAGCGCTGATCGAGCAGCATCATGCCGCCGCTCCATTCAAATGGGCGATCCGTACCGAGGCCGGCGGGTGCGAATCGTAAAAGGCCGAATGCAGCGGGTCCGGCGTCAACGTCGAGGCATTGTCCTCGTACATTTTCACCAGGGCCGAAACCAGGTCCTTGGCGTCGCTGTGCTTCGCCGCGAAGGCGTCGGCCTCGAATTCGTGCTTGCGCGAGGTGATCGCGCTCAAGGGGCCGAACACGAAGGTAAAGATCGGCAGCACCAGCACGAACAGCAGCAGGGCCATGGCATCGTTCGGACCTGCCAGTTGCGGCATCACGCCCAGGCCGGTATAGAACCAGGCTTGTTCCTTGAGGTAGCCGAGCACGGCGAGGAAGGCGAGCGACAGCGCGAACATCACGACGATGCGCTTGACGATGTGCTTCAGCTTGAAATGCCCCAGTTCGTGCGCCAGCACCGCTTCGATTTCGTGCGGCGCCAGGCGCTCGATCAGGGTGTCAAAAAAGACGATGCGCTTGGCCGCGCCGAAGCCGGAAAAATAGGCGTTGCCGTGGGCGCTGCGGCGGCTGCCGTCCATCACGAACAGGCCTTTCGAGGCGAAGCCGACGCGCGCCATCAAGCCCTCGATACGCGCCTTGAGGCTGTCGTCGGACAGGGGCGTGAACTTGTTGAACAGCGGCGCGATCACGCTCGGGTACAGCACCATCATCAAGAGCTGGAAGCCGCTCCAGACCAGCCAGGTCCAGAACCACCAGAGCGAGCCGGTCGACTCCATGAGTTTGAGCACGACCCACAGCAGCGGCAGGCCAATGGCGGCGCCCACCAGCGCGCCCTTGACCATGTCGGCGATCCACAGCTTGACGCTCATCTTGTTGAAGCCGAAGCGTTCCTCGAGCACGAACTGGCGGTAATAGTCGAAGGGCAGGTCGAGCAGGCCGGAGACAATCGCGAACGCGGCGATCAGCGCGATCTGATGTAGCATTCCCGGACCGGCCAGCGGCAGCAGCGCGTTCGAGATGGCCTGCAGACCGCCCAGCAAGGTAAAACCGACCAGGGTCAGGCCGCCCCACAGCAGCGCCGCGATGCCGAAGCGGGTCTTGGCGACCGTGTAGTCGGCCGCCTTCCGGTGGGTATCGAGCGAGACCTTGGCCGCGAATTCCTCCGGCACGCGGCCGCGGTGGCGCAGCACGTGGCGGATCTGGCGGTTGGCCAGCCAGAAGCGCAGCCCGAGCGTGAGCACGAAGAAAACGACGAACAAAACCGAAAACGCGAGTGAAGACATTCAGTGCCTGTGAGAAAATGCAGGATTGATTAGGCAAAGAGAGAATTATGTCACACCCAACCGAATCCGCCGTACCTGCCACCCCTGCGTCCACCGCCCAGCGTCCCAACGACATGAACCTGGTCTGGGTCGACATGGAAATGACCGGCCTCGATCCGGATAGCGACCGCATCATCGAGATCGCCGTCGTCGTCACCGACATGCACCTGAACGTGCTGGCCGAAGGCCCGGTCTTCGCGATCCACCAGTCGGACGAGACGCTGGACAAGATGGACAACTGGAACAAGGGCACCCACGGCAAGTCGGGCCTGATCGACCGTGTAAGAGCGTCGACCGTGACCGAAGCCGACGCCGAAGCCGCGCTGATCGCCTTCCTCAAGAACTTCGTCCCGGCCAACAAGTCGCCGATGTGCGGCAACACCATCTGCCAGGACCGCCGCTTCATGGCGCGCGGCATGCCCAAACTGGAAGCCTTCTTCCACTACCGTAACCTGGACGTGTCGACGCTGAAGGAACTGTGCCGCCGCTGGAAGCCGGAACTGGCCTCGGGTTTCAAGAAGCACCAGAAACACACCGCGCTGGCCGACATCATCGAATCGGTCGAGGAACTGAAATACTACCGCGAGCATTTCATCAAGATTTGAACCGGTACCCGGTAGGGTGGGCGGCTATGCCCTGGACGCATGCTGGCCCGCTGTCCCGATGCCGCCCACGCGTTCAACCAGATCCTGAAACGTCGCGACGGATCGACGGCTGGTTGGACGCGTGGGCGGCGCATACGCCGCGGGTATATCACCGACGAGGTGGAGCCGCCCACCCTACGGGTCTTTAATGAACCCGGAGCAAGTCAAGCTCCAGCCATTGCCCGACTGTGGGACAATCCGGCCATGCCCGGCCTCTTTCCCGACGATCCCTCGATTCCCCGCACCGGCGTGCGCGCGCTGCTGGCCGCCCACGACTGGCGCACCTGTCCGCTCGGCCATCCCGAAAGCTGGCCGCCCGAACTGACGACCGCGGTCGGCATGTCGCTCAATTCCGCCTTCCCGATGTTCGTCGCCTGGGGACCGGACCTGCGCTTCCTCTACAACGACGCCTACGCGATCATCCTCGGCGCCAAGCATCCGCAGGCGCTGGCACAGCCCTTCCAGCAGGTCTGGGCCGAGATCTGGAACGACCTGGTGCCGATCATCGACCGCGCGCTGTCGAACAAGTCGGCCTTTCATGAAGACTTGCCGCTGACCGTGCTGCGCCGCGGGTTTCCGGAGCAGGGTTATTTCACCTTTTCCTATTCACCGCTGCACGACGGCGCCGGGCGCGTGGCCGGCATGTATTGCACGGTCATGGAAACGACGGGCAGGGTGCAGGAAGAGCGGCGCGCCGCGCTCGAACTCAAGCTGTCCGATACCTTGCACCCGCTTGGCACGCCCGACGAGGTGCTGGCCAAGGCGAGTGCCCTGCTGGGCGCGGAACTGGGCCTGAGCCGCGCCACCTATGCCGAGGTGGACGACGCCGGCCAGACGTTTACCGTGCGCCACCAGTGGAACGCCGGCGGCGCGCGCGAACTGTCGCGCGGCGAGTATCCGCTCGACGGCTTCGGCCCGACGGTCGCCACGCTCACGCGCGCAGGCGACACCTTCGTCATCAACGACGTCGACACCGACCCGCGCCTGGTCGATTGCCGAGCGATCTTCCGCGCGGAAGCGGCAGCCGCCGTGTTGACCGTGCCCCTGATGCGCGGCGGCCGCCTGGTCGGCTTCCTCAGCCTGAACCGCGCCCAGCCCTATCACTGGACCGATTCGGACGTGCGCTTCACACGCGAAACCGCCGAGCGCACCTGGGCCGCGCTGGAAACGGCGCGCGCCCAGGCGCAGCTGCGCGCCGAGCGCGACCGCAGCCGCTACATCTTCGACACCATCAGCGAAGGCTTCGGCCTGGCCGACCGCCACTGGACGATGCTGGAAATGAACGCCGAAGGCTTGCGCATCTGCGGCCTGACGTCGGAACAGGTGATCGGCAAGAACCACTGGGACCTGTTCCCCGAAGTCGAGGGCACGCCGGCCGCCGCCATGCTGTACCGCGCGATGAACGAGCGCGTGGCCGGCAGCGTCGAGCATCCGCTGGCGCCGGTGGGCGGACGGCGCGGCTGGAACGAAATCCGCGCCTTTCCCACCCAGGACGGCGGGGTCGCCATCTTCTTCCGCGAGATCACCGACCGCAAGCGCGCCGAAGAGGGCTTGAAAATGGCCGACCAGCGCAAGGACGAGTTCCTGGCCATGCTGGCGCACGAATTGCGCAACCCGCTGGCGCCGATCAGCGCGGCGGCCACGCTGCTCGACATGGGCGCCCTCAACGAAACCCGGGTGCGCCAGAGCAGCGCCATCATCGGGCGCCAGGTGCGCCACATGACGCGCCTGGTGGACGACCTGCTCGACGTCTCGCGCGTCACGCGCGGCCTGATCGAACTGCAGCGCACCCTGCTCGACCTGCGCGCGATCGTCGACGAAGCGGTCGAACAGGTGCGCCCGCAACTGGCGGCGCGGCGCCAGCGCCTCTCTCTGCACCTGCCGCCGCTGCCGGTCAGCGTCGAAGGCGACCGCGCGCGCCTGGTGCAAGTGGTCTCGAACCTGCTCGGCAATGCGGTCAAGTACACGCCCGAGGAACGCGCGATCGATGTCGGGGTGCAGGCGGCCGCCGGCAAGGTGGTGCTGGAGGTGAAGGACGAAGGCATCGGCATGGAGCGCGAACTGACCGAGCGCGCCTTTGACCTGTTCACCCAGGCCAAGCGCAGTTCGGACCGTTCGCAAGGCGGCCTCGGGCTCGGCCTGGCGCTGGTGCGCAACCTGGTGGCGCTGCATGGCGGCACGGTCGGCTGCGCCAGTCCCGGTCCGGGGCAGGGCAGTACGTTTACGGTCACCTTGCCGCTGGCGGCCCCTGGGAACGCCCCGCCAGTGCCGGCAGCGGGAACGTCCGGCGCCGACGCCGCCGGGCGGCTGACCCTGCTGGTGGTCGACGACAACGTCGACGCCGCCACCATGCTGGCGCTGCTGCTCGAAGGGCAGGGCCACGAGGTCTTCATCGAACACGAGTCGCTGCGCGCGCTGGAACTGGCGCGCAGCGCCCGTCCCGACGCCTGCCTGCTCGACATCGGCCTGCCCGACATCGACGGCAACGAACTGGCGCGGCGCCTGCGCGCGCAGCCGGAAACGGCGCACAGCGTGCTGATCGCCGTGTCGGGCTATGGCCAGGAACACGACCGCCGGTCTTCGCTCGCGGCCGGGTTTGCCCATCACCTGGTCAAGCCGGTGGCGTTCGAGGAACTGGCGCGCGTGCTGGCGACGATCGCAAGGGCGCCGGCCGCGGCGTAACGTCGCGCCTTAGCGCATCTGGGTGTAATTTACCGGTATCCAGCGGTAGCCTTTCCCTTCGGTGCGCAGGTAGCCCAGGCCGGGGAACTGCAGGTGGGCGCCGCCGATCAGCGCGCCGTCCTTGGCCGCTGCATCGAACAGTTTCTTGCGCGCGGCGGCCGCCGCTTTCTGGTCGCCGTCGAACGCGATCGTCACCGCCGGATCCTCGAACTGCACCGCCGCCACGTGGATCAGGTCGCCGATCGCCACCATCTTCTGGCCGCGGCTCTCGACCACATAGGCCGTGTGGCCCGGCGTATGGCCGTGCCCGCCCTGGGCGCGGATGCCCGGCGCCAGCTCGACGTCGCCCTCGAAGGTCTTGAACTTGCCGGCTTTTACGTATGGATCGAGCGCGGCCATCGCATTCTTGAACGAGCCCTTGTCGTCGGCGGGCGCCTTGTCCATCTTCGACTGGTTCAGCCAGTGGTCGGCTTCCGCTTTCGACGCGCGCACGACCGCATTCGGGAAGGCCGCCTTCGACTGCGCGGCGAGGCCGCCCAGGTGGTCGCTGTGCATGTGGGTGAGATACACCTCGTCGACCTGTTCCGGGGTGTAGCCGGCCGCCTTCAGGCTCGCCTGGATCTTGCCCAGGGTTGGCCCGAACAGCACGCCGGCGCCGGTGTCGATCAGGATCAGCTTGCCGCCGGTGTTGACCAGAAAGGCATTGTCCGAGGTTTCCAGCGGCGCCTTCAGGTGCGCTTTCGCCAGCGTGGCATTGGTCTTGTCGGCCTTTTGCGCCAGCAGCTTGTCGACCGGCAGGTCGACGGTGCCGTCGGACAGCGGCGTGACCTCGAAGTCGCCCAGCATCATGCGGAAATAGCCGGGCGCCGGGGTTTTCGCCATCGGGGCGGCGGCAAACGAGGGGGCGGCGATCAGCGCGGCCAGCAGGCACAGAACAGGGTGTTTCATGGGTTCTCCGTTGAGTGATATTTGCATATCGTACATCAATGTAGGGTGGGCACTTGTGCCCACGCGGTACACGGTCGGCATGGTGGCAACGTCACCACCGATGCCGGCGCTAAAACATCACTTCTTCGCCGCAAACGCCTTCTTCAACGCATCCGCCGCAAACTGCTCCGCCTCCTTCGCCTTCGGCACCACCGCCCCCATGCCGAAGAACTCGTGCGTCACGCCTTTATATTCCTTGTAGCTGACGGCCACGCCATCCTTCTTGAGCTTGTCCGCATACGCCTTGCCCTCGGACAGCAGCGGGTCGATCTCGGCCGCGACGATCGTCGCCGGCGGCAGGCCCTTCAGCGATGTGGCCTTCATCGGCAATGCGTACGGGCTCTTCGGGTCGCCGCCGTAGTGCCCGAAGAACCAGGCCATCATCGCCTTGTTGAGCGGCTTGGCTTCGGCATTCTTCTGGTACGAGGGCGTGTTCATGTCGTCGTTCACGACCGGATACACCAGCAACTGGTGCACGGGCAGCGCCACCTTTTTGTCGCGCGCCATCATCGACACCACGGTCGCCAGGTTGCCGCCCGCGCTCTCGCCGCCGACCGCGACGCGGGTCGGGTCGCCGTTGAATTCGCGCGCGTGGTCGATCGTCCACTGGTAGGCGGCAAAGGCGTCGTTCGGCGCGGCCGGGAATTTATGTTCGGGCGCGCGGCGGTAGTCGACCGAGACCATGATGGCGTTGGCCATCCTGGCCAGTGCGCGCGGGCTGGCGTCATACACCTTGGTGTCGGCGATCACGAAACCGCCGCCGTGGTAGTACACCATCACCGGGAATGGGGCCTTGCCTTCAGGCGTATAGATGTGGACCGGGAAGCTGGCCTCGCCGCTGCCGACCGTCATCGTCTTGACCGTCACGCCCGGTTCCGGCGCGGTCGATTTCTTCATGTCGGTGAGGACCTTTTTCACCGCGTCGGCCGGCGTCGGCTGCTTGCGCGCCTCGTCCGGGGTCAGGGTCTCGATCGGCTTCGGGTTCAGGGCAGCGTGGGCATCGAGTACCTTTTGCATGTGCGAATCGGCTTTCGCCGGTTTGTTGGACTGGGCCCAGGCGCCCGTGGCGAGGAGGGCGGCGCCGGCGAGCAGCGTGAGTGGCAGTGCTTTCTTCATGGAGGGCTCCTTTTTTATCGAATTTGAGGTCACGTGGCGCGGTGCGCCGCAAGTGATTTCAGTGCCTAGAATGAAGAAGGCGAACTCGTCCGTCCGTGCGCGAACGCGCATTTGCTGGATTTGATGATTCGCGCATCAGCCAGCGATGGCGGGGCCGATGTGGTGTAATTGCGGTCTTTGCTCTTTGCGGTTTTATGCGCGCAACATTTCAACAATGGCTGCACGGCTTCCTGCCCCAGCCCCTTCCCAGCGGCAAGCCCGAACGCATCCGCGCCACCATCGGCGCCTGTGTCGGCCTGTTCGTCACCGCACTCCTGACCCACGTGCTGGCGCCTGAGCAGGCGTCCTGGCTGATCGCGCCGATGGGCGCCTCGGCCGTGCTGCTGTTCTGCGTGCCGGCCAGCCCGCTGGCCCAGCCCTGGTCGGTCGTGGGCGGCAATACCGTCTCGGCCCTGATCGGCGTGGCTTGCGCTTCTCTGGTGCCGGACGCGCTGCTGGCCGCGCCGCTGGCCGGCTGCCTGGCGATCGCCGCCATGTTCGCCCTGCGCTGCCTGCACCCGCCGGGCGGCGCGGTTGCGCTCACCACTGTGCTCGGCGGCCATGCCGTGCATGCGGCGGGCTGGACGTTCGCGTTCAATCCCGTGGCCCTGAATTCCACCCTGATCGTCCTTGCCGCCATCCTCTACAACAACCTCACGGGACGCCGCTATCCGCACGCCCAGCACGCCGCCGACCGCAACCTGCACGGCACCGGCGACCCGGCGCCGAATGCGCGCCTGGGCATTACCGAGGACGACCTGGAAGCGGCCTTGCGGAGCTACGGCGAAGTGCTCGACGTCAGCCGCGACGACCTGCTCGCCATCGTCGACGACGCGCGCCAGCTGGCGCTGCACCGCCAGTTCAAGGAGCGCACCTGCGGCGAGCTGATGTCGACCCGGATCGTGTTCGTCGCGCCGCGCGACACCCTCGACCATGCACGCGAACTGCTGCTGCGCTATCGCCTGCAGTCGCTGCCGGTGCTGGACGCGGAGCGCCGCCTGCGCGGCGTGCTGGCCCAGGAAGACGTGCTGCGCCAGGTCGGCTGGGGCGCGCGCCTGCGCCAACTGGTGCCGGGCGCCGCGCTGCGCGTGCAGGACGCGATGCAGCAGCGCGTGGTGGCGCTGGATGTAAACGCCCCGCTGGCGCAACTGGTGCCGCTCTTGACCGACAAGGGCTACCACCAGGTGGCGATCGTCGACAAGGAAGGGGCGATGGCGGGGCTGGTCAGCCAGTCGGACTTGCTGGCGGCGTTGAGCGAAGAGCGGCTGGAGACGGCGGCCTGAGGGGCCAAGAACTGCTGGGGTCAAGAACCTGCTGGGGTCGGGTCTGACATTCAGATACGAGCTCAACCATACCTATGGCCGGCCGCGTAATACAGGCTGCATTAAAGCAGAGGCCGTGTCTAAATGTGTCAGACCTGACCCCAGGGTTATCACCCGGCCGTCACCAGCGCCACGAATTCCCCGACCGGCATTGGCCGGTGAAAGCGGTACCCCTGCATGACGGTGCAGCCATGCGCGCGCAGGTAGCGCACCTGCACGTCGGTCTCGACGCCTTCCGCGATCAGGTTCAGGCGCAGCCCGCGCGCGATCGCGATGATGGCCAGGACGACGGGGTAGTGCGCTTCCTCGTCGACGATGTTGCGGATGAACGACTGGTCGATTTTGATGGTATCGACCGGGAAGCGGTGCAGGTAGGCCAGCGACGAATAGCCGATGCCAAAGTCGTCGATCGCCACCGAGACGCCCAGCTGTCCCAGCCGCTTGATCTGGTCGATGGCGTGGTGCGGATTGTCGATGCAGATGTTTTCGGTGACCTCGATCTCGATCCGGTTCGGCGCGATGCCATAGTCCGCGATCGCGCTGCGCATCTTGTCGTAGAAGCTGCCGCGATCGAGGTATTGCGGCGCGATGTTAATCGACAGTTTCAGGTCGCCGCATACCCCTTTCCACGCCTGCACGTCGCGGCACAGGGCGTCGATCATCCAGTCCGACATCGGCGCGACCAGGTCGTTTTCTTCGGCATACGGCAGGAATTCCGCCGGCAGGATCAGGCCGCGCGTGGGATGGTTCCAGCGGATCAGCGCCTCGACGCCGACGATGCGGTTGTCGCTGCTGTCGACCTGCGGCTGGTAGTACATTTCCAGTTCGTCGCTCGCCAGCGCGCGGCGCAGGCTGTGGCCGAAGGCAATGCGGCGCTCGAGCAGTTCCTGCGAGGACTGGTCGAAAAAGGCGAAGCCGTTCTTGCCTTCGCCCTTGACCTGGTACATCGCCGTATCCGCATTGCGCAGCAGTTCGTCGATCGTCTCTCCGTGCGCAGGATGGACGGCGATGCCGATCGAGGCCGAGATGTGGGCGGTGTGTTCGTCCAGCTGGAATGGCTGCTGCAAGCTGTCGATGATCTTGGCCGCCACCAGGCCGGCATCGTCGTGCTGGTGCAGGTCGGGCAGCACCACGGTGAATTCGTCGCCGCCCTGGCGCGCCAGCGTATCGCCTTCGCGCAGGCATGCCTTCAGGCGGCGCGCGACCTGCTGCAGCAACTGGTCGCCCTTGAAGTGGCCGAGCGTGTCGTTGACCAGCTTGAAGCGGTCGAGGTCGATGAACATGACGGCCAGGTCGGTCTTTTTCCGCTTGGCCTGGATCAGGGCCAGACCCAGGCGGTCCTGGAACAGGCTGCGGTTGGGCAGGTCGGTCAGGATGTCGTGATAGGCCTGGTAGGAGATCACCGCCTCGGCGCGCTTGCGCTCGGTGATGTCGCGCACCACGCCATAGGTGCCCACGAAGCCCGGCTTGTCGGCCGCACGGTCCTGCAGGTACATGCCCGAGGCGTTCAGGGAAATCGTGCGCACGGGGGCTTCCTGTGCGCGGTTCGGCGCGGCGCCGGGCGAACACTTCAGGCGCAGTTCGATGTTGCGCGCGGCGCGTTCGTCGCCGCGGCGCTCATTGAAGGCGTGGTTGGCCAGTTCCAGGTCGTCTTCGAACACCAGTACCTGGTAAGGCTGGCCGATCAGCTGGTCGCGCTGGAAGCCGAGCAGCCGGCCGACGCGGTCGTTGATGTAGGTGAAGCGCCCTTCACCGTCGAGCGTATAGATGATGTCGGGCGAAGCGTCCACCAGGTAGCGGTACATCCGCTCGGAGTTTTCCAGTTCGAGGGCGATATACCGGTTCGCCTGGCGCAGGCGCCGGCTTTCCAGCGCATTCCTCACCGTCGCCAGGATCTCCTCGAAACTGTAGGGCTTGCGCACGTAATCGTAGGCGCCACGCTTGAGGGCGCCGATCGCCGCCTCGATTTCGACCCTGCCGCTGATGACGACGACGTCGACGTCGATCTGGTCGCGCCTGATGACATCCATGATCCGGTGGCCGCCGACGTCGGGCAGGCACAGGTCGAGCAGCACCAGGTCGAAGCGCGTGTTCGACAGTTGTTCGAGCGCCTCCTTGCCGCTGCGGCTGGTCGTGACGTCCATGCCGTCGTCGCGCAGCAGTTCACGCAGGGAATGCAGCAGGCGCGGATCGTCGTCGATGATCAATAGCCGGGATGGACCGGCACCCGTGTCGAATGCATGCAGGTGCGGGACAAAACCCGCGATCGGGAGGGCGGCTGACTTGGCTGGGGACACGTGCATCGCATGCATGTTGAATGGGGTGACAAATTTACCAGTTCGCTGGCGACATGGTGGCTAAATATCTAAAAACCAACAATATAAGATAAAAAGCGTACTAAAAAAGCACAATTCGTAACGAATTCCCGTTGCACGACTGGGGGGCGGCCAGAAAAACAAAAGCCCGGCGATTACCGGGCTCTTCTTTACGTAAGGCTTGAGGCCCCCGGCAATTACGCCGATTCCGCTCCGCAGCACTTCTTGAACTTCTTGCCGCTGCCGCAAGGGCAGTCGTCGTTGCGCCCGACCTTCGGCGTTTCGTGACGCACGGTTTCCACTGCGGCCTTGCGCAGCGGCACCCAGAAGCGGTAGATGGCCGGCAGGTTCGCTTCGATTTCCAGCGCCAGCTGGTGCGCCTTGACCGGGTCTTCGACCAGCGGCAATTCTTCTTCCTCGATCTCGTCGGCGCCGAGCAGGTACAGGGGACGCATCAGTTCGGCGACCTCGGATTCCCAGATCGGCTGCCACGAACCCGGGCGCAGTTCCATGCCTTCCCAGAAGCCCCAGCACCAGGCTTCGGCGTCGATCAGGGTCTGGCCGTTGTGCTCGTGCTCGCAGTAGAGCGGCTCGAATTCCTTCGGCGCGACTTCGAAGGTGATCAGCACTTCGTTCATGAAGCGCATGATCAGGTTGAGGATGCGCTCTTCTTCCTTGCCGTTCTTCCATTTCGGCGCGGCGGTGCCGTCCTGGCCCCAGACGCGCGGCAGCCATTCGGCCGGCATGATGGTTTCCGGACCGATCGCGATCGCGGTCAGGTAGCCGTGCAGGGTGTCCATCGTCATCGCGTCTTCCGGGCTGCGCTCGGAGAGGAGGAACTGGTCGAGTTCGTCGAATTCTTTTTCGCTGAGGGGCTGTTCGAGTTGCATGGTGTGCTCTTAAAAGTATGGCGCTGGATGCGTGAAGTCCGCCAGTGTAACGCCTGGAAGGCAGCGAGCGTACGAAATAACGCGCCGCGCCGTACAATGGTGATATGCACAACGAGTCTATTTCTTCCGCAAAATCCGCGGCGCACCCGTTCTCGCGGCTCGACCCGGGCCGCGTGCTCGACGCCGTCGACAGTGTCGGCCTGCACGGCGACGGCCGCCTGCTGGCCCTGAACAGCTACGAGAATCGGGTCTACCAGGTCGGGCGTGACGAGGGCGAGCCGGTGGTGGTCAAGTTCTACCGCCCCGAACGCTGGAGCGATGCCGCCATCCTGGAAGAACACGCCTTTGTGGCCGAACTGGTCGGGCACGAAATCCCGGTGGTGCCGGCTTTGAGTATCGACGGCCGTACCCTGCACGAATTCGACGGCTTTCGCTTTGCCGTCTTCCCGCGCCGCGGCGGCCGCGCACCCGAGCTGGGCGACCCGGATACGCTGGAGTGGATGGGGCGCTTCATCGGCCGCATCCACGCCGTGGGCGCGGTCAGGCCGTACACGTTGCGGCCCGAACTCAATCCGCAGACCTTCGGCCGCGAGCCCTTCGATTTCCTGGTCCGCCACGATTTCCTGCCGCACGAACTGCGCGCGACGTATGCCAGCGTGGTCGAGCAGGCGCTGGCCGGCGTGGCGCGCTGCTACGAACGTGCCGGCGTGCAGCCAAGCCTGCGCCTGCATGGCGACTGCCACGGCGGCAACGTGCTGTGGACCGGCGACGGCCCGCACTTCGTCGACTTCGACGACAGCCGCATGGGCCCGGCCGTGCAGGACTTGTGGATGCTGCTCTCGGGCGAACGCGGCGACATGGTGCGCCAGATGAGCGACGTCCTGGCCGGCTATGAAGACTTTTGCGATTTCGACCCGCGCCAGCTGTACCTGGTCGAAGCCCTGCGCACCCTGCGCCTGATCCATTACGCCGGCTGGCTGGCGATGCGCTGGGACGATCCGGCGTTTCCGGCCGCCTTCCCCTGGTTTAACACGCAGCGCTACTGGCAGGACCGGATCCTCGAATTGCGCGAGCAGGTGGCGCTGATGGACGAGCCGCCGTTATGGCCGGTGTGAGCCGGGCCACGTTGGCTCAGCAGTTTAAGCGGCGAATTGCGCCGGTTTCATCGCGCAGTTCGGCGTGTCATGATTGTCGGGTTTCGTTGATAATGAGTCAGCGAACTTGGCGACCGCCTCAGTGCCCGCGATAACCCGAGAGCCATCATGGAACAAGCACCTCACGACGATACCGACTTCACCATCGACATGCCCGCCTCGAGCGCCGCGCCGGTTCCCCAGGTCGCACCGAGCGACCGTGGCGCCGTCGAAAAAATGGCGATCAAGGAAGCCATCGCCCGCGTGGAAGCCGAAGCGAAAGCCAGCGTGGCCGCCGAGACGCGCGCCCATGCCGAAGCGCGCGCCCGTTCGCTGGCCGAGGAGCGCGCGGCGCTCGACGCCGCCGCCGCGGCGGCCGCCCTGGCCAATGCCCAGGCATCGGAAGAAGTCATCGAACTCAATCGCGACCGCCTGGAAACCCTGCGCGCCGCCGCCCAGGCCTCGACCGAACGCCTGGAAGCGATGCGCATCGAAACCGCCGAGCTGCGCGCGCGCGTGCAGGCCGACACCGAAGGACGCCTCGCCGTCGAAGCGCGTGCGCGCGCCGCCGACGAAGCGCGCCGCCGCGCCGCCGAGCAGATGGAAGCCGAAGCGGCGATGGCGCAGGAAGCCGCGCGCGCCGCTGAAGAATTGCTGGTGCAGACCGAAGAAGCACGGCGCCAGGCGGCCGAACGCGTCGCCGCCGTGCAGGCCGCGCGCGAGGAAGTGCTGCACAGCGCCAGCGCCGACGCGCGCGTGGCCGTGCTGGCGCGCGAACGCGAACGGGCCGAAAAGGCCGCGCGCCAGACCGCCGAAAAGCTGGCCGAGGTCGAAGCCGAAGCGCTGGAACTGGCGCTGCAGCGCGAGCGCGCCGACCAGGTCGCGCTGGCCTCGGCCTTTGCCCGCGCCACCGCCGAAGCGCGTGCGCTGGAAGAAGCACGCGCACTGGCCCACGTCGAACACGAACGCGCATCGATCGCGCAATCGCAGGCCGATTCGACCAAGGTCGCTGCCGATACCCTGCGCGCGCGCCTGCAACTGGAAAAGGAATTGCGCGACGCCGCCATCCACCGCGAGCGCCTCGAACAAACCGCCGCCGCCACCGCCGAAGCACGGCGCGAAGCCGAAGCGCGCATTGCCGAGGCCACCGAAGCGCGCATCGAAGCCGACCGCCAGCTGCGCGAGCTGGCCCTGGCGCGCGCCGAAGCCGAACACGAAGCCGGCCTGGAAGTGGAAACGCGCGTGCAGGCGGAAGCGGCCGCGGTCGAACACGCGCGCAGGCGCGCCGAAGCCGACCGCGTGGCCGCGCAGGCAGCCGAAGCCGAAGCCAGGGAACAGGAACGCGAACGCGCCCTGGCCGAGGAGCGCGCCGCCCAGGCCCAGGCCGCCGCCGATGCGCGCGCGCGCACCAACGCGGCAGAGCAAGCCGAACTGGCGCTGGCCGCCGAAGCGCTGGCACAGGAGCAGCAGACGACGGCAGTGGCGCAGCAGCGCGCGCAGCAGGCCGAGACCCTGGCGGCCGCCGAGCGTGCCCGTCTTGAGGCCGAAAGCGCGGCACTGGTGCAGATCCAGGAACGGCTGCAGGCCGAACAGGAAATGACGCAGGCCGCCGCGGCGCGTGCCGAAGCCGAGGCGGCCCAGGCGGCGTTGCTGCGCGAACAGGCCGATGCCGAGCGGCGCGCCTTGGAGGCCCAGCAGGCTGTGCTGGACGCCCAGCGTCTGCAGGCTGCCAGCGTGATCGAAGAAGCGGCGCAGCGCGAAGCCGCAGCGGCGGCGGCCCAGGCCGAAGCCGAGGCGGCGGCCGAACTGGCGCGCCTGCAGGCGCAACGCGCCGCTTCGGATAGCGCACGCCTGGCCGCCACCGAAGCGGCGCTGGAGGCGGAGCGCGAGGCGGTCGAAGCAGGGCGAGAGGCGCTGGCGCTGGCCGAGCAGCAGCTGGCGGCGCAGCAGGAACAGCTCGAACTCGACACGCGCGCGAACGCGGCGGCGGCGGCGCGCCTGGCATCCGAACAGGAAGCGGCGCTGGCCGCACGCGTGCGCCAGGAAGCGGAAGAAGAAACCGCGCGCCTGGCGCGCGAGCACGAACTGGCCGAACGCGCCGCCGCCGAGGCGGCACTGGAAAAACGCGACGCCCAGCGCGCCCTGCTGGAACACGCCCAGGCCCACGCCGAAATGCAGCGCCGCACCGCCGCCACCACGCACCAGATGGCCGATGCCCGGCGCGAACTGCTGGCACTGGAAACGAAGCGACTGGAAGAGCAGGCCGCCGAACTATCGGCCACCGAAGACGCCATCAACGAACGCCACGCCGAAGCGCGCCAGCGCACGGCATCGGAAAACATCACGCGCGAAGTGCTGGGGCGTTTGAAGAAGCAGCCTTCGGCGCAGCAGGCGGCGGCCAGGCTGGCGGAGGTGATCATGCACCAGAGAAGGTCGAGCGGGGAGTGATGCGCATATTCGCTCATTTTGCGAATATACCTGTAGGGTGGACGGGGGATATGAGTCCCCCGGACTGATATCCCCCGTCCACCCTACGTCGCCGTGCTTGATATATCCAATAAATCACCGGCTTCCGGTGATTCACACTTCATATCACTGCGTTACCTTCGGCGCATCGCTCGGCGATACCGGCGACACCGGCCCGGTATTGACGGTCTCGACAAAATACTCGGTTTCGCCGAAGCAGGTCGTCGGCACGCCCTTGTGCTGCTCGTAGCTGATCTCGACGCGCTGACCCATGGTCGACTGCAGCTTTTGTACCAGGCTGTCGTCGCGCACCGTAAACGCGAAGCGTTCGGGAATCGCGCCCGGCATGCTCGAGAGCAGGATTTCGCCTTCCCAGGTTTTGCATAGCCAGCCCTTTTTCGAGAACTTCTGCAGATAGCCGGCACGCGTTCCCTCGGAATACGACCAGGTCAGCGTGAACCAGGTATAGATGCCGCCGATGACCACCAGGGCGGCGACGAGGGACAGCAGGATGGCGATGGCGCGTGGCGGCAGGGCTTTCGGCATGGTCGAGAGAAAGTGGTGGAAACAGGTGGAAGAGGGCGCTCGGCGGCGCGGTGGCGTCATTCTGCCACGCGCGCCCCGATTGTCAAAATGGCAGGGCACCTGCACGCTGCCATTTAAGGAGGGCTTAAGCGCGTCTAGGCGATTTCCGCCTTCTCGTGCGTTCCCTCCAGCTCGGCACGCTTGCGGTGCCGGATCGACGACCACAGCGACACCACGATGAACGCCAGCCCCGACAGCCCCGTGAACCATTCCGGAATGTGGTAGTGGACGTTGGCGAACATGATCAACGCCAGAATGCCGATCGCGTAGTGCGCGCCGTGCTCGAGGTAGACGAATTCCTGCAGCGTGCCCTTGTAGACCAAAAACACCGTCATCGAGCGCACGAACATCGCGCCGATCGCCAGGCCCAGCATGATGATGACGACGTCGTTGGTGATGGCAAAGGCGCCGATCACGCCGTCGAAACTGAACGAGGCGTCCAGCACTTCCAGGTACAGGAAGCCGCCGATACTGCCCTGGGAAATCATCTTGCCGATGGCCGGGTCTTCTTCCTCTTCTTCCAGCAGGCCGCTGATCCAGTTGACGCCGATATAGATCAGCACCCCGGTCACGCCGGCGATCAGCACCGGCAGCTTGCGCGCCTCGGGCATCAGGGTCATCGCGAAAAACACCGCGAGCAGGGTCAGCAGCGTGGCCAGGCCTTCGGAACCGTACTTGCCGACCTTTTCCTCGATCCAGCCGAGCCAGTGGAGTTCCTTCTGGTCGTCGAACAGGAAGTTTAGGAACACCAGCATCAGGAAGGCGCCGCCAAAGGCGGACACTTCCGCGTGGTGCTCGGTCAGGTGGCGCGAGTATTCGTTTGGCGTCTCGATCGCCATGTGCCAGACGTCGAGCAGGCCGAGACCCGTGGCGACCGAGACGATTACCAGCGGGAACAGCAAACGCATGCCGAACACCGCCACCAGGATCCCGACCGTCAGGAACAGCTTGCGCCAGAACTCGTTCCAGTGGCGCAGCACCGAGGCGTTGACGACCGCATTGTCGAACGAGAGCGACACTTCGAGCACGCCGAGCACCGCCGTGATCCAGAGCGCATTGGCAAGGCCCGCCATGCCGCCGTGCTCGTAGCCCCACCAGCCCGCCAGGGCCATGAGGACGACGGTCACAATGATGGAAATCCTGAAATGCCGCATGGTAAAACCCCTCGCTCGCTTATTGATTAAAAGTATTCGTTGAGATTATTGGTTGAAATGCCACAGTTTTAACAATCTTAACCGTAGCTTAAGGGGAGCGGCGCAGCGCAGGTCGCCGTGCGGTGCCCCTGCAGGGCGTTGCTTCTGCGATAATTCTGGCCCGGCTTACTGCAACTTTCCGACAAGGATTTCATGGACCTCGCTTACCTCCTTACACCCCTGCTGACCTGGCTGGTCGTCGGCCCGATCAAGTTCCTGATCAACAGCGCGCGCCAGCGGCGCTGGGCCTTCAATCTGGTCGGAAATGGCGGCTTTCCCAGTAACCATAGCTCGGTCGTCACCAGCATGGCGACCCTGATCGCGCTGCGCGAGGGCATCGACCACCCGGCCTTCGGCGTGGCGGTGACGCTCGCCTTTATCGTGATGATCGATGCCAACAGCCTGCGCCAGCACGTGGGCCGCCAGGCCGCCGCCATCAACCGCCTGGCCGTTGCCGTCACCGGCCATACCACGTTGCGCGAGCGCATGGGCCACACCCTGGTCGAAATCTGTGGCGGCATCGTTACCGGCATCGGCATGGGTTTTCTCGTCTTTAACTTATTCGGCGGCTGATCGTCGTTCATCCCGGGGCAGTGCCCCGGGGTCCCATGCCGGGGTACCCCGGCGTCATTCCGCCAGGTGCATATGCAGTTCATCGCACCATTTCGCAGTTCATCCCTCCAAAATAACAACGGGCGTGATCGTCAATTGACGGGTCGGCCTGCCTCCTAGATACTGCGCGCTGACTGATTCCATCCAATTCATATAAATACGTCAGAGTCCAACTGGGAGATATTTCAATGCTGCGCAACACTTTACTTGTCCTCGCCATCGCGGCCGCCCTGGCCGCCTGCGGCAAGGACGGCAAGGAGCCCGCCAAGGCCGGCGCCACGGCGAATGCCAAAGACAATAAACCGAGCCAGCTGCTGGTCGCCCCGCAAGACTTGCTGACGATTTCCAGCGATTCGCTTGCTTCCGGCCCCGTGATCACCGGCTCGATCCAGCCCGAGCGGCGCGCCGACCTGCGCGCCGAAGTATCAAGCGTGGTACTGCAGGTACTCAAGGAAAATGGCGAACCGGTCAAGCGCGGCGACTTGCTGGTGAAACTCGACGAAACTGCGATCCGCGACACCCTGGTCTCGGCCGACGCCGGCGTGACCGCCGCCGCCCAGGCGCTCGACCAGGCCAACCGCCAGCTCGAACGCCTGAAAACCCTGCGCGCCTCGGGCATGACCTCGGCCGCGGCCCAGGACGAAGCCGAAGTGCGCCGCAACAGCGCCCTGAGCGAACTGTCGGCAGCCAAGAGCCGCGCCGCGCTGGCGCGCCAGCAGATTGCTCGCACGATGGTGCGCGCGCCGTTCGACGGCATCGTCAGCGACCGCAAGGTGTCCAGCGGCGACACGGCTACCGTCGGCAAGGAACTGGTGAAAGTCATCGACCCGACCAGCATGCGCTTCGAAGGCCGCGTCTCGACCGACAAGATCGGCACCATCAAGGTCGGCCAGCAGGTCAAATACCACATCAACGGCTACGGCAGCCAGCAGTTCACCGGGGTCGTGAAACGCATCGACGCCTCGGCCAACGACATCACGCGCCAGGTCGAAGTGCTGGTCGCCCTCACCGGCGAGCAGCCGCGCGTGGCCGGCCTGTACGCCGAAGGCCGCATCGACGCCGAGAGCTCGAACGTGCTGATGCTGCCCGAAAGCGCGATGGTGAAAGCCGGCGACAAGACCTATACCTGGCGCGTGAAGGGCGGCCAGCTGTCTCGGGTCGACCTGCAGACCGGGGTGCGCGACCAGCGCACCGGCAACATCGAGATCAAGGCCGGCCTGGCCGCTGGCGACACCGTGCTGCGCAATCCGAGTTCGAACCTGAAGGATGGCCAGAAGGTCGAACTGGCGGGCAGTTCGCCAGTCGTCGGCAAGACCGTCGCCGCCGCCAATGGTGCGCAGGCCAAGGGAAACTAAGCCATGTTCCTTTCCAATTTCTCTGTCAAGAAGCCGATCGCCACGATCGTGCTGATTCTCGGCATGATGTGCATGGGCTTGCTGGCCCTGTCCAAGCTGCGCGTCAACCAGAACCCGGACGTCGAGATTCCCGTCATCGTCGTCAGCATTCCGTATCCGGGCGCGTCGCCGGAAACGAGCGAGCGCGAGATCATCGACCGCCTGGAAAAGCAGATGCAAAGCGTGCAGGGCGTGACCGAGGTCGAGTCGTATGCCAACGAAGGCAGTGCCACGCTGGTGCTGCAGTTCGACTTCGACCGCAACCTGATCGAAGCCTCCGACGACGTGCGTAACGCCATTTCGGCGGTGCGCTACAAGCTGCCGCTCGAAATGCGTGAGCCGATCCTGCGCCGCGTCGATCCTTCCTCGCAGCCGATCATGGGACTGGCGCTGTCGTCGAAGGGGCAGACCCATGCGGAACTGTCGCGCCTGGCCGAGGACGACCTGGCCGACCGCTTCCGCGCCATCGACGGCGTGGCGACGGTCAACGTCAATGGCGCCCTGCGGCGCGAGCTGTCGGTGCTGCTGCGCGCCGAAAAACTGCGTGAATACAATGTCTCGGTGTCGGAAGTGGCGAACGCGCTGCGCAACCAGAACACCAATGCCCCGGTCGGCAAGGTGCGCGGCGACATGGACGAGAAGGGCATCCGCCTGATCGGCCGTATCGAGCGTCCGGAAGACTTTTCCCAGATCGTCGTCAAGCGCAGCGGCGACACCATCGTGCGCCTGAACCAGGTGGCCGAGATCCAGGACGGCTTCGCCGACATCGACAGCGCCTCGATCCACAGCGGCAATCCGAACGTCGGCATCCAGATCATCCGCTCGCGCGACGCCTCGACCGTGTCGATCGCCAAGAAGGTGCGCGAGGAAGTTGCCAAGATCAACAAGGAACTCGGCAAGGGTACCGAACTGACGATTACCCGCGACGGCGGCGAAGAAGCGCAAAGCAGCCTGAACAACGTGATCGAATCGCTGGTGTTCGGCGCGGTGCTGACCGTGTTCGTGGTGTACGCCTTCCTCAACTCCTGGCGCTCGACCCTGATCACCGCGCTGTCGCTGCCGACCTCGGTGCTGGCGGCCTTTATCGCGGTCTGGCTGTGCGGCTTCACCCTCAACTTCATGACCCTGCTCGGGCTGTCGCTGGCGATCGGCGTGCTGATCGACGACGCCATCGTGGTGCGGGAAAACATCGTGCGCCACATGGAAGCGGGCGCCGACCGCCGTACCGCGGCGCTGGTCGGCACCTCCGAGATCGGCATGGCGGTGGCCTCGACCACCTTCTCGATCATGGCGGTGTTCATTCCGGTCGCCTTCATGCCGGGCGTCTCCGGCGAATGGTTCCGTCCGTTCGCACTGACCGTCACCTGCTCGGTGCTGGTGTCGCTGTTCATCTCGTTCACGCTCGACCCGATGCTGTCGGCCTACTGGGGCGATCCTCCAGGCCACCACCATGCGCCGAAGAAAGGCATCTCGAAAGTGCTGGGGCGCTTCAACGACTGGTTCGACCACCAGGCCAGCCGCTACGGCAACGTGATCGCCTGGGCGCTGCACCACCGCCGCTGGATGGGCGTGATCGCGCTCGCAAGTTTCGTCGGCGCCATTGCGCTGCAAGTAATGGTGGGCGGCACCAGCTTCCTGCCCAAGGGCGACGGCAACAAGATCATGATCGAGGTGCGCACGCCGGCCTCGTCGAGCCTGCAGTACGCCCGGCTCAAGATGCAGCAGGCCGAAGCGCTGGCGCATACCATCACCGAGGTGCGCGCCACCGACGTCGTCGCCCGTCCGAGCGGCGGTTCGATCTATGTCGAGATCGGCAAGCGCAATACCCGCAACCGCTCGGCGGCCGAGATCGGCGCCGAACTGCGCACCAAGGTCGCCGCGCTGGTCGGCGCCGAGTACACCGTGCTCGACGACCTGAACGGCGGCGGCAAGCCGGTGCAGGTGGAGTTCACCGGCGCCGACTCGCGCAAACTGATGGAACTGACCTCGGCCTACATGGACAAGCTGCGCCAGGTGCCGGGCGCGGTCGACGTCACGCTGTCGCAGCAGGACCCGAAAAACGAGTTGCAGATCGAGCTCGACCGCGGTCTGGCGAATTCGATGGGCGTGTCGGTGGGCGACGCGGCCACCGCGCTGCGCGTGGCCTTTGCCGGCATCGAGGTGGGCGACTGGGTCGACCCGACCGGCGAAACGCGCGACGTCGCGGTGCGCCTGCATCCGGAAGACCGTGTCGACATCGAGAACATCGAGCGCCTGCCGATCGCGATTGCCGGCACCAACGCCATGGTACCGCTCGAGCAGATCGCCCGCATCAGCATGGGCAAAGGTCCCTCCGAGATCAAGCACAAGGATGGCCAGCGCGTGATCACGGTCTCGGCCAACGCCCAGGGCCGCTCCAGCGGCGAAGTCACGGCCGACGCCATGAAGCTGGCGAAAACCTTCGACTTCCCGCCGGGCTATGGCCTGGCGCTGGGTGGGGCCGGCAAGGACCAGCAGGAACTGTTCACGGAGATGACCACCGCGCTCCTGGGCGGTATCGGCCTGATGTACCTGATCCTGGTGATGCAGTTCGGCTCTTTCACCGCGCCGCTGGGCGTGATGATGTCGCTGCCGCTGTCCCTGATCGGCGTCGTGCTGGCCCTGTTGATCACCGGCGGCACCCTGAACCTGATGAGCTTTATCGGTATCATCATGCTGATGGGCCTGGTGGCGAAGAACGCGATCCTGCTGCTGGACGCCGCGCGCGCTCTCGAAGCAGAGGGCTATGGCCGCGAAGACGCGCTGATGAAAGCCGGCCGCATGCGGCTGCGTCCGATCCTGATGACGACCTTCGCCCTGATCGCCGGTATGTTGCCGGTGGCCCTGGCGCTCGGTCCGGACGGCAAGTTCTACCAGCCGCTGGCGGTCGCCATCATCGGCGGCACCATCACCTCGACCTTCCTGACGCTCTTGGTCGTGCCGACCTTTTACGACAGCATCGAGATCGCGCGCGACCGCATGGCGGCGAAATTCCACCGCCGTGCCGAGCGCTGGCACGCGCTGCCGGCCTTCCTGGCGACCTTCGTGGAAGCGATCCTGACGCTGGTATTCGTGCGCCTGATCTTCCGCCTGATCGTGCGCGCTTTCCGCTTCCTCACCGGCCGCGGCCGGACCAGGACGGTGCCGCTGGCCAAGGCGCCGGTGGCGAAAGTCACCGAAGGGGTCTGATCGGTCTGGACGTAAAAAAACCCGCGCAAGCGGGTTTTGTTTTGGCAGGTGGACTTAGTGGATACTGCCTGCGCCGCCCGAACCTTGTTTAGTGGAACCCGGTCCGGTACCGGTGGTGTTGCCGGTATGGCCGGTGCTCTGGGTACCGGCGGCCGGCGCGCTTTGCATCGGGGCGCCGCCAGGGTTGGCGCCGCCGGTGGTGTTGCCGCTGCCGTCGACTGGCTTGACGCCGTCGAAGCCGCTGGCGCCGCCCGAGGCGCCCAGGCTATCGGTCTTGGTGCTTTCGCCCTCGCCGACGGTGCGCGGCGTGACGTTGGTGTTGTACTCGGTCGAGGACAGGCCGGTGTCGCCCGAATTGCCGGTGGCGCCGCTGACGCCCGCGGCCGAGCCGGTGCCCGTGCCTTCGGTGCGGCTGGTGACGTGCCCGGCATCGCCGGCGCCGCCGAAGCCCGAATCCTTCTTGGTGCAGGCGCCGAGCATGGCGGCGAGAAGGGCGGCGGTCAGGACGATTTTCGGTACTTTGTGCAGTGTATTCATGGTGTTGCTCCTGGTTCGATGGCGTGCCGTTGCCGCTTGACAGGGCAAGCGGTGCCCGGGGATGGATGCATTGTGGCAGGGACCGGGGGCGGCGACTGTGCGCTGTTTGACAGAGCGAAACACTCAGGCGCAGGCAGACAGGCTGGGCACGGTCGGCAGTGAAAGACAGATAGCGTGAGTGTACGTGCGCGTTGCGGAATGCGGATCGATGCGACCGCGAAGAGACGGAGCACGCGTCTACGTGATGGTCGAAAAGGAGGGAATGACAGCTTGCGTGTCATGGGACTGCAGGAACGCCGGCGTACAAGCTGCCGGCCAAACGAAAAACGCGGAGCCCGCGTTGTGGGGCTCCGGTTTGTGGACAGTCCAGCGCCGATTAACGGCCGGTGCTGGTGCCCGTGGTGCCAGCGCCAGCCGAGCCGGTGCCGGTCGAGTCGGTGCTGCCGGTGGTGCCGCCAGCGCCCGTGGTGCCGGTGGTGCCCGACGTGCCCGAGGTACCGGTGGTGCCGGTAGCGCCCGTGCCGGTGGTGCCAGTTGCGCCGGTGCCGGTGGTGTCGCCGGTGGTGCCGGTGGTGCCCATTGCGTCGGTGCCGGTAGCGCCCGTGCCGGTTGCGCCGGTACCCGAGGTGTCGCCGGTGGTGCCCATTGCGCCGGTGCCGGTGGTGCCAGTGCCGGTGGCGCCGGTGCCGGTATCACCCGTGGTGCCGGTGGTACCGCTCGTGCCGGAGGTCGAGCTCGGCGAAGTTGCCGAGGTGTCGCCGGCGGTGCCAGCCGTATCGTTCTTCTTGCATGCACCCAGCATCGAAGCGAGCAGGGCGGCGGTCAGCAGGATTTTTGGTGCTTTGGTGATTGCGTTCATTATTTAACTCCTCGTTCACGTCTATTTTGTACCGAAGTCTCCAGGTGAGGCGGTGGAGAACAACGGCGCCAGTTCGGCGTCACCATGAACCTTCTTGAATACCCCGGCTGCCCGGCGCATCCTTCGTGTTCATTAGCAAAGCCCTCAGGGAACCGACGCAACACGCGGCCCCGTTCAGTGCACGAATTCGACTGTAAAAATTAGACTGTCGTGATGAGCGCCAGTTCATCGAATTGCGCACTTCTTGCTTTGTTCCGCGTTCCTGCATGCGGAATTTGATACCGGTCAAACAGCTCCCCATTCAACCGTTCCCCCGGCGTTAGCCGGATGGTTGGTACAGATGCCTTTTTTTCAAGGCCCCTTTTTGTCCTGTTTGCCGTCCGCGCCATTGCTCGCTCGGCCGGCAATCGATTCGAGCAGCGCCGGGATCTCGTTCGGGATCTCGCGCGCCAGGTAGCCCAGCACCCCCATGCGTTCGGCCAGGCGCTCGCCGGCGCGCGCATGCAGCGCCACGCCCCAGCAGGCGGCCTGCTCCAGGGCTGCGCCGCGCGCGGCCAGGCCGGCGATGATGCCGGCCAGCGTGTCGCCCGAGCCGGAAATGGCCAGGCCGACATTGCCGCCTTCGTGCTGCCACAGCTCGCCCTCGGGCGACGCGATGACGGTACGCGCGCCTTTCAGGGCGACGACGGCGTTCCAGGCGGCAGCCGAGGCCAGCGCGCGCGCATCGGGGCCGGACACGATGTCGCATTTCTCGATGCCGGTCAGGTGCGCCATCTCCCCGCAATGCGGCGTGACGATGACCGGCTGCGCGAAGCGGTAGGCTTCACCCGGCGCCCAGTCCGCCGGCGCATGCAGCAGCGTGCCCATCGCGCAGGCGTCGAGGACGACTGCGGTGTCGCTGCCGTGCAGCCGTGCCAACAGGCCATGTACCAGTTCCGCAGCGGCCGCTTCGTCCTGCATGCCTGGCCCAATGAGGATGGCATCGATGCGGTCGGCCAGCGGATCGAGCACTTCGACCGCATCGGGCAGGAAGCCGCCGGCCTCGGTTTCGGCCAGGCCGATCACGCGCGCCTCGGGCATGGCCAGTGCAACGAGCTGGGCGACGCTGGCGCCGGTGGCGACCGTCAGCTTGCCGGCGCCGGCGCGCAGGGCGGCGGTGGCGGCCAGGATCACGGCGCCCGGCATTTCGCGCGAGCCGCCGAGGATCAGCACATGGCCGCGCTGTTCCTTGTCGCCTTCAGCGCCCGGCATCGGCAGCGGCCAGTCGCGCAGCAGTTGCGTGGTGACGTCGTGCACGGCGCGATCGGCCTCGGGAGCGTGGGGGGCGTTCATGTCGGTATCAGGCCTTCGGCGCGGACGGTACGTCTTTGCCGACCGTGACCGGCGTGCCGGTGTTCTCGAGCGGCGCGACGAAATTCACGAGGCGCACCACCAGGCGGCCATGCTTGCCCTCGGCCGGATCGAAGGAATACGAGGTGACCGAGCAATTCGGCACGTCGCCGGCGCGGTCGAACGCGAGAATGGTCGCTTCGTCGAGGCGCTCGAACAGGTAGCGGAAGCAGTTGACGATGACCTGGTGCGCGACGATGACGACGCGTTCGTGGCAGTAATCGCGGCTGAGGGTATCGAGCACGCTGCGCAGGCGCAGGATGACGTCGGCCCAGCTTTCGCCGCCGGGCGGCCGGAAATAGAACTTGCCGACGTGCTGGCGCTGGGCGTACAGGTCGGGATATTTGTGGGCGATGCCGTGCGTGGTGAGGCGGTCGAGGATGCCGAATTCCTTTTCGCGCAGGCGCTCGTCGGCATTCACGGCCAGCAGCGACTCGCGCTCGAGACGGCGCATGATGATCTTGGCGGTCTCGGCCGCACGCACGTACGGGGAATGCAGGACGACGTTCGGGCGCTCCTCCTGCGGCAGGCTGGCGAACCAGGAAGCGAGGGCTTCGGACTGGCGGATGCCCAGTTCGGACAGGGGCACGTCGACGTCGCGCTCGGCGATGTCGATTTCGTGCCCGGCTGCGGCTTCGGCGATGTCACGCGCGACGTTGCCGGCGCTTTGCCCGTGCCTGATCAGCCAGATTTCCTGTGGCCACTTCTGTTCCATTACCTGTCCGTCGTTGATGTTGACATGACATCATCATAGACGGATTCGACAACGGGTCCGCGCACGATTCCGTGCGCAAACTATTATCTTTTTTAAAAGGTTGTTTTTACTTAGGCGGCTTGTTCCTCGCCGTCCAGATTGGTTTCCACGTCGCTATTAAACACCGCCATATTGGTGGCGCCGAGCAGACGCGAGGTCAGGGTGCCGGCAGTGATGGAACCGCTCACGTTCAGCGCCGTGCGCCCCATGTCGATCAGTGGTTCGATCGAGATCAGGAGGCCCGCCAACGCCACCGGCAGGTCGAGCGCAGACAGCACGATCAGGGCGGCAAAGGTGGCGCCGCCGCCGACGCCGGCCACGCCGATCGAACCGAACACGACGATGGCCAGCAGCGGCAGCAGGAAAGCCGCGCTCCATGGATCGATCCCGACCGTGGGCGCGATCATCACCGCCAGCATGGCCGGATAGATGCCGGCGCAGCCGTTCTGGCCGATGGTCGCGCCGAACGAGGCGGCGAAGTTGGCGATGCCTTCCGGCGTGCCCAGGCGCGTGGTCTGGGTCGCCACGCTCATCGGGATCGAACCGGCACTGGTGCGCGAAGTAAATGCAAAGGCCAGCACCGGGAAGATCTTCTTCACGAAGCGCAGCGGATTCAGGCCGCTCATGGCAACCAGCACCAAATGCACGCCGAACATCAGGATCAGCGCGCTGTACGACGCCAGCACGAAGCCGAGCAGGTTGAGGATGTCCTGCAGGCTGGAGCCAGCCACGACCTTCGCCATCAGCGCGAACACGCCGTAGGGCGTGAGGCGCAGCACCAGCGTCACCATACGCATCACGATGGTGTGGGCCACGTGCACGAAATGGCTGAAGGAGGCGAACTCGGCCGGCTTCTTGGCGGCGATGCCGGTTGCGGCAATGCCGACGAATACCGAGAAGAACACGACCGCGATGGTCGAGGTCTTGCGCGCGCCGGTCATGTCGAGGAAGGGATTGGCTGGAATGAACGACAGCAGCATCGACGGCAGCGAGATTTCCTTGGCCGTCGACAGCGACCCCTGCAGGTATTCGCCGCGCGCCACTTCCGCCGCCGAGGCGGTGAGGCCGACGGCGGTGAGCCCGAACAGCTTGGCCATCAGGATGCCGATCATGGCGGCTACCGCCGTAGTCGCGATCAGGATGCCGATCGTCAACGCGCTGATCTTGCCCAGCGACGCGGCATCGCGCAATTTCAGGATGGCGCCGATGATCGACACCATGATCAGCGGAATGACGATCATCTGCAGCAATCGCACATAGCCGCTGCCGACGACGTCGAGCCAGGCATTGGTGGCGGCGACCGTGGGCGAGGCCGCCCCGTAGATCGCCTGCAGCGCCGCGCCCAGCAGCACGCCCAACCCCAGGCCGGTGAAGACGCGCTTGGTGAACGAGGCGTGGCTGGCCTGCATGCGGTAGAGGAGGGCGCAGACGAGCAGGGCGACGGCCAGGTTGAGGATCAGGGGCAGGGTCATGGCGGCCTTCGGAATACGAGAATGATGCGGACGAGAGTAACGCGGAAAGTGGTATTGAAATTAACTTATGGCATTTTATAGGCAAACGGCGGGCGCCGCAGGAAGGAGGACGTGCCGGCCGTCTCAAGCGAACGCCGCGCGGTTCTGCTCGAACAGCGCGGGCAGAGCATCGGCTTCGACCGGCTGGCTGAACAGGAAGCCCTGGTAGTCGTCGCAGCCGAGGCCGCGCAAGATCGCCAGTTGATCTTCGGTCTCGACGCCTTCCGCCACCACGCCCAGCTTCAGGTTGCGCGCCAGATTGACGATCGAACGCACGATGGCGGCGCTGTCGTCGTCGCGGCCCAGGTCGCGAATGAAGGCGCGGTCGATTTTCAGGCGCTGCACCGGGAAGCGTTTCAGGGCGGCCAGGCTCGAATAGCCGGTGCCGAAATCGTCGACCGACAGTTCGACCCCGAGCGCGCGGATGGCGTGCATCAGGGTGTCGGCTTCACTGCCCTGGCCCATCAGGGCCGTTTCCGTGATTTCCAGTTCCAGGCAGGCGGGGTCGAGGCCGCTGCTCAGCAGGCAGCGTTCGACCATCGGGATCAGGTCTTTCTGGTCGAACTGGCGCGGCGACAGGTTGACCGACACTTTCAGCGCGGCCCCGGCGGCATTCCAGCGCGCCACTTGGAGGCAGGATTGTTCCAGCACCCAGGCGCCGATCGGCACGATCAGTCCAGTGCGTTCGGCCAGGGGAATGAAGCGCACCGGCGCCACGTCGCCCAGTTCGCCGCTGTTCCAGCGCAGCAGGGCCTCGAGACCGGCGATGCGTCCGGAATTGATCGCCACCTTGGGCTGGTACACCATGCGCAATTCGCCGCGTTCCAGCGCGCGCCGCAGGTGCGCCTCGACCGTGAGGCGTTCGTCGAGATCGGACTGGGCGCTCTCGGAAAAGAAGTGAATCGTGTCGCCTTCGAAACCACTGCGGTTGCGGGCGCTGTCGGCGCGCCGGAACAGTTCGTCCGCATCCTGCCCATCCTCGGGGAACACCGAGACGCCGACGCGCGGCCCGAGGAAGAATTCGCGCCCGTTCACGCCCAGGGCCTGCGACAGCCGCCGGTGCAGCGCGACCGCGAATTCCTCGAGCTCGCCGCGTCCATGGTGCGCATGCACAACCAGCGCGAATTCGTTGTCCTTGATGCGCGCCACGCCAGCTGCGTGCGGCAACTGCAACTGGAACAAGGCGCCGATCTCGTGCAGGGCGGAGATGCCGGCGTCGATGCCAAGCAGATCGCTGATTTCGTGCAGGCGCGCCAGCGACACCACGAGCGTTCCCAGCTGGGTACCCCTGGCCGCCGCGTCGGCCAGTTCCGCGCGCAGCAGGTGGCGGAAGTGATGCTGGTTCGGCAGGCCGGTCACCGCATCGAAATTGGCGAGGTAGGCCAGGTGCGCTTCGGCCCGTTCGCGCTCGGTCACGTCGGTCAGCAGATTGACGAGTTGTAAATGGCCTGCAGCATCCCGCAACTGCGCGGTCTGCTGGATCACCGTGCGCACATCGCCGCTGCTGTCCCTGAGCATGGCGGGCGTCTCGTCGGCGCAGCCGCCGGCAAGCACCTGGGCGTAGCGGTGCGCGCGTTCGGCGGCGCCATCCGGATCGAGCAGCTCCGCTTCCGTACGACCGGCAACCTCGTCGAGCGGCCGGCCCACGAAGCGTGCGAATGCCTCGTTGCAGGTCACCAGCCGGTGGCTGCCGTCGAGCACCCAGATCGGCGTGCGCACCGCGTTCAGGATCGCAGCCAGGTAGCCTGCGCTGTTGCCGGCGCGCGCTTCGCTCGCTTCCAGGCGCGCGATCAGCGCTTGCTGGCGCCGGGCGTCGCGCGCCACGCGCCAGGCCAGGAACACGGCCACGATGCAGACCAGGGCCAGCAGCGACACGGCCGTCCACAGCCTGCCATACCAGGACGCCAGCGCCAGCGACTTGTTCATGCCGCTGATGATCACCAGCGGGTAGTTGTCGACCGCATCGTAACCGTAGAGTCGGGCCTGTCCGTCGATCGGACTGATGGTCTCGAAAGCGCCGCGCTCGGCTTGCGGCAGATAACGCTGGAACAGCGGCGTATCGCTGAATGATTTCCCAATGCTGTGCGGCAGGTTGGGACCACGCACCAGCATCGTGCCGTTGCGGTGGAGCAGCGTTACCGAGCCGCCTTCGCCCAGTTCGACCAGGCTGTAGATGCGCTCGAAGCGCTCCGAATCGACCTGGGCCAGCACCGAGCCGATGCGCCGCCCGGCACCGTCGTGCCAGGGGCGTACGACATTGATGATGCCGCGACCGGTGCCGCGGTCGACGGCCGAAATGCTCATCTGCGGCGCTGCGCCGGGCAGTTCCGCGCCAGCGGGAAGCGCGGGTGCAAGCCCCGAGGACATGGCCGTCGCCAGCAGGCGCCCCCGGCGGTCGAACACGTAGAGGCCGAGCAGGTACTCGCGCGCCGCGCCCTGCAGGCCGGCATCGTCCAGGTGCACAGGACCGGTAGCCGAGGAGTCAATCCGACTGCGCTCGATGTCACGAATCGCTTCGTCGACGGCTTGCGCCACGATCAGCGTCTGCGACGAAAACGCGATCGACAGGTTACGCAGGGTGGTTTTCTGTTGCCGGATCGTGTCTCGGTAACTGACGTTGAGCATGACGGCGGTGCCGAGCACTAGTGCCACGATCAGAAGCGCGGTCAGGGTGCCCAGGCTGGCCAGCGAACGGGGACCCAGCTGCGGTGGCGGCATGGCCGGCAGCGGGGGTGGACCGTTTGATGTCATCGTTGACGCATCGATCTGCCTCGTGGCGTGGAATCGGGATTGTTGTGCTTCCTGCGGATTATGCAACAAGGCGCGCGATTGCGGTACGTGAGGGGAGCTGAACAGTGCATGGACGAATACGAGAAGTGCCTACGGCCCGCCTGCCAGCAGAAAAGTATCGGAATGCAGAAAGCCCATGAACCAGGATTCATGGGCTTTCTGTGTACGAGAGCGAATGCATCCACGACGCTGCTGCATGCACACCTGCATTGCCGGGTTCGTCGGTTTTGCTTCTGTATCCAGCCGGGTGTGATCGTTGTGGGCATGACCGGCGAACCGACGGCCGGTGACCACTTCGGCGGCAGGGCGGCAGGGCTGGCTGGGCCGCGCTGGCATGATGCTCCCCACCTGGCGTCAAGGTCCGCACCGACATCCAGACCAGCGCACAGAACATCGCCGCCATCGCGCAGCAGGCGCCCGGACTCTATGTCTTCCTGGGCGTGACGCCGGACGGGCAAGATCCGGCCTCGGCCGCGCCGAACCATAATCCGAAGTTCTTTGTCGATAAAAAAGCCTTGGTAGTTGGCGTGCGGGCAATGTCCATGATGGCAGTCAATTTTCTGGCAAACGGCGGCAAGGTGGCGGTGCGATAGGAAGCGCTCTTGCCGAATCCGGCGCGGACATGCCAAAGCATGATGCAGTGTGCGCGGCACCGATGAGCGGACGGCTTGACTTTCGGATGCGGGAAGCACGAATGCAAGAAGAATCCGAGGAGGGGGAAACGATCGAGGGCTGTCCTCGCCAATGAACTGCGGCACCCGACGACCATCCAGTCCACGATAGGACCTGGCAGAGGCCTTTCGCGGCAGCCCTGTCCATCGGACTGCCTCTGTTGATCGGCGCCCGGTTCGGCCACATCCAGTAGGGACTGGTGTCCTCGATCGGCGCGCTGGTCTTCTTTACCTCCCCGAGACACCGTTGTCGCACCCGATGGTGTCCTGGATGGCTTGCGCCATCAGATTTCTGCAGCGTCTGCACGCTGCTCGGGCATCTGCCCAAACCAGTACCGGCGGCGCCGGCATTTGCGCTCGATTGCGTTGTACTCGACGCGATCGTGATTGGCAGCGCAGTCAGCATCTCTGGGCGAGCCGCGGTAAGCCTGTCGTCCTTGCTGTTACAATAATTGCTGAACATATACGGTCAGCAGCGCTTTTGCTGGCATTTACATCAGGTGCCCAGTGAGCTTGTTTCAACATGTTGGTTTGATGGTTCTTCTGGTGCTGGCCGCAGGGTTTCTGTCACTGACTGAAATTGCATTTGCCGGCGCGCGCAAGATCAAACTCAAGTTGCTGGCCGAGGCCGGGGACGAACGCGCCATGAAAGTAATGGCGCTGCAAATGCAGTCGGCCGATTTTTTCGCCGCCTCCCAGATCGGCCTGAACGCGATCGCCATTCTTGGCGGTATCCTGGGTGAGGGGGCACTGCGGCCGTTTTTCATTGCCTGGATTTCGGCCGTCTATGACGGACCGGCGCTCGAGAATATCGGCTTCGTCCTGTCATTCATGTTCGTCACCTTCCTTTTCATCCTGTTCGCAGACCTGATGCCAAAAAGGCTGGCGATGATGGCGCCCGAGCGTATTGCCGTCGCGGTGATTCGTCCGGTCCTGTGGTTCATCCGGATATGCAAACCGCTGTCGTGGGGATTCAACCTCATTGCAAACCTGATTTTCCGCATTTTCAAGATCGACACCACGCGCGAGGACGCGATCACCTTCGATGAGATTTCTGCCGCGCTGGAAGCCGGCGCACAAGCCGGCGTGCTGCAAAAGCAGGAGCAGCACTTCATCGAGAACGTGTTCGAACTGGAGTCGCGCTCGGTCGAATCGGCCATGACCAATCGCGATAACGTGGTGTATTTCACACTGAACGAGACCGAGGAAAGCATCCGCCACAAGATCGCCAACTACTCGAAATTCCCCGTTTGCGATGGCACGATCGACCGGGTCATCGGCTACGTGGATACGCGCGACATCCTGGTGCGGCTCCTGAACAAGCAGTCGCCGTTCCAGCTCAATGAATCGAGCATCCGCACCGTTCTGATCATTCCGAACGCGCTGACGCTCTCCGAGCTTCTCGACAAGTTCCGGGCTAGCAAGGAAACCTTCGCGGTGGTGATCAACGAATATGCATTGGTCATGGGGGTCATTACACTGAGCGATGTCATGCTGACTGTCATGGGGAGCTGGGGCAGTCCGCTCGATGCGGACGAACAGATCATGCAACGGGACGACGGCTCCTGGCTGATCGATGGCAGTACGCCGGTGGGCGACGTGAAGCGGACTATCGGTCTCGATAGCCTGCCGGAAGAAGAAAACTACGAGACTGCTGCGGGCTTCATGATGTACATGCTGCGCAAGGTTCCGAAGCGGACCGACAGCGTCGAGTACCAGGGGGTCAAGTTCGAGGTGCTCGATGTGGACCACTACCGTATCGATCAGTTATTGGTACGGCACTTGCCGCCAGCCGATATCCAGCAAGCCGACCGTTAGCCGGACAGTGCTGGTTCCTGATGACGCCTCACACAGATCGCGGGCATTCCCGCGCAATGGCGGTGCGAGGGTATCCGTCGACAGACTGCTGCGCGTCACCAGTACGGCACAGTAAATAAAGAGGGGACTGCTGCGGATACAAAAAAAGGCGTCACGATTGCTCGTAACGCCTTGATCTGATACTGCAAATTCGTGGTAGGCCGTGCGGGATTCGAACCTGCGACCAACGGATTAAAAGTCCGCTGCTCTACCAGCTGAGCTAACGACCCGAAGAAGCAAGATTATAGGGCGTCGGCGTCCCGCTGTCAAACGTGCTGCGCCCGAATGTTTCCCTAAGGCTTTACTTCAGGACGGCGAGCCGGTCCTTGGCCGATTGCGCGGCCTGCGAATCCGGGAACTTCGAGACCAGGGTCTGCAGGGTTTTCCTTGCCTTCACTTTATCCTTCAGCTCGGCGTAGCTGGTGGCGATGTTGAGCATCGCGTCCGGCGCCTTGGCGCTGCTGGCATAGGTGCTGGTGACGACTTCCTGGGCGGCGATGGCGTTCTTGTAGTCGCGCTGGGCGTAATAGGCGTTGCCGAGCCAGTACTGGGCGTTGGCGGCGTAGGCCGATTCCGGGTAGCGCTTGACGAAATCCTGCAGGGCGGTGGCGGCGGTCTTGTAGTCGCGCGCGGTGAAGTTCGCCATGGCGGCGTCGTAGGCCTGTTTTTCGGACGGCAGCACTTGCGCGGTTTCGCCGTCGATCGTTTCAGCGCGCGGCTCGAGTTTCTTGATGCGGGCGTCGAGGTCGGAATACAGGGTGCGCTGGCTGTTCTGGGCCTTGCTCACTTCGTTGGCCAGCACTTCGATCTGGCCGCGCAGCTTGGCGATTTCGGCCATGGTCTGCTCGTGCTGGTTGAGCATGTCGAGCGTGGCGGTCTTGTCGGCCTTGGCGTCGAGGCGGGTGGTCAGGTCGCGCGCGATATTGTCCACTTTCGCACGCAGGTCGAGGATGGCGCGGCGCGCTTCGTCGTCGTCCAGCAGGCCGGCCGAGGCCTGCAGCGGCAGCACGAGGGCCAGCAGCAGGGCGGCGAGGCGGGACGGGGTCGGTTTCATCATGTCGTATTCTTTCTGTACCGGTGTGGCAATGGAAAACGGGGCGGTAGCAGTCTGCACTGCCACCACCCCGCTGTCAATTCGCTACAGCTTAAGGATTACTGATAGACGATGTCCGCGCGACGGTTTTCAGCCCAGGCGGCTTCGCCCGAACCGGTTGCCTTCGGCTTTTCTTCGCCCAGCGACACGGCTTCCATCTGGCTCTCGGCCACGCCCAGGGTCGCCATCGAGCGGCGCACGGCTTCGGCGCGCTTCTGGCCCAGGGCCAGGTTGTATTCGCTGCCGCCGCGATCATCGGTGTTACCCTGGATCAGGACCTTGCGGGCCTTGTTCTGGTTCAGGTAGTTCGAGTGGTTCGAGACGACCGGCTTGCCGTCTTCACGGACGACGTAGCTGTCGAAGTCGAAGTACACGCTGCGGTTGGCCAGCACGCCTTTCGGATCGTTCAGCGGATCGACGGTGGCGGTTTCGACTGGACGGATGTCGCGGGTGTCGGCGGCGGCGGCCGGGGCTTCCGGGGTGCGCTCGACGACGGTCGGCTCGGCGACCTTGACTGGCGATTTGCAGGCCGCGAGCAGAGCTGCGGTAGCGATGATGAAGGACACACTCTTAACGTTGCGCATTGGTTTCTCTCCTGGTTCTGGTTGGGTTTACTTAGCTAACGATTACTTGGGACTAAGTTCTTTACTTCATGAAGGGGCCCCAGCTGGGCTCCCGAATATTTCCCGCGTTGGTGGTCAGGCGCTGCTTGACCCGGCCATCGGTCGACACGACGGCCAGCGAGGCACGCCCGCCGCCCTTGTTCGCATACATGATGTATTTGCCGTTCGGCGAAAAACTCGGTTCGGTGGCGCCGTCGGCCAGGCGCAGTTCCTGGCCGCTGGCGAGGTCCTTCGCGTAAAGAGAGTAACCGCCGCCCTGCTGGGAAATCCAGGCCAGGGTCTTGCCGTCCGGAGAGACGCGCGGACTGATGTTGTAGTTGCCGTTGAAGGTGACGCGGGTGGCACTGCCGCCCGAGACGCTCATCTTGTAGATCTGCGGGCCGCCGCTGCGGTCGCTCGTGAAATAAATGCTCTGGCCGTCGGCCGAGAACTGCGGTTCGGTGTCGATGCCGTTGCTGTTGGACAGGCGGCGCAAGCCGGAACCGTCGGCGTTGACGATGTAGACCTGGTAGCTGCCCGACTTCGACAGTGCGATCGCCAGCTTGCTGCCGTCCGGCGACCAGCTCGGCGCCGAATTGCTGCCTTTTTCGTTGGCGATCACGCGGCGCTTGCCGGTGACCAGGTCCTGCATGTAGATGACGGGCTTGCGGTCTTCGAACGACACATAGGCCACGCGGCCGCCGTCCGGGGACCACGACGGCGAGATGATCGGCTCCTTGCCGTGCACGGCGACGATCTCGTTTTCGCCGTCGGCGTCGGCCACTGCCAGCGCGTAGTTGCGGCCGGCGCGGTTTTCCTTCACGTAGGCGATGCGGGTCGAGAAGATGCCGCGCACGCCGGTCAGCTTTTCATAGACGTCGTCGGCGATGCGGTGTGCCTGCAGGCGCGTGTATTTCGGCTGCACTTCGCCGCCCAGCTGCGACAGCTGGCTGCCCTTGACGGTGTCGTAGAGTTTATAGCGCACGGCCAGGCGGCCGTCCGGCTGGCGCTGTACGCTGCCGACCACCAGCGCGTCGGCGCCGCGGCCTTTCCAGGCGCCGGCATCGATGCTGGCGCTGTCGCTGATGACCTGGCCGGCGTCGATGACCTTGAAGACGCCGCTGCGCTCGAGGTCGGCGCGAATGACGGCCGAGACCTGGGCGGGTGCCAGCGACTCGTCGGCAAAGGCGGCGACGGCCACCGGGATCTGGTTGCTGCCGACGCCGGCGATTTCAATTTGCAGCTGGGCATTGGCCGCCGACCCCATCAGGAGGGTGGCGCTGAAGAATAGGTAGTGAAGTTTTTTCATGCGTTCTTTTCTCGGCAAAGATTGTTCAGCTCAGTGTTCATCCGCAGTGTTGATCCATGGTCAGTCCAGGTCTTTCATGGAGAAATTGACCACGAGTGTGCGCTCCACCGTACCATCTTTCTTCTTGGGGAGCGGTGACGATTTGTTAATGCCGCGTTCCACCGCTTCGTCAAAGGCCGGCACGCCGCTGCTTTTGCTCAGGCGTACCGACAGGATGTCGCCGGTCGGCAGCAGCTCGACCTTGAACACGGCTTTCGGATTGCCCGGCACATCGGTGCTGCCGGCGAAGGTCGTGTTGCTCTTGATGAGCGCCGTGATCCGCGCGACGTAACCGGCGTCGATCTTCGGCGCGCTCGACTTCTGCGCACTGCCGCTGGTGCCGGCGGCGCCGGTGATGCGATTGAGTTCGGCTTCGCGCAGCTTGTCGAGCTTGGCCTGTTCGGCGGCTTCGGCTTTCGCCTTGGCGGCTTTTTCGGCGGCCAGTTTCTTCTTGTCGGCGGCGGCCTTTTCGGCGGCGAGCTTTTTCTCGGCTTCTTCCTTCTTTGCGAGTTCCTTCTTCTCGAGGTCCTTCTTCTCGCGTTCCTTTTGTTCGGCGAGCTTCTGGTCGGCGGCTTTCTTGTCGGCCAGTTCCTTGGCCTTCAACTCTTCGCGTTCCTTCTTCTCGGCCAGTTCGCGCTCACGCTCCTTCTTTTCCAGCAGCTCGCGCTCGCGCTCTTTCTTCTGCTCGGCCAGCTTCTTCTCGCGTTCGAGATTGATGTCCGGCGGCGCCGGTTTCACCGGTTCCGGCTCGGCCACTTTCGGCGTCGGCGGTGGCGGCGTCGGGGCAGGGGTCGGCTCCGGTTGCGGTTCGGGTTCGCGCACTTCGGGCGGCGCCGGTGGCGGCAGCGCCGGTGCGGCGGCCGACTCGACCTTCATGTCCCAGACTTCCGCTTCGACCGCGGGCGGGGTCGGGTTCTGCCAGCTGATGCCAATCCACAGGAACGCCAGCAGCAGGGCGTGCACCGCCAGCGCCAGCGCGATGGCGGGCAGGCGGTTCGGTTCCGGCGGCAGTGTGTATTGGGCGCCGTGGGTGGCTGGCTTCATTGGTGACTTTATTTACTTACTGATCTTGCTGATCATTTACTGGGTTGCGAGACCGACGCGGCTGATCCCCAGCTTCTTCGATTCGGAAATCAATTCGATCACGTCGGCGTACTTGCTCTCGCGGTCGCCGGCGATCATCACCGGGTAGTCCGGATTGGTGTCGTGCAGTTCGCGCAGGCGCGCCAGCAGGGCGCGGCGGTCCGGCATCGTCTCCGCAGCCACCGTTTCCTTGCCGCTCACGCCGATCGCCAGCGTGGCGTCCGGTTTGACGGTGATGTGGATATAGGTGTCCGGCGGCAGCGACGATTTTTCGGCGCTCGGCAGGTTGACCACGTTGGGCGTCACGTTGGCCGGCACCGCCATGAAGATGATGAGCAGCACCAGCATCACGTCGATGTAGGGCACGACGTTGATCTCGGACTTCAGTTTGCTGCGGCGTCCGCCGCGCATGCTGCTGGAAAAGGCCATGATGGAATCCTCCGGATCAGCGCGACTGGCGCTGCAGGATGTTCGAGAATTCCTCGACGAAGCTCTCGAAGCGGGTCGCGAGACGGTCGATGTCGTGCGTGAAGCGGTTGTAGGCGACGACGGCCGGGATCGCGGCGAACAGGCCGATCGCGGTGGCGATCAGCGCTTCGGCGATGCCGGGCGCAACCACGGCCAGGGTCGCCTGCTGCACGCTGGCGAGGCCGCGGAAGGCGTTCATGATGCCCCAGACGGTGCCGAGCAGGCCGATGTAGGGAGAGACGGAACCGACCGACGCCAGGAAGTTCAGGTGCAGGTCGAGGCCGTCGAGTTCGCGCTGGAAGGCGGCGCGCATGGCGCGGCGCGAGCCGTCGAGCACGGCGCCCATGTCGAGCGCGTCGCGCGAGGCCTGCTTGCCCTTGATGAATTCACCCATGCCGGCTTCGAAAATGCGCGCCAGGGGACCGCTCTGGTCGCGCTGGGCCGAAGCCGACTGGTGCAGGGTATGCAGGTTGCCGCCGGCCCAGAAGCTGCGTTCGAACTGCTCGGTCTGGCGGCGCGCGGCGCGGATGGCGAACAGTTTGCGGAAGATGTACGACCAGCTGACCACGGACAGCACGAGCAGCAACAGCATGATGAGCTGCACGATCAGGTGCGCGTTGCTGATAAGAGCCAGGAAGGAGAGGTCGTGGGTTGGTGTCATCGGGTTTGAAATATTGTTGAATGGATCAGGCGGCACGCATTTTATCAGCGACGTCGCCGGGGAGCGAGCGCGGACGGACGGTGGCGATGTCGACACAGCCGACTTTCACGCTCGCTTCCACGAGCAGCGCATCGCCCTTATAGGCTTTTTGGGCGAACTGGACCGAGGCGCGGCCGAGCTTTTCGACCGTCAGCGTCAGGGTGAGTTCGTCGTCGAGGCGGGCAGGGGCGTGGTAATCGATGTTCGCGTTCTTGACGACGAATGCGGCGCCTTCGCGCTCGATCAGGCTTTGCTGGTCAACGCCGGCGGCGCGCAACCATTCGGTGCGCGCGCGTTCAAAAAACTTCAGGTAGTTCGCGTAAAACACGATACCGCCCGCGTCCGTATCTTCGTAATAGACCCGTACTGTCCAGGTAAAAGGCGAAGGCATCTTCTCTGCCATAAGTGATAATCGGAAACATTTTACGCTAAGGCGTATATGTACGCTAGCAGACACACCAGCTGGGGCAGCGCAACTGGGGCGGGCTCGGTTGAAATGCTGTCAACGCGCGTAGTAGACGAGAGCGGACGCTGTCAGGACAACAACTGTAACACTTTCTCACAATTATCGAAGGTGGGGCGCACGCGGGTGTATGCATGTGCAATTGCCTGCGATGCAGTTGCCTTTGCAGGGTGGGCACTTGTGCCCACGCGGTTGCTTCGGCGGCGCCGATATCAGATTTATGGTTCGCAGCGGCTGCAAGTCGGCCTCGAATGCATCGATGTCGCAAGCGTCGTACCGCGTGGGCACGAGTGCCCCACCCGACAAAACCTTAGACGCGCTTGATGTTGAACGGCGCAAAGCCCTGGCACGTCGGCATCATCTCGATGCTGTTGACGTTGATATGCGCCGGCAGCGTCGCGATCCAGTAGGCGGTCTCGGCGATATCCTTGGCCGTCAGCGGCGTCGTGCCTTCGTACACTTTTGCTGCCGCCTCGTCGTTGCCCTTGAAGCGCACGTTCGAGAACTCGGTGCCGCCGCACAGGCCCGGCGCCAGGTTGGTGGCGCGCACGCCGGTGCCGACCAGGTCGGCGCGCAGGTTCAGGGTGAACTGCTCGACGAAGGCCTTGGTTGCGCCGTAGACGTTCCCGCCTGGGTAAGGGTAGTGGCCGGCCACGGAGCCGAGGTTGATCACCAGGCCGCTGCCGCGCCCGACCATCGCCGGGAGGACAGCGCGCGTCATCGTCACCAGGCCCTTGCAGTTGGTGGCGATCATGGTTTCCCAGTCGTCCAGGGGCGCTTCGTGCGCCGGCGCGGTGCCGAGCGCGAGGCCGGCGTTGTTGATCAGCACGTCGATCTGGCGCCAGGATTGCGGCAGCATCGCCAGCGCTTCCTCGATCGAGGCCTTGTCGGTCACGTCCATCTCGACCGGCAGGGCGGACTCGCCCAGTTCGGCAGCCAGGGCGTCGAGGCGGTCCATGCGGCGCGCCGCCATCACGACCTGGTGACCGTTGCGAACGAAAGTGCGCGCCATTTCGGCGCCGAATCCGGCGGAGGCGCCGGTGATGAAAACGATCATGGTGGAAGTCCTCGGGTGGAAGTAGCTTCAGGATTGTAGCCGAAATGACCATCTTGCCAGACAGCCGATGGCCGTTGCCGGTCTGCCCGGGCTTTCCTTGCCCTGAGCCGACAGTTCACATACAATCTCCAGTCCATTTATGTCTCACGTAACTGGCGAAAAACTATAACGTCCACGGCGTTACAGGAAAGGTGGATACCCACCGGGGAACGTGAGACTTCATCCGCCGTTCGCCTGGGCAGCCGACAATGGTCGCGTGCGTTGCATCGTGGCCGGCTGCATTCCGGGCCGCCTGCCGATCCAACACTGCCGTTGTCCGGTTTTCCTTTATCGATTGGAGTTTTGTTCATGTTTGCAAAAGATCACACGCTGGCCAAGGTCGACCCGGAACTGTGGGCCGCCATTCAGAAGGAAAACACCCGTCAGCAAGATCACATCGAGCTGATCGCGTCCGAGAACTACACCTCGCCGGCCGTGATGGAAGCGCAGGGTTCCCAGCTCACGAATAAATATGCCGAAGGCTATCCGGGCAAGCGCTACTACGGCGGCTGCGAATACGTCGACGTCGCCGAGCAGCTGGCGATCGACCGCGTCAAGGAACTGTTCGGCGCGGAAGCGGCCAACGTGCAGGCCAACTCGGGTTCGCAGGCGAACCAGGGCGTGTTCTTCGCCATGCTCAAACCTGGCGACACCATCATGGGCATGTCGCTGGCCGAAGGCGGCCACCTGACCCACGGCATGGCGCTGAACATGTCGGGTAAATGGTTCAACGTCATTTCCTATGGCTTGACCGAGCAGGAAGACATCGATTACGAAGCCATGGAACGCCTGGCGCGCGAACACAAGCCGAAGATGATCATCGCCGGCGCATCGGCATTCGCGCTGCGCATCGACTTCGAGCGCTTCGCCAGGGTCGCCAAGGAAGTCGGCGCCTACTTCATGGTCGACATGGCCCACTACGCCGGCCTGATCGCCGCCGGCGAATACCCGAATCCGGTGCCGTACGCCGACTTCGTCACCTCGACCACCCATAAATCGCTGCGCGGCCCGCGCGGCGGCATCATCCTGATGAAGGCCGAGTTCGAAAAGCAGATCAATTCGGCGATTTTCCCCGGCATCCAGGGCGGTCCGCTGATGCACGTTATCGCCGGCAAGGCCGTCGCCTTCAAGGAAGCGCTGTCGCCTGAATTCAAGGCTTACCAGCAGCAAGTCGTCAAGAACGCCAAGGCCCTGGCCGACGCCTTGATCGCACGCGGCCTGCGTATCGTGTCGGGCCGTACCGAAGCCCACGTGATGCTGGTCGACCTGCGCGCGAAAGGCCTCACCGGCAAGGAAGCGGAAGCCATCCTCGGCCAGGCGCACATGACCTGCAACAAGAACGGCATCCCGAACGACCCGCAAAAGCCGTTCGTGACCTCGGGCATCCGCCTGGGCAGCCCGGCGTTTACGACGCGCGGCTTCAAGGAAGAAGACGCAACCAAAGTCGGCCACCTGATCGCCGACGTGCTCGACAATCCGCACGACGCCGCGACCATCGAGCGCGTCAAGGCGGAAGTCAAGGTGCTGACCGACAAGTACCCAGTGTACGCGGCGTAATCGTCATTTCACTGCAAACGTAGTAGAGTTCAGGAACGGCGCGCTCCATCACCAGCCGCGCCGTTCCTTTTGCATCACCAGCACCATCGGCGCCCCATGAAATGTCCGTTCTGCCAGCATGAAGACACCCAGGTCCTCGATACGCGCGTATCCGAGGAAGGCGACGCCATCCGCCGCCGGCGCCGCTGCGTGCAATGCGACAAGCGCTTCACCACCTACGAACGCATCGAACTGTCGATGCCGATCATCGTCAAGAAAAACGGCAGCCGCACCGAATTTGCCAGCAGCAAACTGCGCGGCAGCCTGATGCTGGCCCTGCGCAAGCGCCCGGTTTCGGCCGAAGCCATCGACGCCGCGGTCGCCTCGATCCAGGAAAAGCTGCTCACCAGCGGCCGCCGCGAAGTCGATACCGGCTATGTCGGCGAACTGGTGATGCAGGAGCTCAAGCGCCTGGACGAAATCGCCTACATCCGCTTTGCCTCCGTCTATAAAGACTTCAAGGATCTCGCAGAGTTCCAGCAGGCTTTGGTGGAAGTGGGCCACTCCCGCAAGTAGATCAAGCCTGATTGCACCGCCTGCGCACGCTTGAGCGAGCGCAGAGGTGTGCCTTGAGGCACTGATAACTTCTCGGTTCCGCGCGAAATGACGCGCCTGACTGTGGAGGTGTTCCTTGCTGCGTCGTCGCTCGAGCGGTTTCACGCTCATCGAGGTGCTCGTTGCCATGTTCGTGCTGGCGCTCGGCGTCGTCGGCGCGGCAAGCACGCAGGTAGCCAGCGCGCGCCTGCGCCAGCAGGCCGCACTCGAATCCGAAGCCGTGCAGTTGGCCGCCTCGCTCGGTGCGCGCATGCGCGTCAACGCCGCCCGGATGGCGCTGCCCGACGGCGCCAATCCCTACCTCCAGTTCGACTACGATGCCGCCGCCGGCGCACCCGCCGCGCCGCCGCTGCAATGCTTCGGCAGCGCCGACTGCGACCCGGCGCAACTGGCCGCCTACGATCTGTTCGAGGCGGCGCGCAGCGTGCATGCCGCCTTTCCCGGCGGGCGCATCGCGGTCTGCCGCGACAGCGGCGGCTGGAATGCCGCCTTGCAGGCCTTTGAATGGGCTTGCAGCGGCGGCGCCGGAGCACCTGTTGTCGTCAAGCTGGGCTGGCGCCTGCCGACCAGGGCGGGCACGCCGGCGCCGCCATTCACGCCGCTGGTCACCATGGTGGTGGCGGGATGAAGCCGCGCCGTTCGCGCCTGCCCCAAGGCGGCATGACCCTGGCCGAACTGCTGGTCGCGCTCGCGCTCGGCCTGGGCGTGCTGCTGGCCGGCGGCGTGCTGATGATCGGCGCCAACAAATCCTATGTCGCGCATGAAGACGCGGCGGCCATCGATGACGGCGGACGCTATGCGCTGGCGCTGATCGGGCGCGCCGTCAGGCAGGGTGCCTTCATCGACTGGGAACGCCTGGGCGGAGCGGCGCCCGCCAACGATTTGCCGGCGCCGCTCGCAGGCCTCGACAACCGTTCCCTCGTCAAGACGGGCAGCGGCATCGACAACCCGTTGGAAACGGCGATCAACGGCAGCGACGTGCTGGCGGTGCGCTACCCCGGCGCCGGCGCGGCACCCGACGGCGACGGCAGCGTGACCGACTGCGCCGGCTTCCCCGTGCACGAGGCGGAGGAGGGCTGGAGCATCTTCTATGTCGCCCGCAATGGCGATGGTCTGGCCGAGTTGCGCTGCAAGTACCGCGGCGCCAGCAACTGGAGCGCGGACGCGGTGGTGGCCGGCGTCGACGGCTTCCAGGTGCTGTATGGCCTCGACACCGACACGCCGCCTGATGGCACGCCGAACCGCTACGTGAACGCCGGCGCACTGGCCGCGCTCGATGCCGCCTTGCCGCTGACAGGCGGAAGCCAGGCGGAACTCAACGCAAAGACCTGGTGGAAGCGCATCGCCAGCGTGCAGGTGGCGCTGCTGCTGCACGGGGAACGTCCCTCGGCCGCGCCTGTACAACCGGCTGCTTATGCGCTGTTCGGCCCGGACTACGCTGTGGCGCAGGCGGGATCGGATCCCGGCGTCCTGCTGACGGCGGCGGACCTGCGAGGTACCGGGCCGGCACCTTCGCGCCGGCTGTTCACGGCCGTGTTCGCAGTTGGCGCGGCCCAGCCCTGAGCCGGCCATGCGACACATTCATTCGGAGCGCTCCGAGCGCGGCGCGGCGCTCGTGACCATGCTGGTCCTGATGCTGGCGATGCTGATGATGTCGCTGTCGGCGGCGCGCGCCGCGCTGGCCGGCGCCAAATCGGCGCGCTACGAACGCGACCGCCAGGTGGCCCATGCGGCGGCCGAGGCGGCGCTGATCGATGCCGAGCGTGACATCGACGGCGCGGCCGGTCCGACCTCGCCGCGGACCGCGATTTTTGCCACGCTGGATGCGAACGCGTTCGACGAGCGCTGCGGCGGCCAGGCCGAAAAGGAAGGCCTGTGCAAGACGGCGGTCGGCGCTGCGCCGCCGGTGTGGCAAGCGGCCGACCTGGCGGGCATGGCTGGCGTCGAGTATGGCCGCTTCAGCGGGCGCACGTTGCCAACCGGGGCCGGCACCTTGCCGGCGGCGGCGCCGCGCTACCTGGTCGAACTGCTGGCGGGCACCCAGCCGCTGTTTCGCATCACCGCGCTCGGCGTCGGCGCCGACCCGAATACCGTCGTCGTCCTGCAGAGCCATTACCGGCGCGCCGCCGACGGCCAGCCCGGCAAGCGCCTGGGCTGGCGCGAGATTGCCAACTGGCCCGAACTGCATCGCGCCGCGTCCTGAACCCCGTATTGGAAAAACAACCATTGGAGAACAACCATGTCGCGCATGCGCGGTTTTACCCTGATCGAAGTGATGGTCGTGCTCCTCATCCTGTCGGTACTGGCCGGCATTGCATACCCTGGCTATGCCGGCTACCTGGCCAAGGCCCGGCGCATGGAAGGCAAGGTCGCCCTGATCACCGCGATGCAGCAGCAAGAACAGCACCACGCGCTGCACCACACCTATGTCGCCTTTTCGCGGACGGCGCCGGTGGACGGACTGCCCTGGTGGTCGGGGAATGCGGCCGCCACCAGCGCCTATGAGCTCGAGGCGCAAGCCTGTCCGGACAGCGATCTGCGCGACTGCGTGCAGTTGCGCGCCCGTCCCGGCACGGCGAACGTCGACGCCCGTTTTGCCGACCCCGAATGTGGCGCACTCACCTTGCGCAGCACGGGCGAGCAGGGCGCCAGCGGCGAGTCGGAACGCTGCTGGCCATGAAGGCCCAGCGTGCATTTTCGCTGACCGAACTGTTGATCGTGACCGCGGTGGCTGCCGTGCTGCTGGCCGTCGCCGCGCCCGACCTCGGCGCACTGCTGCGCGCCCAGCAGCTGCGCACGGCCACCAACGACCTGTTCGGCGCGATCGGCATGGCGCGGGCGCAGGCGATCGCGCGCAACGAGCGCGTCATCCTGACCCCGCGCGATGGGGCCGGCGTCGACTGGGCGCAGGGCTGGACCGTGTTCGTCGACCGCGACGGCGATGGCGCACCGGGCCCGGCCGACGCCATCCTCGCCGTGCACGAGGCCCTGCCGAGCGGCTTCGATACCGTCTTCTCCTTCACCAGTCCTGCAGCCCCGTATTACATCGCCTACAATGGCGCCGGGCGCAGCTGCAGCGCCGCCAACAGCGGCGCGGCGCGCTGGGGCACGCTGTCGCTGTTTCACGGCGGCGCCATCCGCCGTATTAAAATCAACATGCTGGGCCGGGCGCGCGCCTGCAATCCCGCGCGCGACGACAATTGCGACGGCGCCGAAGCACCGGATTAAAGCTATCAAGAACACTGTGCAGATCACGAACGATACCGAAGGCATGGCGCTGGCCCTGGAATGGGCCGCCAAAGGCATGTATATCACCGCGCCCAACCCGCGCGTGGGCTGCGTGATCGTGAAGGGTGGCGAGGTGATCGGCGCGGGCCACACCCAGCCGGCCGGCCAGGACCATGCCGAGATCCAGGCCCTGCGCGACGCGGCCGCACGCGGCAACGACGTGCGCGGGGCGACGGCCTACGTCACCCTCGAACCCTGCAGCCACTACGGCCGCACCCCGCCATGCTCGAATGCGCTGATCGAAGCGGGTTTCAAGCGCGTGGTGGCGGCGATGGGCGACCCGAATCCGCTGGTGGCCGGGCGCGGCATGGCGCAGCTGGAAGCGGCCGGCATCGACACCGCATCCGGCCTGCTGGCCGATGAGGCGCATGAGCTGAACATCGGCTTCTTCTCGCGCATGCGCAGGCAGCGTCCCTGGGTGCGCCTGAAAACGGCGGCCAGCCTGGACGGCATGACGGCGCTCGAGAATGGCGAAAGCCAGTGGATCACGGGGCCGGAGGCACGCCAGGACGGCCATGCCTGGCGCGCGCGCGCCTGCGTGATCCTGACCGGCATCGGCACCGTCAAGGCGGACGATCCGCAGCTGACGGTGCGTGGCGTGAACACACCGCGCCAGCCGCGCCGCGTCATTGTCGACAGCCGCCTCGAGATCGACCTCGACGCGCGCATCCTGGAAGGCGAGCCGTGCTGGATCGTCGCCGCCGTGCCGCATCCCGAAAAAGAAGCGCTGCTGCGCGCGGCCGGGCATGAGGTCATCCTGCTGCCGAATGCCGGCGGCAAGGTCGACCTGCCGGCCCTGATGCTGGAACTGGGCCGGCGCGAGATCAACGAAGTGCATGTGGAAGCCGGCTCGAAACTGAACGCTTCTCTGGTGCGCGAAGGCTGCGTCGACGAACTGCTGGTCTACCTGGCGCCCAGCCTGATCGGCGCCGGGCAGGGCATGTTCGCGCTGCCGCCCCTGAGCCGCCTGGCCGACAAGATCGCCCTGCGCTTTCACGCCGTAACGCCGGTCGGGGCCGACCTGCGCATCCTGGCAAGACTGGATACTACGAACTAACCTGAAGGAATCGCTGCATGTTTACTGGAATCGTCGCCGCCGTCGGCAACATCAACGAGGTCTCGCCGCTGGCGGGTGGAGAAGACGCCGGCGTGCGCCTGCAGATCGACGCCGGCGGCTTGGCGCTGGCCGACGTCGCGCTGGGCGACTCGATCGCCATCAACGGCGCCTGCATGACCGTGGTCGACAAGACCGCATCGAGCTTCGCCGTCGACGTCTCGCGCGAAAGCCTGAGCAAGACGGCGGGCCTCGACGCGCCGGGCGAAGTCAACCTGGAAAAGGCGCTGACCCTGGCCGAACGCCTGGGTGGCCACCTGGTCTCGGGTCACGTCGACGGACTGGGGCAAGTGCACAGCTTCGAACCGGTGGGCGAATCGCATGAACTGGTCATCGACGCACCGTGGGAACTGGCCAGGTTCCTCGCCTATAAAGGCTCGGTCGTGGTCAACGGCGTGTCGCTGACCGTGAACCGGGTCGACGACCTGACGGTCGAGGGCGCCAAGGTCTGCCGCTTTTCGATCAACCTGATCCCGCACACGATCGAGGTCACCACGCTCAAGCACCTGCGCGCGGGTTCGAAGGTGAACCTGGAGATCGACCTGATTGCGCGCTACGTCGAGCGCATGCTCTCGGCCGCGAAGGTCTGATCGACCGGATCGGGGCGCTCTACACTGCTTGCGCGTCCTGATGCTGCTGGTGCGTCGCGCCGCAACCCGAAGCGGATCATGGTGTCCGCCGTCGACGGCCGGTGCAGGGCGGTCAGGCGCGCGGCGATGTCGCCGATCGAGCCGGACGACATGCTGGTGCGCTTCAGGTAGCCCTGGACCGTCGCGGCTTGTGGATTGTCGGCGCTGGCGTTCAGCTTTTCCAGGAACTGGTCGGCCTTCATCACGCGCGCGCTGTCGAAGCGGCGCGGGCGCTCGATGCGTGCGTTCGGCGCCAGCAGCACCAGCGTGTCGACCGGCGCATCGTCCAGGCCGAAGGGTTCGAGCACGTCGCGCAGCACCGGGACCTGGCGCGCCAGCGCGTCCAGCGGCGAGGGCATCGGCTCGAGCGTTTTCGTCGTTTCGTTCCTGCGCAGGAAGTCGCCGTCTTCCGTGATCTTCAGGCCATGCGCGAAATGTCCCGTGTCGAGCAGGTAGAAGCGGCGCGAGCGGTGGATCAGCAGGTGGTCGATCCGGGCTGCTGCGCCATCGTTCGCCACCAGGCGCAGGTCGTGCACCACGGCGGTCCGCGTCGAATCCTTCAGGTGCATGTCGATCAGGGCCGTCGCGTCGCGCTCGGCGTTCATCCCGGCGCGCATCATGCGCAGCTCGCGCTCGATCAGCGGGCGCTTGTCGGGACCGGCCAGCGCCAGCATGCGCTGCAAAATCGCGACGATGGGCATCTTGTTGTCGCTATCCTTGTAGATCATCGTCAACTCCAGCTGAGGTCTAACCTTCACTCTAGCTCTGCGTCAACAATCCGCCACCGAATTTGTTAAGTGCAAGTAAGATTATTCCTCTTGCATGGAAGTTGTTGCGCTCGCGACGCACCGAAAACCACGTAGACTGCCTGGCTATCGAACATAAGCTCGCCCCGCTGGAATTCCTGCAGCGGCGGCAGGCATGACCAGGAGATGAGATGAGGGTAACGGATGTGATGTCGCGGGCCGCGCTGGCGGCCTGTTTGCTGGGCGGCGGCTTTGTGCACAGTGCTGAGATGCGCGAGTACCGCCAGGTGGCGATCAGTGGCGGCGGCGAAGCGGTGGTCGCGGTCGAATGGAGCGATCCCGGCATTTCCGGCCAGCGCGCGCATGGGCGCATCGTCGTGCGCGACGCCGCCAGCGGCCGCATCACGGCCGAATACGATCCCTGCGCCGCCTGCAGCTACGATTTCCCGACCTGGTCGCCGGACCGCAAGGCACTCGCCTTTATCGGCGCCGACCGCGCGGCGGGCAGCGCGACGCTGTGGGTGGCGCGCGGTGGCGAAATGATCGCGGCGGCCACCGTCAAGGGCGTGGCGAACACGGCGCGCTGGTCGCCCGACGGCGCCAGCATCGCGCTGCTGGCGACGGTCGACGCGAAGAAGCAGACCGGGGCCGTGGAGGCGGGCGCGCGCCAGGTCGGCGAGATCGGCGTCAGCGAGGACGCGCAGCGCATCGCGCTGGTGCCGAGCCGGGGCGGGGCGCTGCGCCTGGTGTCGCCGCCCGACGTGTACGTGTATGAGTACGACTGGACGCCCGACGGCCGCGGCTTCGTCGCCACCAGCGCCCGGGGCAACGGCGACAACAACTGGTGGGTCGCCACGCTCGGGCATATCGACGTAAACAGCGGCGCGCTGCGCATCGTCGCCGCGCCGAAGATGCAGGTCAGCCTGCCGCACGTGTCGCCGGACGGGCGCAGCGTCGCCTTTGTCGGCGGCCTGATGAGCGACTTCGGCTCGGTCGGCGGCGACGTCTTCACGGTGCCGCTGGCCGGCGGCGAACCGGTCGACGTGACGCCGGGTTATGCGGGCTCGTTCAATGGCCTGGCGTGGAAGGGCAGCAGCTTGCTCGCGTCAAACCTGCAGGGGAGCGAGATGGCGGTGGTGGCGATCGATCCGCAGGCACGCAGCACGCGCACGCTGTGGCGCGGCGCCGTCACCGCGAACGGCTCGGGCGACGGGCGCATCGTGTTCAGCGCCGACGGCAGTTCGGCGGTGTCGGTGCACGAAACCTGGGAGCAGGCGCCGCGCATCGTGGCCGGGCGCTTGCCGACACTTGCGCCGATCACGCACGAGAATGCCGGTTTCGCGCCGCAGGTGGCCAGCCGCAGCTTGACCTGGACCAACGAGGGACTGCGCAGCCAGGGCTGGCTGATCGGGCCGATCAACCCGCGCGCGGGCGTCAAGCACCCGCTGGTGGTGATCGTGCACGGCGGGCCGGCATCGGCGGCGACGCCGCGCTATGTCGCGCCGGGCGACTTCGGCAACCCGCTGGTGCGCGAGCTGGTCGAGCGCGGCTTCTACGTATTCCAGCCGAACCCGCGCGGCAGCTATGGCCAGGGCCTGGCGTTCACGCAGGCGAACCGGCGCGACTTCGGCGGCGGCGACTGGCGCGACATCCTGGCCGGGGTCGACGCCGTCATCGCCCAGGCGCCGGTCGACGGCGAGCGCCTGGGCCTGATGGGCCACTCCTACGGCGGCTTCATGACGATGTGGGGCGTCACCCACAGCAAGCGCTTCAAGGCGGCGGTGGCCGGCGCCGGCATCGCCAACTGGATCAGCTACTACGGCCAGAACGGCATCGACCAGTGGATGGTGCCGTTCTTCGGCGCCGCCATGTACGACGATCCCGCCATCTATCGCGCCGCCTCGCCGATCGAATCGATCAAGCACGCGACGACACCGACCCTGCTGTACGTCGGCGAGCGCGACGTCGAGACGCCGGCGGTGCAGTCGATGGAATTCTGGCACGGCCTGCGCGCGATCGGCACGCCGACCACGCTGGTGATCTACGACGGCGAAGGGCATGCGATTCGCAAGCCGGAGCATCAGCTGGACCAGCGCCGGCGCACGGTGGCGTGGTTCGAAAAATATTTGAAATAAACCCGCCGGCATTGACCGGAGCGACGTAGGGTGGGCACTTGTGCCCACGTGGTTGTTCCCATGAATACCGCAACGTTTCAGGAGATTGAAACATTCGAGCGTCGCAACCTGGCATGCGATTCGCAAGCCGGAGCACCAGCTCGACCAGCGCCGGCGCACGGTGGCGTGGTTCGAGAAGTATTAAATAGAGGTAGGGTGAGCACGGGGCGCCCACCCTACATCCTTCAGTTTGCCGGAACAGCCGGCGTTTCCTGCGTGGCGGCCGCCTGCACCGGCGCCTCCACCTTCGTCTCCGGATACAGCACCACCTGCACGTAATTCTCCGTGTTCAGGTAACGCCGCGCCGCTTCCTGCACCTCGCTGGCGGCCAGCGCATTCACGCGCTCTTCGTGCGTCAGGATCGCGGCCGGGTCGGTCCCGTCCAGCAGCGCCGACTGGATGCGCCCGAGCCAGTAGCCGTTTTCGCGCAGCGCGCGGCGGTAGTTCTGGATCCAGTTCTGCTTGACCTTGGCCAGGTCGGTGGCGCTCGGCCCTTCGCGCTTGAGGCGCTCGAATTCGGCGAAGGTGGCGGCCAGTACCTTGTCGACGTTTTCCGGGCCGGTCGGCAAGTTGACGGAGAGCGTGTAGTGGCCATACGGGATGCGCGCCAGCTGGCCGCCGGCGCTGCCGCCGTAGATCATCGACAGTTGCTCGCGCAGCACCTCGATGATGCGGATGTTGAGCACTTCGACCAGCGCCTGCAGGCGCATCTGCTCGGCTTCCGAGAACGGCGCCTCGCCGGTGAAGGTGAGCGAGATCGTGCTCTTCGGCTCGGCGCCGCTGTAGACGGCGCGCTTGACCACGCCCTTGACCGGACGCAGGCCGACGTCGCGCCAGGCGGTCGGGATGTCGGGCGTCGGCAGGCTGCCGAGCCAGGTCGCCAGCAGCGGCTTGACCTTCTTCGGATCGAAACTGCCGACCATGACGAAGGTAAGGTCCTTGGCGCTGGAAAAGCGTTCGCGGTAGATCGCGATGCTGCGGTCCAGGTCGATCTGGGCGAATTCTTCGGGACGCAGCGGGCGCGGCGCGCGCGGGTGGTTGCCGTACAGCGTGGCGGCGATGGTGTCGCCGAAACGCGCGCCCGGCTGGGCCAGGCGGTTACGTGCGGCTTCCACCTGCTTGCCGATGAAGGATTTAAACAAGTCTTCGTCGCGGCGCACGGCGTCGAAGCGCAGCCACAGCAGCTGCAGCATGGTTTCGATGTCGGTCGCGCCCGAGGAGGCCCCCACCACTTCGCTGTAGCCGGCCAGGCCGAAGGTGACCGCGGCTGCTTTTCCGGCCAGGACTTTCGACAGGTCGAGCGGCGAATAGTCTTTCAGGCCCATGCTGGCGACGATCGCGTTGGCGTAGCGGGCGTTGACGATGTCGGCGTCGCCGTACAGGCTCTGGCCGCCGAAGCGCGCCGCGCTCATCACGACCTGGTCGTTGCGGAAGTCGGTGGGTTTCAGGATCACCTTGACGCCGTTCGACAGCGTCAGGTACGTCAGGCCCAGGGCCTTGTCCTCGCGCTCGGCGACGATGCTGCCGCCCGCCGGCGGCTGCGCCAGCAACTCGGTGGCGAGCGACTTTTCCTCGTAGGGCGCAACCTCGGCCTGCTCCGCCGCTGCCAGCGCCGCGAGCAGGGATTCGCCGCTCGGCGGCGGCGTGTCGCGCTGCTCGATGCCGGTATAGATCACCAGTTTGCCGGAGTTGGCGGGGATCGTGCGGCGCGCATAGGCGTTGATTTCGTCGAGCGTCACGCCCGGCAGCAGTTCGGTGGCGTAGCGGTATTCGGCGGCGATGCCGGGAATCGGTTCCTGCTGCAGGAAGTTGCGCATGTACTCGGCGACATAGGCACGCGAGTCGGTCTTCTCGCGTTCGTTGTACAGGCGCTCGTAACTGCGCAGCATGTCCTTGCGCGCGCGTTCGAGTTCGGCCGCACCGAAGCCGTAGCGGCGCACGCGCTCGTTTTCGCGCACCAGGGCGGCGATCGCCTTCGGTGCACCGCCGGGACCGATCGAGGCGCTGGCATTGAAGGATTTATAGAAGGGCGTGAGCGAGCCGACGCCGCTGCCGCCGCGCAGGAAAGGCGGCTCGGGCAGCTGCGACAGCTCCTGCAGGCGCGCGCTCAGCATGCCGCTGAACAGGCCCTCGACCATCTGCTGGCGGTAGCCGCGCACGGTGTCGGGTTCGCGCACCGGTTGCATCGGATAGCGCACCAGGATGCTGTTGCCGCCGGCCTCGCGGTCGGTGACGACCACCGCTTCGGTCTCTTCGCGGCGCGGAATGGCGGCGTAGGCCCGGGGACGCGCCGGCACCGGGTTCTTCAGCTTCGAGAAATGCGCCTTGACCAGGCTTTCGATCGTCTTCGGGTCGACGTCGCCGACCGCCACCACCGCCATCAGGTCGGGCCGGTACCAGTCGCGGTAGTAGCGGCGCAGGGTGTCGGGCTTGAAGTTGCGTAGCACCTCTTCCTTCCCGATGGGCAGGCGTTCGGCATAGCGCGAACCGTTGAAGATCTTCGGGTACAGCTGCTTGCCGATGCGGTCGCCCGCGCCTTTGCCGAGCCGCAGTTCCTCGAGCACGATACCGCGCTCCTTGTCGATCGCGGCATCGTCGAAGCTGATGCCGTGGGCCCAGTCTTCCAGCACGCGGAAGGCCTGCTTCAGGTTGTCCGGACGGTCGAGCGGGATCGGCAGGATGTAGACGGTTTCGTCGAACGAGGTGGTGGCATTCAGGTCGGCCCCGAACTTGACGCCGATCGATTGCAGGTAGTCGATCAGCTCATGCTGTTTGAAATTCGTGCTGCCGTTGAAGGCCATGTGCTCGACGAAGTGGGCCAGTCCCTGCTGGTCCTCGTCTTCCAGGATCGAGCCGGCTTTTACTACCAGGCGCAGTTCGAGCCGGCGTTCGGGGCGCGTGTTCTTCTGGATGTAGTAGGTCAGGCCGTTGGCCAGCTTGCCGACCTTGACCTGCGGCCCGACCGGGATCGGCGCGTCCAGCTTGAGGGCGGCGCCGGCGACAAGGGAATGGGTGAGGAGAACTGCGACTAAACAGAAATGACGAAGAAGGTGGCGGAACATCGGGGTGTCCATGGAAAGGCGTCGAGCGGCCATTGTAACGGCCGCCCGCACCTTCGTGGCACTTCACACCGCCACGCGTCCCGCCTGCAACAGCAAGGCCATTTCGCGCGCCGGCAGCGGCTGGCTGTAGAGGTAACCCTGCAGCACCTGGCAGCCGATGCGGCCGAGGAAGTCGCGCTGGTCGAGCGTCTCGACGCCTTCGGCCACCACCCGCAGCGCCAGGCCTTCGGCCAGCGCGATCGTGGCCTGCGCGATGGCCGCGCTGCGCGGGTCGGTGGTGATGTTGCGCACGAACGCCTGGTCGATCTTCAGTTTGTCGAGCGAGAAGCGCGACAGGTAGCCGAGCGATGAGTAGCCGGTGCCGAAATCGTCGAGCGAGAGCGACACGCCCATCGCGCGCAGTTCGGCCAGCTGGGCTTCGGCCGCGCTGGTGTCGCCCATCATGACGCTTTCGGTCAGTTCGACTTCCAGGTAACGCGCTTCCAGGCCGGACTCCGCCAGCGCCGCGCGCACCACGGCGGGCACGGTGCCGGCCTTGAACTGGTGCGCCGAGACGTTCACCGCCACCGGCACGCAGGGCAGGCCGGCGTCCTGCCAGGCCTTGTTCTGCAGGCAGGCCTGGCGGATCACCCAGTCGCCGATCGGCAGGATCAGGCCGGTGTCCTCGGCCAGCGGAATGAAGTCGGCCGGCGAGACGCGGCCCAGTTCCGAACTGTGCCAGCGCAGCAGCGCTTCCATGCCGAGCACGCGCCCGTCGGCGCAGGCCACCTGCGGCTGGAAGTGCAGCGCCAGTTCGGCCTGGCCGATGGCGCGGCGCAGGCGCGTTTCCAGCGCCAGCCAGCGCATCGCCTGGGCATTCATCTCGCCCTTGAAGAAGCGGAAGCCATTGCGGCCGGCATCCTTCTGGTGCGCCAGCGCGGCGTCGGCGGCCTTGAGCAGGTCGCCCGGCATGTCGCCGTCGCGCGGGAACACGCTGATGCCGACGCTGCCGGTGACGACGACGTCGTGGCCGTCCACCGAATGCGGCTGGGCGATCGCCTCGATCAGGCGCTGGGCGGTGAAGATGATGTCTTCGGTATCGTCGCAGCTGGTCAGCAGCACGAATTCGTCGCCCGACAGGCGCGCGACGGTGTCGGTGGGACCGGCGACCGCGCTGGCGCGGCGCGCCACTTCGCGCAGCAGGGCGTCGCCGGCGCTGTGCCCGAGGCTGTCGTTGATGCGCGAGAGGCGGTCGACGTTCACCAGCAGCAGCGCCAGCTGGCTGCCGTCGCGGCGCGCCGCGGCGATCGATTGCTGCAGGCGGTCGTGGAACAGCGAACGGTTCGGCAGCCGGGTCAGGGCGTCGTGGTTCGACAGGAAGTCGAGCTGGTTGTGGGCTGCCTTCAGCGCCGACATGTCGGTCGACACCGAGACGTAGGCGGTCAGCTTGCCGGCTTCGTCGCGCACCGCGCTGATGCTCATGCGCTCGGGGTAGACTTCGCCGTTCTTGCGCCGGTTCCAGATCTCGCCGCGCCACTGGCCATGCTGTTCCAGGCTGTCCCACATGGCGCGGTAGAAGCAGGCTTCGTGGCGGCCCGAGCGCAGCAGGCGCGGATTCAGGCCCAGCACATCGGCCTCGCGATAACCGGTGATGCGCTCGAAGGCAGGGTTGACCGCGACGATGTTGGCGCAGGCGTCGGTCATCATGATGCTTTCCTGGGTGCTGTCGAACACCTGGCGCGCCAGCTCCAGGCGGTGTTCGCTCTCGCGCAAGGCGGCGTCGGCCTCGGCGCGTGCGGTCGCTTCCAGCTGGAGCTGGGCGGCGTGGCGCTGCACCACGCCGTACAGGTTCAGGTTTTCGTAGGCGACCGCCAGGTGGGCGCCAAGGGCCGAGGCCCAGTGAGCGTCGTCCGGCCCGAACGGCGCCGCGCTCGGGGCGCGCAGCAGGTACAGCCAGCCGTACAGGTGGCGCTGGTCGCGCACCGCGAGGCCGAGGAAGGAACCGCAGCGCGGCAGGGCGGGCGGCAGGGTGCCCAGCAGCGGGTCGCCCTCGGCCAGCAGCAGGGCCTGGCGCGATTGCAGCAGCGCGCCCGGCAGGCGGGTGCCGGTCGCATGCGCCAGCAGGGGAGCGGCATCGAAGCCGCGCGCGTCCAGGTGGCAGACCGTGCGTTCGTCGCTCTCGAGCAGGCACACGGCCAGCTGGTCGGCGTCGAGGATGGTTGCCGCGGCCTGCAGGAAGCCGGCGGCCAGGCCGTCGACGCGGCGTTCGCCGGCCAGGCGCAGGCACATGTCCTCGAGTGCGGCCAGGCGTGTGGCCAGGCGGCTGTCGCCCGGCGGCGTGGCCTGCGCGGGCGCCGATGCGAGGGCCGGATGGCGTTCCTCGCGCGCCGTGGACAGTGCCGCGTCGGCGGCCGCCGCCGACAGTCCCAATTCGGCATTCACGGCCGCCATGATGTCCTGCGGGTCGGACGGCTTGGACAGCACGGTCTGCACGCCGCAGCTGCGCGCCATGGCCACCGTCTCGCGCTCGGCGTAGACGGCGGAATAGAAGATCACGCGGGTGGCGGCCAGGGCGCGGTCGGCGCGCAGGCGCTGGACGAACTCGTAGCCGTCCATGGTCGGCATCAGGATGTCGGTGATGATCAGGTCGGGGCGCTCGCTGCGCACCAGCTGCAGGGCGGCGGCGCCGTCTTCGGCTTCGAGCAGGCGGTGTTCGGTGAAGCCGAGCAGGGCCAGCAGGTAGGCGCGGTTGCTCGGACGGTCATCGACGATGAGGATGGTGGCCATCAGTGGGTCTCCCGCGCTGCGGCGGCGCACTGACAGACGAATAGCGGTACCGGCATGACAACTCCATGAATGCACCGGCGGCAGCACGCCGGCACGTAGACCTGACTGTGATGAATCATAATCCTCTGGATGTCGCAAACACCACAAAGTTGCTTATTAAAACATAGTATTTAACAATTGATTTTGAACAATTGTATTTTGTTGCACATGTGCAACGCTCTATGGTTTCCCGTGTGTTCAATTACCGCTTGCCGCCCCCATTGTCGGGTCGGGTTCCTCGCATCGACCCGGTCGGACGCCGGTAAATCCTTTAAAATAGCGGATTACGCACGCTGCGTCACCGAATCAAGTACCGAACAGAGGAAATCCGCATGTCTATCTCCAGCACCCAGGAAATCGTTGCCGAACTTCGCGCCGGCCGCATGGTCATTTTGGTCGACGAAGAAGACCGCGAAAACGAGGGCGACCTGGTCCTGGCAGCCGACTTCGTCACGCCCGAGGCGATCAATTTCATGATCCGCCACGCGCGCGGCCTGGTCTGCCTCACCCTGTCGGAAGACATCTGCGACCGTCTGGCGCTGCCGATGATGACGACTCGCAACGGCACCTCGTTCGGCACCAATTTCACGGTCTCGATCGAAGCGGCCGAAGGCGTCACCACCGGTATCTCGGCGGCCGACCGCGCGCGTACCATCCAGGTGGCCGTCAACCGCGGCGCGAAGCCGGACGACCTGGTGCAGCCGGGCCACATCTTCCCGTTGCGCGCAGTGAAGGGCGGCGTCCTGATGCGCGCCGGCCACACCGAAGCGGGCTGCGACCTGACCGAGATGGGCGGCCTGACCCCGGCCTCGGTGATCTGCGAGATCATCAAGGAAGACGGCACCATGGCACGCCTGCCGGACCTGATCGAGTTCGCCAAGGAACACAACCTCAAGATCGGCACCATTGCCGACCTGATCCATTACCGCAGCGAGAACGAGAGCCTGGTCGAGCGCGTTGCCGAGCGCACCCTGAACACCGCCCACGGCGAATTCCAGCTGATCGCCTACCGCGACAAGCCGAGCGGCAGCGCGCACCTGGCGATGGTCCACGGCAGCGTGCAGCGCGAGGTCGAAACCCTGGTGCGCGTGCACCAGCCGGTGTCGATTCTGGACGTGCTGGAACACCGCGCCACCACCCACTCCTGGACCATGGCCTCGGCGATGGACGCGATCAAGCGCAGCGAATCGGGCGTCGTCGTCCTGCTCAACTGCGGCGAGACGGCCGAGCAGCTGTTCGCGCAGTTTACGTCGCTCGACGCACCGGGCGCACGTCCGACCGGGCGCGCGGCGACGATGGACTTGCGCACCTACGGCATCGGCGCCCAGATCCTGAAGGAACTGGGCGTGGGCAAGATGAAGCTGCTGGCCAATCCGCGCAAGATGCCGTCGATGACCGGTTTCGATCTCGAGGTGACCGGCTACATCGCCAGTCCTGTGGCTTAAGCCTCGATAAACCTACTGCGCGTCGAACTTTCGGTCTGCGATGCTCGCTGTACGCTTGTACAGCTCCGCTTCTCGACCGAAATTTCTTCCGCTCGCTACGGTTTCTCGAGGCTTCGAGACGCTGTAGGATCCATTATTATTTAACGACAAATACGAAAGAGGGCAGCCATGACGGTAGGAACTTATGAGAGCAACATGACAGGCGAGGACCTGCGCATCGGGATCGTGCAGGCGCGCTTCAATGCCGACGTCGGGCATGGCCTGCTGTCGTCCTGCCTGGCTGAACTGAAACACCTGGGCGTGGCCGACGAGGACATTTTGCACGTGACCGTGCCGGGCGCGCTGGAAATCCCGCTGGCCCTGCAAAAGATGGCCGAGACCCAGCAGTTCGACGCCCTGATCGCGCTCGGCGCCGTCATCCGCGGCGAGACTTACCACTTCGAGCTGGTCTCGAACGAGTCGGGCGCCGGCATCACCCGCATCGGCCTGGACTACGGCATCCCGATCGCGAATGCGGTGCTGACCACCGAGACCGACGAGCAGGCCGAAGTACGCATGGCGGAAAAGGGTGCCGACGCGGCCAAGGTCGCGGTCGAGATGGCCAACCTGCTGCTGGCGCTGGAAGAGCTGCACCCCGAGGAAGAAGAAGAGTAAGGGACGAAGATATGGAAAAGACTACCCACGCCAACCCGAGCAAGAACCGCACCCCGCGCCACCGCGCGCGCGAGTTCGCGCTCCAGGGCCTGTATCAATGGCTGCTGAACAACGAGCCATCGACCAAGGTGGCCAACAACATCCGCGCCGCCCACGGCTTCGACAAGGCCGACGGCGAGTATTTCTCGTCGCTGCTGAACGGCACCATCTCGACCTCGGTCGAACTGCGCGAATCGATCGCCCCACTGATCGACCGCGGCGTGGCCGAACTGTCGCCGATCGAGCACGGCGTGCTGCTGCTGGGCGCGTACGAACTGAAGAACCACCCGGAAATCCCGTACCGCGTCGTCATCAACGAAGCGGTCGAGCTGACCAAGTCGTTCGGCGGTATCGACGGCCACAAGTACGTCAACGGCGTGCTCGACAAGCTGGCATCGCAGCTGCGTCCGGAAGAAGTCGGCGCCGACGCCCGCCGCTGATTTCCCTCTATATATAGTAGGGCGGCAAAAAGCCACCACGCGGAGCAAGCGTGGTGGCTTTTTTGTTTGTGCTGGCCTGTGACGGTGGCGCACTGTAGGGTGGACTCCGGAGTCCACGCGTTCGTGCTTAAGCACGGGCATACTCCGTCCGTGAGACCGCAAACGGTGAGTGGAACGTGGTGAGGATCAGCCGCAGGGAAGCCCGACGTCGCAGGCTATCAACCATCGTAACGCGTGGACTCAGGAGTCCACCCTACGGTGCGCAGCGATTTCGATTGCCATGAGCGCACGGTGCACAACCGTCCCGACTCCATAAAAAAAGCCACCGCGAGGGTGGCCATGAGGAGTGAACGTTGTTCGCGTTACAGCGTCGCCAGCGCTTCCACGTGCGGTTCGGCGGGTGCTGCCGGTTCCTCGGCTTTCGATGCGGCCGGGGCGGCGGGCGCCGACTTGACCACCATCTGCGCCGGGGCGGCGGGGGTGTTGGTCGGGACTTTCTTGCCGCCGGCAACCAGTTTCAGGCGCTTGTATTCGGCCAGCACCTTGGCGCCGTAGCCGGAATCGCTGTCCATGTCGGCCGCGCCGACGTAGGTCTTGAGGCCGCCTTCGACCGAGCCGGTGCGCTTGACGTAATCCTTCAGGATCAGGGCGCCGACACGGATGTTGGCCACTGGATTGAGCGCAGCCTGGGCGCCGCCGACTTCCTGGAACTTGTCGTGGTGGACCTTGGCCATCACCTGCATCAGGCCCTTGGCGCCCATCGGGCTTTCCGCGAACGGGTTCAGGCCCGATTCGATGGCCATCACGGCCAGGATCAGCAGTGGATCGAGCTTGATCTCGTGGGCCGTCATGTAGGCCGTCGAGACGAGCATGTTGGCGGCGTCGCCGGCGACCCGGTAGCGCTTGGCGAGCCAGGAGGTGACGTTCTGCTGCTGTTTCGTATTACCGAGGTGCTTGACGTCGGCATGGTGCTCTTGCGTGGCGTCCGGCGCGACGTCCTGAATCGGTGCCGGGGTTGCAGTCGCGACGGTGGCACGGACAGGTGCGTTGGCGACGGTTGTTTCTGGATACAGCAGTTCGGAAACCTTTTTTGCTGCATCCGGGTTCGTGTAGAGCAGGGCCAGTACCGCCACTGCCGAGAGACCGAACACGGTCAGGGTGTGTTGCATTGTGGTCAGCAGACCACGCGCCGTTTTGCTCACTTGTGCAAACGTGAATGGCTGGCTGGCCATGGATTGGACGAGCCTTGCGCTCGTACCGAACAAACGATTGATCATCGAAGTCCCCTTTGTCGCGGCGAAAAGGATCCCGTCGTGGCGCTCCAGGCGCTACGTTGGTTACCAATGCCGTGCATCAGAAAAATCGTCAGGGCTTCCAGTGCGGAAGACCAAAACGCCGTCATTGCTTTGCTTCAGCTGGCCGATGCCCAAGCGTGGGACGGTCCAGTGGCTCAACAACTGTCTCGGGGGTTCAGGCAGACGCCTGGTGGAAACACTCCTTACAAATGTCGTTGGGGCCCCGACCCCGTGAAGTTATGAGAGCGGCTACAATCAGCTTTTTAAATGGCCGTCTCATCAAGTAGGTGCGATTGTAGGAGGTCGTTTATACGGAGTCAATACTAGCACGAACGCGCCTTATAACTTATAGATCTGACTTTTGGTGACCGAGCTCAGCAATACCTTGCCAAATCAAACACTTGGCGGCGCATTTTGATTAACCTCAAGCAATCGAAAAAACAAGCAAAACTTGATGAAATATGCAGATCTCCGGGATTTTATGTCCCAATTGGAACTAAATAGCGACTTAAAGCGTGTAACTACCCCGGTATCGCCGTATCTGGAGATGACGGAAGTGGCCGATCGGGTGCTGCGTGCCGGCGGACCGGCGCTGCTGTTCGAAAAACCGGCAGGGCACACCATTCCCGTGCTGGCCAACCTGTTCGGCACGCCGCAACGGGTGGCAATGGGCATGGGCGCCGACAGCGTGACCGAACTGCGCCGCATCGGCCACGTGCTGGCGCGCCTGAAGGAACCGGAACCGCCGCGCGGCTTCAAGGACATCATGGGCCTGGGTTCGCTCGTGAAGGCCGTGTGGGACATGGCGCCGAAGGAAGTGAAGGGCGCCGCTTGCCAGGAAATCGTCTGGGAAGGCAATGACGTCGACCTGGCGCGCCTGCCGATCCAGCATTGCTGGCCGGGCGACGTCGCGCCGCTCATCACCTGGGGTCTGGTGATTACCAAGGGGCCGAACAAGAAGCGCCAGAACCTGGGGATCTACCGCCAGCAGGTGCTGGGCCGCAACAAGGTCATCATGCGCTGGCTGGCGCACCGCGGCGGCGCGCTCGACTTCCGCGAACATGCGATTGCCAACCCGGGCCAGCCGTATCCGGTGGCGGTGGCCCTGGGCGCCGATCCGGCCACCATCCTGGGCGCGGTCACGCCGGTGCCCGACAGCCTGTCGGAATACCAGTTCGCCGGCCTGCTGCGCGGCCAGCGCACCACGCTCACCAAAGCCATCGGCAGCGAGTTGCGCGTGCCGGCGTCTGCCGAAATCGTGCTCGAAGGGCATATCTATCCGGATGCGAACCACCCGTCCGGCTTCGAGCATGCGATGGAAGGACCGTACGGCGACCACACCGGCTATTACAACGAGCAGGACAGCTTCCCGGTCTTCACCATCGACCGCATCACCATGCGGCGCGACCCGATCTATCACTCGACCTATACCGGCAAGCCGCCCGACGAGCCGGCCGTGCTCGGCGTGGCCCTGAACGAAGTCTTCATTCCGCTGCTGCAAAAGCAATTCAGCGAGATCACCGATTTCTACCTGCCGCCGGAAGGTTGCAGCTACCGCATGGCCGTGGTGCAGATGAAGAAGCAGTACGCCGGGCATGCCAAGCGCGTCATGTTCGGGGTCTGGAGTTTCCTGCGTCAGTTCATGTATACGAAGTTCATCGTCGTGGTCGATGAAGACGTCGACGTGCGCGACTGGAAAGAGGTGATCTGGGCCATCACGACCCGGGTCGATCCGACGCGCGACACGGTGCTGGTCGATAACACGCCGATCGACTACCTCGATTTCGCCTCGCCGATTAGCGGCCTCGGCAGCAAGATGGGGATCGATGCCACCAACAAGTGGCCGGGCGAGACCAACCGCGAATGGGGCACGCCGATCACGATGTCGCCCGAGGTCAAGATGCGGGTCGATGCGATCTGGCAGGAGTTAGGCTTGTAATGCGGGGCTTGTAATAAGCAGGGTGGGCGGGGCGCGAAAAATCCCTGCCCACAAGTTTTCTTGCGTCGGTTATAATGCGATCTGGCGGGCCCCTGCGCATTGTGGCATGGTTTACCTGGTCAGGTCGGGAACGAAGCAGCCAAAGCCGTTCACCGCAAGTGCCGCAGATCAGGCTCGCCTCCTTCGTTTCTCCTCCGCAGTTCACTTCATTTCCCGCTTTTCATGCCCAACAATTGTTTGTCCAGCAAAGACAAATGTTGCTCGCCTGTCATCGGCGTTTCGCCTGGTCTCAGCCGGTAATGTTCGCGCCGGCGGCCATCTGCGGTAAAATCGCGGTATGTCCTATCAAGTCCTCGCCCGCAAATACCGCCCCAAGAACTTCGACACGCTGGTTGGCCAGGAGCACGTCGTGCGCGCGCTCACCCACGCGCTCGATACCGGCCGCCTGCACCATGCCTACCTGTTCACGGGTACCCGCGGCGTCGGCAAGACGACGCTCTCGCGCATCCTGGCCAAGTCGCTCAACTGCACCGGCCCCGACGGCGCGGGCGGCATCACGGCCCAGCCCTGCGGCGCCTGTGAAGCCTGCCGCGCGATCGACGCCGGCCGCTTCGTCGACTATATAGAGATGGACGCCGCATCGAATCGCGGCGTCGACGAGATGGCCCAGCTGCTCGAGCAGGCTGTCTACGCACCGAGCAATGCGCGCTTCAAGGTCTACATGATCGACGAGGTGCACATGCTCACGAACCACGCATTCAACTCGATGCTGAAAACGCTCGAGGAACCGCCCGAGCACGTCAAGTTCATCCTCGCCACCACCGACCCGCAAAAGATTCCGGTCACGGTGCTGTCGCGCTGCCTGCAATTCAACCTGAAGCAGATGCCGCCGGGCCATATCGTCGGCCACCTGGAAAACATCCTCGGCCAGGAAGGCGTGACGTTCGAACAGCCGGCCCTGCGCCTGTTGGCCCAGGGCGCGCACGGCTCGATGCGCGACGCGCTCTCGCTGACCGACCAGGCCATTGCCTATGCCGCCGGCGCCGTCACGCTGGAAGCGGTGCAGGGCATGCTCGGCGCGCTCGATCAGTCCTACCTGGTGCGCCTGCTCGACGCGCTGGCCAATGAAAACGGCGCCGACCTGCTGGCCGTGGCTGACGAGATGGCCAGCCGCAGCCTGTCGTACAACGGCGCGCTGCAGGACCTCGGCACCTTGCTGCACCGGATCGCACTGGCGCAGTCGGTGCCGGCCGCCGTGCCGCAGGACTTACCTGAACTGGCCGATATCCTGCGCCTGGCTGAGGCTTTCGATCCGCAGGAAGTGCAATTGTTCTATCAAATTGCCGTGCACGGCCGTAACGAGATCGGCCTGGCGCCGGACGAGTACGCCGGTTTCACGATGACCCTGCTGCGCATGCTGGCTTTCCGGCCGGGGCAGGGTGGGGCCGAGCGCATTGCTGCGCCCGCTGCCGCTGCGGCGCCACGTGCGGCTGCGCCGATGGGGCGTGCAGCTGCGGCGGCATCCGCTGCGGCTCCGCCGTCGCCGCGTCCGGCCGCGCCGCAATCGGCACCGGCGGCACCAGCCGCGCCTGCCGCTGCTGCCAATCCGGCGCCGGCCATGAATTCGGCGCGCGCGGCCATCAACGCGGCCCTTGAAGCGGCGCGTGCAGCCTCGGGCCAGCGTTCGCCGCCCAAGCGCCCTGGCGCGGATACGCCCGTCCCGAGTGCGCCGTCTGCTGCCCCGGCGGCAGCGCCGGCGCGTCCCATCAATGTCGGCCCCGGCGCAGGGCCGGGCGGTCCTGGCGGGCGCATGGCCCCGCCGGGCGCGCCTGGTCCGTCCGCCGCTGCGGCTGCCCGTCCCGGCGCCGCGCCGCCCTGGGACCGTCCAGGCGCGCAGGCCGAGGCGCGGCAGCAACCGCAATCGCGCGCCGGCAATGAGGCTGCGAGCGACGACGGTCCGCCATCCTGGGTCACTGAATTTTCCGACGATACCGCCGTTGCCAACGAAACGGCCACCAACGCCGCCACCGATGCAGTCGCCGCGCCGGTGAGCGTGCCGGTCGCCGCGCGTGCGCCGGCCACGCCGCCGCATGCCTACGTCGTCACGTCCGTCCCGAGCCTCGACTGGGACGGCAACTGGCCGGCGCTGGCAGCAAGCCTGCCGCTGCGCGGCGTGTCGCAGCAGCTGGCCCTGCAGACCGAACTGATCGACTGCCATGCCGATACCCACTCGGCCGTGTTCCGCCTGCGCGTACCGGTCGACACCCTGCGCGCCAGCGGCAACAGCGAAAAGCTGCAGGCCGCATTGCAGGATGTGTTCGCCGGCAAGCGCATCACCGTCGAGACCGAAATCGGTCCGGTCTGGTACACGGCCAGCGCCGAGGCGAAAGCCGCCAAGGAAGAGCGCCAGCGCCTGGCCGAGGCGATCGTCGCGGGCGATCCGTTCGTGCAGGAGATGGAACGCGTGCTCGGCGCCTTTGTCGTGCCCGGCTCGGTGCGCCCGCCAGTCTAAAATCCCCCTTTTAACGAATTATTGGAGAATCGCACCATGATGAAGAACCAGCTCGCAGGCTTGATGAAACAGGCGCAAGCCATGCAGGACAACATGAAGAAGGCGCAGGAGCAGCTGGCCCTGATCGAGGTCGAAGGCCAGTCGGGCGCCGGCCTGGTGAAGGTCACGATGACTTGCAAGAACGACGTCAAGCGCGTGCAGATCGACCCGTCGCTGCTGGCCGACGACAAGGACATGCTGGAAGACCTGGTCGCCGCCGCCTTCAACGACGCCGTGCGCAAGGCCGAAGCGACCGCCGCCGAAAAGATGAGCGGCCTGACCGCCGGCATGCCTGGCCTGCCGCCCGGCTTCAAGATGCCGTTCTGATCGTCCTCACGCATTAATGTTTATCGTCTCGCTCACCTATACCGCGCCGCTCGCCAAGATCGACGCGCGCCTGGCCGCGCACCGCGAGTGGCTGGGCACGCAGTACAAGGCCGGCATCTTCCTGATGTCGGGCGCCAAGGTGCCGCGCGACGGCGGCATCATCCTTGCGCGCGCGCCCAGCCGCGGCGCCCTGGAGCGGATACTGAGCGAAGACCCGTTCGCGCTGGCCGACCTGGCGCGCTACGAGATCACCGAATTCACCCCGACCATGACGGCCGAGGCATTCGACGCCTGGCGCGGGGTGTAGGTACTTGATATGTCCAAATCCCTCGACTTCCTGACCGAAGCGCTGCGCCGCCTGCCGGGCATCGGCCCCAAGTCGGCCCAGCGCATGGCCTTCCACCTGTTGCAGCACGACCGCGAAGGCGCGGCCATGCTTTCGCGCGCGCTCTACCAGGCGGTCGACTCGGTGCACCATTGCGCGCTGTGCAATACCTTCGCCGACACCGAGGTGTGCGAAATGTGCGCCGACGAGGCGCGCGACCGCACGCTGCTGTGCATCGTCGAAACCCCGGCCGACCAGATCATGATCGAGCAGACCCTGACGTATAAAGGCCTGTACTTCGTGCTGATGGGGCGGCTGTCGCCGCTGGATGGCATCGGTCCGAAAGACCTGCACCTCGACAAGCTGGTCGGCCGCGCCGCCGACGGCGTGGTGGGGGAGGTCGTGCTCGCGACCAATTTCACCAACGAAGGCGAAGCCACCGCCCACTACATCAGCGAGATGCTCAAGGCGCGCGGGCTCAAGGTCAGCCGCCTCGCACGCGGGGTGCCCGTGGGCGGCGAGCTCGAGTATGTCGACGCCGGCACCATCGCGCGCGCCATGCTGGATCGCCGCAGTGCATAATCTTCCGACAAGAACTGAGCCTATCCCGGTAGACCGGGGGAAGCTGTGAACGACATGCGCGTAGGCGATGCAGGGCAAGCGCGGGCAAGGCGCGAGAAGGGCGCATGGCGGGGCCATGAATTTTTCTAATGCGCCGACGAGCAACGCAGCACCCGCTTGTCCTGCGCGTTCGCAGCGACTCCGGACTACCGGGATTGGCTCCTAAGTAGCTCCGAGCGGCGGTAGCCGTTTGCGTGTGCGCAATCGGAATTGAATGTCCGCTGCTATCGTGGGCTCAATTCAAGCGGACCTGCAAGCATGCACCTCGTCGATATCACGATGTTTTACGCCGCCGAAGGCAACGGCGTCAGCACCTACCTGAATGCCAAGGCACGCTGGCTGGCCCGGCACGGCCGCGTCCAGCACACCATCCTCAGCCCGAACGTCGACAGCGGCGGCGAATCGCCGGCGCTGGTGCGCGTGCCCGCCTTCGCGCTGCCGGGCATCAACGGCTTTCGCATGCCGACCTCGGTGCGCGCTCCGGCGCGCCTGCTGCGCCAGGCCCGGCCCGACCTGATCGAAGCCGGCGACGCCGGCCACAGCGCCTGGGCGGCACTGCGCCTGCGCCGCCGCCTGGGCGTACCGGCGATCGCCTTTTATCACTCCGACCTGCCGCGCCTGGTGCGCCCGCGCTTCGGCCAGACAGCGGAAAACGCCACCTGCAAATACCTGGCCCACCTGTACCGCCAGTTCGATCTCGTGCTCGCGCCCAGCCGCGCCATGGTCGAGCAGTTGCATGCGATGGGCGTGCCCGATGCGCACCACCAGCCGCTCGGCATCGACAGCAGCGTGTTCAGTCCGGCGCGGCGCGTCGAGACCCTGCGCGCCCATCTGCGCCTGCCCGAGAATGCGCGCCTGCTGGTGTACGCGGGCCGCTTTACGCACGAGAAAAAACTGCCGCTGCTGATCGACGCGGTGCGCAAACTCGGCCGGCCGTATCACCTCCTGATGATCGGCGGCGGCGATCTCGAATTGCCGCGCTATCCGCAAATCACTTACCTGCCGTTCAAGCGCAACCAGCGCCACCTGGCGCGCCTCTTGGCCAGCTGCGACCTGCTGGTGCATCCGGGCGACTGCGAAACCTTTGGCCTGATCGTGCTCGAAGCCATGGCCTGCGGCTTGCCTGTGGTGGCGACCACCGGCGGCGGCGTGGCCGAACTGATCGACGAACAGACGGGCATCCTGGCGCGGCCGAACTGCGTCGACAGCCTGGCCGGCGCCATCGAGGCGGCCTACGGGCGCGACCTTGGCGCGATGGGCGCGCATGCGCGGCGCAAGGCGGCCGAGTATTACGACTGGAACGAGATCCTGCCGCAGGTGATGCGGCGCTACCAGGCCGTGCTCGGTACGCGCGGCCAGGACGAACCCGGCGCGAGGAGCATCTGTGTCACCGACTGAAGTGCAATCAACTGAAGCACGTGCGCTGCTGGCAGAGCCGCCCATGCTGTGCGTGTCGATCCACGACGTCGCGCCCGGCACCTGGGAAGAATGCGCGCGCCTGGCGCGCGCCATGCGCCAGGCCGCCGACGTCCGCCTGACCTGGCTGGTGGTACCGCACTACCACGGGCGGCCGGCCGACGAGCGCGACGAGCGCAGCATGCGCGCCGGACTCGATGCGGCGCTGGCGCGCGGCGACGAACTGGCGCTGCACGGCTATACCCATCTCGATACCGGCGCGCGGTCGTCCGGCTTGCGCCAGCGCTTCCTGCGCGGCGTGTACACCCAGCGCGAAGGGGAGTTCGCGGCGCTGGCGGCGGCCGATGCGCGCGAACGCATCGCGCTCGGGCTGGAGTGGTTCCGCCAGCGCGACTGGCCGGTGTCGGGTTTCGTGCCGCCCGCCTGGCTGCTGGGCGAAGCATCCTGGCGCGTGCTGCCCGAGTTTGCCTTTTCCTACACCACCACGTTTACGCGCTTTCACCTGCTGCGCCAGGGATGCTCGGTGTTTGCGCCGTCGCTGGTCTACACGGCCAGGAACTCGCTTGGGCGCGCGCTCTCGCCGCTTGCCGCCAGCGTGGCTGCACGCTGCATGGCCCAGGGACCGCTGATGCGCCTCAGTTTGCATCCGCCCGACGTGCGCCATTCGCGCCTGGTGGCGCATGCCCAGCGCCTGGTCGAGCGCATGCTGGGCACGCGCGAGGCGGTCACGAAGGCCGAATGTGCGCGACGGCTGCTGGCGACCCGGAGCAGTCGCGTAACGTAGAGGTTGTGAAAAAATCGTCAGGGCAAGGGATACGGCCGCCCGGCGCCGAGTCGAAGACAGTACGAGTGTACGGCGAGACAAGGCAACGCAGCCATGGCGATTTTTTCACAACCTCGTAGGATGGGCACTTGTGCCCATGCGGTCGTATCTGTGCCTATCCCGACGCGTCTCGAATCAGGGACCGTCAAATTCCGATAGAGGTATGCAAACCGATGCGAACGCCGGTTATCGTGCGGCACGGCGAGGCACGACCGCGTGGGCACAAGTACCCGGTGAAACCTTCATGGCGACCATTGGCCGCCATGACCCTACGTTGCCTCGGCGTTCCAGGCTTCCGTGAAAGCGCGGACCAGAGCCGCTTACCGCCAGCCACGCCCCCAATAACCGCCGCCCCAATAGCCACCCCAGGGGCCGACGTACCCGGGGCCGGTCCCGTAGCGCTGCACGTCGTCCTTCGTGCTCAGGCTGATGATGCAGCTGCGCCATTGGTCGGTTTGCTGGGCATAGCCCAGACGGTCGCAGGCCGGGCCGTAGATGGCGATCATTTCGCTCATTTCGGCCTGTTTGCGCGCCGCCCGTTCTTGCGGAGTGGCGCAGGCGCTCAGCAGCAGTGCTGCCGCCAGTACGATGGTTGTACGCATTGCGATCTCCTTTTTTTGCGTGAATTACACTGGTTTCGAGCTTAGCGCAAGAATCAGAACACTGCTCGATCCGGCCCAATCGGACACGCCCCAGTTCGCCAGGCGAACCGCAGAAAATCGCACTGACGGCTTTCTCGGGCATGGTTTTTCTGGCAAGATCGTCCGTACAATATAAACAATAGCAGGGGGAGCGATGCGGCCAGCCCGCTGGAAAAGCTGGACCCGGCGGCTGGCATTCGCGTTGGCAGGGCTGCTCTTGCTGATGATGCTCGCTGCCTGGCTGCTGCTGCGCGCCAGCCTCGCGCAGCGCGACGGCGAGCGCACGGCACGGGCACTGGTGGCGCCGGTCACGGTCGCGCGCGATGCGGCCGGGGTACCCCTCATCCGCGGCAACAACCGCTTCGATCTTGCCTACGCCACCGGCTTCGTACACGCCCAGGAACGCTATTTTCAAATGGACTTGCTGCGCCGGACCGCGGCCGGCGAACTGGCCGCGCTGTTCGGACCGCGCGCGCTGCCGCTCGACCGTGCGCGCCGCCTGCATCGTTTTCGTGCGCGCGCCGTGCGCGTGCTGGCCTCGATGCCGCCGCAGGACCGCCTCTTCGTCGACAGGTATGTGGCCGGCGTCAACGACGGCCTCGATGCGCTCGGCGTGCGTCCTTTCGAATACCTGCTCACCGGCAGCGCGCCGCTGCCCTGGCGCGCCGAGGATACGCTGCTGGCGGTGTGGGCAATGTTCATCGACCTGCAGGGCAGCCAGGCGCCGCGCGAACTGGCGCGCGGCTGGCTGCGCGCACACAGCGATGCGGCGCAGCTCGCCTTTCTGCTGCCCGCGTTCTCGCGCTGGGATGCGCCGCTCGACAATGCCGCCGCGCCGCCGGAGGTACCCGTGCCGCCGACGGCGCCGACGTGGTGGGGCGCCGCTGCGGCCCCGCCTGCGCCGCTGGCGCTGCGCGAACGCGGCGAACTGGTCGGCAGCAACAACTATGCGATCGCCGGCAGCCGCAGCACGACCGGCGCCGCGATCGTCGCCGACGACATGCACCTCGGCCTGCAACTACCGAACATCTGGTACCGGCTGGCGCTGGCCTGGCCGGACGGGCAGGGCCGCGAGCGGCGCCTGGTCGGGGTGACGCTGCCCGGCGCGCCGCCGCTGGTGATTGCCGGCAGCAATGGTAAAGTGGCCTGGGGTTTTACCAACAGCTACGGCGATTACCTCGACCTGGTCGAAGTGCGCTTCGACCGCGCGCGGCCCGGGGAGGTGCAGACGCCGCGCGGCTGGGAGCGTCCGGCTGAATACGTCGAGACGATCGAGGTGAAAGGCGCGCCGGCGCAGCGGCTGCCGGTGCGCGAGACCGCCTTCGGGCCGCTGCGCACGGCGGGCGGCGTCACCCATGCGCTGCACTGGGTCGCGCACGATCCGGGCGCGCTCAACCTGAACCATCTGCGGCTGGAGACGGCGGACACGGTCGAGGCGGCCCTGGCGATTGCCGCCGTCGACGGCATCCCGGCCCAGAATTTCGTCGCCGGCGACAGTGCCGGTACTATCGGCTGGACGATCGCGGGCCGGCTGCCGCGGCGCGCCGCCAGCGCCGGCGATGCCAGTTTCCCCTTGCAGGTTGGAGCCATCACGCCACCGTGGGATGGCCTGCTCGCGCCCGAAGAGTATCCGCGCGTGGTCAATCCACCCGACGGCCAGCTCTCGACCGCCAACAGCCGCCAGTTGCTGGGCGCCGGGAGCAGCCTGATCGGCGACGGCGGTTTCGACCTCGGCGCGCGCAGCAGCCAGCTGCGCGAGCGCCTGCGCGCGCTGGAGCCGCGCACCGACGAAGCGGGCGCCTTTGCGGTCGCGCTGGACGACCGCGCGCTCTTCATCGCCGGCTGGCGCGCGCGGGCGCTGGCGGTGCTCGACGGGGCGGCGCTACAGGGACATCCGCGCCGCGCCGCCTTCCGCCACCAGCTCGCGACCAGCTGGAACGGGCGCGCCGACGTCGCCGCGGTCGGCTACCGGCTGGCGCGCGATTTCATGTGGGCGCTGCACGACCTTTGTTTCGACGGCGTCGATGCGCAACTGGCGGCGCTCGATCCCAAGGCGACGATGGCGCTGGCGAACCCGCGCTGGCCGGCGGTATTGGGCCGCCTGCTCGACGAACAGCCGGCCGGTTGGCTGCCCCCGGGCCGGCGTAACTGGCGCGATGTGCAACTGGCGGCGGTCGACCGCGTCATCGCCGAACTCGATCGCGCGGGCATACCGTTGGAACAGGCGACCTGGGGCGCACGCAACACGGCGGCGATCATGCATCCGATCGCGCTGGCGATCCCGGCGCTGGGAAAATGGCTGGGTGTGCCGCCCGACCAGCTGCCCGGCGACGCCCACATGCCGCGCGTGGCCGGTCCGAAGTTCGGCCAGTCGGAGCGGATGACGGTGTCGCCGGGACGCGAGGAGGCGGGGCTTTACAACATGCCGGGCGGGCAGAGCGGCCATCCGCTGTCGCCGTACTTCCGCCATGGGCATGCCGACTGGGTGCGGGGGCGTCCGGTGCCGCTGTTGCCGGGCGCGGCACGCCATACCTTGACGCTGGCGCCGGCGCGGTAGTTCAAGGCGCCGGCAAGGCCAGGCGCAGCGGTCCCAGCATCTCGGTGATGGTCTCCGCGCTCGACGGGTGGCCCAGGAAGAAGCCCTGCACCAGGTCGCAGCCGTACTGCTCGAGCAAGACCAGCTGCTCGTCGGTCTCGACCCCTTCGGCCACCACCGCCATTTTGAGGCCGTGGGCCATGGCGATGATGGCGCGCGTGATCGCCGCGTTTTCCGAATCCTGCGGCAGGCCGCAGATGAAGCTGCGGTCGATCTTCAGGGAGCGCACGTCGAAGCGCTTGAGGTAGTTCATCGACGAGTAGCCGGTGCCGAAGTCGTCGATCGAGAGATAGACGCCGATGCCGCGCAACTGTTCGAGGGTGGCCATGGTGGCGCGGGCGTCGTCCATCAGCGTGCCCTCGGTCAGTTCGAGTTCGAGCAGCTTCGGGTCGAGTCCCGTTTCGTCGAGCGCGGAGAGAACGATCTGCGACAGGTTCTCGTCCTTGAACTGCTTGGCCGAGAGGTTCACCGCGACCCGTACCGAGCGGTGGAAGGCGCGCTGCCACAGGCGCGCCTGGTTGCAGGCGGTACGCAGCACCCATTCGCCGATCGGCACGATCAGGCCGGTTTCCTCGGCCAGCGGGATGAATTCGGTCGGCGAGATGAGGCCGCGCTCCGGGTGGCGCCAGCGCACCAGCGCCTCGACACCGACGATGTCGAGCGTGCGCACGTCGAGCTGCGGCTGGTACAGCAGGTACAGTTCGTCGTTCTGCAAGGCCTTGCGCAAGCCGACTTCGAGCTTCACGTGGCTCATGATCTGCATCGTCAGCGAAGAACTGTACAGCTTGGCGTTGTTCTTGCCGCAGTTGTTGGCGTGGTACATCGCCGTGTCGGCGAATTTGAGCAGCGAATTGCAGTCGTCGCCGTCTTCCGGGAACAGCGAGATGCCGATGCTGGCCGTAACAAAGATCTCGTTGCCGTCGATGAGAAAGGGCCGGCGCATCGCTTCCTTGACCCGGTGCGCGACGTTGAGCGCATGCTCGACCCGTTCCAGGTCGGGAATCAAAATCGTGAATTCGTCGCCGCCCAGGCGCGCCAGGTTGGTGGCCGAGGTTTCGGCGACCATGGCCTCGCCGGGAAGTGCTTCGCTCCTCGACACCAGGTCGCTCGGGCGGATCGTCTCGCGCAGGCGTTCCGAGACGATTTTCAGCAGGTGGTCGCCCACGTTGTGGCCAAGTGTATCGTTGATGCGTTTGAAGGCGTCGAGGTCCATGAACAGCACCGCGAACTTCTTGTTGCCGACTTTCGAGCGCTGCAGTTCGCGCTCGAGCGTCTCGAGAAAGGCCTGGCGGTTGGGGATGCCGGTCAGGCTGTCGCAATAGGCCAGGCGCCGGATCTGTTCTTCGCTGCGTTTGCGCTCGCTGATGTCGCGCACCAGTCCCAGCACTTCGGAGGGGCCGGTGGCCACCAGGCGCGCTTCGAAATGCTGGGTGTCGCCGAAGCGCTGCAGCTCGTATTCGATCGAGCGGATCTGCTGGGTGCGCAGCACTTCGCCCAGCTGCTCCATCACGCGCCTGGCGATCTCGCGCGGCAGCACCTCGCTGATGTGGCGCCCGACGCAGCGCTCGCTGGTGAACGGCACGGCGCCGTCGCGCTCGCGGCTGGGAAAGCCGCGCCCCGGCCATTCGCGGCCCGGCTCATAGTCGAGATAAAAGCCGTCGCGGTTCATGCGGAAGAAGGTGTCCGGAATCGCGGCCAGCACGGCGCGGTTCTGGGCGTCGGCAATGCGCAGGCGCGCGATGGCGTCGCTGGCGCGCAGCACGTACAGCACCCGGTGGCCGAGGATCGGCCAGTTGATCGGCTTCGAGACGAAGTCGGTGGCGCCGGCCTCGTAGGCGCTGGTGACCGCTTCGATGTCGTCGCCGCCGGTGACCATCACGATCGGCAGCGAGGCGCCCGGACCCTCGCTGCGGCGGATCGCGCGGCAGGCGGCGAAGCCGTCCAGGTGCGGCATCTCGACATCCATCAGGATCAGGTCGGGACGGCGTTCGCGCGCGAGAAGCAGCGCCTGGCGCCCGTCCTCGGCCTCGATGCCGTCCAGCCCGACCTGCTGCAGCATCTCGAGCATCAGCAGGCGCATCACCGGATCGTCGTCGGCGACCAGCACGACACCGCGTTGTGTGGATGGGGAGGGTGGCATGGGGTTCCTTCGCTAGACGAGCATGGCGTTCAACGACTGCTGCACCGCCTGGAACTCTTCTTCCATATCGGTGAGTAAGGTGGCCGCACCCGTCACGCTGGCGTTGCGGCCCATTTGTTCGAGGTCCTTGCACAGGCGCGCCAGCGTCTCGGCGCCGACGTTGGCGCTTGAGGACTTCAGGCTGTGCGCGACCCGGCGCACGGTATCGGCGTCCTGGCCACCGACGGCCTGGCGCAGCGTGCGCAGGTGCTGGGGCGTATCGCCGACATAGGCCGCGATCACCTTCTGCACCAGCGCGTCGCCGCCTCTCTGGCTGAGCGCGCGGATGTTTTCCAGCGCGCGCGCGTTGATGACGTCGCGCTGGATCACGTCGCGCATCGCCGGCGGCAGGGTCGGCGCGGCGTCATCATGGTGGACGCTGCTGCTGAGCGGCATGGCGATCCAGCGCCCGATCACGCCCGCCAGCTCGGCCTGGGTAAACGGTTTCGACAGGTAGTCGTCCATGCCGGCGGCCAGGCAGGCTTCGCGGTCGCCCTGCAGCGCGTTCGCCGTGATCGCAATCACCGGCAACGTGCGCGGGCGGCCGGCGTCCTGTTCTTCGCGGCGGATGGCGGCGGTGGCGGCAAAACCGTCCATCACCGGCATCTGGCAATCCATCAGCACCGCCTCGAAGGTGTGGGCGCGTACCGCCTCCAATGCCTGAAGCCCGTTCTGTGCCACTTGCGCCTGCAGTCCCAGGCTCTCGAGCATGGCCTTGGCCACTTCGACGTTCACCGGGTTGTCCTCGGCCAGCAGCACGCGCCGGATGCGCGCCATCCCTTCGCCGCGTGGCGCCTGCGGCGGCGGCAGGAACTGGGCGGCGGGCGCGGTCAGGCCGCGCGCACGCGTGCCGAGGCAGCCGAACAGGTCGGCCGCGCGCGCCGGTTCGATCAACTGGTAAGCGACACCGGCTTCGCGCCGCTGTACCGGGTCGGCCGCCAGGCGCTCGGGGCTGAGCAGGATCAGGCGTGTCGGCCGCGTCAACGGGTCGGCCTTGATGGTGGCGGCCAGCAGCAGCCCGCTCGATTGATTCAGTTCCATGTTGAGGATGGCGGCGTCGAAGGGCGTGCCGACGCGCGCCTGCGCCGCCAGCATGTCAAGCGCGGCGCGGGCGCCGGCCGCCTGTTCGCAGGCCAGTCCCCAGGCCGACAGGTGGCGTGCCAGGGCGATGCGCGTGGTGTCGTCCTCGTCGACCACCAGCACGCGCATGCCGTTCAGGTTCTGCTGCCCGCCAGGCGCCACCACGCCGGGCGCGTCCGGGTCGACGCGGCGCTTGTCGAAGCTGACCGTGAACCAGAACACCGAGCCCTGCTTGACGCCGTTGTGGGTGCCGTTGTCGACGCCGATCGCACCGCCCATCAGTTCGACCAGCTGTTTCGAGATCGCCAGGCCCAGGCCGGTGCCGCCGAACTTGCGGGTGGTCGAATCGTCGGCCTGCGAAAAGGCTTCGAACAGGCGCCCGCGCGCCTCGCGCGAGATGCCGATGCCGGTATCGATCACCTCGAAGCGCAGCACCACCGCCTGGCTGTCTTCGCTCGCCACGCGCACGCGCGCCACGATGCGGCCCTCTTCGGTGAACTTGATCGCGTTGCCGAGCAAATTGGCCATGATCTGGCGCAGCCGGTTGGGGTCGCCGCAGATCGCCACCGGGATGTCGTTGGCGATGTCGAAGTCGAAGGCGATGCCCTTGTTCTGCGCCTGCGGCGTGTAGACCGTGTGGATGTCTTCGAGCAGGTCCCACAGGTTGAAGTTGATGTATTCGATGGTCAGCTTGCCGGCCTCGATTTTCGAGAAGTCGAGGATGTCGTTAATGATCACCAGCAGGTGTTCGCCCGAGCGCTTGACCAGGCGCGTGTAGTTGCGCTGGGCTTCGGTGAGGCTGGTCCCGAGCAGCATCTCGGTCATGCCCAGCACGCCGTTCATCGGGGTACGGATCTCGTGGCTCATGGTGGCCAGGAAGGCGCTCTTGGCGCGGCTGGCCGCTTCGGCGGCGTTCTTGGCGCGCTCGAGCTGTTCGGTACGCACCGACACCTGGCGTTCAAGTTCGTCGCGGTGCGTGGTCAGCGCCGCGCCGCGGCCCTCGATCTGGGCCAGCATGTCGTTGAAGCTGTCGATCAGCGTGCCCAGTTCGTCGTGGCGCGTATGCTGCACGCGCAAGGTGGTGTTCTGGCTCTCCGACACCTGTTTTGCCGCCCCGATCAGCTTCGTGACCGGATCGGTGATGCTGCGCGTGAAACGCCGCGCCAGCACCAGCGACACCAGCAGCGAGACGCACATGGCGCCGGCGAGTACGCCGACGCCGCGCAGGATGTCACGCCACATCGGCAGCAGGTCGAGTTCGATCACCAGGACGCCGACCTGGGCCGTGCCGCCGATGACAGGCCGGTACAGCCGCAGGCGCGGCGAAGTGATCCGGCTGCCGTCGAGATTGGCAGCGGCCAGCGCGGCGGCGTCCATGGCATCGAGCCTGGGCGCCGGCTTTCCGCCCGCCTGGCCAGGCGCGTTATAGGTGGCAAACAGCATGCCCTTGCGGTCGTACAGGGCGGCGCGCGAGATCTCCGGCTTCGCTTCGAGCGACACGAGCAGGGTCAGGGCCAGGGTAGGGTCGTTGAAGATGAGCGCGTCGGCGCTGCTGGTGGCCACCACGCCGGCCAGCGAGGACAGGTGGCGTCCTTCGTTCTCGCGCTTGTTGATGACCGAGGCGCTCGAGTAGGCGACGAACACGCATAGCAGCGCAGTGGCGGTCGACAGCAGCGACATCGTCGTCAGTTTGCGGTACAGGCTGGAGCGCGCGAAGTTCGGCATGGAGGCAGCTTGGCAGGAGCGGCATGGCGATACGGGCCGGCGCCAACCAGCGCGCGCATGCCCTCCTTGCAGAAATGCAAATTCCTGCAAGAAAAAATATTACGTGGGAGGGGAGGGGGTGGCTTTGCGTTGCCGCAAAGCGGGGGGAGGGGGTGTTGCAGGGTGGACGGCTGTGCCGTCCACGCGTTTCGTGCGCGGGATGGAAACGCGCGTTATCTTTATACGGAGGTTCTCCCGTGGGCACAAGTGCCCACGTTACGCGCAGCGGATGTTGCTGACGCGAAGCGTCAGCAACATCCTCCACTTCTTCCGGAACCATAGCGCGCTTCCTGCCGCTCGCGGAAGAATTCCTCGTACGTCATGACCGGCTTGTCCGGATGCTCGCGCTCCATGTGCGCCAGGTAGGTGTCGTACTCGGGCAGGCCGACCATCAGGCGCATGCTTTGCCCGAGATAACGGCCGGCCTGGGCGAGGGTGGAGAACATCACGGCACCTGCGGCGTCGGCGCAGCGACGAACGGCGATTCCTTGACCGTCGGGCTGCTGTTGTTGCGCGCATTGATCACGGTGCGGATGCCGTAGTACAGCACGGCGATCACCACGACCATGAAGAAGCCGGCCAGCGCGGCGTCGACGTAATCGTTGAAGATAATGCGGCGCATCTCGCCGAGCGACTTGGCCGGGGCCAGCACCTGGCCCTGGTCGAGCGCGGCCTGGAACTTCTGGGCGTGGGCCACGAAGCCGATCTTCACGTTTTCGTGGAAGATCTTTTGCCAGCCGGCGCTTAAGGTGCAGATCAGCAGCCAGATGGTCGGCACCACGGTGACCCAGGCGTATTTGCCGCGCTTCATCTTGAACAGCACGACCGTGCCCAGCATCAGCGCGATACCGGCCAGCATCTGGTTGGCGATGCCGAACAGCGGCCACAGGGTGTTGATGCCGCCCAGCGGATCGACCACGCCCTGGTACAGGAAGTAACCCCAGGCCGCCACGCACAGGCCGGTGGCCAGCAGGTTGGCCGGCAGCGACTCGGTGCGCTTCAGGGCCGGGGCGAACGCGCCCAGCAAATCCTGCAGCATGAAGCGGCCCGCGCGGGTGCCGGCATCGACCGCGGTCAGGATGAACAGCGCCTCGAACAGGATCGCGAAGTGGTACCAGAAGGCCATCATGGTCTTGCCGCCGACGACGTTCGAGAGGATGTTGGCCATGCCGACCGCCAGCGTCGGAGCGCCGCCGGCGCGCGAGATGATGGTGTGCTCGCCGACGTCCTTGGCCATTTGCGTGAGTGCGTCCGGCGTCACGACGAAGCCCCAGTTCGAGACGGCCGCCGCCGCGCTTTCGGCGGTGGTGCCAAGCAGCGCCGCCGGCGCGTTCATCGCAAAATAAATGCCCGGGTCGATGGTCGACGCGGCCACCAGCGCCATGATGGCGACAAAGGATTCCATCAGCATCGCGCCGTAGCCGATGAAGCGGGCGTGGCTCTCGTTCTCGATCATCTTCGGCGTGGTGCCCGAGGAGATCAGCGCGTGGAAGCCGGACACGGCGCCGCAGGCGATCGTGATGAACAGGAAGGGGAACAGGTTGCCCGACCACACCGGACCGGTGCCGTCGACGAAACGCGTCACGGCCGGCATCTGCATGTGCGGCGCGACCAGCAGGATGCCGATCGCCAGCGCCACGATGGTGCCGATTTTAAGGAAGGTCGACAGGTAGTCGCGCGGCGCCAGCAGCAGCCAGACCGGAATCACGGAAGCGACGAAACCGTAGCCGATCAGCATCCAGGTCAGCTCGGTGCCGGTGAAGGTGAACATCGGGCCCAGGGTCGGCGAATCGTGCACCCACTGGCCGCCGATGATGGCGAGCATCAAGAGGATGAAGCCGATGAAGGAAATCTCGCCGATGCGGCCGACGCGGATGTAGCGCGAATAGATGCCCATGAAGAGCGCGATCGGGATCGTCGCCATCACGGTGAAGCTGCCCCAGGGCGAGCCGGTCAGCGCCTTGACGACGATCAGCGCCAGCACCGCCAGGATGATGACCATGATCATGAAGGTACCGAACAGCGCAATGATGCCCGGGATTTCGCCCATTTCCGATTTGATGAGGTCGCCCAGCGAGCGGCCGTCGCGGCGCATCGACATGAACAGGACGATGAAGTCCTGCACCGCGCCGGCAAACACGACGCCGGCGAGGATCCACATCATGCCGGGCAGGTAGCCCATCTGCGCGGCGAGCACGGGGCCGACCAGCGGGCCGGCGCCGGCAATGGCCGCGAAGTGGTGGCCGAACAGCACGTACTGGTTGGTCGGTACATAATCGAGGCCGTCGTTGTATTTATAGGCGGGGGTCTGGCGGCCGGGGTCGAGTCCCATCACCTTGGTGGCGATGTACAGGCTGTAGAAACGGTAGGCGATCAGGTAGACGCAGACGGCGGCTGCCACCACCCACACGGCATTGATGGACTCGCCGCGGCGCAAGGCCACGTAAGCGAGCGCACCGGCGCCGAGGAGTGAGAGCGCCGCCCAGCCGAGTCGATTTCCGAGACGATTCATGATGGCTCCTTGAAGTTATTGTTGGTATGGGCGCGGCGCATCTGCCATGCTGGCGGAGCTGCCAGCGCGGGTGGAAGGGTCCGACCCCGGACTGTCGTTATTATTGCCTTATTATGTAAAAGGCAAGCGCATGATTCTAACCGCCGGGTGTGGCAATTTAGCTACGTATTATCCCTTAGTGCTTTTGTCATTATCTCGACGTCAAATGTATCCTTGTGGAAACATTCGCATTGCTTTTGGTCATTTGCTCGACTAATATTGTCTTACTACCTATTCCGAAGACGCCGATGGCCTTGCTGGACCCGACAACCCTCCCGCTGGTGCGCCTGTACCCGGTGGCGAACAGCCGTAACGAATGGGTGGCGCTGCGCATGGACCTGACGGCTGGCGCGGCGCCGGCGCACGCATCGGAGGACATCTCTGCCTTGTTCGGCGCGCCCGACCTGCTGGCGGCGATCGCCCCGCTCGACTGCGTGCTGCACCTGGCCGACCCGGCCGAGCTCACGCCCAACCAGCTGTCCCTGCTGCCGCCGCAACGGGTCGTGCTGGCGTTCGCCGGCGGCGCGCTGGCGCGCGAGGGCGCAGCCCAGCGCCTGGCCGCGCTGGCCGATGCCGGTTACCGCTTGCTGCTCGACGGCGCGCTGGCGTTCGGCAAGGCGCGTCCGCCACAGGTGCGCGCCGTATCGCTCGATTGCCGCATCGGCGCGCCCGTGGCCGGCAGCCTCGCGCCGGCCTTTGGACCGCACCTGGCGTATGGTGTCGACAGCGCGGCGCGCCTGGCCGCCTGCATGCGCGCCGGCTTCGGCTGGTTCAGCGGCGACTATCCGCTCGACCGGAGCGACGCGCGGCCGCAGGACGCCACCTCGCGCCGGCGCATCCTGGGCCTGCTGGCTTTACTGGCGTCGGACGCCGATGCGCGCGAACTCGAATTGCTGCTCAAGCAGGACCCGGCGCTCTCTTACCACCTGCTCAAACTGGTCAATTCGGCGGCCTTTGCGGTCAATACCACGATTACCGGCTACGCCCATGCGATCGCCGTGCTCGGCCGGCGCCAGCTGCAGCGCTGGCTGCAACTGCTGCTGTACGCGCGCAGCGAAGCCGACGGCTTGCCGAACCTGCTGCTGCCCCTGGCAGCGCTGCGCGCCGGCCAGCTGGAGATGCTGTGCAAGCGTGATGGCGGCGACCGCGACGCCCAGGACGTGGCCTTCATGACCGGCGCCTTTTCCCTGCTCGACCGCCTGCTCGGCATGCCGATGGCCGAGATCCTCGCCGAGCTTCCTCTGCCTGGGGACGTAAGGACGGCGCTGCTGGCGCGCGAAGGCGTACTGGGCCAGCGCCTGCTGCTGAGCGAAGCCGGTCCCGACGCCGCGCTGCTGGCGAATGCCGAGGTCGACGCAGCGGCTTGGTGGGACAGCCAGCTGCACGCGCATCACTGGGCGATCCAGGTGGCCCGCAATGTCTGACGCGCTGGTCCTCCCAACCCACGATTTCGTTGCCTGCAGCGCTGCGCTCAGCCAGGCCGTGCTGCGCCTGCGCGGCGAGGCGCTGAGCGCGGAACTGGGCCGCATCGCGCGCGCCCTGCTGGCCAGTCCCGAGGGGTGCTTCCGCCCGGTCGACCCGATGGCGCCGAACGGCGCCGAACCCTGCGTCGCGCCGCCGGGCATGCTGGTGCACGAAATCCACACCGACGGCGCCTATTACGGCTGCTACGAAGTCGGCGGGCGCGGCGACTACGACGAACAGGACCGGCGCAACCTGGCAGGCCTGGCCACGCTCACCGGCACGCTGCTGCAGGTGCACTCGCTGGCGCGCCACGCGACCCACGCCTATGCCGGCATCGAGGCGCAACTGGCGCGCCAGTCGCAAATCCTCGACCAGATCCACGAATCGGTGCTCACGCTCGACCTGATGGGCTACATCACCAGCTGGAACGGCGGCGCCGAGCGCCTGTTCGGCTATTCGTCGCTGGAGGCGGTTGGGCAGAGCATCCTGTTCCTCTATGTCGACGAGGACGAAAGCCTGCCCGATGCGTTCGCCGAAAACGGCGGGCGCATGATGGAAGTGCGGCGCCGTAAAAAGTCGGGCGAGGTGTTCTGGGCCAGCCTGTCGCTCTCGCCCCTGCGCGACATGAACGAGCGCCCGGTCGGCCTGATCGCCTACCTCACCGACATCACCGAGCGCAAATTGGCCGAAGAACGCCTGCACCACCTCGCTTATTACAACGAACTGACCGGCCTGCCGAACCGCACCCTGTTCGCGCGCCTGGTCGACCAGGCGCTGATGGTCGCGCAGCGCAACGTCGCCACCGGCTGCGTGCTGTTCATCGACCTCAATCGCTTCAAGCTGGTGAACGACACCCTCGGCCGCCGCGTCGGCGACGAATTGCTGCGCCAGGTCGCGGCGTGCTTTCGCGCCACCCTGCGCGAAGAAGACGTGGTCGCGCACCTGGCCGGCGACGAATTCGCGGTCGGCCTGTTCGACATCCGCCAGCACTTCGAGGCCACCACGGTCGCCCAGAAGCTGCAGGCCGCGCTCGACGCGCCCTTCGTCATCGACGGCCACGACCTGCGCGTGGGCGCCAGCGTCGGCATCAGCGTGTTCCCGCAGGATGGGGTGGAAGCCGAAACCCTGCTGCGCAACGCCGACATCGCCATGGCGCGCGCGAAAGAGGGCCATGCGAATCCGGACAATAGTGTCGCCTTCTACAGCATGGACATGAACCAGGGCATGCACGAGCGCATGCGCATCGAGTCCGGCCTGCGCCACGCGCTCGGTCACGGCGAACTGCTGCTGTACTACCAGCCGAAGTTCGAAATCGGCAGCGACCGCCTGATCGGCGCCGAAGCGCTGGTACGCTGGGCCCATCCCGAGCGCGGCCTGGTGCCGCCGGTCGACTTCATCCCGCTGGCCGAAACCACTGGCCTGATCGTGCAGGTCGGCGAATGGGTGCTGGAACAGGCCTGCGCCCAGGCCGCCATCTGGCAGCGCGCCGGCTTGCGCCCTTTCCGCATTGCCGTCAATGTCTCGGCGCGCGAATTCACCTCCTCGCTGCCGGCGCGCGTCGTCGCCACTCTGGCGCGCTACGCGCTCGATCCGTGCTGGCTGGAGCTGGAAATTACCGAGAGCACGCTGATGCACGACATCGACCGCGTGATCGGCATCATGGACAGCATCAACGCACTCGGCGTGGCGCTGTCGCTGGACGACTTCGGCACCGGTTATTCGAGCTTGTCCTACCTGAAGCGCTTCCCGATCCACACGCTGAAGATCGACCGCTCGTTCACGACCGGGATTCCCGCGGATTCGAGCGACTGCGCCATCGCCAGCACCATCATCAACATGGGCCGCCAGCTCGGGCACCGGGTAATCGCGGAAGGCGTCGAGACGCTGGACCAGCTCTCCTTCCTGCGCTCCTCGGGCTGCGACGAAGTGCAGGGCTACCTGTACGCGGCGCCGCTGCCGGCGGCGCGCTTCGAGCAGGGGTTGCGGGAGAACTGGTTGCTGGTGTAGGGTGGACGGCTGCGCCGTCCACGCGGTGATACGACAAATCCCTGGCACCGCGTCGAGGCAATAAAAAACCGCCCGGAGGCGGTTTCTGTTGATTTCTGGCGGAAGCGGTGAGATTCGAACTCACGAACGGGTTCCCCCGTCGGCAGTTTTCAAGACTGCTGCCTTCAACCACTCGGCCACGCTTCCTGACGTCCGGCATTATACATAAATCACTCTCTTGAGGGCAGGCAATCGGGCAGGGCACATGTGGTTTGCTATATGATCCCACCCTTCGAACCGAAAGCCCGCAATGCTCATCATCACCATCAAACAAGGCAAGGAAAAGTCCATCCTCGCCGGCGACCCCTGGATCTACCTCTCCGCCATCGACAAAGTCGACGGCAAACCGCAGGAGCGCAGCAAGCCCGGCGCCACCGCCATCGTGCAATCCTCGTCGCGCCAGTTCCTGGCCCGCGCCGCCTACAACGCCAAGTCGCAAATTGCCGCCCGCGTCTGGACCCTGCGCGAGGACGAGCCGATCGACCACGCGTTGATCAAGCGCCGCGTCCAGGCCGCCCTGCAGAAACGCGCTGATGCATGGAAAAAAGCCGACCCGCAAGCGCTGGTCCAGCTGGTCGACGGCGACAAGGATGGCCTCTCCGGCCTGCTGGTGCACAGCTATGGCGGCGCCGACGGCTACCTGGTCTGCCAGTTCAACGCCGCCGGCGTCGACCTGTGGAAGGTGGCCGTGGTGCAGGCGCTCATCAAGGAGACCGGCTGCCCCAACCTGTTCGAGCGCAGCGACGAATTGCTGCGCAAGGGCGAAGGGCTGCCGGACATCTGGCGTGCGCTGGCGGGCAACGAGCCGCCGCAGAAGCTGACGGTGCGCGAGGGTGGACGGCTGGTGCCGATGGATATCCGCACCGGCTTCGTCTATCCGCGCTAGCTCTGCGCTAAACCGCCGGTACCCGCTCGCCGGGAGCGACTGGCTCCCACGGCCGCAATCCCTGGTCCTTGGCCAGCCGGATACGGTGCAGCTTCATCGCATCGATGACGTCGGCCGTTCCCGGACTGCTCGCCAGGACCGGCAAGGTCTGGCTGGCTTCGAGGAAGAACTGGCGTTCGTGCTCAGCGCCCTGGCCGAGCCAGGCATCCGCCCACCAGTCGACGATGCGCTCGCTGGCGCGCGCCAGTCCGGCTTGCGTCACCAGCCGGTTCGACTTCTGGATGTTGATGCGACGCGCCGCCGGCATCAGGTTCCACGCATCGCCACACGGCCACGCCGCATACGGGAAGCAGTGGTCGACGTCGTAGTCCTCCTTTAAACGCGCACCCGACCAGACGCAGTACACCGGTTTGCCGGCGGCGCGGATGCGCTCGACCGCGGTGCGCGCAAGACGCGTGTCGCGCACCGGGTCGGCCCAGGCAAGCAGCGTATGCGCGAGCGCGCGCACGTCAGGCCGCAAGCGGCCGGCGTAGTTCTCCATCAGCCTGACCCATTCCGACACGAGCACGGGCTCGACCCAGACGTTGTAATGGCTCAGCGCCTGCCAGAGTTCGGACGGGACCCGGAAGTCGCCCAGACTCCACAGGAAGGGCTCGTCGATCAGGAGCCGCTCCGGCGTCGCCAGTTGGCGCCGCCGCGCGACCTCGAAGATCGGTTTGTCGCTGGCCGGCCAGCGCAGGTATTTCGCCGGCATGTCGCGGATCAACTGCGAGATCTCGGACAGGCTGCGGTGCAGATGCTTCGCCGTCTGTCCGCCGAAGACCGCGCCGATGCGCAGCTCGACCGGCGCGACCGGTTGCAGGGCGTTGAAGCTGTCGGTCACGAAGCCCGGCCCGGTACCGAGGCGCGAGGCCGGCATTTGCGGCAGGCCGTTTTCGATCAGCGGCTTGACCATCCGCATCCAGAACAGCGCTACCAGGCCGAGCGGAACGACGACCGCATCTGATTCGTAGCGCGCCAGTCCCGCCGCCGAATCGGCAATCCGGGCCAGCACCCGCAGCAGGGCGATCTTGTAGGTCGACGCCTTTTCGTCGACCAGGATCAGGTGGCGCAGCAGGGGCAGGGCGCCCAGGCCATCGTCGGGCAGGCCCAGCACGACGTTGGTCCACGACACCTCGCTGCGCCCGAGCCGGTCCGGGCTGTCGGTGGTGCGCACCACGCGCAGGCCGAACTGCACGGCGAGGCTTGACAGCTCTTCCAGCGACACCGCATGCATCGCCCGCTCGCTGTCGGGCGCGCCGAGCCGCAGGCTGATCGCAATGCGCCCCTTCGGCGCCAGCAGCGTCGCCAGTTTGCGCAGCGCGCGCTGGCGCGCCGGCGCCGGAATGTGCATCCACACCGCCGACAGCAGGATCAGGTCGAAATGCAAACCGAGGCGCCGCACCCGGGCCAGGTCAGGCAGGCTGTCGGAGAGCCAATGAATCCTGCTTGATGGGTGCAAGCGGCGCGCCTGGGCCAGCATGCCGTCCGACGGCTCGACCGCCACGACGTCGTAGCCATGTGCGGCGAACCAGGCGGCGTCGCGCCCGGAACCGGCGCCGATGTCGAGCACGGTGGCGCCGGGCGGCGGCAACAGGTCGAGCAGCGATGCGTGGACGTCTTCGAAGGCGAGCGATTCGTACTGGTCGGCCAGGCGCGCTGCGTGCTGTTCGTAGTGAGGAATAAGCGTCATCGACGGTTCGGTCATCGCAGTTGAGCTGCATATTGTAATCTGGAACTGTTCAATATCTCGGCATGCACCATGTCTGACCCTACTATCAGTACTTCCAAACACTAAACTTATTGGAAACATGTTCCCTCGCGGATATGATGCACGATTAATTTTTCATACTAGATCCGCATGCAGAAACCGGTTCGCGCCTCCGTGGCGATCCAGCGTCCATTGCGCCTGGCGACCATCACCATGCTCACGGTCAGCATCGCCGTCACCCTGACGGTGTTGCTGCACCTGGCCCTGGTCAGCCATTTCGCGCACCAGCAGGCCCGCAAGGAGGCGCAGCTACGTCTGCAGCAGTTGTCGTGGCAGATGCGCGATTCGCTCAACCGCGTCACCGGCAGCGCCGTCGTCACCGTCAAATTGCTGGCGCAACTGCCGCAGGTGCGCTCGTACGACGATCCCGAGGCTACCCGCAGCGTGCTCGAGTCGGTGCAGGATGCAGTGGCCGATTACGCCTGGATCGGCGTGGCCGATGCAGATGGCAAGGTGCGGGCGGCGACCGGGCGCATGATTGAGGGCGTGCAGGTCGATGGCCGTCCCTGGTTCCAGGCCGGGATGAAAGGCGTGCACGCCACCGATTACCATCCGGCCATGTTGCTGAACAACTTGCTGCCGAAGGCGGACGAGCCATGGCGCTTCATCGACCTGTCGGCACCGCTGGTGGGCGCCGACGGTGCCGTGCGCGGGGTGGTCGGGGTGCACATGAGCTGGCAGTGGGTGCGCAACCGCGCGCGCCAGCTGCTCACACCCGCCGTGCGCGAATACGGCGCCGAGGTGCTGGTGGTGCGCGCCGACGGTATCGTCCTGCTGGGGCCGCCCGATTTGCTGGAAACCAGGTTCGACAGCCCCAGCCTGCGCCTGGCGCAGCGCGGGCAGACCGGTTCGCTGCGCGAGCAGGGGCCCGACGGCAAGGCTTACCTGACCGGCTACAGCCAGACCGGCAGCGCCGGCGACCCGGCGACCCTGCAGTGGGCGGTGCTGGTGCGCCATAGCGAGGATGCGGCGCTGGCCCACGCGCGCGAACTGGAACAGCGGATGATCTGGCTGAGCGTGCTGATGGCCGGTGTACTGGCCGGCTGCGCGGCGCTGCTGGCGCGCCGCCTGACGCGGCCGATGGTGGCGCTCACCGGGGCGATCGCACAGGCGGTGGCGGCGACGCGGGCCGGCGGGCGTTCGGCCGACATCCCGGTGGTCGACGGCTTTCATGAGGCACAGGTGCTGTCGACCGCCATGCGCGAACTGGTGCGCAGCGAAGAAGCGCACCGCAGCGCGCTCGAGACGATGAACCAGCAACTGGAAAGCACGGTTGCCGCCCGTACCGCCGAGCTGCAAGCCCTGCTGCTGCGCGACGCCCTGACCGGCTTGCCGAACCGGCGCGCCCTGATGCAGGCCTTGCCCGAAGCCATGCATCGCGCCGCGCGCATCGGCAAGCCCTGCGCCTTGCTGTTCCTCGACATGGACGGTTTCAAGGGCGTGAACGATATCCATGGCCATGAGGAGGGCGACGAGTTGCTGCGCCAGTTCGGTGCACGCCTGCTGGCGGGCGTGCGCAAGACCGACCTGGCCGCGCGCCTGGCCGGCGACGAATTCGTGGCGGTACTGGAAGGGTTGAGCGACGTCCAGGATGCGCACGAGAAGGCCGACAGTTTGTTGTCGGTGCTGCGCGCACCCTACCGGCTCAAGCGCACGACGGTGACGGTCGGCGCCAGCATCGGCGTGGCGCTGCACCTGCCGGGCGATGCGCACGATCTCGACGGCTGGCTGGCGCGTGCCGACGGCGCCATGTACGCCGCCAAGCGCAGCGGCAAAAACGGGGTGGCGCTGGCAAGCTAAACAGTTTCTTTTCAGAAGTCAGAATGTACCTACACAAAGACGAGCCGATCTGGTCAGCCATATGTGTGACATTCGACAGATGAACTCGCTTGAGAGGGGTAATGTAGAGGCGTAGGAGGGATACGCCGATGCTCAAGTCGTTCGTTACGTTTGCAGTGCTGGGAGGAAGTGCCGCGTTTGCCTGCGCACAGGGCGGCGTGACTACGCATGGCATCAGTGCTTATAGCGTCGTCGATCCCGGCGTCCAGGGGCACGCACAAGCCGGCAACACCGAAGCCATCTTTGCCGCCGAGAGCGGCGTGCGTGTCGATACCGGCCGCGCCGACCCGCATGCGCGCCTGCACGAACGCCTGTATGGGCGCCAGGCATACGTCGGCCTGGCCGGCGAATTCGGCGCCATCACGGTCGGGCGCCAGTACAACCTGCAATACCTGGCGCTGAGCGACGTCGGCGATCCGTTCAAGGGCGGCATGGCCGGCAATGCGGGCAACCTGATCGGTGGCGGGCGGCGCGCCGACAACAGTGTCCAGTACTATGGACCGCTGCTGCGCGGCATCTCGGCCGGCGCCTCGTACGCATTCAAGGACGAGGTTGATACCTCGCCCGCCGGACGGGCATGGGGCATGACGGTCGGCATCGAGGCCGGACCGCTGACGGTACGCGCCGCGCACCAGAACCTGAACGCCGTGCGTGTCCAGCTCAACAGCAAGACCAGCAACGACACCGTGGCACGCAACTCGATCCTGGCGGCCAACCTGCGCCTGGGCTGGGGCACGGCCTATGCAGCCTACAGCCTGAGCCGCGGCTGGGCCGCGTCGCCGCTGTTCAATCCCGACAATCCGTACAGTGCCGGCCTGGCGCGCACCCCGTCGAGCAACAGCCGCGACGGCCTGTTCGGATTGGCAATGCCGCTCGGCCAGGGCACGACCCTGCTTGCTTCCTACATCACCAAGGACGACCGCGACCTGGCCAACCAGGACGCTACCCAAGTCGCCTTTGGCGCCAGCCACTCGGTGTCGCGCCGCACCGATTTCTATGCGGCCTACTCGCGCATCGAGAACCGCAACGGCGCCGGCTATACGGTCGGCAATGGCGGCGCGCGCGGCAACGGCAATTCGGCCATCAACGTCGGCATGCGCCACGCCTTTTGAATGCGGTCTGCGCTGCGACGTGGATGGCCGATTGCCTGTAGCCTGACACTATCTTTCAACTATCCGACAACCATTTTCACGGAGGCATTATGACTGGTACTAGCACCCTTGATCCGGACAACTTCCCGGAAAGCCCGGACCGCAGCCTTGGCAAGGGCCACGGCATCGACGCGCTGGGACCGAGCGACATTTCCGATACCGGCAGCGATGTCATCGGCGGCCCCGGTTTCGCGACCAACCTCGACGACGACCAGGTGCTGCACCTGGACGAAGGCACGACCTCGGACCTGGAAGCGAGCCACGCCGGCGACACGGCCGGCCCCGACGTCGGCGACGCTAATTTTTCCGGTGACAGCGACATGGGCGGCACCGGCGAACGCGCTGCTGCCGGCCGCGACACGGTCGTCAAGGATGGCGCCGACATCGACACCGACCACATCGAGTCGATTCCCGACCTGCCGCTGACGGAAGACGACACGGATTTCCTGGCGAGCCGGCCGCCGATCGATCCTGACGACAAGAAGTAATTTCCTGTGGCCCGTGATCGGGCGCAACTTATAGGGTGGGCTCTCGAGCCCACGCGGTCGTGCCTCAGCATGCCGCACCGCAACCGAAGACGCATCGGTTTGAAGGTCACGGCATTCGATTCAGGAAACGTCGCGGTATGCACGCGTACAACCGCGTGGCACAAGTGCCCACCCTACGACAAAAAGGCGCGCAACATTGTATTGCGCGCCTTTTATCATCCAAGCCGCAGCCTGACGCCGGCGCATCAGCGCGGCTGCGTCAGTTTCCATGCCGCGAACAGGGCGCCGCCGCCCAGCAGTGCGGTCAGCAGCGGTTTCTTGTTCAGGCTGAGCGTGGTGTAGGCCGAGCTTTCCTTGACGCTGCGTTCGGTCATGCCCTGGCGTTCGCGCAGTGCATGGGTCGGGTCCGGTGCGTGGAGGGCGTCGGGGCGGCCCGGCAGCTTGTCGTACTTCGACTTTTGCTGGCCGAACATGGTCGCGCGGATCAGGCTGTCGGTCAGGCGCGGCATGTGCGCGTGGCTGGCGGAAATGAACTTCGAGGCGCCGCCGACGAACACTTCGCGCTTCGGATGGGTCGCGCAATGCAGGATGGCCTTGGCCACGATCTCGGGCGCATACACGGGTGGCGGCAGCACCGCTTCCTTGTCCATGTAGTTCTTGGCGTGCACGGCGAACATGGTGTCGATCGCGGCAGGCTTGATCAGGCTGACCGAAATCGGCGCCTCTTCCTTCTGCAGTTCCATGCGCAGCGATTCGGTAAAGGCTTTCACGGCGTGCTTCGAGGCCGAGTACATGCCTTGCAGCGGCACCGGTGCATCCGACACTTCGCTGCCGACATTGATGAGGGTGCCGCCGCCGCGCAGCTTCATGCGCCTGACCGCTTCCAGCGAGCCGTTCACGACGCCCCAGAAATTGGTCTGGAACAGGCGCTGGTGGTCTTCGAGGGCGATGTCTTCGAGGCGCCCGAAGGTGCCGACGCCGGCATTGTTGACCCAGGTATCGATGCGGCCATAGCGGTCGATCGCGGTCTGGCCGATGCGCTCGACGTCGGCGACGTCGCCGACGTCGGCGGCGACGGTCGCCACCTGGCAGCCCTGGCGCCGCAGTTCGCTGGCAAGCTGGTCGAGCGCCTCGCCGTTGCGCGCGGCAAGGACGAGCTTGGCGCCCTGTTCGGCGGCCATGCGGGCGGTGGTGAGGCCGATGCCGCTGCTGGCGCCGGTAATGACGATCACCTGTTCGTTGATGTTGCGAAGTTTTGCTGACATGAGTGCTTCCTTTCCACGGGTTGGTACGGGAAGGACTACATGCTCCGCAGCATGATGATGCGTGCGGAGCATGCAGGCCGCGACTTATCAAATCAACACAGTCGTGGCCATCTCATGGATTTCAAGTCATTTTTTGCCGGGTTGATAAACCTGGTCGAAGACGCCGCCATCGGCGAAGTGGGCTTTCTGGGCGTTGGTCCAGTTGCCGGCGACCTGGTCGAGGGTGAACAGCTTGATGTTCGGGAACTGGGTGGCGTACTTGCGCGAGAACTTCTCCACCGATGGACGATAGTAGTTCTTGGCGATGATGTCCTGGCCTTCGTCGCTGTACAGGTATTCCAGGTACGCCTGGGCCACCGGACGGGTGCCGCGCTTGTCGGCGACCTTGTCGACCACGGCGACCGGCGGCTCGGCCAGGATGCTGACCGATGGCGCCACGATCTCGAACTTGCCCGGACCCAGTTCGCGCAGGGCCAGCAGCGCCTCGTTTTCCCAGGCCAGCAGCACGTCGCCGATGCCGCGTTCGACGAAGGTGGTGGTAGCGCCGCGCGCGCCCGAGTCGAGCACCGGCACGTTCTTGTACAGCTTGTTGATGAAGTCGCGAGCCGAAGCTTCGTTGCCGCCCGGCTGGCGCAGCGCATAGCCCCAGGCCGCGAGGTGGTTCCAGCGCGCGCCGCCCGAGGTCTTCGGGTTCGGGGTGATGACGGACACGCCCGGCTTCACCAGGTCGCCCCAGTCCTTGATGCCTTTCGGATTGCCTTTGCGCACCAGGAACACGATGGTCGACGTGTACGGGGCGCTGCGGTTCTTCAGCCGGTCTTGCCAGTTGTGCGCGATAAGGCCGCGTTCACTGATAGCATCGATGTCATACGCCAACGCCAGGGTGACGACGTCGGCCGAGAGGCCGTCGATCACTGCGCGCGCCTGCTTGCCCGAGCCGCCATGCGACTGGCGCACGGTGACGTTGTCGCCGGTCTTGGCTTTCCAGTGCTTGGAAAACGCCGCGTCGAAGTCCTGGTACAGCTCGCGCGTCGGGTCATAGGACACGTTGAGCAGGGTAACGTCCGCCGCAAACGCGGCGGGCTGGACCAGCAGTGCCGGCAGCAACACGGCGGCAGCCAGCGAGGAAGCGATTTTTTTGAACATACGTTTCTTTCAGATGAGTTGAGACACGGTTACCGCTAGGGTAGGTCTGCATGCATCGGAAGAAAACGAATGATTTCAGCTATGGTTATGCGAATTTCAGTGTTGGCACATTGGCAGTGTGAACGGACAATGTGCCGCCGACTTTGGCTGATAATGGCTTAGCGGGACTTCGACAGAATCAGGAGCCAGCGGCCGAACAACAGCACTTCGACGTGGCCGGGTTCGACGCCGGTATCGCATTCCATGATCGGGTTGATCGGGTAGAAGCGTTTGCGGAAGTCGCGGGTGAGCAGGATTTCACGTTGTCCGATGCGCATAAGAAAAGGTGCAGGAGCGTATTCCAGGCCGAAAGAGTTGTTCAGAGTGGTCATTGACGTTTCCCTTGTTTGAATTATGTTGGTCAGTGAAAACAGAATAGCATAACCACTGTATAAATCCACAGTTACTGTACATAAGCACAGTAAAATTTTTCAACTGTAGTTTTTTTGCCATCGCAGCATCGCTTCATGACAAAGTCCTTGACCAACCGCCTGCAGCACTTCGCCGCCGCCCGTTTTTCGCCGCAGGAAGCCTTCGGCCTGCACCTGACCCTGGGCGTGCTGGCGCTGCTGCTGGCCATGGCCGGCTTCGCGCGCATTGCCGGCGCGGTGGTGAACGGCGCCCCAATCACCGAGCTCGACCTGCGCCTGGCCGCCTGGCTGCACGCCCATGCGCACGACAGCGACGTGCTGCGCACCTTCCTGCTGGGCGTCACCCACCTGCACAGCACGCCCGGCGTATTGAGCCTGACCGCGCTGGCCGGCTGGTGGCTGGTACGGCGCGATGCGCGCCACTGGATGCTGACCCTGCTGGCGGCGGTGCCGGGCGGCATGCTGCTGAACGTGGCGATGAAGCACACCTTCGAGCGTGCGCGCCCGCATTTCGACGAGCCGATCCTGACGCTCGGCACCTACAGTTTTCCAAGCGGCCACACGGTTGCCGCGACCTTGCTGTACGGCGTGCTGGCCTGCTACCTGACGCGCCACGCGCGCAGCTGGCAGGCGCGGGCGGCGATCGTGCTGGGCGCCTGCGCGATGGTGCTGCTGGTGGCCGGCTCGCGCCTGTACCTCGGCGCCCATTACCTGTCCGACGTGCTGGCGGGAATGGCCGAGGGCTGCGCCTGGCTGGCGATCTGCGTCACCGGCGTCGCCACCCTGCGGCGGCGCCAGCGCGGGCGCGCTTAAGAACCGAATATTGATTACCGAGGAACCCTGATGCGAACCTTAATCCATCTGTCCGATCTGCATTTCGGGCGTGTCGACCAGACCCTGCTGGGGCCATTGCGCGAGCTGATCCATTCGATCGCGCCGAGCGTCGTGGTCATCTCCGGCGACCTGACCCAGCGCGCCCGCAGCGAAGAGTTCGAAGCGGCGCGCGCCTTCCTCGACACCTTGCCGGGGCCGCAGATCGTCGTGCCCGGCAACCACGACATTTCCCTGTACAACGTGTTTCGCCGCTTCGCCAAGCCGCTCGACCGCTATAAACGCTATATCACCGACGACCTCGACCCGATCTATGTCGACGACGAGGTCGCCGTGGTCGGCGTGAACACGGCGCGCTCGCTGACGATCAAGGACGGGCGCGTCAACAAGGAGCAGGTCGCGAAGATCCGCGAGCAATTGGCCGGGCTCGATCCGAACATCACCCGCATCGTTGTGACCCACCATCCGTTCGACCTGCCCACTACTTTCGAGGAACAGGACCTGGTCGACCGCGCGCCGATGGCGATGGAAGTGTTCGCCGAATGCGGCGTCGACGTGCTGCTGGCCGGGCACATGCACGTCAGCCACGCGGCCAGCACGGCTTCGCGCTACCAGATCGATGCCTACGCGGCGCTGGTCGTGCAGGCCGGCACGGCGACCTCGACGCGGGGCAGGGGCGAAGTCAATTCCTTCAATCTGCTGCGCGTCGAGCACGAGCGGGTCGAGGTGGACCGTTACGGGTGGGATGCGTTGACGAATACCTTCCGGGTGATCCTCACCGAAAAGTTTTTGCGCAGCGGGAATGTGTGGGCGCCGGCGGTGGAAGGGATGCTGGCTGCGGGGTTATAGCCGGCAGGTAACGGACCGTAGGGTGGGCTCTCGAGCCCACGCGGTACCACAGGGGCATCTCGAAACGCATAAAAGAACCCGCAGCGGACGCACGCCGATGTTTTCAAACAGTGCAATTTGCCACGGTACGACCGCGTGGGCACAAGTGCCCACCCTACGGTCCCGCTGGCCTTTGCCGATTAAATCCAGTATTCCGTCAACCGCGACGCCCATTCCTTGACCCGGTCCGCCCACGGCCGGTCGCGCCATTGCTCGAGCGTGACTTCCTTCGAGCTGCGCAGGTCTTCGTTAAAGGCGCTCTCCATGTCGCGCCCGAATGCCGGATCGATCACCACCACGTTCAGCTCGTAGTTGTGGATGAAGCTACGCCGGTCGATATTCGCCGAGCCGATCGTCGACCAGGCGCCGTCGATCACCGCCGTCTTGGCGTGCAGCACCGCGACCTGCAGCTGGAAGATGCGCACGCCGCCCGCCAGTAGCTGCTCATAGAAGGCCTGGCCGGCGTACATCACCAGGCCATGGTCGGACACGCCCGGCAGTACCAGCTTCACGTCGACCCCGCGTTTGGCCGCGGCGATCAGGGCGTCGACGATCTGCTGGTCGGGCACGAAATAGGCCGAGGTGATGTGCACCGAGCGCTTGGCCTCGTTGATCGCGACCATCAGCGACTTGTAGATTTCCGAGTGGCCATTCGGCTCGGTGGCGAGCACGCGCACGAACTTGTCGCCGGCGGGCGACAGGCGTGGGAAGTAATCGCGCTGCGACAGTTCGCCGCCTTCCTGGCGCACCCAGGCATTGACAAAAGCCCATTGCAGCGTCGCCACGGCGGGACCCTCGATCTTGACGTGGGTATCGCGCCAGCCGACCTTGTCCTTGTCGACGTTGTCCGGTTTGCGGCGCGAGCGGAACAGCGAGCTGTTGGCGTAGTCGGCGCTGATGTTGATGCCGCCGGTAAAGGCGATGCGGCCGTCGACCACCATCAGTTTGCGGTGGTCGCGGTTGTTGATCGACCAGTTGCCCTTGGCCTTGGCCGGGTTGACCGGATTGAACGCCACCATGCTGATACCCGCCTCGCGCATGCGGTCAAAAAACGCCTGCGGTGTGCCGAGGGTGCCGACGCTGTCGTACATGACGTTGACGGCCACACCCTCGCGCCGCTTTTCCATCAGCAGTTCGGCGAACTGCAGGCCGATCGGGTCCTGGTCGAAGATATAGGTTTCGAGGTTGATGGACGTCGTGGCATTGCGCGCCGCCGCCATCATTTCGCGCATCGTTGCCGGACCGTCGAACAGCAATTGCACCTGGTTGCCGGCGATCAGGGGCACGCCGGTCGCCTGTTCCTCGAGCACCGCCAGCGCCTTCAGGTCGCCGGTCGCATTCGCCCAGCGCCGCTGCAGCAGCGCCGAGGTCTGCCCCTTCGACAGCGTGCCGCGCGCGTTCTCGACTGTGGGGTTGGTCCTGAGCGGCGTGTCGGGCAAGGTGTTGGCGTCGGGCAGGGTGCGGCAGGAAGCCATGACCCCGATCAGGGCCAGCGCGGCGAGGCACCATTTGATGCGTTGCTTGTTCATTTATTTCCCCTTGTGGAATTCGGGAATGTCGATCACGTCGGGATCCCTGGGCCCGATGAAGAAGTCGAGCGGCGCATACGCGAAGCGCCGCCCGAGTGCGCGCAGCAGCAGGATGCTGCGGGTGAAAACGATGTTGCGGGCGCGCAGCGCCACCCACAGCGCCAGGTTGAAGCTGACCAGCAAATTGACCGCACCGATCAGCGCCACGCCGAGCACGGCATTGAGCACCATCGGGAAATTCATCTGGTAATCGAGCCCGACCAGGGCGGTGGCGAAGTTCGCCGTCGAGAACGTCACGTGGCGGATGTCGAGCGGCAGGCCGAGCAGGAAACCGACGGTGCCGGTGGTGCCGAGCAGGATGCCGAAGAAGAAGTTACCCATCAGGCCGCCGAGATTGTCCTCGACATAGCGCGACAGCCGGTCGCGCCGTTCGACCCCGAGCAGGGTGCCCAGCCAGCGCAGCTGGCGCACGCGCTGGCCCATGCGCGTGTAGAGCGCCTTGTTGTCGTAGTAGCCGGAAATCAGTCCGGCGACGAACAGCCAGACGCCGGCGACGGCCGCATAGAACAGGGCCGGGGTGCCGAATGGGTCGATGTCGTGCAGCAGGTGATAGGCCTTGTCGGGCGAGACCAGGTGGTGGCCGGTCATCTGCTGGTAAGCGATGGCGATCACCAGCGCGGTCGGGAAGGCGACCACCACGTTGCCGAGCACGGCCACGATCTGGGTGCGAAACACCTTGTTGACGAGCTCGGCCATGCGATCGAAATCGATGCTGCGCCCGTCGGGCGTATGCAGGCCGGCGGCGATGCGCTGGGCGGTCATGGCCGGCTGCTTGGTGGCGATGGTCCACTGCAGCATGTGCACGAGCATGAAGCCGAGCGAATAGTTCATGCTGAACAGGAAGGCTTCGACCAGCGGCGCGGCGCGCAGGTAGCCCAGCAAGATCTTGAACATCGCCATGAAGCCGACGATGAAACCGGCGCCGGCGGCGGCCTTGAACATGTGGCGCAGCTGGGCCCGGCTCTCGGCGATGTAATGCTCGCCGGTGCGGCTGGCGTTTTCGGTAACGTTGCGCGCCAACAGGTGGATGTTGTCGCGGAACAGGCCGATCACGCGGTATTTGGTGTTGTGGGCTTCGATCAGTTCCTGGGCCAGGGCGAGGGCCGCGGCCCGTTGCGCGCTCAGCGGCTGCTCCGCCGGCGGCGGCGTGGTCACCAGCGCGCGGCTGCTGGACGGCGGACCGGCGAAGACCTCCGGCGCAGTAGCCAACAGCTCCGGCGCCGCTATCGGAGTCGAACCGACAGCCGACTCGCTGACGTCGACCAGGAACAGCAGCTTGCGCAGCCGGCCGATGCTCTGGCCGATGGCCACCAGTACGTAGGTGAGGGCGACGCTGGTGCCGAAGGTGCGCGCGCTGCGGCGGATCTTGGCGACCACCTCCTCGCACTGGTCGAGCATCACCAGCAGGTGGCGCGGGTCTTCCGGACGGGCCACGCTGCCCTCGAGGTAACGGCTGTATTCGTCGAGGTAGGCGTTGACCTCGATGTTCTGCATCAGGAAGGGCGAATCGAAATCCTCGATTTCGCTGTAGCTGTGCACCAGGCGCGGCTCCAGGCCCAGCGCGCAGACGCGGCAGGACAGGGTGCGGATGGCGTCGAGCATCCCCATCGTCGTCACCAGGCGCGCGCGGTCCGGGGTGGCGTCGTTCGGCGGCGGAGCGTCGGCGACGACGTCGAACAGGGCCAGCCAGTCGGCATCGGGCACCGAGCGGATCCAGCGGTGGTCTTCTTCGGCGTACAGCACCTGGTCGAGCGCATCGGACAGGTACAGGTCGTCGAGCGCGGGCGGCAGCAGGCGCCAGGCGATGCGGCGCATGAGTTCGGTGAAGAAGCCATCGTTCGACAGGATGCCGATGTCGCTGTACAGGCTCGTGTGGCGGCGGTTTTCCAGCAATGTGACGATGTAGCTGCGCAGCGCCCAGGCTTGCGCCGGGTTCCCCTTCAATAGCTGCGTCAGCGTGCGCACGGCCGCGCGCGCATGGCCCGGATGGCGCCGGCGCGGCCGCAGGCAATCGACCAGCTCGATCAGCAAATCAATGCGGTCGCTGCGCGGGTCGATGCGTTCAAGAATGTCAAGCATACAATTTCCGTTTCCTCGTAGTCGACAGTGTACGCGCTGGGGCCGCCGGAAATGGTTCGGCAGCGTACACAGCGGGGATGAGGATGCGGGAAGGAAGACAGATCAGCCCGTAGGGTGGACGGGTTTCCCGTCCACGCGTTCAGCCAAGGCAAGCGCAATCGAACGGGGTGATCGAACATGCGAACGCGTGGACGGCAGAGCCGTCCACCCCTACCGGTACGGTAAGGTCAGGTAAACGCCAGCAACAAACTGGTCAGCACGAATCCCGCCATCCAGCACAGGAAACCGCACACGGCCGCCAGGCCCAGCGCGCCATTCCAGCCGCGCCGTGCGTAGCGCCGTCCGAAGCGGCGCCGCACCAACCGCCACTGCGGCGCCGCGGCGGCAAGCAGCCACAGGCCGAGCCAGGCCAGCCCGATCAGCTGCGCCAGCGGCGAGCGACCGTTGACGCGGTCGTTGACGGCGGCGGCGCACAGTTCCAGCGCCAGCACCGCCATGCTTGCCAATAGCCAGCGCCGCGCCGTGCGGGCGGCGCGCGCTTGGCCCAGCACGCGCCAGTTGTGCATCAGCAGCCAGGACCCGAACACCGGCGTGAACAGCAGGCTCCAGGCGGCGACGGCCGAGGGCCGCCACAGGGCAGGCGCATCGTCGACGGCAGCGGGCAGGAAGACAGTGCGAGTGTCTGGCATGATGAAGGATGAAAAATGTTGCCGAAATGAAGCAACACTATCCCGCCGTCACATGCAGTTGGTTTTGCGCAGAGTCGAACGGGTCCGAGGCGGAGGTAAAAAAAGCCGCCCGGCATACACCGGGCGGCTTTCGCCGATATGTTACTGCTTAAGTTTTACTTATGCACCGAGACGGTCCATTAGCAAAACTGAACCAGGCAGATCAACCGCGGCCCGGTTCGGCAACGTAGATCTCGACGCGGCGGTTGCGTGCGCGGCCGCTGTTGTCGTTGTTCGAGGCGATCGGCTCGCGTTCGCCACGGCCTTCGATCGTGATGCGGGCCGGATTGACGCCGCGGCCGGCCAGGTAGTCGCGGGTGCGGGCAGCGCGGTCGACCGACAGCGGCTGGTTGATGCCCGGGTTGCCGGTAGCGTCGGTGTGGCCGATGATGACGACGTTGGTCGCCGGATTCTCGTTGAGCGTGGTGGCGAAGCGCTCGAGCACCGGCTGGAAGTTCGGCTTGATGTCCGAGCGGCCGGTATCGAACGAAATGTCGCTCGGGATCTGCAGCTTCAGGCGGTTGTCCGCGGTCTGGGTCACTTCGACGCCGGTGCCGCGCGTGGCCTGTTCCATGGCCTGTTTCTGCTTCTCCATCCGGTTCGACCAGATGTTGCCGACGACGGCGCCGGCGGCGGCGCCAAGGACTGCGCCGCGGGCGGTACGGCCGGAGCCGCCGCCGCTGGTGGTGCCGCCAATCAGGGCGCCGAGGGCCGCACCGGCGCCGGCGCCGGTGGCGGTGCCGCGCTGGGTCGCGCTCATGTCGGCGCAGCCGGCGACGCCCAGGGCGAGGATGGTGGCGACGGCGGTGGATTTGATGAAGTTTCGCTGCATGGTGATCTCCTTGAAAAAAAGAAATCCGTTTCGTAGGCGCGCCCAAGGGGCACGACCACGAAACGGATTGGTCAATCTACTTCGGGTAGTGCTTGTTGGGTACCTGGTAATACGTAGCTTGGCGCCGCGTACGACCTGGTACAACCAATATGGTACCGCATGTGGCGTTCTATATGCCTCGACCGCTGATCAGGCGCACCAGGATCATGATGACGGCAACGACGAGCAGGATGTGGATGAAGCCGCCGATGGTGTACGAAGTCACCAGGCCGAGCAGCCACAGAACGACCAGGACAATAGCGATGGTATAGAGCATGATGAGTCTCCTCACTGGGGGTTTGCGCCATGGTGGCGCCGTGAATCCAGTATCGCGCTGCGTGCTCAACAAAACCGTTCGCTGGCGTACATTATGCGCGAGATTTTTGTTCGCTTTGCAAGCCCGGGTGCAGCCCTGCCTTGTGCAAGCCTGGAATCCACCCCATGAAGCCGAGCAGGCCGACGATGCCGATCAGGCAGGTGAGCAGTCCGCCGCTGACGAGGAAGATAACGTCGTGCGCCGCCAGTTCGTGCGGCAATCCGCCCGCCTGGTCGAACGGCGGCGTGGCCGAGAAGAGTCCGAAACCGGTGACGACCAGGCCCCAGGCGATGATGCCGATCCATGCAAGGCTGTTCATGAAGCTCCCCTTTCTTTGCGAAGTTGGAATAAGCGATAAGGACGTGCAGGCGCTTGTGTGGCGCTCATCCATTCTCGGGGTAGCTCAGCAGTAATTCCGTGCGGTGGCGCACATTGCCCTTGGGAAATTATCAAAGCCTGGTAGCGATGGCGTTGGTTGCGGGCGGGCGAGTTATGAAAAGGCGCTGTCACCGTTCGCTATGGATGAGGATTGAACTGCTGAGCTCTTGCACGGTCGAACCCGTATCGCCAACGATATGGATCTGCCATGAAAGCGCCAGGGTTCAAGAAGTGGTTCGCGGCATTGCCGACACTGAATCAGCCGCAGCGGCTACGGGTGCTCGATGCCTTGCGGCCGGCGGCCGGATTGCAGCAACTGCTCGCACTGATCGAACAATTGCGTGGCCCCGAGCGCCGCTGCCCGCATTGCCGCTGTCCCGGCTAGCACCGCCATGGCTGCGCGAACGGCCTGCAGCGCTACCGCTGCCGCGGGTGCCGGCGCACCTTTAACGACCTCACCGGCACGCCGCTGGCACGGCTGCGGTTGCGCGCCAAATGGCTCGATTACCTCGATGCGCTGCGCGCGTCGCGCCCGGTGCGCGCAACGGCAGAGCACGTGAAGGTGCACCGGAATACTGCATTCAGATGGCGCCACCGGTTTCTCGACCGAGTCAAGGACGACCGGCCCGCCTGCCTGAACGGCATCGTCGAGGCCGACGAAATGTTTCTACGCGAGTCGCAGAAAGGATCGCGCAAGCTCGACCGGGCGCCGCGCAAGCGTGGCGGCGCGGCGGCAAAGCGCGGCATCTCGCGCGAGCTCGACTGCATCCTGGTGGCGCGCGACCGCAGCGGCCAGACCATCGACGCCGTGACCGGGCGCGGCGCCTTGAGCAAGGCGCAACTCGAGCACCACTTGCTGCCCCACCTCGACCGGCAAGTGCTATTGGTTACCGACGCGCATGCGGCCTACCGCGCGTTTGCGCGGGCGCACGGGATTGCGCACCAGGCCGTCAACCTGCGCACCGGCGAACGCCTCCGCCGCGAGGCCGCGGGCGCCATTCATGTGCAGAACGTGAATGCCTGGCATCGCCGCTTTCGTGAGTGGCTGGCGCGGTTTCATGGGGTCGCGTCGCGTTATCTGCCGAATTACCTGGGCTGGCGCCGCGCGCTCGATGGTGGAAAGGTTACTTCCGCCGATCAATTGCTGCGTCTGACCATCGGCCCCATCAACAGCGAACGGTGACAGCGCCTATGAAAAAGCCCGGCGGTCCTGTTGGACGGCCGGGCTTTGGTGCAGCCTGGTGTTGGATCAAGCGGCGCGCAGGCGGCCCTTGACGATGCGCACGCGGTCGCCGCTGCGCCATTTCGGCTCGCTCGATTGATGGAAGGTGCGCAGGCTGCCATCGTCCAGGCGCACCCGGATCTCGTAGCTGGTGGTCGCCTTCATGTTGCCTTCGACCTGGTTGCCGACCACGGCGCCGCCGACCGCACCGGCCACCGTCGCCAGTTGGCGCCCATGGCCGCCGCCGATCTGGTTACCCAGCAGGCCGCCGAGGACGGCGCCGCCGGCCGCGCCAAGGCCGCTGCCCTGGGCGCGCTGCTTGATCGCACGCACCGATTCGATGTTACCGCAGTTGCCGCACCATTTCGGTTCGGCCGCGGCGACCTGCACCGGCTTCGGTTTGGCGGTCGCGCGCACCGGCGCCGGTTCGGGTTCAAGCTCGGGTGCTGCGACCTGGGCCGGGGCATAGGCCTGGCTCGGCGCCGGCGCGTAGGCTTGTGCCAGCTGCTGCGGCGGGACGGCAGGGGCGGCCGCAACCGGGGCTGGCGCATAGACGCCTTGCGGCGCCATGGCCATGGCCGCTGCCGGCGGCACGGCCTGGCCCGCGGGCGGCAGGCTCGACGCCAGTGCGGCGCGCTCGGCCTCGTTCAGCTGGCGGTTCGAATTGCCGCCGATCGAAGAGGGAATCCAGCCCATGATGGCGGCCGTGCCGACCAGGCAGAACAGCACGACGGCGAGCGCGGCGATCAGCAGTAAGGGGTGCTGCTGGGCGCGTGCCGGTGGAGGTGGAATGTTGTTCATGGCTTGCTCTCCAAAGGTTGCGAAAAGTCAGGTGCATTTCGCCCCGGCGGGCAGGGCGCCGACCGATGTAAAGATTGTCCCTAGGAACAACAAGGTATTCCGTGCGTCACCGAACATACACCCCCTATCAGAGCATTTAACCTGATCCAAATTGTTTGCAAATGTATCCGTCACGCGGTCCGGCACCTGCCGGGCGCGTCCGGACTTCCTATTTCACCGCGAGGGTTCGATGAACTTTGCTGCTTCTCCCGACGTCGCCGAGCACAACGCCAACTTGCTGCTGGCCGCGCTCCCGCCGCAGGAGCTGGCCCAAGTGCTGCCGATGCTCGACCAGGTCCATGTCGAGGCCGGCGAGGTGCTGGGCGAGGCCGGCAATCCGGTCCGCCATATCTATTTTCCACACGATTGCCTGATCTCGCTGCTGGGCGTGGCCGGCGGGCGCATGACGCTCGAGGTCGGCCTGGTCGGACGCGAAGGCATGCTGGGCGCCACTGTTGCCCTCGGCCACGAAACGGCGCAGGTGCGCGCCGTGGTCCAGCGTCCCGGCAGCGCCAGCCGCATGGACAGCGCCGCCTTCCGCGCCGAATTCGCGCGCAACGCCGCCCTCCAGCGCGTGCTCTACCGCTACACCGATACCCTGCTGGCGCAGGCGATCCAGATCGCCGTCTGCAGCCGCTTCCACGTGCTCGAGGCACGCCTGGCGCGTTCGCTCCTGATCACGCGCGACCGCCTGCAGTCCGACAAATTCCACCTCACCCACGAGTTCCTGGCCCACGCCCTGGGCGTGCGCCGCGTCGGCGTCACCAAGGCGGCCAGCGCGCTGCAGCAGCAGGGACTGATCATCTACAGCCGCGGCAATATCGAGATCCTCGATGCCGAAGGGCTGGCGGCGGCGTCGTGCACCTGCTACGAGATCGTCAAGGATGCGGGGGCGGGCGCCTTGTCGAGCGCGTTTGTGTAGGGTGGGCCGGGCCGCGCATGGCACCGCCCACGCGTATGTGCTGATGCGTGCCTGTACGCCTTCATCGACCCCGGGGCACGTGGGGTGCGATCCGGAATCTGCAACCGCACGTACGCGTGGACTCGGGAGTCCACCCTACGAGGTTGTGAAAAAATCGCCATGGCGGCGTTGCGCCGCCTTGCCGTACCCACGTACTGTCTTCGGCGGCGCGCCGGGCGGCCGTATCCCTTGCCCTGACGATTTTTTCACAACCTCTACGGTACGCAACTATCATCGACAAATCCATCATCCCGACAAAACCGTTCCCACAAACGTCACGCCCCGCTTGCGCAGGACGCAAGCGGGGCGTTTCGTGTGTTTGCCTGGGGGTACTACAGGGATAAAACTTAGTTGGTCTTGCCGGTCTGGTTGCCGATGACGCCGCCGACAGCTGCGCCGCCGACCGTGCCCACGGCGCTTCCGCCCGTCAGGACGCCACCGACCACGGCGCCGGCGCCGGCGCCGATCGCGGTGTTGCGGTCCTGCTGCGACATGCCGGAGCAACCGGTCAGGCCCAGGGTCAGGGTGGCGAGAGTGGCGGCGACTGCCAGGTGTTTGATGTTTTTCATACTAATCTCCATGGGTGGGTTCACTCTACTTCAGGCGCAGGTCATTCCTGACCGATTTCACGCCCTTCACTGTGCGTGCAACCGATGCTGCGGTTGCCACGTTTTCCGCCGAGCCGACATAGCCGCTCAGCTGGACAATGCCTTCGCGGGTGGCGACATCGATGTCCGCCGCCACCAGTTCCGTACTGCGGCCGATGGCTTCCCTGACGCCTGCCGTGATGGTGGAATCGTCCACCACCGCGCCTGGCGCCAGCAGGGCGCCGCTGCCGCCGCAGCCTGCGAGCGGTCCCCCGAACATCAGGGCCGCCAGCAAGGCCAGGGCCGGTTTCCAATGCGTCATGCGTTTCCTTGATGCCGTATTCCTGTGTCAGCGATGCATCCAGAGTAAAGCCGGCGTGGGGTAGAGTCTGTTCGACAACACACACACGGCCAGCTTTACTCATCAGTGCCGGTCAGCGCGCGTTCAACGCGTCTTGGCCTTGCCCGGCGCCGGCGCCGTCGGTTTTTCCTTGGCCAGCGCCATCAGGCGGCCACACTCGCTGCTCTCGCCCGGTCCGGTATTGATCAGCGGGATCAGCGCGGCGACCGGCGCCGCGGCGGCGGCCAGCACGGCCGCGCCGCCGGCCTTGAGCGCCAGCACGCCCTTGTCGACCGACACGTCGGGCTTGCTGAACGGACCGCGCACGTACAGCGGGGCGCGCAGCGTGAACAGGCGCAGCGCCTTGGTTTCGGGGCGGATCGTCAAGTCCATCTGCTCGTTGGCCAGGTTGACGTTGCCGTTCACGCGCACGATCGCTTCCGCGGTGTCGAGCACCAGTACCTGCGACTGCATCACCCCCTTGTTGACCTCGAAATCGGCGGCCAGGCAATTGAGTTGCACCGGCTTGTCGCCGAACAGCTTGGTGATGATGATGTTGCCGACGTTCAAGCCCATCATCTCGAGCAGCATCTTGTTGATCGTGCCCTGGTTGACCAGCGCCTTGACTTCGCCGTTCGACGAACCGAGCAAGGCCGCAACCGAGGTGCCGGTGGCCGACAGCTGGGCGTCGCCGTTGACCTGGCCGACCGTCGCCTGCATCTGCTCGATGGTCGGGAACAATTGCTTGAGCTGGATGTGGCGCGCGCTGACCTTGGCGGTGGCCGCGATCGTGTTGCCCTTGGCGCCGCTGCCGTCGAGGCGGATGGTCGAGCGCAGCGTGCCGCCGGCCACGCCGAAGTCGAGCGGGGCGAGCGTGATCACGCCATCCTTCATGATCAGGTGGGTCGAGAGCTTGTTGATCGGCAGCGTCTTGTCGCGGCGGATCTTCTCGGCCGTGTAGCGCACGTCGGCATCGATCGCCTTCCAGCGCTCGGTGCGGAACGCTTCGACCGGCAACACCTTGCCGCCCGGCTGCACGACGTCGACGCCGCGCGCCTTCTTGCTCTCGTTCGAGTCGCCGCCGATCAGCGGGGCGAGGTCGGAGAACAGCAGCAGGCGCGTCGCCACGTTGCCCGAAAGCTTGCCGCGCGGCTTGCCGCCTTCGTAGACGAGCTTGCCGCCGATGTCGCTCGAACCGACCTTGCCCTTGAAGTCGTCGTAGGTCCAGCGTCCGTACTCGCGGTCGAGCTCGCCCTTCAGGCGGCCCGAGGTGGAAAACGCGGGCGTTTCCGGCAACGTGATGCCGGTGAAGTTGTACAGGCGCGCCATGCTGCGTCCGGCCAGTTCCAGCTGCAGGTCGACGGCTTTGAGCTTGGCCGGGCTGGTGACGGTGCCTTCGACCGCGATCCGGCTCGGGCCGCTGCGCATGTCGGCCTGGACCGGGTAGGGCATGTTCTGGTCCTTCAGCGACAGCACCTGGCCGACCTTGCCGCCGCCGGTGACCTCGGCGCCGTTATAGGTGCCGGTCACCTTGAAGCCGACGCCATACTTGGTGTCCTTGCCCAGGGTGCGCACGTTGGCGGTGATGTCAGCCTTGGTGACGGCGTCGACGACGCGGATCACGCCGTCGGTCAGCACCACGCGCTCGAGGTCGAGTTCCCACTTCGATTCCTCTTCCTTCTTCCTGTAGGCCCAGTTGTAGTGGGTGCTGTCGGTGCGCTGCAGTTCGACGTAGGGCGCATCGAAGCGCAGGACAGGGATGCCGATGCGGTGCTGCAGCAGGCCCAGCGGATTGAGCGAGAACGAGAACTGGCGCACGCGCGCCATGTCCATCTGCTTCATGTTCGCCGGATTGCCGACGTGTACGTCGTTGGCGATCAGGTGCGGCCAGGGCAGCCAGTCGCGCAGGTGGCGTTCTTCCTTGCGCATGCGCCTGGCCGGGACCTCCCATTCCACCGCGAGGTTGCCGCGGATCGCGAACGGGCGCTCGATCGCTTCGCTCACCTTCGCATTGAGCCAGGGCCTGGCCTTGTTCCAGTCGAAGGTAAGGATAAAAATGATGGCGATGATCGGGATCGCGATCAGGGTGGCCAGGAAGCCGAGCAGGATTTTCTTCTTCTTGCCGCCGTGCTTGTGGCCGGCGTCGTGTGGGGTCGTGGTATCGGGCATGACGATCCTTCGATGGGTATCGGTCTTGCGGCCAGCTTAGCGCAAAGGAGAGGGTCATCAATGTGCGGTGTCGCACGGTGCGGCGGATGAGCTGCGTACGATCTTCTCGATGTGCAATCTATGTGCGGCAGCGAACCGAACTCGACCAATAACAAGTTTATAACGTTAATATGTTGCTTACATTCACAGGAGATCCACATGGACATGAACCGTTCGATGCACCAGCTGGGCCGCCTTGCGGCAGTCGCTGCCGTGCTGGCGCTGGGCGCCTGCGCCAGCCAGAAGGCACCGGCCACGGCTGACGTCGCCGTGTCGCGCAACGCCGTCGAGAACGCTGTGCAGGCCGGCGCCGCCGACCTGGCTCCGGCCGAGATCACCGCGGCACGCGCCAAGATGATGCGCGCCAACGAAGCACTTGCCTCCAAGGACTACAAACTGGCGCGCGAACTGGCGATGCAGGCCCAGGCCGACGCCCAGCTGGCGCAGAGCAAGGCCGCTTCGGCCAAGGCCACCGCGGCCTCGAACGCACTCAACGAAGACCTGCGCGTGCTGCGCCAGGAAGTCGACCGCGCCAACAGCCAGTAATTGCATGAAGGGGAAAAGATCATGACACCACGCTTTCTGAAACCGGCCGTGCTGGCCAGCGCCATCCTGCTGGCCGCCTGCAGCACCACGCCGACCACGACGCCGCAATTGGACCAGGCCCGCGCCGATTTCGTCGCCGCCAATAACAACCCGCAGGTGGCGAGCTACGCGCCGCTGGAATTCAAGCAAGCCAGCGATGCGCTGAATGCCGCCAACATGGCTGCTGCCAAGAAAGAAAGCCTGGACGACATCGACCGCCTGGCCTATGTGGCCAAGCAGAAGATCGCCACCGCCCAGGAAGTGGCGCGCGCCAAGGCGGCCGAGGCGAACATCGCCGACGCCGCGCGCCAGCGCACCGAAATCACGCTGGAAGCGCGCACCGCCGAAGCCGAGCGCGCCAAACGCGAAGCCGCCGCAGCCCAGGCCGCCGCAGCCGCAGCCCAGCAACAGGCGGCAACGGCCCAGCAGCAGGCCGCGCTGGCCCAGGACCAGACCCGCATGATCGCAGAACGCGCGGCAAAACTCGAAGCGCTGCTGGTCGAGCTGCATGCCACCAAGACCGAGCGCGGCATGGTCGTCACCATCGGCGACGTGCTGTTCGCCACCAACGAAGCGAACCTGACCCCGAACGGCATGTCGACCCTGCGCAAGCTGGCCGACGTGATGGCGCAGAACCCGGAGCGCTCTGTGCTGGTCGAAGGGTTTACCGACAGCACCGGCAGTTCGAGCTACAACCAGGACTTGTCGCAGCGCCGCGCGAATGCGGTGGCCACGGCCCTGGGCGGCATGGGCGTGCCGCGCGAACGGATCGCCATGAAGGCGTATGGCGAAGCCTTCCCGGTGGCCGCCAACGATACGGCGCCGAACCGCCAGCTGAACCGCCGCGTCGAGATCGTGCTGTCGAACGACAACGCGCCGATTCCGCCACGCACGGCCGCGCGTTGATCTACTGAGCTTTTTTAAGGAAACGTCATGGAACAAAGCAAGACGCCCCTGGCGCATGGCTTCGACGTCGAGGCCATCCGCCGCGCCGCGGCCAACCTCGACGACGGCGCCGTCACCGCGGGCTACGCGGCCGACCGCGAAGCGGTCATCGCCATGCTGAACGACGCGCTCGCCACCGAACTGCTGTGCGTGCTGCGCTACAAGCGCCACTACTACACCGTCAGCGGCCCCAACAACGGCGCCCTGAAGGCCGAGTTCCTCGAGCACGCCCAGCAGGAACAGGAGCACGCCGACCGCATCGCCGAACGCATCGTGCAGCTCAACGGCTCGCCGAACTTCAACCCGGCCACGCTGACCGCACGCAGCCATGCCGAGTACGACGATTCGACGGACACGCAAGCGATGGTGCGCGCCGACCTGATCGCCGAGCGCGTCGCCATCGAATCCTACCGCCAGATGATCCAGGCGATCGGCGACAAGGATCCGACCACCCGGCAGATGCTGACCGAGATCCTCGCCGTCGAAGAAGAGCACGCCGACGACATGCACGATTTCCTCGTGCCGTAATGTAGTTTGACCACCCAACACCAACAACAGGAGTTCACCATGCTAGACACCACCCGCACCAGCCGCGCAATCGACAACACCATCGACAGCGCCAGCGCCGACATGAAAGTCCTGATGAAAGACGCGCAAGCGCTGCTGACCGCCGCCGCTTCGATGACCGGCGAAAAGGCCGATGCGCTGCGCACGCGCGGCATGGAGTTGCTGGACCGCGCGATGGGCAAGGCTGGCCAGTATCAAGGTCAAGCAGTCATCAAGAGCAAGGAACTGGCCGAGACTGCCGATGTCTATGTTAAAGACAACCCATGGCGTACCGTAGCCGCCGCGGCGAGTGTCGGCCTGCTGGTCGGCATTTATCTGGGTCGTAAATAATTCGCGCCGGAGAGAACGCCATGGAAAAGACAGAAACCGTCGTGCATGGGCCTGGACTCATGGGCGGCATCTCCGGCCTGGCAAAGAACCTGTTCGGCCTCATCGTGTCCCGCGTTGAACTCGCGGCGCTCGAGATGTCGGAAGTGCGTAACCACGCGATCGAACTGGTGGCGATCTTTGCCGGCGCCATTCTCGCAGTGTGGTTTGCATTGGCCTACGGCACTGCGACGATCGTGATGCTGGCCTGGGATAGCTGGGGCTGGAAGATCCTGCTGGTGATGTTCCTGGTGTTTCTGGTGATCACGGCCGTACTCGTGATGCGCGGACTGGCGCTGCTCAAGCAGGGCAAGCTCGCCTTCCCGGAAACGATGCGGGAACTGCGCAACGACCGCGATGCGCTGATGTAAAGCGGCCACCTACAGGGGAGAGAACATGGAACAACACGACCATAAAAAGCATCACGACGAGCCGACCGGACTGGCTGGCCACAAGCACAGCACCGACCCGGTCAAGCGCAAGGCCGAGCTGCTGCGCGAAGGCGAGTTCTATCGTGCCGGCGTTACCTATGCCAAGGCACAGGTAAAGCACGGCGCGCGGCCCGAAGTCATGCTACATTCTGTCATGGACCACGCAACGTGGGCTTTGCGGGCACGAGCTGATGCTCTGCTGAAACCCACGGGAACGAGCGTGTCGGTGCTGCTGCCATACGCGATGACCGCATTCAATTTCGTGCGCCAGCGCCGCATGGGCAAGCAAGCAGTGGCGGGCGCCGTGTTGATGGGCGTTGTCAGCTGGTATATGAAGAAAAAGCGCGCCCGGCAGGAAATCTGAGGCAAGCCGATGGCGGCGCCGGTCGCCATCCGGATGTTTTTTCGGTAGCGCAAGCCTGTTGCTTGCTGCTACCGAATGCATTTGCAAGGCGAAAGACTGAATGATTGGTAGCGGCTGTATTCGTTATAAATCGTTTATGCGATGGGGCGCCGGGCTCCGTCACCGGAGCCGATGGACAAAGAATATGGTGGGGCTTGAGCGGCGTCGCAATCATTGATTGGACGCCGTCTTTTTTTGTGCGCGGCTAGCGTGTCTGCGTCGCCGCCTGCGTTCCGGCCTCGGCGCGTGCGCTCGCCATTTCTTCCTTCCATGTATCTTGCGCCGCCTTCAGGCAGCCCTGGCGCTGCGCCGCCGGACCCTGGCGGCAGGCGTTCTTCGCTTCGTCGAGCGCCGCGCCGATTTCTTTCTGGCGCGTGCGCCAGCGCTGGCCGCTGGTGGCATCCTCGCGATACCAGCGCGCCGGATCGCCGCGCGCAATTTCCTGGGCCTGCTTGCTGGCCGCGGCCGGCGCAACCATGGCGTCGTTGCTCTTCGGCGCAGGGGGCATGTCGGCGCCGCTCTGGGCGGCGGCGATGGCGCCGGCCGACGCCAGCAGGGTAGCAATCAGGTGCTTGATTCCGGTATGCATTCTCATGTTTCCCTCCACAAAATAGAAACGGGCCGGCATGGCCGGCCCGTTGCTTCAGGCAATGTACACGGCGCAGCGAGTGCTCCCACGCCGCCGGCGTGGCGCCCGGTACGATGTGCGCAAGGCGTTGCCGACTGGGGCGTTCACACTCGCTCCGTAGCGATCAGTGCCGACGAATTAGTACCGATACACGCGGCCGTCGACCAGGCGCACGCGGTTGCCCACGCGCAGGTCGTAGACGCTGTCCTGGACCACGGTGCGGTATTCGCCGTTATCCATGCGCACATTGACTTGGTACATCTCCTGGCCGCCGCCTGCATTGCGGTTCTTTTCGATGTTGTTGCCGACCAGGGCGCCGCCGACGCCGCCGGCTACCGTGGCGGCGGTACGGCCGCTGCCGCTGCCGACCTGGTTGCCTGCGAGTGCGCCGACCAGGGCGCCGACCACCGCGCCGCCACCGCTGGTGCGGTTGTCGGCCTGGGTCACCTGAATCGATTCGATGGTGCCGTAGCCCATCGATGCGGTGTTGTAACCGCCGTAGTTACCGCCATTGCCGCTGTTATAGGACGGCGAGCTGGCGCAGCCCGAGAGCAGGGCGACGGCGGCAACCGCTGCGGCGGCGAAGGTACGTGGTGCTTTCATATTGTTCTCCTGGCAAATGGTGTACGCCAAGAATAGGGACCTGCCCGTAGGAGGTCTGTGCGATGACGCACTGTGTATTGCTAAATTAATATTATCGATACGACATCTCCTGTTGTGTTCGACAGCGTACAGAGTCGGACGCGCGAAGGGCGTAAAACATCATGGAGGACTACGCCACACGGAGAACAAGAATATGACAAGCAGATTAAAAAACGTCCATGCCCTGATGATCGTCGGCGCCGCCCTGCTGTGGTCGGCCCACAGCCGCGCCCAGACGACAGCGCCAGTCGTGCAGGCGGCCACGGTGCCGGACGCCAAGACCGCCTGGAACACGGCGCGCGACACGGCTGCCGCCAGCTACAAGACGGCGCGCGCCCGTTGCGACGCCGTCACCGGCAATCCGCACGACGTCTGCGTTGCCGAGGCCAAGGCCGAGCGTGTGCGTGTCGAGGAAGAAGCAGGCGCCGCCTACAAGAACACCCTGAAAGCCTATACCCAGGCGCGCATGCGCATTGCCGACGCGAACTACGACCGCGACAAGGCGCGCTGCGGGGCGGTAACGGGCAACAACCGCGATGTGTGCATCAAGCAGGCCAAGGCGACCCTGATCGCGGCCCGCGCCGATGCCACCGCGGATCGCAAGATGATCGAAGCGCGCAGCAATGCGCGTGAAGACAAACTGACGGCGGAATACCGGGTCGCACTCGAGAAGTGCGACGCGTTTGCCGGCGCGGCGAAAGACCAGTGCGTCGACGCCGCAAAAACCGCGTACGGCAAGTAACGTACCGGAAACGCTCACTTGAGCACATTGACTTTGACCATTAACAGAAAGGGATACATCATGAAAATCACCCAACGCCTCGCCACCGCCGTCTTCGCCGGCGCACTCGCTTTCACCATGGTCGGCTGCTCCTCGGGTCCACAAAAGGCAAGCGCAGGCGAATACATCGACGACAGCGTGATCACCGCCAAGGTGAAGGCTGCCTTCGCAGCCGACCCAACCGTCAAGGCGACCGAGATCAACGTCGAAACCTTCAAGGGCGACGTCCAGCTGTCGGGCTTCGTTGCCCAGCCAGGCGATGCACAGCGCGCAGTTGAGCTGGCACGCGGCGTCAAGGGTGTGACCGCGGTCAAGAACGACATCCGCGTGAAATAATCCCCGCCACCGGGCGGCGGTCCGGCAACCATTTATTTTGGCAAACACATGCATCTCGCCAGTCCTGGTTCGGCACCTGCCGATCCGAACAAGCCCGCCGCCCCGGAGGCCCCGCCGGTCATCGTCAATGAGATGACCGGCGTTGCTCCCCCCGAGGTACACGTCGAACCCGGCGATGTCACCCTGACGTCCGGCGGCCTGCGCCTGCCGATCCACGTCAACGCCCGCGGCCTGTCGCTCGGCATCATGGCCACGGTCGCTTTCGTATTCGCCCTGCAATGGGCACAAAAATTCTTCGTGCCGCTCCTGCTCGGCATTTTCATCGCCTACACGCTCAGCCCGGTCGTGCGCTGGCTCGAGCGCGTCCACATCAAGCGCATCATCGGCGCCAGCCTGGTCACGGCGGTCCTGATCGGCGGCCTCGGCGCCACCATGTACCGCCTGCAGGACGAATTCTTCAACATCATCGACGAGCTGCCGACGCTCACCCAGAAGGTGACCAAGCTGGTGAGCAGCGCCGTCACCGGGCAAGGTTCGACGATCGAACAGATGCGCCGCGCCGCCGCCGAAATCGAAAAGGCCACCGCCGGCGTCGGCGAGAACAAGGACGCACGCCTGATCCAGCGCCGCCCGACCCTGTCGCAGCCGCAGTCGCCGGCATTTCGCATCACCGACTGGCTGCTGGCCGGCTCGGTCGGCCTGGCCGCCTTTATTACCCAGGCCACGATGGTACTGTTCCTCGTGTTTTTCCTGCTGCTGGCCGGCGACACCTTCAAGCGCAAGCTGGTCAAGCTGACCGGCCCCTCGCTGACGCGCAAGAAGGTGACGGTGCACATCCTCGACGACATCAACACCTCGGTCCAGAACTACATGTTCATGCTGCTGGTGACCAATATCCTGCTGGCGCTGATGATGTGGGTGGCGCTGCGCGCGATCGGCCTGAACAATGCCGGCGCCTGGGCGATCTTCGCCGGCGTCGCCCACATCATGCCGTACTTCGGCCCGCTCCTGATCACGGTCGCCACCGGCCTGGTCGCCTTCATGCAGTTCGAGTCGCTGCGCATGGTGATCCTCGTGGCCGGCGCCTCGATGGGCATCGCCACCCTGGTCGGGATGGTCGTCACCACCTGGATGACCGGCAAGATCGCCAAGATGAACCCGGCGGCCGTGTTCGTCAGCCTGCTGTTCTGGGGCTGGCTGTGGGGCATGTGGGGGTTGTTGCTCGGGGTGCCGGTGGTCGTCATTCTCAAGACGGTGGCCGAGCGCGTCGAAGGGATGGAAGTGGTGGCGGAGTTGCTGGGCGAGTAGGGTGGGCTCCGTCCACGCGTGAACGATCAATCATCGGGAAAGTATAAAAACCGGCGCGGACCAACATGGTTTCGCGCCGTTTTACTTTGCCTTTTTACGCCTTCGTCGGCGGGGTGAAACGGTCGGGTATTCGTGGACACGTAGACGCGTGGACGGAGTCCACCCTACGGTGCCCGGCGGTTCGTAGGGTGGAGTCCTGACTCCACGCGTGAACGATCAATCATCGCGAACGTATAAAAAAACGGCGCGGACCCCATGGACCCGCGCCGTTCTGCTTCATCGAACAACCAACTTACGCCATCCGCTTCACATTCCTGGCCCCGGTCTCATGCCCCGGCTTGTGCCGCAAACTCCCCAGCTGCAGCGCATACTGGCGGGCGAACTCGGCGCCGAGGAAGAAGATCTGGGCCGAGTAATACACCCACAGCAACAGGGCGATCAGCGAACCGGCGGCGCCGAAGCTGCTGGCGGCGCCGCTGTTGCCGATGTACAGGCCAATCGCGAACTTGCCCAGGGTGAACATGGCGGCAGTGCCGAGCGCGCCGATGGTCACGTCATGCCAGGACAGGTGGATGCGCGGCAGCAGCTTGTAGATCGTACCGAACAGCGTCGCAATGACCAGGAAGCTGATGCACGACGAAATCCAGCCGATGACGATGACGGATTCTTTCCACATGCCGCCGAAGTAGTTTTCCAGCACCGCCATCGCGGCGCTGACCACGAGCGACACCATCAGCAGGAAGCCGAGCACCAGGATCAGGCCGAACGACAGGACGCGGGTGCGCACCGTGTCCCACCAGCCCGCGTCTTTCGGTACCGGCACGTCCCAGATTTCGTCCAGGCTGTCCTTCAGTTCGGCAAACACGCTGGTGGCGCCGACCAGCAGCAGCACGGTGGCGATGATGGTCGCCAGTTTTCCGCTCTCCTTGTCCTGCGCACCGGCCAGCACCGACTGGATGGTTTCGGCGCCTTCCTTGCCGACCAGGCCGCGCAATTCGTTGAGCAATTGGCCTTGCGCCGCTTCGGCGCCGTAGAAGAAGCCGGCCACGGCAATCACCAGCACCAGGATCGGCGCCAGCGAAAACAAGGTGTAGAAGGCGAGGGCGGCGCCCTTGCTGGCAGCGCGGTGCGCGAGCCATTCGGTCACCGCGCATTTCATGATGTGGACAATCTGGCGCGAGTAGGGAAACCATTGTTTTTTGTCTTTATCGACTGTATCCATACAGATTCTCCGAAAAAAGAAAAGGGGCACCTGGCCCGATCGAACGCGTGCCTGAACACGCGCTCGACCGGGCGAAGTACCCCTCAGGCCGCATCACGCCATTCCACGCAAAGCGAAATGGCGGATGAGAACTGGATTACTGGACGCGCTTTTCGATCGTGATCTGCTCGACCTCGACGCGGCGGTTTGGTTCCAGGCAAGCGATCAGCGCGGCACGGTTCTTGTCGTTGCAGGTGACGACAGGGTTGGCTTCGCCCTTGCCGATGGCGTTCAGGCGGCTGCCGTCGACGCCTTTGCCGATCAGGTATTCACGCACGGACTGTGCACGACGCTCCGACAGCTTCTGGTTGTATTTTTCCGAGCCCAGGCGGTCGGTGTAACCGGTGATGTCGACGTTGGTGATGCTGGTGTCGGCTTGCAGGGCGGCGGCGATTTCGTCCAGGCGTGGCGCCGGCATGACCAGTTTGGCCTGGTCGAATTCGAACATCTTGGTGGCCGACAGGGTGACTTTCTCGAAGCGTGCTGGCGGCGGAGCGACCGGTGCCGGTGCTGGTGCCGGAGCCGGTGCCTCGACGACTGGCGCCGGTGCCGGAGCAACGTATGGGGCTGGCGGCGGGTTGAACGCGTAGTTCACGCCGATGGTCAGGTACTTGTTGTTTGGCTTGTTGAAGCCATACAGCTCGTCGTGACGCAGGTTGCTGCGCACCGAGCGCAGGTCGACTTGCAACGACAGTTGCGGCATCAGGTCAGCCTGGACACCGATACCGGCGGTCCAGTATGGGGAGTTCTTGCTCACGCGGCGGAACTGGTTCTCTACCTTGTCGCGTTCGGCACCGATACCGACCAGAACGAATGGACGGACTTTGCTGCGCGACAGCATCAGCAGGCCGTCGACGCCGATCAGGGTCTGGCGATAACGGGCGCCGCCGTCTTCAGCACGGACGTGGGAGCCGCCGATCTGGACGTCGAAATGCTGGTTGATGCTCTTGCCGAACTTCAGACCACCGCCCCAGTCTTTATCGTCCACGCCGAAGTCCGCGTCAGGCTTCATGCCGACGATGCTTGGCTGGATGTACCAGGACGGGTTGATTTCTTGGGCCAGCGCGGTGCCAGTAGCGCAGAGCATGGCGACAGCCAGGGCGATCTTCTTCGTATTGTTCACAGGAAACTCCCATAAGTGATGAAAAGGTAGGGTGACATCGCGTGCTTTGACAGTGATGTTGGAGTGAAGAATACGAGGTGGAGTTCAACAGGGTCGGTGCGCTAGCGCACCTACACATACTGCTGAGTGACAGATTTACAACGGTTTTCAGGGGCAAAAAGCCATTCCCTTATATAGAGTGGATAAAGTAGTGTAATTTCTGCAATAAATTCACTGAAAAAATAATTGTCATAAATCGTTGTGTTTTTGCGACAAGTGGTGAGTTCGCAACAGGGTATGACTTTCCGCAAAGACATTTTTAACAAAATGCTCGCTGGAATTTTGCCAATGTGGGATGGCGCACAGACCGCCCGGTGTGACGCAGGCAATCTTGAGGCCAGTTAAGCGGAACCCGAGGTGTTGTCAGAGTGTCAGACCACACACAGCGACCCGGACCTCCCAGTCTCTCTCTCTATTTGGAGTACACCAACATGCATGCAACGACTCATCACAACGCGGTGCAAGGCGACATCGGCGCAGTGCACACTTCCAGCAATTCAGCGCTGATCGAACGCGTCCCGCCACAGCCAACCGAACGCGCGCCCATTTCGCTGGCGCCGATCGAGCGCGTGCGGTCGACTTCTGCCACGCAGCGTCGGATCGAAAACATGCAAAAGCTGATCAACGAATTGTCGACCCACGAGATGCTGGCCGACGAAATCGCCTGGTTCCTGAAGTTCTCGCCATCGGGCGCGCGCAAGTACATCCGCGACCTGCGCGAAGCCGGCGTGATCGAACTGGCGCGCTACATCGAAGGCACCGCCACCTACCTGGGCAAGGCCGTCTACCAGATCTGCCCCGACCAGGAACGCGTGAAAGCCTTCCTCGCAGCGATCTGCCAGCCGAAGCGCGAAGGCGTCGCCCCGCGCAAGGAGCGTCCTGGCCTGCGCGAGCAGAGCATGGCCGGCAGCGGCCGCCACTTCCACATCCTGGCCGACGACACCCATTACGCCATCCGCGTGAACCGCAGCCCGGTCACCCGCGATCCGCTCGTCGCCGCCCTGTTCGGCCCGGCGCCCAGCCAGATCGGCAAGTAAACCTTCCTGACGAAGCGCGCGGCGGTGGAGACCCGAAGCGCACTTTCGTAACCGACGATCGCTGTCGTCAAGCAAATGCCGCGCACCGCGCGGCATTTGTCGTTAACACGCCCATGCACGCCCATGCACGCCCATGCACGCCCATGCACGCCCGCCAAAACGGCAACGTTGAAAACCCGGCAACAGACCCCACCTGCGCTCGAAGGCGATCCTGCCGTATCCTCGCTGTATTCTTATTCTGCAAAGGAGTTCCCATGCTGCCAACTGCCGCATCCCTGGAAGGCCAGCCCGTACCGCAGGTCACGTTCAAGGCGCGCCCCGACAATCAATGGCGCGACCTGACGACGGACGAGTTGTTCAAGGGCAAGACCGTGGTCGTGTTCTCGTTGCCGGGCGCGTATACGCCAACCTGTTCCTCGACCCATCTGCCGCGTTTTAACGAGCTGGCATCGGTGTTCAGGGATAACGGCATCGACGATATCGTCTGCTTTTCGGTCAACGACGCCTTTGTGATGAACGAGTGGAAGCGCGGCCAGGACGCCGACGGCATCACCTTCGTCCCGGACGGCAATGGCGATTTCGCACGCGGCATGGGCATGCTGGTCGACAAGCGCGAGCTTGGCTTCGGCATGCGTTCCTGGCGTTATTCGATGCTGGTACGCGACGGCATCATCGAGAAAATTTTTATTGAAGACGACGGCGACGAAGAGGATGATCCCTTCCACGTGTCCGACGCCGACACCATGCTGCGCCACATCAACTCCGAGGCGCGCGCGCCGGAACCGATCGTCATGTTCTCGCGTCCCGGCTGTCCGTTCTGCGCGCGCGCCAAGGCGGCGCTGGCCGAACGCCGCCTGCGCTATACCGATTTCTCGCAAGACCAGAAGATCAATACCAGCGTGTTGCGTGCGGTGAGCGGGCACCTGACCTGGCCCCAGGTCTTTATCGGCGGACGCCTGATCGGCGGCGCGGACGAACTCGACGCGTACTTGTCCAACGCATGAACCCCCATCCATTTGCGGGAGCGGTGTAATGGAAGCCCTGTTGACCGTGTCGGCCCTGGTGGCCGCGGGCCTGCTGGCCTGGGCCGTCCCGCGCTGGCGTTTGCGGCGCGCACTGGCGCGGCCGCTGGCGGCTTCCGAACTGGCGATCCTGGAACGCAATGTCGACCAGTACCGGGCCATGGACACGAACCAGCGCGCCCGCCTCGAGCGCCTGGTGCGGCGCTTCCTGCATGAGAAAAGCTTTGTCGGCTGCGCCGGCCTCGAGATCACCGAGGAGATGCGCCTGACGATTGCGGGCCAGGCCTGCCTGTTGCTGCTGGGCGCGCGGGACGAGGCGGTGTATCCGACCCTGAGCGCGGTGCTGGTCTACCCGGGCGCCTTCCTGGTGCCGCGCCGCCAGGTCGACGCGGCCGGCGTCGTGACGGAGGAGCGCCAGGATTTGCTGGGCGAGTCCTGGGGCGACGGCCGCGTGATCCTGTCCTGGGACCACGTGCGCCGCGCGGGAATGGAAGAGCCCCCCTCGCATAACGTGGTGCTGCACGAATTCGCCCACCAGCTCGACAGCGAATCGGGTACCACCAACGGCGCGCCCTACCTGGGCAGCCAGGAGCGTTACCGCAGCTGGTCGGAAGTGCTCTCGCGCGACTTCACGGCGCTGCGCCACGACGCCTGGTTCGGCCACGAAGGCGTGCTCGACCATTATGGCGCGACCAACCCGGCCGAGTTCTTCGCGGTCGCCACCGAAGCCTTTTTCGAGCAGCCGCACCGCCTGGCCGTGCGCCATGCGGCCCTGTACGAAGAGTTCCTGAAATACTACCGGGTCGATCCGCGCGCCTGGCAGGCGCCGCCGCAACTGGAGCCGGACTACGGCGTCGTGTACGGGCAATGGCAATAGACTGCGTGCGTTTGCGTACAGAATGTGCAGCCCAGCAGGAGCAAGCTTCTGATAACCAACGATAACAACGGAGAAACCATGTCCACGATTATTGCAGGGCATTTCCAGACCCAAGACGAAGCCGACGCCGCCTCGCGGGCGCTGGCCGAGGCCGGCTTCGCCCAGGAACGCCTCAGCACCTTTTATTTGAGCCAGGCCGGCCAGCACGACATGACGCCGATCGGCGGCGATAACCTGCATTCCCCTGGCGCCAAGGAAACGCCGGTGGGTGTGGTGCAGGGCGGCGCCACGGGCGGGGCGATCGGGGCCGTGGTCGGCGCCGCCACCGCGCCGGTCACCGGCCCTGCCGGTCCGATCGTCGGCGGCCTGGTCGGCGCCCACGTCGGCTCGCTGTTCAGCTTCAGCAAGATGAAAGACGCCGGGGAAGGCGAGGAGGGTGGCCGCGCGCCGATCGAGCAGCGCAAGGCCGGCATGCTCGTTGCCGTCGCCTTCGACGATGCCGCGGTCGAGTCGCGCGCGGTGGACGTATTCCGCCGCCTCGGTGCGGTGCAGATCGAACGGGCGCGCGGCAATATCGTGAACGGCGACTGGGCCGACTTCGACGCCTCGCAACCGCCGGATATCGTGCGCTGAGCGGGGAACCGCGCAGGCCGTGGCTGCAGGCACTGCCTTGTAAACCTTGATCCATGTCAAAGGCGTCCTCGTGTGGACTCCTAGACTTGTCGCTTTCGGCCATCCGGCCGATATTGACGAGGGGATAACATGGAAGAGAACAAGGTTGCGCTGGTAACGGGCGGGATGGGCGGACTCGGCACGGCGCTATGCCGCCGGCTGGCCGATGCGGGCTTCACGGTGGCCGTCACCTATTCGCCGTCGAACGCCGCACCCGAGGGTTGGCTGGCGGCGCAACGCGACGACGGCTACCGCTTTCGCGCCTGGCGCCTCGACGTCACCGACGACCGCGCCTGCGCGGCCATGATGGCGGCCCTGTTCGCCGAACTCGGACGCATCGACGTGCTGGTGAACAATGCCGGCATCACGCGCGACGCCAGCCTGCGCAAGATGACGCTCGACGACTGGCACGGGGTGCTGCGCACCAACCTCGACAGCGTATTCCACATGAGCCGCCATGCGATTGGTCCGATGACCGCGCAGCGCTGGGGCCGCATCGTCAACATTTCCTCGGTCAATGCCAACAGCGGCGCCTTCGGCCAGACCAACTATGCGGCGGCCAAGGCCGGCATGCATGGTTTTACCAAGGCACTGGCGCTGGAGACGGCGCGCCATGGCGTGACCGTGAACACGGTCTCGCCGGGTTACCTGCGCACCAGGATGGTCGAGGCCGTGCCGCAGGAAATCATGCACACCAAGATCCTGCCGCAGATCCCGCTGGGACGGCTGGGTGAGCCGGACGAGGTGGCGTCTCTGGTCGCCTACCTGGCGTCGGATGCCGCCGGCTTCATTACAGGCGCCGACATTGCGATCAACGGTGGCCAGCACATGCGCTAATGGTCAGGACTCAGCAGCGTTTCTCCAGGCGCGTCTGGCAACCGATGCACAGGCGCGCCTCGGGGCGTGCCTGCAGGCGCGAAAAGCCGATGTCGCCGCCGCATTCCTCGCACAGGCCGTAGCTGCCGTCCGCGAACTTGGCCAGCGCCTGGCGCAGCACCTGCATCCGCGCCGCATGGTGGCCGGCGGCTTCGAGTGCGAGATCGTTGAGCAGGCGCACGGTGGCCTTGTCGGCGGGGGAGGTTTCGACTTCGGAGACGGGCAGGTCGCGCGCGCCGTCCGCCGCCTGCGGCTCGTCGGTGCGGGTGAGGGCCGCCAGCTGCGCCTCGAGCGCGGCGCGCAACTGGGCCAGCTGGCCGGCGTCGAGGGCTGTCATGGGAAGGCTCGTGCGTCTAGGTGCGGGCGGCGGGATGCCGCGCGGCGGGCCGCGGTTGAAGCCGAACATGACGCTGGTCTGGGCCGTTCATCGCGCACTCCCACATGCACTGGTGTGGGGCCAGTGTAGCGCGATGCGCGCGCCATGAACATGGGCGCACGCGCGCTGGCGAAAGTGCTTCAGGCGGGCTTGGCAGGCGCCTTGGCGGCGTCGATGGCTTTCATGTGGGTATTGATCTTGTCGAGCGCCGTGATGACCGAGGCCGCCTGGCCGGTCGCGGCGGCGCCGGCCAGTTGCAGCAGGCCGCCGACCAGTCCGGTGATGTCACCGATCAGTGCAATCTTGCGGATCTTCTCGGCCGCGGCCGTGGTCAGCGCGACCACCACCTGCTGCGACTTGCCCAGCGATTTCACCACGTAGGTGGCGGCGTCGGCATATAGCCCGTTGGCGCGCTGGCGCAGCACCAGCTCGTCTTCCAGCAAGGCACGCGCGGTGGCCTGCACGTGGGCGGGCACGATGCCGCCGTCGTAGGCGCGGATGTCGCGCATGATGCGTTCGTGCAGCTGGTCGGCGCAGGCCGACAACTGGTCCGCCAGTTCGACGATCTGCGGCACGCTGGCCAGGCCGCCGTTCGCGCTGGCGGGCGCAGCCTTGGCGACGGGGGGCGACGCCTTCGGAACGTCGGCGCTGGCGGCATCGGTCTCCTCGGGCTGGGCCTCGCGCGTGACGGTGCTGGCGACCGCGCCGGCAAAGGCATCGATCGCCATGTCGGTTGCGTCGCCTTTCGGTTTCGTTTCTTTCGCCATGTTGTTCCCCTGAAAATTATTCGCTCGCGAGGCCTTCGCGGATGATCCGCAGGTCGCGTCCGTAATTGCTCAGCATGCGCTTGACGTCGTCCTGCGTCAGCTTGTGCAGGTTTTCGCGCAGCTTCTGGTGCCCGAGCGCCACCTTGGTCAAGCCCTGCAAGGCCAGGTCGTAGCGGCGGTCGATGAGCTTGTACTCGCTTGCCTTGTTCAGGTAATGCACCTTGGCCAGCGTGACCAGCATGCGTTCGTCGCGGCCCTTGGCAAAAGGCAGCTCGACGTCGAAGATGCCGAGGATGGTCTTCTTTTCATTTTCGTTGGTCTTGTAGTAAAGGCGGGTGAGCGAAATCATCGCCTCCAGCAGCGCCTGGACATCGGCGTCGCCGTCGCGCACCATGGTTTCCACGCTGCGGTTCTGGTAGCCCGAGGCGATCACCCGCGTCAGCAGGCGCGTCAGGCCGGTATACGCGGCAATATGGCGCTGCTGCAGGCCGGATTCGGCATTTGCTTTCAGGCCATTGCCGAGGTCGTCGATGCGTTCGGTGAGGTCGTAGCGGGTGTCGCCGGCCAGCAGGCTCAGCGTCTGCATGTAGAGCACCAGCGCCTTTTGCACGCTGACGAAATCTTCGTAGACGGCGCGCCGCTTGGCGTCGTTTTCGCGCGCCAGCCGGTCGCTCGATGCGGGCAGGTAAGGCTGTTCGCGCTCGTAGGTGTCGCGGTAGCGGCGCGAAAGTTCGGAATAGCCGCCGAGCTTGGCCGAGGCATCGGCGAATTCGCGTACTTCGACCAGGCTGACCGAGCCGGTGGTCGCGGCGCAGCCGCCCAGCACCAGGTTGACAGCCAGCAGGCAGCCGGCGAGGGCAAAACGGAAGGGTGTCATCGGATCCTCTCGGACCGGCGAAATGCCGGACGGAAAGATCCCATTCTCGCAAACGCCGCTGCGGGCGGCGTTGCATTTGATCAATTACTGGAAGCGGTCAGGCGACCTTGCTACGGTCGAAGTGCGGATTTTCGATAATGCCGAACAGGTTGCCGTCCGGGTCGCGCACCGTGGCGACGCGGATGCCATCACCCACGTCCGCCAGCGGCGCGTCGACCGTGGCGCCGAGGGCTTCCAGGCGCGCCAGTTCCGCCGCCGCATCCTGCGTGCCCCAGTAAGCGGTCGCGCCCGCGCTGCCCGGTACGCCATCGGGAATCAGGCCCAGTTCGAAGCCGCCGACCTCGAAGCCGACATAGAAGGGCTGCTCGAAATAGGGCGCCTTGCCCAGCACCTGGCGGTACCATTCGGTTGCTTCAGTCAATTGCGTGACCGGATAGATGACGGTGCGCAGTCCCTGGATCATGGCGTTCTCCTTGTTAGTGAAGAGGCAATGGTGCCGCAGCCGGGCAGGCTTGTCTAGCTGTGCGTTATCAGGGATGTGTGCTGCGCACCGCGCCAGCCGAGGCCGTCGAGCGTCGCGCCGGCCGGGGTGTACTCGCAGCCGATCCAGCCGTCGTAGCCGAGCTCGTCGAGCACGTGAAACAGGTAGGGGAAATTGATTTCGCCCGTGCCCGGTTCGTGGCGGCCCGGCACGTCGGCGATCTGGACGTGGCGGATCAGCGGCAACAATTCGCGCAGCGTATTCGCCAGGTCGCCTTCCATGCGCTGCGCGTGGTAGATGTCGAATTGCAGGAACAGATTGTCGACAGCGCATTCGCGGATCACGCCGGCGGCCTCGCGCGCGTGCGTCAGGAAATAGCCGGGCACGTCGCGGTCGTTGATCGGCTCGATCAGGAGGGCGAGTCCCCGTTCTTTCAGCGCGGCGGCGGCGAAGCGCAGGTTGGCGACATAGGTGGCGTGGGCGCGCTCGCGCGGCACGTGCGGCGGCAGGATGCCGGCCATGCAATGCAATTGTTTCACGCCGAGTTCGTCGGCGTAATCGAGGGCAAGTTCGACGCTGTCCTGGAATTCGCCGATGCGGCGCGGATCGCAGGCCAGGCCGCGGTCGCCGCCCGGCCAGTCGCCGGCAGGGAAATTGTGGAGCACGAGTTCGAGTTGATAGCGGGCCAGGCGGCCGGCGATCCATTCCGGTTCGCACGCATACGGAAACTGGAATTCGACCGCGTCGAACCCGGCCTCGCGCGCCGCCGCGAAGCGGTCGAGAAAGCTGAGCTCGGTGAACATCGTGCTCAGGTTGGCTGCGAATTTGGGCATGGCGGTCTCGAATGTTGTCAGCCCGCTATCGTAGCACTGTGGCGCAGAAGTCGCAGGCGTGACCCAATCGTGCGTTCGGTCGGAGGGACGTCAGGTGGGCGGCGCCGCAGCCGCGCAACCACAAGCGTTTGGGTGGAGCCGCCCACTTTACGGGTCTGCCGGACACGGAACGGCCGTCGAAAAAAAACAGCCCGGATATACCGGGCTGCTCTTATGCGAAACGCGAGACCGCTTAACGGCCGCGGCCACCGGTACGCGGCGCCGCGGCGCTGCGCGGACCACGGCCGCCATCGCCGCCGCGATTGCCGCCACCGGCCGCAGCCGGACGGCCACCGCCGCCATTACCGGCAGGACGGGCACCGCCCGCAGGCGCCGCTCCGCGCGGCTGGCCCTGGCCACGGCCAGCGCCGCCACCACCGCCCGGACGGCCACCGCGGCCGCCGTGACCCGGCGCGCCGCTGCGCAGCTGGATCGGCTGGGCCTTGGCATTCAGGTCCGGCTCGAAGCCCGGGATCACGTGACGCGGCAGCGTCTGCTTGATCAGTTTCTCGATGTCTTTCAGCATCTGGTGTTCGTCGACGCAAACCAGCGACACGGCTTCGCCGGTGGCGCCGGCGCGGCCGGTACGGCCGATGCGGTGGACATAGTCTTCCGGCACGTTCGGCAGGTCATAGTTGACCACGTGCGGCAACTGGTCGATGTCGATGCCGCGCGCGGCGATGTCGGTTGCCACCAGCACCTGCAGGCTGCCGTCCTTGAATTCGGCCAGCGCCTTGGTGCGCGCGGTCTGGCTCTTGTTGCCGTGGATCGCCATCGCGCCGATGCCATCCTTGCCCAGCTGTTCGACCAGTTTATTCGCGCCGTGCTTGGTGCGGGTGAACACCAGCACCTGGCTCCAGTCGTTTTCCTTGATCAGGTGCGACAGCATCGGGTGCTTCTTGTCGCGGTCGACCGGGTGGATCTTCTGGGCGATGACTTCCACGGTCGAGTTGCGGCGCGCCACTTCGATCGAGGCCGGGTTGTTCAGCAGCTTGTCGGCCAGGGCCTTGATCTCGTCCGAGAAGGTGGCCGAGAACAGCAGGTTCTGGCGCTTCGGCGGCAGCAGGGCCAGCACTTTCTTGATGTCGTGGATGAAGCCCATGTCGAGCATGCGGTCGGCTTCGTCCAGGATCAGGATCTCGATCTTCGACAGGTCGACGGTGCGCTGGCCGGCGTGGTCGAGCAGGCGGCCCGGGGTGGCGACGAGGACGTCGACGCCGTGCTTCAACAGCTTGATCTGCGGGTTGATGCCGACGCCGCCGAAGATCACGGCGGAATTCAGGTTGGTGTACTTGCCGTACAGGCGCACGCTTTCCTCGACCTGGGCCGCGAGTTCGCGGGTCGGGGTCAGGACCAGGGCGCGGATCGCGCGCGGGGTGCTCTTGCTGGTCAACGCGGCACCGACCTTGTCGGTCGACAGGCGCTGCAGCAGTGGCAGGGTGAAACCGGCGGTCTTGCCGGTGCCGGTCTGGGCGCCGGCCAGCAGGTCGCCACCGCCGAGCACGGCAGGAATCGCCTGTGCCTGGATCGGGGTTGGCGTGGTGTAACCTTGTTCAGCGACTGCACGGACGATGGCGTCGGACAGGCCGAGGGTAGCAAATGACATAGACTCTTCTGGTGAGGTTGATTCCGCCGCGGCGCGAGCGGCGCCAGGATCGGAACGGACAATCGACCGGCACACGCGCATCGTCGTGATGCGCCTGTCGGACAATTGATTATAGAGATTTTGTTGCGCGGTAGAAATGCCGGGATGGGTGCTCAGTGACGCAACCCCGGTACGCAACGCGCCAGGGCCACAAGCAAGCCTGTTATTTTACGCTAGTTACGCGAAAGGGACCATCAGCGGCACCATCTGTGCGAACACCTTCGGGCCGGCGGCCATGATGTCGCCCTTGTTCAGGTAGGCGGACTCGCCGTTGAACTCGCCGCAAATGCCGCCCGCTTCGGTCACCAGCAGCGAACCGGCAGCGATGTCCCAGATTTTGAGGCCCTTTTCGAAGAAACCGTCGACGCGGCCGGCGGCCACGTTGGCCAGTTCCAGCGCGGCCGAGCCGCTGCTGCGCACGCCGTGGCAGCGCGAAGCGACGACTTCGTACATGCGCAGGTATTCGGCGAGCGCGCGAGGATCGGGACCGTGGCCGGCGGCGATCAGGGCCTTGCCGATGCGGTCGTGGTTCTTCACGCGGATGCGCTTGTCGTTCAGGTAGGAACCGGCGCCCTTGGACGCGGTGAACAGGTCGTTGCGGACCGGGTCATAGATGACGGCCTGGGTGATCACGCCCTTGTGCTGCAGCGCGATCGAGATGCAGAAGTTCGGGTAGCCGTGCATGAAATTGGTGGTGCCGTCGAGCGGGTCGATAATCCAGACATACTCGCTGTCGTCGTTCAGGTTGCGCGACGGGCCCGACTCTTCGCCGAGGATGGCATGGTCAGGGTAGGCCTTCAGCAGCGTTTCGACGATTGCCTGCTCGGACGCCTGGTCGACGTCGGTGACGAAATCGTTGTGTTGTTTTTCAGAGACCGTAATACGGTCGAGGTCGAAAGACGCGCGGTTGATGACGGTGGCGGCGCGGCGAGCGGCCTTGATGGCCGTATTGAGCATTGGATGCATTGTGCTTTTCCCTGAAAAAAACGCTGAAGCCCGCGGCGCATGGAGCGTCGCGAGCGATCGAGTATGAGGTGACGACTTAAAGCCGAATTAAAGAGCGGGGCGGCCGCCGAACAGAGTAAAATTCCGGCCCTTGATGCCGAAATTCCAATTGCTCGTCGCCGCGCGATAGCGCTATTTTAAATGAACCCGCCCAATTCCGACACGTCTCTTTTCACTCGTCTCCGTTTCGTTCTGGTCGAAACCAGCCGCGCCGGCAATATCGGCTCGGTGGCCCGTGCCATGAAGACAATGGGTTTTACCGAACTCGTGCTGGTGGCGCCGCGCTGCGCCGATCCTTTGACTGACCCCGAAGCCGTTGCCTTTGCCAGCGGCGCCCTCGACGTGCTGAGCAATGCGCGCATCGTCGGCAGCATCGGCGAAGCCCTGGAAGGCTGCAATTTCGCCGCCGCCGTCTCGGCGCGCCTGCGCGAATTCTCGCCGCCGGTGTGGACGCCGCGCGCATTCGCTGGCCATGCCGCAGGGCAGAGCGAAGTGCACGCCGCACTCATCCTCGGCAACGAACGCGTCGGGCTGCCGAACGAGATCGTCGAAAAGTGCAACGTGCTGATCAATATTCCGGCCAATCCCGCCTACTCGTCGCTGAACCTGTCGCAGGCGGCGCAGGTGCTGGCCTACGAATGCCGGATGGCGGCCATCGGCGACGGCGTGCCGGAAACCCCGGTCGGCTTCCATGGCGACGCCGCCAGCGTCACCCAGATCGAAGGCATGTATGCGCACTTGGAAGAGGCGCTGGTGTCGATCGGCTTCCTCAACGCCGACAATCCGAAGAAACTGATGCCGCGCCTGAAACGCCTGTTTGCGCGCACCCAACTGGAGACGGAAGAAGTTAATATCCTGCGCGGGATTGCACGGCAGATCCTCAAACGCTGACGACGCGCTCCGCCGCCCGCGTCCTATTTCCCGCCGTTATTCCTTGTAGTAGACCACCTGGTGCGTGGTCGCCAGTAGCTCGCCAGTCTCGCTCCAGATCTCGGCCGTCTGGTCGAAAAATCCCCTCCTGAAATTCAGCGCCCGCGCCCGTCCCAGCACCGGCGCGCTGCCTTGCGCCGCCAGTTGCGCGGCGTCCGCATGAAAGTAAGTGGTCAGGGCGACCGTGCCGATCGGCACCCACTGCGGCCGGCGCACGAAGATGCGCGGGAAAAAGGCGTCGCAGATGGCCGACAGCGACAGGAAGTCGAGCGGGCGCGCCGGCTGGTCGCGCATCCACAACAGCGATTCCGACGAATCGCTGTCCGTACCGGGCGCCCCGGGAATGCCGTCGACGAAGCGCATTTCGTAGCAGGCGGTCCATGCGGCGCGCGCAATCGCCGGCGCCGGCGCGATGCTGTCGGCCGGCGGCGCCGCCGGAAAGACCGCGTCGAGCGCCTGCCAGGTATCGCGCCGGACGGCGGTCACCGCCGTGGCAAACGCCGCGACACCGTCATCCTGGATCAGTTCCACATACCAGTGCTGGGTCGAGCGGTTGGTGCGTACGGTCCTGGCCTGCACCGAAAAGCCGCCATCGGCGATCGGCGCGGCGAAGTGCACGGTGAGCGACAAGGGGTCGCCCAGGCGCTGCGGATGCTGCATGATCGCATTCAACAACGCCGCGCCGATGACGCCGCCGAAGGGGCCGACCATGTTGGCGTAGGCGGGATGCGTGTGGCCGGTGTAGGCGCCGTCGGTCGCTGGTTTCAGCGCGATGGCTGCGTCGAAGATGTGCGTGGGTTCGCTTGTCGTCATGGTCGTCTCTTGTTGGTTTCCTGTCAGGATACGATAACTGTTCGGAAACTGCTGACGGAGGACGCTGTCAGGAAGAAGAAAGACCGGTGGCCGCTCGACGATTATCGGTTCGGCGCAGGGCGGCGGCGTGCATGCAAAGCGCGGGTCTATTTGAGCTCGTGCGTCAACAAAGAGAACATTTTCTCCTTACAACGTGCCACGAACTCATCTTCCGTTTCATCGTTATGGGGCTTTCCGATCGCCGCACTGAATTTACTCAGAAACTTTTCGCTATAGGCTAAGCCACCGATTTTATTTGCGAGATCTTGCGCTGCGGGTTCCGAAAATACTGGGGCATCTCCAAGCTTGATTTGTCGTAAATCTCGCGCCACCGATGTGCTGACCGAATCCTGCGAAAGGGCCAAGGCGCGGCCCGCACCGGAAGTGCGGTCTTTTACGAAGTCGATAAACCCGCTCATGCTGCCGACTCCTTCCTGCTCGACTGGAAGTAGGCGCGTAAAAGCGCATCGAAGCTCTCAACGACAAAGGATAAAATGCGCTGTTTTTGCGAGTCAGGGACTTTGCCCCAGAATTCGAATAACCACGTCACGATTTTGTTAAGGATTTCCACCATGTTCATTCCAATCACAAGGTTGAGCGCACAACACGCGAACACCTGAGTTTAAAATGAATTTTTCCTTGGTGCAACAAAATAGCAATATCGCATGCCGGAGGGGCCGCCGCTTTACGGGTGTAGCGTAATCACTTCGTCACCCGCGAGCGCCCGGCACTGTGCCCCGATCGGCTGCCACCCGCGGCGCACGACGATGCGTTCGCTGTCGTGGCACAGTTCTACCCGGCGCGCGGCCGGCGTCCTGGCTTGCACGAAAGCCTCGATCGACTCCGGCAAGCTGACCTGCAGCTTGAGTGCGTGGATGTCCTCGACCGGGTGGTCGTTTACATGCAGCAGCGGCACGAACTGGCCGGCGAACATCATCGCGTGCGACGGGATCCGCACCGGGCCGGCGGTGTAGCCCTGGGTGCGCAGCCAGGCCTGTGCCTGGGCGCGCGGGGCGGAAGTTCCATCGAGATTGCCCCAGGCGCCGGCCAATAGTTCGGCCACCCACCCGTTACAGTTCTGGTAGCGCGTCCCGAAGGCATAGGCGTTGGCGCTGTACTCTCCGGCCAGCAGCGACAGCGCCAGCGGCTTGTCGAGCGCGGCCCGTTCCAGCAACGCACCATCTTCCTCTGGCAGGAAGACCAGCGACATGTGGCCGGCAGCGGGGGTGTCGGCGCCGAGGGCGAAACCGGCCACGCCCTGGTCGAACAGGCGCGGGCGCGATTCGTCGCAGGCGTAATAAAGCTGGCGCACGGCCCAGGGGCCGGCGGGATTGTCCTTGAGGGCGACGGCGGCGTGCGAATACAGCAGGCCGAAGCGGCTCAGGTCGGTGCCGGCGCGCGCCACCAGCGCCACGCGGGCGCCGGAGCGTTCGAGTTCGCGCTTGACGACGCCGGCAAAACGCAGCACGCGGTCCTGTTCGGCGGCAGTGATTTCGCTGGCGCGTTCGCAAAAGGCCGGGATGCCGGCCCAGGCGCTGCCGCCGGCGCACAGCGCCAGTACAGCAACGGCGAGCCGGAATCGAACACGCATCAGATCGCGACTTTTTGCGAACCCAGTTCGCGGTACCAGTTGTCTTCCAGCGCGAGGAAGAAGGCTTGCTTGCTGTCGGCATGGGCGAATTCGTAGCCGTATTCGCGCGCGTTCACCTGCACCAGTGCGCCCTTGCCGACAGTGCGTTGCGCCAGCGCGCGGTTCGGCACGTCGAGGGTGAATTCGCGTTCGCCGACGGCCGCGTGCAGGGTCATGCGGGTGGTGTCCGGCTTGCCCGGTGCGGCGGCGACGTCGATCACGCGGTATGCGCCGGCGGCCACGCGGCGGTCGTCGCCCGAGCTGTTGCTGGAGGCGCCGATCGAATCGGAGACGCTGCCCGACGAGGCCGAACCCGCGCTGGAGGCGGACGAAGCGGCGGTGCTGGCAGCCTGCACAGGCAGGGCGCAGGCGGCGGCAAAGATGGCCAGCAGGGTGGCGCGGGAGAGGGAAGTGGTGGTCATGTGGAGCTTTCGTAGTCGAGCTGAATACGCCTATGGTACAAGCCCGCCGCGCGCAAGAGAAGGCTCGTCCGAAGGGGTGACCAAGTATACGTGGCGCTATGCAAACAAAATTTGCATGTGGGGCGCATCTTGCAAAGCTTATTTGCCTGCAGCATGAGATCGCCATCATCCCGACGATCCCCTCTAGAGCGATGCCGTTTCGACAGCACTGCCTGGCGTACACTAGCCTCGACAACAACAAGGATTCCAATGGAGACCAGGCGTCGATCGTTCCTGAAGGCCGGCTTGCTCGGCACGCTGTTGCTGGCCGCGGGCGGCGGCATCTATCGCGCCGTGCAGGCGCCGGGCCCGCAAGGTTTCGTGCTCGATGGCGAGGCACGCGCCGCGCTCGCGGCCATTGTCCCGGCCATGCTGGCGGGCGCGCTGCCGCATGGCACAGCCGAACGCGCGGCCGCCGTCGACAGCGCGATCGCAGGCGTGCACACGGCAATCTCGAACCTGCCGCTATCCGCGCAAAACGAAGTACAAGACCTGTTCGGCCTGCTCGCGCTGGCGCCCGCGCGCCGTCTGCTGACGGGTATCTCCGGCGGCTGGGCGAGCGCAGATCCGCGCCAGGTTGCCGCCTTCCTGCAGGACTGGCGTCTGCATCGCCTCGCCCTGTTGCGCACGGCCTACGGCGCGCTGCACGATCTGTCGCTCGGCGCCTGGTACGCGCAGCCGGCCAGCTGGCAGGCGATCGGCTATCCCGGCCCGCTGCAGGAACTGGCCTGAGATGCGGACCAACATCGTTCCCGACCCGATCCAGGCCGGCCGCGCGCGCGGCTGGCGGATCGTCGACGCCGCCACCCTGGAAGCCGACCGCACGCTCGAGGCCGACGTCGTCATCGTCGGCAGCGGCGCCGGCGGCGGCGTGACGGCCGAGATCCTGGCGCTGGCCGGCTTGAACGTCCTGATCGTGGAAGAGGGCGCGCTGCGATCGTCTTCCGATTTCAAGATGCGCGAAGCCGACGCCTATCCGGCCCTGTACCAGGAATCGGCCGCGCGCCAGACCCTCGACAAGGGCGTCAAGATCCTGCAGGGACGCACCGTCGGCGGCTCCACCGTCGTCAACTGGACTTCGAGCTTTCGCACCCCGCCATCGACGCTGGCCTACTGGCGCGACCGCTTCGGCCTGTTCGACTACGATGCCGAGGCGCTGGCGCCCTGGTTCGCCATGATGGAAGCGCGCCTGCACGTGAGCGACTGGCAGGCGCCGCCCAACGCCAACAACGACCTGCTCAAACGCGGGCTCGACCAGCTCGGCATCGCATCGGGTTTCATCCGCCGCAACGTCAACGGCTGCTGGAACCTCGGCTACTGCGGCATGGGCTGCCCAAGCAATGCCAAGCAATCGATGCTGGTGACGACGATTCCGTCGGCGCTCGACCATGGCGCGACGCTGGTCACGCGCGCCCGCGCCGAACGCTTCGTCTTCCACGGCGAGCGCGCCGACGAGTTGCTGTGCAGCGCACTCGGCGCCGACGGCGTGGCCACTACCGGGCGCGTGCTGCGCCTGCGCGCCAGGCATTTCGTCGTCGCAGGCGGGGCGATCAACTCGCCGGCGCTGCTGCTGCGCTCGGGCGCACCGGACCCGAACCGGCTGCTCGGCAAGCGCACCTTCCTGCACCCGACCCTGATCTCGGCCGGCATCTTCCCGCAGCGCGTGGACGCCTGGGCCGGCGCGCCACAGACCGTCTATTCCGACCACTTCCTGGACACGCAGCCGATCGACGGCGCACTCGGCTACAAGCTGGAAGCGCCGCCGCTGCACCCGGTGCTGCTGGCGACCACGCTCAACGGCTTCGGCCAGGATCACGCCGCCATCATGCGCCAGTTCCCGCACCTGCAAGGCACGCTGGCGCTGCTGCGCGACGGTTTTCATGAGGAGTCCGCGGGCGGCGCCGTGCAATTGAAAGATGGCGCCGCGGTGCTCGACTATCCGCTCAACGATTTCCTGTGGGACGGCGCGCGGCGCGCCTTGCTCACCATGGCCGAAGTCCAGTTCGCGGCCGGCGCCGTCGCGGTGCAGCCGGCGCACGACACGGCGCGCCGCTATACGTCGTGGACCGAAGCGAAGCGCGCGATCGCGGCCTTGCCGCAAGGGCTGCACCTGACGCGCGTAGCCTCGGCCCACGTGATGGGCGGCTGCACCATGGCCGGCAGCGCGGAGCGCGGCGTGGTCGCGCCGGATGGCCGCTACCGCGATCTCGCCAACCTGTCGGTACACGACGGCTCGCTGTTCCCGACCTCGATCGGCGCCAACCCGCAACTGTCGATCTACGCCATCACGGCGCGCCTGGCCAGCACGCTGGCAACCAGCCTGACCGGCAAGCCGGCGCCACGGGTGTCGGCATGAGCGCGCGCCGCATGCTGCGATGGCTGCTGGTCGTGCAAGGCGTGGGCGCGGCCGCCGTTGCCATCGCCGCCTGGCGCCTGCTTGGTGCCGCGCCATGGGCGGCGCTGGCGCTCGGCCTGGCCTGCGTGGTGCTGGTGCGCCTGGTGATCAACATGAACAATTTCGTCCTCAGCGCCTGCTTCGCCAGCCCGACGCCGCGCGAATTTCATCTGGGCTGGCGCGCGCGCCTGCACCTGCTGGCCGAGGAATACCGCAGCAGCATGCTCTACACCTCCTGGTTCATGCCGCGTGCCGTCGCCTGCCGCCGCATCGAGCCTGATTCGCGCCATGTGCCGGTGCTGCTGATACACGGCTACGGCTGCAACAGCGGCTATTGGGCCTACCTGGTGCCGCGCCTGCAGCGCAACCACATCAGCTACGGCGCCATCGACCTGGAACCGGTCGGCGGCGCGATCGACGGCCACGTACCGCTGGTCGAGCGCGCCGTCGCGGACCTGTGCGCGGCGACCGGTGCGGCGCAGGTCGCCATTGTCGCCCACAGCATGGGCGGGCTGGTGGCGCGCGCCTGGATGCGCGAGCACGGCAGCACGCGCGTGGCGCGCCTGGTTACGCTCGGTACGCCGCACCACGGCACCGGTCTCGCCAACTTCGGGCTGGGTGCGAACGCGGCGCAGATGCGGCGCGTGCGCGGCGCAGCCTGCGATTGGCTGTGCCGGTTGGCCGCGTCCGAAGACCCGGCGCGGCGTGCCCTGGTCACCTCGATCTTCAGCCACCACGACAACATCATCTCGCCGCAGACATCAAGCGTATTGGAGGGCGCGCGCAACCTCGCGCTGGGCGGCGTCGGCCACGTGGCGCTCGGCTGCAATGCCCGCGTGCTCGACCTGGTGATGGAAGAGCTGGGCGCGCTGACACTGGACGCGCAGATGCCGGCCGTGCTCCTGGTCGACGACGATCCCTTCATGCTCGCGATGCTGCGGGAAACACTGCAGGGGCAGGGCTGGCGCCCCCTGGCGGCAGGTTCCGGCGCCGCGGCGCTGGCCGTGCTGGCGCGCGAACCGGTGGCCGCGATCGTCAGCGACCACGTGATGCCTGGTCTCAGCGGCGCCGCATTGCTGGCGCAGGCACGGCGCCTGCAGCCCGCGAGCTATCGCATCCTGTTGTCGGGCGCGCGCGACGACCCGGCGATCGCGGCGGCGCTGGGGAATGGCGACGCCGACGCCTTCCAGGCCAAGCCCTGGCGGTTGGACGACTTGCTGGCGCTCCTGAACGATGCACGCGCCGTTTACAATGCGGGTACTAAGGTGCAGGCCTACAATGGGCTGCACAGGATGAGGAAGCGATGACGAAAAATATCAAGGAACTCGAGCAGGAAGAAGAAGAGCTGTCGCGCGCTGTGCGCAGCTCGGCCCAGCAGATCTGGCAGGCGGGCCTGGGCGCATTCGCCAAGGCCCAGCAGGCGGGCGGGCGCGAGGGGGGACGTGAGTTTACGCGCCTGGTGCGCGACGGCAGCGAGCTGCAAAAGCGCGCGCGCCAGGTCGAGGATGCAACCGACACCGTGGCGCGCAAGGCCGAGCGTTCCAGCCGCCGCGCTTCGGGCACCTGGGGCAAGCTGGAGCAGGTGTTCGAGGAACGCGTGGCGCGCGCCCTGGCCACCATCGGCGTGCCGGCGCGCAGCGAAATGGAGGCGCTGAACCACCGCATCGACGAACTCGAGCGCATGGTGGCCGAGCTGGCGGGCGAACACCTGCGCAAGAAGGCCGATCCGAAGCCGGCGCCGGCCAAGCGTCCCGCCACGAAACGACTCTCCACAAGCCGCGCCGCGAAGCGAAGCGACGCCGCCGACTGACAGCGCAAGGGTCGGGCCATGGCGGCCGCAATGCCGCCAACATCCGGTTCGATGATATGCTTGCGCGTGACACCATTCAGACCGCCATCCATGCTACAGAAAGCTCCACGCCGCACCCGTGAACGCATCCTCGAGCTCTCGCTCAGGCTGTTCAACGAGTTCGGCGAGCCGAACATCACGACGACCGTCATTGCCGAGGAGATGAATATCTCGCCCGGCAACCTGTACTACCACTTCCGCAACAAGGACGACATCGTCAATTCGATCTTCGTGCAGTTCGAAGCCGAGATCGAGCGCATCCTCACGGTGCCGGCGGGACGGCGCTCGAACATGGAAGACGTCTGGCTCTACCTGCACCTGATGTTCGAGCTGATCTGGCGCTACCGCTTCTTCTACCGCGACCTCAACGACCTGCTGTCGCGCAACCGCAAGCTTGAGCTGCACTTCAAGGCCATTCTCGCCCACAAGATCAAGGTCGCGCGCCAGTTGTGCGAAGACCTGCGCAGCGAACAGTCGCTCGAAGCCTCCGACCAGCAGATCGGCGCCATGGCCACCAACATGGTCGTCGTCGCGACCTACTGGCTGTCCTACGAATATGTGCGCAACCCGCGCAAGTACAGCGAGCAGCAAGCCATCGCCGACGCCCTGGCGCGCGGCTGCTACCAGGTGCTGTCGATGCTCGGACCCTACCTGCGCGGCGATACCAGCCTGCTGTTCGAAAAGCTGAGCGAAGAATACTTAAAAAAGCTGCCCGACGAGGGCCGCGACCCGAGCGCCTGATAAAACCACCCATGGCGGCGTTGCAGCGTCTCGCCGTACTAGCGTACTGTCTTCGACGCTGCGCCTTGCCCTGGGCGGTTTTATCAAGCGCTCTACTATTTTGGAATTTTCATGAAATCCATCGCCGTCTACTGCGGCGCCTCGAATGGCGCCAAGCCCCTGTATGCCGACGCCGCGCGCGCGTTGGCGCGCGTACTGGTCGAACACAACATCGCCCTCGTCTACGGCGGCGGCAAGGTCGGCCTGATGGGCGTGATCGCCGACGAGGTATTACGGCTGGGCGGCGAAGCCACCGGCGTCATCCCGCGTGCCCTGGTCGAACGCGAAGTCGGCCACGCCGGCCTGACGCGGCTGTTCGTGGTCAAGGACATGCACGAGCGCAAAGCCATGATGGCCGAGCTGTCGCAAGGCTTCATCGCCATGCCCGGCGGCTTCGGCACGCTGGAAGAGTTGTTCGAGATGGTGACCTGGGCCCAGCTGGGGATTCATGCCAAGCCGATCGGCTTGCTGAACGTCGATGGGTTTTATGACGGCCTGGTGAGTTTTGCGCGGCACCAGGTGGGGGAGGGATTCGTGCGCGAAGGGCATGCAGCGTTGATGCACGTCGATGCGGATGCCGAGGCGTTAGTACGGCGTTTGCGCGAAGCGGCTGGCGTCAAATAACACCAGTTCGTTACGAGCAGACCGTAGGGTGGGCGGGAGACCCGCCCACCCTACGGTCTGCGCACGCTGTTCGGTGAAATTTTTCGCCGCTACGCCATCTCCAGCGCATGCACCTCCAGCATGTCGACAATCTCGTCCGCCGACACCGGCTTGCTGAACAAATACCCCTGCATCTCGTCGCATTCGTTCTCGCGCAAGAATGCGCGCTGCTGCTCGGTCTCGACGCCTTCGGCGATCACGCGCAAATTCAGCTTGTGGCCGAGCGAGATCACGGCCATGGCGATCGCCTGGTCGTCGGCGTTGTCGGCCAGTTCGCTGACGAAGCTCTTGTCGATCTTCAGGCGGCTGATCGGGAAGGTTTTCAGGGACGACAGGCTCGAGTAGCCGGTGCCGAAGTCGTCGATCGACAGCGACACCCCCATCGCTTCGAGTTCGCGCATCTTCGCGACCGACTTCTGCAGGTCGCGCATGATCAGGCTTTCCGTCACTTCCAGTTCCAGCAGTTCCGGCGCCAGGCGGCTGTCGCGCAGGGCGCAGGCGACGCGCTCGACCAGGCGCGCTTCCTCGAACTGGCGCGCCGACACGTTCACCGACATCGTCACCGGCGGCAGGCCGGCGTCGACCCAGGCGCGCGCCTGGCGGCAGGCTTCGCGCACTACCCAGTCGCCGATCTCGACGATCAGGCCGCTCTCTTCGGCGAGGCCGATGAAGCGCTGCGGCGGCACCATGCCGTGTTCCGGATGCTGCCAGCGGATCAGCGCCTCGACGCCGAACACGCGCCCGCTGCGCAAGTCCACCTTCGGCTGGTACAACAGGCGGAAACCGTTGTCGGCCGCGCCTTCGAAGGTGGCCTGCACGGCCTGGCGCAGGCCGTCGAGCAGCACCAGCTTTTCCTCGACGCTGGCATTCATCTCGCGCGCATAGAACTGGAAGTTGTTGCTGCCCAGGTCCTTGGCGCGGTACATCGCGGCGTCGGCGTTCATCAGGAGGGCGCTGGCATCCATGCCGTCGCGCGGATACATCACCACGCCCATGCTGCAGCTGACCTGCACCGCCTGGCCGCCCACTTGCACCGGTTCGGTGACGGCGACGCGGATCTTTTCCAGCAGCGGCGCCAGCGCGTCTGGATCGTGGCCCTGGTCGGGCAACAGGATCACGAATTCGTCGCCGCCGAAGCGTGCCAGCGTGTCGCTGCGGCGCAGGCAGGCGCCCATGCGCTTGCCGACCACCTTGAGCAGTTCGTCGCCGGCCTTGTGGCCGAGGCCATCGTTGACCAGCTTGAAGCCGTCCAGGTCGACGAAGGCCAGCGCCACCGCATTGCCGTTGCGCGCCGCGTTGTGGATCGCGTGCTCGATCCGGTCGTGCATCAGGGTGCGGTTCGGCAGGCCGGTCAGCTCGTCGTGGTGCGCCAGGTGGAAGATGCGCGCCTCGACCTGCTTGCGCTCGGTGATGTCGCGCACGATCACGACCACGCCGTCCTCGACCGCCACGATCTGGCGGTGCAGCCAGCGTCCGGCGGCCAGGCGGGTCGAGGCCTGCCATTCGCCTTCGCGCGGCTGGCCGTCCTGGGTCGCCGCGGCCAGGTCGTCGAAAATGCCGTTGTCGCGGTAGTGCGGCAGCATGTCGCACAAGAGCATGCCCTGCATCTCGGCACGCGCCAGGCCGGTGATGCCCTCGGCGCGGGTGTTGGTCGCTTCCACGACGAAGTCGGCGATGCGCCCGCCGTTGCCACGTACTGCACGCAGCACGAAAAACGCATCCAGGCTGCCCTCGGAAGCGGCGGCATAGGTTTCCTGCGCGCGCCGCGCACGGCGCCGCACACGCGCCAGCTGCCAGGCCCAGCCCGCGACCACGGCCACCACCAGCAGCAGCAGGGCGCTGGCGCTGGCCGCGGCCAGCAGGTAGGTGCGGCGCTTTTCCTCGAAGGCCGCAAACTGTTCGTCGTGCGCCAGGCCGACCACGATCGCCAGCGGGAAGCCGTGCACGCGCTGCACGCTGGTATAGCGGGCGATGCCGTCGGGGCCTGTGTGCAGCGTGACGCCGCCCTCGGAGGCGCCGAGTTCGATGCGCTGGCCCCAGCTGACATGGTCGCCCACGCGCAGCGCGCGCATCACGCCGTCGACGCCGGCCAGGCCCAGCATGCCGTGCTCGCCGTCGCGCGAGCGTTCGTAGGCGCTGGTGAAGTACGACGGCTCGGCTGCGACGATGGCAATGCCGGCGAAGCGGCCGGCGCTGTCGTTGATGCGGCGGGTAAAGTGCAGGTGCGGCTCGGCGCGGGCGCCGTCGCCCAGGGTCGCGCTCACGAAAGGCAGCCCCAGGTCGTTGTTGCGGTGGTAGAGGAAGTAGCCGGTGCCGGAGACGTCGTGCTCGCCCTGTTCCGGGTTGCTGGCGTTGACGTGGCCATCGCGGTCGGCGACGGAAACCACGAACACCAGGCTGGGCGGCAGCAGGCCTTGTGCGCGCAGCGCCGGGATGGCGCCGTCGGCGCCGTTCAGTTCGACCGCGTACTTCAGTACTTTCAGGGTCTGGTCGATGCCGTTCAGGCTGCGCGCCATCTGCGCTTCGTAGGTCTCGACGCGTTCCAGCGTGGCCGCGTGCACGGCGTTCACGGTTGCGGCGCGGTCGGCGTCGATCACGCGCAGCGTCAGGACCCACAGGCCGATGACGAGCAGGACCGCGAACAGCGGCAGCGAGATGTGCGTGTCGAGCCCGCGTCCGAGCCAGCCCGCCAGCCTGGGGCGGCGCGCCGCGCTGCGCGGGGAGAGGGAAGTGGAAATCATGGTCGTCCTTTCAATGCACCAGCAAGACCTGGCGCACGCTCGGGTCGAGCGCCTCGCGTTCGATGTAGCCGATCAGGGCCGGGTCCTCGGCCACCGCCTTGCGCACCGCGGCGCTGCCGGCCAGTTCGCGCGGCGGCTGGCCGCGGCCGGTGAACACCATCTTCGACCAGTGCGCCTTCAGCAGGGCCGGCGTCTTGCCGGTCACGCGCAGGTAGAACTGGTCGCGCTCGACGGTGCCGAGCGGCTGGTCGAGCGCGCTGGCGACGGCGCCGTTCGGAAAGCGCGGCGCCTGGCCGAGGAAAATCGCGGCCACCTGTTCCGGCCGCAGCGCTTCGACGCTGCTGCGCGCCGAGACCACCACCACCAGGTCGCCGGCCTGCGCCAGGCCGGCGCAGCATGCGAGGAGAAGGGAGACCAGCAGCCTTGCATTGTGACGAATACTGCGACGTGTCATGGCGGCCCTCAAAAGACGAAGTCGAGGGCGGCGCTGGTCACGTGCGCCGTGCGCCCGGGTTGATAGTCCGGCGTCGAATTGATGAACAGGCCGCGCGAGCCGCCATGGGGGGTGACGCGTTCGTGCTGGAACTTCAGTGCGACGTTCGGGGCACAATCCCAGCGCAGGCCGGCGCTGAGCGTCGATTGCGAGGGCACGCTGCGCATCAGCAGCATGTCGAGCCCGGCGTTCAGCGCGGCACCGGCGGCTGCGTAGGGCGGCGCCAGGCCGTCGAGGGAGAGTGCCTTCGGACCGCGCGGCAGGATGCCCCGTACCCGCGCATAGCCGGCATAGGGCGTCAGGTTCCCATGGCGCCAGCCGCCGCTGAGGTAAGCCGAGCGCGTGCCGCCGAGGAAACCGTCGACCTGGGTGTAGCCGGCTTCGCCCAGCACGAACCACCCACCCGGATCGTAGTTCATGCCGAGGCTGACCATCGAGGCGCGCTTGTCGGCAATGGCCAGGCGCTGTGCGATGTCGCGCCCTTGCGCGCTGAAACCACGCAGCGCATTGGACAATTCCGGGTACATGCTGAGCGACACGCGTGCGGCCATGACGGATGCGCGTGCGCTCAGGGCGCCGCGCTCGACCGTGTGCGACAGGCCGGCAATGCCGCGCCCGTTCAGGCGCGCGCCGCCGTAGAGCGCCACGTCGGTATGGCCGTACAGGACCTGGGTGGTGCTACGCACCGATTCGCCGTTCCACTGCCAGCTGAGGTCGGCGCCTTCGCTGCTGCTCAGCGGCAGGACGCCGTACACCTCGATCGGCGTGCGGACCCACGGGTAGGCATAGCCGACCTTGCGGTAGTCGGCGGCGATGAATACCGGCAGCGCGATGCGCCCGACGCGCAGCGCCAGTTCGGGTGTGACCTGGTATTTAATGTTGGCCCATTCCACGCGCGGCTGGTAGCTGTTGTCGTAGCGCTGCTGGCTCACGACCTGCAGCACCGCCGACCAGCGCGTGTTGAGGGTAAAGTCGACCTGGCCACCCAGCTTGCTGTCGACGTGGCGGCTCCAGCGCGCTGTGTGCCCGGCGCCATCGCCCTGCAGGATGGTGGCGACGAAATCTGCCTGGCGCTCGTCGGAATGGACGACCCCGACCGTGCCGAAGCCGGAAAAGGTCCAGCCCGGCGCACCGGGGTCGGCGCAGGCGGCGCCGGCAAGGACGAACAGGATGGCGCCCGCGCAGGCGGGGGCAGCAAGGGCGGCAAGGGATGGGAACAACATGGATCGCTTTCGTTCGGGTCCGGCGTGCACGGATGAGCGGCACTGCCGGCGGCATGGGCGCGCGTATGGCGCACGCTATGGAACTGGACTGTAGCGGACCCGCCCCGCTGAAGTCGATGAATTTACGTATAGAAACGATTCGGCGGCGCTTAAGCGTTGTTGGGTGGCAACGAAAATTGCGTTGCTCATATCTAAGGCGCGTGGACGGCGGCGCCCGCCATTCCCTTGAACGCCAAACACGCAAACCTCTCGTCCCGATGGCCTGATATGGCAAGAACAAGTATGATGGCGCTTCCTTCCGCCGATCTTCTGCCGATGCGCCGCTGGCTCCTCATCCTGTTGTTGCTGATCTATCCATTCCAGGTATCCCTGGCAATGGCGGACCGGTGCTGCGTGGCAACGCCCGGCGGCATCACGCATCACGCCGCGGCGCAGGCGAACGGCGCCCCGGTGCCGGTGTTCGTCGCCGACGATGCCGCTTCGTCGCTGGCCGATCCCCACTGTCCGGCATGCGTGTTCGGACAGGTCTCCGCCGTGCCCGCGCACAACCCCGCTGTCCCCGCAACCCGCCACCATGTGTCGGCGGTGGCGTCCGGCATTCCCTTCCTGACTTCCGTGCCTGCACGCCGCCTCGAGCGGCCCCCCATGGCCTGACGCCGCCAGGGTGCGCGCAGGATCTTCGCATGTGGGCCTCCCGGCCCACACGTTCCTGCGCGCCTGATCGACGTTTTTTCAGGAGCATGCATGACCATCCAACCCAAGCGGCTGCCGATGCTGGCCGCGCTGTTTTTGTACGCGTGGAGCGGCGGAGCCGCCGCGCAAGCGCTGCAAGCTGCATCGATTGATTTACCGACAGCGATCCGGCTCGCCCTCGCACAGCCCGCCGTGCGCGCCGCGGCCCATGAAGTCGCGGCCAGCGACGCGGCCGCCGGCCAGGCCGGCAGCTATCCGAATCCCACGCTGGAATACCTGCGCGAGGGCCAGCAAGCCGGCACCCGCACCACCACCATCCAGATCAACCAGCCGATCGAACTCGGCGGCAAACGGCGGGCGCGGGTGGCGCTCGCAGAGGGCAGTGCCAGCCTCGCCCGCAGCGAACTGGCCGCACGGCGCCAGGAAATCCGCGCCGACGTCATCGCCGCCTTTTACGGGCTGCAGGTCGCCCGCGAGCGGCAGGGCGTGGCGCAGTCGCTCCTCGAGCTGGTGCGCCGCAGCGTGGACGTCGCCGCCAGGCGCGTCGCAGCCGGCAAGATCTCGCCGATCGACGAAACCAGGGCGCGCCTCGCTGCCGTCGATGCGGCCAGCGCGGTGAATGGTGCAAAGGGCGAACTGGCGATGGCCAGGGCGCGGCTCGGGGCCTTGATCGGCCAGCCGGGCGACGCCATCGCGCTGGCGCCGTCGTCCATCGAGCAGCTTCCCGATGCCAGGCCGCGCGCGGCCCTGCTCGCCGACGACACGACCGCAGTACGGCGCGCCCGCGGCCAGCTCGCGGCCCAGCTGGCGCAAGCCGACGTCGAACGCGTCGCCCGCATTCCCGACGTAACGGTCTCGATCGGCAGCCAGCGCGACGATGAAGTTGGCCGGCGCCAGGCCGTGGTCGGCCTGTCGGTGCCGCTGCCGCTGTTCAACCGCAACGCCGGCAACCTCAAGGCGGCCCTGCTGCGCACCGACAAGGCGCGCGACGAACTGGCCGCGGCCCAGGCAATGGCCGCCGCCGACCTGGCGAGCGCCGACGCCCGCTACGAAACGGCGCACGCCGAGGCCAGCCTGCTGCGCCAGGACGTGCTGCCACAGGCCGCCTCTGCCTACGACCGCACGCTTACCGGTTTCGAGTTCGGAAAATTTTCCATCCTCGACGTGCTCGATGCGCAGCGCACCCTGTTCCAGTCGCGCACCCGCTACCTCGACGCACTGCTGGGCGCCTGGCGCGCCTGGGCCGACATCGAGCGCCTCGCCGGCGCCACCACCGAACAAACCGGATCGACCGGACAGGGACCGACACCATGACCAGGAAACAGACTTATCTGATCGCGCTGATGTGCGCGCTCGCCGCCGTGCTGGCCGCGCTGCTGCTGTGGCGCGCCCCCGAGCCGCCCGCGACCGGAGGCCACGAAGCCCATCAAGACACGCATGGGCACGACGACCGTCACGCGGACGAAAGGGAAGAGCACGACACGGAAGAAGCCGGCATCGCCATGACCGAAGCGCAAATAAGAGCCAACGGCATTGCGGTCGATGCCGCCGCGCCCGCCATGATCCGCGAGCGCCTGCACCTGCCGGCGCAGGTAACCGTGAATGCCGAGCGCACGCTGGCGCTGGCGGCGCCGGCCGCGGGCATCGTGCAGTCGGTGCCGGTCTCGAGCGGCACGCCGGTCAAAAAGGGGCAACCGCTGGTCGTGATCAGTAGTCCCGACGTGGCGCAGTGGCGCGCCGACGAGGGCAGCGCGCGCCAGCGCCTCGAGCTCGCCCGCATCACCTACGCGCGCGAGAAAACCTTGTGGGAACAGCGCATCTCGGCGCGCCAGGACCTCGACGCGGCGCAGGCCGCGCTGAAGGAGGCCGAATTCGGCGCCGACGCCGCACGCCAGCGTCTCGCCGCCTTCGGCATTGCGCCGGGCGGCGCGGTGTCGAACAGCGTCACCGTGCGCGCGCCGCTGGACGGCGTCGTACTCGAAAAACCGGTGGTGGCCGGCCAGGCGGTCGATGCGACCACGCCCTTGCTGACGATCGCCGACCTGTCCCAGGTCTGGGTCGAAGCGGCGCTGCCGGCGGCGAGCCTGGCACAGGTCGCCGGCGGCATGCCGGCCCGGATCAGCGTCAACGCGCAGCCGAAGGAACTCGAAGGGACGGTCTCGTTCGTCGGCCCGGTGCTGGGCGAGGCCACGCGCATGGCCACGGCCAGGATCGCGCTGCCTAATCCGGGATTGCGCCTGCGGCCGGGCATGCTGGCCACGGTGGACCTGCTGGGGCAGCAGGGCAGTGTCGCGGTGGCGGTGGCCAGCGAGGCGATCCAGACCGTGCACGAGCGCAGCGTGGTGTTCGTGCGCACCGCCGGCGGCTTTCGCGCCCAGCCGGTGACGGTGGGGCGTTCGGACGGCAAGCGCAGCGAGATCGTCGCGGGCCTGGCGGCGGGCACGAAGTATGCGGCCGGCGGCAGTTACCTGCTCAAGGCCGATCTCGGCAAGTCCGAGGCCGAACACCATGACTAGGCCGCCGACCATGTTCCAGAAAGTTATCGAGCTTGCCATCGCGCGGCGCTGGCTGATCGTCTTCGTCGTCGCCTGCCTCGGGGCGCTGGGCGTCCATAGCTACACGCGCCTGCCGATCGACGCGGTGCCCGACATCACCAACGTGCAGGTGCAGATCAACACGGCCGCGCACGGCTATTCCCCGCTCGAAGTCGAGCAGCGCATCACCTTCCCGATCGAGACCGTGATGAGCGGCCTGCCGCGCCTGGAGGGCACGCGCTCGCTCTCGAAGTACGGCCTGTCGCAGGTGACGGTCGTGTTCAAGGACGGCACCGACATCTATTTTGCGCGCCAGCTGGTGAGCGAGCGGCTGCAGGAAGCCCGCTCCAGGCTGCCGGCCGGGGTCGAACCGGCCATGGGCCCGACCGCCACCGGCCTCGGCGAAATCTTTTACTGGACGGTGGAGACGAAGGAGGGTGCCCGTAAAGCCGACGGTAGTCCCTACACGCCGGCCGACCTGCGCGAGATCCAGGACTGGATCGTGGCGCCGCAACTGCGCAGCGTGATGGGCGTCACCGAGGTCAACACGATCGGCGGCTACCTGAAGGAATACCAGGTGGCGCCCGACCTGGCCAGGCTGTCCGCGCACGGCCTGTCGCTGGCGACGCTGGTGAATGCCATCGACCGCAACAACGCGAATGCCGGCGCCGGCTATATCGAGCGCGGCGGCGAGCAGTTCGTGGTGCGCACGCCGGGGCAGGTACGGTCGCTGGAAGAGATCCGCAACATCGTGCTCGACGTGGTGCAGGGCGCGCCGGTGCGCGTGCGCGACGTCGCCGACGTCGAACACGGGCGCGAGCTGCGCACCGGGGCGGCCACCGAAAACGGGCGCGAGGTGGTGCTGGGCGCGGTCTTCATGCTGATCGGCGAGAACAGCCGCGCCGTGGCGCAGGCGGCGCGCCTGAAGCTGGAAGACGTCAACCGCTCGCTGCCCGCCGGTGTGCAGGCGCTGCCGGTCTACGACCGCTCGGTGCTGGTCAACAAGGCAATCGACACCGTGCGCCGCAACCTGGTCGAAGGCGCCTTGCTGGTGATCGCGATCCTGTTCCTCTTCCTCGGCAACCTGCGCGCGGCCCTGATCACGGCGCTGGTGATTCCGCTGTCGATGCTGATGGTGTTTACGGGCATGGTGCAGGCGGGCGTCAGCGCCAACCTGATGAGTTTGGGCGCGCTCGACTTCGGCATCATCGTCGACGGCGCCGTCGTGATTGTCGAGAACTGCATCCGCCGCCTCGGCTTGGCGCGCACGGCGGCGGGGCGGACGCTGACGCGCGAGGAACGCTTTGCCGAAGTCGCCGCTGCTGCAGCCGAGGCGCGCCGGCCGCTCCTGTTCGGCCAGCTGATCATCATGACGGTCTACCTGCCGATCTTCGCCCTGTCCGGCATCGAAGGCCGGATGTTCCATCCGATGGCGATCACGGTGGTGATGGCGCTGCTGGCGGCGATGATCCTCTCGATCACCTTCGTGCCGGCCGCGGTGGCGCTGTTCGTCAAGGAAGGCGCCGAGCACGAGAACCGGCTGATGGCAAAGGCACGCGCGCTATACCGGCCGCTGCTGGACTGGGTGCTGGCCAACCGGCCGGTGGCGTTCACGTTCGCGGTGCTGTCCATCCTCCTGTCCGGCCTGCTGGCGACGCGCCTGGGCACCGAGTTCGCCCCGCACCTCGACGAAGGCGACCTCGCCGTGCTCACCATGCGCATTCCGGGGACGAGCCTGGCGCAATCGGTCGCCATGCAACAGCACCTGGAAAGCACGCTGCTGAAGCAGTTCCCCGAGATCGAACGCATGTTCGCGCGCGTCGGCACCTCCGAGGTGGCGACCGACCCGATGCCGCCGAACGCCGCCGACAGCTACATCATGCTGCGCCCCGAAAAGGAATGGCCGGCGCCGCGCAAGTCGCATGCCGCACTGGTGGCGGCGATCACCGAAGCAGCCGCGCAGATCCCGGGCAACAACTACGAGTTCTCGCAGCCGATCCAGTTGCGCTTCAACGAACTGATCTCGGGCGTGCGCAGCGACGTCGCCGTCAAGGTGTTCGGCGACGATACCGCGGCCATGGCGGCGGCTGCGCAGCGCATCGCGCGGGTACTGGGCGGGATTTCCGGCGCCGCCGAGGTCAAGGTCGAACAGACCGAAGGGCTGCCGGCGCTGACCTTGTCGGTCGACCGCATCAAAGCGGCGCGCTATGGGCTGAACGTGGCCGACGTGCAGGAAGCCTTCGGCACCCTGGTCGGCGGGCGCGACGTCGGCATGGTGTTCGAAGGCGACCGCCGCTTCGCCATCACGGTGCGGCTGCCCGAGGGCGTGAGCAACGACGTCGACAGCCTGCGCCAGTTGCCGCTGGCGCTGCCCGCCAAGGACAGGGAAGGCCACGCGGCCAGTATCCCGCTGTCCGAGGTGGCGACGCTCGGCTTCGTGCCGGAGGCGAACCAGATCAGCCGCGAAAACGGCAAGCGCCGCATCGTGGTGACGGCCAACGTGCGCGGGCGCGACCTCGGTTCCTTCGTGGCCGAGTTCAAGCCGGCGCTAAGCAAGGCGGCGCTGCCGCCCGGCACCTGGGTGGGTCTCGGCGGGCAATTCGAGAACCTGGAAGCGGCCAGCGCGCGCCTGGCGATCGTGGTCCCGGCCGCGTTGGCGCTGGTGTTCGCGCTCCTGTACCTGATGTTCAACAGCGTCAAGGATGGCTTGCTGGTCTTTAGCGGCATTCCGTTCGCGATGACGGGCGGCGTGCTGGCGCTGTGGCTGCGCGGCCTGCCGCTGTCGATCTCGGCGGCGGTCGGCTTCATCGCCCTGTCCGGCGTGGCAGTGCTCAACGGGCTGGTGATGGTGTCGTTCGTGCGCACGCTGCGCGAGGCGGGCCATGCGCCCGAGGCGGCGATGCGCGAGGGCGCCGAGGTACGCCTGCGCGCCGTGCTGATGACGGCGCTGGTGGCTTCGCTCGGCTTCCTGCCGATGGCGCTGGCGACCAGCACCGGGGCCGAGGTGCAGCGCCCGCTGGCGACGGTGGTAATCGGCGGGATCCTGTCGTCGACGGTGCTGACGCTGTTGATCCTGCCGGCGCTGTATGTCTGGGCGCATGGAGGAGGTCGTAAGTAGGGTGCGCATGCCCACCGATTACAACGGTTGAACATCGACTGCATCGCCTGGCTCCAGGCCACGTTGTCGACAAGCGTTGCGGCGTGCATGGGCACGGAGGCGGGCATGCCCGCCCTACATTACACAGCGGTCAACAATGAAACGAATGCCGGTAAATAATTCAAGCCGCTTCGCTCCACAGGCGCTCGCCCGTCGTTTCCATATGCGTGAGATACAGCCGCAAGTCGAGTTCGAACTGGTGGTACTGCGGCTCCATCCAGCAGCAGAGTTTGTAGAAGGCCTTGTCGTGCTGCTTTTCCTTCAGGTGCGCCAGTTCGTGGACGGCGATCATGCGCAGGAATTCGAGCGGGGCGTCGCGGAACACGCTGGCGATGCGGATCTCGTGCTTGGCCTTGAGCTTGCTGCCCTGCACGCGCGAAATGGCCGTGTGCAGGCCGAGGGCGTGCTGCACCACGTGGATCTTGCTGTCGTAGGCGACCTTCGCGACCGGCTCGGCATTGCGCAGGTAATCGTCCTTCAAGTCCTGCACGTAGCCGTACAGGGCGCGGTCGGTGCGCAAGCCGTGCGCTGCGGGATAGCGCGAACGCAGCAGGGCGCCCAGGCGGCCCTCCTTGACGAGGGTGGCGGCTTGCTGGCGCAGCTGGTCGGGGTAGGCGGTGAGATAGCGAAGTTCGGACATGGGACGCGAATGTAGCACAGCCGTCGCGCCCTTGCAGCCGGCCGCAGCACCGGCGCCGGATGATCCGGCGCCGGTGCGAGCGCTGCAAACCCGACGCGGCGAATACGCCGCAACCTCGACGCGGCGAATACGCCGCAACCCCGACGCGGCACTTTCGTGCCGCGCCAGCAAGATGGCGGCGCGGCGCTACCTCAGCTTTCCTTGCCTCCCTGGCGATTGCCGCCGGCCTTGCTTGCGGCAGCGGCTGCACGGCTGGCCGATTGCCGGCTTTCGCCCCCTTTGCGGCCGATGTCGGCCATGTGCGCACGGTTGCGGCTGACTGCTTCCCCGCCTTTCTGCCCCGCGCGGCGCGCTTCCTCGGAATCGAATTCGTGCGCCGTGCCTTTCTGGTGGGCGGCCTGGCCACCCTTGCTGGCGATTTCGCGCTGCTGGTTCTGGTCCATCGCCGCGAAGCCGCGCTTGGCCGGAGCACTGTTGCCACCGCCGCTCTTTTGCGCGCTGCCGCCGGAGCTGCCCGCGCTCTTGCCGCTCTCCTTGCTTGTCGCCATGTCGTTCTCCTGGTTGCCCTGCATTCAAGTGGAAGTGAACGCACATTGCCGCGCTCGTCCGGTTAGAGAGACCACGCCTGTGTTAGTTCCTCTATCCGGCGCGGATGATCGTCAGTCTGGCGCGCGCGGCGGCGTGCGCCGGCCTTCGTGCGGCACGGCCGCGGCGTCGAACGGGGGCGGCGCGCTCAGGTCTTCGTCGAGCTGGGCGCGCCGCAGCGCCAGCCGCTCGCCGAGCGCCACCAGGTCGATGCCGGCGCTGCGCGCGGCCTCGAACATCTCGCCTTCTTCCTGGGCGATGTGGTGCGCCACTTCCTCGAACAGCACCGCGAGGGTGGCGTCGAAATGCTCGTCGCCGGGGTACATGACTTCGAGCTGGCTGATCAGCTCGCGCGCGCCCGCATGTTCGAGTTCGGCGTCGTCGAGCAGCTCGTCCTCGCCGAGTGCCGCGCGCAGGGCCGGATAGAACAACTCTTCCTCGATCATCGTGTGGATGATGAGCGCGTCGCAGAGATCGTCGACCAGTTCGGCCATCGTCTCTTCCGCGTCGTCCAGCCCGCGCAGGCTCTCGTAGCGCGCGAACAGCCGGCGCACCTGTTCGTGTTCGCCCTGCAGCAGCGCGAGCGCGTCTGCCGGCCCATCCTGGTGATTGCCAGTCGATGCCATGACTCCTCCTCGTTGATTGTGGTCAGGTGGGATTGTGGGCGGCGCCCATGTCTTCGAAACCGGCGCGTGCGCTGCGCACGCTGGCGCCTTTACCTGCGGCGCTACTGGATGCACCGCGGGCGGCCTGCCAGCCGCCGTCGTTGGCGTCGCGTGCAAGCGTGGCACCGCTGTTGGTGAGCACGTTCACCAGGGCGCCGTGCCAGTTGCGCCAGCCCTCGGCCGCGGGCGGGATGGCGCGCATGGCCAGCGCACCCATCTGCATCGGGTCGTTGCAGCTTGCCAGCGCGCGTCCGAGGCGGATGCCCTCGTCGAGCATCCGGCGCGCCGTGTGCATGTTCAGGTCGCTGAGCTGCTCGAGGGTGTCGACGGCGTGGCGCGATACCTGGCTCAGGAAGTCGACCTGCATGGCGAGCTGGGCGCGCAGGTCGGGTAGGGTAATGGCGGGCATGGAATCCTCGGCGAAAGAGTCAGTCTCAATAGACGCCGCAGGACCGCAGGAGTTCCAACACATGGCAAAGCAAAAGCAGCGAAAGCGCTTGCGCCAGCGAATGGCGCAAGCGTGCTACAAAAAGTCAGGCGACCTTCAGCACCAGCTTGCCGAGGTTCTCTCCCTTGAACAACATCAGCAGCGTCGACGGGAAGGTGTCGAAGCCCTCGACGATGTGCTCGCGGCTCTTGAAACTGCCTTCCTTCATCCAGCGCGCCAGCGCCGCCACGCCTTCCGGGTAGCGGGCGGCATAGTCGGTGACGAGCATGCCTTCCATGCGCGCGCGGTTGACCAGCAGCGCCAGGTAGTTGGCCGGGCCCTTGACCGCCTCGGTGGCGTTGTACTGCGAGATCGCGCCGCAGATGACGATGCGCGCCTTCATGTTGATGCGGGTAAGCACGGCGTCGAGGATGTCGCCGCCGACGTTATCGAAATACACGTCCACACCCTGCGGGCAATGCTGCTTCAGGCCCGCGTGCACGGGGCCGGCCTTGTAGTCGATGCACGCATCAAAACCCAGTTCCTCGACGACGAAACGGCACTTGTCCGCGCCGCCGGCGATACCGACCACGCGGCAGCCAAGATGCCTGGCCACCTGGCCGACCGTCATGCCGACCGCGCCGGCCGCGCCCGACACCACGACCGTTTCGCCCGCTTTCGGCTGGCCGACTTCGAGCAGGCCGAAGTAGGCGGTCATGCCGGGCATGCCGAGGGCGTTCAGCCAGGTCGGCAGCGGCGCCAGGCTGGGGTCGACCCTGGCCAGCATCGCGCCCTTGTCGTCGGCGGGACCGGTCCAGTAGCGTTGTACGCCGGTCACACCCATCACATGGTCGCCGACGGCAAAGCGCGGCGATTTCGATTCGACCACCTCGCCGACGCCGCCGGCGCGCATCACCTCGCCGATCGCCACCGGCCGCACATAGGAGCGGGCATCGTTCATCCAGCCGCGCATGGCCGGGTCGAGCGAGATGTAGAGAATCCTGACACGCACCTCGCCGTCGCGGAGGTCTTCCAGCGGCGGCGCGGCGCGTTGCCAGTCGCTGTCTTTCGGCATGCCGACGGGGCGTGCGGCCAAGAGAAATTGATCGTTGGTGGCTTGCGGCATGGTGTCTCCCTCGTGTTGGTTGAACTACCAACTATACCTAAAAACAAACGGTCGTGCGATTTTCTGCCGATGCTTTTTGCATGGCTGTTTTTGCAAGCCGTGCGACAATGCAGAGCACCCATCCGCCAACTTCACGACATAGCCGCCACCATGACGCACCCGGAATACATCCTCACCCTGTCCTGCCTCGACCAGCGCGGCATCGTGCTGCGCGTGGCCGGTTTCCTGGCCGAGCACGGCTGCAACATCATCGACTCCGCCCAGTTCGGCGATCCGGAATCGCGCCTGTTCTTCATGCGCGTGCACTTCGCGCTGGAAGATACGGCCGTGCTCGATACCGACCTGCGCGGCGCCTTTGCCGCCCTGTGCGAGGCGAACGACATGCGCGGCCAGCTGCACGACGCCCATGCCAAGCCGCGCGTGCTGATCATGGTCTCGAAGATCGGCCACTGCCTGAACGACCTGCTGTTCCGCTACAAGAGCGGCCTGTTGCCGGTCGAAATTTCGGCGATCGTCTCGAACCACATGGACTTCTACCAGCTCGCGGCAAGTTACAATATCCCGTTCCACCACTTGCCGCTGGCAACGGGGGCGGGCGAGGAGGCCAAGCTGGCGCAGGAGGCGCGCATCGTCGAGCTGCTCGACATGCACAAGGTCGAGCTGGTGGTGCTGGCGCGCTACATGCAGATCCTGTCGCCGGGCTTGTGCAAGGCGCTGGAGGGCAGGGCGATCAACATCCACCACTCCTTCCTGCCGAGCTTCAAGGGTGCGCGGCCGTATGCGCAAGCCCACACGCGCGGCGTCAAGCTGATCGGCGCCACGGCGCACTTCGTCACGGGCGAACTCGACGAAGGCCCGATCATCGAGCAGGACGTCGAGCGGGTCGACCATGCGATGACGACCGAGGAGCTGACCGCGATCGGGCGCGACGTCGAATGCGTGGTGCTGGCGCGCGCGGTCAAGTGGTTCGTGGAACACCGCATTTTGCAAAACGGCCACCGCACCGTGGTTTTCAAATAATTCGATAAGTAAAGTACCAATGGCACTCAAAGCGACCATCTACAAGGCCGATATCCAGATTGCGGACATGGACCGCAACTATTACGCGGAACACGGGCTGACCATTGCCCGTCACCCGTCCGAAACCGACGAGCGCGTGATGATCCGCGTGCTCGCCTTTGCCCTGCACGCGAACGAAGCGCTGGCCTTCACCAAGGGCCTGTTCGACACCGACGAGCCGGACCTGTGGCAAAAGGATTTGACCGGTGCGATCCAGACCTGGATCGAGGTCGGCCAGCCCGATGAAAAGCGCCTGTTGAAAGCCTGCGGCCGCGCCGAGCACGTCTACGTGTATTGCTACAGCGCGACCAGCCACATCTGGTGGAAGGGCATCGCCAACAAACTCGATCGCGCGCGCAACCTCACCGTCATCAACATCCCTGCCGAGACCAGCGCCGCGCTGGAAAAGCTGGCCAAGCGGTCGATGCAGCTGCAGTGCACGATCCAGGACGGCCAGCTGTGGCTGACCGACAGCGTCGATACGGTACTGGTCGAGCGCGAGAGCTTCAAGGCCGCCGCGGCCTGACAACATTCATTCTTGAGTCCACCATGACCCGTATTCTTTTGACCCTGCTGGCCGCCGGCCTGTTCTCCACCAGCGCGCTGGCGCAAGTGACCGTGAGCGATCCCTGGGTGCGCGCCACCGTGCCCAACCAGAAGGCCTCGGGCGCCTTCATGCGCGTGCAATCGGCCCAGGCCGCACGCCTGGTCGGCGTCAGCACCCCGGTCGCCGGCCGCGCCGAGCTGCATGAAATGGCGATGGAAAACAACACCATGCGCATGCGCCAGGTCGACGCCATCGACCTGCCGGCCGGCAAAGCCGTGAACCTGGCCTCGGGCGGCTACCACCTGATGTTCTTCGACCTGAAGCGCCAGTTGAAGGAAGGCGAGACCGTGCCGGTGACGCTGGTGGTGCAGGACGGGGCGAAGAAGAACAGCAGCGTGACGGTGGAGGCGCGGGTGTTGCCCTTGACCTACGTGGCGCCGAAGGCGGGACACGGGCACTGAGCGGTAGGGTGGACGGGTCCCCCGTCCACGCGTGCGATCCCTTATTTCGGCGACGCGCCCATCCTGCGCACGCCGCCCGATCCCAGCGTCGTCTTGCTCACCTGCGGATCGCCGTAATAATTCACGTCGCCCGAGCCGGCAATCGTTGCGCTCAATTCGTTGCGCGGCCAGACCGTCGCTTCGCCCGAGCCGGCGATCGACACGCTGGCGCTGTTCGCCTGCACCCGTCCCAGGTCCACGTCGCCCGAGCCGCCGATCGATACCGTCAGTTTGCCGATCGTGCCGCGCGCCGCCTGCAGGTCGCCGCTGCCGCCGAGCGCGACCGCCATGGTGTCGCTCTCGACGCCCTTCAGCCGGACCGTGCCCGAGCCGCCGATGTCGACGTCGAGGCGGCGGCCGCGCAGCGGGTCGGCCTCGATGGTGCCCGAACCGCCCAGCGCCAGGCGCTCGATCGAGCGCGCCTGCACCACCACGCGGATCGATTTCGAGTGCAGGTTGAGGTTGCGTTTGTTGGGGCGGATCTTCAGCGTGCCGCCTTCGACCACGGTCTCGATCAGCGGCAGCACGTTGTCGTCGGCCTCGATGGTGACGCTCTCGCTGTTGCCGATGCGCAGTTCGACATGCCCCGGCAGCGCCAGCGCCAGGCCATTGAAATTGCTGACCTGGCGCGCCTGCTTGACGATGCGCCCGCTGCCTTCGACCCGCTCGCCGCCCCAGTCCCAGGGTGCGGCGGCCACATGACTGGTGGCGGCGAAGCTACCTGCAATGCAAACGGCGAGCAGGGCGCGGCGGGCGATGGAAACATTCTTTTTCATGATCTTGTCCTCATGGTTGTCGATGATGAAAGACTAACCAGGCGCGACGTCGAGCGCATCGGGAATGCGACAGACTGCACGGAAATGCGGCCAGGCTGCACGCCGGACCAATAAACGTATCCCTCAGCGGCCGAGGTAGCGCGGCGGGACCGCATCCGTCAGCCACACGCCGTTATCGGCCAGGTAAAAGACAAAGCCGTCCGCCGCCATGGCCGCCGCATCGACTTGCAGCACCACCGGCACGCCATAGCGCGCCCCGACGCTGGCCGCCGTCGCCTGTTCCTGCGACAGGTGCACGTGGTGGCGCGATCCCGCGCGCAAGCCTCCGCGCATGATGGCGGCGACGAAGCGGCTCGCCGTGCCGTGGTAGAGCAGCGGCGGCGGCGCCAGTGCGCGGTGCGTCAGGGCGACCGCTGCGCTCGAGTGGCCTTGCACGGCGCGGATGCGCAAGCCGTCGCCGGATACGGCGAAGCGGCTCTTGTCGTTCGTGCGCACCACCTCGTCGACCAGGGCACGGTCGAGGCGGCGTCCATCGCGCGTCGCCGCGGCGATCAAGGCGTCGATGTCGGTCCAGCCTTCGCGGTCGAGGTCGATACCGATGGCTTGCGGCTGGTGCCGCAGCACGAAGCTGAGGAACTTGCTGGTCTCGACGATGCGCTTGCTCATCCACCGCTCCTGTTGTTGATTATAGGGCCGCATGATAGACGCAAAGGGGGAGCGGCCGTCGCGCACGCTTCCCATAATCCACCGGCCGCGCCCCACATCCACTACAATCTTGCCCTTTTTGTTTCCGGCTTTACCGGTAGGGAAGTAATCATGAACGCGGTGTTATTCGTGCTGGCCTTTTGTGTCGGCATCTTCATTTCGGTGCAGGCGGCCGTCAACAGCCAGCTGGCCGGCGCGCTGCATGCGAACTCGGTGGTCGCGGCCTTTATCTCGTTCTCGGTCGGCACGCTGGTACTCGGCATTGCCGCCTTTGCCCGGGGCGGCGTCGGCGAGTCGCTGGCGCTGCTGGTGCAGCAGCCGCTGTGGAAGCTGAGCGGGGGCATGCTGGGCGCGGCCTTCGTGTTCGGCACGGTGTTCCTGGCGCCACGCATCGGCCTCTTGAACATGGTGGTGCTGGTGATTGCCGGCCAGCTCATGATGTCGATGGCGATCGATAACTTCGGCCTGGTGCAGATGGCCGTGCGCAAGGTATCGAGCATCCGCATGGCCGGCGCCCTGGTGGTGGTGGCCGGCGTTGCCTTGACCCTGTTCGGCGACCGCATTGTTGTGGCATTGGGACGCTGAACAATTTCTCGCTAGCAGTTGCAATTTCTAACAGGCATGGTTCTATAATGGTCGGTATTGTCTGAACGACACCTTCATTAGCCAGAGAACCACGCCCGATGGAATTCCACCAGTCCTCGCAAATCCCCACGCTGTCGTATGTCGAAAACGAAGACCACCCGGTCTTCGGCACTCTGGTCGAGCAGATCCTGCACCTGCTGAATTCGCGCCTGGTGTTTTCCGACATCATCATCCACCAGAACAGCCCACTGATGCTGCGCCAGCCGAAGGGGCTGGTGGCGGTGACGGATTCGCCGATCACGCGCGAGGAACTGGAAGAATTTTTCGAAGTCATCGAGCCGAACTGGGCCGAGCGCATCGCCGACCGCGCCTTCGACCGCTCGATCGACCTGCACACGGCGCGCATCCGCGCCAATTGCTTTACCTTCCAGGGCAAGAAGCGCCTCGGCTGCGTGATCCGCCGCTTCCCCAAGGAACCGCTGCCGCTCGCCGAACTCGGTCTCGACCGCGACGCCCAGGAATTCGCGCGCCTGACCAGCGGCCTGGTGCTGATCATCGGCGACACCTGCCAGGGCAAGTCGACCACGATCGCGTCGATGCTCGATGAAATCAACAAGCGCCGCTCGGGCCACATCATCACCATCGAAGACCCGGTCGAAACCCTGATCCCGCAGCGCAAATGCATCATCACCCAGCGCGAAGTGGGCATCGACGGTGACGTCGAAAGTTATTACCTTGGCGCGCTGGACGCGCTGCGCGAGCGGCCGGACGTGATCGTCATCGGCGAGATCCGCGACGCCCAGACCGCGCAGGAAGCCCTGGCCCTGGCCGAATCCGGCCCGCTGGTGCTGGCGACCCTGCATGCGCGTTCGACCGAGATGGGGCTGCAAAAGATGCTGCGCCTGCTCGGCAATTCCGACGCCCAGGCGCAAGCGCTGGCGCACGCCCTGCGCGGCGTGCTGTGCCAGGCGCTGCTGCCTTCGCTCGAGGGCAACCGCTATCACCTGGCCACCGAATGCCTGACGCCCGGCCCGGCGGTGGTGCGCCTGATCGAGGAAGGGGAACTGGGCGCCCTGCGCGAACACATGAACAGCGGACGCGATCCGGGCTGCCATACGATGAATGCCTCGCTCGAGCGCCTGCTCTCAAACCACAAGATCGGCATCGACGACGCGCGCGCCGCGACCACCGACCGGGTCGGGTTCGCGGATCTGGTCTGAAAGCCTGTAAAAGGCTGGGGGCAGGTCTGACATTGGGACACGGTCTCTGCCGTAGTGCGCTGGCTCCGACCCCAGGCCGACCCGAGGCCCGGGCGCGTTGGCCTTATTTCGGCGTCGTCGGCAAGGCGGCGACCTGCACCCCCGAAGCGGCTTGCAGCAGCTCGTAGTGATCGATGGTGAGCTTGTCGCCTGCATCCGTGAACACCAGTCTGGCGCCGTCGCTGGTCACGAACTGCTCGGCGGCGGCGGGAAAGATCTCCACCGTCGGCTGGCCCTTGATGGCCACAAAGAAGCGCCCCACGCGACGGCTGAAGCGCACCACCTCGCCGTTACTGAGAACGTACGTGTATTCGTAATCCTTGAACTCCTGCGGTGTGACATGGAAGCGCTGTGCCGTGACGGTGACGGTCTGCACCGGCTCCGCCGCGTCGCTGACGCTGGCGGCTTGCGCTTGCTGCTGGGCGTACGCGCACGACATGCAAGCCGCTACTGCAATGGCGGCCAGGCCATAGCTAATTATCTTCATCACAGTCTCCAATGAATTGATTAGAAATGCCAATCGATTGTAGTCCTAATAGTTTTTTCAAACAATTAACTTTTACGGTAGCCGATATATAGGTACATCAAGCTTTTATATACATCCTCAGGGCATAAAAAACCCGGGGCGGTTACTGAAAATCGCCGGAAACTAAAATACGCGGGCAGCCTGTCAATGGCGTCCGGCTCTGCATTATTCAAACCAGTTCTCTTCCGGAGTCATATTGAACGAACCCGATTTCGCCAGTTATTCTGCGGACCAGCTCCGGCAAATCCTTGCCCGTATCGATGCGCAGCGTTTTCCGGAACGCGTCCGGCATATTCACGCGCGCCTGGCCGAGCTCGAGACTGCACGGTCGATGCGCACGGCGGTGGACGCTCCGGCGCCGGACGACGGGCCACCCGAGATCGCCGGGTTCTGGCGCCGCAGCGCGGCTTTTCTGATCGATACGCTGTTGCTCGGCCTGGTGGGCTTGTGCCTGGGCCTGGTTTTCGGCGAGCAGTTCGAAGCAATGGGCGCCTGGGGCCGCCTGGTCGGATTTCTCGTCATGGTCGCGTATTTCGGCAGCATGGACAGCCGCCTGTACCAGGGCAGCAGCCTGGGCAAGCGGGCGTCGGATATCCGGGTCGTCACGACGGCCGGCGCGCCACTCGGCGTCGGACGCGCCGCATTGCGCTGCACCGTGTTTTATATGCCGTATTTGCTGAATAATCTCGCTTTGGGCGGCGGCTATTCGAGTATCGTGCTGCCGGCCTTGCAGGCGGTATTGGTATTCGGGCTGGGCGGCGCAACTGTCTACCTTTATCTGTTCAACCGGCGTACGCGGCGGTCAGTCCATGACCTGCTTGCCGGTACCGTTGTCGTGCGTGCGAGGAGGGCGGCAGTGCCGCCCCTGCCGCCTTTATGGAAAGGCCATGTGGCGGCAGTCGCAGTCCTGTTCGTTCTTGTGATCGGCGCGCTCTTCTATATTCATTCGATAGCCGATAACCGCTTTTTCGCACCCTTGCGCCAGGTCCAGCAAAAGGTGATCGCGATTCCCGGCGTGCGCAATGCCACCATTCTCGAAAATACCAGCCTGACAAGCGCAGACAAGCGACCGAAATCCTTGACGATCAATGCGGTGAGCAGTATCCGGACCGCTGAGGAAAAAAATGCGTTGGCCCGCAAGATTGCGAATATCGCCCTGACCACTTACCCGGCCGCGCAGCAGTTCGATGCCGTGTCGGTGGTGATCGTGCACGGTTACGATATCGGGATCGCGTCGGACTGGACTACGACGACATTCGGTGCGGCGCCCGGCGACTGGCGCACGCTGCGTTAGCTTGTCCTCGGATGTCCCTGGATGTCTAGACAATTAGGTCGTTAAATCCCGGAATTGTCCATTGATTGACTTGGAATTGACCCACATTTGTGTGTGCGTGCTTTCGTGTGTCCCGCACTGTCCCATTATATTCAATCCGAAGTAAAAACCTGGTACCGGATGCCCCGCGCCCGGGACGACATCCTCAAGGCTTTCCGAGCGTTCGGCCGCCGGCGGCTGGTCAGTGCGGAGAGTCTCGTTCAGTTCGATAACCGATTGGAGACATCATGAACATACGACATTTTCTGAAGTCCGGATTTGCAGTCCTGGCACTGGCCACCGTACTCGGTGGCTGCGGCAGCAGCGATGACGACGATGCGCCGGCTGCCCCGAACATTGCCGAGGTCGCGAAGCAGCAAGGCTTCAATGCCTTGCTGGCAGCATCGACCAAGGCCGGCATTGTCGGAACGCTCACGGATACGAATGCACAATTGACCGTGTTTGCGCCGACCGACCAGGCATTCACCGACCTTGCCACCCGACTGGGATTTGCAAATGCGGCAGCCATGGTCGACGCGTTGCCGGGGCCGGCCCTGCAGAGCATCCTGACCTACCATGTATTGGGAAGCAAGAAGCTCGCTGCCGACCTGGCCGCCGGCGGGTCGGTCCAGACTACCGCCTACAGCTACGCCAATTCGCCTACCCGGCTGACATTCGATTTTACTAACGGCGTGAAAATTACCGACGCGGCCTTGACGGTCGCAACGGTGACGACCCCGAATGTCCTTGCAAGCAATGGCGTCATTCACGCGGTGGACAAGGTGCTGGTGCCGCCAGGCGTGCTCAACGTCGTGCAGATGGCGCAGGCTAATCCGCAGTTCAGCTCGCTCGTCAGCGCGGTCGTGGCCGCCGACCTGCGCGGCACCCTGAGCGGCGCCGGCCCCTTCACGGTGTTTGCGCCGACCAATACCGCGTTTGCCGCCGCGCCGCAAAACCTGACGGTAGCGCAGTTGCGCACCGTCCTCACGTACCACGTGCTGGGTAGCCAGGTACTGTCGACGCAAATTCCATTCGGAACGCCCGTGCCGACGGTGGCCGGCCAGGCCATCACGATCAACGCTGGCACGCCGCCGACGATCAGGGACACCACGGCGCTGCAGGCAAAGATCGTCGCTGTCGATGTCAGGGCCAGCAACGGGGTCATTCACGTGATCGATAAAGTGCTGATCCCGGCCCTGTAAGCGCGCAGACGGGTATCGAACAACGCCGGTGGCGTGCGCACCACCGGCCTTTTCCTGTCTAATCCAGCGGCACGCTGCGATAGCGATTCACCTCGGCCGGCGACACCGGCGCCGCCGCATTGCCCCAGCTGGCGCGCAGGAAGCTGACCAGCGTCGCCACCTCGGTATCGCCCAGCGCGTGGCCGAACGGCGGCATGCCGTAAGGGCGCGGATTGCCCTGGGTGCCGGGCGCGAACCCGCCATTGAGCACGACGCGGATGGCGTTCACCGGTTCGGCCATGCTCAGGGCGCGGTTGCCGGCCAGCGCCGGATACGGACCTTTCCCTTCGCCGCGCTCGCCGTGGCAGGCGGCGCAGTGCTGGCCATACAGTTTTTCGCCGGCCAGCATGGTCTGTTCGGGCGGCCTGGGTGCGGCCGGACGTGCGTTGGCAGGCGCGGCCGGCAGCGATTTCAGGTAGACCGCCATGGCGCCGAGGTCGTCGGGCGTCAGGTATTGCAGGCTTTGCGCCACGACTTCCGCCATCGGCCCGGTGACACTGGCGCCCGGCGACACGCCGGTGCCGAGCAGCTGCACGATGTGCGCCTCGCTCCATTTTCCAAGGCCCGCTTCGCCATCCGAGGTCAGCGACGGCGCGTACCAGCCGATCGTCGGGATCAGGCCACCGCCGAGGGTGCTGTCGGTGGCGCCGAAGCGATTGCGTGTGCTGTGGCAGGCGGCGCAGTGGCCGAGTCCCTCGACCAGGTAGGCGCCGCGGTTCCAGCGCGCGTCCCTGGACGCATCCGGCTGCTGCACGCCCGGCTTGAAGTAGAGCAGGCGCCAGCCGGCCAGCGTGAGCTGCTGGTTATAGGGGAAGCGCAGCTCGTGCGGCGCGTTTTGCTGGCGTGCCGGCGGCAGGCTGCGCAGGTAGGCAAACAGCGCGTCGGCGTCCGGCCGCGTCACCTTCGTGTAGTTCGTGTAGGGAAAGGCCGGATACAGCAGGCGGCCATCCTTCGATTTGCCGTTGTGCAGGGCGCGCCAGAAATCGTCGGGCGTCCAGTTGCCGATGCCGGTAGCGGGTTCCGGCGTGATGTTCGGCGCCACCAGGCGGCCGAAGGGCGTGTCGAGGGCGCGCCCGCCGGCATAGGGCACGCCGCCGCGCGCCGTGTGGCAGGCCATGCAGTCGCCGGCGCGTGCGAGATAAGCGCCGCGCGCCAGGTTGGCCTCGCTGGCGGCATGGTCGGCGGGCGAAGCGGCGGCGATGAATTCCTCGCGCGGCCAGGCCAGGGCGATGGCCGCTGCCGCCAGCGCCAGCAGTACGATCAAACCGATGCGGATGCGCCGCTTCATGGCGCGCTCCCGCATGCCATCGGCAAGGGGCTGGTGAGGCGTTCGGCGGGGCGCGCGCCGGGCGGCGTCGGCTGGGCGGCCAGCCAGGCCGAGACGGCGGCGACGTCGCCCGGCCCCAGGCGCTCGGCAATCGTCGCCATGCAGTCGGGCGCATGGGCGCGGCGCACCTTGTTGCGCCAGGCGCCGAACTGGGCATTCACGTAGTCGCGCGGCAGGTTCAGCAAACCGGGAATCGCGGGCGCCACGCCGGCCAGCTGCTGGCCGTGGCAGGCGATGCAGGCCGGTACGTTTAATCGTGTGTCGCCGCGGCGTACCAGTTGCTCGCCACGCGCGAGCACGGCGGGAGCGACGACCGGCGCGGCTGGCGCAGGCACCGGCGGATGCTGGTTCGAAAAATAGTCGGCGATCTCGTGCAGGTAGGGATCGGGCAGGTGGGTGACCATCCAGGTCATGAGCGGATACTGGCGCCGCCCGTCGCGGAAGTTCACCAGCTGGTTGTACAGGTAGCCGCTCGGCTTGCCGGCGATGCGCGGGAAGTAGACGCCGCCGACGTTCGTTCCCGCGCCATCTTTCGGCGCATGGCAGGCGATGCAGGCGGCGACGCGCTGTTCGAGGGTGTCGGGGACGGTGGCGCCTCGCTGCGCCGCGGCCGCGAAAGGCAGGGCGCAGAAGAGTAAAGCTGAAACACGCAGCGTTCTGAAGAGCGGCATACGGCATCCAGGTTATCGATGACAGGATGATAACCCATCAGCCTGATGCAGTCTCAAGAAGGTGGATTCGCCCGCCAGTGACGATACAGCTTGAGCGCCACGTGGGCGTCGTCGGCCGCATACTGGATCTGCTGTTCCGACAGGCGCGGCAGCGACCAGTTGGTGGTGGTGATGCGTTTCGACTTGGCCAGGCGCTGGCCGAAGAAGCGCGCCACCGCCGTCTTGGCGCCGAGCGTGTTGCGCTCGCCGCGGCGGCGCAGGGTGGTCGACAGGTCGACGACGTTGCGCGTTTCGATGCCGAGCTTGCTGCGCAGGCGGCGCAAGTCGTCGCCCAGGCCGAACCCTACCTTCAGGATGCCAGGGGCTTCCAGCACCGCGCGCAACAGGTCGACGCTGGCCGGGTCCGGCCGGGCGCCGATCTGGAACAGGTAGGCGGTGCTGTCGGTGGCCAGTTGCACCAGGTGCGGGCCGGTCGATTCCTCGCCCTTGAGGAAGGTCGGCTTCGATTCGGTATCGAAGCCGACCACGTCGCTGGCGGTGAGGGCGGCCAGGGCAGCGGCGGCCTCGGCATCGGACTTTACCAGCACGACGTCCGCCAGAGCGATGCCATGGTAGGGCGGCAGGTCTTCCTGCTCCGCGACTGAACTCATCGGGTCCTGCAAATCAGCCGCGCGAGAACTTCGAGGCGAGCTGCTGCAGCTTTTCCTGGCGCAGGCGCGCCGCTTCCGCTTCGGCGGCAGCTGCTTTTTCGAGTTTCTTGCGCTCGGCTTCCTTCTTGAAGCGCAGTTGCAGCTGTTCCTTGGCGTGCAGGCGATGGGTGTCGGTTACTTCCGCGCCGGCCACGCCGTCGAGGTCGTAACGCACGGTGGCCTTTTCCATCGAACGCAGGTAGCGCATCGAACCGGTGTGGATGCCGAGCGCGGCGCGCATGGTCTTGCGGTCGAGGCCCGGGATGCGCGAGAGCAGTTGCTTGTCGATGCCGATGGCGAGCGGCAGGCAATCGCGGAAGGCCGGGAATTGCTGCTGCAGCTGCTTGAGCAGGGCGCGTGCCGACGGGGCGGGCGTGCCTGGCGCAGTGGCCGGGGTCTCAGCCGGGGTCTCAGCCGGGGTCTCGGCCGCGGTCGATTGCGCGTTGCTTTCCTGCGCGCCCTGCTGGGTCGTCGCCTCCGTATTCGGGGTATCGGCTGGGGAAGGGGTGGTGGCGTCGACAGACTCGGCGGCAGAACTAATGGTATTCATTGACTTCATGGTAATAACGGGAATCCGAAGGATAGCATGCTGGCCCGCACTAGTGCGCTGCCAATCGTGTGACTTCTGCTGAGCAGGCGACGTTGACCGGGTGTGAGGGCCGGCAAGACGCGGATCGGGCGCAGGCTGGCGCTCCCGTTCGCGAAATCGTGTATGATCCGCCTCTTGCCTTGCGCACGGCTTGCGTCGGCGCAGACGGACCTGAGAGTCGTCGTGGACTAAAAAACAACAATATGTGGTTTGCTTATATCGCTTATCCGATATATCAATTATCACCAATTCTTGCCTTAAGGCATAATGTTGCCTGTCCCGTCTCCTCCATCCGGCCGAGATAGATGCAAGCCCGTTTCAGCCAACGGGCTTTTTTTCGTTTTGACATGCACACCGCGATCCTGACCACTGCCTCCTTCCATCCTGCCCATTGCGCATCCGGCCCCGCCGCATGCCGCAGGCGAGGACGCGCTTGATTCAGGCTTGACCGTCCTGATATAGGACCCTTCCCGATACCCTTGACCGCGGCGTGTTTGAAGCCGTGGTGACCATTTGACCTCGCAGGCGCGCACCCGCCTCGACAGGAGAGTTTTTCATGAAGAACACCGCCAAGACACTGACATTGACAGCAAAGAAAGCGCCGGCCAAGAACGCCACGGCGCAGCTGGCGGTGCCTAAAACCGCGACCTCCTACTTCCTCGAAACGGAAGCGGCGGCCAAGGTAACGGTGGTCAAGACCCGTTCGCGCCTGGCGACGCTCAAGGCCCAGGCCGATGAGATCCTCGCAGCCGGCGCCGCCATGGCTGCGGCCGAACCAGTGGCCGCCCCGGCGCCGGTCGCTGTCGAACCGGTTGCCGTTGCGCCGGCTCCGGTCGAAGTCGTTGCAGAACCGGTTGCCGAACCAGTCGCCGAGTCTGCCGACGGCGCACCTGAAGCCGATTTCGCAGCCGAAGCCGACGGGTACCAGGTCACCGCATCGTCCACGCCGGCGACGGTCCCGGTCATCGTGCGCAAGCGCGGCTCGAAGCTGGCCGCCCTGAAGTCGGTCGAGAGCGCCGAAGCCGCAGTGCCGGTCGCGGCGGCTGCCGTCGCCGCGGCGCAAGCGCCCGCGCAGGCACCGGCTGCTGACGAAGCACCGAAAGTGGTCAAGGCGCGCGTCGCCCGCCGCATCGAGCCGCAGTCGACCGTGATCCAGACCGCCGGCAGCTCGGTCAGCAAGACCACCGACGCCGCCACGCTGGCCGCGATCGACACCACGGGCTACCTGCTGCCGCAAGTGAAGGTGCCGGGCCGCCGCGGCCGCAAGCCGAGCGAATTCACGCCCGAGAACGATGAAGTCGCGGCACTGAACGCCGTCGAACGCGCCGAACTGAAGGCCGTGTCGAAGGCGCGCGAGCGCAAGGCCAAGGGTATGCCGTCGCTCGGCACCGAACAGGGCTTCTCGGAAGCGGAACTCGAAAAGCGCCGCACCCAGCTGCGCAACCTGATCAACATGGGCAAGGAGCGCGGCTACCTGACCCATGCGGAGATCAACGACCACCTGCCGGAAAACATCATCGATCCGGAAGCGATCGAAGGCATCATCGCGACCTTCAACGACATGGGCATCGCCGTCTACGAGCGCGCACCGGAAGCGGAAATGATGCTGCTGTCGGATAACGCCGTGACCCCGACCAGCGAAGACGAAGTGGAAGCGGCCGCCGCGACCGCGCTGTCGACCGTCGACTCCGACTTCGGCCGCACGACCGACCCGGTGCGCATGTACATGCGCGAAATGGGCGCCGTCTCGCTGCTGACGCGCGAAGGCGAGATCGAAATCGCCAAGCGCATCGAACAGGGCCTGAAGGACATGGTCCAGGCGATCTCGGCCTGCCCGACCACGATTTCGGAAATCATCACGCTGTCGCACAAGATCGCCGCCGACGAGATGAAGATCGACGAAGTCGTGGACGGCTTCGTCGACCACAACGACAGCGCCCCGGCCCCGGCCGCCGCGCAAGCCAAGGCAGCCGCGTCGGACGAGGACGAAGAAGAAGAGGAAGAAGTCGAAGAGGAAGAAGACGGCGACGCCGCCGGCGGCGCGGCCGGTTACTCGACCGAGCAGCTGGCACAGCTGCGCCGCAGCGCGCTGGAAAAATTCGCCCTCATCGAAGAGCAGTTCGACCGCATGGGCCACGCCTTCAAGACCAGCGGCTACGGTTCGCCGGCCTATGAAAAGGCGCAGGAAATCATCTCGAACGAACTGCTCGGCATCCGCTTCACCGCGAAGGTCGTGGAAAAGCTGTGCGACACGCTGCGCGGCCAGATGGACGAAGTGCGTTCGATCGAACGCGCCGTGCTGGACATCTGCGTGAACCGCTGCGGCATGCCGCGCGCTCACTTCATCAAGGTTTTCCCGGGCAACGAGACCGACCTGGAATGGGGCGACCGCGAAGTCGACTGCGCCTATCCGTACAGCGCCGTGCTGGGCCGTAACCTGCCGGCGATCAAGGAACTGCAGCAGCGCATGATCGACCTGCAGGCGCGCGTGGCGCTGCCGCTGGCCGACCTGCGCAAGATCAACAAGCAGATGGCGGCCGGCGAGAAGCGCGCCCGTACCGCGAAGCGCGAAATGACGGTGGCCAACCTGCGCCTGGTGATCTCGATTGCGAAGAAGTATATCAACCGTGGCCTGCAATTCCTCGACCTGATCCAGGAGGGCAATATCGGCCTGCTGAAGGCGGTCGACAAGTTCGAGTACCGTCGCGGCTACAAATTCTCGACCTATGCGACCTGGTGGATCCGCCAGGCGATCACGCGTTCGATCGCGGACATGGCCCGTACCATCCGCGTGCCGGTGCACATGATCGAGACGATCAACAAGATGAACCGCATCTCGCGCCAGATCATGCAGGAAACCGGCAGCGAGCCGGACCTGCCGACCCTGGCCCTGAAAATGGAAATGCCGGAGAACAAGGTTCGCGAGATCATGAAAATCGCGAAAGAGCCGATTTCGATGGAAACCCCGATGGGCGAGGACGGCGATTCGCAACTGGGCGACTTCATCGAGGACAACACCACGCTGGCCCCGCTGGACGCCGCGCTGCACGCCTCGATGCGCAACGTGATCAAGGAAGTGCTGGACTCGCTGACCCCGCGCGAAGCGAAAGTGCTGCGCATGCGCTACGGCGTCGAGATGTCGAACGACCACACGCTGGAAGAAGTGGGCAAGCAGTTCGACGTGACGCGCGAGCGGATTCGCCAGATCGAAGCCAAGGCGATGAGTAAACTCCGCCAGCCGTCGCGTTCGGACAAGCTGAAGACGTTCTTGCACGACAAATAAGCGGTTTTCCGCTTCACAGAAATGCCGCCGGGTCCGACCCAGGCGGCATTTTTTTTGTCCAGTGAGATCGGCGGCAACGCGTGGACGGGTAACCCGTCCACCCTACGGTCCACCAGCGCGGCTGAGGGCAGAGCCTGCCTACTGTGGATTCCACGTAGTTCGTGGCGCACAACCAGCGACGATTCAATTTGTTTCGGCAATGTATCCGCTCCCACCCATAGTCTGTTTCCGTGTAGCATCACGCCCTTTTTCACGTTCCCCCATCGCGCCCCGCCCGTGCAGGCGCGCGCATTACCAGAGAACCTTATGTCTGACGATACCAAATCGCCCTCCCGTCGGAGCCTGATCAAGAGCCTCGTGTTCATGCCGATGGGTGTCGGCGTGGCCGGCGCGCTGAACGGCTGCAGCAAGGCCGGGGCCAGCGCCGCCGGCGCGCCCGAAGGCAAGCCCGATGCCTACACGCCGACCTTCTTCAACGCGGCCGAGTGGGCCTTCCTCGGCGCCGCCGTCGACCGCCTGATCCCGCACGACGAACACGGCCCCGGCGCCATCGAGTCCGGCGTGCTCGAATTCCTCGACCGCCACATGCAGACCCCGTACGCGAACGGCGGCATCTGGTACATGCAGGGCCCCTTCCTGGAAGCGCCGTCCGAATTCGGCTACCAGGGCAAGCTGCCGCTGTGCGACATCCTGCGCGTCGGCATCAAGAGCATGGACGCGCATTGCGCCAGCAGCTTCTCCGGCAAGAAGTTCGCCGACCTCACGCCGGTCAAGCAGGACGCGCTGCTGAAAGACATGGAAGCCGGCAAGATCAAGCTGGCCGACATTTCGTCGAAGCTGTTCTTCAGCAGCCTGCTGAACGAAACCCGGAATGGCTATTTCGCCGACCCGAAACACGGCGGCAACAAGAACATGGGTGCCTGGAAGATGATCGGCTACCCCGGCATGCGCGCCGATTACCTCGACTGGGTCGAGGTGCGCGACAAGCCGTACCCGATCGGACCGGTGGACCTGGCAGGACGCAGAGGATAAGGAACAGAACATGGCAATCGCAAAAAACAAAGTGGACGCCGTCATCGTCGGCATGGGCTGGACCGGCGCCATCATGGCCAAGGAACTCACCGACGCCGGCCTGAACGTGGTCGTGCTCGAGCGCGGCCCGGACCGCGACACCCAGACCGACTTCGCCTATCCGCGCGTGGTCGACGAACTGGAAGGTTCGATCCACCGCAAGTACCTCCAATCGCTGGCGCAGGAAACCGTCACCATCCGCCACGGCGTGAGCGACACCGCGGTGCCGTACCGCCAGATGGGCTCGTTCAAGCCGGGCACCGGCGTCGGCGGCGCCGGCAGCCACTGGTCGGGCGCGCACTTCCGCGCACTGCCGGAAGACTTCACCGTGCGTTCCAACCTCGAGCAGCGCTTCGGCAAGAACTTCATCCCGGCCAACATGACCGTGCAGGATTTCCCGGTCACCTATGAAGAGCTGGAACCGCATTTCGACCATTTCGAGTACGTATGCGGCACCTCGGGCAAGGCCGGCGTCGTCAACGGCCAGAAGGTCGCCGGCGGCAACCCGTTCGAAGGTTCGCGCAAGCGCGACTACCCGCTCGGTCCGAACCCGAACTACCTCGGCGCCGAACTGTTCTACAAAGCCGCGCGCGAAATGGGCTACAACCCGTTCCCGATCCCGGCCTCGAACGCCTCGGCCCCGTACATCAACCCGTACGGCTGCCAGATGGGCCCGTGCAATGCCTGCGGCTTCTGCTCGGACTACGGCTGCCTGAACTACTCCAAGGCGAGCCCGAACATCTCGATCCTGCCGGTGCTGCGCGGCCGCAAGAACTTCGAGCTGCGTACCCATGCCCAGGTCTTGAAGGTCAACCTCACCGCCGACAAGAAGCAGGCCACCGGCGTGACCTACCTCGACGCACAGGGCCGCGAAACCGAACAGCCGGCGGACCTGGTGCTGCTGTGCGCGTTCTCGCTGTTCAACGTCCACATGATGCTGGTCTCGGGCATCGGTACTCCGTACGACCCGGTCAGCAAGACCGGTAACGTCGGCAACAACTACTCGTACCAGAACCTGAACCGCGTCTCGCTGTTCTTCGACGAGACCGTGCAGGCCAACGGCTTCATCGGCATCGGCGGCGCCGGCACCACTTTTGACGACCTCAACGGCAACCGCAACGATTCGTCCAAGACCGGCTACATCGGCGGCGGCATCATCTGGGCGCGCCAGCCGGGCGCCGGTCCCGTGCGCGGCATCGCCACCGCGCCGGGCGTGCCGAACTGGGGCAGCGCGTGGAAGAAGGGCGTCAAGGAAGCCTTCCGCCATTCGTTCTACTACGAAGTGCAGGGTTCGTGCATGTCCTACGACGATGCCTACCTGAGCCTGGACCCGACCTACCGCGACGCCTTTGGCCGTCCGCTCTTGCGCATGACCTTCGACTGGCACGACAACGAGATCAAGGCCTCGCAATACCTGGTCGAAAAGGCCACCGACATGTGCAAGGTGCTGGGACCGAAGGCGATGAAGGGCGACGCCAAGAAGGATGGCTCGCACTACAACATCACCCAGTACCAGTCGACCCACACCTGCGGCGGCGCGATCATGGGCGCGAACCCGAAGACCTCGGCCCTGAACAAGTACCTGCAATCGTGGGACGTGTCGAACGTGTTCGCACCGGGCGCCAACGCCTTCCCGCAAAACAACGGCTACAACCCGACCGGCATGGTCGGCGCGCTGACCTACTGGTGCGCCAAGGCCGTACGCGAGCTGTACCTGAAGAACCCGGGCCCGCTGGTGCAGGCATAAGAAGAGAACAAGGATGACCATGAGTTCCAAGAAAAAAATCCTGATCGGCGCCGTCGGCGCGGCCGTGCTGGTGTTTGCCGGCGCGCTCGGCTATGCCTTGATGCCGACCGAGACGCGCGACATCGGGCCGAGCCCGGTGCTCGCCGCCAACTCCGCGGAAGAACAGCAGATGATCCAGGCCGGGCGCTACATCGCCGTCGCCTCGGACTGTATCGCCTGCCACACGACGCCGGGCGGCAAGGAGTTCGCCGGCGGGCGCGGCATCGAGTCGCCGATCGGCACGATGTACAGCTCGAACATCACGCCGGACAAGAAGACCGGCATCGGCAGCTACAGCCTGAACGACTTCGACCGCGCGCTGCGCCACGGCATCCTGCCGAGCGGCGCCACCCTGTACCCGTCGATGCCGTACCCGTCGTACGCCAAGATGACCGACCAGGACGTGCGTTCCCTGTACGTCTACTTCATGAAGGGCGTGGCGCCGGTCGACGCCGCCAACCGCGGCACCGACATCGCCTGGCCGCTGTCGATCCGCTGGCCGCTGTCGATCTGGCGCAAGCAGTTCGCACCAGCCGTCGCGCCGGTCGACATGGGTAAATATGCCAGCGCCGAGATGGCGCGCGGCGCCTACCTGGTGCAGAGCCTGGGCCACTGCGGCAGCTGCCATACGCCCCGTTCGGCCACGATGAGCGAACTGGCGCTGGACGAATCCGGCCCGGCCTACCTGTCGGGCGGCACGCTGATCGACGGCTGGCTGGCGGTCAACCTGCGCGGCGACAAGGCCGACGGCATGGGCAACTGGAGCCAGAAGGACATCGTCGACACGCTGAAAGGCGCGCGCAACGCCCACAGCGCGGTGGTCGGCAGCCCGATGGCCGACGTGGTCTCGCACAGCACCCAGCACATGACGGACGCGGACCTGAACGCGATGGCGGTCTACCTGAAATCGCTGCCGGCCTCCGGCGGCGACAAGGCGACCTTCGTTGCCAACGACCAGACCGCGAAAGAGCTGTACGCGGGCGTGCAGAAGGGCCGCGGCGCCGAGCTGTACCTGGACAATTGCGCGGCCTGCCATCGCACCGACGGCAAGTCGAACGCGATCGTCTTCCCTGCGCTGCCGGGCAACCCGACCGTGCTGGCGCAAGACCCGACCTCGCTGATCCGCGTGATCCTGGCCGGCAGCAAGCTGCCGTCGACCAAAACGGCGCCATCGGACCTCGGCATGCCGGCCTTTGCCTGGCGCCTGTCGGACGGGGAAACCGCGCAACTGGCGACGTTTGTGCGCCAGAGCTGGGGCAACAACGCCCCGGCCGCCACCGAAGCCCAGGTGGCGACGGTGCGCAAGTCGGTCGACCACGAAGTGGCCAAGGCCGGCCACGCGGTCGCGCTCGAGACGAAGTAAGCATCAGACGGGGATAATGCCGGCTCTGCCGGCGTCCCAGCGAAAAAGCCGCCCGGGCCAACCGCCCCGGCGGCTTTTTATTTCAAGAACAATGCACAGACCGGCAGGGTGGGCGGCGCATACGCTTGTGACCTGCAAACTGAAGAGGTATAGCCGCCCTCCCTACGGGTCTCGGGCACCCGGTGCCATTGCATGTTCAATATCGAACTCCTCCCGAATCCGACCAAATCACAACAGTTCCTTAAAACTGTATAAACACTTCCCGCCAAACCGGTTGACGCTCCCCCGGGTGCACAGCGAAGATGCGATACGGAAACATTTCCACACATTCTCACAGCCACTGCCCATGCCTGCCCACTTCCTCCGCCGCGCGTCCATCCGGACCAAGCTCATGCTCAGCATGGCCGCCTGCCTGCTGCTGTTCCTCCTGATCTCTTCCACCCTCAGCGTCGCGCTGACCGGCCAGGGCTTGCGCGAGCGTGCCGTCGAGGGGGAACTGCCGGCCGTCGTCAGCGCCATCCGCAACGACATCCTGCGCCAGGTCAGCGGGCCGGTCACCGCTTCGCTCGGCGTGGCCCACAACAGTTACCTGCATGCCTGGGAGCGCGAGGGCCTGGCCGAGGGCGGCCTGGAAGCCTGGCGCGCCTACGCCGCGAACGTCAAGGCGCTGAACAAGGCGGTGACCGTGTTCTGGGCCTCGCCCGCCCAGCTGAAGTTCATGGACCAGACCGGCCTTTCCTACGTGATGGAAAAGGGCAATCCGCGCGACGCCTGGATGGATGCCTTCCTCGCCGGCGGCAAGCCGTACGAACTCAACCTCGACCCCGATCCGAAGACCGGCGAAATGAAGCTGTTCATCAATGCCCGCGTCGATGCCGGCGCGGGCAAGCTGGCGGTGGCCGGCCTGGGCTTGTCGGTCAAGGCGATGGCCGATGCGGTACGCGCCCACAAGGTGGGCAAGTCGGGCCACGTCTTCCTGGTGCGCCCGAACGGCGCCATCGTCCTGCACCGCGACCCGGCACTGGCCGACGGCGAGCACAACATCAAGGACTTGCCTGGCTTCGGCGCCGCCCTGGCAGGCAGGCTGTTCACCAAGAGCGGCTTCGTCCACGCCAGCCACGACTCGCCGCTGGGCAACCTGATCGTCGCCTCTTCGTACATGCCGGAGCTGGACATGTACGTGGTGGCCGAAGTGCCGGAAGCCGAAGTGCTGGGCGACCTGGCGCGTTCGGCGACCATCGCCGCGCTGGTGGCCGGCGTGGTCGGCGGCGGCATCGGCATGTTCGTCATCTTCCTGGTCAGCCGCGCGATCGCGGCGCCGGTGGCGCGCGCCGCCGCCATGCTGGGCGAAATCGCCGACGGCAAGGGCGACCTGACGCGGCGCATGCCGGTCGAATCGGGCGACGAGGTCGGGCTGCTGGCCGACGCCTTCAACCGCTTCGTCTCGTCGCTGAACCACACGATGAGCGAAGTGCGGCGCAGCAGCCATGCGATCGCCGGCGCATCGAGCGAAATCGCCGCCGGCAACATGAACCTGTCGCAGCGCACCGAAGCGCAAGCGTCCAGCCTGGAAGAGACGGCCGCCGCCATGGAAGAGCTGACCTCGACCGTGCGCCAGAACGCCGACAACGCGCGCCAGGCCAACGCCCTGGTGCTCTCGGCCAGCGAGCAGGCGCAACAGGGCGGCGACGTGGTGGGCGAAGTCGTCACCACGATGGGTTCGATCACCGCCAGCTCGCGCAGGATTGCCGACATCATCGGCACCATCGACGGCATCGCCTTCCAGACGAACATCCTGGCGCTGAACGCGGCCGTGGAAGCGGCGCGCGCCGGCGAGCAGGGCCGCGGCTTTGCGGTGGTCGCCAGCGAGGTGCGCAACCTGGCGCAGCGCTCGGCCGCCGCCGCGAAGGAAATCAAGGAACTGATCAACGACTCGGTCGGCAAGGTGGAGGCGGGCGCGCGCCTGGTCGACACTGCCGGCGCGACCATGACCGGCATCGTGCAGGCGGTTGGCCGGGTGGCCAGCCTGATGCGCGAGATCGACGCCGCCAGCACCGAGCAAAGCCAGGGCATCGGCCAGGTCAACCAGGCGATCGCGACGATGGACGACGCCACCCAGCAGAATGCGGCCCTGGTCGAGGAAGCGGCGGCGGCCGCCAGCGCGCTGGAAGAGCAGACGGCGACGCTGGCGCGGGTAGTGGCGGTGTTCAAGCTGGAAGACGAGGCACCGCAAGCGGCGCAGCGCCATTTGCTGGCGGCGCCCGCGACCGCCTGAACCATGCAACCGGACTGGCCTGGCGCGTCCGGCAGTTGTAAGATCGGGCATTCTTCTTCCATTGCGGAGCGCGCATGTCACGAACGATTCCCCTTGCCCTCCTGCTGTCCCTCGCCTGCGCCGCGGCGCATGCCCGGGACAGGGAGGCGCGCATCGTCAGCGACCGGCCCGACCTGGTCGAAACGAGCGAGGTCGTCGGCAAGGGCAGGGTGCAGCTCGAGACCGGGGTGCTGGTCGAACGCGAACGCGGTGGCGGCGAACACGAACGCACCTATTCGATGCCGGCCCTGCTGCGCGTAGGGCTGGGCGAGTCGCTCGAAATGCGCATCGAGACCGAGGGGCGCACCATTCACCACAGCCGCGATACGGACAGCGGCGAACGCAGTACCGTCGCCGGCTATGCCGATACCGCGCTCGGGTTGAGCTGGCACGCCCTCGACGGCGACGGCATGCGCCCCTCGCTGGGCGTGCTGGTCGACGCCGAGCTGCCGACCGGCTCGCGGCGCCTGCGCGGCGAGGGCGCGCGGCCATCGCTGCGGGTGGTCGGCGAATGGGAGCTGCCGGGCGACCTGGAACTTGGCCTGATGCCGGGCGTGGCGGTCGAGCGCCAGCGCGACACCGGCCGCTACACCTACGGCATCTTCGGCGCGGTGCTGGAAAAGGCCTTCAGCGAGCGCCTGCACGGCTTCGCCGAAATCGCGCTGCCGCAGATCGCGCGCAGCCGCCATGGCGGCACCCAGGCCCGCTTCGACGTCGGCGCGGCCTGGTTCGTGTCGAACGACTGCCAGATCGACACCATGTTTTCGCGCGGCCTGAACGACCGCACGCCGTATGCCAGTTTTACGGTGGGGCTGTCGATCCGGCGCTGACGGTCTGCGTCATACATACAGGTTATGCGACACGCCAGCAATTTCATTGGTTGGCCCGATTTGGCGCGCGTAACCTCTTAAAAAGATGGCAACGCCGTAGTGCTTGGAGAGGCGCTCGGGGACCGCCACTGGCGCATCCGCACGGGTGCGTTCAACCTCGCAAAAAACACACAACATGAAAAAACTTTTGCTTGCCGCGGCAGCCTGCATGCTCGTCGCGTCCTTGGCGCACGCCGACGCCCAGACCGTGTCACCCAAGCGCGAACTGCGCGGCGTCTGGATCAGCACCCACCTGAGCCTGGACTGGCCGAACCGCACCCAGACCCCGGTCCAGCAACGCGCCGCGCTGACCGCCATCCTCGACCACAACGTCGCCACCGGCATGAACGCCGCCTTCCTGCAGGTGCGCAGCCAGTCCGACGCCCTGTACCCGAGCGACCTGGAACCCTGGTCCTACTATCTCACCAACAACCAGGGCAGCGCCCCGGCGCCAAGCTGGGACCCGCTGCAGTTCGCCATCGACGAGTCGAGGAAGCGCGGCCTCGAATTCCACGCCTGGATCAATCCCTACCGCGCGGTGGCCAATACCGCCACCGAGAACACGCCCGGCCAGTACGCGGCGACCCACGTCTCGCGTACCCATCCCGAATGGATGCTGACCGTCGGTACCGTCAAGATCCTGAACCCCGGCCTGGCCGCGGTGCGCGAGCACGTCACCACGGTGATCATGGACATCGTCAACCGCTACGACGTCGACGGCATCCACTTCGACGATTATTTCTATCCCGCCGGGACCATCAACGACGACGACGCCTATGCGCTCGACCCGCGCGGCTTTCCGGCGACGACCGCCGGCCGCGCCGACTGGCGCCGCGACAACATCAACCTCTTGATCGCCGGCGTCAACGCGCGCATCCGCGCCGTCAAACCCTGGGTCAAGTTCGGCGTGTCGCCCTCGGGCATCTACCGCAGTTCGACCGACCCGGCGGTCGGCTCGCCCACCTCCGCCGGCGCCAACCAGCATTTCGTGACCAATTTCGCCGACACCCGCACCTGGCTGCGCGAGGGCTGGGTCGACTACCTGGCGCCGCAGGTCTACTGGTACATCGGACAGACCGGTTCCGACTACAAGCTGCTGGTGCCGTGGTGGAACGAGAACAGCTTCGGGCGCCACATGTACATTGGCCTGGCCGACTACAAGATGAATACCGCCGGCTGGCTCGATCCGAAGCAGATCGCCAACCAGATCGCGCTGAACCGCGCGCAAACCCACATCGCCGGCCAGATCCACTTCCGCCACGCTTTTCTCGCCGCCGATCCGCTCGGCTACCGCACCGACCTGCGCCAGAACGTCTACAACCGGCCGGCGCTGATCCCGCCCATGCCATGGAAGAGCGAGGTGCGGCCGCTGGCACCGGCGAACCTGGCCGCCAGCGCGGGCGAGAACGCCGTCGTGCTGGCCTGGGCCCCGGCTGCGGACACGCGCGACGAGCTGGAAAAGGTGCGCCAGTTCGCGGTGTATCGTTCACCCGAGCGCAACATCGACATCGAAGCCGCGCAGAACCTGCTGGGCGTGACCCACGGCGCCGTCAACGCCTTCGCCGACACGGGGGCCGGACCCGGTCAGTATTACTACTACACGGTCACCGCGCTGAACCGCCTGAGCCAGGAAAGCGCGCCCGCGAACGTGGTCAGCAACGACTTCGAAGCGCCGGTCGTGCGCACCCGCGACGTGTCGCTGACGCTGGCCGGCGGCACGGCGACCCTGCAACCGGCCGCCATCGACGGCGGCAGCAGCGACAACTGGGGCATCGAATCGCTCGGCGCCTCGCAGACCACCTTCAGCTGCGCCGACATCGGCGCGCGCCGGGTCGTCCTCACCGCCGTCGACAAGGCCGGGCTGAGCGCTTCCGCCGAAGCCACGGTGAATGTGCTCGGACGCGTGCCGCAGCCGTCGATCGCAATTAGCCGGCTGGATGCGACGCCGACCGGCGCCGGCGCGAATACGGTCGTGCTGGGCTATGGGGCGCAGAGCCTGACCCTGACGGCGGCCGATGCCGGTTCCGGGACCAGCCATGCATGGACGCCGGCGGCCGGCCTTGTGGCCAACGGCGCCGCCGCGACCTTCACGCCGACGGCGGCCGGCACCTATACCTTCACGGTGCAGGCGACGAGCGAGAACGGCTGTCCGGCCGTGGCGAGCGTCACGGTACCGGTGATCGACGCGCGCTGCGGCGACGGCAAGGTAGCGGTGTGCCACAAGCCGGGCAAGGGCAAGGACTGGAACGTGTGCGTCGCGCCGAACGCGGTGCAGGCGTTCATCAACCGGGGCGAGAAACTGGGACGCTGTGATTGACCGCGTAGGGTGGGCGCCCCGTGCCCACGCGTGAAGCCGGCACCGTGTTGGCAGGGCCTCTTATAAAACGAAGCCAACACATTGCGACGTTTACGCGTGGGCACAGGGGCGCCCACCCTACGCGGCCGCAGGATTCTCGTCCGGCAGCAGCCACCTGTCCGCGAACACCTCCGCCGGCTCGGGCCGGCCGAAGTGATAGCCCTGCGCCTGGTCGCAGCCGAGCGCGCGCAGCGCTTGCGACTGGGCTTGTTCCTCGACCCCTTCGGCGATCACTTCGAGTCCCAGGTTGCGCGCCATGCCGATGATGGTGGTGACGATGGTATGGTCGTGGTGGTCGCGCAGCATGTCGCGTACAAAACTCATGTCGATCTTGAGCTTGTCGGCCGGCAGGCGCTTGAGGTAGGCCAGCGACGAGTAGCCGGTGCCGAAGTCGTCGATGGCGATGGCAAAGCCGTCCGCGCGCAGCGTCGCCATGGTGCGGATCGCGCCTTCGACGTCGGCCATCAGGCCGCTCTCGGTCAGTTCCAGGCCGAGGCCGGAGGGCGGCACCCCGGCTTCGGCCGTCATCGTGCGAATATGGGCGACGCTGTCGGGGTCGTCGAGCTGCTGGGCCGACAGGTTGATCCAGAGCCGGCCCGGAAAGCGCAGGCCGGCATCGAACCAGGCGCGCAGCTGGCGGCAGGCTTCGCCCAGCACCCATTTGCCCAGCGCCCCGATCATGCGCCGGTTTTCGGCGATCGGGATGAAGGTGGCCGGACTGACCCAGCCGCGGCGCGGGTCGCGCCAGCGCAGCAGGGCTTCGGCGCCGATCGGCGCGCCGCTGGCCAGGTTCACCTGCGGCTGGTAGTGCAGTTCGAGCGCGCCCTCGGCCAGCGCCTGGCCCAGGTCCTTGGCCAGCTCCATGCTTTCCAGCAGGCCCACGCTCATCTCGGGCTGGTAGAACATGTAGCCGCCGCCCGCGGCCTTGGCGCGGTACATGGCGATGTCGGCGCGCTTGAGCAGGTCTTCGATGTCGGCGCCGTCGCGTGGGAAGGTAGCGATGCCGATCGAGAGGCCGACCGAGAAGGTCTGGCCATGGGTCGCGACCGGGTCGGCCAGGGCGGCGCCGAGGCGCTCGCCGATGATGGCGGCGGTATGCGCGTCGGCGCGTTCGGCCACCACCACGAATTCGTCGCCGGCCAGGCGCGCCAGCACTTCCTCTTCGCGCAGCGCGGCCTGGAAACGGCGCGCCACCCGCACCAGCACCTGGTCGCCGACGCCGTGGCCCTGGGTGTCGTTGATTTCCTTGAAGCGGTTCAGGTCCATGAACAGCACCGCCAGCGGCTGCTGGCTGATGCGCGCCCGTTCGAGCGCCGCGCCCAGGCGTTCGGTGAACAGGGTACGGTTGGCCAGCCCGGTGAGCGTATCGTACAGCGCCAGGTTGCGGATCTTTTCGTCGCTGGCCTTGCGCTGGGTGATGTCGGTATTGATGACCAGGAAGGACTTGGGCAGCTCTTCCTCGTCGCGCACCAGGGTCCAGTAGCCTTCGACCATCAGCAGGCTGCCATCCTTGCGCCGCTGCGCCACCTCGCCGCTCCATTCGCCTTCGCACAGCGTGGTCTGCACCACCGCGCACGAGGCGGCCGGGCCGTCGCGGTAGAGCCAGTGGTCGATCTGCTTGCCCAGCACTTCTTCCGAGGTCCAGCCGTACAGCCGCTGCGCGCCCTTGTTCCAGAACTGCACGCGGCCGTCGATGCCGCGCACGATGATCGCGTCACGCGCCTTGTCCAGCAGCGAGGCCTGGTCGCGGTAGCGCGCGGCATGGCTCCGGGCTTCTTCGCGCAGGCGCTGTTCCTCGGTCACGTCTTCGGCCATCACCAGCAGGCGCCGTTCGCCCTCGGCCAGCTCGATGCCGGCCATCGCCATGCGCAGGCGCTTTTCGCCGAGCGCCACGCCGATGCCGTGGCGGGTGCCGCCCGCGGCCAGCACCGCGGCGGCTTCCTCGCGCAGCCCGGCCTGCAGCGCAATCGCGCCCATGTCGAGGCCGCGCGCCGCGTCTTCGTCGGCCAGTTTCAGGATGTCGCAAAAGGCGCGGTTCATGCTCACCACCGCCAGCATGTCGCTCAGGATCATCAGGCCGGTCGGCAGGCTGGCGATGATCGCTTCGGCATAGCGCTTGAGGTCGAGCATGGCGCGGCGGTCGGTGATGTCGGTCAGCGCGCCGGCCACGCGGATGGCGCGACCGGACGCGTTGCGCTGGGCGTAGCTGAGCGCACGAAACCAGCGGTATTCGCCGCTCTTGTGGCGCATGCGGTAGGTGACGTCGTAGGGTGTCTGGCCGGTGCGGTCGCGGATGTGGGCGGTGAACGCGGCCACGGCGCCGGCCATGTCGTCGGGATGGAGCAGGTTGATCCAGCTGGCCAGCCCGTTGGGCAGGTCGGTTTCGTCGCGGTAGCCGACCAGGCGCCGCACCTGGTCCGACCAGATGAATTCGTTGGCGGGATCGGTGAGTTTGCGTTCGCCCAGTTCGACATCCCACAGGCCGTCGCTGGTGGCTTCGCGCAGCAGGTCGAAGCGTGCCTGCAGGCGCGCGTGGTCGCTCGTCAGCGCCGCCCAGCGTGCGTGCGCAGCCAGGCTGCGGCGGCGCAGGTGGGTGAACCGTGCGCCCGTCCTGCCGTCGGATCGGTTTTTTTTGATCAGCGTCGAACGCACCGGCGTCACCTTTCTGGAGAGGGCTCAGCCTCGCAGTATGGGTTGCTGGTGGTACATTGTCTCGGGACAAAAGCTGAACGGGCAGGAACTCTGATCGGGATCAGTGGGGGAGCGATGTGTTTGCGCAACGGGAATGCGTCACGCGCGGGCTCGCGCCCACGCGTGACGCGAGAACACACCTCAACCGGTGTTGCGCAACCCGGCCGCCACCCCGTTGATCGACAAATGAATCCCGCGGTGCACGCGCGGGTCCATCTCGCCGCCTTCGCCGGCTTTGCGCGACATTGCGCGGTGGCGGTGGATCAGTTCGACCTGCAGGTGGTTCAGCGGGTCGAGGTAGGCGAAGCGGTTCTGGATCGAACGCGCCAGCAGCGGATTCGCGGCCAGCCGTTCGCCGGTGCCCGTTACGGCTTCGAGCTGGCGCAGCGTTTCGCCGTGCTCGGCGGCGATGCGCTTGAAGATGCGCTCGCGCAGCGCCTTGTCCGGCACCAGGCCGGCGTAGCGCGAGGCGATGGCAAGGTCGGTCTTGGCCAGCACCATGTCCATGTTCGACAGCAGGGTGGCGAAGAAGGGCCATTCCTGGAACATCGCCTGCAGCATGGCCAGGCGCGCGCCGTCGGCATCGTCCTGCAGCCAGCCGGCGACGCCCGAACCGAAGCCGTACCAGCCCGGCAGCAGCAGGCGGCACTGGCCCCAGGAAAAGCCCCAGGGGATGGCGCGCAAGTCTTCGATGCGGCGCGTCGATTTACGCGAGGCCGGGCGCGAACCGAGGTTCAGTTCCGCGATCTCGGCGATCGGGGTGGCGGCAAAAAAGTAGTCGGTGAAGCCCGGCGTCTCGTAGACCAGGTCGCGGTAAGCCGTATAGGCGCGCTGCGACAGTTCCGCCATCACGCCTTCGAACTGGGCCAGGCGCTGGGCCTTCGCCCCTTCCGCCGCGTGCGGCATCAGGCTCGCTTCCAGCGTGGCGGCGACCAGCAGTTCCAGGTTGCGGCGGCCGATCTCGGGATTGGAGAATTTCGAGGCGATGATCTCGCCCTGTTCGGTCAGGCGGATCTGGCCGTTCACCGTGCCCGGCGGCTGCGCCAGGATCGCCTGGTAGCTGGGGCCACCGCCGCGCCCGACCGTACCGCCGCGGCCGTGGAACAGGCGCAGCTTGACGCCGGCGCGCTCGAACACGTCGACCAGTTTCAGTTCGGCCTGGTACAGCTCCCAGTTCGAGGTGAGGAAGCCGCCATCCTTGTTCGAATCGGAGTAGCCGAGCATGACTTCCTGCAGCCGGCCCGCATTGTGGACGATGCGCGTCACCGGCGGCAGGGCCATGAAGGCTTCCATGATGGCGCCGGCGCTTTGCAGGTCGGGGATGGTCTCGAACAGCGGGATCACCATCACGTCCGACACGCCCGCGGACGGGCGCAGCAGGCCCGCTTCCTTCAACAGCAGCAGCACTTCGAGCAGGTCGGACACGGCCTCGGTGTGCGAGATGATGTAGTTGCGGATCGCGCGCGCCCCGTAGCGCTGGCGGATCTCGCGCGCGGCGCGCACGATGGCCAGTTCCGACTGGGTCTCGTCGCTATAGGTCTCGAACGGCGAATACAGCAGGCGCGGCTGGGCGATCTCGGCCAGCAGCAGTGTGACCTTGTCGTCTTCCGACAGCGCCGCGTAGTCGGCTTCGACCTTCGCTTTTTCGAACAGCTCGGCCAGCACGCGCTCGTGCACGTCCGAGGTCTGGCGCATGTCGAGCGAGGCGAGGTGAAAACCGAAGATGTGGGCGGCGCGCATCAAGCCGGCCAGGCGCGGCACGATCAGCATGGCGCCGTGGTTCAGGCGCAGCGAGTCGGCCAGCACGTCGAGGTCGGCCGCGAATTCGGCGGCGTCGGCGTAGGGCTCGGCATGGCCGACTTCCTTGCGCAGGATGTTGGTGGCGCCCAGTTCGCGCGCGCTGGCGGCCAGGCGCGCATACATGCCGATCAGGGCGCGCCGGTAGGGTTCGTCGGCGCGGTGGTCGGACTGGTCGGTCGAGCGGTCGGCCAGCGCCTGCATGGCGGGCGTGACTTCGACCATCAGGGTCGAGGTCGACAGCTCGGCGCCGAGCGCGTGCACTTCGTCCAGGTAAAAATCGAGGATGGTGGTGGCGTGGCGCATCGTCGCGTGGCGCATGGTGTCGGCGTTCACGTTGGGATTGCCGTCGCGGTCGCCGCCGATCCAGCTGCCCATCTGCACGTAGGCGGCGTCGCCCAGCTGCGGCGGGTTGCCGTGGTACTGCACGCCGATCTCGTCTTCGATGTCGTCGTACAGCGCCGGCAGCTCGCGCAGGAAGGTGATGCGGTAGTAGGAGAGGGCGTTCTCGATTTCGTCGGCCACCGTCAGCTTGGTGTAGCGCAGCATGCGCGTCTGCCACAGGGTGGCGATGCGCGCGTGCAGCAACTGCAGGTTGCGCACTTGCTCCTTCGGCGTCAGTTGCCCGTCGCGTTCGGCCAGCAGGCGCGCGATGTCGTGCTCGGCGTCGAGGATCGACTTGCGCTGCACTTCGGTCGGGTGGGCCGTCAGCACCGGGGCGATCAGGGCGTTGCGCAGGAAAGTCTCGACCGTTTTCTGATCCACGCCGGCGCCACGCAGTTTACCGAGCGCGTGGCCGACGCTGCCTTCGCGCGGGCGCGAACCCTGCAACAGGTGCGCACGGCGGCGGCGGTTGTGGTGCTGGTCTTCGGCAATGTTCGCCAGGTGCGAAAAATACGAAAAGGCGCGCACCACCGAGATGGTCTGGTTGCGCGTGAGCTTGTGTAGCAGCGTGGTCAGCTCTTCGCCGGCTTGCGGATCGGCGTCGCGCCGAAAGCGCACGGCGGTCTGGCGGATCGTTTCGACGACGTCGAAGACGGCATCGCCTTCCTGGTCGCGCAGCACGTCGCCGAGCAGGCGGCCGAGCAGGCGGATGTCTTCTTTCAGCGGGGCGTCCTTGTCGGCGACGGCGCTCTGGCTGTCGTTCATTTCCGGTGCAACAGGTTTATCCATATCGGCCACTCATCTCAATTGTCAAATAAACAACAGTCATGGTCGCAGACCATGTTTAAGGGGAAGCCGCATGCTAAAATTTGTGATCTTATGCAAGAAGCCTGATTGAAGCTGTTACTGGCATCGGCTCGGTAAGCAACGACAGTGAAAGAAACCGTTTTGAAAGCAACGACATGACGCAGCAGGAGCCTGGAAAACGCTTGCCAACACAACTGGTGATCGCCTCGCGCGAGAGCCGCCTGGCCATGTGGCAAGCCGAACACGTGTGCGACCGTCTCGCCGCATTATATCCAGATTGTCAAATCAGCATTCTCGGCATGACGACGCGCGGCGACCAGATCCTCGACCGGACCCTGTCCAAGGTCGGCGGCAAGGGTTTGTTCGTGAAGGAACTCGAAGTGGCGATGGCGGAAGGGCGCGCCGACCTGGCCGTGCACTCGCTGAAAGATGTGCCGATGGACTTGCCCGAAGGGTTCGCCCTGGCCGCCGTGCTCGAGCGCGAAGACCCGCGCGACGCCTTTGTCTCGAACGATTACGCCAGCCTGGCCGACCTGCCGCCGGGGGCCGTCGTCGGCACCAGCAGCCTGCGCCGCCAGGCCTTGATTGCCGCGCGCTACCCGCAGCTGGTCATCAAGCCGCTGCGCGGCAACCTCGACACACGCCTCGGCAAACTCGATCGCGGCGAGTACGCGGCGATCATCCTGGCGGCCGCCGGCTTGATCCGCCTGGGCTTGCCGCAGCGTATCCGCAGCGTGCTCGATCCGGAACTGAGCCTGCCGGCGGCGGGGCAGGGCGCGATGGCGATCGAAGTCGCCAGCGTAGAGCGTTCGGACGGCGTCGACCTGCGCGCGGTGATGGCGCCGCTGAACCACACAGACACCTTCCACGCGGTGCTGGCCGAGCGCAAGGTGTCGAAATTCTTCGGCGGCAGCTGCCAGATCCCGCTGGCGGCGCATGCCACCGTCGACGGCGAGCGCATGCACCTGCGCGCGATGGTCGCCACGCCGGACGGCACGCGCAGCGCCTTTGCCGAGCTGAGCGGACCGGCGGACCAGCCGGAACTGCTGGGCGAGCAGGTGTCAAACCTGCTGGAAAAACAGGATGCCCAGGCGATTCTGGCCGCGTGCCTGCAAGATGCCGCGGCCGATGCCTGACGCCCTGCGTTCACGCTGATGTCCGGTTCGGTCGTCATCACCCGCCCGCGCGCGCAGTGCGACAGCCTGGCGCAGGCCGTGGCCGCGGCCGGGCGCACGCCGGTGCTGTTGCCGCTGCTGGAGATCGCGCCGCTGGCGGACCAGTCGGCCTTGGCGGCGGCGCTGGCCGGCCTCGAACGCTATGCGCTGGTTGCGTTCGTCTCGCCGAACGCCATCGACGCCGCCTTTGCGCACGTTGCCGCCTGGCCACGCCAGGTGGCGCTGGCGGTGCTGGGCGAGGGCAGCCGCGCGGCGCTGGCGCGCCATGGACTCACCACGGAAAACGCCACCATCCTCGGACCGCTCGACCCGACCCGCAGCGATTCAGAGAATTTGCTGGCCTCGCTCGACCTGGCCGCGTTGGCCGGCAAGCAGGTGCTGATCGTGCGCGGCGAGTCCGGACGCGAGCTGATGGCCGACGGTTTCCGTGCCGCCGGCGCCTTTGTCACCGTGGTGCCGGCCTACCGCCGCAGCGTGCCGCCCCTGACGCCGGCGCTGGCAGACACGCTGCGCGACTTGCTGGCAACGCCGAACGACTGGATCATTACCAGCTCGGAAGCGCTGCGCGGGCTGTTCGACCTGCTGGGCGAGCTCGGCCAGCCGTTTGTGACACAAATGCAACAGCAGCACGTCATCGTGCCGCACGCCCGCATCGCCGCCACCGCGCAGGCGCTGGGGCTGGCGCACGTGACGCTTACCGGCTCGGGCGACGAGCGTTTGCTTGCCGCGATACAATCTAAAAAATGAACGAATTGCCGAACCAATCAGAGTTGCCACCGGAGCAGCCGTCCGCCGCCCACCCTGCGTCGCAGCCGCAGGCTCCCGAATCGTATCGTCCGCGCGCGTCCGAGCGCAGGGCGGGCCCGGACCTGGGTGAGCGGCTGACGCGGCCGCTGCCGCTGGCCGTGATCGCGCTGGCCGTGCTGCTGGCGGCACAGACCTGGTCGAGCCACAGCCGCATCAATACGCTGCGCCAGGAAATGGCGCGCAGCCTGCAAAAGGGCAACCAGACTGCCGCGGAAACCGCATCGCTGGCGCGCGACATCGCCGAACAGTCGAAAGCGCTGCAATTGAAAGTCGGCGTGCTGGAAAGCCGCCAGCTCGAGAACCAGAGCCAGCAGCTGGCTCTGGAGCAGCTGTACGCCGACCTGTCGAAGAGCCGCGACGAGTGGGCGCTGTCGGAAGTGGAGCAGGTGCTGTCCACCGCCAGCCAGCAATTGCAGCTGGCCGGCAACGTGCAGGGCGCGCTGCTGGCGCTGCAGAATGCCGACCGTTCGCTGGCGCGTTCCGACAAGCCGCAATTCATCATCGTCCGGCGCGCGATCGCCGCCGACCTCGAAAAACTGAAGGCGACCCCGGCCGTCGACCTGGCCGGCGTGGCCCTGCGCCTGGACAGCGTCATCGCCCAGGTCGACACGCTGCCGCTGCTGTCGGACGAGAAGCCGCTGCTGCCGGCGGCGCCAGTGCGCGCGCAACGCGGCCAGCCGGTCCCGGCCGGCGCCCCTGGAGCGTCCGAGGCCGCGATGGGCATCGGCGCGCGCCTGCTCTCGACCTGGCGCAGCTGGAGCGAGGAGATGTGGAACGACGTGCGCCAGCTGATCCGGGTACGCAGCGTCACCACGCCGGAAGCGCTGATGCTCTCGCCCGACCAGAATTATTTTGTGCGCGAAAACCTCAAACTGCGCCTGCTGAACGCCCGCCTGGCGCTGCTCTCGCGCGACGAGACCACCTTCGCCAGCGACCTGGCCGCGTCCCGGCAAACGCTGGACAAGTATTTCGATACGCGCGCCCGCACCACGCAGCAGGCGCAGGCGGCGCTGCGCCAGGTACAGGCGAACAATCTCGCGATCGAGATGCCGACCCTGGCCGACAGCCTGAACGCCGTACGCAACTACAAGAAGCCTTGATTTAATACTTATGCGTCTACTTCTCTGGTTAGTCGCCCTGATGGCCACGGCCATCGGCATCGCGGTGACGGCGCGCTTCAATCCGGGCAACGTGGTGTTTTTCTATCCGCCGCACCGGATCGACCTGTCCCTGAACCTGTTCGTGGTGCTGCTCGCGGCCCTGTTCCTGACGCTGTACGGCGTGGCGCGCGCGATCGTCTCGACGCTGCGCATGCCGACCCGCGTGGCCGCCTACCGCCAGCGCAAGCGCGAGCGCGAAGGCAACAAGGGCTTGCGCGATGCCTTGAAAGCCCTGCTCGAAGGGCGCTTCGGCCATGCCGAAAAGGCGGCCATGCGCGCCGCCGAACTGCCCGAGAACGCCGGCCTGGCGGCCCTGATCGGCGCGCGCGCCGCGCACCGCATGCGCGAACCGGCCCGGCGCGAAGCCTGGCTGGCCGGCGTCGCCCACGACAACGCCCTGAAGACCGCGCGCCTGATGACGGTCATCGAATTGCTGGTGGACGACCACCAGCCCGAAGCCGCCCTCGAAGCGGTGGCCGAGCTGAACGCCAGCGGCCAGCGCCACATCCACGCGTTGCAATGGTCGATGAAGGCCAACCAGCAGGCGCGCAACTGGCCGGAAGTGCTGCGCCTGGTGCGCATTCTCGACAAGCACAAGGCGCTGCATCCGGCGCTGGCGGCGCGCCTGCGCGAGATGGCCTACGAGGCGCTGCTGTCGGAAGAGGGACGCGATCCGGAAGCGATCCGGCGCGTCTGGGCCGGCGTGCCGCCGGCCGACCGCACCAAGCCCTACATCGCCGCGCGCGCCGCCGCCGCCTTCAACGCCAGCGGCTTGCCGGACGAGGCGCGCGTGATCGCCGAAGAAGCGCTCAAGGCGGGCTGGGACGAGCGCGTCGTGCGCGCCTACCGCGACGCCGCCGGACCGGCCGGCTCGCCCACGCTGCTGGCCCAGATCGAACACTGCGAAGCCTGGCTGCGCGAGCGCCCGAACGACCCGGAACTGGCGCTCACACTCGGCTCCCTGTGCCTGCGCCAGAAACTCTGGGGCAAGGCCCAGCGCTACCTGGAACAGGCGCTGTCGGACGCCACCGCCTCGCCGATGGTGCGCGACATCCACCTCAAGCTGGCGCAGATGCACGAGGCGCTGGGGCAGGAGGCGCCGGCGGCGAATCATTACCGGCAGAGTGCGCTGGCGACGATGCTTTGATTGCTGCGGGCGTGCACCCGACGTAATACCGGCGGGCATGCCCGCCCTACGTTACGCGACGGCCAACCATCATAGTCGGGACCGTGGTGCACGTAGGGCGGGCATGTCCGCCATCGATCGCTCGCACAATCGACATTCCACGCGCATGCGTACGCTTCGACGCAATCCGCACGGCAAGGTGTTGCGCCGCACAAGCCTATGCCTATTAGATATAATGCTCCCCTTTATTGAATTTTCAGCAACCAAGGATTAACCCATGAGCTTGAACAACGTCCCAGCCGGCCGCGATGTGCCGAACGACTTCAACGTCATCATCGAAATTCCGATGAACGCCGATCCGATCAAGTACGAAGTGGACAAGGATACCGGCGCGATCTTCGTCGACCGCTTCATGGGTACCGCGATGCACTATCCGTGCAACTATGGCTATGTGCCGCAAACCCTGTCCGACGACGGCGACCCGTGCGACGTGCTGGTGATCACCCCGTTCCCGCTGTTCCCGGGCGTCGTGGTCCGTTGCCGCGCCATCGGCGTGCTCAAAATGACCGACGAAGCCGGCGGCGATGCCAAGATCCTGGCCGTGCCTGTCGACAAGATCCTGCCGATCTACAGCCACTGGCAAAAGCCCGAAGACCTGCAAGACCTGCGTCTGCAACAGATCCAGCACTTCTTCGAGCACTACAAGGACCTCGAAAAGGGCAAGTGGGTCAAGGTCGACGGCTGGGAAGGCCCGGACGCGGCGAAAGAAGAGATCGTCAACGGCGTCGCTGCCTACAAGGCAAAAGAACAGAAGTAATCGTCCGGCGGACGTGACGAGGCCCGGCACCTGGTTGGTGGCCGGGCCTTTTTTATTGCCGGGCAAATCTTACCAACCAATATCCCTCAAGAGCGGATACGTCAGGTCACGCGGCGGCGTGACGGTATGCGATAGGTCGGAATTGATCGCCGGCTCCATCAGCTGATTCGGTTTCGCATCCGTCGTGTAATGCGATACCGACGAGCCCGGCTGATTCGGGTTCGGCGTGTACATCAGGATGCGCCGTTTGCTGTCGGTGCCGGCCAGGCGGTGCGGGTCGACGCCGAGGCTGGCGATGACGTTGGAGCGGTTGCGCGAGCGGTTTTGCAGGGCCGCGCGCAGCTTGACGCCGGCCGCCTGCGTCACGCGCACCGATGGAATCCTGATGCTCGGATCGTCGCCGCTCATGCCGGCCGGGTCGCCCGGCGCGTTGTCAGCCACCACCATGCCGATCGCGCCGGCCGCCTGCACGTTGCGCGCCTTGTCGACGAAGCCGCAGGTGCCGCGCGAGACCAGGGCGATATTGCCGCGCACGGCCCAGGCGTTGCGCTTGCTCAGCGGCGCGCAGGCGAGACCCGTGCCGTCGGGCTGGTCGATGACCGGCATCAGGTGGCCCTTGACGGGCTTGCGGCCGAGCGGCGGGCCGAACGAGGCATCGCCGACCGGATAATGGCCGGCCGCCTTGCCGGCGGCTTTGCCGAGGATGGTCAGGCGCGAGCGCGGATCGAGCACCGCCGGCACGGCCGCGGTGACGTTCGGACCGTTCCAGGACAGGCCGTTGATGCTGATGGCCGAGGCCACCCGCTGTGCCGGCGTCATGTTGACCCAGGTCTGCTCGCTGCGGTTGTCGACCAGGTAGTGGTCCCAGACCGAGGGAATGTCCTGGATCTCGGCGCCGGTTTCGTCGTCGGTGAAGGTCTGGAAGCCGAGCCCGTGCGCCATTTCGTGCAACAGCGTCGTGACCAGGTCGATCGCCGGGCCGGCATTGTTGTCGAGCCCGAGGTAGAAGCCGGGGCCGGGCAGGCAGTCCGGGAACAGCCCGAGGCGCGAATTGAAGCGCGAGATGATGTGCGGCTCGCCCGGGCTCGACACGTCGACGGTGGCCAGTTTGCTGGCCAGCGCGCTCGGATACCAGGTGGCTGCGCGTGGCGCATTGGGGAAATCGGACCAGATCTCGTTGGCGCCGGCCGAACCCAGCACGGCGCTGTCGGCGGTGCAGGATAGCGGCACGAAGGAGGCGCCGACGCGGATCGGCACGTTGCTGGTGAGCGTGGCGCCCCAGATGTCGGCCGCGTGCTGGAAGGCGATCAGGCGCTGCTGGCCGAGCGTGGTGCCGGGATTGCCGCCGATCGGGGCGACCGGCGTCGGGTCGTTGAAGCCGATGCCGGGCTCGTTCAGGTTGACGATGGTGATGGTGGCCGCGTGTGCGCCGCCGGCGAACGCGGCGCAGGACAGGACGAGGGCGGCGATGCGGGCTGGTTGCAGCTTAATCATGGCGATGTTCCTCGTTGTGCTGGGTAGACGCGGGGGCGCGGACGGCTTTCTCGGCGGCAGCGGCGCCTTCCACGCACTGCTCGACCAGCTTGCCGTCGGCGCCGCGCTTGACAACCGAGTACACGAGGCCGCGTTCGCCGAGGCGCACCTGGCGGCTGCCGCCGGGATGGGTGACCACGGACGGCTGTTGCAGGGTCTGGCCCTGGGCGCGCATGGCGGCCGATGGCGGCGGCGCCAGCGCCCGGCTCTCGGCCGCGGTGGGCGCGCGCAGCTGCCCGGTCTGTGGGTCGCGCACGACGATCATGCCGGACTGGGTGCCCGGGGATTGCGTAGCGGCAGGTTGCTGCGCCGTGCCCGCTTGCTGCTGGGCGAAGGCTGCTGACGACAGGCCTGCGCACAGCAGCGCGCACGGCAGGATGGCGAGGGTTCTCTGGTAGGACATGGTGGGTCTCCGCTCAAGCTTCAGATCGACGGCATGCGGCGCATGGAGCAGGGCGCGCCCAGGCCAGGGGCAGCAACAGGTACAGCGGCGGGTTGAACACCGCCGTCATGATTCGGACCATAACGAGCCCACACTGGTTCACTGCGGTTCAGGGCAGGCTCGGTCCATCATATGAGCTGAACGATGACGAACCTTGATCTAGCTTCAATGTAGGCGGCGGCCGAGCGGGCAGGAATTTCATGTGCGCAGGAATTTTCTTTCACCATGTCGACGCAGATCCGTAGCGTGGACGGGTTTCCCGTCCACGCTACGACGTACGCTGTGGGGAAATTTGCGGGCGGCAGGACGCCGCCCGCGGAGGGCAGGTCAGCGCCGGGCGAGATGGCTGCGCAGGCGCAGCTTGCCGACGATCCCGATCGGGAAGAAGTAAATCGACAGCACGAACAGTACGCCCAGCCACAGCATCCAGCGGTCCGGGTGCAGGGCGGCGGCCAGCAGGGGCACGCCTTCCAGCGCCGACGAGCCGTGCGCCATCAATTCCTTCAGGTAGTTCTGCGCCAGGATGAAGAGCGCGGCGCCGACCACCGCGCCGTACATCGTGCCCATGCCGCCGATGACGACGATCAGCAGGATGTCGGTCATCACCTCGAAGCCGAGCGAAGTCTTGGGCCCGACGTAGCGCAGCCACAGCGCCATCAGCGCGCCGGCCAGGGCCGCCACCAGCGCCGCCAGGCAGTTGGCCCAGATGCGGTAGACCACGGTGCGGTAACCGAGCGCCTCGGCGCGGAATTCGTTCTCGCGGATCGCCTGCAGCACGCGCCCGAACGGCGAGTTGACCAGGCGCAGCAGGAACAGGAACAGCAGCAGGCAGCCGAAGAACACCAGGTAATAGGTGAGCAGCTTGCCGTCGATGGCGCGGCCGAACGCTTCGTTCTCCATCAGCGTGAAGCCGGGCGACAGCAGTTCCGGCACGCTGAAGGTCTTGCCGTCCTCGCCACCCGTAAAATCGGACAGTTGCGAGGCCAGCACCGCGAACGAGGACGCCACCGCGAGCGTGATCATGGCATAGAAAATGGCGCGCACGCGCAGGGCGAACAGGCCGACCACGAAGGCGAGCGCCAGCGCCAGCAGCAGCGCCAGGCCCAGCCCGGTCAATGCCGCCGACCAGGTCGGTTCGTCCACGGAGGCCAGCCCCAGGCCAATGCCGTAGGCGCCGATCCCGTAGAACATCGTGTGCGCGAACGAGACGATGCCGGTGTAACCCAGCAGCAGGTCATAGGACGCCACCAGCACGATGTAGACACAGATCGTGGCCGCCGTGTTGAGCGGGCGCGCGCCGGAGGTCAGGAAGGGTGCGAACGCCAGGCCGAGGAAGACCAGCAGCAGCACGCCGGTGAGGATGCGGCTGCGCGGCAGGTCGCCGGATAGAAGTCGGTTCATCGTTCAGCCTCGCGATTTGGAATAGAGGCCGGCCGGACGCCACATCAGCACCGCGATCATCAGCGCGATGTTCGACACCAGCGCGAATTTCGGCGTCAGGAAGCCGGCGTAATTGGCCACCAGCGCCATCAGGATCGAGCCGATGAAGCAGCCGCCGACCGACCCCAGGCCGCCGATGATGATGACGATGAAGATCATGACGATGGTTTCGCTGCCCATCGCGGCCGACAGGGTTTCCTTGTACAGGCCCCACATCACGCCGCCCAGGCCGGCCAGCGCCGAACCGGCGGCGAACACGGCCACGAACAGGCGCCGGATGCGGTAGCCCAGGCTCTCGACCATGTCGCGGTTTTCCACCCCGGCGCGGATGAGCAGACCGATCTTGGTGCGATTCAGGGTCAGGAACAGGATCGCGAACACGACCAGCCCGACCACGACCGCCAGCAGCCGGTATTTTTCGATCGCCGCGTCGCCCAGGAAGATGGCGCCGCGCAGCGAAGTCGGCAGCGGCAGCGGGATGGTTTCGGCGCCCCAGATCACGTTGATCAGCTGTTCGGCCACGATCATGCCGCCCATCGTGATCAGGATCTGCTTCAAATGCTGGCCATACACCGGCATGATGATGATGCGCTCGAACGCCCAGCCGAGCAGGGCGGTAACAACCATGGCGACCGTTACGGCCAGCCCCAGCACGCCGAGGTTGAGCAGCAGCGAATCGGCTTCCAGCGCCCAGCGCATCGGCAGCAGCACCAGGGTGGCGGTAAAGGCGCCCACCGACACAAAGGCGCCGTGGCCGAAGTTCAGCACGTCCATCAGGCCGAACACCAGGGTCAGGCCGCTCGCCATGATGAAGATCATCATGCCCATGGCAAGGCCGGCGACGGTCAAGGTGACCCAGGTCGGGAAACTGCCGACCAGCGGCAGCATGGCCAGGGCCAGCACGGGCACCAGCAGCAGCGGCGCGATGTCGCGCGGCGCGCTGGGCAGCGGCGTGTCCGCTGCTGAGTCCACAGGCGAGAGGGGGAGGGTTGCACTCATCGTTGAATCCTATTGGTGAGAATCGAGCGACAGCCCGAGCAGGCGCTGCTGCAGTTCGTCGTCGCGGGCCAGCGCCGCCATGCCGCCGGCATGGGCCACACGGCCGTCGTCCATCACGCTGACGGTGTCGCCGAGCGAGCGCACGAAATTGAAATTCTGCTCGACCAGCAGGATGGTGGTATCGGTATCCTTCAGCTCGCGGAAGGCCGCGATCAGGCTCTGGACGATGGCCGGGGCCAGGCCTTTGGTCGGCTCGTCGACCAGCAGCAGTTTTCTCGGCTCGACGATCGCGCGTGCGATCGCCACCATCTGCTTCTGGCCGCCCGACAGGTTGCCGGCCGGGTAATTCCAGAATTTTTTCAGGGCCGGGAAGAAGCCGAAGATCCAGTCCACGCGCGCCTGGTCGAGCGGGCCGCTGCGCGCCGCCAGGTGCAGGTTTTCGCGCACGGTCAGGCTGGAAAAGACCGCCATGCTTTCCGGGACGTAGGCGATGCCGGCGCGCGCGATGTCGGGCGTGGCCAATTTGGTGATGTCGCGGCCGTCGAAGGTGATCGCGCCGGCGCTGGCCTGCCACAAGCCCATGATGGTGCGCAGGGTGGTGGTCTTGCCGGCGCCGTTACGGCCCAGCAGGACCGACAGGCCGCCGCGCGGCACGACCAGGTCGACCCCTTGCAGGATGTGGTAGCGGCCGATGTGGGTGTGCACGCCGGAGAGGGTTAAAAGCGAGTCAGGCACGGCCAGTTTAGGCATGTTCGGCTTCCGGTGTTCCAAGATAGGCTTCCTGGACGATCTTCGATTGCATGACTTCGGTGGGCTCGCCATCGGCCACCAGGGTGCCGTTGTGCAGCACGATGATGCGGTCGGCCAGCTGGCGCACCACGTCCATCTTGTGCTCGACCAGCAGCACGGTCTTGTTGGTGTCGCGCTTGACGGCGTGGATCAGGTCGAGCACGACCGGCACCTCGTCCACGCTCATGCCGGCGGTCGGCTCGTCGAACATCAGGATGTCGGGTTCGAGCGCCAGCAGGATCGCCACTTCCAGCTTGCGCTGGTCGCCGTGCGAGAGCGAACCGACGTGGGCGTCGCGCTTGCCCGCCATCGCCACCCGCTCCAGGTAGTGCTCGGCGCGCGCGATCAGTTCCTTGTGGCCGAACCAGACCGAAAACATGTTCATGCCGATCCCGGCGCGGCTTTGCACGGCCAGGCGCACGTTTTCGATGACGGTGAGGTTGGGGAACAGGTTGGTCAGCTGGAAGGCACGGCCGATGCCGAGCCGGGTGCGCCGCGCCGCGCCTGCGCGCGTGACGTCGACGCCCTTGAGTAAAACGCTGCCCGACGTGGCCGGCAACTGGCCCGAGACCAGGTTGAAATAAGTCGTCTTGCCGGCGCCGTTGGGGCCGACGATCACCGTCAGCGTGCCCGGATAGAAGTCGGCCGTCACCGCGTCGACGGCGACGTGGCCGCCGAAGCGGATCGTCAGGCCGCGGGTGGACAAGGACGGCTGTTTGTTCACGTCGGCCATCTCAGCGCTTGTTCTTGACCGGCAGCGGCAGCTCGGCGGTCGGGATTTCGCGCACCAGTTCCAGCAGATCCCACTCGTTCTTCTGGTCTTTCTTGATGCGGAAGTGGTACATCGACTGCAGCGCCTGGTGGTCTTCCTTGCGGAAGGTCATCGGGCCTTTCGGCGTCTCGAATTTCATGCCTTCCATCGCGGCGATCAGCTGATCGCTGTTGCCATTCGGCGCTTTGGACAGGGCGTTGAATACGGCGCTGGCCGCGGCGAAACCGCCGGCGGTGAACATGTCGGGCGGCGCCTTGAAGCGCTTCTGGTGTTCGGCGACCAGCCAGTCGTTCATCTTGTTCTTCGGGAAGGCGTAGTAGTAATAGATCGTGCCTTCGGTGCCGGCGTAGTTCTTCCAGGTTTTCATCACCGGCAGGATGTTGCCGCCCGGCGCCAGCATGACGCCGAAGCGTTCCGGCTTCATGTCGGCGATCTTGTTCATCGGGTTCGGTCCGGCCCAGACGATCTGCAGCACGCGCGGCTGCGGCTTGTCCTTCAGTGCGTCGAACAGGCGCTGCGTCGAGGCGGTGAAGTCGGTGGTGGTCATCGGCGCGTATTCCTCGTGCACCACCTTGGCCTTGCTGCCGGTCGCGGCGAGGGCTTCCTTGCCGGCCTTGATGGCGTCGCGGCCAAAGGCGTAGTCCTGGGTCAGGAAGCCGACGCTGCCGGCTTTCAGGGTGCTCGCGGCGGCCATCGCATCCTGCATCGAACTGCGCGCGGTGCGGAAGATGTACTTGTTCCACTTGTCGCCGGTGATGGCGTCGGCCACGGCCGGCTCGATGATCAGCACCTTCTTGTATTCCTTGGCCACCGGCAGCATGGCCAGCGCCGAGCCGGAGGAGGTGGTGCCCACCGCGATATCGACCTTGTCGTCGCCATAGGCTTCGGCCAGCAGGGTGCGCCCGAGGTCCGGTTTGCTCTGGTCGTCCTTGACGATGACCTTCAGCTTGCGGCCGGCGATTTCCATCTTGCCGCCGGTGAGGTATTCGAGGCCCATCATGAAGCCGGTCTCGGTTTCCTTGGCATAGGCTTCGAGGGCGCCGGTCTTGCCGGCGATGAGGGCGACCTTCAGGTCGGGGCCGGCGGCCAGCGCGTAGGGCGCGGCAGTGGCGGCAAAGGCGAGGAGGATGGATGCGCTTATCGACTTAACTGAGGGTTTGATCAGGTGGTGCATGGTGTCTCCTGTGGTTCTGGTTATTCAGGGTAGGCGCGCCAGGAACTGGCGGATCGCCTCCAGGGCTTCCGGTTCGGTCAGCATCGGCGCATGGCCGACGTTCAGCACTTCGGCATACGCCATCGTCGGCGCCGCGCGCCGCATCCACGCCGCCTGGCTTTCTTCGACCAGGTCCGACAGCGCGCCGCGCACCAGGAGCGTCGGGCGCTTGTGCGCGAGCCGCTTGAAGGCGAGGCGTCCGGCCAGCGAGGTCGGCCGAAGTTTACCTGTTTGCAATGCTAGCGCAATACTGGGGTCATAGCGCAATGCCAGTTGCCCCGCTTCGTCTTCGACAAAGGCGCGGCGCGCCCATTTGCCCCATTCCTCGTCGGGCGCGTCGGGGAAAGCGCAGGCGTTGATGTCCTTCAGGTAGGCGGCCGCCTCATCCCAGGAGGCGAGGGTGCTGCAGCGGCCCGCGTAGCCGGCGATGCGCGCCAGGCCGCGCAGCGACAGCACCGGGCCGACGTCGTTGATGACCGCGCCGGCGATCAGGTCGAGGTGGCGCACGGCCAGCGTCATGGTGATCAGGCCGCCCATCGAGGTGCCGATGAAGACGGCGCGGGCGATGCCGAGGTCGTGCATCAGCTTGACGACGTCGCCCGCATACACGATCGGGTTGTAGTTGGCGGGATGCGGGTCGCGCGCCGAGTAACCGCGGCCGCGCACGTCGGGCGCCAGCACGCGCCGTCCCATGGCGGCGATGGCCGGCGCCAGTTCGTCGAAGTCGCCGGAATTGCGGGTCAGGCCGTGCAGGCAGATCACGGGAAGGCGTGCCGGCAGCGGCGCGATGGCCTGCCCCGGTGCCTCTGCCGGAGGTGCGGCCGCATAGTCGCGTGCGTACAGCGCCAGCCCGTCGGTACTTTGAAAGCTGATTGGTGTGAAGGTGGACACGCTGGCAGATCCTGTGGTTCTTGTAAAGGAAAGCCGGGCAAAGGAAGGGCGGGCCACACCGCCGGCGGCGGCGTGGTCGCGCGTCAAACTGTTTCCTCGTCCGGCCCGGCGGATCAGAAGCGGTACTCGACCGTTGCCGAGACGGTGCGCGGATTGCCGTAGAAGGCCGTCACCGTTCCTTCGTTGCCGAGGGTCGGGAACAGGTAGCCGGCCGTCTTGTAGCGCTCGTCGTTCAGGTTCTTGCCGTGGATGCCGGCGCGGATCTTGCCGTCGGCGCGGGTCCAGACGATGCTCGCGTCATACAGCTTGTACGAGTCCTGGTCGAGGATCGACACGGTTTCGAACTGGTTGGTCGCGCCCTTGTAAGACACGCTGCCGATCAGCGAGATCCTGCCGTTGTGGCCCATCAGCGGCAGCGGGATGTCGTAATTGGCGCGCAGGTTGGCCGAGTTGCGCGGCGTGTTCTGGAACACGCGCTGGTCGGCCACGTTGACGCCGTTGGCGAAGTATTCCTTGTAGTCGGCGTCGATGTAGCTGTACATGCCGGCGACCGTGAAGTCGCGCGTCAGGTTGGCGATCACTTCCAGCTCGGCGCCCTTGATCTTGGCCTTGCCGGCATTCGTGGTCACACCCGCGAAGCTGTCGTCGCGGCCGTCGCCGTTGGTGTCGATCGCCACCGAGCCCGGAATCTGCACGTCCTTGTAGTCGCTGTAGAAGACGGCGGCATTGGTGGTGATGCGCCCGCCGTTGAAGGCCGACTTCAGGCCCAGTTCCACCGTCTCGATGGTTTCCGGCGCGTAGCCGGCGCGTGCCTGCGCCAGCGGGATGCGGGTGCCGACGATGTTCAGGCGCGGATCGAAACCACCGCCCTTGAAGCCTTCGGCATACGAGGCGTAGACGTTGTGGTCGCTGTTGACCTTGTAGTTGACGGCGACGCGCGGAGTGAACTTCTTGTCTTCGCGTTCCAGTCCGCTGCGCAGGTCGGTGTCGGTGCGGAACGGGATCGCGCCCGGGTTGCCCATCTCGGGCGTGCCGTTTGCGCCCAGGAAGATCTGGCGGTAGATCGAGGCGGTGCGCTTGTCGACCGTGTAGCGCCCGCCCAGCGACAGCGAGAGGGCGTCGGTGAAGTTGTAGCTGCCGTCGATGTAGGCGGCCCAGGCCCTGGTGCCGATGTCGCCGCTGGTGAAGGTCGAGGTCGGAACGGCGCCGGCCAGGATGGTATCGAACTTGTTGTAGGCCTGGGCGTCGATGTAGTACACACCGGCCACGCCGGCGATCCGGTCGCCCGTATAGGTCAGGTTGAATTCCTGGCTCAGCTGCTCGTTCTTGTACAGCGCCGGCACTTCCATGTCGACCACGGGCAGCGCGTCGAAGTCGATCGGCGCCCAGGACTTGTCCTTGCGGCTGGCCGTGATCGATTTGACCGTGAACTGGTCGTTGATGCGGTATTCGACCAGGGCCGAGACGCCGTGCGCGGTGACTTCCTGGTCGTGGCCGAGCGCCTGGGTCAGGTTGGCGCGGGTGTCGAATTCGTTGGCCAGGATCGGCGCGCCGCTGGTGCGGCCGACGGTCAGGCGGTGGCCGTTCTTCGGGCTCGAATCGTCTTGCGTGCCGTCGCCGGCGATGCGGATGAAGAGGTCGGGCGTCGGCGTGAACTCGGCCGACAGGCGCAGCGCCGTCACGTCCTTGTCGTAGTTCTCGGCGCCGGTGTACAGGTTCTTGCCGAAGCCGTTGCGCTTGAAGCGGGCCACGGTGCCGCCGACGCGCACGGTGTCGCTGAGCGGCGTGCTGACGGTGGCGACGGCATCGCGCTGGTCGTAGTTGCCGAGCGTGCCGCGCAGGCGCACGTCGGTCTTCGGTCCCAGCTTGCGGGTGACGTACTTGACGGCGCCGCCGATCGTGTTGCGGCCGTACAGGGTACCCTGCGGGCCGCGCAGCACTTCGATGCGCTCGACGTCGTAGATATCGGCCACGGCCGCCTGCGGACGCGCCAGGTAGATGTCGTCGATGTAGATGCCGACGCCGGACTCGAAGCCGGCCAGCGGATCGGCCTGGCCGACGCCGCGGATAAAGGCGGTCAGGGTGGAGTTGGTGGCGCGCGAGGCCTTCAGGGTCGTGTTCGGCAAGGCGAGGGCCAGTGCGGTGACGTCCGGCACGCCCTGCTTGGACAGCTGGTCGGCGGAAAACGCGGTGACCGAGACCGGCACGTCCTGCAGCGATTCTTCGCGGCGGCGCGCGGTGACGACGACTTTCTGGACGTCGGATGCGCTTTCCCCATCAGGAGCGGGTGCGCCTGACGATTGCTGCGCGTGGGCCGCGCCCATGGCGCCGCTGGACAGGGCCAGCAGGGCGGCGGCGGAATGTTTGACCAGATTCTTCTTTTGCTTTGTCAGGCGCATTTCTTGTCTCCTCGTTTTGGATATGGCGTCGGGGCGCAATCGCACGCGAGGCAGTGTGCACCTGTTCGGTCTGGCTGAAAAGATAACGATACGCCCACCCCTTGTGCGTGAATGCACAGATCACCGCACCAGCGTTGGGCATCCGCCTATGCAGGGCGAATGCTGCAAACGCACAATTTGTGTGCCGTTTGTGCCGCTTCAAACATGCAGATGGGAATTGATTGCGGGAGGAATGTGCACTGGTGCACAATATGCCGAATTGATATTACACAACGTGCGCCGATGAACACCTTGCCCGAGTGGACCGACCTGCGATTCTTCCTCGAACTGGCGCGCGCCGGCACGCTGTCGGGTGCCTCACGCCGGCTCGACGTCGAGCACACGACGGTGGCGCGACGCATCGACCGCCTCGAAAAGGAACTCGGCACGACCCTGTTCGACCGTTCGCGCGAAGGCTACGAGCCCACCGAGATGGGGCTGGCGCTACTGCCGCATGCGGAAGCGATGGAAGGCGCGGCGCTGGCCGCGGCCGAGCAGCTGGGCGGAGCGGAAGTGGCGGCGCACGGCGTGGTGCGCCTGGGCGTGCCGGAAGTATTCGGGGTGAAGGTGGTGGCGCCGCTGCTGGTGGACCTGCTCGACGCCAATCCCGACCTGACGATCGACCTGCTGGCGCTGCCGCGCTTCGCCAACCTCGCCAACCGCGAGGCCGACCTCGGCGTGATGCTCGATCCGCCGACCACCGGCCGCTACATGGTCACGCGCCTGGCTTCGTTCCGCTTCTACCTGTACGCCTCGCCGCGCTACCTGGACAAGCACCCGCCGATCCGCCACCAGTCCGACCTGTCCCAGCATTATTTCGTCGACTACGTGCAGGACACGCTGGCCAGCCGCGAACTGTCCTACCTCGACGAACTCGGTTTCACGCCGAAGCGGCGCCTGTGCTGTTCGGGCATGACGGCGCAGATCGAGGCCGCCTCGCTCGGCATGGGCCTGATGATGGCGCCGCCCTACGCCGTGCCCGACGACGGCCGCCTGGTGCCGGTGCTGCCCGGCTTCTTCGCCGAACGCTCGTTCTGGCTGGCCGCGCCGACCGATTTATACCGCCTGCGCCGGGTGAAGGTCGTGTGGAATCTGCTGCGCGATTATGCGGACAGCCAGCCGTCGCTGTTTGTGTGAGTGTGCTCGGAACGGTATTCTCCACCACCGCCGGTTGTGCATCGTAGGGTGGACTCCCCGAGTCCACGCGTTCGTGCCGCGGCACACCACCACTGTCCCGCCGCAGGCTCTTGTACGAAGGCTACGCGAAGCTGTTCCACTGACCACAGTCCGGAACGCGTGGACTCGGGAGTCCACCCTACGGTGCACCGCTGTCTCGGGCTGCGAATTTTATTCGTCTCGTCTATCCCTTGAACGGATTGCGCTCATTCAGCTCGCTCATGTAATCGTCGATCCCGCCCGCCTCGCGCTCGAGGAAGCGTTCGATTGCGTCCGCGAACGACGGATGCGCCAGCCAGTGCGCGGAGAAGGTGCGGGTCGGCAGGAAGCCCCGCGCCATCTTGTGCTCGCCCTGGGCGCCGCCCTCGAAGGTCTTGATGCCTTGCTCGATGCAGAATTCGAGCGGCTGGTAGTAGGCGGCTTCGAAGTGCAGGCAGGGTACGTGTTCGAGTTCGCCCCAGTAGCGGCCATACAGCGTGTCGGCGCTGTGGATTACCAGCGAGGCGGCGATCGGCTGGCCTTCGCGCTCGGCGATCACGAGCAGGATATTCTCCGGCATGGTGCGCCCGATGCGGCGCCAGAAGTCCAGGTTCAGGTAGGGCGTCGAATAGTGCGCGGCGTAGGTGTGGCGGTAGCAGCGGTTGAAGAATTTCCAGTCGGCGTCCGTGACCTCAAGCCCGCGCACGCGGCGCAGGGTGACGCCAGCCTCGGCCACCTTGCGCCGCTCGGCGCGGATGTTCTTGCGCTTCTTCTGTTCGAGCGTGGCGAGGAATTCGTCGAAGTTCGCATAGCCCGGGTTGAGCCAGTGGAACTGGACGCCGCTGCGCAGCAGGAAGCCGGCCGCCTGCAACTGGCGCGCGTGTTCCTCGGGCGGGAACAGGATGTGGGTCGACGAGACTTCGGTGGCGCGCTGCGTCGCCTGCAGCACGTCGATCAGCGCGGCGCGTGCTTGCGCATCGACAGCCAGCAAACGCGGGCCGGCCACCGGCGTGAACGGCACCGCCGCCAGCAGCTTGGGGTAGTAGTCCAGGCCGTGCCTCTGATAGGCGTCGGCCCAGGCCCAGTCGAACACGTACTCGCCGTAGGAATGGCCTTTCACGTACAGCGGCAGGGCGGCGGCCAAGGTGTCGCCATCATAGAGCGCGATGTATTGCGGCTGCCAGCCGCTCTCGGGCGCCGCGCTGCCCGATTCGTGCAGCGCGTGCAGGAAGGCGTAGGAAAGAAACGGATTGGCTTCGTCCTGCTGTGCCAGCAAGCCATCCCAGGCTGGCTGGCCGATCTCGGACAGGGAAGATACGATATGCGTGCGATAATTCAAAATTGCTCTTTTATCTAACGAAATGCGCTAAAAGTGGTGTGTCGGGAGACCCGGCGCAGCTGCTGGCGTTCCGCACTTCTGCCATGCGAAAGACGCTCAATGAACAATCGATTCTATAACCTGTACTCCCACGGCTTCGCGCGCGTGGCCGTCGCCATTCCGCGCTGCCGCATCGCCGATCCCGCCTACAACGTCGAGCAGACACTGACGCTGGCGCGCCAGGCGGCAGAGCAGGGCGCGGCCCTGGTCGCCTTTCCGGAACTCGGGATCTCCGCCTACAGCTGCGAAGACCTGTTCCACCAGAAGGCCTTGCTCGACGCATGCGAGGACGGCTTGCGCGCGATCGTCGAGGCTTCCGCCAGCCTGCCCCTGGCGATGGTAGTGGGCCTGCCCCTGCGGGTCAATCACCAGCTGTTCAATTGTGCGGCGATCGTCGCAAACGGGCGCGTGCTCGGCCTGGTGCCGAAGAGCTATCTGCCGAACTATGGCGAATTCTACGAGTCGCGCCAGTTTTCGGCCGCGGAATCGGCCGCCGTCGATGCAATCAAACTGTTCGGCGAGATCGTCCCTTTCGGTCCGAACCAGGTGTTCGAGGTCGAAAACCTGCCGCTCTTGCGCTTCCACGTCGAGATCTGCGAAGACGTCTGGGTGCCGGTGCCGCCGTCCTCGTTTGCCGCGATGGCCGGGGCCACGGTGCTGGTCAACCTGTCCGCGTCGAACGTGCTGGTCGGGAAGAGCACCTACCGCCACCAGCTGGTGGGCCAGCAGTCGGCGCGCTGCATGGCCGCCTACCTGTACACCTCGGCCGGCCGCGGCGAATCGACCACCGACGTGGCCTGGGATGGCCAGGCGATCATCTACGAAAAGGGCGACCTGCTGGCCGAGTCGCCGCGCTTTCTCGACGAGTCGCACATCATCTTCGCCGACGTCGACCTCGGACGCCTGTCGCAGGAGCGCATCCGCGCCACCACCTTCGCCCAGACGGCGCGCCGCCACGCGGACGAGATCAAGGCCTTCCGTGTCCAGCGCATGACGCTCGCGCTGCCGTTCGACGCGACGCTGCCCCTGGACCGCGAAATCGAACGCTTCCCCTACGTGCCGGCCAACCGCGCCTTGCGCGACGAGCGCTGCACCGAGGTCTACAACATCCAGGTGCAGGCCCTGATTCAGCGCCTGTTCTCGAGCGGCATCCAGAAGGTGGTGATCGGCGTCTCGGGCGGGCTCGATTCGACCCATGCGCTGCTGGTCTGCGCCGCCGCCATGGACCGCCTCGGCCTGCCGCGCACGAACATCCTGGCCTATACCATGCCCGGCTTCGCCACCAGTGGCCGTACTTTGCAACAGGCGCATGCGCTGATGGAAGTGGTGGGTTGCACGGCGCGCGAAATCGACATCCGCCCGAGCTGCCTGCAGATGCTTAAGGACCTGAACCATCCGTTCGCCGAAGGCAAGGAGCAGTACGACGTCACCTTCGAGAACGTGCAGGCGGGCGAGCGCACCAACCACCTGTTCCGCCTCGCGAACCACCTGGGCGCGATCGTGATCGGCACCGGCGATTTGTCCGAGCTGGCGCTGGGCTGGTGCACCTATGGCGTGGGCGACCACATGTCGCACTACAACGTGAATGCCAGCGTGCCCAAGACCCTGATCAGCCACCTGGTGCGCTGGGTGGCGGAGACCGGCGCGGTCGTGGAGGGCGGGGCGGAAGTGCTGCTCAACGTCCTCGGCACCGAGATCAGCCCCGAACTCGTGCCCGGGAAGGAAGGCGACGACAAGCCCGCGCAGATCACCGAAAACGTGATCGGCCCCTACGAGCTGCAAGACTTCAATTTGTACTACATCCTGCGCTACGGCTTCACGCCCTCGAAGGTCGCCTTCCTGTCGTATTCCGCCTGGCGCGCCAGGCACGAGGGACACTGGCCGGACGAGCATGGCGCGCGCAACGAATACGACCTGGCCGCCATCAAGCGCAACCTGTCGATCTTCCTGTGGCGCTTCTTCAAGACCAGCCAGTTCAAGCGCAGCTGCGTGCCGAACGGCCCGAAGGTCGGCAACGGCGGCTCGCTCTCGCCGCGCGGCGACTGGCGCGCCCCGAGCGATTCCGAAGCGACGGTCTGGCTCGACGACCTGGCGAACATCCCGGACTGAAAAATTCAACTGAAACTGGAGCAGACATGAAACAGATTACCTGCGTAATCAAGCCGTTCAAACTCGACGAAGTGCGCGAAGCGCTGGCCGACGTGAACGTCACCGGCCTGACCGTCACCGAAGTGAAGGGTTTCGGCCGCCAGAAGGGCCATACCGAACTGTATCGCGGCGCCGAATACGTGGTCGACTTCCTGCCGAAGGTGAAGATCGAGGTGGTGGTGGACGACGCCGTGGTCGACCAGGTGGTTGACGCCATCATCAAGGCGGCGCGCACCGGCAAGATCGGCGACGGCAAGATCTTCGTGCAGGATGTGCAGCAGGTGATTCGCATCCGCACCGGCGAGACCGGCGCCGACGCGGTGTAAGCCGCACCAGCCGCGATTCCTGTAACCTCGTGTAGGCGCAGTCTTGCATGAAGGCGAGACGCGCCCTTGTCCGTACGCTGGCTAATCTACGTTATCCTCATTGCATTAATTGCAACTGACAAGACCTCGGGTGCGGGTTCCGCTCTCCCGTTCGAGGTGAGGAGAAGCGACGTGAGCGACATTGAAAAAATCCATACCGGCATCCCGGAACTCGACCTGGTACTGCGCGGCGGCTTGCCGCGCTCGCGCGTGCACCTGGTCGAGGGCCGCCCGGGTTCGGGCAAGACCACGCTCGGGCTGCGCTTCCTGATTGATGGCCGCGACAAGGGCGAGGCCTGCTGCTATATCTCGCTCTCCGAGACGGTCGCGGAACTGCGCGCTACCGCCGCCAGCCATGGCTGGTCGCTGGACGGCATCGAATTGCGCGAAGTCGTGCCCGCCGAGGTCAACCTGGAGCGCCAGCAAAGCGTGTTGTTCCCGTCCGAAGCGGAACTGGGCGAAACCATCGCGCTGATCACCGACATCATCGACGCATGCGCGCCCGTGCGCGTCGTCATCGATTCGATGTCCGAATTGCGCATGGTCGCCAACGACCCGATGCGCTACCGGCGCCAGATCGTCGTCCTCAAGCAGTACCTGCTCAAGCAGGCATGCACGACGATGCTGATGGACGACCTGACCGACGATCCACGCCAGTACGACCTGCAGGGAACGGTCCACGGCGTCATCACGCTCGAGCAGCGCGAGCGCGAATTCGGCGCGGCCCGGCGGCGCCTGCGCGTAGTGAAAATGCGCGGCGCCGATTTCCAGAGCGGGTGGCACGACTTCGCCATCACCGGCAGGGAAGTCTACGTGTTCCCGAGCCTGATCGCCGACGAGCACGTCAAGCAGGCATCGCCGGGCGTGGTCGGCAGCCGGATCCCCGCGCTCGACCAGATGCTCGGCGGCGGCCTCGCGCGCGGCACCTCGGTCATGATCCTCGGGCCGACCGGGTCCGGCAAATCCTCGCTCGCCCTCCAGTACGCCAACGTGGCGGCGGAGCAGGGCGAACACGTCGCCTATTTCGCGTTCGACGAAACCAAGGAAACGCTGCTGGACCGCGCCAACGGCCTGTCGATGCGCGCATCCGATGCCATCGGCGACGGCAGGATTTTCTGGGAGCGCATTAATCCCTCGCGCATCTCGCCCGGCGAATTCATCTGGAAGGTCAGGCGCCAGGTCGAGGACCACGACGCCGCCGTGGTCGTCATCGACAGCGTGAACTCGTATCTCGAAACCATGCACGAGGAAACCTCCTTGCTGCTGCAGATGCACGAGTTGCTCAGCTACCTGTCGAACCGGGGCGTGCTGACGATCCTGATCGTGGGCCAGTCGGGCTTGCTGGACAATGTCCACGATCCGCTCGACGTCGGCTTCCTCAGCGACACGGTCGTGCTGCTGCGCTTTTTCGAGTCGGACGGCGACATCCGCAAGGCGATTTCCGTCCTCAAGAAGCGCCCGGGGCACCATGAAACGATGATCCGCGAATTTTCGCTGAATGCCGGCGGCGTGTGCGTCGGCGGCCAGATCGCGGGCATGGAAGGCGTCCTGACCGGCGAGCCGCGCCCTGCGCCAGGGACGACGCCCGATACGACCGCGGCCGATGACTGATCCGCGCAAATCCGATTGGCCGGCCAGCGTCGCCATCTGCGCGCCTTCCGGCAACGATGCCCCGACGCTGGCCCGGCTGTTCCGTAAATGGGGCGCCTGGGTCAGCATCTGCGCGTCGGCCGAGGACGTCGTCGCGGCCGTATCCGACGAAGCCTTGACGCTGCTGGTGTTGACCGAGGAAGTGCTGGAGACCTGGGCCGACCCGCTGGCGGCGGCCCTCGGCGCACAGCCGGGCTGGTCGGACCTGCCATCCATTGTCCTGAGTTCCGAGGCGATGCGCGCCGGCGCGGGCAGGCAGTGGCGCTTCCTGCGCCGGTTCGCCAACCTGACGGTGCTGCAGCGGCCTTGCTCGGCCGATCTGCTGTATGCCGCGTTCGAGTCGTCCTGCCGTGCGCGCGCCTGGCAGTACACGGTGCGCGACCAGATGCAGAACCTGCAGGCCGCGGCCGCGCTGCTCGAGCAGCGCGTGCAGGAACGCACCACACAGTTGCTGGACGAAGTCGAGACGCGCAAGCGCGCCGAGAGCGCTCTCGCCGAAGCGCGCAAGCTCGAGGCGCTCGGGCGCCTGACCGGCGGCGTCGCGCACGACTTCAACAACCTGTTGCAGGTAGTGCAGGGGTCGGCCACCTTGCTGCCGCTCGTGAAGCCCGGCAGCGAAGCCTTCCAGCGCGCCTTGCAGGCGATCGAGCGCGCCACCGCGCGCGGCGCCAAACTGACCCAGCAGCTGCTTGCCTTCGGGCGGCGCCAGGCACTGGCGGCCGGTCCGCTCGATATCGAAAGCCAGCTCGACGCCATGGCGGACCTGCTGCGGCAATCCCTGCGCGAACAGACGGTGCTCAGGCTCGAGGTCGCGCCGGGGCTGTGGCAGGCGGACGCCGACCCGACCCAGCTCGAGGTGGCGCTGCTGAACCTGGTCGTTAACGCACGCGACGCCTTGCCGCGCGGCGGGCAGGTGGTACTCGACGCGCACAACCTGGCCCTGCCCTCGGCCCGGGTCGATACCGGCACCGACTTGCGCGGCGATTTTGTCTGGCTCTCCGTCGCCGACAATGGCACCGGCATGGCGCCGGAGGTCGCGCGGCACGCGTTCGAGCCCTTCTTCACCACCAAGCAGGTCGGCGCCGGCACCGGTCTTGGACTGAGCCAGGTGCATGGCTTTGCCTGCCAGTCCGGCGGCACCGCCTGGATCGACACCACGCCGGCCGGAACGACGGTGTCGATCCTGCTGCCGCGCAGCGGGCGCACGGCCGCGCTAGCGGCGGAGAGCGCCGCGGCTCCGGGCCTGGCACCGATGCAGGACTTGCGGGTGCTGTACGTGGAAGACGATCCGGAAGTGGCCGAGGCCGGCCTTGCACTGCTCGGCGTCCTCGGCTGCAAGGCCCACCTGGTGCCGGATGCGGCCGCGGCGCTGGAGCAGCCGCTGCGGGAATTCGACCTGGTGTTCTCGGATGTGATGATGCCCGGGGAAATGGATGGGATCGACCTGGCGCGCGCGCTGCGCAACAGCCATCCCGGCCTGCCGGTGCTGCTCGCCAGCGGCTATGCGGTCGCCAGCGAACGGCTCGAAGGCCTCGACATCGTCATGCTCGCCAAGCCGTACTCGCGCGAAGCATTGGGCCAGGCGATCGCGCGCCTGGTGCCGGCGGCCCCTGCGCGGGCGGCGTGATGATGCTTCAGCGCCCCATCTGGATATCGAACTTCCACGTCACCAGCCGCATCACGCTGATCGACAGCGCGCTGGTCCACAGTGCGAAGTCATGCGAGACATTCGCATACAGTCCCAGCAGCAGGAACATCCAGTTGCCGAGGAAGGCGCACAGCGCATACGGCTTGCCGTCCCTGAACACCATCGGCACTTCGTTACAGACGATGTCGCGCAACACGCCGCCGAAGATCCCCGTGATCACGCCCATCATCGAGGCGATGAACAGCGGCATGTTGGCGTCCAGCGCCGCCGAGGTGCCGGCGATCGAGAACAGGCCCAGGCCGACGGCGTCGGCAATCACGATCAGGCGTTCGGAGACGATGTGACGCAGCGTGCGGATCAGCGGGGAGGCGATCAGGGCCAGCACGAAGATGGCGATCGCGTATTCCTGGTGCGTGACCCAGAACAGCGGGCGGCGGTCGAGCAGGATGTCGCGCAGGGTGCCGCCGCCGAAGGCCGCGATGAAGGCGACCGTGAAAACACCGACCAGGTCCATGCGCTTGCGGCGCGCTTCGATGAAGCCGGAAAAGGCGCCGACCAGGATCGCCATGATTTCGATGAACTTGATGAGGGTCATGCAGCAGGCTATTCAGTGAGCATGTTGCTAGCCTAACATGCCGTGACGTAGGGTGGGCGGCTACACCCGTTCATCTGCATTCACGCGGCACTCGCGCCGCCCACCCTACGCGTCGGCCAACAATGCAATCAGGTCGCTTCGGCGCGCCCGGTGTCGGCCAGCGGCAGGCGCACGCTGAAGACCACGTGCCCGTTCGCATGGTGGTAACTGATCTCGCCCGCGTGCTCGCGCACGATGGTGGCGACGATATACAGTCCCAGGCCCATGCCCGTGCGGTTGCGCGGGTTATGCAGCGAAGTGCGCTTGAACGGATTGAACAGCGTCGCCGCCTGGTCTTCCGGGATCGGTTCGCCTTCGTTCATCACGTCGATCGTTGCCCAGCCGGCGTTGACGGTCAGCGTGACGTCGATCGGCCCGCCGACCTTGCCGTGATGGCGCGCGTTGCTGAGCAGGTTCGACACCACCTGCGCGATGCGCCCGGCGTCGGCGCGAATCGGGGTCGGCCCGGGATTGGCATACGTATAATTAATGCCGGGATAGGCCAGGGCCATTTCGTCGACCAGGTCTTCCACCAGCGCCGCCAGGTCGACCGGTCCCATCGTCATGCCCAGCCCCAGGTTGCCGTCGATGCGGCTCATGTCGAGCACTTGCCCGATCAGGCGCTGCATGCGGTTGCTCGAGGACTGGATGCGCTTGCCCAGCGTCGGCTGGTTGCCGCCGCCATTGCTGCGTTCGAGCAGGGTGCCGGCCATGTTGATCGAATGGAGCGGGTCGCGCAGGTCGTGGCCCAGCATCGCCAGCAGCTGGGCGCGGGTCGATTCGGTCTGGGCGCGGCGTGCGTTCGAGGCGCGCAGCAGTTCGGACAGCATCAGGCGCGCATGCGACTGCACCGGCGCTTCCCACGGCTGGGCGTGCCCAAGCACGGTTTCGTGCCAGGCGTCGAACGAGCCGCGCGGGGTCAGGCGCGCGCCCAGCGGGCCGAAGGTGATGGTCTTTTCCGGACGCCCGGCCCAGGCCACCTGCTCGATCTGCTCGGTGCGCAGCAGCAGGCACCAGCCGCCGCCGGGCGGGTCGAAGGGCAGGCCCAGCATGCCGACCCACTTGCCGAGCACCGGTTGCAGCGCAAGCGGCCAGTCGTCCTGCTTGTCGCGCACCAGCAGGTCGCTGGCGTCCCCGGGTAGCGCATGCACGATCGCTTCCGCGGTGACGCGTTCGATCGCACCGAAACTGGCGATCTTGCCGTTATGGACGCAGACCATGGCGTGCGCGCCTGTCGCTTTTTGCAGGTCCGCCGCGTGGCGCGCCAGCGCGTCCAGCGGTTCCTCTTCGACCAGCAGCGACTCGACCAGGCTGGTGCGCACCTGCGCCGCCTGTTCGACCAGTTCCGCGTCCTGGCGCGCCTCGATGCCCTGGATGGTCGATGCCATCACCTGGGCCAGCACGTCGGCCGCCATGCGGATCGTGTAAGGCACCTGTTTCGGCGCCATGTGGTGGCAGGCCAGCAAACCCCAGAGGCGGCCGTTGATCACGATCGATACGCTCATCGAGGCGCACACGCCCATGTTCTGCAGGTATTCGACGTGGATCGGCGAGACGCTGCGCAGCACGCTGTAGCTCATGTCGAGCGGCTGGGCGCCGGGCTCCCCCAGCATCGGCACCGGGGCGTAGCCGACGTTGCCGATCATGCGCAGCGTCGTCAGGATGTACATGCGGCGCGCCTGGGCCGGGATGTCGCTGGCCGGATAGCGCTGGCCGACGTAGGGCACCAGGTCCTCGCGGCGCGCCTCGGCGACGACGTCGCCGCTGTCGTCCTCGCGGAAACGGTAGGCCATGACGCGGTCGAAACCCGTGAATTCGCGCACCTGGCGCACGGCCGTTTCCAGCAGGGCATCGACCGTCTTCTGGCGTCGCACGCGCTCGATCGAGCTGTGCGCCTTGACGGCGAACAGGGCCACCGCATCGGCGGGAACGTCGCGCGTTTCGAACTCGGCGACGATGCGCCCGTGCGTGGCGTGCACGATGCAGTCGTAGTCCGCGCCGCCCAGTTCGACGGCGCCAAAGGCGGGCGCATATTCGCCTTCCATCTGGCCGTCGACGCACTCGGCGATCAGTTCGGCGGCAAGCGCGGGCAAGGGCAGGACGGCGGCGCTCTGGCCGATCGCCAGCAGGCCCAGTTCGCCGGGGGCGTTATCGCTCCAGCCCTCGAGCGCACCGTCCAGGCCAAAGAACAGCAGGAAGCCGTGCGGCTGGATGAATCCGGGAATGTGAATCGGTTCCTCGGCACAGGACTGCAGGTCGACCAGGACCGGCGCGGACATGGGAGCGATCGTACTGGACTTCAATGGTCTTCCCTTATAGTGGGCGCTCAGGCTGATCCGGACCCCGGACGGAGCACATGCATATACGTGTGCGGCAATGGCGAAATTCTACAACGACAGCCGATTCGGTGTCGCCGGTACATTATTGTTTTAGGGAAAGTGTTGTATCCCGGTAGCGGCGGGAACTGCAATTATCGGTCGAGAACAGGTTTGAGCAGCACGATCAGCGCGCCGTGGCCGCCTTCTTTCCGGCCCGCCCCGCAAAAGGCGACGACCTCGTCGAGCTGCACCAGCCAGCTGTGCACGACCGAGCGCAGCACCGGCTCGCCGTTGGGCGAGCCGTAGCCGATGCCGTGGATGATGCGCACGCAGCGCACGCCGCGGCGTACCCAGCGCCCCACGAAGTCACCCAGCTGGCCGCGCGCGGTGTCGCGCGTCATGCCATGCAGGTCGAGTTCGTCCTGGATCGGCCAGTGGCGCTTGCGCAGCTTTTTCACCACATCGGGGCCGACGCCTGCCTTCGCGTACGAAAGCGTCGGATTGTCCTCCAGCAGGCCATCGACGTCGAACATGTCGGAGAGCGACTGCTGCAGCACGAGGGCGTCGTCCTCTTCCTGGGACAGCACGCGTTTGGCCGGCTGCTCGCGCAGCAGCGCTTCCTGCACCGGGCGGTAGACGTAGCGGTTCGACTCCGGCATCTTTTTCACGCCGTCCATCGCGCTGCGGAATTCGATGGCGCGTTCACGCGCAATGCGCTCGCGCCGCTCGCGCTCGGCCGCTTCGATGGCGCGCACGCGCTCGTCTTCCTTCAGCTGGTCGCGGAAGGATTTCAAATCGCCGAAGTCTTTCATGCCCGCCATCGTGTTCCTGTTATTTCTGGTCGTCTTCCAGGGCTTCCAGGTAACGCTGCGCATCGAGCGCGGCCATGCAGCCGGTACCCGAGCTGGTGATCGCCTGGCGGTAGATGTGGTCCTGCACGTCGCCGGCCGCGAACACGCCCGGCACGCTGGTGGCGGTGGCCATGCCTTCGGTACCGCTGCGGGTTTTGATGTAGCCATTGTGCATCTCGAGCTGGCCTTCGAAGATCATCGTGTTCGGCTTGTGGCCGATCGCCACGAACAGACCATGCACGGTCAGGTCCTTGCTCTCGCCATTCGCAGCCGACTTCAGGCGCAGGCCGGTGACGCCGCTGTTGTCGCCCAGGACTTCGTCCAGCGTCTGGTTCAGTTCCAGCACAATCTTGCCTTCGCCAACCTTGTGCATCAGGCGGTCGACCAGGATCGGCTCGGCGCGGAACTTGTCGCGGCGGTGAATCAGGGTGACTTTCGAGGCGATACCGGCCAAATACAGCGCTTCCTCGACCGCGGTATTGCCGCCGCCGATGACCGCCACTTCCTGGTTGCGGTAGAAGAAGCCGTCGCAGGTGGCGCAAGCCGACACGCCGCGGCCCATGAAGGCCTGTTCCGATTCCAGGCCGAGGTACTGGGCCGAGGCGCCGGTGGCGATGATCAGGGCGTCGCAGGTGAATTCGTGCGAGTCGCCGACCAGGCGGATCGGTTTTTCGTTGAGGTAGGTCGTGTGGATGTGGTCGAACACGATTTCGGTATTGAAACGCTCGGCGTGCTGCAGCAGGCGCGCCATCAGTTCCGGACCTTGCACGCCCAGCGGGTCGCCCGGCCAGTTCTCGACGTCGGTCGTGGTCATCAGCTGGCCGCCCTGTTCGACGCCGGTCACCAGCATCGGGCTCAAGTTGGCGCGTGCGGCGTAGACGGCGGCGCTGTAGCCGGCGGGACCGGAACCGAGGATCAGGACTTTGGCGTGTTTCTTAGTGGTCATGGGGTGCGAGGTAATCGTTAAGAAGTGAGAAACTGGGGACGGGGCTGGGATAAATCAAGGTGCCCGAATACGACGTCGATTATAGACGATGATGCGCATGAGCATGAATCGCGGGCCTCGCGCGTCCATATGGCTTAGAATGACCGGATTCCGCAAAAGCGAACACATCAGCCCCTCGCAGCATGAGCAAGAAGAGTACCGCCCAGTCCCCGACACCCCCCCGTCATCCGTCCCCGCGATCGCCGATGCCGCGCCGTCTTGCCCGTCTCCTGCTGGAGGCGCGCTGGATCGCCATGGCCGTCGCTTTCCTGTATTTTGTGTTGATATTGTTGAGCTATAACAAGGCCGATCCGGGCTGGTCGCACGAGAACGTGGTGCCGGTCATTACCAACCTGGGCGGCAAGGCCGGCGCCTGGCTGGCCGACCTGCTGCTCTACATCTTCGGCTTTTCCGCCTGGTGGTGGGGTGCGCTGTTCCTGCGCACCGTCTGGCGCGGCTACCTGCGCCTGACCGACAAGCTGCCCGTGCCGGCCGAACCCGAACACCAGGACGAATTCATCGTCCGCTGGATCGGTTTCGCCCTGATGTTTACGGGCAGCATGGGCCTCGAATACCTGCGCATGTGGTCCTGGGACGTCGAATTGCCGCGCGCCCCGGGCGGGGTGCTGGGCCAGCTGCTGGGCCATTCCTCGCAGGTCGCCTTCGGCTTCACCGGCGCGACCCTGCTGCTGTTGCTGTTGTTCGGCCTCGGCTTTTCGCTGTTCTTCCAGGTGTCGTGGCTGGCCGTGGCCGAGCGCATCGGCGCCAGCTTCGAAGGCGCGATGGACTGGTTCCGCCTGCGCGTGGAAGACCGCGAAGACCGCCGCCAGGGCGAGGCCGCGGCCGTCGCGCGCGACGAAGCGGTGGTGACCGAACGGGCGAAGCACATCGAGAAGCCGGCCGCGCCACGCCGCGCCGAGCCGCAACTGGACGATGAGGACGATGAGCCGGCGCCTGTGCTGGCCAAGACGCCGACGCCTGCACGGGTTGCCCCATCGCTGGCGGCGCCGGCGCCGGCCGGCCCGAACGCGGTCGCCGCCCAGACCGTGGCGATGCCGAGCGAACCACCACCGATCCGCGTCGAACCGCAGATGATGTCGGTGCCCAAAGGCGAGCGCGCCCAGAAAGAACAGCAGACGCCGCTCTTCCGCGACCTGCCGGGCGATTCGCCGCTGCCACCGTTGTCGCTGCTGGACGAACCTCCGCCGGTGCAGGAAACCGTCGGCGTCGATACGCTCGAATTCACCAGCCGCCTGATCGAGAAAAAGCTGTCCGACTTCGGCGTCGAAGCCAAGGTCGTGGCGGCCTTCCCGGGCCCGGTCGTCACGCGCTACGAAATCGAACCGGCCACCGGCGTCAAGGGCAGCCAGATCGTCAACCTGGCGCGCGACCTGGCGCGTTCGCTGTCGCTGACCTCGATCCGCGTGGTGGAAACCATCCCCGGCAAGAACTACATGGCGCTGGAACTGCCGAATCCGAAGCGCCAGATCGTGCGCCTGACCGAAATTGTCGGTTCCAAGGTGTACAACGACAGCGCCTCGAACCTGACCGTCGCGCTGGGCAAGGACATCGCCGGCAAGCCGGTGGTGGCCGACCTGGCCAAGATGCCGCACCTGCTGGTGGCCGGTACCACCGGTTCCGGTAAATCGGTCGGCATCAACGCGACCATCCTGTCGCTGCTCTATAAATCCGACCCGGCCGACGTACGCCTGATCCTGATCGATCCGAAGATGCTGGAAATGTCGGTGTACGAAGGCATCCCGCACCTGCTGGCGCCGGTCGTGACCGACATGCGCCAGGCCGGCCATGCGCTGAACTGGGCGGTGAACGAGATGGAGCGCCGCTACAAGCTGATGTCGAAGCTGGGCGTGCGCAACCTGGCCGGCTACAACACCAAGATTGCCGAAGCGGACAAGCGCGAAGAGCACATCCCGAACCCGTTCTCGATCATGCCCGACAATCCGGAGCCGCTGGAAAAGCTGCCGACGATCGTCATCATCATCGACGAATTGGCCGACCTGATGATGGTGGTCGGTAAAAAGGTCGAAGAGCTGATCGCCCGTATCGCGCAAAAGGCGCGCGCCGCCGGCATCCACCTGATCCTGGCGACGCAGCGCCCGTCGGTCGACGTGATCACCGGCCTGATCAAGGCCAACATCCCGACCCGCATCGCGTTCCAGGTGTCATCCAAGATCGACTCGCGCACCATTCTCGACCAGATGGGCGCCGAAGCGCTGCTGGGCATGGGCGACATGCTCTACATGCCGCCCGGTACCGGCCTGCCGGTGCGCGTGCACGGCGCCTTCGTCTCGGACGACGAAGTGCATCGAGTTGTAAAACACCTTCAGTCGCTGGGCGAACCGAATTACATTGAAGGCATCCTGGAAGGCGGCACGCTGGAAGAGGGTGGCGCTGGCGGCGAAGCGGCGGGCGAGGGCGGCGGCGAGTCCGACGCCATGTACGACCAGGCCGTCGCCGTGGTGCTGAAAAACCGCCGCGCCTCGATCTCGCTGGTGCAGCGCCACCTGCGCATCGGCTACAACCGCGCCGCGCGCCTGCTCGAGCAGATGGAAAACAGCGGCGTCGTCTCGCCGATGCAAAGCAACGGCAACCGCGACATCCTCGTGCCGGCGACCCAGGCCGAATAAGCGGCTCGTTCGCTTCCGTACTGACTGCTACCGATGTGTAACGTAGGGTGGGCACTCGTGCCCACGCGGTCATACCCATGCACACCGCACACTGAAAAAGGACCCCAATGATCGCCCAAAACAAAATCGCCCTGATCGCCACTATTACCCTGGCCTTGTCCGGCGCCGCCCACGCCACCGCCCTCGACCAGTTCAAATCCTTCGTCGCCACCACGAAAGCGGCAAAGGGCGAATTCACCCAGCAACAACAACGCAAATCCCAGACCGGCAAGATCTCGCCCGTCTCGAGCGGCACCTTCGTCTTCGCCCGCCCCGGCAAGTTCATCTGGAACTACACCAAGCCCTACGACCAGCTGCTGCAGGCCGACGGCGACTCGCTCTACATCTACGACAAGGACCTGAACCAGGTCACCGTCAGGAAACTCGGCAACGCGCTCGGCTCCTCACCCGCGGCGATCCTGTTCGGCAGCAACGACCTGGAAAAGAACTTCACCCTGTCCGAAGCGGGCACCCGCGACGGCCTCGAATGGCTCAACGCCGTCCCGAAAGCGAAGGACACCACCTTCGAGCAGATCAGCATCGGCCTGAAGAACGGCACGCCGGAAGCGATGGAACTTAAAGATACCTTTGGGCAAACTTCTGTATTAAAATTTACAAGTTTCCAGCGTAACCCATCGCTCGGCGCCCAGCAGTTCAAGTTCGAGATTCCCAAGGGCGCCGAAGTCAACAACAACTGATCGACGAGCGCCAGGCAGGCTCGAACGGATGACCGAATGCACGTAAAACCGCTGTGCTGCCTGATCGCCCTGAACGTCGCCAGTTTCCTTGCCCAGGCGGCGCCCACCGAGGAGCCGTCCGTCCCGGCCAAGCCGACTGCCCCGTGGATGCAGTGCGGTGTCGTTGAATATCCATTCGAGGCGGTATCGTACGTGCTCGAAGGGAAGACGCAGCTGGAATTCAGCCTCGGCGCCGACGGCCGCCCGCTCGATATCGTCGTCAAGCAATCGAGCGGCTGGCAAACGCTCGACCGTTTCACGGTCGAGATGTTCGAGGGCTGCAAGACGAAGGCGCCGGTGCGGGACACCACGACGCGCCATCGCTTCGAGTACGTGTGGTCGCTCGACACGCCGCCCGGGCGGCGCATCCTCGTTCCAGACAGCTGTGCGCCATCCGAGCGCTTCGCCGGTTTCAGGGTGTTCGACCGCACGCCCAGCGGTCCGGACGGCATCCTGGTGCGCTCGCTGGTCCGTCCGGACGGAACGCCCCAATACACCCGGGCCGAGCGCGGCACGGTTCCGGCCGACCTGGCCGCCGAGGCCATCGCCTACCTGCAAAGCTGCAAGTTCACGTTGGCGCCGGGCATCGCCGACTCGCGCGACAAGACGGTTTACGGCCGGGTCTTGCTGAAGTGACCCTCGGGCGGGATTGCGTCAGTTGCCGGCATCGACAAGCAAGCGTCGTGCGCAAGTCGACCTGCGTGGCCGGCGCGATCGTCCGATGCTCGCGCAGCCCTGAGCGCGGCATCGGCTACACTAGCCGCATGTACAACAAACTGCTGATTGCCATGCCTGCGTCCCGCGCCACCGGAGTCCGCCGTGGATGACCTGTTCCGTAACGAACCGGCCGCGCCGCTGGCCGAAGCCCTGCGTCCGCGCACCATCGACGAAGTGATCGGCCAGAGCCATCTGCTCGGGCCCGGCAAGCCGCTGAACCTGGTGTTCAAGTCCGGCAAGCCGCACTCGATGATCCTGTGGGGGCCGCCCGGCGTCGGCAAGACCACGCTCGCGCGCCTCACGGCCTACGCCTTCGATTGCGAATTCATCGCGCTGTCGGCGGTGCTCTCGGGCGTGAAGGACATCCGCGCCTCGGTCGAGCAGGCCGAGCAGTACCTGGCGCGCGGCAAGCACACGATCCTGTTCATCGACGAGATCCACCGCTTTAACAAGTCGCAGCAGGACGCCTTGCTGCCCTTCGTCGAATCGGGCCTGGTGACGCTGATCGGCGCCACCACCGAAAACCCGTCGTTCGAGGTGAACTCGGCGCTGCTGTCGCGCTCGCAGGTGTACGTGCTGAAAGCGCTGAACGACGACGAGATGCGCCAGCTGCTGGCGCGCGCCCAGCAGCGCGTGCTCGCGCATCTGAAATTCGACGAGATCGCGATTTCGACCCTGATCGGCTACGCCGACGGCGACGCCCGCCGCTTCCTGAACCTGCTCGAGCAGACCAAGACCTCGGCCGAGACGAGCGGCATCACGACGATTACCGGCGAATTCGTCGACAACGCCCTGACCCTCAATTCGCGCCGCTTCGACAAAGGCGGCGACAATTTCTACGACCAGATCTCGGCCCTGCACAAGTCGGTGCGCGGCTCGCATCCGGACGCGGCCCTGTACTGGCTGTGCCGCATGCTCGATGGCGGCGCCGACGCCAAGTACCTGTCGCGCCGCATCGTGCGCATGGCCTGGGAGGACATCGGCCTGGCCGACCCGCGCGCGCTGCAGATCGCCAACGACGCCGCCACCACCTACGAGCGCCTCGGCTCGCCCGAGGGCGAACTGGCGCTGGGGCAGGCCGTGGTCTATCTCGCCATCGCCGCCAAGAGCAATGCCGGCTACAACGCCTTCAACGCCGCCATGGCTTTTGTGCGCAAGGACAAGTCGCGCGAAGTGCCGGTCCACCTGCGCAATGCCCCGACCAAGCTCATGAAGGAGCTCGGCTACGGCCATGAATACCGCTACGCCCACGACGAGCCGAACGCGTATGCCGCCGGCGAAACCTACCTGCCCGAGGGCATGCCGGAGCCGCGTTGGTACCAGCCGGTGCCGCGCGGCGTGGAGGCCAAGGTGGCGGAAAAGCTGGCCTTCCTGCGCCAGCTGGATGCGGACGCGAACGAGCGCTGAATCGGGGTCTCAAGAACCGCTATCTACTTGGTACAATTGCAGATTAGACAAACTGCGCGACATACCGCTGTCCCAACCCATCCTACGATAGCCCACAATGATAGATATCCAACTCCTCCGCAAGGACATCGACACCGTCGCCGCGCGCCTGGCCGCGCGCAAATTCCAGCTCGACGTGGCTGGCTTCAATGCGATCGAAGCCGAGCGCAAGTCGCTCCAGACCCGCACCGAAGAACTGCAGGGCAAGCGCAATTCGCTGTCCAAGCAGATCGGCATGTTGAAGGGCAAGGGCGAGGACACCGCCGGCGTGATGGCGGAAGTGGCGGGCCTGGGCGACGAACTGAAAGCCAACGAAGTCGCGCTCGGTGAAGTCCAGCGCAAGATGGCCGACTTCATGGCGGCGATCCCGAACCTGCCGCACGAATCGGTCCCGGCCGGCGTCGACGAGTCGGGCAACGTCGAAGTGCGCAAGGTCGGCACGCCCCCACACTTCGACTTCGAAGTAAAAGACCACGTCGACATCGGCGCCAAGCTGGGCCTGGACTTCGACACCGCGACCAAGCTGACCGGTTCGCGCTTCTCGGTCATGAAGGGCGGCATCGCGCGCCTGCACCGCGCGCTGGCGCAGTACATGCTCGACACGCATACCGACAAGCACGGCTACCTCGAGTGCTACACGCCGTACATGGTCAACGCCGATTCGCTGCGTGGCACCGGCCAGTTGCCGAAGTTCGAGGAAGACCTGTTCTCGGTGAAGAAGGGCGGCGTGGAAGGCGAGGGCGAGACCTTCTACCTGATCCCGACCTCGGAAGTCACGCTGACCAACGTCGTGCGCGACGAGATCGTGCCGCTGGATGCGCTGCCGATCAGGATGACCGCGCACACCCCATGCTTCCGCTCGGAAGCCGGCAGCTACGGCCGCGACACGCGCGGCATGATCCGCCAGCACCAGTTCGACAAGGTCGAGATGGTCCAGATCGCCCATCCCGAACAATCGTACGCGGCGCTCGACGAGATGGTCGGCCACGCCGAATTCATCCTGCAGTCGCTCGGCCTGCCGTACCGCGTAATGTCGCTGTGCACCGGCGACATGGGCTTCGGCGCCGCCAAGACCTTCGACCTGGAAGTCTGGCTGCCGGCGCAAAATACCTACCGCGAGATTTCCTCGCTGTCGAACATGGAAGCCTTCCAGGCCCGCCGCATGGGCGCGCGCTTCCGCAACGCCCAGAACAAGCCGGAACTGCTGCACACCCTGAACGGCTCCGGCCTGGCCGTCGGCCGCACGCTGGTGGCGGTGCTGGAGAACTACCAGCAGGCGGACGGCAGCGTGGTGATTCCCGACGTGCTGCGGCCGTACATGGGCGGCCTGGAGCGTTTGGCTGCTTCCGCGTAAATAGCTCTTCCGTTTTCGCGAACGGCTGCTATAATGTGGCCTCTCGCAAACAAGCGACCGGTTACCTGGAGAGGTGGCAGAGTGGTCGAATGTACCTGACTCGAAATCAGGCGTACGTTAAATCGTACCGTGGGTTCGAATCCCACCCTCTCCGCCAATAAATAAAAAAGGACTCCCTCGGGAGTCCTTTTTTATTTGGTGGCGGAGAGGGGCAAGGGGATAAGGGCGTGGGGCGCCCTTATCCGCGGGCCTTGCGTGTGTCGCCAAGGCGGTAGATTCGAAGACGTGCGCATACTTGCGCACGGGCGGCCCGCGGCACGTGGGCGAATCCCACCCGCCGTACAACGCTCCCGCAGGGAGCCATTCTTCGCAGTGCGCGGTTATGGAGGCGGTAGGATCTGCAAAGGTACGAACGCGTGGACTCAGGAGTCCACCCTACGGTGCACCATAGCCGCGGGTTTATGCCTGTGACATCATTCCCTTGCACAACCGAAGACCGGCCGCTATAATGCCAGCCTTGCAGCGACCGCAACACCGATTCTGGAGAGGTGGCAGAGTGGTCGAATGTACCTGACTCGAAATCAGGCGTACGTTAAATCGTACCGTGGGTTCGAATCCCACCCTCTCCGCCAGAAAATGAAAAAAGCTCCCGCAGGGAGCTTTTTTCATTTTCGGGAGGCTGGGCACCTGTGCCCAGCGGAACGTAGATCATTGTTCGCACAGATACCATGAACCACCGCCTGTTCCTCTTCGACCTCGACGACACGCTGCTCGACTTCAAGGCATCCGAGCGGCTCTCCTTCCTGCGCACGATGCAGCAGCTCGGCCTGCAAGAGGGAATCGACACGCTGTTCCCGAAGTACCAGGCCATCAACCTGGCCCTCTGGCGCCGTTTCGAAGCAGGGCTGGTGTCGAAGGATGCGCTGAAGGTCGAACGCTTCCACCAGACCTTTCTGCAAAACGAACTCGACCTCGATCCGGTGGCAGCCAGTGCGCTCTACCTTGAATCGCTGTCCGAGACGGTGGTACTGATCGATGGCGCAATCGAGGTATGCGAAACCCTGGCGGCGGTCGGCGAGGTCGGCATCATCACCAACGGCGTCGACCATATCCAGCACCGCCGCATCGCCGCGTCAAATCTGGCCGCGCATATCTCTTTTGTGGCGACGTCCGAGGCCTGCGGCTATGCCAAGCCGGACAGCCGCTTCTTCGACTACGCCACGCGCAAGGCGCGCCGCTTCGTGAGAGAGGAAACCGTCATCGTCGGCGACCGGCTCGATGCCGACATCCTCGGCGCCAACCGCTTCGGCATCGACAGTTGCTGGTTCAATCCGGACCACTTGGACAATGATTCGCAGGCGATCCCGACCTGCGAAGCGGCCAGCCTGCACGAGGTCGTCCCAAGCCTGCGCGCGCTCGCGAACCGCTAGGCTTCAAGATCGCCTGGTTGCCCGCAACCACACCGCTGCGATCCGCTCCACCTCTTCATACCCTTCGCAATCGAGCTGCCCGCCAAAGATGTCGGGGTCGAGTTCTTCATAGCTCCAGTCAGCGCAGGCGGTATCGAGCTGCGGCTGGATCGCTTCCAGGAACTCGTCGCGGCCATCGACGATGGCGATGCCCGTGTACAGCAGCAGCGTGCCGCCCGCGCGCAGGCGCTGCAGTCCGGCTTCGACGATCTGCAGCGACAGGCCGGCGCCGCGCATGTCGCCGCCGTGGCGGTAGCGCAGCTTGTCGGGGTCGAGGATGAAGGGCGGGTTCGACAGCACCAGGCCGAATTCGCCGTCCAGGTCTTTCAGCAGGTCGCTGTGGCGCGCCTGCACGTTGGCGGTGCCGTTCAGGCGGGCGTTGACGCCGGCCAGCATCAGGGCGCGTTCGTTGATGTCGGCCGCGATCGTCTCAGTCTGCGGAAAGCGCGCCGCCACCTCGATCGCACCCGGCCCGCCGCCGGCGCCGATGTCGACCGCGCGCCGCGGCGGCGTCATGTTTTCCATCGCCCGCTTCAGGGCCGCGACGTAGCGGTAGGTATCCGGGCCGAAGAAGACCGCGTCTTCCTCGCGCGTCGGAAAGGCCGAGTGAAAATACAGGCGCGTGCCGATGGTCGAGGCGCGCACGGTGGCGCACAGCTTGCCGTTGCGCTCGGCCAGCACGCCCGCGCGCCGCATCAACGCCACGATCTCGCCCGGCAGCGTGTCCTCTCGAAACGGCCGGCTCCAGCCGAACACGCCCCGCAGATCACGTGCCCAGTCGTTCTCGGGACGGCCATTGACGCGGCGGTGCGTCGCCGGCGTGATGGTGGTGAATTGGTAGCCTGCATGCTGCAGGGCCTGGCCAAGCGCGAGCAGGGCGTCGGTATCGATGGAGGAAGTGGTCATGCGTGCCAGCATGCGGTACCGATAGGCCGGCTTCTGTGCGCTGGCGCACATAAAGGCAGCGCGGCGGGGCGCTTATGTGAATACCCGAACATACCGTTTTGCGGGGCGCGTCCATACTGCATCCATGTTCAAGTTGGCAACGGTGCCGGCGCAAGACAATCGAGAAACAAAGGACAACGATGAAGCCACTTCTTCCCGACCAGGAACACATGCGCGTCGACCGCGAAGTCGAACGCGAACGCCATGAACGCACCCTCAACGACGACGCCCGCGCCGGCCTGGCCGTGGACGAGGAATTTCGCCTGAAGGATGCGCGCGCAAGCACGAATTCGACCAACCTGCGGCGGCCGCGATGAAGTGGGAAGGCGACCGCGAAAGCGATAACGTCGAGGACCGCCGCGGCGACGGCGGCGGTGGCGGAGGCGGCGGTTTCAACATCGGCGGGCGCGGCATCGGCCTGGGCACGGTGGCCATCGCCCTGGTGGCCTCGCTGGTCTTCGGCGTCGATCCGGGCACGGTGCTGGGCATCCTCGGCGGCGGGGGCGGACCGGCGCCGCAGGTGCAGCAGCAGCGCGACCCGAATGCGCCCCGGGCCACCGACCGCGAATCGCGCTTCGTGCGCACCACTCTGGCCTATACGGAGGACGTCTGGACTCCGATCTTCGCCGAGCAGGGGAGTACCTATCGGGCGCCGACGCTGGTGCTGTTCGAAGGCCGTACCGGTACCGCCTGCGGTGCCGGCAATGCCGCCACCGGCCCGTTCTACTGCCCGGCCGACCAGAACGTGTATATCGACCTCAGCTTCTTCCGCCTGATGGAAGAGCGCTTCAAGGTCGGCGGCGAGTTTGCCCAGGCGTATGTGATCGCGCACGAAGTCGGCCACCACGTGCAAAAGCTGGTCGGCGTGTCGGACCAGGTGCACCGGGCCCAGGCGCAAGCCTCGGAAACCGAGGGCAACGCGCTGTCGGTGCGGCTCGAATTGCAGGCGGATTGCTTTGCCGGCGTCTGGGCCAACCGTACGCAGCAAAAGGAAGCCTTGCTCGAGCAGGGCGACATCGAAAGCGCGCTGGCCACGGCCACTGCCATCGGCGACGACGCCCTGCAGCGCCAGGCGCGCGGCACCGTGGTACCGGACTCGTTTACCCACGGCAGTTCCGAGCAGCGGGTGCGCTGGTTCAAGCGCGGCTTCGAGGGCGGCGACGTGAAGCAATGCAACACCTTCGAGGCGCGCAGCCTGTGATTTTTGCTTCCAGCAGGAATTGTCGGTTTCCTGCTGCGAACTTAATGTTAAAAAGCGCTAAAAAACACGAATTCTCGTTCGTGCGCTTCTGGTAATCGATAGCGTTTTGACATAACTTAAGGTTCTACGCGCTCAGCGGCCCTGGTTCGGCCGGTGGGCATTGCAAAACTTTCGAGGAGGAATTTATGCTGGCAATGAACTATCGAGGGCCTTACCGCGTCCGCGCGACCCACAAATCGGACCCCGTGATCGAGCATCCGGGCGACGCCATCGTCCGCGTCACGCGCTCGTGCATCTGCGGCTCCGACCTGCACCTGTACCACGGCATGGTGCCGGATACCCGGGTCGGCCACACCTTTGGCCACGAGTTCATCGGCATCATCGAAGAAGTCGGCTCCCAGGTCGAAACCCTGAAGGTGGGCGACCGCGTGCTGGTGCCGTTCAACATCTTCTGCGGCTCCTGCTTCTTCTGCCAGAAAGAGCTCTACGGTAATTGCCACAACGTGAATGCGCAAGCGACCGCCGTCGGCGCCATCTACGGCTATTCGCACACTGCCGGCGGCTACGATGGCGGCCAGGCCGAATACGTGCGCGTGCCGATGGCCGACATTGCTCCGATCAAGATCCCGGACGACATCGTCGACGACGACGCGGTGCTGCTGACCGATGCGCTGCCGACCGGCTACCAGGCCGCGGAAATGGGCGACATCAAGGAAGGCGATACCGTCGTCGTGTTCGGCGCCGGCCCGGTCGGCATCTTTGCCGCCAAATCGGCCTGGCTGTTCGGCGCCGGGCGCGTGATCGTGGTCGACGAAGTCGACTACCGCCTCGAATTCGTCAAGCGCTTCGCCCAGTGCGAAGTAGTGAACTTCAAGGATGTCGGCGACATGGCGCTGCACATCAAGAAGATGACCGACTGGCTGGGCGCCGACGTCTGCATCGACGCGGTCGGCGGCGACGCCGCCGGCAGCGTGGCGCAAACGGTCACTGGCCGCCTGATGAAGATGCAGGCCGGCGCGGCCACCGTGCTGCACTGGTGCATCAACTCGGTGCGCAAGGGCGGCAACGTCTCGATCGTCGGCGTGTATGGCCCGACCTTCAATGCGGTGCCGATCGGTAACGCGCTGAACAAGGGCATCACGATGCGCATGAACCAGGCCAGCGTCAAACGCCACCTGCCGCGCCTGATCGAGCACATCCGCGCCGGACACATCGATCCGAAGCAGATCATCACGCACCGCATTCCGCTGGAAGAAGTGGCGGATGCGTACCATATCTTCTCGAGCAAACTCGACAACTGCATCAAACCGATCCTGATCCCGCCGCGTGCCCACGAAGTGCGCGCGGTCACGGCCAGCGCATCGAAATAAGGAGGCACACGCATGGATAACCGCGACATGACCGTCCATATCGGCCACGACAACGATCACGATCACGATCACGACCACAGCCACGGGCACGACCACCCGGTCCAGCCCGAACTGAAGCAGCACCGCCGCACACGCGAGGAACTGACCCACATCAAGGGCTGGGGCGCCGACCTCGATCACAAGAACCGTCCGGCGGTGCCGATGGAGCGTACCCCGCCGCGCTATACGCCGGCCGATGCGCCTACGCCGCAGCCGCAGGAACAGCGCGTCGAGGTGCTGGTGTCGAACGAACGGCCCGGCATCACCCAACTGCACGGCACGGTACAGCCGCCGTCCGGGCTGTCGGGCCTGCTGCGCCGCGCCGCGTTCAAGTTCTCGGAGAACGACATCCGCCACTGGCTGATCCTGCTCGGCGCCGACCGCATCAATGTGGTCGAAGGCGTGGTCGACGACCTGGCCCATGGCCACGTGCCGAACATCCTGGGCGAGATGGGCCTGAAATCGGAGTGGCAGCACAACAAGGCGGGCCTGGCGAAGAAGGTCGCCATTGCCGGCGCCATCGGTGCTGCCGCCTATTTCCTGCTGAAAGACCGCTCGGAAGACCGGTACGACGACCGCTACGACGATCGTTATTAAGCGGTTTCGGCTGGCGTAGCCGGACCGTTTCAGCTTGAGGGAAGCCCCGCCGTTGCGTACCCGCGCAGCGTGTGGGGCTTCTTGCGTTTAGGCAAATTCTTTTCTTGATACTCGTTCACACTTCGATGATGTCCGGCCCATTTCCGCCGGAACTTTCTTCGAATGGAGACGAGATGAAGCTTCAACTTCGCCTGCTGGCTGCACCCCTCGGCGTCCTGATTGCAAGTACCGGCATTGCCGCGCCTGGTCCCATGATGAGCGCGCCTGTAACCCGGTCCGCCGCCGCCAGCGCCGCCCTCGTATCGAAGCTGGCCCAAGGCCGCACGGCGCGCGGGCTCGACAACAACCACGGCTTCGCGCTCGCCCAGCAGCATCCCGGCGTCCAGGGCACGCAGGTGGTGCGCGCCGCCCACACCTACAAGGGCTTGCGCGTGTTCGGTTCGGAGTCGGTGGTGGTGGTCGATGCCGCCGCCATCGTTTCCGAGTCGGCCGCGACCCGGCGCTTGCACCTCGGACGCGGCCCCGCCAACCGGCTGGGCGCGGCCACCCAGGACTTCAACGTCAAACCGCTGGTGCCGCCGAAAGCGGCGATCGACGCGGCCGTCGGCGCCACGCTGTCGGTCACCGGGCCGGAAGCGGTCCACATCGCGCCGCCCACGGCCGAACTGCTGATCTATCCGGTCATGAAAATGGAGCGGTTGCCCGGCGCGGTCAACAAGCTCGAAGCCGAGCTGAATGCGCTTGACGTGCAGGAAGTCGTCGACCGCTACGAGCTGGCCTACCTGGTGCGCACGCGCATGCAGCGCGGCGACCACCCGCACTACCACGACACCGTCGTCAGCGCCAAGGACGCGCGCATCATCGACCGCTGGAGCGCGCTGCAGAACGTGGTCGGCGTGGGAAAGAGCCAGTACAACGGCGAGGTGCCGATCAGCACCACGTTCAGCGAAGGCAGCTACCGCATGCTCGATCCGGAACGCGGCACCGGCGGCACCCATGGCGCGATGGCGATCACGAATGCCAATAATGGCAGCAAGGCCGGCGACATGTACACCAACGCGACCAATACCTGGGGCGACGGCAAGCAGTACATCCGCGGCGGCAGCACCACCGACGCGAATGGCCAGACTGCCGCGGTGAATGCGATGTGGGGCTTGATGAACACCTACGACGCGCTGAAGAACGTGCTCGGCTGGCAGTCGCTGGACGGCAAGAACACCGCGACCTATATCGCCGTGCACGTCAACACCGCCTACGACAATGCCTATTACAGCGACACCTGCCGCTTTAGGTTCTTGGCAGCTTTTCTTTATCGATTTGTTGAGATGCCGCGCGTTAGTGTTTATACTGCTGAGAGTAAAAATGCGCGAAACATTTAATGGAAAGTTTGCACCTCATCCGACCCTTTTCAGTCGTAAAAGTCCCTCGTTACGGAGTGACAGCTGCTGCCTACCCAAAAATGATCGGAAGGCCGCTCATCTTCGACCGTAAGCCCGGGGTACATCGACTCGCATTGCGCTTTCTCCTGGACTTGGCCTACGCCAAGTGGCGGTTCCCCGAGGGCTTCCATAACAAGCTCGGGGCAAGAAAGCCGGCCCGCAAGTCAATGATCAACACGGCGGAGCGCTTGGCGAATTTCCTGGACTGGGCAGATCGCCGCGCCCTGGACCTACAGAGTTGCGACTACGAGCAAAGCATTGAACGCTATCGGACGGAGATGTCGAGTGGGGTGTGGTCGCGCAGTGGCGGAAAGCTTGCAGACGCCACAGTCGAGGTGCGCGTTGAAATTGCAGTGCAGTACCTGCGATGGATGGCTGACGTTGGTGAGCGAGAGCCGTTCGAGGTGAAAACTAAGATAGTTACCGTTTCCTACGGCAGACACGATCGTTCTCGCAAAAGCACTAAAAAATTAGAGGTGCGCGAAGACAAGCGCAAACCCAAACCGCAAAATATTACTCTTCCTACCAAGCCACAGGTCGTAGAGTGGATTAAAAAGGCCAGGGAGCTTCATGGCGCCGCATTTGAGTTGATCGCCGATTCGATCTTGCGCACTGCGATTCGCCGAGAGGAGGCGGTATGCCTGCGGCTCGATTCGCTTCCGCAAAATCCCTCAGATTGGGAAGTGGTCAATACGACACAGCCGCTGCACCTTCAGGAAGTCGCGGTTAAGTTGAAGTGGGGATGCAAAGGTAGAACGCTCGAAACATGCTCGATCACCGGCGACGAGCGCAAGGATGGGAGAGACATCCGCGTGCCGAGAACGTTGGCCTTCAAGTGGCATGAGTACCGAAGGAAGGACCGCGTCAAGGCCATGACCAAAAGCTTGGCCGACCTCAAGGGCAAGCACCGAGAATTGGTTGCGGCCTCACTGTTGCGTCTTTTCTTGCGGGACGACAACGGGCAGCAGTGGACGGGCAAGGCTGTTTGGGACGCTTGGACCTCGGTTCCACGAGAATTCCCAGGCCGCTGGAGTCCCCACATGGGGCGCCATTTTTGGGCATGCATGACGTTGTCGGACGAGCTCCAGAGGCTCAACGCCGAGGAACGCGGCAATGAGAAGAATGTCTTGAGCATCATCAAAACCAGAATCCAGCCGCAACTAGGACATTTGTCCGAAGAAACCACAATGCTGTACCTGCGTTGGGCGATGAATCAGCTCGGTACCCCCCTCGTTCTCGATGAAACCGACGAAGAGACGGGCGCTGATCCAATCGACCTCACCTAGATGCACAAATTGAGCCATAGAGCCTACAAGAGACCAGTAACGCAGATCGCATGAGCATCAGAATCACCAGAAAAGACCACCTTCTAGAGCATGGCAAGGTGGAAGCGGCCGTCGCCAACGTCGCGTTGATCGTCCAGACAAAAGGCGTCCACGACGATGCTCACGTCGCGCAGCAATCGCAGACGGTAATTCCAGCGATGCTCGCTGAAGAGAACTTCTGGGTTACCGCATTGTCGGGCATGGTCTTTGACGTGTCAGTATTGGCGCAGGGGTATGCAGGCACTAGGAGGAAAGGCAACACCGCCTTCACCGGACGACATGAACTGATCCTAGAACTGCTACCCGCGATGCGTGATCTGGCATTGCGTGAGGCGGATGCGACCATCCGTCAGAGACTCACGGCTTTGCGATCCATGTGGCGCATCTTCGATGAAATCGAGGCTCAGGCTCCCGGCGCACCGCAGCTTATGTCGGTGACCGAACTCTCAGACGTACACCGACAGGCCCTTATCGACCGAAATTTCGACGGGCCATCATTCTTCAGCGCACTCAGGTGTTTCAACTTGACGCTTTTGGCTCTAGGGGAGAAGCAACTGCTCTGGCAAGGACCACCCGCGAGAGGCTTAGGTAATGTCAAGCACCTGAACAGCCTGGCCGAGGTAAAGCGGGTCAAGGACGCGCTCAAACGCCTGTGGTTCGGCTGGCGCGACAAATACGATTTTGCGCAGCGCCTTTTGATGCTGCCGGACGAGGAGGCGCAAAAGTTACCTCGAGATCGGAAATTCATCCTGGAAAGTCTGCGGCGGTTCAAGGATACGCAGCAGACGTATATAGTCGCCCTGCCTACGCCGGAGCAGCTCAATCCGAAAGGCATTCAGGCGAGGCGAGGCGTATTCATGGGGTATCCCGAGCTTAGCTCGTACTTCTTCCCCGACGCCACGGCCATCAGGGCGGCGTTCCATCTGTGCCTGGCGACCACTGGATGGAATCCAGCGGTGCTCCTCGACCTAAAGTTCAATGACCAAATTTTTCTGACGCACCCGACCGACAAGAATCGCTACATCATGAGGGGGATCAAGCGTCGAGCTAAGAACACTGAGCAACGCTGCAGCGGCCTGAAGAAGACACAGCATGGACCGTACTCAATCATCAACTTCCTAATTGAGGTGACCCAGCCCTTACGGGATCAGTTGCAGGCGAAGGGCAAAGCCGTTGAGGCAATGCTGGCCGAATCCACTGCCCTTGGCTTGGACGCGAAAGCGGTTATGGCGTTGGAGCAGGAGAAGCTAGGAATTGAAGAGGCGGCGCAACTGTTTTTTTTATATGGGACATATAGCTCAACAGGTAAACGCTCAGGATTCGGTGTCATCAATCGTTTAACCGACACTAACTTCGGTAGAAAAGCGGCGACAGGCACGTTCCTCGAAGGAATTATTAAGTCTCTGAATAAGCGTACCCCTGAGGACCCTATTGGTAAGATGACCGCCACCGACTTTCGGGACGCCTATGCTTTGCACTGGTATGAGTTCAGCGGCGGTGACATCCTAACGGTAATGCGGGTACTTGGTCATCGCCGAATAAGTACAACGATTACCTACACCAACAACGTTGTCGTTCGGGTGCGCAACCAGAAGAAGGCTCGAGAAGTATTGAAGGCTTGGTGGAGCGAGGTCGAGGAGCATGGTCAAGCCGATCCCTCGGTAGTGTCGTTCACTGTGCAACATGGTAAGCCTTCCGAAGAGCAGCGTAGGCGCCTGAAGTCTTACCGCACCTTGATGCTTACGCAACTAGGCACCCGTTGCAGTGACCCGTACTACCCGCCCCACCATGTGGCGCCGCACTTCAAGCCGAATGGCACGAGGGTCTGCGACGTGCAACGCTGCATGTTATGCGTGACGCATGCAGTTATTACCCCCGAGAGTCTGGACGGTATCGCACGTCGCTTGGCCGAGCTAACCCATATTAAGTCAAGCATGAGTATGGCCTCTTGGGAAGCAGCGACAGACTACATCGAAGAGATAGAGAACACACAATTGGCGCTTGCCGGGTTCGAGGCCTCTGCTGCCCATGAATCGATTGAGCATTGGAATAAGAAAATCGAAAGTGGCGCGCACCGAGTCATGCCCTTTGAATCGATTTAAATCGCCTTGCGCCAAGAGTCATTGATGCCGCAGCATGATCCTAGTAGAGCAAGAAGATGAATACCTTACTGAAAATTCAAAACAGCGACCCAAATACTGACGGGCGCAGTGTCTCGTTGCTGGTCCTAAATAAGGACGATATCGTGAAGTCATGCAACGGCGCTTTAACACGTTGGGACGCCAGGCGCTTCCAGTACATGCAGCCCGACGAACTCGCGGAAGTCCAGTCCGCCTTGCACCACGGCGCCGTCTACGGTATCTGGCAAACGCCGGCAAACTGGCTAATCAAGAAGGCGCGCAAACCCTCTTATACGCACATTGACCTTCGGCGGAGGCTGAAGACTCTTTTACTTGGCCGACTACAAGACAGCGAACAATGTTACCCGCACATCGATTATTGGCTGGATCAGGCCGTATTGACAATGACGCGTTTTTTGCTGCTCCTTCGATGCGCCAATCCATATGCAACTAACAAGCGTTCCCACCTCGCCCCCTCAACGATTGCTAAATTCGCCAACGACGCCAACCTTCTTACGTGCTTGCCCATCGCGCTCGTCAAGGGGCTGAAGTCTCAAGACAAATCGGCTACTTCACTGCAAGGCGAGCGGCGCGTCTTCGGCCTGATCACGGCCCAAGAGGCTCTGGAGGGGGGCGATAGCCCGAACCGGTCAAACATCATCCAGGCGCTGGACAATCGACTATCTCAATGGGCAGACGCCGGGTACTGGAGCGATGTATTCGCCACGCAGGGGACGAGCGCGAGCGCGGACCTCAAGGCCGGTAACTCCATCAATAACCGACCGCGACACAATCCGGATGAGTTTAAGCCCTTGCCTGACGACTACGCAGCACTTTTAGCCAAGCGCAGCCTATGGCTCATGCGTGAGATCGGTCCAAATTTGGTTCGATTGGCCCCTAGGTTAGCTCTTATTTACGGGAGGACAGCAAAAGCAATTCGGTCGGGTTCGTTAAGTCAGGAGAATTTAGCGAATTCGCGTAGAAAGGCCGTTAAACGCATGCTGCGATCCTTTACTTGGCTGGACAGCACGGGGCGACCGTTGCTCCGCATCCCCTTCCGTCTTGCGCTAACTTCCAGCAGTGAGGAGCACGGGTGGTTGCCACAGACGCCGCGGGACTGCTTCGACCTCATGGCCTACGTACAGACAGCGCACCAGGTCATCGTGGGGCTGACGATGGGGCCGCGTGAGTCCGAACTGCTTGAGATGAACAGAGGCTGCGTGAGAGAGCGGACGAAAGCCGGCGAGCTCTGCTACTACGTCGACAGCACGACGTTTAAGACGGCCGCTGCCCATGAGGGCGAGATACGCGAGTGGCCAGTAGTTGTGCAAGTAAAGGAGGCCGTGGAGAGCCAGGAGCTCCTGATGGCCCGGCTAGACGAGATTAACCAAGCCCGCGACCCTAGCTATCAGCCTGATACCCACCTCTGGGGAAAATTCTACTTACAAAGCTACAGCCAAGAGCCGTTTCTGCTAACAAATGTTTGGCTGCAGTACTATACCGAAGCTCTGGGCATGGACCCGGCGCCGGCAGGACAGAACTTCACCTCGCACCGCCTGCGAAAGACCTTGGCGCGGACGGTCGCACTAGCCTTGGTAGACTCGCCGATGGTGCTTCACGAAATCTTCGGGCACCGCGATATCGAGATGACCCTTCACTATATCCTGGCCAATAAGGATTTGCGGTTGGAGATAGAGGCGATCGCCAGGGAGATGAACGTAATGCGCGCTGCCGAGGCGGTGGAGGTCATGGCTCAGGCCGAGTTGCGCCGCATGGCTGGGCAAAGCTTGTCGGGAGACCTGCACGGGGGCTGCGGCGGCGGAGCGGCCGATCTAATCGACGCCCATGTACAAGAGCAGGTGCACGAGGCCCACGAGAGGGGCGAGGAATGGGGTGCCGAAAGCGCCATTGAGCTTGGGCGCCTACTCACCAACGGGGGCCAGCAGTGGATGCTCGTGCGTAAGGGTGTGATCTGCACCAAATCTCCCGGCACTGCGGGCCCCTGCAGTCGCAACTCCAAGGGGCGCCCAGAGCCCAGCAAGTGCTCTGCCCAGTGCTCCCACAGACTTGAGCGTGAGTTCCTGAGAGATGACGTTCGGGGGATTCTGGACACCGCCGTCAAGGCATACGAGCAGGCACTGACCGACGACGAACGGGGATTGGCTGCCTATTGGGGCGGACAGATTAGGGTTAACATCGGGCGCTTCCCAGACATCGAGCAGGAGTACATTGGCATACCCTCGATTGCTGCGTACATGTGCGAAGTGACGGCATGAGCAAGAGGAGAGAAGCCGTACGGAGCCTTAGTGAAGAGGCAAAGGCCAATATCCGCGACGGCGCTGTCAAGCGCACGGAAAAGGCAGCCTCAACCAATAAGGCGGCCATCAGGGCGGCGATGACCCAGATCGAGACCGAGGTCCTGCGCAATGAAGGCTTGTACCCACACCCCACAAAGCTAAATCTATCAGAAGTAGCCCGTCGCGCTTCCGTTACGCTCACTGTGCTTTACAAGGAGCCGTACAAGGAACTTGTGACTGAACTGCGTACGTGGCTCGACAAGCTTCATAAGCCGCAAGAACCACTCGAGGAGGGACAACAAGACAAACAGTCGAGTCGTCGCCGCTCGCTCAAGGAGCGCGTGCAAGACTGGAAGGAGCTTTACAACCAGCTTAAGGACGCCCACATGAAGACCGAGCTTGATCTATTGGCCGCCAACGATGAGATCGCCAGTCTCAAGAAAGATCTCGACGAACTGCGAGACAAATTGAGGAAGCAGGCTGAGTTGCGGGTGATTTCTATGTCCAAGAAGGATTGAGTATCGTCCACCAAAAGCGGGGTGAGTGAGCGGTAGAACAGCCCTGTTGCATGCATCATGCCGGACGGCATAACGTCCGATGCTCGGGTAGCCTTTATGAATGAAACCGACTCCCGGGAAGTACGGAACGATGAATCGGAAGGCGTACAACGCGACGCTCAAGTCACGCGGTTCGCTGCTCATCTGGTCGGGAGCAGACCTTTAGCTCGCCTCAGCCACGTAGACTAGCCTAGCTTTCCCATCTGGCAACATCTCGGGTAGACTGATCGCTTATTGATCGTCTGCTTCGGCCAAAAGCGGACCTTGCCGTAGAACGCTGAACAACGAGAACGTGCGAGATGACGCAGTTACACGAAAAGCTTGAGGCGGTAAATGATGAGGCAATGTTTCTCGCCTTTGTTCAGGCTCTAGCTGTTGACCAAGGTGAGCGACGCTGAACACTGGGAAAATGGATTTAAATTGGCACAGTTCGTAATGTTGAAGTGCCCGTTACTATTGCCATCTTGGAGCGCGAGCCAATATCCAATGCCGACAAGTTGAACCAGTCGTCGAGTGTTCTACTGCGGTGAAAAGCGGGGCTATTGTCGCGGCAGGCTGCACGGATTATTTTCCTAACGCAGCGCGCATTAAGATCCCTTCGGGTCTCTATCGCGTTCGTGCCAGCTTTGAAGGTCTTGACTCTGTATCAGCCGACGGGCTGGAGGGCAACGACCATTACCACCTCCAGCTTTGGCCTGCCGCAATGGGCTCAGTCGAGATACTGAAACAGCGCACTTAACGCTGCTCAAAATAGTTGGCAACGTCAGCTTTGGGGTCGAAAGCAGTCATTAAACGTTTAGGCGGGCGCAACTACAGCTCAATCTTTCAGCGGTCTATCCACTGATTGTTGCCAACCTGGGACGTCCATGATTCCGACACTCGCTTTTTCGGAAGTGCATTGGTGAACAGAGCACGCGTGGGCCGCACCTCGAAGCGCCCTAACTTACTCGAAAAATTGTAGCGCAGGATTGATCCTTTGCTGCATACAGACTAATAGCCCGGCGCGAGTAACGTTTTTCTTATCGCTTGGCGATTCCTTGAGCTTGCTCGATTGAAAACACCTTTGAAAGGTTGAGCACCCTATCCTTGTGGCTATTTGACGGCGCCGTCGGTTTTTCCGGCGATCCACCCGACGTATAGGGGCAGGCGAGTGTATACGCCATACTTATTCTTTTCGCCGCATCCGATCCCCCAGCTAACGACCCCGACTTGCCGGCGCTGGCCTTGAATCAACGAAGTGGCAGGTCCGCCGCTGTCGCCCTGGCAGGAATCCTTTTGGTAGGCGCCTGCGCAAAACATGTTGCCGGTTACATCGCCATTGTAGGCAACGCCGCTGTTGCACACTTTCTCGTTGACGGAAGGAACGGTTACTTGTTGCAACAGCTCCGTACCAGTCGGGCGAAACTCGGTCACGCCCCAACCGGTTACCAATACATCGAGATTATCCAAGACTGTATTGGCCGCGACTAGCGGTATGGGCGACCCGACAAGCGCAGGAGAAGGGGAAATTCTGAGTAGGGCGATGTCGTTGTCGTATTGGCTCTTGTTGCCCGATACGCGCCAGCCTTCATGCACGATGTACTCGGTGACCCGAGAGCGTTGTCCTCCCTTCAGCAGGGTGTCAGTGCCCGACAGGACGGCATAGTCTGACGCAGGATAGTTCTTATCGATGCAATGGGCGGCTGTCAGGACCCATCCAGGTGCGATGATCGATCCTCCGCAGAATTGGGCCCGGCGATTATCGGGATCTGTTGCATATACGAGCGCTACCTGCCACTTGTTTTCCTGCCATTTCGCAGGTGTGCCCCCGATAATTCGCGCGCCTTTGTCATTTGCCTTAAACCGGTCGACGGCTTGTCGCATCAAGGATTTTTCAGGAACAGTTTGCGAATACGCCGACGGTTGGTGTACAGCTAGGGCACATAGCACGGTGAGCGGTAGGATCGTCGTCGATTTCATCATTGCTCCTTAGGGATAGAACAATTGGTAGGGGCACCGTTTGCCAATGCGAACAGATACTCTGCGCGCGTGGCGAATTTGCCAGTCGGGTGAGTCAGCAGATAATTTAAAGAACAGCTCCGTATGTTCTCGACATTGCGGGTGACGTTCGCCCACGCTTCCAAGTCGGACTTCTCGGCCTCTTTCGAGGGCGTGAAGAAGAAGGTCGAACTCCAGGTGGCCGGTATCCACGTTGGGCGCTGGACCTCCGTGTCGAGCAACACCTGCTTCTGCGTTTCCTCAAGCAGCTCGGTCAATGAAAGATTGCTGTTTAATAGCGGAGCGACTGCCCTCGTATAAGGACTGTTATTCCCGCCGAAGCTGCTCTGGCTCCGCGCGGCCTGGTCAGGCGCCGCGGATGTGCTGATCAATGCCGAGGCGATGAAGGTTCCTTCCCGGAACCCGGGCTCGAGATCGTCGCGGATTGGGAAATCCTTGAGTGCACCGTCGGCAAAGCGGACCGTCCTGCACGCGTCGAGCATCATCAACAGGGTGCCGGCGCGCCGTGACGGAGTGAGCTTTCTGGTAATCTCCTTAACGGGTACGCTGCCAGCCAACAGCTCGGCAGTGGACGCATTCGATGCCGACGTCGTGGCAAGGTAGTTTTCGCCTTCGATCTGAAATCCGTGTCCCGCGAAATAGAACACAACCATAACCGGACCGGCCGACGCCGCAATTTGCGCTTTCACCTCATGGACCCGATCCATGATGTCTGACGGGTTAGATGCGTTTTGGACCGTTCTGAGCAGCCTGAAGCCGAGTTTGCTCAGTTCTTGTTCGATGCGATTGCCGTCGTTCTCTGCGTTTTCTACGACGGAAAGATGGGTGTAGCTTTGCGCCCAGACAACTAGGGCCAGCTTCGTAGTCTCTTCCGTAAACGGGCGCCCTTCGAGGGAATCGAGCAAATGCTGCTGCGCTGTCGCGCTACCTGCCACCAGAATGAGTAGTAAGGCCAGATAGACGCAACACCGGTTCATTGCACTATTCCAATCGCACGTGCCTGCATGTCGGTCAGCTCACCCACCGCGATTTCCCCTAGCAGTCCCTGCTGGCCACGCTTATCAGCCTGCGTAGCCCCTGGTCTTCCTGGGCGCCCTGCTGCGCCGTTTCGTCCGTCGGCCCGGCAAAATGGGGGCGCAGGCCGGCCAGCCTTTCCTCCAGGTCCGCCACTTCCAGCATTTCCTCCAGGTCCGCCGAAACCGCCAACACCCGATGCGTGATCGACGAAAATCCGGCTCGCGATCCCGGGTATATCACCTGGCAAGGCAACCAGCACGAATAGGCCGCCATCACCGCCGCGACCGCCGCTCCCGCCAGTTCCGCCATCACCGCCATCCCCGCCGGTACCGCCATCGCCCGGGCCACGTCGGCAATCGAACAGGCTGGACGAAGCGGGCCTGCCAGTGCCGCCGTGTCCCCCGTCTCCGCCGTCCTGGCCGGCTCCGCCTGGACCACCATCCTGCCCACGCCAATCCACGATCAGCTTGCCGTCGATTTCGCGCGTTGCTATATACAACGTAGGCGGTGATCTTCCTACCGTGCCGTTGTTGCCTGTCGTTCCGTTCTCGCCCTTTCGACCAGGCGATCCGTCGTATCCCGCGGCGCCGGGCGCAGCTTTTCCCGCCGGCGGCGGCGTACTAGTAGGTGCTCTGCTGCCCGCCCAGGTAACGATTGCAGGCTGTGCCCCTGGCTCGATCACGATGCGTGGCGTGATCATGTAGACCGCCTGTTCTCGATTTCCCTGGCTAGGGCTAGCACTCAGTACCAGCTTTCCCCCTGGCCGGAAACGGATTTCTGAGGCAGCTAGCACGGCGCCCGAAGTAAACGCAGTCTCTCCTTCGACGATGAACGCCTTTGAGTAACCGAACCGTGCCACCTCGCCAGCTGGAACAAGCTTTGGAAGAAGCTCGGTTTCTGGAATCCGTTTTGCCGAACCAATCGCCTGCCCGGTGATACCTTGGGCATGGGCGACTATTGACCCAAGGCTTGCCATGAAGAAGGTGGCTACGATGGGGCGTAATAGGGCATGACAACAATTAGTCCTGGTCTGCCGATTGGGCATTTTCAAGCTCACGTTGTGCCTTAAGTAGGTCGAGTTGTGCTTTAAGCGCTTTTGTCTCTGCATCTGTCAGGGCATTCGCAGTGGAATCATAGTCAACGCGCAGCTTGAGAATCGATGCCGGAACCTCGACAATAGCTTTCATGATTTCGACTGGAAGGCGGGCAACCGCCACGGCCTGGCTTGGACGATCGGTATTGTAGGTGATCGGCATCCCATCCTTGAAAGCGTATTCCACTTTGCTCTTTGTGAATGCCCCTGCTTCGATAGGCAAAAGATAGGCAGTGCTTGCATCGGGGACCGTGGAGCTGAGGCTGGCATAGGCTGGTTGAGCTTGTGAAATGCACACTGGCGATTTCTTCGCCCTGATCTCAATGGTGGTAAGCTTGGGCGCGCGGTAAACAAGGCCCGGCATCCTGCCATCTGGAAACTTGCTTGCGATGCCCGACGCAGCTGGGGTTACAGGAGATGCTGTTATATCGACAGCGCGGCCTTCATGCACAAGCTGCAGCGCCCCTTGCGATTGTTGCTCAAGCACCTGCGCCAGTGTGACCAACTCGGCCATGTCAGTCGGGTCGAAGGTTCGCGACAGTGCAAACGGCTCGCATCCTGCCGCCGGGGCCTCGTAGTGCGCGCTGCGGGCGGTCTTTGGTCCCTTGGCTCCGGCAAATGACGAGACGAGATTAACCAACAGCGCGCCTGCCTGGCCAGTCGATTCATTGACGGTTGAGTTCAGCAGGCCGCTGGCCGTGGTCAGCTTGAGGTTATCGTCGCGTACCATGCTCGGATCGAGTACGACAGCGTAGCGATATCGATGATCGGGCGCTGCGCTCAGTGCCTTGAGCACGACCGACTGCTCCATCTTCCCGAGGTTCGCCGTTGCCTGCGCCAGCCGCTTCGCTGCCTCTCCGGCCTGCAGCTTGGCCACCTCCAGCTCGGCACTACGGGCTCGAAGCAGTATCATGGCGAGTGCTTTTTCGCTCTCGAGTTTTTCTCTCGTCTGGACCGGATCCGCTGTGGTCGATGCGTCGACGTTCGTTTGCGCAGCCGCCAACACACCTTTTGCATCGGCTGCTGCCTTATCCGCGGCAGCAACCGATGCCGTTGCCGCGTCGCTCGCTTTTTTGGCAGCGTCGACGTCTTGGGCGCTAACAACCTTGCGAACGACGTCTACCTGGAATTGTGCCTTAGGCAAGGCATATACGAGCCCGCTATGCCCGAACTGGGCGGCATGAGAATGTAAGACTGGATTATAGGTGCAACCACTGAGTGCACCGACGATCACTAATCCGAGACAGCAATTAAAAGCCCTCATTTTCAGCCTTTCCATGACAGCGCATAGGTTGCGGCGACGACGAAGATATGACAGATTGCTAATGACACGCGGTTCTGTCCATATACCAGTACCGTAAGCGATATAGGAATAGTCCGACAGAGCAGGTAGCCAAAAGTGTACGTACAGCTTGTGGAGATGTCAACTTTTGGTTTGGCCACATTGGATACTGTGGCTAATTGTTCCTGTTGCATCACAGCATTGACATCGATGGCAAGTTTGGTACGCTCGCTTCCGTGCGCGCTGTTGCCAGTACTGGTCCTGCCTCTGAGCTACGCGCAAGCGTGCGCAGATAACTACAACGAAACCTTGCCGAAGAGCTAACGAAATACAAGTAGTCGAAGGTCCGTTTCGGGTCGGTAGCAGACGTCCGACGTTTTTTCTTTAGCATTGCTTGTGCCTGAGGACGCCTCCACTCTGCACCACCCACTCTCCCTCGCACCTGATACGCGCGTCGCTTCTCGTCCGAATCAGCTACTCTCCTTGATCCACAGGTCTCATCGGTAGCTCAACAAGGAGCGTAGCCGTGTCATCAAGCCAGCAACCTCAGGCCGCGATCTATGTGCGGATGTCAACGGAAAATCAGAACTACTCGACCGACCATCAGCGTGCCAAGATCCATGAGTATGCGCTCGGCAATGGAATCGAGATCGTCAAAGAGTATGTTGACGAAGGAAAGAGTGGCCTCGACATTCGACGCCGTACCGGACTGAGCAACCTAATCCACGATGTACAGTCTGGGAAGGCTACGTTCCAACTCATCATCGTTTACGACGTAAGCCGCTGGGGCAGGTTTCAGGATGTTGACGAAGCGGCTTACCACGAGCATACATGCCGTCGCGCTGGCATCAAGGTAGTCTACAGTGGCGAACAATTCGCTGACGATGGCACGCCTCTTGGCGCATTAATGAAGAGCATTAAGCGCACAATGGCTGCCGAGTATAGCCGTGAGCTTTCGACAAAGACGTTCAATGCCCAGTGTCGATTCACTCAGTTCGGCTACAAGCAGGGCGGCCACGCTGGCTACGGCCTGAGGCGCCTGGCCATCACAAAGGATGGAATCCCGCGTCGAGTACTCGAGTACGGTGAAGCAAAGGGAGCTGTTACCGATCGGGTTGTTCTCATACCAGGGCCGGCGCATGAGGCTGCCACGATTCGGAGGGTGTATGAGCTATATCTAGAGCAAAAACTCAGCGAACCTGCTATTGCACGACTCTTGAATGATGAGGGAGTTGCCAGCGAGTTCGGCAGGCCGTGGACACACTCCATGGTCAATTCACTGCTGACGAATCTGAAGTACTGCGGAACGCTGGCGTTCAACCGCAAGTCTTGCAAACTCTCCAGCCGCCGCACAGCCAACCCAAGCGACCAATGGGTCATAAATGAGGGAGCCGTCGAGCCCCTAATCTCGCCATCACTATTTGCCCAGGCACGAGATGAGCGAGCAAGGCGCCTTCGCCGGTATACCTTAGACGAGTTGCTTAACCTGCTTCAGACATGCCACAAGAGGCATGGCAAGGTAAATGCTAAGATCATCGCAGCGGATCCATTTATGCCGGACCCTCAGCTTTTCGTACGGGGGTTTGGTTCTCTTATCGCTGCGTATGACGCTGCTGGGTTAGACCGTTGTCCATCACATGTCTTTGTCGAAACCAAGAGGGTCATCGCTACCAGGCTACGCGACCTTGTTGAAGAGGCCGCAAGCCATGCACGATCCGCCGGGGCTACCGTTGATGACGGTGAAGCACCGCATCGATTGATCATCAATGACTCAGTTCGCGTAAAAATAGAGATAGCGACCCGACGCAGGCCTAAGAAGGGCTTCGTGAACTGGAGAGTTAAACCTTGTCCAGGAGCTGATTTCGTCATCACAGCACGATTGCACGGGGACACGCATGAGCTGATCGACTATTTCTTGATCCCAGCAGCGAAGCTGGCTAATGGAGCGCTGTATCTAAAAGCATCCAATCTCGAAGGCTTTGCTGAGATACAGTTTACATCGGTCGCAGCAATTTTCGGCCGGTAAGGTGCGGAAAGCGCAACGTTTACGTGACACGGAGTTGTTAGCATTTCTGAGGAGTTCGCCATGCCTTTGTCTCCTACACCCGGTGCGGCACTGTACGTCCGAGCGTCAACTGAACATCAGAACTATTCGACTGACCATCAGGAGTCGGCCCTGCGAGAATATGCAGCACAGCACGATTTTGAGGTGGTTGCTGTGTATCGCGACGAAGGACGAAGCGGACTTACGCTCGATGGACGAAACGGGCTCTTACGACTTCTCAAGGAGGTCCAGTCAGGACAAGCGGCTTATGCGACGGTCTTGGTCTACGACGTCAGTCGCTGGGGGCGGTTTCAGGATGTCGACGAGAGTGCCTATTACGAGTACGCATGTCGCAAAGCCGGCATTATGGTTTCTTACTGCGCCGAGCCTTTCACGAATGATGGCTCGCCGCTCGCGACGTTACTCAAAGGTCTAAAACGCGCGATGGCTGCGGAGTACAGTCGGGAACTCTCGGCCAAGGTCTTCAGGGCGCAGTGCCGGCTTACCGCAGCCGGGTTCAAGCAAGGTGGCTCCGCTGGCTATGGTCTCAGACGCCAGTGCCTCTCAGTCGATGGCCGTACTTCCCGAACACTCGAGATAGGTGAACGGAAGAGTTTGCCTACTGATCGGGTCGGTTTCGTTCATGGCCCCAGCAAAGAAGTCGCCGTAGTGCGCAGGATCTTCGACATGTGCACAGACAGACAAATGCCCGACACAAGAATTGCCGGGACCCTCAACGCTGAAGGACTGAAGAACCAATACGGCCGGGCATGGTCGGCACACAACGTCAAAGCAATACTCACGAACGAGAAATATGCCGGCACTCTTATCTTCAACCGAAGCACGCAGCGCTTAAGAAGCTCACGTCGTCCCAATGACCTGCACAAATGGATCAGGGTCGAAGACGCCTTTCAGGGGATCGTGAGCAAAGATATGTTCAACCGGACCAGGCAGGTCCGTCTGCGCCGCGGAAAGCATTGGACTGATGACGAAATGCTTGATGGACTACGCGACATCCTTGTTGAGAATGGCAAGGTCTCTGCTGATCTTATCGACAAGAGCGATCTGCCGTCGGCCAAGTCCTATGCGTTACGCTTTCGAGGCTTGGTGGCGGCATATGAAGCCGCCGGCGTCTCAGGCCCGTCGCTCTCCCGTGCAACGATCACGCGATACAGGCTTCGTTGCGTGACCAAGGATATGGCGATTGAACTCGAGCGCTGTGCTCGTCATGCAAATGCTCAGATCGAGAAGGTAACGACGCGAACATATCGCGTTAACGGCGTCACTGTGCGGCTGCTATGCACCAGGTGTCGCTACGAACGTAGTCACCCTTGCTGGAAAGTGACGGTCCGGCATGCGCCTGCGGTTGACTTCGTGTTATGGGTACGTATGAACCAAGCGAATGAAGAGGTGGCCCAAATTTACTTGCTGCCTGTCCAAAACTTCCCTGAACACCAGTACCTCTGGCCATCAACACGTACGCTGCCCAGCTACCAACAGTTCGCGCACGCCTCGATGGCGCATGTATTTGGTCTGGGCTAACTAAAGACACCTATCAGAAATGATAGCTTTCAGATTTGCTGCACTAAGCTAGGATTTTGCATGATGTCTAGCTTGGAGCGAAGCAATGTCTGCCTTGTTCAATACAACCCTTTCCGATGCAACACGCACATGCCAATCGCTGGCAGAGCAGGCATCGTTAGAACCCTTGTTAGAAGGCTGCGCTTACATCGGCTTCATCGTTCAGCTTGATGACTTCCAGTTCGAGAAATACATCAAACTGCATGAGGCAGTTTCAGCCTTTGTACGCGTCATCGAAAAGCGTATAGAAGCCCAAGACTTTACTCGCCTCTACATCCACCCTGCGTCAAGTGAGCTGGATTCTGCTGGAGCACCTCGCGTGGTATTCAATGCCCGAGGTCGCGTTATCTACAACTGGTAATGCTGTGCTACCGTGAGCTGCAAGCAGTGGTGAACTGGACTTATAACGGAGCAGTGACGCGTCCGCTAACGACCCATTGCGGAGGTTCGTTCTGTACCAGTCTCATTTCTGCTAACGGTTCACTCGGTACCAGTTCGCCACCTTTTGTAGCTCGGCCTCGACTTGTAGATTGCTCGCGACTGGGGCTATTGATGCCACGACCTCTTCCAGATTCCTTGGGAGTTCAGTCGTATCGCTAAGCTTTGCGAGGTCGAGCACGAGCCAGCAACATGAGGCAAAAGCGTATGGATCGGTTTGCTCTCCGGCCAAACTCAACACATCAACGATGCTCTCGAACGCCTCGCTTGGCGTCACATCGCCGACAACTTGTTCTCGCGCTTCTGTTACTGCCCATTCATTAGTCGCTAGTTCGGTGAGGCCAAACTTAAGGGACCGGCGAAACTCATCTGCAATCGTCATCAATCACCCGTGTCTTTTCCAAGGTCCGCTTCTGCCCGGTTACGAACCTCCCGCCGCGTCTGCTTCCGACCCAGGCTGTGTAAAAACTCAAAACGAGAAGCTCAGAGCTAGATTGGACGGCCAAGGCAAATTCTGGAACATAAACGAGTATTCCAGTGCTTGTAACGCTGTTTAGGCATTTTCGGCAAGGCTAGCAATGAAAACGCTTCAAGCAGCCCTCGCAGTGTCGGAAAATGGGCGCACGCCTTGATTGCCGCCAGCATTCCCGGAATGC